>JAAEST010000001.1 GCA_024229115.1 Oligoflexia bacterium
ACTTGTAGCAAAGGGTAAGGAAAAAGGATATTTAACTTACGAAGAATTAAACGATATCCTACCGGATGACACTTTAATTCAGCCTGGTAAGATTGATGAAACGTTGATAATGCTGGACGAACTGGGAATCGAACTTATAGAAGAATCTGAAGCGGAAGCTCGTGATGCGACAGATGATGACGAATCAAAAGAAGATGTAAAAGCAAAAATAAGTGTCGTGGCAGGTGCTTCGGAAAAGATTGACGACCCCATAAGAATGTATTTAACGCAAATGGGAGTTATTCCTCTATTATCACGGAGTGAAGAGATCGCATTAGCCAAGAAAATAGAGATTACGAGAAAAGGCTATCATAGGAAAATACTTAAATCTGACTTTTCACAAGAGGTTAGTGTTAAGATACTGGAAGACATCGCTAATGGTGATTTACCTTTTGATCGTACTTTAGCAATTAATATCGAATTCGATAATCAAAAAGAAAAGCTTCTGAAACAATTCCCGGTACATACAAAAGCATTAAGAACAATCTTAAAGAAAAATAAAGAGGATTATGGACAGTTAAAACTTAAAAGAACATCTGCAAAAGACAGATACAGGCTTCTTAAAAATGTTAGAAACCGTCAGAGAAAAGGCGCTGCAATTATTGAAGAACTTTGCATACGTACTAAAAGATTTCAGCCAATAATGCAGCGACTGCAGGAAATTTCTTCTGGAATGAATAGTGTAAAGAAACAGATTGTATTATGTGAAAAACGCGACAAGATGAAGGTAAAATTACGAGACTTGAAATCCGAGCTAAGTGAATATGAGGAGTTGGTGCACGAGACGCCTGAACGGTTAAGCCAACGAGTTGAATCCATCGAAAGAATTTATAAAGAACATGAAATTGCGAAGAGAAACCTTTCCAGTGCAAATTTGAGATTGGTAGTAAGCATTGCAAAGAAATACAGAAATCGTGGTCTCAGTTTTCTGGATCTCATACAGGAAGGAAATACTGGATTAATGAGAGCCGTTGATAAGTATGAATATAGAAGAGGTTACAAGTTCAGCACTTATGCTACCTGGTGGATAAGGCAGGCTATAACTCGCTCGATTGCGGATCAAGCAAGAACGATCCGAATACCGGTACATATGATTGAGACAATGAGCAAAATAAGGAATGTTTCAAAAAAATTATTGCAAGAGAACGGTAGAGAACCTAGTATTGAGGAGATGGCAAAGGAAATAAAAATCTCTGTGTCTGAGGCCAGAAGGGTGTTAAAAATTTCAAGACATCAAATTTCTCTTGATAGAACAGTGGGAGAAAGCGCTGATAGTGCTTTTGGTGATTTTATAAAAGATGAAAAGGCGGAATCTCCTGTATCTGCTGCCGCTAATGAAATGCTTA
>JAAEST010000002.1 GCA_024229115.1 Oligoflexia bacterium
CATGATAAGCGTCGTCAAAAGCGCATCGATCGAGAGTTAAAAGCAGATCGAAAGGCCTTGGAAGATCAATGCAAGGCAGTTTATAAAAAAGACTTTTTTTGTCTTGCTGATGTACAAGCTGCACAAGAAGAACTTAGCAAGACGAAGTGTAAATATTATGTTTTAGATTCACAGATTGAACAAAGACCAAAGTATAAAATAGGACGGCCCAAGGGCGGTATTCCCGAAGTTAAACAGATGCGCTATGGACTTTTAGCAAGCATCACAGAAGATGAAAAATCAGTTTCAAAGTTAAGACAACAAGCGGGTTGCTTTGTGATGCTTACCAATGTTGCCAAAGAGGGAAAAGATAGTTATGACGCTAAAGAGATCTTAAAAGCTTACAAGGATCAATACGGCATAGAGCAGAACTTTGGCTTTCTTAAAGACCCTGTAATCGTAAACAGTATATTTTTGAAGCGGCCGGAACGCATAGAGGTTCTTGGCTTAGTTCTTCTGCTTTCACTACTAATATGGCGTTTGATTGAAAGAGAGATGCGCCAATATGTTGAAAGAGAAAAACGAGATTTGCCCGGGTGGAAAAGAAGGCGAACTACACGACCGACAACCTTTATGCTCATGACCAATTTCCAAAGAATCATGATTATAAAAATTGGAGA
>JAAEST010000003.1 GCA_024229115.1 Oligoflexia bacterium
ACATCAAACCTTTTAGTGATTTTGAAGTTGATGGCTTCGGTGCGAATAAGGTCGTTCAAACAATGGAGAGCTTTTGTCGTGAAAAAAAGAGTGATTAAATTTAGGCTACTTGAAGAAAGCGATTTAGAAGAAATTCTCGCTTGGAGAAACTCTCCAGATGTTAGAAAAAACATGTACACCTCTCATGAAATCACTATGGATGAGCATAAGTCATGGTTTTCTAGCATGTGCAAGGATAGTTCAAAAGAGTATTTTTTAGCTGAGTTAAATGGAGAGCCAGCTGGGGTTGTTGGATTTACAGATATAAATCGAATTCCTGGAATCGCTTCTTGGGCATTCTATGCGTCGCCCAACGCGGTAAGAGGTACCGGATCTTTGATGGAATATCGGGCCCTAGAGCACGCATTTACTGAATTAGGTTTGCACAAATTACGCTGTGAGGTTTTAGGCTTCAATCAACCAGTAGTGAAATTACACTCCAAATTTGGCTTTAAAGTTGAAGGTACTCATCGAGATGCTTTCTTCAATGGGACTGAATATCACGATGTAGTACATTTGGGTATCTTTTCACATGAGTGGAAAG
>JAAEST010000004.1 GCA_024229115.1 Oligoflexia bacterium
AGACGCTTGTTTTTACTATTAAGCAGTTTTGTTTCTTTTTGTAATTCTACTTTCTCTTCTTCCAACTCTGCTTCGTCGCTCTCTTCTACGACTTCTTCGTTTTCTTCAAGCTCTTCTGTTTTGGCGCCGAGCATTTCAGCAATAACGGCTGCTAAATTTTCTTCATCAAGCTCAATCTCTTCTTCCAGATCCTCTTCTTCTGTTAATTCTAAAAGATCACTCTCTTCTAAATCAACTTCTTCATCATCTTCCGTTAACGCCTCAAGTTCTTCAGCGACTTGTTCGCGTTGGAGCATATCAGCGGCATCAAGTTCGCCCTCTTCTAGCTCTGCGGCCATCATCTCTTCCAGTTTGTTAAGATCAATTTCGACTACTTCTTCCATATCAGCTGTCTGTGCTGCTGGCAGTTCCTCTATAACTTCTAGATTGCCTTCTGGATCAATAATCATTCCGGCTGTATCTGTTTCTTCTTCAAGGCCGAGATCAGGCTCATCTTGCTCTAAAATTTTATTAATCGCTTCCTTGATCTCGTGTTGATACTTTTCAACTACTGCTTCTTCAGCGGTCTTTTTGGCCGTCTCTTTTAATTGATCGGCGTCAATAATTGCTTGCTCCAGCATAGAGGACATATTCTACTCCTTCTTTACTATCTTAATTAGTCTATTAAATAAAGAAATACCTTTTATATTAACTAGTCGTCCCAACTTGGTTTTTTTTATTTAACTTTTGTAGCGTCTTCTGTCGGCGTTTTTCTTTTATTCTGCGAGTTACTGATGGTTTTGTATAAGTTCTTTTTTCTAAAAAAAGTTCTATAACTCTTTCTTTTTTTACTTTTCTACTGAAACGTTTTACCATTCTTTCAATTGGTTCATCGGGATATTTAGCTCGGACTTCAACTCTAATAGGTTTTTTACTTGACATAATAACTCCTATATCATCTTGCTCCAGTCTCTTCCGCCAAGAGCCATAATACCGGTTATGTCGACACCGGGATCATTTGGGGCTACACCAGATAGGGCACCGGATTGGCCATTTGATGGATCTTTACTTTCAGTTGTGATGCCACCTTGAATTGGCTCTGTGTTAGCAAAGACATCTGTCTTAAAACCAGCTGCGTCTAATAGCTTTCTTTTTTGTTCTTTTAGTTGTCGCTGCCTGTCTGTTTCAAGTTGCATTCTTTGCTCTTCCAGTTGTTGCTGCTGAAATACTAACTGTTTACTTGGAGCCGCAACGGACGGCTGTGTGTGGATAGGCTGTAATCCTTTTACTACTTCAGAAATAATATTAGAAAGAAGACCCTGTTCTAAGAGTATCTCTGTAATACATTCTTTTACAATAGGTCTAAGTGTCGCCTTTAGTTGGGATTTTTTCATTTTAACCTCGGAGAATATCGTTTAATGCGCGATTGATTTTATCGCTTTTAGTGAA
>JAAEST010000005.1 GCA_024229115.1 Oligoflexia bacterium
CCGATCTTTTGGTAGATATGTCTGATGAAGAAACCAGGGATTATTTCAACAATAACAGTGAAGCGTTCAACTTGCCGACAAAGGTAAAGGTTGGTTATCTTCGCCTGAAACCTCAAGATTTTGTTTCCAAGATTAAGGTTTCAGATAAAGAAGCAGAAGAATATTACAACAACAACCTGGAAAATTTCACAAAAGGAAAAGAGGTGAAGGCAAGTCATATTCTGATAAAGACATCGAAAGACGACGACTCTGCAAGTATTGAGGAGAAACGAAATAAGATAAACGGAATCAGAGATAAAGCCTTAAAGGGGGCAGATTTTGCCGCTCTTGCCAAAGAATTTTCCGAAGACGCATCAAATGCCGATAGTGGCGGAGATCTTGGGTATTTCAGCAAAGGACGTATGGTAAAATCATTTGAAGAAGCTGCATTTTCCATGGAAGCCGGTGGCGTCAGTGAAGTCGTAAGAAGTACCTTTGGATTTCACATCATCAAAGTAACGGATATAAAAGAGGCCAGCACCCAATCTCTTGAAGAGGTTAAACCAAGGATCATAACAACGGTTACTTCTGAGAAGTCAAAAATGATGGCTTCGCAAAAAGCCCAACAACTGGCTGACCTTTCTGTCCAGAACGAAACTTCACTAAAAGAGACAGCATCCAAAGAGGGATTTGAGGTTAGTGATACTGACTTTTTCAGCAAGGACGAAAAGAACAATCCCATTGCTATAAATCCTGAGCTATCTAATTCTGCTTTTTCCATGAGAAAAGGTGAAATAGGCAATGCCCTGGAAACACAGGGGAGTGTCTTTGTTTTGACAATTCTCGACAGAGAAGAAGAACACCTTCCTACCTTTGAGGAGGTTTCAAATTCAGTCAGATCATTTATCAAGGAGCAAAAAAGCTCAGAACTGGCCGACAAAAAGGCTCAGGAATATTTAGATCAACTATCGGAAGGAAAGGTTTTTTCCGAGCTGGCAAAGAAGAACAATCTTAAGATTGAAGAAACGGGTCTTTTCCCTCTGAATCAGGGGTTTATTCCAGGCATGAAGATAAGAGCCACCGACCGCAGTCCCGTCTTATCTCTCAACGAAAGTTCTCCGCACACGACACTTAGCAATGAGAATAAAAACTTTATTGTTAATCTGAAGGAAACCGAAATACCTTCTGAAGAAGATTTTGAAAAAGAGAAAAATCAGATTAGAAAAAACCTGGTTGACATTAAAAAAAGTGAGTTTTTCAATAACTGGCTCGATTCTCTCAGAAACAAAGCTGATATAAAAATCAA
>JAAEST010000006.1 GCA_024229115.1 Oligoflexia bacterium
GAGAGAAATATTTAAGTATATAAATTGGTACAATCGAGAGCGAATGCATTCTTCACTTGGATATGTGAGCCCAGTGGAGTATAGAATAAAAAACTGTCTTGCTGCTTAGAATAGTGTCCGTGAAAACAAGGAAAGGTCAGTGATGAATGTGCTTCATCTTCTTTATTGTAGCCTTTTTGTTGAGGCCTGTAATCTTCATTTTTACTCATAGGGATGGATCTCCTTAGAAAAGGTTTAAATTCTTCTAAATATTTGGAGATCCGACTAGAAAAGGGTGTTTCGGATATAGTTATTCAATCAAAGGATTCGTAAAAATGCAAATTAATGATAATAGATTTATAAGTGTCTGATTTTTAGTATTACTCAATGGAGGTTGAATTGAACAATTTTACTAAACATTTACTACAAATCAGAAGATAGAACTTATATCCCTAAATAACAAATATATCGTCTAGAAAACTTCAAAATAGGAACATTAATATAGTATCTATTTAAAAACGACTAAGGTGCTGATGCTATATCTCTATATCCTTTTTTCTTTAAAATTTTTGAGATCTCGGATAGTATTTGCTTTGAGAGATATATACTCTTTGGTTTTTCATTTTTTACTTTAGAAGGATATTCTTCAAAAGTTAAAATATAAAAGTTATTTTTAATTCCAATATTTATATTTTTCTTATCTCTGATAATTTTGAATTTATCTTGAACCCAGTAGCCGGAATAGCTTGTGCTTATATTTTTAAGATCATTCTTAAAGATAATGAGTTTATTAAGATCATTTTTGTGAATTGCAAAATAGAAGTCCTGGCCAGTGTGCATGTCAAAAAAACTGAAGTTTACTTCACTTTTGTTTGTTTCTTCTGTTTCAAACATATGTAGTTTTAACGTACTATTCTTAAGTGTCTCATCATCTAAGTAAGAAGCATTAACGGTTCCTAGTTCATTAGAAAATGTTGTAGTAGTTAGACTTATAAATAAAACTAATAAAAAGGTTTTCATCTCTAATTCCTCTTTTTAATTACTTATCGGAAGGAGTAGTTAGAAACTTAGTAATATTTCTTTCCAAGTTTGCAATATCAAGTTAGTTAAAAACCTTACAAATATCCGTCAAGCCAGGTCCTCCAACAACAGGCAATGTTTTTGCTTGACCTGTAGATCAATAAAAACTGTAGGTGTGTTTGAGGCCATGCTAAATAGATTAGTATTAGAACCTTTAAACCCTATAGGAACTTCAGACACAAACATACCAGAACTAGGATTGTAATCCGGAGCCCGAAAATCAGATGTAGTAGGGAAAGTAGCTAACATGATTTAATTATAACATTGATTATCAATTTTTGGATAGCGAATGTGTAGTATCCTCAAGATGCCGGATTGGTGAGCAGCACAGATCAGAATTGATATTCAGGATATTTATTCGATATCTCTTTCCTTTTTTCTGATAACTCATTTGTATATAACTCATATGGTGAATTAGAAGATGGTCCTTGATCTAATATAATTTTATAGAAAGTTCGATTATTTTTTTTTGAAAATTCAATAAGATCATCTGTTGCAGTAATTGGTGGAATACCTACAAGTAAAGCTTTTCTTATCCCCTTTTCTGATTCTCCCTTTATAATGCTGGCTAACATAAATTCCATGTCGTTCCTACAGACTAGTTCTATTTCACTTTTTTTAGTGTAAAGAGTTAAAGCAGTATATGTTGAAAAAATAGTTGTAATAGTTAGTGTAAGGCTAACTGCTTTTAATATTTTACTTTGCATAAGGCCCTCCTAGGAGTGCTTCACATTTAGTAGTTTTTCCGAAATCAAGGTCTCTTCTATTTTTTCCTTTGTTGTTACATATAGAGTCAGCATAAGCAGTAGCTTTAGCCAATTCTGCTCTTGACGTTTTTTCAGATTCTTTTAACGCCGTTCTTCTACTTCTAAGAGACTTTAAAGTGTTTTCTAATGAACTTGTATCAAAACCACACTTTCTTTTGAAGTCAATTAACTTTTGTGTTGCAATTATATCTAAATTTATAGAAAAAATTTCCTTTCTAATTCTTTCTACTTCATTTTTAAACCAAATTTCAGATCTTGATCTCAATCCATGCGGGTCTACATATTTTGCAGGATTATTCTCAACATATCTAAATAGGTTGCTATCTTCACCAGCAAACCCAATCGGATCTTCAGACACGAATCTTCCTGTACTAGGATTGTAATAACTTGCACGGCTTTTTTGAGAATTTGTTTTGATTTCTTTTTTCTTCTTAAATTCTAATATATTAGAAACTTGCTGAGTTGCTTGACCAAAACTCAAATTTTGATTATTTCGAGAATAACGATAATTTTTTGAATTTTTGGACAAAATTCGGACACTTTTTAAAAAGTTTTCGTGTCCAAAAGATGCTGGCACGGTCATTGCTAAGTTCATAATGCTAATTCTATCATATTCATCCTTGAATATTGAAAGATTTTTTTAATGATTGAAGAGCCATTTAGAATGTAGTTAAATATATTATAATATGTCGTTAAGTAAGAAAATTCGTGAAAAATATGAGTTAGGTGATTTGCTTCACCTTACTCATGTTAGCAATCTTACTTCTATTTTTTCTAATTCAAGAATTTATTCTAAAAATAGTTTATCTACTCATTCTATCTATTATAAGGATATCTCAAATCCTTCAGTTCAAGAAGGTAGGGAGGCTAAGACCCTTGCTTGCACAGGAGAGCCCCTTCATAATTACGTTCCTTTTTACTTTGGTAAAAAGACGCCTATGGTTGCTTCTTTGCAGAGCCGTAATAGTGAGTTTGTATTTCTTCAGTTCAGCTCAGACTTATTAGAAGATTATGATTGTGTGATTACAGATGGGAATGCTCGAAGTGGAAATACTCAGAGTATAGAATATTTGAATATTGAAAGTTTAGAGTTGATTGATTCTAAGAGTGTGAATACAGTAAAGTATGCTCACGATGCAGAGATAAAACGAAAAAAGCAGTCTGAAGTTTTAGTATATGATTTCATAGGGTTAGAGCATTTAAAATGCGTAATTTGTTACGATGATGGTGTAAAAACAACAGTATCTAGTATAAAGTCTGCAAACTCTATCAATTGTGGTGTATATGTAAATGCAAACGCATATTATTTTTGAATTATGATTATATATAAAACAGGGAATATATTTAATTCTTCTGCACAGGTTATTACAAACCCAGTGAACTGTGTGGGAGTTATGGGAAAAGGCTTAGCTTTAAAGTTTAAGGCAAAGTTTCCTAATATGTTTTCTGACTATATGGAGAAGTGTTCTTCAGGCGAATTGAAGCCTGGCCATCCATACTTATGGGAAGATGATTTTTCTCAAATTCTTAATTTTCCGACTAAGAGGCACTGGAAGCAGAAATCTCAGCTTAAAGATATTGAAGAAGGTTTAAATTATTTGGCCCAAAACTATTCATCAATGGGTATAAGCTCTATAGCTTTCCCTCCACTAGGTTGTGGCTTAGGTGGTTTACAATGGTCTGACGTAAAGCCTCTTATTAATAAATACTTTGAAGATCTTCCTGATCTAGATGTCTATGTATATGAGCCTCTAAGTTCAAGTGAGCAGATGGATGATAAAAATGACATTGAAACAGTAAACTCTAGTATAAGAAGTAAAGATGACTTCGTTGCTCAGCAAAGCTTGTTTTAATGTGATGATTAATTTCGATAACTCTTTAATAACCAATTGTTAATGGCTGAGGCTTACTCATTATAGACTCTTTTTAATATTCATTCTGGGATAAATTTAATATAAGTGAATTTATGTTTTCATTCATATTAAAGCTTATCTCGATAGTAAAAATTTATCTCAATTATCTTAACCAAGCTTTAACAGAAATCTATATCTATTTTTCATCGCCATTTCCTCTTGGAGGAGTTGGTAGAAGTTGAACCGCTTATTATCCAGTTTTACAGAATATCATCCTTAAACTTACTTATATTATCTTAAAATTATTAAACAAATCTCATAATTAACCGAAAAATCCGAATATTCGAAAGTGTTGTGACGAATTTTCGTCAAACTTTCTCTTCCATAAAGGAGGCTTATTTGGGCTATCGTAAATATGATCCGGCTATCAAAAATATGATAATTAAAACAGGAAATAGAAACTTATTTCCTGAACTGAAAATTCCTAGAACAACAATAAACTACTGGCTTAAGAACTCCAGGCCAGAGAAAAAAGTTTCAAAAGAAAAATTAATAGAGCAAGCAATAAGTTCTTACCGAAAAGAGAGTAAAGAACTTAAAGCGATAAATATAATTTTAAGAAAATGTACAAAAGAAGTTTTGAAAAACTCATGTTTTTTTGATCCTAAATCAAAAGCAAATAGAAGTTATGTCGTAAATCTCGTTGAAGAGTTTAAAAATGTATTACCTATAAAGAGGATAATCTCTATTTTAGGTGTATCACCAACACAATACTATCGCTGGAGGACTGAAAAAATAGGATGTGTATATTCAGAAGTAAAAAAATGTAATATTTCGAAGTCTAATCAATTAACTTTAGAAGAACAATCTACACTAATAAAATTTGCAAAAGCTAGGCACTTCAAGAAGTTCTCCACTAAGAGCTTGATGTTCTATTGTAAAAGAAAGAAAATTTTAACTTGTTCACTTGATAGCTGGTACAAGTATATGAAACTTTATGGTGTAAAAAGAGGATTATTTAAGCATAAGAGAAAAAGATATAAAACTGGGATTAGAGCAAAGAACATTAACGAGATATGGCACATAGATATTACTGAGGTAAAGACTATAGAGGGGCAAAAGCTTTATCTTCAACTAGTAATTGATAATTATTCTAGGATGATCGTAGGTTGGAAAGTGAGTCAAGATAAGAGTATGGAGCTCACATATAAAACCTTAATAAAATCTTTTAATATTTCACCTGAATTTAAAGGTATCCTATTAACTGATGATGGGAGAGAGAATACTGGAGGGAAACCCCGAAAACTATTACTAGGTAAAGGTATTAAACAAATCATCGCCAAGAAAGAGATACGGTTTTCTAACTCCATGGTAGAAGCCGTTTTTAGAATATTTAAGCAAAAGTACCTCTTCAAGGAACCTAAGGATTTGAGTAGCTTTTATAGGCTTGTTTATAAATTTGTTTATCAATATAACTATATAATTCCTCATTCTTCATTAGACGGAATCACTCCAAATGAGTCTTTTAATAAATCACAATGCCCAGATTTTCTAAAAAATAAGTTTAGAGCGGAAATGTTGGATTTAAGAAAGAAGCGAAGAGAGAAAAATTTAAAATGTATGAAGTGCTCTGAGAAATATTCCAGATTTCTCAAAAGAGAAATTCATTTATGAAATAATCATATTTTGATTATTACATAGTCAAAAAGTTTCAATAGTCTCCTTTCAGGAATATAAGTAAAGGAGATAATATGCTTAAATCAATTCTAATCATTCTTTTAATTTGTACAGTTTTCGGATGTGCATCTAAAAATAAAGATGAAGGTAAAATCAAAGAGTTTTCTAAAGTTGAAATTGAAAAATATGTAGTGGCAAAAAAGTCTTCTAAGGCAGATGTAATTAAAGCTCTAGGTTCACCAGAAATGATTAATTCATTATCAGATAAGACAGAACAATGGGTTTATAGTAAGTCTGCCGCTAATTTTGGACATCAAAGTGGTGGAATTGGAGCAGGTGTTCTAGGTTTTGTTTCTTCAAGTCTCGTTGGTTTTGATGTGAGCGGATCTTCTGCTAAGGCCAGCTTTGAAACTAAGACAAAAACTTTAGAAATCAACTTCAACTCGAAGGGAATTGTAAAAGATTATTCATTCTCTTATTCGAGAATCTAGTGATTACATTAACTTGTGAGATTTTATATTCTATAAATGTTATATATTAAACTTGAGATATTTTAAAAATGATATATAGTGAAGTTATGTGGAAAGTCTACGAAGCGAAGGACATTGCTAAGAAACTGAAGAAGACGCCAGCTCAAGTTCAAAGGAAATATAAGGCTTGGGTTGAAGTTATAAAAAATGGTGGTTCTAAAAACCTTAAAAACTTTTCAGGATTTAAAGATGAAAAATTGAAAGGTGATTTGAGGGAATGTCGATCTTCTAGATTGAATATACAGTATCGGGTTGTTTATAAAGAGGATAGGAGTGTTAAAGAAATATATGTCCTAAAAGTAACAGCTCATAAGTATGGTGAGGTTTAATATGCGTATTAAGAAGAATGATTTTGTTGAAGCTGGTACATCTATACAAATGACCCCAGGTGAGATGATTAAGACACTCAGAGAGCTAAAAGGGTGGACACAAGTAAATCTTGCTGAAGAAACAGGGATATCTCAAGCTAATATAAGTTCAATTGAAAATGATAAAGTAGAGATTGGAAAGCAGAGGTCAATTGTTATAGCAAGAGCTTTAAATGTTCATCCGGCATCTATTATGTTTGCTGATTTCACCTCTGAGGTGGCATAAAGCCCCATTTCTGGGGCTTCACTATTTAAATTGAAAATTTCGATTATAACTCGAACGGGTTTCTTTCAGCACGAGTTCCTGGCTGAGAAGAAAGTCTTAACCAACGAACATCAGTTTCAGTTAGTTTAAACTTAAGTCCAGCAGCTGCTTGAGTTCTAACAATTGCGTTGAAGTCATTGGCCACTAAGTTGTACATTAAGTTTCTTCTATTTCTATTTGTTGGAGTTGCTGAAAGTACTCTCACTGCAGCAGCTCTAACAAAAGCTTGATCGCTTACATTTGCTGAAATATTTTCTAGAGCTCTTACAACTTCACTTCTTCCAAGAGAGTTATATAGAGTTTTAATAACTTCAACTCTTACTTCGTTGTGCTTCATTGGAGACATGGCCACATTGATCATATCTCTAGCATCACTTGAAGAATTAATAGCATTCATAAGTCCAAAGGCCGAAGCTTTTTGAATTCTAATATCATGATTTTGGATAAGGTTGTTAATAAGAACTCTTCTTATTTTTGAATCAGATGGAGCTACCTTATAAAGACTTCTTAAAATAGTTGAACGTAAATCAATGTCAGTACTTCTATCGTGAGCTTGGGTAAGAGCACGCTTTACTGTTGAGTTGCTGGCCACAGCACTTAAGCTTCTTGCAGCTTCTTGTCTTACGGGAACAAGTTCTCTTGCATCAGAAACAATATTTAATAATGCTCTTTCGATATCATTATCAGAAGCATAAGTTCTCATTGTTTTAATGATTTCAATGCGAACATTCATGTCCGTATTTCTATAAACTTGATCTAAAAGGAATCTTTCTGTTTGTGAGTCTTGAGCAAATGCCGAGACACTTAGTGTTAAAAAAAGAGCTACAATTAGCTTTTTCATGGTTCTCTCCATAGTACCTAAATAAGAATGGTATAAGTTTAGTTAGTTTTTTCACAAAATGACAAGCTTAGAGGCTCGACTGTAAGTAGAAGTGAGAGTGGACGAGATACAAGTAATTTGTTTGAATTAAGGCATTAATTTTATTAGGAGTTATTGATGCGTAAAGTTATAGCATTTTTGGTTTTAGGTCTTATGGCCACAGGTTCTGCTTTTGGAAAGTCTGTTCTAAAAGATGTGAAGAAAAGAGGGAAGGTGAAGTGTGGAGTTACCCAAGGGGTTGCAGGTTTTTCGGCACCTGATTCAAAAGGGAATTGGTCTGGTCTAGAAGTTGATGTTTGTCGTGCAGTTGCTGCGGCAGTATTGGGAGATGCCAAGAAAGTTCAATTCATCTCATTAAGTGCTCAAGCTCGATTTACAGCTCTTCAGTCTGGAGAAGTTGATATGTTATCAAGGGTAACAACCTGGACTCTCTCAAGAGATACGGCCTTAGGTCTTAATTTTGGTCCAACGACTTTCTATGATGGACAAGGCTTTATGGTAAGAAAGTCAGATAAGATCAAGTCAATTAAGGAGCTTAATGGAGCTTCAATTTGTACTCAACAGGGGACAACTACGGAGCTTAACTTAACTGATTACTTTAGAGCTAATCGTCTTAAGTTTAAGCCAGTAATTTATGAATCAAATGATGAAGTAACTCAAGCCTTTTTCAAAAAGAGATGTGATGCTTTTACAAATGATGCTTCAGGTTTAGTTGCTGAGAGATCAAAAACGAAGAATCCTGATGACTATATTATTTTAAAAGAGCTTATCAGTAAGGAACCTCTAGGTCCGGCTGTTGCTCATGGTGATGATCAGTGGTTTGATATTGTGAAGTGGTCTGTCTATGCCATGATTGAAGCTGAGGAAAAGGGAATCTCTTCTAAGAATGTTGATAAATTCTTAAAGTCAAAAGATCCAGGAATCAAAAGATTCTTAGGGAAGACAGTAGGTAATGGAAAGTCTCTAGGTATCGATGAGAAGTGGGCCTACAATATCATTAAGCAAGTTGGAAATTATGCCGAGATTTTTGAGAGAAACGTAGGAATGTCTTCTCCATTAAAACTTGAAAGAGGTGTTAATGCACTTTGGACTAAGGGCGGTCTCCACTATGCACCACCTGTTAGGTAAGTTATTTATTTTGGTCCTATGCTTGAATTCAAGCATATGGGCCACTCAAGATCTTGTCTTTTATGACTTCAAGGGAAAGAAGTCAGTTCTATCGTTCAAAGAAATGAATCGTAGGTTTCAAAGTGATGTCATTGAAGTGATGAATCCTGCGAGTTTAACACTTGAAAAATATAAGGCGATAAGCTTTAGAAAAATCCTTAACCATGTTTATGGGGAAGATCAGTGGGAGAAGGGCTTTGGAATAAAGACCAAGTCTACTTATAATTATGAGCCTTTAATTGAAGTTTATAAGTTTCAAAATCGTGAACCCTATCTTGCCTATGCAAAAGCTGACGGAACACCTTTTAAAAGTTATTTCAAAGATAAGAAGAAGCTTATGAACTTAGCTCCTTATTATCTTATCTGGGTTGAGGATTACAAAAATACAAATGCTGCGAGAAGAAGACATCACTGGCCTTATAAAGTAGCGAGTATTTCTTTAGAAAAAGATCCTCCCGTTAAGCTTATTCCTCATGTAAAGAAAGGAACTTCTGAATACTGGGGATTCAAAAACTATCTTAAACAATGTTTTATGTGTCATCAGGCCTATGGTGTTGGTGGTAAAAGTGAAGGTGAGATTATCACCAATGGTTTAACCAAGAAGTTCACTGATAAAAAACTGGCCCTTTATATTGGTAACCCTGTAAGTGTGAATCCTAAATCTAAAATGCCTGAGTTTCCGCTTCGAATCGACCTAAGAGTCAAACGTATTAAAGATATTGTGGCCTATCTTCGCTATTTAGAAAAAAATGATCCGAGTAAGATTGCTAAGCAAAAGAAGAGAAAGTTTAACTCAAAAGATATCGATCAAGTTTTAAGAGAGCTTAAGGATTAGTACTTAATTCTTGAGATCTCTTTTCCTTTTTTTCGGAAACAAAGAGAATCGCCGGTAAAAAGATAAGGTCTGTAACTAAGGCCAAAAAGAGTATTAAACTACAAAGCATTCCAAAGTTTCTATTAGGAACAAAATCTGCAAAAACAAAACTTCCAAAGCCAACAACCAACAAGACTGTTGTTAGGCAGAGAGCTTTACCGGTAACCATCAATGTTTCTTTAACTGCCGTGACGGGATCATGGCCAAGAGATCGATAATTCTTATAGCTATTGATAAAATGAATTGTGTCATCCACGGCAATCCCGAGGCAGACAGTACTGACAATAGAAGTTCCAATGTCAATTGGCTTATCAAGAAGTTCCATCAAAGCTCCACCAAATGTCAGAGGAATCAAATTGGGGAGCATACCGAGAAGGCTGACCAGAAAATCGCGATAAACTATAAAGAGAAGAATCGAAACAAGACAAAGTGCCATGGCCATACTTCTAAAGAAACTCTTGACCACAAGAGAGTTCATAGAGAGATAGATTGGTGCATTTCCTTCTGATGTAATATTAAGATCAAACTTCTTGGCCTGCGCTTCTAACCATTTACTTTTTGCTTCACTTTCTTTTGAAGATTCAAGCATCCATGTCACTCTCAGTCTCAAGCGTCTGTTATCCAGGCTAAATTGATTATTAATACTCATACCTTCAGGTAATCCCATTGTATAAAAGAAAAGAATCTCTGCGACAGTCTTCTGCTTTTCTGGAATGGCATAGAATGAAGGGTCATTCTGATTGAGAACCTGATTCATCTTTTTGATGATCTCTAAAATACTCTTAACCTTGGTGATATCCTCATCTTTTTTAATATGAGCGATATAAGCTTCTAGCCTTTTTAAAAACTGAGGATCTTTAATACCTTCAGCAACACCGGCATCAGCAACTAACTCTATTCCTCTCAGTCCGCCCATCTTATTGGCCGTGACATCATAGGCAATTCTAACGGGAACCTTTTCATGAAAGTATTTAATCGGATCGGAGTTAACTTCATTTTGAAGGGCAATTTTTAAACTTATACCTACAAAGCCAACGAAGATAATGATGATCGGCCATCTAAATTTAAAAACAAACTCTGCTAGCTTTGTAGCTATATAATTATTGTCATCACGCTTTATCTTATCGTCGACTATCTTTCCCCAGTTCAGTACTTTTAGCTCGCCCTTATCTAATCTTTGGGAAAAGAGACTAACAATCGCTCCAATTGCGGTGTAGGTCATAAGCCAAGCAAACATTGTTCCAAAACCGCACAGAATACCAAGATCTCTAATAGGAGCAATTTCAGAAAGTGTGATGCTAAAGAAACTTACTGTCGTGGTAATTGAAGTCAAAAGGGTTGGGGAGAAATTCTTTATCAACGCCAATTCAATCGATTTCTTTGAATTCTCACCAATAGTTCGAAAGTGGAAGAAAGAATTAAAAACATGAACAGCGTCGGCCACACAAATGGCCAGCAGGACACCTGGAATTGCTGCCAGCATCGAATTGAAAGTAATTCCAAGTTCTCCCATAAAACCATAAGTCGCTGCCACAGTAATTCCCATTAATCCTAATGGGGCGACCATGGTAATAAATGAGCGAAATTGAATATAAAGGAGAATAAAAATAAAGAGGACCATAAAAGGAATGAGTCTTTGATTATCAGACTCAGAGATTTCTCTAAAGGAATCATTTCCAGCGGCAGCCCCTGTTATATAATATTCATGACCTGGATATTTGGCCTTATACTCAGCCACTAATTTTCTAGTTTGGGCAATGACTGTTTCAAAGTTAGGGTCTTTTTCGATACTTGGCTTGAGGTATCCAAAAATGAGAGTAAAGGTTGTGTCTTTACTTACATAGAATTCAGGCATGACATCATCGGTAACTGCACTTTTACGAAGAGAGCTCAATTCCTCAGCACTAAACTGAAGTTTTCCATCTTCCAGAAAGCGAGAAATATTTATATCGTCACCATCAGCTTGAATCTTATTATAGTTGGCCATTGATTCCACTCGAATGACGTCATCTATAAACCACATCTTTTCAGTGAGCTCTTGAATAAGAGCTAAGCTTGTTTGATTGAAAAGCCCGTCTTTACGACTAAGGCCAATACTTACGTACTGATCATTTCCAAATGTTTTTTCAAAACGATCTAGCTTGGTCAGCATTGGATGATCAGGGTCAAACCAAATTCGACTTGACCAACGAGCTTGAAAATTGAGTAGGCCTGGAAGAAAAACACAGAGGAGTACGATGGAAAGGGTAATTGACTTAAGTGGATTCTCAACTATCCAATGACTAAAGCGATAGTTGATCTTATTCTTATCAATTTTAATTTTATATAAGTTTTCCACTGCCTTTACTCTATAATTTTTGAAACTATTGGAAAAGATTTTTTTGCTTCGCGTATTTGCCAGAAAGCCTAGATAATCACTAAAATATTGCCATGAGTAGTAATTCAAAAGAAATACCTTTTTGGAGTGATCCCCAAAAAAGATCCATCGCATTTCAGGCCCTGGCCCTTATTGCGATTATAACTTTCAGCTTCATTCTCTATGGTAATGCACAGACCAATTTGGCCAAGCAAAATATTGCCACAGGCTTTGGTTTCCTTAATCTTGAAGCAGGCTTCGATATTGCTGATCCTCCGATTGAATATTGGAGCGATGATCCTTATTGGAAAGCATTAGTTGTGGGAGTCATAAATACTTTTAAAGTTTCAGTGATTGGTAATATCTTTGCTCTCATCTTTGGAACTTTCGTTGGGATTATTCTTCTGAGTAAGAATTGGCTGGCAGCTAAAATGGCCAAGACCTACGTGGAAGTTGTGAGGAATGTTCCGCTTCTTCTGCAATTGTTTTTTTGGTATGCCATTTTTGTTGATGTCTTTCCAAGTGTGAAAGAAGCTCTTAACCCTTTTGGGAAGCTCTATCTCTCACAAAGAGGAATAGTTTTTCCTGTCTTTGCAGAGCATGCCGTTTGGAATTGGGTTTGGCTGGCCATTTTTATTGCGTTTGTAATTTCATTCTTTGTTAGAAGTGCCAGTGTGAAGAAGAGAAGAGAAAAAGGAGAGTCATTTAATCCATGGCCAATAATGATTCTGACTCTCTTAGGATTACCTCTTATTACTTGGGCCATCGGTGGTGCACCTACTGAGATTTCATCTCCTGAACTTGGCGGATTTAATTTTCGAGGTGGCTATACTATTTCTCCAGAAATGGTTTCACTTATTTTTGGTCTCATTCTTTATACAAGTGCTTTTATTGCAGAGATTGTTCGTGCAGGAATTCAAAGTGTTGATAAAGGACAGTGGGAAGCCAGCGAAAGTTTAGGAATTACTAAGAATCAAACAATGGCCCTTGTAATTCTTCCTCAAGCTTTAAGAGTCATCATTCCTCCTGTAACTTCTCAAATCCTCAATTTAACAAAGAACAGTTCGTTAGCTGTAGCGATTGGCTTTGCTGACTTTGTCTCTGTGGCCAACACAACGATGAATCAAACCGGACAAGCAATAGAATGTGTTCTTCTTATTATGGCCGTTTATCTCTTCTTTAGTTTATCAACTTCTCTTTTTATGAATTGGTATAACAAAAGAGTAGCATTGGTGGAGAGATAGAAATGATTAGTGTTAATTCTGAAAAATTAGGATCATGGCTTAAGAAGAATCTCTTCTCAACGCCTTTGAATTCATTTATATCAATTATTCTAATTACCGTAATTTTTAAAGTAAGTGTTCCTTTTATCCAATGGCTTCTTGTCGACAGTGTTTGGACAGGGACAGCTGCTGATTGTCGTCAGGCCAATGGAGCTTGCCTTGCATTTATTAGAGAGAAAGCGACTTTTATACTCTTTGGTTTTTATCCTCGAGAAATATTATGGCGTCCAATCGTTTCGGTTATCCTCTTTATCGGAATGATTTGGTATTCAAAAGAACCTCATCGTTGGAATAAAAGATTACTCTGGAGATGGTTAAAACTCACACTTCTAATTGCCTTATTAATGAAAGGTGGAATCTTTGGTTTTGAAGCAGTCGAAATTGAAAAGTGGGGAGGTTTACCTCTTACTCTGATGCTTTCTTTTATCGGTATCCTCTTTAGTTATCCTTTAGGTATTTTCCTTGCACTTGGAAGAAGATCAGAAATGCCAATAATAAAAGGGTTCTGTGTTATCTATATTGAGTTAATTAGAGGAGTCCCTCTTATTTCATTACTCTTCATGGCCTCAGTAATGTTGCCATTCTTTCTTCCTGATGGATTAATTCTTCCAAAACTTATTAGAGCTCAGGTGGCCATCATTATATTTATGGCCGCCTATATGTCGGAAGTTATTCGTGGTGGTCTCGCTTCTATTCCGAAAGGTCAGTACGAAGCAGCTGATGGTCTTGGTCTCACATACTGGCAAAAGATGACACTTATTATTCTTCCTCAGGCGCTTAAAGTTGTGATCCCACCAACAGTGAACACAATGATTGGAATGTTCAAAGATACTTCATTAGTTCTTATCATTGCACTCTTTGATTTATTAATGACAACAAAATCAGCATTGAAAGATGCTAGTTGGCTTGGCTTTAGTGTTGAAGCTTATCTTTTTGTTGCAGTGATATATTTTATTTTTTGTTTTTCAATGGGCAAGTACTCGCGAAGACTTGAAGTTGAATTTAATAGAGGCGTACGATCATGATCGAACTAAAGAATATTAATAAATGGTATGGAGACTTTCACGTTTTAAGAAATGTAAATCTTAAGGTTGAAAAAGGTGAAAGAATTGTAATTTGTGGTCCTTCTGGTTCAGGTAAGTCGACAATGATTAGATGTATAAATCGTCTTGAAGAGCATCAAGAAGGAGAGTTAACTGTTGACGGTATTCTCCTAAACAATAACTTAAAAAATATTAATAAAATTCGTGAAGAAGTAGGAATGGTTTTTCAACATTTTAATCTCTTTCCTCACTTAACAATTCTCGACAACCTGACACTTGCACCTATTTGGGTGAAGAAGGTTCCTAAAGAACTTGCAGAAAAAGAAGCTCTTGAATATTTAGACCGCGTTCAAATTGCAGACCAGGCCAATAAATATCCTGGTCAATTATCAGGTGGGCAACAGCAAAGAGTTGCTATCGCTCGTTCTCTATGTATGAAGCCAAAAATTATGCTCTTTGATGAGCCAACTTCAGCACTTGATCCAGAAATGGTTAAAGAAGTTCTCGATGTGATGACTGATCTAGCAAAAGAAGGAATGACGATGCTTTGTGTGACTCATGAGATGGGATTTGCAAAGGAAGTTGCGGATCGTGTTGTCTTCATGGATGCTGGTCAGATTGTTGAAGAAAATAATCCAGATGAATTCTTTTCTAATCCTCAGCATGAGAGATCAAAAGAATTTCTTTCTCAGATCTTATAATTTTACTTTGTCTTTGTTGGTTAATTAAGGGGCCGGCAAAGTCCAGGTTGGTTTTGGGAGTTGGTTCAATGGACTCCACCGGCCCTTAATCCTCTAACGAGGGGGTAGGGTATTGCTATGAAAAACTTAAATCTATCGGGGTGTGGATTTAAGCGTTTTACTTTAAATAAAGGGCCCCTCCATTAAAGCGATAACTTCTATCGACTTTGGGACCCCTTAACTCTCTCTCTCAACGACCTATTTGACTCTCAATTCAAAGGGCTCGTTTAATCTCTTCTCTGAATACAGTATGACAAAATAATGCGATGCGGTATAGATTTATTTAGTAAAATAATACGTAAAAAGTTTATAATTTAGTAAACATTTCCGATAAGTAAGAAAGAGAGGATTATATGAGTATTTTCGAGTACTTAGACTATAAAGAGTATGTTGCAGCCTGGGTGGAAAGTCGTCCTAAAAAGGGCCATGGACAGTGGAGAAAGATCTCTCAGTTCCTTAATGTTCACACCTCTCTCATGTCTCAGGTCTTTAAAGGAGATAAGGATTTAAGCTTCGAGCAAGCTGCCTTACTCTGCGATTACCTTGGCCATGGCGAACTTGAGTCCGATTACTTTCTCTTACTCGTTCAATATGCAAGGGCAGGGAATCAGGCCTTAAGAAATATTTTAGAAAAACAATTAGAGCGTAAGAGTAGTGAAGCAAAAAATCTGTCAAAGAGGATAAAGAAGGATCTAGAGTTAACGGAAGAACAAAAGAGCCAGTATTATTCTTCTTGGGTTTATTCTGCTGTTAGGCTTGGAGCTGGAATTAAAGATTTGAATGAAGTTGATGATTTCGCACAAATCCTTAAGCTCGATCCTAAGTTTGTAAATGGAATCTTCCAGTTCTTAATTGAATCAGGTCTTGTGGTTAAGAAAGATGATGGCACAATTGATATGGGGAAGGCCTATACTCATTTAGATAAAGATAGCCCTTGGACAAAAGTTCATCATACTAACTGGCGAAAGAAAGCTTTTGAACGCTACGATCATTTAGATAATGAAAGCGAGCTTATATATACAAGCCCAGTAAGTTTAAGCTTCGAGGATGCACAAAAAATTCGAGAACTACATATTAAGCATATTCAAAAAATTATGAAAATTATCACAGACTCTGAGCCAGAAACACTTTTTTCATTGGGGATTGATTGGTTTAAGGTTTATGCATAAAAAAAGGTGCCCTGTGAGGCACCTTCGAATTGTCTATTTGTTTGATTCTATTTGTTTCCACCGTTAGTCACAGTATCACTCTCAGTTACGATGTCTTTTTGAACTTTTCTTAGAGTCAGTTCAGTTTCTCTATTAGCGTCGATCATCGCTTTCTCTTCTTCAGTCGATGGAGCTCTTCCTACTTGGTCTAGGTTAAGTGATGCCATTCTTCTCGACATCATCTCCATTGCGATGGCCTGCTTAACAAAGTCTTCACCATACTGTTTTTTCATTTGCTCAAGATCTTGCATTTTAAATGTCTTTAAGATCTTCTTGATAGCATCAGCTTTCATTCCAACTTCATCAGGTGACTTGTTAACGTCATCTGGAGACTTATTTACATCATCTGGAGATTTCCCTTCATCATCTTTTGGCTTTTTACCTTTTCCACCGTTAAGTAGATTGACCTTCCCTTAGTTTAACGGACACTCTTTTAACAGCACGACTTATGTGATAAGGAGTGCGTTATGAAAAAGACACA
>JAAEST010000007.1 GCA_024229115.1 Oligoflexia bacterium
CTAAATTAATCATGAGCAATTTTGCATGCAAAATCGAGTGTCGCTTTAACGCTCTTTGAGTTTGATAGAAAAGAACGTTAAAAGAAGTAAAGAAGGGATATCGCTCAAATCAATCCTGAACAATCTTAAACTCAGATCGTTTAACTTTTGCATCAATGGCCCGATTATATTTTTCAAGACGCTCTATTTGCCCCTTGTATCTTTCATCGACTGTACCTACAAAAGCCGCATCTAGCTTTGAAGTCAGATCAGCTAGTCTCGCTTCAGGTTTATTTATTAACTCTCCAGAATACGTCCAGGCACCGAGAACCCAAGTAATCACACGTTCTTCTAGCTCTCGTTTAAGAGTATCAACATTGTAATCTCTCATTCGTCGAAAATGCTCTTCATCATGAGTTACCACACCACTGGAATCCTCAACATCTAAATCGTTGAAACTAAGCGTGTAACCAATTCGTAGGTCATTCAACATACATAATAGGTAGAAGTGATTTCTAGAAAAAGTCGTGAGAGGGTACGAGCCTGAGCCTTTAATGTATGCAATAGAAAGCTTCTTAGCTAAAGCCTGTCTAGCGTCTTTAGCTCGTTTTCTTTCTTGCTCGGCTCTAAGTCGTTTCTCTTTAAGGTGAGTGAATTTATATTTAACACTATCCAGGGCTTCTCTAGCTTTTTCGATAGCTTCAATTTCTTCATCACTAAACAGCGACTTAGTATTTCGGTCTCCTAAAAGCTCCTTGGCTAAACCATTACTTAAACGCGTGATAGCAGTTTGCTTTTTCTTGGCCTTATCCGAATCCCAATACTTGAATAGTTCTTCGTTCATGACTTAATTCCTTGAGTTTTTAATTAACCGAAAACACTTAACCCTTTGTCGGATAGACGCCAATAGATTTTGGCCGTGTTTCTTTGGTAGCTATCACCAATAACGACTTGGCCATCTTTATCTAACACTCGTCGATCAATAAAACCCGCATCAAGTAGGAGATAGAGCACCTTATGAGAATTACTAAGACTCGGCACATCGAGCAGTTGCTCTTTCAGTGAATTAGCCTCATAGAAAAAGGTTTCATCATCTAATTTCAATCGTTCGACCTTGTCATTATCCAAGTTGTGATAACAAAGGTTCATAATCGTTAAAAGCTGAAAACAAAGTGATTGTCTAGGTAATTGAGAAAGCTCATGTAAGTGCTTAATTCTTTGAAAATAAAAAAAAATCATGACGGA
>JAAEST010000008.1 GCA_024229115.1 Oligoflexia bacterium
AGTGAGCTATAGTGCTCATTAAAACTGAGCCGGGCATGCTCATATAAACTGAGCCACATTAAGAACAAAGAGTACTCACAAATAACAATAGCACACCCAACAAACCTTTCAGTATTTAAGCGACTACTATCCAAAGAAAGAACCCCCACTCTACACAACGGCCTAAGCCATATGGCAAAATGGGGGTATGCAAAAAGATATAAGTAATATATCACAGAACCTCGCTTTTTTATAATACAAATCCAGCCATATTTTGAATTTATTCCTAAGTGGTACCGCAAGGGTGAAGTAAAGGAAATAGTATTACACTATTATTATGTGCTTCGCTCGGTACTGAGGGGTAAGCCACAATTGCGTAAATATCTGAGCAGGTGCAGGCATTGCAGGATATATTTTCTAACTGATCCAAGGAATATAGGCAGGAATGACCTTGGCTGTCCATTTGGGTGCATTAAAGCAGATCGAAAGGAAAGAAGCAAAAGCCGCAGCACAGAATATTATCGGAGTGATTGGGGCAGAAAGAAGAAGAAACTATTAAATGACCGTCGTGGAAAAAACAAGCAATCCAACGAATCTTTGAAGGAGCAATCAGGTAAAGAAGAGGGGTGCTATGAGAGTGGAGAGATGGTTGTTGATAGTGAAACCGTTAATTATCTTCAGGGGGTAGTGAGTTTAATAGAAGGTTTCAGGGTAACAGAGGAGGAGATTTTAACTATGTTAAAGGCAAAAATGAGACAACACAGCATGGACAAGGGAAAAAGGATAGATTATATTTTTAGATATCATCCTGGGATGCCGCCATAGAGGTGAAAAATGGTTCAAGAAGTAGAGATTTCGAGTTTTGATCTCAGATATGAGGATTATCGAATGAAGCATGAGGGTGCTGAGAGGGGACTCTTAGGGTCAATATTAGAAAGCGGCATACAGGAACCTTTAGAAGGGGTGGACACAGATCACAGCCGAATACTTCTTAACGGGTTTAAGCGGTACAGGTGTGCAAGGAGACTGGGTATAGGCATAGTGCCCTATACTTCTCTTGGGAGTGACGAAGCAGCGGGGATCATACAGATTCTAAGGGCATCAAACAACAAGGGCCTAAGCATTTTAGAGCAGGCAAGTTTAGTTGACGAATTAAAGAGAGTACATGGCATGAGTGTCATGGAAATAGCTGCACAGATTCAAAGGAGCAAGGCATGGGTAAGTGTCCGTACCGGAATTATAGGAGAGATGAGCGAAGTGGTAAGGAAGGAGATATTGGGCGGCAGATTTCCTGTCTATTCCTATATGTACACACTGAGGCAGTTTATACGTATAAACAGGGCTAAAAAGGGAGAGATCGAAGAGTTTGTAGCTTCTGTATCCGGCAAACATCTGAGCATAAGAGAGATAGAGCAGCTTGCCTATGGTTATTTTAAAGGTTCTGCTGAATTCAGGCAGCAGATCAAAGAAGGTAATGTATCATGGGTTTTTGATCGAGTGAAAGATGTTGAGCAGATAGATGGACTGAATGAGATTGAACAGGCGATGATAAGGGATCTTGCAATACTACAGAAATATATGCAGAGGGTGATGGCAAAGAGCAACGACACCAGATATAAGAGTAATTCCTTTTATAGTCAGGCCAATCTGCTATCAGGAGGTATTTTAAGCAAAATCAGCGTATTTTCAAGGGTATTGAGGGAATTTTATGATCGAAGCGGATATGCGTAAGGCAATCTATTCACTCCATGAAGCTGGTATAAGCGAAAGACATATCAGTCGTCAGTTAGGTGTAAGCCGAAACACGGTAAAAGTGATTATTGATCAGAGAGGACGGATGCCTGAGATAAAAAGAGATGATACAGTCAAGATCGACCCTGATCTTCTTCGCAGTCTTTATCTGGAATGTGGAGGCCGTATTCAGAGGATATACGAAAAACTTACAGAAGAAGAGGGCATCAAGATTGGATACTCGACACTGACCCGCAGGATAAGAGAGCTTGAGCTTGGGCAGCCAAGAAACGAGCGGTGTGATTCAGTCCCTGATGAGCCTGGAGTTGAGATGCAGCATGACACCACAAGATACAAGCTCAAGATAGGGGATAAAAGACTTTGGATTGTAGCAAGCATACTCTACTATCGGTACTCAAAGATACGGTATATGAAGTTCTACCGGGCATTCAATCGTTTCAATATGAAGTGTTTTTTCCATGAAGCCTTGACACATTGGGGATATGCCTCAGGGCAATGCATTATAGACAACACAAATCTTGCCCGTCTTAGAGGTACTGGTAAGAATGCCGTTATAGTGCCTGAAATGGAGCAGTTTGCCAAACAGTACGGATTCAGGTTCCTCTGCCATGAAGTGAATCATGCAAATAGAAAGGCAGGAAACGAAAGAAGTTTTTACACAGTGGAGACAAACTTTTTTCCAGGAAGAAGATTTGAAAGTCTTGAGGACTTAAACGCTCAGGCATTTCAGTGGGCTACAGTAAGGATGCCTAACAGGGCAGTAGCTAAGACAGGCTTAATACCGGCTAAGGCATTTGAGCATGAAAAGTCTTATCTTGTTAAACTTCCGCCTTTTGTTTCACCGCCATATCTTCAACACAAAAGAGGTATTGATCAGTACGGGTATATCCCATTTGATGCCAACTATTATTGGATACCAGGGACAAAGCGACATGATGTAGTGGTACTTCAGTACTGCAATTGTATAAAGATATATCATAACAGAGAACTCCTTACAGAGTATCAATTACCCCCTGATGGAATAAAAAATAAGACATTTTCTCCAAAAGGCCAGACAATACCCAGGCACAAACCAAAAGACCGTAAAAGGTCTACAGAGCAGGAAGAGAAAAAGCTAAGGGCTGTATCTGAGCAAGTGGATGCTTATCTGAACTTTGCACTTAAACCAAAGGGCATACAGAAGCACAGGTTTATTCGTGAGCTCTTTGCTCTCTACCGAAAGCTTGCTCCATCAATATTTATCAAAACCATAAAACGTGCCCTGAAGTATCGTATCACAGATATGAAAACAGTAGAACGGATCGCTTTTTTACAGCTAAAGGATAGTGATTACGAAATGCCTTTTATAGAGATCGATAAAGAGTTTCAAAACTCTCAGGCATATATAGAAGGGCAACTTGGTGACGATGTGGACTTATCTATATATGACAAATTATTAGAGGAAGATGACAATGGATGAAGCACTTATGAAAAAGCTCCGTTATCTGCGTCTTAATGGATTACTTGCCAACTGGGATGAGTATATAAGTGTGGCTCGGGAAGGAAATTATTCACATGTCAGACTACTTAAGTATATTATCGAGCATGAATATAAAATCAAGAGAGAAAACTCAAGAAAGATGAGATTAAAGCGTGCAAAGGTGGAGGAGGAGTTTGTTATAGAAACCTATCCCTTTGACAGACAACCAAAACTGAATAAAAAGAAAATTCTCTCTATATACGATTCCTTTGACTACATAGAAAAGAATCGGAATATCATATGGCTTGGTCCAACCGGTGTGGGGAAAAGCGGTCTTGCCACCTCTTTCCTTATACAGGCCATTAACCGTGACTATACAGGTAGAGCTATTCTTTTTCCTGAGCTCGTTGAGATGCTTTACAGAGCACGGGGTGACCATTCAGAAGAAAAGATAATCAGAAAGTTTGCATCCTATGACTGTCTGTATATTGATGAACTGGGATATGTTGAGATGGAGCCGGTTCAGACTGGACAATTCTTTACCCTGATGCACAAAAGATATAAGAAAAAGACAACCATGATAAGCTCTAACCTCGGCTTTAGTGAATGGAATTCCTTCTTTAAAAATAGCCAGCTTACAGCAGCTCTGATTGATCGTCTGTTAGAAAATAGTCATGTTATCAATATGAAAAATTGTACGAGCTTAAGAGCTAAGCCTATTCAGAAGTGATTATTCAGAAAAGGATTTATGAAAGGAGCTTGCTATGACTATTTCATTTAATGATATATCAGAGGGACAGCATGATGCCAGAATTTCTGACATTGAAGTGGTGTATAACAAATCGGGGGAATATCTCCGTTTCATCTTTACTGTGTCTGACTCAAAATTCAATGAGCATGACTTCTCTACTACCTTAAAGGTCTCAGGATCAAAGAAAAGTGATTTCTACCGATGGATTACTATCCTTGTGGGACGTGAGATTGATTTGTTAGATACCTGTTCCTTAATAGGAAAACAATGCCGTATCTCTGTTGTTAAAATGGGCAATGATCTTTTCTCCGTTCATCCTGTATCCCCTCTGCATTGATAAGTTATTTTTTAGCCTGACTTTTTATTTCTATCCCAGAATATATGCCCTTATTTACTGTCTGCCATTTTTCTTTTCCCCTTCTTTATCCTACTATCTTTCCTGCTTATCTCCGTCAGTTATTAATAGATCCTTTTTCTTTTCTTGCTTTTTCATTGGTTCAGTTTATTTAAGCAAAAATGGCTCAATTTATTAGAGCAATATAGGTGAGACTTTCTTCCAGTTATCAACGGAGCATTACTTGTTGAAATGGTGAGGAGTACAAATGGTTATCGATAACACCTCAAGTCAATGATTTTCAGTGATAAAGAGATTTATCGATTTCTGGTACAAAGATGGATTTCACTTATTTGAAACAATAGCTGCTCTTATAGCAGCATCAACCATTTCATCATCAAAGGGCTTTATCAAATACTCATAAGGCTCAGTCTCCTTTGCCTTTTCAATGAATTCCTTTTCTGCAAGGGCTGTCATATGCCGGAAGGTGAAATTAATACTTGTTATTACACCAAACGTTAACATAACAAGTGAAGCAACACTAAGTATCCAGCCAATAATATTCTTAGCATTATAGAAAATCATACCAATTCCGAAGATAAACGGCACCATTAACATTCCACTTGTAATATTAAAATTACCAAAGCCGAATAAACGATACCCTAAACCAAAGTGAGACCTCACGATTATCGATTGAAAAAAAAGATATCCTCCTGCAATCAGCATAATAAGCCCTGTAAAAAAAAACGGCCTGCCCCTCCAGTTGTACCACCTGCGCCTTTCATTTTATCCCTTTCTCACCTCTTATTTTATTCCCATCTTTGCCTTCATAGCAGCAAGGGAATCACTTGTTGTTGTATCTGATGATTTCAGGACGTCATCAATTTGAGTGTCAATGCTCCTTGTATCATGAGCAATTTCTCCATATGCTTCTGAAAGTGATTCTTCTTCCTGTACTTTATTCTTCATCCTCTCAAGCATGGAGATAGTACCAGAGGAATCAAGCCTTGCCATTTGTTCGTTAATCTTTTTTGTGGCCTTAGCTGTTTTAGCCCTTGCCTTCAGTGTAATAAGTTCATTTTCATATGAAGATATAGTTGATTTTAACTTGTTTATCTTTCCCTGAAGATTATCAGCCATATTCTGCTGATTCTGATACTGAGTACCAAGCTCAGCAGATCTGCTGTCACATTCTGCTTTTCTTGAAAGAGATTCAGATGCAAGCCTGTCAGCCTCTTCAGGTTGTATTCCTCCAGATTGAGCCTTCTGAATGAGTAGCATAGCCTTCCTCTCATAGTCTGCACTAAGCTTCTGCTGACTATCTGCATCCTTCTTGATTCTAATGGCAGATGCTTTGACTTCTGCTAAACTCCTCATAGCAGCTTCAAGGTCTTTTTTCAGATCTCTGATTCCCTGTTCAGTCAACTTAATTGGGTCTTCAAATTTATCAAGCACTGCATGTGCTTCTGATTGTCCCATCTTAAAAATTCTCGAAAATATAGACATAGTATACCTCCTCTATTTCAAAATGATTTCATATTTAAAAAATTCAAATTATTTACTGTATTTCAGGAGTTC
>JAAEST010000009.1 GCA_024229115.1 Oligoflexia bacterium
AGAAGATAGAAAGTGTTCTGGACACACTTACTTATCGTGAACGGGAAATAATTAAGCTTCGCTATGGCATTGGAGATGGCTATACATATACGCTTGAAGAAGTTGGTAAAAGATTTATGGTAACTCGCGAAAGAGTCAGGCAAATTGAAGCAAAGGCGGTGAGAAAATTACAGCATCCTATCAGAAGTAGAAAGTTGGAAGGGTTTTTAGATAGTGTCGGAGAAGGTAAGTGAATAACATATTTCATGGATACGGGAAGAAGTAATGATTGAAAAATTTGAAGTACTCAAAAGATTACAGTCGCTAAAAAACAGGATAAATGAATTAGAAGCATCTCAAGAACGCAGGAAACGGGACGTCCAGGAAAAGAAAGTTCAGATAGAAAACGAAAAATCTCTTGCTGATAAAAAACACGAAGAGAAAATAGCAGTACAGAAGGAAATTGACAGAAAAGAACTGGATCTAAATACTAATGAAGGGGAAGTAACTAAGTATAACGTTCAGTTGAATTCTATCAAAACAAATAAAGAGTATTCTGCTTTGGTTTCAGAAATAGGCAGTAAGAAAGCAGATATGTCGATATTGGAGGATGAGATTCTGAACACAATGTCAAGATTGGAAATAGCTAATCAAGATTATGAAAAAGCAACAGAATGTTTAAGGAATGAGGAGGAAAGTCTGAAAGATCTCATAAACAGTGTAGATGCAGAGATAAAAGAGACTGATAATGAGATTGAAAAGATAAAGAATGAACAAAAGAAATATATAGACTTATTAGACGAACACTCCCTAAAGCATTACAACCGGTTATCAAATATAAAAGGCGGAAAAGCCGTAGTTCCAGTAATTGGCAATGTCTGCGGTGGCTGTTTTATGAATGTCACTACACAAACATTAAACGAGCTTATGGGTGGTGATGATTTGGTTTTCTGCCTAAGCTGTAGTCGAATACTATATCTTGATGACAAATAGCGATTAAAGAAGCAGGCAGGATGGCCGCTTCAAGGGTTACGCACATGTCTGATCTTTGAAGAGGAAAGTCCGAGCTCCACAGGAGACAGCGCTCTGTAACACAGAGTGGGAGTAATCCCAAGGAAAGTGCCACAGAAAATATACCGCCTTACGAGATACACATTAAGACTGTCTTGAAGGGTAAGGGTGAAAAGGTGGGGCCGAGATAATGGCTTAATGTAAGAGCCCACCGCTCTCTGAGTGATTGGAGAGGCATGGTAAACCCC
>JAAEST010000010.1 GCA_024229115.1 Oligoflexia bacterium
GAACAATATCAGTGTTTTTGGCATTGTTCTTTTTGTATTTCATCAAATAAATATTTTTTTTATTCCCTTCGGAGCCGCCCACCCTCACCAGAAAGAGGGGTGGGTGGTGGAGAAGGGAATAAAAAAATTCCTTTTAGTGGGCCCTCTTTCGAAAAAGATCATTATTTTTTTTACCAATTTAATATTTGATGAAGAGCTTCTTAACCCCTTTTCTCTTTCTTGGAACTCTTTGCTTTTTCCATTCGATAACTTGGAACATTTAACTCAAGCACAACACAATGGTGTACAAGACGGTCAATAGCTGCTGCTGTCACCATTGGGTCCTTAAAGATCTTCTCCCATTTTGAAAATGGAAGATTACTCGTAAGCATTATACTGCCGCGTTCGTATCTCTCTGCAAGCAATGTAAAAAGCACTTCCATCTCTTCCTTGTTCTGTTGTACATACCCAATGTCATCAATAATAATAGCATCATACTTTGCAAATTTTTTTAATATCCGTGCAAGTTTTAATTCTTTCTTCGCATTCAATAACTCCTGCACCAACAAAGAACATTGAGTGAAATATATTCTCTTTCCCTGCCTCTGAATTAACTCTTGGCCGATCGCTGACAAAAGATGTGTTTTTCCACTTCCGGGATTCCCAAATGATAGAATGTTTTCTTTGCGTTCAAGAAATGATCCGTCTAAAAGACTATTTACCACTTGAGCAACTTTTCTCGGAAGCCTTTTCATATCAAAAGAATCTAATGTCTTCTCTAATGGCAATCGTGATTC
>JAAEST010000011.1 GCA_024229115.1 Oligoflexia bacterium
GAGAGAAATATTTAAGTATATAAATTGGTACAATCGAGAGCGAATGCATTCTTCACTTGGATATGTGAGCCCAGTGGAGTATAGAATAAAAAACTGTCTTGCTGCTTAGAATAGTGTCCGTGAAAACAAGGAAAGGTCAGAGCTATGATCTGATATTAACAGATATTGCAGGTAATAGTACTGCTCAACAATTAATTGTTAACTTAAAAGAACCTGCTGGCCCTGACAACTCAATTAATTTATTGGCATCTGTTGATAAAACAACAGCAGAACTTGGTGAATCATTTAAAGTAAGCTTTGAAGGTACGACAGCTTCTAGTGAGATTTTAAAATACTTAGTCGAAATAGATGGAATTGAAATAGAGTCAGCATCTAATGAAGTCGTTTTTACTCCTACAACAATTGGTATAAAAGATCTTGTTCTGAAAGTTGTTACGGCAAATGGATCTAAAAGTATAAACTCTACGATTAAAGTTGAGAAAGTTGTTGAGCTAGCAATGGATCCTGTAGATGTAATTGCACAAATGCCTCCAAAGACAGAGTCACAATTAGAAGTTGAATCATTTGTTGAACGAAATGAATTTCTCTTTTTTGGTTCTAATCCAATTCAAAAAGATACTAGCTTGGAAGATTTTGAGAAGTTTTCATCTTCAATGGTAAGAGGTGTTGTAAGAGATACTGAAGGAAACCAATTATCAGGTGTAAAAATAAGTTTACTAGATAAAGAGCAGTATGGATTCACAACAACAACTGCAAATGGCGAGTTTTCATACATGATTCCTGCAGGTGTTAGTCAAACCTTGGTCTATGAAAAACCTGGATATCTCTCTGTTCAGAGAAATATTAATGTAGAAGTAAATAATTATTCTTATCAAGATAATGTCATCCTACTTCCAATTTCTAAAAAAGTGACTAAGGTAGACTTTGGCGAAGAAACGACTATCGCTTTTGGTGAAAAAGTTAATGATGAAAGAGGTGAAAGAGAAATTTTTACAGTTTTCCCAGAAGGAACAACAGCTACTATGATTATGGAAGATGGAACAGAGAAGGTCATAGATAGTGCCAGCGTAAGGTTTACTGAATATACCGTAGGTAGAGAAGGTGTAGATCGTATGCCAGGTAGTTTACCTGAGACGAGTGAATATACTTTTGCTTTTGAGGCATCAATTGATGAAGCAATTGTAGAAGGAGCTAAAACAGTAGAGTTTAACAAACCATTATTCACTTATGTAACTAATTTTTTAAATTTACCTGCCGGATCATTAGTGCCATCTGGTTATTATAATAGAGAGGAAGGACGTTGGATTGCTGAACCTGACGGTATGGTTGTGAAAATCCTTTCAAAAGAAAATGGAAAGGTTTCAGTTTCACTCACTCCAGATGATACAGCAGTTAGTGATGAAGTACTCGCTAAATTAGACTTCACAGATGAAGAACTAGCAAACCTACATGATCGATATGAAGTTGGAGATAGCTTTTGGAGAATGCCAATAATGCACTTTACTCCATTTGATTTTAATTTTCCATATTTCGCTATTAATGATGGAAGTTCACCAGTGATAACACCTGATCCCCTTACAAGTCTTCTAAATCTACCGATTAAGAACCCAAACCTTCAATGTGGATCTATCATCGATGTTGAAAATCAGACTTTAGCTGAAGAGATTAGTATAGATGGAACAAATGTGTCTTTAAGATATGAATCTAGGTATGCTAGTTTAAATGAAGAACGAATAGTTCAATACTTTACAACAAGCCAGCAAAACAACCTTCAATCAGTAAGTTTCAAAGTAGGTGGTCAAAAAATTGAAGCAACTTTAGAGCCTGTTGAAAATACGAGTTTAATCAAAGCAAGTGCTTATTGGAATGGTTTATCTTCATTTGGTACTCCATTATTTGGTAGACATGTTGTTGAGGTTGACGCACGTGTTTTAAGAAGAACAACATATTCAATATGCGTTCCTGAGAATATCGTGCAAAGGCTAAATGATATAAACTGTGAAGCATTTAGGCCTGACAGTGGAAGAAGTTGTGTTTTAAATATTGGGACACGGCAATTTGGAAGAAGTGCTCCAGTGACCTCTCAAGAATGTAATAGTTTACCTGATTTTCAGACATATGGAATTGCTGCGGATGTCGTTGAGTCAGATAGGTCATTATCATTTACAGAATCTCCTTTAAAACCAACTTTTATAAAAGGATTAAACGGTTGGTCTCTAACTAATGTTCATAGAATCCAATACGGCCAATTCTTTCCAGGAGATGGAAAGCAAAGAAATGGACGTAGTTATATTCCTAGGAATAAAGAAGAGCTAGGATTTAGCCTAGATTTAGATAAGTATACCTACAGCGAAAATGGAGATCTTTATTTTCAGGATAATGATGGAGGTCTTTCTGTTCGAAGATCGAATGGATCGATTTCAAAGCTAAAAACATTTCCATACTCAAATGATTTTCCACAAAAAATTGTAATAGGTGCTGACGGTAAATTGTATGGTTATAAATCATTATCTGTGAGTGAAATAAGCATACTTGGAGATACTCTTTTAATAGAAAGAAAATTGGGAAATTCTTATCTTTGTGGAGAGTTCTTACATGGACTTGTCGAAAATAATATTTCTAGTTTCGATTGGGAAAATGATGAACACAACTGTGGTGGAGGCCTAACCTCTACTTTCTCTGTAGATAAAGATGGAAAAATTATCATTTATCTTGTCGGTTCAAGTGTGGAAGCGATTGTTTCAATTGATAGAGAGAAAAAAGCGAAGTTAAAACTGATAGTTGATGAATTTCTTGGACGTTCAAGTCGAGTAGTCGCTGGAGATTGGGCAAATTTTAGCGTTGGTACAACTACTATCGGTGAAGATGTTACAAGAATAAAAGATATAATTGATTCAGATACAGAAGGGAATATCTATATTGTTCTACAAAATCGTACAACAAATGGTGCTTTTTCTTTATATCAAATTAAAGGAGATAATGAAGTAATCCAGCATTTTACAGCCAGAGATAATAATATTCTTTTTGTAGATAAACCGGGTGTTCTAACATCAAGCCAGATGCAACTTAATAATGCAATTCAGTTAAATGTCGGTAGAGATGAATTGTTATTATCTATGTCTAATGGCTTATTTTTATATGATCTAAAGAATAAACAAGTAGAAGTTATTAGTGATCTTAATAATACGACACCACTAATAGAAGATACAAATTTAAAATTAACTGGTACTGCTAGATCGGCACAACCTATGGCATTTGGTAGTAGAGATCAGTTTATATTATTGAGTAATGCAGGTAGAGTTTTAGAAGTAGAAGGCGGCACTGGGACACCTGTTATTTCTGCATCCGAAAAGATTAAGTCATTTTATCCAGTAGGTTTAAAGTTGACAGTTGTTCCAGATGAGGAACTGAATGAATTATATGTATTTAACGATGCTGGTTATCATATAGGAACACATTTCTTAGATACTCAAAATGTTAAATTAAAGATGGAATATGATTCTGATGAAATTAATAAGCTTGTAGCGATTAAAGATTCATTTAATAATGCATTGTTAGTGGATAGAATTAGCCCTAGTGAAATAGAGCTTAGTACTAATTTCGGTTTCAAAACAAATATCGTTTTGAATGATAAATCTCGTCCAGTGATAGTAAGTATGAAAGATGATAGTTATCTTTTAGAATATAATGAGAGGGGACTTCTTTCAAAATATTCAGATCCAATTGGAAAAATATCTGAATTCTTTTATGATGAAAACGATCTTGTTAAAGATGTAAATAATTTTGGAAACGAAGTTTCGATAGCATCATTTTTAAATGAAGATGAGAATATAGTTTATACATCAACAAGCTCGTTAGGAAGAGTAAACCAGTATATTCACGAAGAAATTCTTGATGGAAACTCAAAGAGAACGGTAATTTTTCCTGATGGGAGTTCTTCATCGACAAACTATGTTGATGGAATTTTAATAGAAAGTGTAAGCAGTAGTGGTGATAAAACAACAACACGCTATAACACTTCTCCAATAACAGGTAATGTGACGACTTATCCATCTAATTTTGTTTTAGTAAAAAATAATGGAGAAACTTTAACTCAATCAAGGAGCATTGCTTCGATTGATTCAAATGATCCAGAGATTAAAAATTATGAGGAAACTATCTCAGATAATGGTGATGTCTGGATAATTTTTAAAGATATAGAAAATTTAACTGAAACAATTACTTCACCAGAAGGACGTGTTGTAAAAGAATTTTATAATGAAGCTAAACAGCTCGTTAAGTTAGAAAGAGGTAATTACGAGCAAATTATTTCTTACAATACTAATGGACTAACTGAGTCCATATCTGATGGCTTCAACTCTGTAACTTACACTTATAATGAAAAGGGCCTTCCTTCAATTATTAACTCAAATGGTGAGATTATCTCTAATCTTTATGATGATAGAGGAAGACTTACATACAGAGTTGATGAAAATGGCCGTGGTGCAGAGTTTACATATGATGGAAATGGGAACCTTTCAACTATTAAATCAATTAATGGTAAGGAACATACTTTCATCAATAATATTCTAGGCTTTGTTAAGCAATACCTTTCTCCTGTTATTGGTTCTGAAAATAACGTAACTGAATATCAGTATTCGACTGATAATGAATTATTAGGAGTAACTTATCCATCAGGTAGGACCAACACATTTGTTTATGACGAAACGACTGGTCAGTTAAAGACTACAACTACAAGTAGTGAAGTCTTAACGACTAGCTTTATTGCTAGTGGTCAGCTTGGAAGTATCACTAGTTCACTTGGTGAAAGTCTTACATGGGGTTACAATGGAAGTGAGATAACATCTGTAGATTCAGTAGGGACCATTAATGGAAGTCTAGGACTGAAATATGATGTAAAAGGTCTTCTTCAGGAGATTAAGATAAATAATGGAGTAGTGAATACATTTGGTTATGATAGAGATAGAGTTCTTAATTCTGTTTCAATTGGTAATGGTTATAACGCAAGTCTTGTTACTGACTCAAATAACTTTCTAACGAATGTAAATCATGGTGATTATACAGAGTCATATACTCATGACGATCTTGGAAGGGTTCTATCTTACTCAGTTTCAAATTCTGGTGGAAGTATTCATGAGCAATCTTATGAATATTTAAATGGTAGAGTTTCAAAGAAAACAGTTGATGGAGTTGTTCATGCTTATGAGTATGACAAGTCAGGGCAACTTGTAAAAGACAATACAATAGTTTTTGATTGGGATTTGAATGGAAATAACGCTAATGGAAGTTTTGATGATCAAGATAGAATTGAATCTTTGAATGGATATACTTTCACTCACGATCTTGATGGAAATATTACAAAAGTAGAAAATACTTCTCTAGGTTACACACTTGATCTTGAAGTTGATGAAAGAGCGATCCTAAGAAAAGCCACTGTAAATGGAAAAGTAATAGATTATGTAATTGATCCACTCGGAAGAAGAGTAGGAAAGAAAGTTAATGGAACTTTAACTGAAGGGTACCTATACCTTGATCAACTAAATCCAATTGCGAAACTAGATGGTTCTGGAACAGTTACTCAAACTTATATCTATGCAGATAAAGGTTATGTACCAGCCTTTATGGAAGCTGCTGGAAAAACTTATCGCTTTATCACAGATAATCTTGGAAGTGTTGTCGCTGTTATGGACACAACTGATGGATCACTTGTTCAAGAAATTACTTACGATGCTTTTGGAAATATCTTAAGTGACTCGAATCCTAACTTTCAACCGTTTGCTTTTGCAGGTGGACTTTATGATCAAGATACAAAACTAACTCGTTTTGGAGCAAGAGATTACAACCCTGTGACTGGTAGATGGATGCAGAAGGATCCGATTGGGTTTAACGGTGGTGATACTAACTTATATCGTTATGCAAATAATGACCCTGTTAACAATATTGATCCAAATGGTTTACAATTTGTATGTTCAGATGGATTTGGATGCTTACCTGAAGGAGGAGGATTCCAAGGTGGTGGTATTAATAATGATACTGTACCTGGTGTAACAGATGGTTATCCTGATGGAGGTTTACCTGGTGGTGGATACACGCCTATTTTACCAAAGCCGACGCCAATTCCTACGCCGAAGCCAACACCTCCACCTAAACCACCTAGGAGTTTAATTCCTTATCCTAATATTAACCCTAACCCAGGAGATAATACTGGGCCAAGTATAGGACCTTCATGCCAAAAATAGCATTACCGATACTAGCTTTATTCTTACTCTCGATAACAGTTGTAAAATTTGAGAATGAGCTAGTATTTAATGAAGACGATGCGAAATTGTATGGATTTATTAGCAAAATAAGTTTTTTATCTAGTTATAAGATTAATGAAGATATTTCATTTTTGAATAGTATTTTAAAGTTTTATAATGAAAATCTTTATAAGCTTGATTCGGAAATAATAAAATTTACAAAAGACCCTGATAAAAAGATCTCTTTTTCTGATCAAATTGAAAAACACTTTAAATCGAATAAAATGGACCATGCTGGGATATTTAATAGTAGAAAGAGTACGTATAAAGGCCATTTTATAAACATAAAATGGCTTGATCAAACAGGTGATACATATTTTCTAGAGATTAATAAGTATAGAAACATTAATGACTTAGATAGCAAAGAGACAAAAAAATTCTTTACTACATTAAGACAAATAATAAGAAAGATTAAAACGTTAGTTATAGTTAATGACAGTTCTGGAGGTAGTATTTTTACTATGAATACTATAATAGGTGCGTTTTATGATAACGAGATAGACCACTTTAACTATACTAAAGACTTTCAACTTCCTGTTAAAGAGATATCCCATTTTAGATCTGACAAGACACAAATATTACTTAGAAATCTTAATACTAAAACTAAGAGCAATATTTATAAAATAAGTGAAATACCAGATAAAGAGCCGTTCTTGCATAGTGTTTTTATGAATGACTCAAAAAAAATAAACAAAGATGTTATTAATAAAGATTTGAAAGTTGTCTTAATATCTACAAAAAACTGTATGTCTAGTTGCAAAATATTTAATCTATTCTTAAAGAAGAACTACAACGTTACGCATATAGGTGAGGAGAGTGAGTCGATAGTTAGATATTCAGGTCCTGGGTTAATATATTTAAGAAACTCTGATTTATTTGTAAAATTACCAACATCAAAGCTTTTCTATGATGAAGAATATCTTGAATTTATAAAATCTGGAAAAAAGCCAAAAGTTATAAATATTAAAAAGCCAGTCCAAAAGATTCATAAAATTATCAATGAAGAATTTGAGACTTTCTCTGATTCCAATCCAAAAAGGATAATTAAGAGAATGAATGAAATACTTTTATAGCCAATATCGGCTAAACATTGGCTAAAAATTCCAGAAAACCCACTAAAATACCCCTCGGATCTCGGCCGTCTTCATTTTCATGCACCTTAAAATAACTAGATAAAATCGCAAGAAGGATCCTAATTGTAGAGATCGTGAGAATGGGGGTTTATTCTTAACCCTCCTATTTGTCGGCTTAAGTGTTATAATTCAACAATGGAAATGAATGTTTGTGTTAGCGATTACAACCCTGTGACTGGTAGGTGGATGCAGAAGGATCCTATTGGGTTTAGAGGAAATGATGTAAATCTTTATCGCTATGTGAATAATGATCCAGTTAATAACACTGACCCTACTGGATTACTTCAATATAATGCTCCTCCTCCACAAACTGTACCTCCAACAGGGAATACATTAGCCGCTCTTCAATGTCTTGAGGACTGTATCGGAGGTGGTGAATTAATGGTTACTGGTGGCCAAGAACAAGGTGGGCATAGCAATAATGGTAGGCACTATACAAATGAAGCTTGTGATATTGCTGGACCAAATAACGGTAATCCACAGACAAGTGATACAAATAGAGTATTATCATGTGCATCTTCTTGTGGATTTACTCATGGTCAATTTGAATCTTTTCCAAACAACCCTGGTAGAGATCATTGGCATTTTCAAACAGGACCAGGAAATAACGTACCTGGGCTACCAAATATAGATCATGTAATTAGACCATTTGGACCGATGAGTGTACCGAGGTAATTTTATGAAAAAGTTATTTTTGTTATTTTCAATTGCAGGCTGTATTAACATAAATTCAGGTTACCCAGGAAGCAATGAACTTAAAAAACATGGAATCGAATTGAAAAAATTTAAAGAAGGAAGCTCTTCAGTTATTGAATATTGTCCTGATAACACTTGTATCCAGTTTGTATCTAACAAGTTAGAGCCTGAACTCATGGATGCTTTCACTTTTTTATATCTATATCACGTTTCTGGATATATTTATTTAAAAAAGTTTAAGCAATCAATAGACAAAGAAGTCCTTAATAAAATGACAAAACTTACTATTCAAAAGCTTGGGAAGGATGAGAAATCTCCAAAAGAGATATTAAAAAAATTAAGCTTAACTTTAGGAATAGATGTTAATCTCGTTCGATTTGGAGAAGGTGAGAAATGCGTTACAACCTATAACATTGATGATTTGATTCAACAAAGAAGTGTTCCTAAATTTAAGGTTAAGACTGTCTGCAATAAATTAAAAGGGAAATAGTCTGAGCTATAACCCAACAATCAAAAACTTAAGTTCATTAATTAAAGATCTAGAGCATATCAGAGATAACTTTAATAGCTCTAAATACATTGTTAAAAAGATATTAGATCGGAATTACTCAGAAGATTCAAGTGATGGATTTGAAGACATTTTAGATGTCATTGAGCCTTTCCTTAAGTCACTCAACTCAAATAAGCTATCTGATTTAGAAGCACTTATTGGGATGTTGAAAGAAGAAAGACCATTAACGGAAATAGAAAATCGGCTAAATACTGGCTAAAAATTCCAAAAAATCCACTAAAATACCCCTTGGATCCTCGGCCGTCCTAAACCTTGATCGTGATATAATTGAACTATGGAAATGAGTGTTTGTGTTAGCGATTACAACCCTGTGACTGGTAGATGGATGCAGAAGGATCCTGTGAATTTTGGTGGTGGAGATACGAATCTATTTCGCTATGTAAATAATAATCCTGTTAATTATATTGACCCTGAAGGTGAAAGAATGACTGCGATAAATCGTCCAGGCTTTTATCGTTCAGGAGAGATTTTTACTGGTGGAGGAGGTGCTGTTGCTACTCCTATTTTCGTAGCTCCAATTGTTGACCAGATCATTAATGCTTATAATAAAGGTGATGAAAGAAAATTATCAGATAAAGAGTTAAAGAAGAGGGGCATTGATGCTGAAAAGCTTAAAAAAGATTTTGGTTTCACTAAAGGAACTGGTGGAGCAGACTTATTCCTTGATAAGAAAACAGGAAAAATTAAAATTAAACCTAAAGATGGTTCTGGTCCAGGTATTGATACTGGCCTAAACTGGAAAGATAAAAAATGTTCTTATCCATAGGGAAAGATTATGAGTGATTATAAATTAAAAGTCGGACTCTATGTATTGACTTACGAAAAAGACTACAATGAAGTGACCAAGATTCTTGGTGTTCAACCTACTAGAGCTAAGAATAAGGGAGAAGGGATTTGCCAAAATGGAAACTGGTCATACGATATAGATGCAGAAGAAACACTTTCTAAGTCTATTAGGAAACTTTTTAGTGAACTTGATGATTCGAAGCTAAAGGAACTTTTAAACACTTTTGAGGCAGTTATTTCTGTAGTTCTAAAGTCTAATGATGGTGCACCTGAAATGTTTTTAGATAAAGATATTCTTAAAAAAATAGTAGATTTAGGTTTAGAAATTGATATTGATATTTATACTGCGTTATAGGTTAGTTCATTGAGTGATATTGATGACTTTGATCTCTATAGCGTGACTCTATATGACGGAACTACTCGTTATTTGAGAAGTAATACTAACAGTGTAAGTTCATTTGGAGAAGATATTTATATTGATGTTCATAATAATCAGATTAATCAAAACTTAGTAATAAATGAACCTGCTAAGGTTAAATCATTTTTCGTTAAGTTATTTTACTATTTTCAAGTTTAGTATCTTTAGCCAAAATCGGCTAAATATTGGCTAAAAATTCCAAAAAAACCGCTAAAATACCCCTCGGATCCTCGGCCGTCCTAAACCTTGATCGTGATATAATTGAACTATGGAAATGAATGTTTGTGTTAGCGATTACAACCCTGTGACAAAAGGGAGACAAAGTCTCCCTAGAACTTAAAAATCGTAAGGTGATGGGTTAGATATATCGTGCGATTGAATATTTCCATATAAGTCTACAGTCATTGTTATAGTTTTATGTCCTAGTATGGCTTTCAATTGATACATCTCTCCACCATTTTTCAAAAAATTGAATGCGAAAGAGTGTCTTAAAGAGTGGCATCCCCAGTTTTTGTTGTCTATTGGATAAGTTGTTCTGAATTTTTTTATTGTTCTATGGATATTCTGGCGATTTACTCTTTTGCCATTTTTGTCTTGAAATACAATTCCACATTTTTGATTTGCTTTTAAATCCTTCAACATTAATTTAAGTCCATTTGCCATATCTATGCTACGGGACTCACCATTCTTAGTGTGGTGAAATGTTATTCGATTAGTTTCAAAATCTATGTCTTCCCAGTTTAAATTTAAGACTTCTGATCTTCTTGCTCCGGTATGAATGAGTGTGTAGAGAAAGGAATAGAGAAATTCACTTTTATATTTTTTAGCGTTTTCTAGAATGCTTCTTATTTCATGTGTACTGAGGACAACCCTAGCTTTCTTAGGGGGACCATTTTGTTTGAACTTAATAGGAATAAGTATATTTGAATTTACTATTTTTTCGCTTTCCAACCATTTGAAAAATACGTTCAACTGACACTTTATGTGACACATGTTTTTATCAGTAAAATTGTTTTCAAGTTGATAGTTCTTTAACCATTTGTGAAGTTCATTCGTTTTTAACTCACTCGGAGTCTTTGCCCCAAAAGATATTAAAAAGTTCTTTAGATGGATTTTTCTTTCATTAAATTTAGAATTTTCATTTTCCAAAAAATGAATTTTGACGAGTGTTTTGATTTTTAAAAATTGATAATTGTAGATACTTCGATGTTTTAAGATATGCTCTATACCTTTTTTAGAATAGAACACTTTATCAAATTTATTCATAATCAGCCTCCAGCTTGATCGTTAAGAATAAATTTTAAAAGAATTTTTAAAGTTTTATGGAACCAGCTTCCACGTGTCGCAGATAGGGAGCTTATATTCTTTTTTGAAGCCGAATTTCCATGACTCGGTTGAGTCTTCTGAGAGCATCATGACTTCGATGTCCATTTTGAGAGGGATTTCGACAGTGCGAGTTTCGTATTCGACACAAACGTCGTCTTCCATGCGAACGCAGACTTCTTGGTCGTAAGATCTTTCAGATGAAAGGTAAGTTCCGATCTTGTCAGGAGTTCCGCCACGATTTGGGTATTTCTTTTTGGTACGGATTCTTTCACCCATGACACATAGTTGATCGTAGGTAACTTCGATTCCTTCGATTAAGTATTTTGGGAACTTGGCAGACATATTGGCCGCTTGCGCGATTTGGTTCCAAGTGTACTTTGTTCCACCGCTGTCACCACCGACTCCTGTACCTGGCTTTGGCTCATCTGATTGGGCACAAATGATGAAGCTAAAGACTAATGTGAGGGCGATGATAAATTGTTTCATTATTGTTTTAATCCAGTTCTATTTTCTAAAAGTGTGTCAGTTGATTGATAAGTGTAGGCCTTAAGCGTCCCCTTATTTTTAGGATCACTGGCAAGTGCCGCCTTCTTTCTAAAAGCTTCTTGATCAATCTTAATCCATTCTTGGTAAGCTTCAGGTGTTAATCCATCAGCATAGAAACCTTGGTAGTTATTGCCAAGCTCATCAGCAAGCTCAGGTTTCCCAAAGCGATCAACAATATGGATACCCATTTGTTTAATACTCTCTGGAGAAAGGTTGGCTTGGTTTGGCCCAAGAATGTAAGTGTTCTTTTGGTTCTTTGCTTTTGAATTAAGAGTGACAAGAATTTCTTGTTGAAGCATTTTTTCAACAACCTTCTCGCCATAACGTCCGTAATGAAAAGTAATATATTCAAGAGTCACTGAACCAGTTCCTGCAAGAAGATAAATCTCACAGAAGACAGGATCTTTTCTTAATTCAATATCAACATTAAGTTCATAACGAACACCTTCTTCTAAACTCTTTGGAAGGTTCTTCGTTAGGTAATCAGAAACAATAACTGGAACTTGTTTTAATATTTTTGAATCGTCTGTAGTTTTTAAAAGGACGCGATAAATTTTAAAGAGAGTTTGATAACCGGGTTTGTTCTGACCTTCGATTAATCTCTTTAAAGTTTTTTCATGGATACCCATTTGAGAAGCAATAATACGAATACCTTTTTTCGGATCACGAAATTGCTTTAAGTGTGCCGAGATATCTTCAGCAACTTGTCTCTTGAGATGGTCATCGAGTGACAATCCTTGAGTTTTTGAATGTGTGTTCTGTGTTGAACTTTCCATGTTGTTTTGCGTTAAATCCGTTCATTTCTTAACGAGATCATAACTATACGACCAAATAAAACAAAAAATCTAGATAATTTGACTAAAAGAGTCTGACATTTGGGATGATAGAAATAAATGAGGGGGAAAAAGGTTGGTGGCAAATGGGAAAAACCCACACTATGCCCAGATGCCACCACACATTTGGAAAATACTTTGGTATCAGAGACTGTTCGGCGAGACCCTGAACCTCAGATGGCGATTGCCGCGCCATAAAGGTCATTGCAGAGACTCAGTGACCTTCGAGATAAATTCTTAACCAAATGAAAAGCACTGACAAACAATCTTAACTAAACGATTAAAAAACCCAGACATTGTCTTTGTGTACGGCCTAATTTGTGGACAAACATTTTTTTGTCCTAAAAATTGCTAATGCAACCGAGCTATAGCTATAATTTTATTAGATTTTTACGGAAGAAAAGATGGTGCCCGAGGCCGGACTTGAACCGGCACGGCCTAACGGCCCGCGGATTTTAAATCCACTACGTCTACCAATTTCGTCACCCGGGCACATGGTAAGATCGAGGTTGAATTTTGAACTATTTATGTCGACTCTGTCAATTGTTTGTATTCGTCTTTTTCAGTTTTTTATTGGGATGTTCTCAGAAAAAAGTTACTGAAATAAAGACCGTTGTTGCACAACCTGTCTGGTTCAAAGGACCAGAAAGATTTAGTCATGTCCACAAAGACGGAACATATCCTGCTCATCCATTCTTTGATTTGGTGCCTTATAAATCAAAAGAAGATAGAGGCATTAGTTACTTTATAGTCACGCCTGAAGATAGTCCTTATGGCTATGACTTCGATCTCGTTTCTGGTAAACGCTATCGCCGTTTTGACTACTGTGAACACGATGATATTTGGGAGCGCACTGATGATCCAATTGATCGTCCTCCCTTCAACTACGGAATCGTTCCACGCATGCTCGATCAGCTTCGTCGCCCACAAGAAATTCTTGTCTTTAGTAATAAGAAATATTTAAAGACCGACTTTACTAACGTCGAGAGTCAAAGAGCGGTCGTCGTTGGTGGCCTGGTAGTTCAATACTGTAGCGATTATCCATGTAAGTCACGAGAGCATTGGCTTTCAAAGCTTGTCCTCGTGGGAGTGAATCCTTTTGATCCGCAATATGGCAAGATTAAGACCCTCTTACAGCTCAAGAAGAAAGTACGTTGGTCATATGTGAGGGCCTTTCTTGAAAATGGTTTTGGAAGGTCGACAACTGGTCCTAAGAATGAACCAGCATATCGAATCATCAGTGAAATAGAAGGGAGTCAGGCCTTTCGTTATGCTACTAAGAAAGGAGAAGTCTTTTCTTTTGATCAGCTCAATCAGATGAGAAGAAGTTGTGCTCAACTCTATGACTATGTTTGGAACTCAATAAAAGTTGTTCGTAAGAATCAAACGAGTCCTGAGTCTGAGCTTGCTAAAGAAAAGAAGAGAATTGAGCGAATTAATGACATTAAGAACTTTGGTGTGAGTCGTTTTGAGAATATGGAATTCACAACCAAGAAAGAAGCTCAAAAAGAAGTGAAGGAGCTCAATAGAACAAAAGATTTTGCAGCCTTCTTTAATGACTTCTACCATCGCTATGGAACTCGTTATCAAACTTGTACGAAGTTTGTACGGCCGGCCACCATTAATGATGATAAAGATCGTTTTTGGTTCTTCACTTACATAACAAATTACTTCAATCTTGAAGGGCTAGGAATGTACTATCTTTGTTACAAGAAAACATGGGTGGAAAATCCAAGGCTTTCTAATGGAAAGCGTCGTTATCAATTAAATCAAAAAAGAAATTGTTTGCTCCACCAATTAGATAATGCCTTTGAACAGGCCATTACAATTATGGCCGGACTGCATAACTCTTCAAGAGAGCATTACCGCTTTATCGAATACGATAATGGTATTGGCGGTAGCCATGAAAAAATGTATTCTTGGGTTTACTCAAATGGGAAGGAACTTGGCTGTCAGTCTAAGAGATATCGTCGAGAGAAAAGATCTGTCTTCCCAGCTGATATAACTTGGAAAAGTTTTTCTACTGACTTTAGAAAAACTCGTTATGACGTAATAAGGTAATTGATGTCTGATCTATCATCACTTTCATTTGTTGATCGATTTCTTCGTAAAGAAAAGAGTCTTAATCTTAATCCTTTCTTTATTGGAAGTTGTTGTTGTTCACTTGAAGTTGAAAGTCATCAAGGTCAGCACTCAAAGTTTCATGACAATAATTTCAATTTGCGTCCAAGTATCGAACACGATGTTCTTATCCTTTCGGGAAATATTAATTTTCGTAACAAAGATGAAATTCTAAGAATCTATAACGAACTTCCTGAAAAGAAATGGGTTGTGGTCGTTGGTGATTGTGCCATTAATGGTGGTGAGTTTGCTGATAGCTACGCCATAAATACGGAAGTGAAAGATCTCTTTCCAGTAGATGTCTATATTCATGGAGCTCCTCCAAGACCGGAAGATCTTGATATTGGTTTTAGTTTACTCAAGCAGAAAGTCCTACAAGACGATTATGCGGCCAAACCATTGCCAAAGAAGGAGACGAAGAGTGAGTAGTCTTCTTAATGCTCTTAGTTTTAAGTTTGGAAGTGAGCGCTATTGGATTGAAAATGATCGCCCTCACGTTTGGATTTTTCCTCATGAATTAATTACTAATCTACGCAGTCTAAAAACGGAATTCTCATTTATTTTCTTAGTGGATCTCACAGCGATGGATAATCGCCAGTATAGTGAAAGAGAAATTTGGCAAAAGGACTTTGAGATCGTGATTCATCTTCTTAACTTAGAAGAAAGTCATCGTCTTACTATTCATATTCCTCTTGATGGGGGAGACCTTGTTCCAGATATCTCTATTGTCTATGAAAATGCGAAAGATTACTTGGTAGAAGTTTATGATCTCTTTGGAATTGCAAGTTCTAATGAGGCCTATAATCGTAGAGTCTTTCTCTCAGATCACTTTGATGGTTATCCGTTATTAAAAGATTTTGATACTAAGAAGAAACAGCAAGGTAAGTTTCTTGCGACTCCAAAAGAAAAGTCTTCGCTCTATTTTCATCATGAAGAAAAGCAAAAAGGCTGGGCGATGGCCTCACCTTACGATTCAGTTGATAATCCACTAGGAAGATTTCTGGTGGAGCTGGAAGATAGTCATATTAAACAAGTTATTAGTGACCTTGGAATAACTCATCGTGGCCTTGAAAAGCTTCTTGAGAGTAAGTCTTATCATGAAGCCTTTAGTGTGGTGAATAAGCTTAATCACGTTAGCAGCATTACGAATGAAATTGTCTGGGCCAAGGCGATTGAAGAGTTAATTGATTTAGATATTAGTGATCGTGCGAAGGCCATTCGTATGGTCTTCTTAGAATTTGCTCGTATCTGTGAACATAATCACTTCTTTATTAATATCTGTCGCGATCTCGGATTGAAATCTCTCTATGCCGATTGTATTCGCATTAGAGAAGTTATTTTTGAACTCTTTGAAAGTTATAGTGCCAATAGAATTCACTTAAATATTATTGAAATTGGTGGCATGAAAAAAGATGTTCCAATTGGTTGGGTAACTGATGCTCTTGATGTGCTTAAATATCTGGGAGACAAGTTTGCCACTCTTCAAAGAGAGTTAACTAGTTCACGTTGGTGGATGCTTGAAATTAATGGCAACGATATTAAGCCTGAAGAAGCGATCTCACTTGGACTTACTGGACCAAGTCTTCGTGCCTGCGGTGTGAACTACGATCTTCGTAAGAATCAAACATATTACTTCTATGATGAAGTTGATTTTAATATTCCGCTAGGGATTAATGGCAATGGTTATGATCGTTACCTAGTGAGAATGGAAGAAGTTTATCAATCTCTTTCTATCATCACTCAGGTTCTCGATAATCTTCCGATTGGAAAAATTACGGAAGTGCCTGTCACTGAATTTCCGAAAGGACAAATTTATAGCAGTATTGAAGCTCCTGGGGGAGAACTCGGTTTTTCTATTTTCAGTGATGGAAGTGATAGGCCATATCGAGTAAAGGCGAGAGTGCCTAGCTTTCCTTTGATCATGAATATTTCTCAATTTACCAAGGGACTTCATATTAATAAGTTCAATAAGTTTATGAAGACTTTTAATCTTGTGGCCACGGAGTATGATCGATGATTTTAGATAAAGGGCTCTACCACGAAAGAGGATTTATTAAGGGAGTATTTAGCTTCCTTAAATCATTTCTAGGTTTTCATTTAAAGATTCTTCTTGGTCTTGCAGGTCAAGGAAATCGTCCAACTCTCAATATTGAAAAGAAAGATAAAATTCTTATCGTTCAATATGACAATAAAACTTTTAAAGTTTGCCAGAATTGTACACCTAAATTGAGTGATACTTATTATAAGAAGCTTAAGAGTAAGAATGATAAATGTGCTCTTTGTGAATGTGAGCTTGAAGAATTAGAAGCGAATAGGATTAGCCTCTAAGGATTGATCTAAGCGTTTCAAGAAATCCTCTCTTGATATTTCTCCACCGCCAAGGCTCTCTACGATGGGAGTGACCATCTGAGTATCAAGCCATTTGACTCCCTGTTTTTCTAAATACTGACAGAGTTTTATCAGAGCAAATTTAGAAGCATTATCTTCTTTAAAGAACATACTTTCGCCACTGACAAAACCATTGATACAAACTCCGTAAACGCCACCAACTAATTGATCATCTAGATAAGTTTCTGCACTGTACGCAAAGCCCGCCTTATGAAAAGAAATGTAGCTATTAATTACTTCATCAGTAATCCAAGTATCCGGCTGGCCTTTTCTCTTGGCGATGGCGCAGTTGTGGATGACCCTTTCAAAATTTTCATTGAGTTTAAATACGAAGCGAGAGTTCTTAAGGCTTCGTTCCAGTCTTCGCGGTATGTGAAGGTTTTCAAAATCAAGAATCCCTCTAGGGTCAGGGGAGAACCAGGCCAAGGGATAGTCTTCTGAAATCGGCCAAGGAAAGATTCCTCGTGAGTAGGCAAGAAGGAGAGATTCAACTTCCATATCTCCACCAATGGCCAAAAGACCATTTTCATCTGCTACATCTACGGGAGGAAAGTCTACAATTGCCATGCTAAAACCTCATTCAGTTTTAGTTTAACATAGACTCAAGTAGTAAACTACTTAGAGCTGCTCCCACAGTAAGTGTTGTTTCTTGTGACTGAGTATCTTTAGTATTTAAGAAAGGGGCGATCTCAACCATATCGGCACCGGTGATAGGAAATTTCGCCGCGAGTGCCTTGATAATATAACTGCATTGATAGGGAGCCAGACCATTTTCTTCAGGTGTCCCCGTGGCACTGGCATATTCTGCATCAAGAGCATCAATATCAAAGCTTACGTAGAGCTCATCTACTTTTTTCTCTTCTAAGAAAGAGAGAACTTTATTGGCAATGGCCTCAGGACCTTCGTTAATAATTTGATCAGACCAAAATTGTTGCACGCCAAATGTCTTCTCCCAATGGCCACGATCTTTTCCACTTGAACGGATACCCAGTTGAATAAGATGGTCAGCACTTGGAAGAAACTCAAGAATGTGAGTACACCAAGAACCAAAGCAAAGATCAATTCCTAATCTCTCAGTTAAAAGATCTGTATGAGCATCAAAGTGAATAATGGCCACTTTCTTACCTTGGTCTCTCTTGCTCTTTAAATATGTTTTTGTCAGAGGATAACTAACAGAGTGGTCACCTCCAATCGCGAAGACTTTCTTACTCGGAAACTCAGCATAGAATTTCTCTAACCAATGCTCGGCAATTGATAGAGGAGAAACAGGAAGCCCTGATTTTGTGTCATTGAAAAGGGCCTTCTGACAATTTTCTATGGTCGGATCATTTAAATACTTATCGTGTAAAAGGTGAGGAATAACTCTAAAGTCTCCAGTGTCATGAACTTTTTCATGATTAATAACGGAACTATGATTCTTATGAAGATTTTGTCTTAAGAATAATGGACCCCAGTTAGCACCTCGTAGAATTCCTCCACCTGTATCTGAACAAACACCTACGATTGCTACTTCAGCATCATTTAATTTCTTAAATTGAGCCTTCCATGCTTCTTCAACACCTTCAGTTGTTTGATAAAGCTTTTGGTGAAGAGCTTCTTTTCTCTCCTTTGCTGTATTCACAGTGTAAACACCATTACCTGGAGGAACGAGAAGGTTGTGAGTTAGTTGTTCAAAGTTCATATAAGAATTTTCCCAGTTTCAGTTTCTTTAATTTTATTTTGAAGAATAAGTGAGTGGTACTTGCTTTGAAACTCATCGCTTGAGAGTTCTTTAAAGTCAGTAATCACTTCTTTTTCAAAATCCAAAATTGTTTGATCTATAGTAGCAAAGACTCCTGCAATATGAGAAGTCAGGGCCACATTCTTTAGGCCTTTAAAGATCGCAAAGTCGCACGGCTCTTTTTCAAAAACATCGAGGTAGGCAAATGATTGAGGTTTTGCCTTGAGAAACTTAATCAGAGCTGTCTGATCAATGAGCTTCCCGCGGGCACCATTGATAATCAGAACCTCGTCTTTAAGTTCAGCTAGAAACTTTTCATTAATAATTTTCTCGCTTGTCGCATTAAGCCCACAAGCCGGAATAATAACATCGACCTTCGCAAGCAATTCATTATCAAGTCTCGTCATATTCTTAAACGGGTCATAGACATGAACTTCACCTACGACCGGTCTCAGGGATTGTTCAACCTTCGTACCAATATGACCCTGACCTAGAATAAGAATATTCAATTCTTCCATCTTCACACGTGGCCAGCTTCTTCCATCTTGCCATGTCTCTTTTGCGGGAACACTGGCAAAGTATTCAAAGAAAGAACTCAGAATATATGTGGCAACGGCATTGGACCTGATACTATTCCCAGAAAGAATTGATACCCCGGCTTCATTCATCTTCTCGACAAACTCAAGAGAGATATTATCATAGCCAGAGTTTGGATGAATGATAAGTTTACAATTCTTAAGAACATCATCACCGAGCTTTTCAAACTCAGTATGAGTATTTGAAATTAATATTTGAGCATTTTCAGGAGTTTCAAATTGATATCGATACCCAAGAGACTCAAATAATGAGCTCTCTTGAGTGCGAAAATTATTACTTTGATACGGCGATATGTTAAGCCGACAAATTGTGTTCATGATTAAAGTTCATAAACTGTCGGAGCAACATATTCAAGATGAATTAGCTTTTTAGTACAGATTCTGCGTTTGATATTAACAGTACGCCTTCCTCGTCTAACTTTTCTTACTACGTCGCGACATACTTTCTTCTTACGAAGGAAAATATCATCGTCATTTTTACTCTGGATAAAGCTTAGCTTGTCGGCCAGAGTTTTGATCGACCAGTAAGTCAGGTCTTGCTTATTCTTAGCATAATAATAGATATCAAAATCAATAGGAGTGTTCTTGTAGAAGACAAGATCAGCAATCTGATCAGGAGAAATAGTATGACGACCAAGAATATACTTTGTCGGCCACTTCACATGCCCAAAAGCATGGTAGATGAGCTCAGAACAAACGACAGTATCATTGGAATTAACATCAAAGTTAAAGTCGTAATTCTTTCCAATCTGATCAACACCCGTTTTATAGATTTGTTTAATAAGATCAAAGTTATCTAAGATATTTTCTTGTCTGATCACAAGCATCTCATCAACTTTTAAAAACTTGGCGACTGTTTTAAGGTTTGTCCCTGGACGAATGGCTTCAAGAATTGTTTTGCCGGCCTCAATATCTTTACGAAATGGGGCCATGAAATCTTGATCCCAAATTCCAAGCTCAATAAGTTCTTCTTTAGTTCCCATATAAAGAGCAGCGTGCCCAAAGTTACCTGGGATAAAGGTATCAGTGAGTGCGAATGGAGTTCTCTCAAGAACAATATCTAGCGGACGAAGACGGTCGATGATCTGAACCGTAAGCTCTGGACGGTTATACATATTTCCCTTACGCCAACGAATAAATCCCGCAAAGTTTCCAAAGGCCCCTGAGATATGGTGCATAGTTTTATCTAACAGACGAATAAATCCATCAGAAAAAGCATAGGACTTAAATTTCTTAGTCATTGGCTTCAGTGATTTAAAGTGAGACTTAAGAGATTTATTCTTTGAAAGTTGAGTTTTGAAAGTACTCTTTAAAATTCTTCTTAACTTCTTATGAGAGAAAATCTCTGAATGAAGAAGTTTAATAGTTTCAAACTTATCTTTGGCCCCTTGCTGTGTTTTAGGAGCTCTTAAGAAAGCATGATGATAAGAATAAATGAGTTGAATCACGATGGCCTGATCATGACCTGTGAGGGGATCACCACCATTTAATTTTCCTCTTAGAAAAGCGCTAAACTCTCTCGAAGTATTATTAAGTTCATGAAGAACTGTATTGAACTCATTTTCATTTTTAATTGAAAGAATCTCTTCTCTTAAATCAATAATCGATTTTAAGTCAGCACTATACCCATAACTTTTAAAAGAAAAAGAAATCATGATGAGTGCAATCAGAACGATAAAACTTTTGAATACTTTCATTTACCCTCTCAAGGTTATCAAATGTGAAGTTTTTATAGGATTTTGGACGCGAGCAGGCAAATCGCCGGGTAAAAATGCTAACCGAGGTGCGTTAAAACCCCGAAATATGAAGGAGTATCTTGACTTAAGGGCCTTTGCTCAATAAACATAAGTCTATGATATCTATAAAATCTAGTCGTGAAATTGAGTTAATGAGAAAGACTTGCGAGTTAGCAAGAGAGACTCTGGGATATATTGAACAATTCGTTAAGCCAGGTGTGAGCACGCTTGAATTAAATGATCTATGTCATGAGTATATTACAGAAAGAGGGGCGTATCCTTCGCCACTAAATTATCACGGCTTTCCTAAGTCAGTTTGTACTTCTCTTAATGAAGTGATCTGTCATGGAATTCCAAATAAGAAAGATGTTCTTAAAGATGGGGACATTCTCAATATTGATGTGACGACTTATCTTAATAAGTTTCACGGAGATACCAATAAAACATTTCTAGTAGGAAATGTTTCTGACAAAGTAAAAGACCTCGTCGATATTACTTATAAATGTATGAGAGAAGGGATTAATCAAGTTCGTCCTGGTGGTCATATTGGTGATATCGGAGCTGTCATTCAAGAGATCGCTCACGATCATGGCTATAGTGTTGTTGAAGAATATTGTGGTCATGGTATCGGAAGAGAGTTTCATGAAGAACCACAAGTTGTTCATGTGGGTAAGAAAGGAACCGGTGCTGAGATGAAGCCTGGAATGACTTTCACTATCGAGCCGATGATCAATCTTGGAAAGAGACATTGTAAACTTCTTAACGATGGCTGGACTGTTGTGACAAAAGACAAGAAGTTCTCAGCTCAATTTGAGCATACAATCTTAGTGACTGAAGCCGGTCACGAAATTCTAACTCTTCGTCCAGAGGAAGAAGTCGACTTTAGGTTATAAGTGGACTCGCTCTATCACTTTGGTCATCCAGATTTCTATGTGACAAAGTCGGAGTACTTTTCACCTCGCGGAAAGATTGAATTATTTCTCGACATTACTAAGAAAGAAGAAGTTCTCAGTGTTTACTTTAATAGTGAAGGCATCACTCAGTTCAATGAACTTTTTTCTGAATTTGCACAATGGATGGAAGGGCGTGAGCTCAAAGATTTTCCACAGTTCCCTAAATATAATAGCGAAGAGTTCTTTCCTCTTTTGGGGCTGCTCTTTATTGATGCTGTTTCTTCTTGGAAGGGAAAGACCTCTTTAAATCAAGTGAGTGAGTATGATGAGTCGACACTTATTTGTCGTTGCTTTGGAATTTATCGCGAACAAATCGTTAAAGAAGTTTTCAAAGATCACGAAATCACCACCAAGGGAATCACTCAAAATTTAAAAGCTGCTGGAGCTTGCACTAAATGTTTAGAAGATGTGCGTGAGGTTGTTTCTGAAACAAAGATGAAGTTCGGTCTTATTCCAGAGGCCTATCGCTTAGAGACGACCAGTGCAGGAAAGTATAAGCGAGTGAATGATAAAACTCCGGCCCAGATTCTCATGGATATCAAAGAGGAAGTGACCACTTGGAAAAATCGTCATAACTTAAAAGGTGATGCCTTTAAGATCGTTCAATTTAATGGGGAACAAATGACGGTGAAAATGGTTCCAAGGGAAGATTATGCAGATCTTATGCGAGACCTTGAAGAATTCATTGCGACGAATAAGGGTTATCAGTTAAGAATCACTTCTTTGGTGTAGATTTCTTATTGTTATTCTTTGGCCTACACTTGTGATAAATTCGGTTCACATCATCAAGCTTTCTAAAAATAGAATAAATCGCTTTCTTATTGGCAAAAAGCTTTTCCACACTAAGATCACGCTCTAGATATTTGAAGTTGGTTGAAAGCTCTTCTAATTCCGGAATATGTTTGTCTAGACAATCATGAGTAGGTGCCATGGACTTGAGACCATTGAGGTAATCGTAGAAAATGCTCGGCATTTTTTGATAGAGAGAATCAAGTGTCAGTCGTGAAAACTTAGAAAGCCCGCGAATTCCACGAATCACTTCCTTTCCATTCACCATCATTAACTTTGTAAACTCAACTGAAGGTGAGGCACCACGGCGCCCACAAACCAACATATACTGATCCTTAGATAAATAAATTGATCCTAGGGAAGCAAGATTATTAATCAACGTCTGATTGAGATTATAAACAGGACCACCTAATTTATTCTTATGAATCATCGCTTCTTCTCTACCTAGACAGTGAAGAAGATTAAAATTACTAGCGTGAATGCTACTGTGCGTAATTAAGATCGATAGTAGGAACTTGATAAAAAGTAGCCTATAATGCATAAGAAGCCTTAAGTACTTGTTAATAATACCTTTAGTATACACGGAGTTTTGATTGAAGGAAATGACCTTCACTGAACATTTAGAAGAACTGAGAAAGACTATGATCCGTGTTGTGATCATTCTCGGCGTGAGTTTCTTTGTGGCCTATGGCTTTGGTGAGTATATTACCGAGTTTCTTCTACGACCACTTCGATCAACTTTAAATGAAATGAACTCGGGGCAGATCGTTTATCTCGGTCTTCTCGACAAAGTTATGTCACAACTTCAGGTGGCCTTCTGGACATCAATTATTGTCAGCTCGCCAATGTGGTTCTTTGAGATCTGGAAATTTGTTAAGCCTGGTCTTTATGACTATGAAGTAAAAGCGGTGAGACCTTTTCTCTTCGTTGGTTTCTGTCTTTTCTTAATCGGTGTTGCTTTTGGTTACTTCATTGTTTTTCCACTTACATTTGAAACCCTCATGAGTTTTGGAGTCGGTGAAGTTCAGGCCAGTATCGATTTAAAGCAATATTTAATTTTATCAAGTAAAGTTCTCGTTTTCTTAGGACTTGTTTTCCAATTACCAAATATCCTTTTGATTTTAGGATTTATGGGATTGGTAACTAAGTATTCACTAAGAGGAATGAGACGTTATGTCTATGTCGGTTTTGCGGTTGTAGCTGCGATGTTAACGCCACCAGATCCTTACACAATGTTAGGACTTTGGTTTCCTTTAGTTCTTCTCTTTGAAGTAGGAATTATTTTTGTGGCCATCATCGTTCACCCGTATCTGGCCAAGCAACATAGTTAAAGTGAGGATGCATCCATGATTTTAGTGACTGGTGGAGCAGGATTTATTGGTTCAGTTTTAGTTAAAGAATTAAATAATCAAGGACATGAAGATATTGTTATTGTCGATCGTCTTCGTGATACAGATAAGTGGAAGAACCTTCGTGGTTTAAAGTATTCAGAATATATTCATGCAGATGAATTTATCGATAGTACTTACCAAGATATTCATGAGTCACTGACGATGATTTTTCATATCGGTGCCTGTTCATCAACAACAATGATGGACATGGATTATCTGATGGAAAATAATGTGAATTATTCGAAGAGCCTTTGGGTTCTTGCCACTCATTTAAAGATTCCATTTATCTATGCTAGTTCGGCAGCAACTTATGGAGCTGGTGAACAAGGTTATAGTGATGATCATAAGAAAATTCGTGATCTCCTTCCTCTGAATCCTTATGGTTACTCGAAGCAGTTATTTGATGAGTGGGCGTTACAGCAAAGTGATACACCATCAATGTGGTTTGGGCTTAAGTACTTCAATGTTTTTGGTCCTAATGAATATCATAAAGAAGAGATGAGAAGTCTTGTTCATAAGGCCTTTGGTCAAATTAACGAAACAGGAAAGGTAAAGCTTTTTAAATCTCATCGTCCAGACTTTGAAGATGGTAAGCAGCTTCGTGACTTCATTTATGTGAAAGATGTGGTGAAAGGAATGCTCGCTCTCTCTGAAAAGAAACGTAGCTCAGATGCCCAAGCTTCAGGTATCTATAATATGGGAACTGGGAAGTGTCGTAGTTTTCTTGATCTTGTGAAGGCCACTTTCAAAGCAATGGATAAAGAAGAAAATATCGAATTCATCGATATGCCAATGTCTATTCGTAATCAGTATCAATACTTCACTGAAGCAGATATGAGTAAATTCTTAAAACTTTGTCCAGGATTTGAGTTTAGCTCACTTGAAGATGCGGTGGCCGATTACGTTCAAAATCATTTGATGAAAGACAATCCGCACTGTTAATTACGCTTACGGGTCTTCTTCTTGGCAGAAGAAGTTTTCTTAAATCGCGAAAGATACTTGGCGAAAGCAAACATGACTTTCTCATGGAAGATCGCTTGAGTGTAGATGTAAACAAACCAAGGCAGAGTGGGATAGAATTCATGAATCGCTGCCAGCGTAAATTTCTTATTAGAGACCTGACGAAATTCTAGCCAACCAGTATCCGAAGTCTTACTTAGCATTCCCCCCACAATAAAGAATTTTTGACGGTTAGGGTCCTCATTCTTAATAAGTTTTAATGTAAGAAGAGGCTTAGGCAAAAAGATCATATGAAAATTCACCAATTGTTTCTTCTCATTCACCTTTATCTTAATAAAGGGTTTAAGATAACTCGGAAGAAATTTTAAGTATTGATTAGAAATCCACTGACTACTCTTATGTGGAAGAGAAGGAAGTCGCTGGATGGACCTCACAGTATTTTGCATCTTCTTATTATATTCTTTTTGATCATCGCTATGTTGTTTTCTTTGATAGAACTTCTTCTTATCTTTTTCAACGCTGATCTTAAATTCACTCTCGGCCATTTTTGAAAAACGACGATACTTGAGAACAGATTTCATCAAGTTAGTCACTTCAACTTTTGGGAGATGACAATTGAGAGAATCAATCAGAGGAGAAACTAAAACATAGGGAGAGTTACCAAAGAAACTAACCCAACGTTTAGAAAACTCAATTGAGTTAATGGGAAGATTCACACAAATAACTTTCTTTCCTTGTGCCTTGGACATCAACTTGATTAAGCGGCGATAGGTGAGGTTCTCTCCAGTGACCGCATTAATGATAGGCTCATTAAAACGATTATCGGAAAGGGTACGATTAATAATTTCGACGAGGTCGTGTATATGAATGCAATGAGTTCTATTCTTAGTCCACTTTGGAAGAATCATAATAGGGAGTCTTTTAACTAGATTTTCTAAAATTTCATAAGAAGATCCACCTCGACCGATAATCATACCGGCCCTGATTGACTGACTTTCAATTCCACTATTGAAAAAGACTCTTTCAACTTCAGCCCTCGATTTGAGGTGCTTACTAATTTTCGTCTTGAGTCCCTTCTTGAGTCCCTTTTTGGGGACAGGCCCACCAAGATAAACAATCTTTTGTACACTATTATGACGACAAGCTCGGACAAAGTTATCGGCCAACAGTAAATCAGTGTCGGCAAAGTTACCTTGAAAGAGACGAGTACTTGGGATCATAGAGTGAACGAGATAGACAGCAACTTCTACTCCTTTGAGGGAGTCTTTAATAGATTGTGCTGAGAAGAGATCTGTTTGTCTCCATTCCACATCATCTGGCCAACTATCTGATTTTGTTCGTGAAATTGCAATAATCGAATACTTATCATGAAACTTCTCGATAAAATGACGCCCGACAAATCCACTAGCTCCAATGAGGGCCAGTTTCTTTTTGATTATTGGCGTTTCATGATCAGTCGTTGTCATACTCTATTATAACATGTTCTAATTTAGACATGAAAAAGATAAAGTTATACGGAATCCCTAATTGCGACACTGTAAAAAAGGCCAAGAAATATCTTGATAATAACGGTGTTGATTATGAATTTATAAACTTCAAAAAAGAAGCTCCAACGAAGGCCTTAATTAAAAGGTGGACTCAAGATCTTGGTGAAATTCCTGTGAATAAAAGAGGAACGACATTTAGAAAGATCAAAGATGAGTTTGAAGGATCAACACAAGCAGGGCAGATCAATGTCCTAGTTGAAAATTCTTCGGCCATTAAAAGACCAATTCTTGAAAAAGCAGATAAGGTTTTAGCGATTGGTTTTAAGGAAGCTGATTGGAGTGAGATTAAGCTCTAGATAGAATTCTATGAATAAAAATAGGGCCTCATTACTTCTTTCATTCATCTTTATTTTAATTACGAGTTTTTCTATAGAAAGACTCTTTTCCAATTATCGCTTTAGCTTAAGTCAGTTGAATCTCTTTGACTCTCTTAAAATTGAGAATCAATTTATCTATTTAATGGGTTCTACTGAGTTTATGAATAAGGGGAATACTCTCAATCGCAACCGACTCAATCTTAATATGTGGAATAAGAATCAATTTCTTCGCTTTAAGAAAAGTCCCCGTCAGATTGAAGCTTTTCTGAATATCGAAGATCAAGCAAATTTCTATTTTGTTATCAATCGAAAACAAAGTCCTAATCTCGTTGTTAAGTTTAGTGAGAAAAATGTTGAGCTCTTAGAGTGGTTTGAAGGTGATGAACCAATTAAGGTAAAAGAGTTGTTAGGAAATATTTCTTATCCAGTACACTTATCTTTTAAAGAAGGCCGCCTTAGTCTCTCTCAGAAACAACTTTGGGAAGAAAAGAATTACACCAATATAGGACTCAAGGGGAGTTTGAAAGGGGATATTTGGTTAGATCAGCTCATCGTAAATGACAGTGAGATTTCTTTTGTCGCTCCTTTTAATATCACTCATTTCTTCGGAACCGTGGCCCTCTTATGTCTTCTCATTCTTCTGATCCCATTTGTTTTCTTAAGAACGAATGTGGCAATCTTTGTGATGATCTTAGCAGTGAGTGTCTACTTCTATGATGAATACTATGCTCAAACTCATTATGTTCTCGACTTCCTTGTCTATGATGAAGAAACTGAAGATACTGAATTAATAAAGAAAGAAAGCGAGAGAGTGGTTAAAGAACTTTCTGCTAATAAAGGAAAAGTGCTCTTTATTGGAAGTTCTCAAACTTATGGAGAAGGAGCCAGCTCAGTAGAGAAGAGATGGACGAATCTTTTCTGTGTCGATAAAGAATTAGACTGCTTAAATATTGCCATCAGATCAGCCACGACAAATACATTTAATCGATTGGTAAATGAGATTGTAAGTTCAGCTCCTCAAGAGATCTACTATGTTCTTGGTCATAATGATGAGGATGTGGATAAACATTTTGATAATATTCACTTCTTTATAAAGAATATGAAAAAGCACAATATAAAGATAACTCTTGTAGTAGAGCCGAATATTTATAATTTAAAAGAAGACGATCCTCTTGCCCTCAATATAATTAACTTATCAAAGAGAACTCAAACCTTTCTTGTTGATCCAAGAAACTTTCTTAAGGCCAATGGCTGGTATTGGTGGGATGTTGTTCACCTAACAGATCTAGGTCATTATCAATTCTCAAAGTCATTTTAGGGACATTTTGCAGTGGCAATCTGCCATCGGTGGTATTTTGCTCCATGTCTTTATAACTTAAGTGTTTGAAATTACATGTTTCAAAAGTTGGCACGTCCATTGCTTTATGTAAGCGTGACAGACATCAGGAAGAAGTTTGTCAGTGCAGGAAGCATAAAAAATCTCAAGGACACGGAGACTGAACCTATCAAGCATATGGAGAGTGGTAATGGAAACATCAACGATTGAAAATTTTAAGAATCTTTTTTTAGAAATTAAAAGTAATTATGAAAAAAGACAAGATCAACTAACAGAAGTTTTTGATAAGACAAACTCTGGTGATGAAGTTGATCAAACACTTGAAGATCGTGATCGCCAACTACTTTTAAAATTAAAAGGACGTGAAAGACATTTCCTTAAGAAAATAGATGTAGCCTTAGCAAAGATTAATAACGGAACTTTTGGTGAGTGTGATGAATGTGGATGTGAAATCGAGCATAATCGTCTAATGGCCAGACCAACTGCGACGATGTGTATTGGTTGTAAAGAAGAGCAGGAAAGTGCCGAGAAGCATATCCCATATCAGAAAAGGAGTCATACTCATGGAAAAGAAATCATCAACGATAATGTTCTTCCGTTTGCGGGTAACAATAGCAAAAAACAAATTTCTATTATCAGTAGCGAAGGCTTAAGGTAATGAGGAAGCAATAGCTTCCGAGCAATAATAACAAACAAGCAGATTATAAGGGGACCCGATTGGGTCCCTTTTTTTGTCGGGCAATCGGGCAATCGGGCAATCGGGCAATCGGGCAATCTCATTCAGTTTCAAATTTTAACTCCACTCTCGAAAGAATCAAGGACGACTCCGTCGCCACTTCGTGGTTACATCCTTGACTATTTCTCCTGTGGAGTTGTGTAGAGATATTGAATAAGAAAAGGAGATTATGATGACGAAATTCAGAACATTAGAAATTGCTAAAAAGTTTTACCGTGAAGCTAAAGGATTAAGATTAAAACAACCTCTAAAGAATCAATATGACCGAGCACTTTTAAGTATAGTCCTCAATCTCGCAGAGGGAAGTGCTAAGCCAACAGCGAAAGATAGAAAGAAGTTTTACTCAATTGCATTAGGTTCATTTAGAGAAGTACAAACGATAGTTGAGCTCACAGATAATTGGACTCTTTTTCAAAAGTCAGATGTACTGGGAGCTCATCTATACAAGCTTGTTAAGAATACATGATTCTAACGAAATAATCTAAGGGTAAACGGATTGGAGAAACGACCCACCGGCTTACCATTTCGATCTAATGGAATAACACGGAATTGATAAACTCCCCACGTTGGAAGTTCACGTGCAGGGTGGAGATTATAGACACCCTTTGTTCCTTGAATCATAACGTGTCCGAGAGCATTGCTTGGATCAGGACTCGTTCCATTTGGATTACTAAATGACATTCCAGGCTTTGAGGCTTCGAAGACGAGCCCGAAAGCTCCACTAAAACGGCTTACATCTAAGGCCACTGGAATAATCATATTCGGGTTATTACTTGAAACTTGTGTTTGTCCATTCACAGTTGGTGTTGTCGCAATGTCTCCCGTTGGTGGTGGAGGGTCACCTGGATCTCCGCCTGAGTTTGTTGGAAGCCACCAACAAAGGGGACGCATTCCAATTTCATGACCACCAGGTCTTGAACAAACTCCAGCATTTGGATTGTTCTGGCCTATTTGAACATCTTTATGAACTTCACACAGAGCTGCTTGGAAATAAGTATCAAGACGACATTGATAGTGTGGGTGAGAGTCAAAAGTTTTAGAAACAACCTTCGTATCAGGTCTTGCAAAGTTTGGAGTCACACCATTACTTAATTGAGCGAACATTGAAGATGTCGCAAAACCGGCCATACTTACTCGCATACAAACAGCACCTTCTTCACCATTACCATGTTGCTCTTCACATTTTGCTTTTACTTCTGAAGGAATATTCATTTCTTGAACTATTGCTTGATTGTTCTCGTCTTCAAAAATTTTACGAAGACATTTAGATCCTGCGAAGTAATCAGATTGTCCTTCATTACTGGCCCAGCTGGCACCACTTTCATAGCGAGGAGCTCCTCCAAGGTGGTGACCAATTTCGTGGCACATTACGAGAGCAAAACCATCTTTAGTCATACTTGGGTGACGAGCAAGTCCACCAAACATTTTAATGATCCAGTTATTTCCTTCGCGATTGGCGAAGGCGTTGACTGTTCCATCACCCCAATCTTGTTGAACAACAAGGTTACCCCCTGCTGATCGAAAGTAAGGGGAGTAGTAGTTTTTAATTTTGTTAATGACTTCATTAAATACTGGTTCAGTAATTCCTGGAGATCTAAACTCCTTAGAGATATTCCAGTCATTCTCTGGGAAGTATCCTTTTCCATTGACACAGGCAAAAATAAAGCTGCTGTAGAGTAGGGAAATCGAAACGATTATACCTTTCATAAAAATCCTTTATCGCTAATGTATAAAGGCTTTTCGGTGGTCCTATAATGAATGTTTTGGAAAGGAAAATACTCAGAAGCACTTCGGCAAATTCTGCCAAAGTGCTTACATCGAAATGATTTAAGTTATTGATTATCTATCGCGAAATGCTTGAGTAACTTTAGATCTTACTCTTAGTAAGTGAAGATAAAGTTCTTTATTGGCCATAATTTCTTCATCAATTTCGTTTAGTTCTTCTGGTGGTTGACGACCATCTTTAACGTCACGAATTTTCTTTAAAGACTTTTTGATTTCATTAAGCATTGAAACTTCTTCAAGACCATTTTTACTAACAACATTCTTTTGGAATGAACTTACTTTATGAAGAGTTAATGATAGTGCTTCAATATTACTATTAATTGCTAGATTCTTATGACGAGATTTATCTTCAGCTTCTTCTCTCATTACTCTTGTTAATTCTTCAAAGGCACCTAAAAGAAGTTCGTGTCTCTTTGCAGGTGTATCTCCCATATCTGGATTTGCTGTCCATAACTGGAACTCATGAGAGTTGGCATAGATTTGAGCGTTTGTAATCTTCTCTTGCATTGATGAAGATTCTTGAAGTCTACGAAGAGCTTCACGACGAGCATCTCTTGTTTCCTTCGCTCTTAATTGATGAAAAAGAGCAGTCGAAATTTCAGCAGTTCTATCTGTCTCATCAGGGCGACGTTCTTGAGATCCGCCATCAGCAAAGGCTGAAATCGAGCAGAAAGAAATAAGTAGAATAAAAAGTGTTACTGTTCTTGCCATAACTATATCCTTATTAGTTCGTGGCCTATTCTATAATTTTGAGGATATTTCTCTACAGATTTGAAATATTTACATGATTTATTTAATTTCGCTTAGTTAAAGAGGAGAGTTTGCATATTCTGCTTAAAAGTCTCATCTACCTTAATCTTTGAAAGAGGCTTTCTGATGCTCTTATCAAGCTTTGCCTGGATCCCTGCGCTTCTCATGAAATCACGTGCTGAAATTGAATCTAATAAATAAGAATTAACTCTTTGTTGTTGAACTGTATTCAGAGAACCTTTCTTGCCTTTGAAAATAGAAGAGAGGTGTCTTAGTTTCTTTTCATCACTTAGACTAACAAGTGCCATCGCGGCATTGATATTGTAGCGAAGATTTAACATTAGCTTTGCTTCTTCTTGATAGATAAGAACTTCTTCTTCATAGTCTGTTAAGTCAGCTAAACCAATAAGACCCTTAGCTAGTGGCTCTGCTTTTTTTAGAGCATCATGAATGAGAGAAAGCATCGACGAGCTTTTATTTCCCTTAAGAGAAACGGCCAATGCAAAAAGATTAAGAGCTTCGGTCTTTTCAGATGTCGCTTTAACATCATCAAGATCTTTAAAGGCCTTTAAGTTTTCACCAACATTTCTAAAATATTCTGTAACAGCGTTTTTCTTATTTACTAATAACTGATGATCGAAAGCATCGGTGTAAGCTTGGGCATAAGTAAGTTTTTGAGCAAAGGTATTAGCTTCATTCATACGCTCAAGATTTTTCGTTCGACTTTCTCTGGAAGCTTCACTTCTAGAATTATTCTGATCTAATCTTTCAGAGGTCGTCGTTGGTACTTGAACAACTTCAGTTTCTTTATTACATCCACTAATTGAGATGAGGCCTATCGCTACTAATAAATTAAAATTTTTCATGAAGCGGATACTAGGTGAAACGACTTAAAACAACAAATTGATTAGGAAATATTTACAAATAGAGAGTTGAGCTCGCTAACTCGTTGTAATTGCTGATGCTTGTCATTTTAAATCCGCTAAGGTACTAATATTAATAGATTATTTACATTTTTTTGCGGGCGTTACTTATGACAAGACTATCTGTTGTTTTCATCTCTTTATTTTCACTAATTTCAATCTCTCTGGTAGCAGGGTTTCAATCTGAGAAGATTCTTCACACTTTAAGAAAGGATGGAATCGTTAGAGAAGGGAATATGAAAATTTATTATTCTGACGTAGATGTAGACAATGTAAAAGTTCATATCGACTACCGTTTTGTTTATAGAATTCTTTTCTCTAATAAAGTTAAGCAAGGTGTAGAAGTTGAAACTATTCCTCGTAAGTACACAACGCTTGATGGTTTCTTAGACCTTGAAAGAGAAGGTGAATTTAGAAACAAAGATGTAATTATGTCTCACTTTGGGCGTATTGATTACACAGCTAAGAATGGTCGTACATACTATGACTGTCACAAAGTTAAATTAATTCCAGTAAGAACTGATAAGAAAATGACTTGGGATGCTCTTTTCACTTACTGTCCTGAAGTTCCTTCAGTTGGTTGGGCACATGTAGCTCTGACAATTAAAAGAATTCCTTTCTTAGGGTCTAAGACAGTTTATTCAGACTACCAAGGTGTCATTGCTAAGAAGTAGTAAAGCTACGACTGAGCAATTAGCACAAAAAATTGCTAGCCAAATTTTATGACGTATATTTCAGGGACATAAGTCCCTGTTTTTTTTGGTCAAAATTAAATACTAAGATTATTTAGATTCCTACCCGATAATTGATTGTAGATTAGTAAGGGTTTGAAATGTTTAATAAATTTAATCAACTATTAGTTTTGTTAACTGTTTTTCTATTGGCCAGTTGTTCTGGTGGTAAGAAGTCTACCAAGGCCAAGTTAACAATTACCACAGGTAAATTAGCTTCACCTAGCCTCGCTGCTTATACCGGTGGAGGGATGCTTTACGGTAGAAACTTAACTACTGGTGATGGCTTTGCGATCAACCTTATAGATGTTGCTGGTCCTCTCTCAATTCAATTAGTAAATGGGGATTGGGATTTCTACGGTATTCTTTGGGATGGTGTTGGAGATGGAGATGGAGAGCCTGAGTTTGAAGGTGATGTAAAATGTACTTTTTCTTCATCACTATTAAATGGTGGAGAAGTTAGTATTGCTCTTAACTTTAATAATGCAAATTGTGCTAATACAGTTTTTTCTCAAACAACAAATGATAATGCTGGAGTTAATGTCTTCTCAAGAGGTTTAGGAATTTCTTCTTGTAAAGATATGAGTGGTGTTGTTGGTGCTGCTGATTTATGTGATCAGACAGCTTCAAATAATAAAGATAAAGGCTTCATTGGAAGTTATGAAGTTGCACTTACTGTATATGACACTTCAGGTTTGATTCCTGATATTGGTGGAGACCTTATTAGTTCTTGTTTTAATATTTTATCAAGTACTGATGGAGGAACTGCTCCCAATGAAAATGTTATTAAAAACTTTCCTACAGGATCTCCAGGAAGTGGTATTGAAACAACAATTAGAGCTTACTTTGGTCAAAACTGTAATGATTCTCAAGGAATCCAGGATACAGTTTTCTTAGATGGTTTATTTGAGACTACTGCTTATACTAAGTCTCTTGAAGGTGGAACTAATCCAACAAAATATTTAAATGTCTTTCATGAGTTAACTGGTCCTGAGGTTTGTCTGTTCTCTTATGCTGATATCTATACTCAATTTGCAAAAGGTGATGGTTCTGCAGAAACACCATATGGGATTTGTTGGCCTGAGCAATTTGATCAAATCACATCGTCTGGTTTAGCTTCCAATTATGAACTACTTCAGGATATCGACTTTAGAGGGAGAGAAAAATTAATAAGTCCTAATGAGATTACATGTACTGATCTAGGAATGGTTTCAAATATGATTCCTGTAGGATTTAACTGTGCTGATTACACAGATAATACTGGAGTTTTCTCTGGGACATTTAATGGTCATGGTTATTCTCTTTTATATCCAATTGTTCATGCGGATGAAGCTGATTACATCGGTGTATTCAAAACAAGTTCAGGCGTTATTTCTGATTTAGAAATCCATAAAGGAGAGTTTGAGGCGCGATCTTATGTCGGTGCTCTTGTTGGAGATGCAACTGCTGGAACGATTGAAAATGTTGTTGTGAAAGATACTTATATTAGAGCTGAAGATAATGCTCTTTACTCATATGCTGGAGGACTTGCAGGTTCAAATTCAGGAGCCACTATTGGTGGTGCAGCCGCTGTCGTTGTCGTTGCGGGAACTGAAATTGAAGGTCGTGGTAGTAGTATTGGCGGTATTGTTGGAGATCACTCTGGTGGAAGTATTAGAAGTGCTTACTTTGATGGTCATATTAATGCCAATAAAGATGGTGGTGGAGCTGCTCTCTTTAACTTTGGTGGAATTGCTGGTGTCGCTGGTGCGGATATTCAAGAGTCTTTTGCTAAGGGTGCAATTACCGCTTACGGAATTAGAATGGGTGGTATTGCTGGTGATGTAAATGGTGGTGCTATTATTCAGGATACGCATTCCCATGTCGCAATTTTTTCTCATTACCAAGAGAGTTCTGGGACAGCAGTAGACCTCGGTGGAATTGTTGGAGCTATGACGACGGGGACCGTTGAGGATTCTATTTTTACTGGAACAATTACTCATAATTGTACCAATGGTCCGCTAACACTTTGTGAAATTGGAGAAGTTGGGGGAACTTTTGGTGGTACGCCAAATACAAATTTTTCATCAATTGACTATGCAACGACATATGGAGGTCAAGCAGCAACAAGTGTATTGAATGATACAACTGGTGCAGGACAAATTAGAAGTGCGACGATTTCAGGTTTTACTTCAACAGGCTCATGGGCAACTTTTGTTGATGGATATTATCCACGTTTAGGTTGGACAACATTCTTTGATTTTCCTTGTCAGGGTGCTAACGATGCAGACTCTGTGGCCACACAAGTTGGAAATGGTAGAGGGACTGACGCGAATCCAATTGTCATTTGTAATCCTGGTCAGTTTACAGATATTTCTACTAATCCTTCATTACACTATATTTTAGAAGATCATATTAATCTTGAAGGTGTGTTTCCTGGAACTTCGGCCAATAGAATTGCTAGTTTTTCAGGAAGTCTAAATGGTGCAGATAGGATTTTAATGGGTGGAGATGTTGTTGAAACAACTGCTGTTGCCAACGCTATTTTTCAAACATTAACAAATACAGGAACGATTAGTAACTTGAATCTTGTAGGTGTCAGTACTTCAAGAACTGCAGCTGGTTATGATCCTCTCGGACTTTTAGTTGCAACGAACTATGGAACAATTGAAGAGGTTCAATATAATGGTGGCTCTGTAGTTGCTAGTTTAGCTGCATCTGGTAAAGCCGGTGGGCTAGTTGGTCTAAACGAAACAACAGGTATTATTTCTGATGTAAGAGGTTCTACTTTTGTTGACTCACTATCGACTGTTGGCGGTATTGCCGCTCATAATAAGGGATTAATTGAAGACTCTGAATCTCAGATGTACTTTAGTGCTACTGCTGCAGAAAACTTTTATTCTATAGGTGGAGTTGTTGGTGAGAATGAAGGTGGAACACTTGAAAGAGTCGTTTTTGGTGGCGATATAAATTCAAGCCCTACGATTAGTGGTTTTAGTAATGTTGGTGGCCTTGTTGGATTTGGTAATACTGGATCAGTTATTGAAGATTCATATACTGAAACTCATGCAAGAATTGATATAAAGAATGATGCAACAAATGTTGGTGGCCTTGTTGGAAGTATCAGTGGTGGTAGTACAATTGACCGCTCATATAATGGGGCAGAAGTTCGTTATGGCTGGTGTACTGGTGGATCATCAACGGGACAAGAAGTTGATGAGAATGATTGTGTGAATATTCAAGGTGGTGTTTGGAATTTACCAACAACAGATGTTAATAGTATTGGAGCAATCGCTGGAGCAGTAACTGCATCAACAATTGCAGCTGATGTTTTTTACACAAATCCAGCTTATACAATTCTATCTGTAGATAATATTACAGGTGCAGTTGTGAATGGAACAGATTGTGATGTCACAGTGACTGCAAACTTTCCTGTTGCTATTGGTGCAGCAGATGGTGTTTTTATTGGTGGACATAATCGATATTTTTCAAATACTGGTGGAGCAATAACCGCAGCATCTACTCCTACTATTACAATTGGTTTTGACATTGGTGGTTCTGCAATCGGTACAGATTGTTCAGATACAGCTGCTAGTGATGGGTATATGAGAGATGATGGGCGTAACTCTGCTCTAAACTTCACAGCAGTGAAGCCAAACACAAATACATTTGGAACGCAAAAGCTTGATTTAGAAATGCAGGATCCGAGTACATTTTGTACAGACGCAGGTTTCCCTTCTGGAGACGTTTACTATCAATGTACAACTGGTTGGGATATTGTTCTCGATACTTCAGACTTTAATGGAGACTCAACTGAAGGTGACTTTGGTGATGGTTTCGAAAGGCTGAAAGATTATTATTTCTTTGAAATGGGAATTGACCCAGTAAGAGAATACACAACTCCAGTTTGGTCACTAGAACCTGATGAAGGAGATTATCCTCGTCATGCTATCCACTAGTTTTAAGCGAGCGGGTTCATCCCTAATTTTCTAAGAACACTTGTTAACTGAATAAGCGGCAGACCAACGATAGAAGTTGAGTCTGTCGAATCGATGGCTTCAAAAAGGCTGATTCCAAGTTTTTCAATCATATAAGAACCCGCACATTGGAATGGCTCATCTCTTTTAACGTAATTAAGAATCTCTTCATCAGTAAGATCTCTCATCGTGAGAGTCGTCTTATGATAGAACTCTTCTTTGATATCAGGTCCGAGCAGGTAAACAGCACTAATGAGGTGGTGAGAAGTTCCACTAAGCTCTTTAAGCTGCTCACAGGCCTTCTCGACAGTCTTCGGTTTAGAGAAGATCTTATTGCCTAAGATGATCGCCTGATCACTTCCTATGATGAGATCATTAGGACGCTCAGAGAAGACCTTTTTGGCCTTCTCATAGGCAAGTACTTGAGTGAGTTCTAAGGCGTCAGAAACCGACGCCTTAAATGAGTCCTCATCAATGTGAGAAGGCATGGTATCAAAGTCCAAACCAAGTTGATCTAGCAACTGCTTACGGTAAGGACTTTGACTAGCGAGAACGAGTCTCACTATTGGATCACCATTTGGCTAAGCTCATTCACAAGATCTTGAGTTCTTTGAACGAAGTCTTCCTTATTTTCATTGGCCAGACCTTCAGAACTAATAAGAGCTAAGTCTTCCACATGATGGCAAAGCCTATCAACAAGACCTTCGTTATTTCCTTTCTCATGAATCGCCATGGCACTCTTAATAAGAGAGTTATTTGGGTTGATCACAAGAGTCTTCTTAATAGGGAAGCTATTATTTTGTCCCATTGATTCGGCCATCTTAGCAAAACGCTTCATTTGCTCATCAACTTTGAAGTAAGCAGGAATAGATGCGTTCTTCATTTTTTGGATTTCAATTCCAATCCTTCCGTCATTTGGTGGAACTTGCTCGGATGCTTTCGCATCCTCATCCTTTTCTAATTCCCCAACCAGAATTTTTTTGAAGAGATCCTGAACCTTCATGTCTTCAGCTGTTGTCTTTTCACTTTCTAGAAGATTAGCTGCTTCTGAATCGATTGATACGAAAGCAACTTTCGTTTCTTTTCCTTCAGTATCTTTAAGTGGCTTCGCTTCAGCATGTTGCATGAAGTGTGGATCAATATGATCATCAACTTCAATACTGAAAAGTCCTAGCTCTTTTACATTCTTCTTCAACGAAGGATCAGACTTATCTTTTTCAAAGTAGATAATCTTGTCATCTACTTTTTCTTTTAAGTCTGCTGGTACACCTTCGAAATATTCTGGAATCGTAACCATCTTTTCATCAGCATTCTTGAAGATCACCATGTCTCTCATCATTTCATCAAACTTAGTATCAGAAATACATCCGTATTTAACGAAGAGACCTGTATCTTCCCAAATTCTTTCAAACTTTTCACGATCTTGTCTGAATAGTTTCTTAAGAGACTCAGCCACTTTCTTAATAATGTAGTTACTGATCTTCTTAACATTTGGATCACCTTGTAGTGACGAACGAGAAACGTTAAGTGGAATATCAGTTGAGTCGATAGAGCCTTTAAGTAAACTTAAGAATTCAGGGATAATATCTTTGACGTTATCAGAGACAAAAACTTGCTTACTATAAAGTCTGATATTCTTTTCTTGGAAGGCCATCTTAGGATTGATCTTCGGGAAGTAAAGAATCCCTTCAAGGGTAAATGGGTGATCAACTTTTAAGTGAATCCAGAAAAGAGGCTCTTGATCCATTGGGAAAAGCTGACGGTAGAATTTCTTGTAGTCTTCGTCTTTTAATTCCTTAGGATCTCTCTTCCATAGTGGTTGAGTGTCATTGATATCCCAGGTGTCGGCAGTACGATCTTTTTCTTCTTTTGCCGACTCGTTAGCGAGGCGTTTCTCTAAGTTCGTTACAACAATTTGATAAGGCATGAAATCACAATATCTCTTCAGTGTCTCAACAAGTTTGAAGTCATTAAGGAAGTCTTTACTTTCTTCGTTGATATGAAGAGTGATTGTCGTTCCAACATCTTTCTTATCTGAATCAGTGAAAACATATTCAGTTTCACCATCACATGTCCACTTTGTTGGTTTCGCATCTTTTTGCCAGCTAAGAGTTTCAACTTCAACTTTTGAAGCCACCATGAAAGCCGAGTAGAAACCAAGACCAAATTTACCAATGATGTCTGCACCTTCAGTTTCTTTATTCATTTTATCAACGAATTCTTGAGCTCCAGAAAAAGCAAGTTGAGCAATATATTTTTCAACTTCTTCTTCCGTCATACCAAGACCATTGTCTTTGATTTGCACAATACCTTGTGATTTATCCACAAGAACTTCAATCGCCCCAGTTGGAATTTCTAAGTTCTCGGTACGTGAGAAACTCGCTCTTTTGGTAATGGCGTCAGTCGCGTTAGCGATTAGTTCTCTAAGAAATATATCGTGCTCTGAGTAGAGCCACTTTTTAATGATTGGAAAAATGTCCTGCGTTGAAACTGATATCGTCCCTTTTCTTTCGCTCATAGTCGTAGTCTCCTTCATTTGTTTAAATAGTTTCTGTTCCAATATGGTTTTACTTTCTTCAACGTCAAGGGTACAAATTGAATTATTTAATTATTGCGAGGTGGCATGGGCACGCTAGAGGGTGATAATAACCAATTTGTTCAAGATATTATCGTTCTGACCACAGGTGGGACGATCGAAAAAACTTATGATGAAATTGATGGTTCTCTGGCCAATCGTGAGACTTCTATTCATCACAATATTCGTAGCCGTTTAAGGCTTCCTTATACCAGAATTCAAGTTTGTGCCCTCATGGCCAAGGACTCCCTCGATATGGATGACGAAGATCGTAAGATCATCGTTGAAGCAATTCGTACTCATAATGAACTTGCTTCACCAATTGTTGTTCTTCACGGGACTGATACGATGGAGCATTCTGCAACCCTCGTTTATGAAGAGTTAAAAGATGAATTAAATATTCCTGTCGTTTTCACAGGAGCCATGAAACCACTAGGGTTCTACGATAGTGATGGAACTCAAAACTTAACAGAAGCTCTTATTGTAGCGAAGTTACTTGCACCTGGTGTTTATATTTCTTTTCACAATAGAGTCTTTCCACTTCCTGGTGTTCGTAAGAATAAGAAAGAACGAACATTTGAGTCGATCTAGTTTATGGATAAGATTTTAAATTTTTATGGACAAACACTTCCCTTAATCAAAAAGAAGTTTCTTTCAGTTATCATCTTTGTCATTGCCATGAGTATCTTCTATTACTTCGATCATGACCTGACATCAGAGATTGTAAATAATCCAAAAAGTGGTGTTTTTATTCCGCTACTCTTTCTCTACTTAGGTGAAATTTTTGCCATCGTCTTTCTTTACTGTGCCTTTCTTGGAAAACTGAATCGTCTTCCTATTTATTTTCTAAGTTACTTTATTCGTTATTTAGGTTTTATCTTAAAAACGGCCTTTGGTTTCTTGCTCTTTATTTATCCGGGTGTGAAGTGGGGAGTAGGAGAATTCTTTTCTCCGGAGTTGAGTATTTTCCAAGAAGACTCAGAGAAAACAGGCCCTGAAATGTCCTTGGAGATTTTAGAAAATAACTTCCAAGAAAAGCTTCTCAATGTTGTTGCGATTGTAGCCCCGCAATTCTTCTGCTTTCTTCTTTTCTGGGTGTTGAGACTGAACTTTGGAGAGAGTGAATGGCATCGAATTCTCTCTAATATTGGTATGTCGATAACTCTTGTATTCACAATTTCCTATACTTACATTTTTCTCCATAAGGCCTATGTAAAGAAAGTGTAAAACACCGTGCATAATGCTTTCTTATCTACCTTTTTCTTGGTGAAGTTGATCTTTGTTTTTCAATGAGACTGGGAGAGAGAGTTGAAAACATTTATCCTCATTATATTTCTATTTTTAAATCTTAGTAGCTGGTCACAAATGACCTCTGATGAGATTGGTGTTGACCTTGGACTTTTAGGAAAAGACTTCTCAGAAACAGAAGTTGATTTATCTGAGCCTAAGAGAGTTGTTTTAATTGGTGAAGTCATCAATAGCGGTATTCGTATTGCTCATTATAATGACGAAGATCTAACTGGTGGACTGACCCGTATTGGTTGGCCGAAGGATGATGATCTAGGAAGAACAGCAGGACTTCAATTGAAATTCTTTTTTGAAGGAGAGGATGGAACAATTGAAGTAAATCTTGAGAATTGGTTATTTTCAAAGCCGAGCGGAGATATCACTGTTGAGAATGGTCAGATCGTTGAAGAGTATTCAACTATTGAATTGAGATCTCGAAAGTTTCAAGATCCGGATGGTAAAGAATATCTTATTTTTGGTTTCGAGTTTCATCACACAATGAAAGATCAATTCATCATGGGATTTCTTCAAGATTTCCTTCATGGTGCAGGTTTTGGTCGTACGCGTACCAGTCAAGGACGTGATGGTGGAGATGTTTGGGCCAATGTTCTTTTTGGTAAAGGGGGACGCTTTGATATCATGAAGAAGAAGGCGATGAATCTCTATCTTACTTATGAAGGTGAAGTGGCAGCGAGTACTGATTTTAGTGAAGAGACAAGAGGGACAGTAAGAACTTCTCTTAATACGAGTCTTGGCTATTACAAAGGCACAAAAATACCAATTATGCGTATCAAGGCCTATGCAGAATATAGTCTCTTCATTAATGGTGAGCAAGAGTATGAGATTGGGCTTGAGATGTTTATCAATGTTCTTTTAAAAGGATTTCAAGTGGAGTTAGGGACAGGTGTGGCCTACTTTGATACTCGCTATGATCGTCAATATGAAGGGAACCAGAGTTATAATACGTCACTCTTTATTCGTGTAAGAACACCTAAGAAGAGAGAGGTTCCAACTTATATCGAATTCTAAGGTGTCACTCTGACCACAAGTACCTTACTTTTGGTAGGAAAAATCTAACATCCACGTAATTTCTACATGTTCTGGCCTTCTTGGTTTGAAAGAGCTTGCTTCAAAAGATACATCTACAGGTAATTAATAAATCTTTGAGAGAGAGGGCAAAGAATGAAATTACCTGCATTGGTTGCACAGGCAACTCTGACATTATTACTGGCGCTTATTTATCAACAGACACTAGCAAGCTTACCTAGTGAGATTGATTTTCCTAAGGCCTATGAAGAATATCAAGATAAGAAAGAAATCTCTGATGACCTTCGTGGTATTGCAGATAATCTCCAAAGTATTATCGATCAAATTAATGAAGACCTTGCAAATTATGCGAGCTCTATCGTTAATGACCAAACTGAAATTTCAGATAACCAGGCCTATATCTCTGAATTGAGAGAAGACATCGCTAATAGAGAGTCCCTCATCTCTAGACTACTTTCAGAAATTACAAATCTTGAAGGCCAACTTAGATCTCTCTCAGATGAATTAGAAAGAACAAATGGTGATATCGCATTAACAACTGATGATCGTAACCGTGAAGCTAACGAATTACAGTACCTCATTCGTCAAAGTGAAGAGGCTCGTGTTTTCTTAAATAGAAGAATTCAAGAATATAATGATCAACAAAATATCGTAGCCAACCTTGATTCAAATTTAAGAGATGCTAGAGAGACTCGTAGAACAATTCTTGGTCGTAAACAAAAAGTTGAGTCTGACATTGTTGATGGACAGAATTTCTTAAGAAATGCACGTGGTCGCCTAAGAGATCTAAATGCGAAAGTTTCTGAATTAGAGTCTCGTCTTTCACAACTACAATCAAGACAATCGCAGGCCAAACAAAATGTTGCTCAGGCATCACAAAGAGAAAGAAGACTTCGTGGAGAATATGACGCTGCCAATGCAAAGCTAGCTCCTCTTAAAAGAAGAGTAAATAATCTTTCATCAGCTGTGAGATCTCTTAAGTCAGATATCTCTTCATTACAAAGTTCAATCAATTCAAAAAAATCGAAAGTTCAATCACTGAAAAGTGATTTAAATAATCTTCCAGGAAAGATTTCTCAAACTGAGTCACAATTAAGGCAAGCACAGTCGAATCTTTCTTCGGTTGAAGGTCAGATTTCTAGCAAACAATCACAGCTTCGTTCTAAGCAATCAGAACTAGAATCTGTGAGAAATGAGATTAAAAGACTTTCTCAAGGACCTCGTAATCCAGATACAAGAGCTAAGATTGAAGCTTTAAGAAGTAGAGCAGCAACATTAAGAAGTGAAGTAAACTCATTACGTTCAGAAGTTTCTTCTTTAGAAAGCAAGAAATCTAGAATCAGTTCAAATATTAGTTCTCTACAAAGTAAGCTTCGTGAATTAAGAGGTGGAGCTGCAAGTTTAAGACAAAAAATTGCCAGCCTTGAAAGTGAGATCTCATCTTTAAGAAGTTCTCTGCAGTCAAAGAGAAGTGAACTTTCAACTAAAGAGTCTGCTCTTGCATCTGCCAAGAGTGAATTACAGAGTGCAAGTGCTCAGTTCTCACAAATTACACAAAGATATAATGCTGCTAAGAGTGAACTTCAAGCAGCTCAAAGCCGTTTAAGTGAAGTGAATGGTAGAATCTCAAATGTTAAGAGTGAATTAGACCAAACAACGACAAGACAAAGAAATCTAAGAGCGAAAATGTCGAGCACAAGACAAGAGGTTCAAGAGTTAGAAAGTCGTCTTGTTCAAATTAAAAATAGACTAGTAAAGAATGCTAACCGTATTTCTAGTCTTGAATATGATCTAAGTCGTGCTGAAAATGAGCTAGCATCTCGTGAGTACGATATGAATAGAGCTCGTCAGGAATATGATAGAAGAGAGCAAAGAGTTGCTATTCAGCAAAGAAGAGTTGAAGATCTTGATAGAAGAATTGATCAACTGATTGCTGTTAAGAACCAACTTGAAAATGATATGAGCGCAACTCGTGGTGAGATCGCCGCAAGACAAAGCACGATCTCTGATAACAGAAGTATGATTGCTCAAAATCAGTCTAATATCAGTAATGCTCAGTCTAATATTGCAATGCTTGAGCAAAGAATTAAAGACTCTGAAGCACAAATCGCTCGATTAAATAATGAGCTTCCTCGTAGAGAATCTGAGTTTGCAGCGGCAGATGCAAAAGCAAGAGCAGCTGAAACTGTGACGGCACAGAGAAAAGTTGTTTATCTTGATAAGAAATCACTCTATGAAAAATACGATTCACAAGCGAGAAACCTAGGGGCCAATCAATCAGTTGCTATTGCGCAAAGAAAGGGGAGTGCTCTTGGTCGTGCTGATTCATTAAGAGATGGAAATAGAGTTGGTGAAAGAATAGGTAATGAACTAGCTGCCATCGACGGAGAGTTTAGAGGATTTATTCGTGGAGAGTTAACTGGTTATGATCAGGGTCTTGCTGATGGAAAAGTTTCTGAAGTTGATTATCAGAAAGGTCACCAAGCAGGTTTTGCTATCGGTAAAGATGCAGCTAGAGCCGATGCTGTAAGAATTGATTTTCCTAAGGGATATAGAGCTCAACGAGCGGAACTTCTAAGTGAACTTCCATCTAGAGAAGTAGATCTTAGAGATTTTCTTAAAGATAGACTTGATGAATTTGATTTTCTAGCGACAAGAAACTCTGGTCTTCTAAGAAAAGGTTTAGGGAATTTTAATGGAGAGATGGAAGGCCTTCAAAAGGGACTTCAAGAGGGACTTCAAGACGAAACAATCATCACTCCAGAAGAGCTAAAGCGTGCCGGAACTCTCGATACAGTGATTGATCCAGATCTTAAGAAAAATAGAGATCTTCTCGAGCAATATAATGATGAAAGAAGAAACCTTTCGAATCCTAAGTATGTTTACCAACAATTAAGAAATATCTCGATTGATACTACTGATAGAGATTGTTCAGCTGTTTACAAGAAAGTTGATGACTTTATTGAAACTTGTAAGAGAGGATATCAAAATCAATTTAAGTCGGTATTTGCTAATAATCACAAAGAAGTTTTCTTTAAGAACTACAATTCTCACTATACAGCTAAGAAACAAGATACTTTTGAGAAAAATAAGAATATGAATTTCCAAGCTTCAAAAGATCTTTCTTATAAGAGAGTATACGCTCAACTCTTTAGAGAAGGGGCAAAAGTTGCTTTCAATAATGGAAAGGTGCAAGGTCAAAAAGATGGTTATGCTAAATTTAGAAAGCCATTTGGAGAAGAAGAGTACAATAAAGGTGAAGAGGCTTTCGCAAAATATGCTAGTGCTAACTCATTTGTTCTTCCACACACAACTGACTCGAAAGAGAAGGGACTCATTAGAGCACTTGATCCAAAAGGGTTAAGACAGGGAACTGCTCTTACAATGGATCTCAACTTAGTTAACTTTGGTAAGCAAGTTTCTAAGACTGGAGAAGTTCAAGTAAGAGTTCTTGCTCACTCAAGAAATATTACTCTTGATTCACAAATTGCAAACCTTCGTAACCTTACGGCCAATGCTCAAGTTTTCGTGAACTCTGTACTTAACGGTAAAGTTAAAGCTGATGCTCTGCCTGGTTCAGAAATTTGGATGAAAGTACTTGTGACGACAAAAGGGGATGAGCTAGATAAGGTGAACAAAACAGAATTCATGATTAAGGAATCTGTTGTGGTTAATCCATCTATCACGAGCTCGGTTCAATTTGAAAATGAAGTTAAGTGGAGAAAGTGGAAAGTCTTCCCATTTAAGTGGAAGTTCAGAAAGCATAGCTTTACTGTGAACTACAAAGGGCAAAGAAATAATATTCCAGGACAGTACACAGTAACAGTGACTCCAACTAAAGAAAGTCTTGAGTTTATTAAAATGAATACTGATGCAACAGTTTCATTTGATGCTCCAGCTTTTAATCAAAATGCTTCTGTTAATTTTGGTTATGAATTTATTAAAAAGGCCAAGAAACAATCTATCGCTTTTGAAGTTGTGACAACTTATGGTGATGAGGTTGTGGCCAGAGAAGAAATGAATATAAAAGTAGATTAATTTTACGAATAAAAATTATAAGGACTAAAAAAATGAAAAAATTAGTTTTAATTCTAGGTCTGTTAGGGATTGGAGCTGTAACTCTAATGTCTTCAACAAATTCTGATGAAGTTGCTTCAAACACTATTAAAGAAGCGACAACTCAGAAGATCATCGAAAAAAGACCACCTGATGATGACGAATAGTCTTTAAAAGCAAAGCTTTTAAAGTCTATTCGCCTTAGATCACCGCACCTCAAGCGTTAGCGCGTGCGGTGAGATAATGAGCCAGCAAAGCTTTTAAAGTCTATTCGCCTTAGATCAAAATTCGACCATTTCCTGACCTAGGTCATACTATTTTGCGTCCAAATCTCCGATCATATATGAAAGGAGTAAGAATGTTAGTAGAACAATTCATGACTAAGGACGTAGTTGTCTGTAGCGAAGATATGACAGTAGAAGAAGCATCTAAGCTTATGATTGCTGGAAACTTCTCTGTTTTACCTGTTATTGGAAGTAATCAAAAACTAGTAGGAATTATCACTGAATCAGACTTTATTGGGAAAGAGATCGATGTGCCCCACGCACTCGCTTCAATTAAGCAATTATTTGGTCAGAACTTTTATTTCAAAGAAGTAGAGCCTATCTATCAAGCCGCAAAGACTAAGAAGCTTAAAGAGATAATGAGTACTGGTGTTAAGTCCGTTTCTCCGACAACATCTCTGACTGATCTTGTGAATTTTATGATTAAGAATCATTTAAAGCGTGTTCCGGTTATTGAATCAGGAATCCTTGTTGGCATTATCACACGACGCGATCTTGTTAGGGCCTTTGCTCAAATATAGTAACTTTACTAAATATTTCAGATTCTGTATTTTTAGCCTATGGAACCCATTGATTTAGAAAAGCTTATTAATACCCCAGGTGCAGATCATCGCTCTCATCTGAATCGCCTTAATCGTATCAAAGGCCAGCTACAAAGTATCATCAACATGGTTGAAGATGAGAAATATTGTATTAATATTATTTATCAATCAAAATCGATAAGAAATGCTCTTCGTGGTTTTGAGATGTCTGTTCTAGAAAATCATTTTCGTAAGTGTGTAAAAAAATCTATTGAGTCTAATGATCCATCAGAAGTTGATAAGAAGATAGATGAGATCATGACCATTCTAAAAAATAGCTAAATTTAAATAGAATCTAGTTAAGATTATAGGGGGCCCCCTATATTCTCTATACCCCCGACCCTATATTCATATTGATTACTTTTTATTCGACCTTCATAAATAAATAATCAAGGAAGGTTATATGTTTAAGAAGATTTTTACTTTTTTATTTTTAATTTCTTTAATTTCAACTCACGCAGCTAAATCAACTTCACACGCTCCAATCGGTGTTATGGGAGACCATGTTCATAAGAAGGGCGAAGCGATGCTTAGTTTCAGAGTCATGCATATGGAAATGAGTGGAATGAGAGCCGGGACAAATTCTCTTAAGGATTCAGACTATTCTCAGATGATGAAGCCTCAAGAGATGTCGATGAGAATGTATATGTTAGGTGGTATGTACGGGGTTACAGATAATTTAACTTTAATGCCTATGCTTGGTTTTCAATCAAAAGAAATGAAGATGAAAAATGGAATGACAAAAGTTGTTTCTGAAATGGAAAGCTCTTCTCTCTCCGATATAAAACTCACAGGTCTTTATAAATTAACAGAACATTTTATATTCAAACTTGGAATTTCTATTCCAACAGGCAGTATCGAAGAAACTGGAACAATGAATGGTATGACCAATACTCGTTTACCTTATCCAATGCAAAATGGAAGTGGAACATATGATTCTCTTTGGGCCATGACTTATTCTGCACATGCAGGTCAATTTAACTATGGAGCACAAGCAGATTATATTTGGAGGCATGATTACAATGACCAAGGTTATCGATTAGGAAATGAGTTTTCATTTTCTTCTTGGCTTGCTTACCAAGTTACAAATTGGTGGAGTCCAAGCCTGAGGGCAAAATATAGTTGGAGAAATAATATTAAGGGAAGAGATAATAACCTTACTATAATGCCTACGATGAATCCTGCGGCGAGTACACAAAACCAAGGTCGAAATGTCATTGATCTCTATTTTGGAAGTAATTTTATGATTACGGGCGGAGCGTTAAAGGGGAATCGATTCGCCTTTGAAGTGGGTCTACCAATTGTTCAGAACTTACACGGACCACAAATGGAAACGGACTATAGCGTTACCTTGGGATGGCAGAAATCATTATAAAAATCAGCTTGTTTCATTATTACAAGTTAGGTAGTTTTTTAGACAATTATTAAACAAAAGAGGAATATTTCGTGAAACTTATCGCTCTCTTCGCTGTTCTATTTACAACATCAATTTTTGCCAATGATCTCGATACCCAACTTGATAAACTGATCAAGGAACACAACTTAGTTCCTCTAAATGCAGTGAAGAGAGATGAAACTGAAGTCATTCGTTTAGGAGCGATGCTCTTTCATGAAACAGAACTTTCGGGGCCAAGAAATATTGCTTGTAATGTTTGTCACCATCCACGTTTTGGAACTAGTGATGGAATTCCTTTTTCAATTGGTGAAGGTGGAACTGGTGTAGGGACATTTAGAAATCAAAAAACGGGAGGAGTTACGGGAAGACATTCTCCTCATCTTATCAACTTAGGTTATCAAGATATTCAACATATGTTTTGGGATGGAAGAGTTTTTCGTGATGAAAAAACTGGCGAGCTTCAAACACCTGAACCAGCCCTTAATGGTAAAAATCCAAAACTTAAGAAAGTCGCAAAAACTTTAAGTATGTCTTTAAGTGCTCAAGTTATTTTTCCAATTCTTAATGAACTAGAAATGAAAGGAAAGAATAATGATATTGCTGATGCCAAAACAAATGTTGAGGCATGGGAAGCGGTAATGAAGCGTTTAACAAAAGGTCCAAAGTCTGAAAGATATATGGCCCAGTTTAAAAAAGCTTTTCCAAAGGCCCAAGAATATCATATCGGCCATGTTGGAGAGTCGCTTGGGATTTTCCTAAAGAATAACTTCAACCTCGTAAATACTCCTTATGATAAATATCTAAGAGGAGATAAGGATGCTCTCACTGATTCACAGAAAAGAGGTCTTATCGTTTTTGCTTCAAAAGGAAAGTGTACTGAATGTCATAAAGGAAGACACCTTTCTGATTTTGATTTTAAGTCAGTTGCAGCTCCACAAATCAACCTTGCTTCTCAAGCAAATAAAGATGACTTTGGTCGTTTCGACGTTACAAAGAAAGAAGAAGATCGTTACAAGTTTAGAACACCTCCACTAAGAAATATTTCTATCACAGCTCCTTTCATGCACTCTGGTGCATTTGCTACACTTGAGCAAGTGATTGAACATTATAATATGCCAAGAAGAAGTCTTCACCATTTTGATATTACTAAAATGGATTTCTCTGTTTATGATGTGAACTTTGTTTACGATAGTGATTTCCGTCGTAATGAAAAGAGAATTAGTGCCATTGATGTTGAAGAAATGAGACATCGTGGACTTGGTCTTACACAACAGGAAAAAGACGACTTATTAAGTTTTCTTAACAAAGGTCTCCTAGATTACCGATTACACGATTAAGTCGCCAACAATTTGTTGGACCTATTTTCTAAGCCCTTTAAATAGGGCTTTTAGAAGTCTTTAATTCCTGCCACTTATAAAATTTTATTTAAGTATGCTACTCTACTAACCGAAATGTATTGAGTGTGAAGTAATAGTTTAAGGTGTAAGTTTTGTCCGATTCTAATGTCAAATACGAAAGAATTTTTTGTGAACAGACAGGTCGTCAGCTGGCTGCAAATCAGTTTCCTAAGACGTGCTCACTTTGCAAGAAAGTTTTTGAAACGAGGAACGATTTTCTCGACGAAACTTCGGCCTTAAGAAAAGGTGACTACTCGGCAGGTCCTAAAGACTTTGTCCTTGAATATCGAAATTGCCAATGTGGCTCAACTCTTACTTTAAAGCTCTATGATGATCGAGGGTATAACGACAAACAAGTTGCCCAAAGAGAATTCTTTGCCAAGAGATTAGCAGAGCTGGCGAAAGAGGGAATTGAAAAAGCAGTGGCCAGAGATATGGTTTTCAAAGAATGGAGTTTTCTAAACTCAAAGAAAGCCGCTTAATTAAAAAAGTAAGTCTTCGTAAAAATAACCGCATTTATTCTTTTGATCAATAAGATGAATTTCTAAAACCCATGCTCCTTCAATCGGTGTTTTTTCACAACTCTCTAAACTTCCGCGGTAGTAGATCGCGTGAGGGAAATCACTTAGTCGATGGCCGACCATTTTTTCATTAAGCGAAAGACCTTTACTCTGTGCCAATTCTCTCGCTTTTAAATAGAGCTTTTCTCCTGAGATTTTATCTTCTTTCCATAGAGATTTAAGCTCATCAAAAACTTCCTTAGCAGGATTGATAAAACTAGGTTCTCCGAGTTTGAAGGTGTCACCAAGATCTGCTTCGTAGCCTTGAAAAACCGGTCCAAAATCCACGAAATATAGTTGTCCTAATGTAAGAGGTGTCTGGTTTTCAGAAGGTTCTCTGAAGCTCTTATTAGTGTCAAAATCGATTCTAAATTTACTTGGATGCCAGAACTTCTCAGCACCATTTTCTAGGCAAACTTCTTTGATAATTTCATGGCCTTCAGCCTCAGTCATCCCTGCCTGAATTTTATTTCTTATTTGCCCTAAGCAAGTAAGTGCCAGCTCCCTCGCCTGAAGGAGTTCTGAGAGCTTGAAATGGTCCCCACGTTTTTCCATAGGTCTTTATCGCCGGAGCCAACTGATCTTGGCAAGAGGCCACGAGATACAAATCAAGTGTTTAGGCCTCTTAAGTTCATAAGTTACTGTTTTTATATAGGGAAAGAAGACATCACGATTTCTTGACCGAGCAATAAACTCGGACAAGTTATAATAATTACTAAGATTCCTAAGAATTTAGACGGATATTTCCGATAAATGAGTAGGTTAGTAGGAAGGTAAATGTTTAGAAAAATTACTGTTTTATTATTCACTTCAATTTTCTTGTTCACATCATGTGTTCAAGATACTGGTTCCGGAAAAAGACGTTCTGGTAATGCCGCTCAAGTTGGAGAGGGAACAAACGGTAGTGGTGATGAACAGAATGCCGTTGGTGATGAAGTTGGAAATGTTACTGATGCTCTTCTTGCTGGAACAGTTGACCTTCGTCACATCGTTGATCCTTTCGAAGGAACTTATAAAACAAAAGTGACAATTCCTAAAAACTATAAAGGCCTTCTCTATCTTTCTGGTCTTAACGTAACTTCTCTTAATTCAAAGCTAGTCACAGTAAGATTTAAGTTTGGTCGTGAGAATGAAACAATCGAAGTTCCTGCGAGTGTGGGAACAGCTCCGGGGATTACTCCTGATACTGATATTGAAGTTCTCATTTTAGATATGGAAGATCAGCCATTAAATGATCTTCGTCTTCTCTATGATTTCTATGATTATACTGACTACGATACAAACGATGACAATGTTGAATTTGGAACAGGAGATATTCACTCTGAACCAACAACGGATGTTAGAAGCCAAGGCGTTTACTGTCGAGGTTTAAGATTAGAAGATGATCCTACATTTTCTTTTTCTGGAACGAATACAGCTTGTGATCAAGCAGGTGAAAAGTGTCTTTATAGTTATGCCAAGATTGCAGATAGTGGACTTTACTATAATGACGGTGGAAACCTTCTCGCATTTAATCCTACTGAACCAGCGATTGATCTCAATAAGAATGGTTACAATAATGAATCGCAAACTGAGCTTCTAAAGAAATGTATGCCAGATGTTGCGGTGAGAACAGCCGTTGAAAATTCATTAGTAACAACTATGAGTGGAGCAGGTTCTGTTGTCGCTTACGGTGAAACTGGTTTTGCAGGAGCTTATAGTTACCTCGGACCATATCGTTCGATTGCTAGAAATGATTGGGAAATTTCTGGCGATGCACTCTTTAGTGATGTTGGTGCTGGACAAAGTGCTTATGGACTTTTTCAATATCAATTAACAAACTCACCAACAAATACAGTGAGTGATCCAAGTGCTGCTGCAGATGGTGGTTTTAAATCATTCCTTTTTCCACGTGCTGGGAAGATGGATCTTCAAAGTAATGTTGAATATATTGGCTATACCGATATTTCTAATGCTCTTACTGGAAGAGCTATTAATACATTAGTATCTTCTGGTGATACAGAGTATATGGACGGATGTAATATTCGTGTATCAAACTTTGATTCATTTACAAATGAAGGTATTCAGTCTTGTAACGTAACGGCTTCAATTGAAATCATTGCTAAAGATCCAGAGACTGGAACATCAACAACGATTACGACAAGCCAAGATATTAAGCTTCAAATTTCTAGACCAAGTCTTACTGACTTCCAAGGAAAAGAGATTCTTTATAGCTCACTAAAAACTTGTTCTAACTCACAAGCTTGTGGGGCCAATGAATGTTGTTTTAACAATAGATGTTGGGGAAGAGATTTAGTGAGTCAGTGTCTTGATGATGTACCGGGAGAAGGAAACCTTAGTATCGGAGATACTTGTTCTTCTGATTATCAATGTACAAGTCTTTGTTGTAACGCTGCTACGGCCAGATGTTCAGTTCATAACTCTGGGCTTGATGTATTCTGTTCTAAGTCTCCAGGTCAACAATGTGTAACAAAAGAATTTTGTAAGAAAGAAAATATTCCTTCATGCTTTATTGTGAAGACAGGAATTAGCAATCAAGGACAGGTGACTTGTTCACTCAGATGTTACAATGTTCCTACTTTTGGAGATTGTGAGAATGGAATCTGTGTTCCACCTGATATTCCTGAAGTACCTGAGTTCGATCCTCAGAACCCAGACTGTTCAAATGCTATAGATCCACCTAGTGGCTTCTAACAAGTGATGTCTATTAAAATTCCATAAACTCAGGCATAATCATAATTTCTGAAAGGAGATTTTGATGAGTATTAAAGACCTTGCTGATTGTCATTTAGATCATGTTGCTATCGTTGTAGAAGACCTAGAAAAGGCCTGCAAAATCTATGAAGACATGGGGATTCATTTCTTACCAGAAAGGGAAGTCGTCGAAGATCAAGGTGTGAAAACAGCTTTTGCTCCAGTAGATGATAGAGCTAATATTGAATTGCTTGAGCCTTATGGGGAAGATGGACCTATTCATCAATATCTTGCGAAGAAAGGACCTGGAATTCATCACCTTTGTTTTAGAGTAAAAGATGTAAAAGCAAAGGGTGAAGAACTAAGTGCTAAAGGATATCGTTTACTTTATCCAGAGCCAAAAATTGGTGCTCATAATTGCTTAGTGAATTTCATTCATCCCAAAAGTACTGGGGGAGTTCTGATTGAGATTTCTCAAAAGGGAGAACACTAATGCAACAAATGCATTTACCTACAATGACAAAGGCCAATAAGATTATCGTCATCACTCTTTTTGTGGCCTTTCTTTTAGATGCTGTTCTTAAGAAAACAACAGGAATTTCATTAACGGGAATCACTGGTTTGAAAGCCGCCTCACTAGAGTCTGGGTTTGTTTGGCAATTAGTAACTTACCCTCTTGTTCCTGGTTCGATGTTCGAGATTCTTTTTGAAGCCCTCATATTTTGGTTTATTGGAAGTGAGCTTGAACAGCTTTGGGGAGTTAAGAAATATCTTCGCTTTCTCTTTGCTTGTTTAGTGGGGGGAACGATTCTCTACGTACTTTCTACTTCTATATTTCTACGTTCAACTGTGGCCTATCAAATGACACTGTCTGGGCCAGGAGGAGTATCAAGTGCGGTGGCGGTGGCCTACGGAATTCTTTTTCCAGAGCGTACAATGTACTTCTTTATGTTCCCTCTCAAGGCCAAGTGGTTTGTGGCCATTATTGTGGGAATGTCTCTCTATCAAGGGATTTTCAGCCCATTTGGGCTCTTTTCATGGTGCCAGCTAGGAAATATCGGCTCTGGCTATATGTGGATGTTGATGCAGACAAAGGGCAAATTTAAGATTCCTGGGATCGGTGCAATGAAGAGTGGTAAGACTAAGAGCGTTAAGAAGTCCCATTTATCGATAGTTAAGGATGATGACGATAACGATATCACTTATCATTAACTTGCCATTTTTTGACTTAGTATGCTAAGTTGTCGTTTTCTTAAAAGGTAAATTCGTAAAGGGAAGATATATGAGATTAAGTAGAGCTTTAGAAGACAAGAAATTAGACTTACGTTTAAGAGATAAACTTGTTCACGAAGGTAAAATTACTCAAGCTGATATGGATAAGTACTACGCTTCACTTCCTGATGATGCTTCAAATGCTACGACTACAGACGTAGATAATAAGCAGTCAGCAAGCACTGAAGAATAGTCTTAACTAAACTTCGTTCATTCTCGCTTCGATCATACGATCATTAAAATCTTTAATAGATGCTAGAGTCGTTAGGCAGTAATTCTTTGCTAGCGACTCTTCAAAATCTTGTTCATCAAAATTATTTGTCACTACAACTAATCGAGTATCTAAAGGTACTTTCTTTAAGGCAATTGAAATAATTCCTTTTGAAGATTTGAGTCTTGGAATACAGCAAACGGCATACTGTCTGTTAGTTGAGCTAATTGAAGTAAAGTCCCAAAGAGTCTGACGACTACTAATTGGAGTTACCTTGTGATTAAAAGTTTTGAAGGTAATAGTACATAAGTTGATAAATTTTTTTTTATCGCTCGCACTCATTTTAATTAGCTCCTCTTATTGAACAACGAAGCGTGAAAAGTAGATTTCTTTAACGACAGGTTTATCGAAAAATTTATTCAGTCTTTGCTTTAATCTTTCTTCTAGCAGTATTTTTCCAGAGACAGAGTTAAGCTCAGTAGGGGTGAAACTACCAACAACATCAATTACTGAGTCGTTAATAAAAGGCTTATTCTTTTCAAGTAATTCAATATAAGTATCTTTAAATGGTCTAAAGTGACATTCAACCTCTAGGAAACGAAGTCTCTTAGTACGACCTTTTAAGTTAATAATTTGTTTTCCTAATTCAAAACTTTCAACGAAGCTAGATTCTTTCACAGAATCTTTTAAATTTTGCTCTTCGACTGCATTGTCAGGAAGAGGTTTCACAAAGATTTTCTCAGTATAGATAAATGTCCCTAGAGCACCTAGAGTAGCTACCAAGAGTAAGGCCGTAAGAATGGTATCGAATGATTTATTCCCAGTCATATTAGTATTTTATACTTGGTAGGTGGGGAAATCTAGGGGTAAAAAAAAGACCATCTAAAATAGATGGTCTTTCTAAACTTCTATGTTGTTTTTAACTAGATTTTTAATTCTGTGTAAGGAAGCTCTAAATCCTCAGCAACTTGCTTATAAACCAGATCTCCCTTGTAGATATTGATACCCGGTTTAAAAGCTGGGTCTTGTGCAGCAGCTTCTTCAACCCCAATTTTAGCAATTAATCGAGCATATTTCAGCGTTACATTTGTGAGAGCATATGTCGAAGTTCTGGCAACTGCACCTGGCATATTGGCCACACAGTAGTGAACAACACCATCAACTTCAAAAGTTGGAGCTTCGTGAGTTGTTGGCTTACAAGTTTCAATACATCCACCCTGATCAACAGCAATATCAACAACAACAGAGCCTTTTTCCATTTTGCTGATCATATCTCTTGTTACTAGTTTTGGAGCTTTTGCTCCAGGAACAAGAACGGCACCAATAACTAAGTCAGACTTAGTTACAGCATCTTCAATATTTTGAGCGTTTGAGAAGAGAGTCGTGATTCTTGTATCAAAGAGATCATCTAGTTCAGCCAGTCTCTTTACTGAAAGGTCGATGGCCGTAACATCTGCACCAAGACCCATGGCCATTTTAATGGCGTTAGTTCCAGCAACTCCACAACCGATTACTGTTACTTTTCCTCTTTGAACACCTGGTACACCACCAAGAAGAACACCTTTTCCACCTTTATCTTTTTGAAGATAAGCCGCTCCAATTTGAGTCGACATTCTTCCTGCTACTTCAGACATTGGAAGAAGAAGCGGAAGTGACCCATCAGCATTTTGAATTGTTTCGTAGGCCACACAAGTTGCACCAGACTTCATAAGCCCTTCCGTTAGTGGCTTTTCTGCCGCTAGGTGAAGATAGGTGTAAAGAATATGATGTGGCTTTAAAAGAGCAACTTCTCTTGGTTGAGGCTCTTTCACTTTGATAATCATTGTCGCAGTTTCAAAAACATCTTCTAAGCTTGGAAGAATTTTTGCTCCAGCTTTGATGAATTCTTCATCATCAATACCAATTCCGATACCGGCATTAGTTTCTACAAAGAGCTCATGTCCATCTTCAACTAATTGCCTTACACCAGCAGGTACTAAACCAACTCTGTTTTCATTATTCTTAATTTCCTTAGGTACACCAATTTTCATGGATGGCTCCTTTTAGCAATGCGTTATTGTCTTAATAATTTCTAGCCGAATATAAACAAAGGAAAGGCCCCTGAAAAGTAAAAAATAGACAGCTTATGTCGTGGGAATTATTCTATTTATGCTTTTCAAAATCAAGGATGTTAAATGAGAAGATCATTCATAGTTCTGGCCCTATTACTGCCTCTAATTGCCTGTACAAATATGTCTAAAAAACCATCGATTTCTGAACAAATCGGTGAGGGAATACCTGTGAAAAAGTTCGTTCTCGATAATGGACTGACACTCTTAGTGAGTGAAAATAAACAACTTCCTATTTTTAGCTACTACACTTTCTATAATGTAGGTGGGCGTCACGAATCTCAAGGAACCACCGGAGCAACTCACTTTCTAGAGCATATGATGTTCAAGGGAGCGAAGAAGTATGGCCCTAAGCAATTTGATACGACTATTGAGGCCAATGGTGGAAGTACTAATGCTTATACAAACTTTGATAGCACTGTTTACTATCAAAGTATGCCTTCTCATATGATTGAAAAAATCATTGATATGGAAGCCGATAGAATGGAAAATCTTCTTCTCGAAGAATATAGCTTTGAGGCGGAAAGAAAAGTTATCTTTGAAGAAAGAAAGATGAGATATGAAAATAGTCCTCGTGGGCAGCTCTATCTTTCTCTTATGCAAAAAGTTTTTAGAGGGACTCCTTATGGGGGAAGTGTCATTGGTAGTGAGCAAGATCTCGCCAGCCTAACTCGTGCGCAGGTAAGAGAGTTCTTTAAAAACTTCTATCGTCCAGACAATGCCACAATCGTCATTGTTGGAGATGTGGATGCATCAGACGTCTATTCTCTTGTAAAAGAAAAGTTTGGAAGTATGAAAAGGTCTTCTCCAGAGATTCTTGCTTATAAGAAATCAAAGGATGATAGAGATCTCTATGCTTTTCAAAATAAGAACTTCAAAAAGCACACTAAGCTCTACGGTCAATCTCCAACGCCATTATTTATGATGGGATATAGAGGATTACCTCTTGGAGAAAGAGAAGCATTCGTTATGGATATCTTAGCTACTGTTCTTGGACAGAGTGAGAGTAGTTATTTAACTCAGGAGTTAGTTGTTGGTAAAAGACCTCAGTTTGCGAGTCTTTCAACATCTAATTACAACTTAAGATATAACGGTATCTTCTTTGTTTCTGGTCAACTTTTAAAAGGAAAGAGTTTTAATAAGGCAAAGAGAAGTCTTCTTAGAACTTTAAAGAAGTCATGTAATGAAGCCATAACAGCTAGGTCTGTTCAGAAGACTAAGAATCAATATCTCGTGGATTTCTACCATGGAATTAAAACAAATAAAGGGGTGGCCCACTATTTAGGTCAACTCGAGACTCTTTATGGAGACTATAATTTCTATAAGAAAGAACTAGAGATTTATAACTCAATTACGGAAGATGAGTTGAAAACAACATGTAAAAACTTATTCAATAAAGACGAATATTTTATGGTCTCTGTCTGGGACAAGCACCCGAAAGCTAAAAAAGGAAGAAGATAATGAAACTACTAATATTTTTAATAGCTCTTTCTCAATTTACTTATGCTAGTTACGGTACAGATAATATCAAAAGAATGAATTGGGAAAACCTTGAGGTTGTTTGGTTAGAGGATGATCGTTTTCCAACTTATAATGTGATGATTTATTTTGCTGATGGTGCTTTAAGTGAGTCTGCTAGTGAAAAAGGTTCGACAGAAGCAGCACTTCAATTATTAACATACGGAACAAGAAGATTCTCGAGGAAAGATATTGCCGATAATCTAGATTTCTTTGGAGTGACTTATGCCTCTAATGTGACTCATGAATATTCTCTTTTTAAGTTCCAAGGTTTAACAAAAGATGTGATCCCTACAGCGAAGAAGTTCTGTCATCTCTTTCAAGATGCGACTTATCCTCAAAGAGAATTAAAGAATACTATCAAGAGAGCTGTGACTGCCCTTGATTCTAAGGTTAACGATCCAAGCGGTATTGCTTCACTCGCTTTTAGAGAATTATCTCTTGCAGGAAGCCCATATAGCTATCCAGTAAGTGGAAAAAAGAAAGACATGATCCGTTTAACGACTAAGAAGCTTAAAGGAAAACTGAATTATTTAAATAAAGAAGTTAAGAAGAGAATTTATCTATCAGGTCCAAAGTCAGTGCTTTCTATTAAGGATGTTATTCTTAATGAGTGTGGTTGGAAGGGAGAAGGTAAATATGAAAGAGCGGTTTCTTACACTCCAATTAAGAGTAAAGGAAAGCCAAGTATTTACTTAATTACTGTTCCTAAGGCCAACCAAGCTCAAGTTAGAATTGGTAAATTCATCAATAAGAATGAATTAAGAAAAGATAGTGAAACAACTCTTGCTTCTGAATTCTTAGGAGGTGGTTTTACAAGCCGTCTAATGAGAGTTTTAAGACAGCAATATGGACTTACATATTCAGTGAGTGCCTTTGCTGGTAATCAAAAAGAATATGGTCGTGCTGGAATTGCGACTTTCACGAAGAATGAAACAGTTGATAAGTTACTTATTGAAACTAGAAATACGATTGAAAGTATTGAAAAAGGTGACTTTGGGAAAGAAGATTTAGATCGCTCTAAAGGATTTCTTTCAGGTAGTTTTCCATTTAGATTTCAAACTTCTGAAAGCCTTCTTGGTGAAATGATTTTATTAGATCATGAAAATAAAACTCTTAATGCTCTCGACTCATTTAAAGATGAGGTTAACTTAATCAGCAAAGAAAAGTTTCAAGAGATTGTGAAGTCTCTCTATCATTGGAATGATCAAACAATTGTGGTTGTTGGACCTAGGTCTCTTCAAAGTAAGTTAAAAGATTTTGGTGATGTTAAGGTTATTAATTATAAGAAGTTCCTATAATTAGCGAATAGGAACTTTTTAAGAGTCCGTTTTTCCTTCCATATTTACCACGGCTCCAGGATGTATTGAGATATTCTGGGCCTGAATTTTACCACTGAGAGTGGCACTAGGGTAGACTGTTATTTTACCAGTTGAGAGAAGCTCACCCTTAAAAACTCCGAAGATTTCAATATCATGACACTTCAAAGTCCCATTGATTAAAGCTGAGGGTTCAATAGTAACTTTCTCTTTTCCCGTCATCGTAATATCACCTTCAATTTGACCAGCAATATGAGTGACACCTTGAAGGTTGAATTCACCTTTAAGTTTGGCACCTCGTCCAAAGAAAGAATAATCCTGATCTTTTAAGTGAATAATCTCAGACATTAGTTACCTATAGTTTTTTGTACGAGTTGTTTATAAATTAAGTCACCAGTTCTAGAAAAGATAACGATCTTAAAGAGTAAGTCTTTCTCTTTCGTCGGTGGGAATGTTACTTTCACTGGTCTAAAACGACTGGTTGAAAAGAGTTCACCTTTGTTAAAAGATATATCCATTTCCTGATCGGCCATAGAGCCCGTTGGCCAAGTGACAAGGTTATCTCCATCTTTCATGACCACAAAGATAAATCCTGAAATTCTAGATTGATCTTTAGTTAAGTTAAGAATTTTGAAGTCTAAGTTAATATTTTGACCCTGTTGAGTGGCCTCAACTTCTTCAATTCTTAGGTTCGGACTTTTAGTTAAATCTTTACGACCAGGACTTGGCTTAAAGAGAAGAAGACTTTCAAGCGATGTTGCGTCTTTCGTACCTTGCCCAAGTTTTACAAGAAGGCTTTCTCTTTCTTTATCTAGAGAGGCGGCTTGTTCTTTTAATGTCACAATCTCTTGCTTAAGGTCACTAATGATTTGAGGCTCTTTCATTTGAGCGAAATGCCTAATCTGCTTAAAGTAAAGAAAGCCTGCAATAGTGATAAGAATTGAGATTAGAGCAAGAGTAGGGAGAACAAATACGATGAAACGTAAGAGTCCTTTACTTAATTCATAATAACGTGGAGCCTGGTTTTCATCATAAATGATGAATGAAAGTTTCTTCTTCGCTTGGGTAATCACTTTTAGTTATTTCCTTCCTCTGAGCGATTACCATTTGGATTTTCTAGTAGATCTCCCATGATTTGAACAGGGTTTTGAGTCTTGAAAAATCTCATTGAAGGTTGAAAAGCAACAGTACTATCAGAATCAATTCCATGCTTAGACCACTGCTCTGAAACAATTTTCCAGTTGTAGTAAGCATCTCTTTTTAAATAAAGTGTCTTTTTACCTAGGTCTTGAATCGTATTTGATTCATAGGCCTGTTGAAAAGTAGCAACAGCATAGTCATCAACTTGGAAAACATTAACATTTTTAATATCAATTAAAGGCTGACCAGGCTGTGAGAAAACGGCTCTCTTATACTGTCTGAACTGAGATTTATTTCCACGATTTGGATCATTGAACTCCTCGTGATATTGCTCAATATACTTTTTAATATCTTCTGATCTCCAAGCATCGAGCCAGTCATTAATTGTTTTTGCAACTTTTTGTCTCTTCTTTCTCCAAGTCGATTCCTTAAGGAACTTTAAGTCATGAACGACTACAATTGGAGTTTTATAAAGCTCAATATACTTCGCGATATCGATGAGGTGAGTGTTTGCAGTCACAATACAACCACGACTATCTAAACCTTTTTCAATACGAGTTTCATCATTTGTAGAGTGAAGCCAGATTCCTGAGCCCGTTTTCTTCTCTCTTGAATCAATGATATTTGGGTAATTCATAACGAAGGCCCCAACACCATAAATCTTACCTTTCTCTTCACCATGACGTTTAATAAGGTCAGCATGAGTCAGGAAATCAACAAAGTGGTAAATTCCTTCAGGTGTTCTGTGATCACCTTGGAAGATTTTATCGCCAGCTTTCTTACCCGTGGCCATATCGTAAGTTCTAATTAATTGAGGGCGGTCATTTTTAAATTCATAGAGGTGGAGTTGATGCGTCGACTTTTCTGCAATTAGAACGTGGTGTGAGAAAAGTTCATCCATCATTAGAAGAGGAGAAGGAACCATTTTCTCATTAGCGCTGATCGTCGTCGCTGATAAAATAAATGCTAAAGTGAGGGCAATTTTCTTTAATATCATATTCAATCCATCATTATCCAAGTACCTAGAATTATAGTTAAATTTTATCCTATCAATTCACTCGATTGCAAACCAAAAATCATGATTCTGAGGGGTAGGATTTGCCCCCTAAGTACTGATTTTCGCGTTGCAAAGCCCTTTGATATCATAGAGATAGCATGTTCTATTAGGGAGATAGATGAGAATCATTTTTTACAGTGATGATGACGCGTTACTAGATGTGGTAGAAAGCCTCAATTCACAGAATGTATTCATGACCGACGATCAGGAAGAGTTGCTCGATTTACTTGAGCCCGAATCTGATTCTGACGAGGATGAGGATGAAGATGAAGATATCATCGTCTTCTTTGATTTCACCTATGATCACAAAAAGACTTTAAAGTTTAATAAATCTCTCAAAGATAATGATTGGCTTCTCAGGGTAGGTCTCTTTGACGATTCAATTATTAAGAAAATCAAAAAACATCAAAAAGCTAAAGAGTGTTGTCACGCTTATCTACCAAAACCTTTAACAGTGGCCATGATTAATGGAGTCCTCAATGATTTCGAATTAGCAGATTATATCGAGGAGTGGGAAGCTTTTAGTGAAGGGGATGAGTTAGGTGAGCTACCGTCAGGTGTAAAACTTAGTGAACCAAAGGCCATGTTTGATACATTGGCCGATGATGACACTGGAGAGTTTGAGCCTGCAGAAATGAGAGTGAGTACGGAAGTTAGAAATCTTGTCGCAGATCACTCTGTTCAAAGTGATGAGCCTTGCTTTGAAGGTCCAATCAATGATGCCATACAAGCAAAATTTGATGCAGTCTTTGGAAAGGCCGCTGATCCAATAATTAATAATGAAAATGAAAGAATAGATTTAAGGTCACAAGCACAAATAGAAGAGGATAATGCCGAAGATGTTTCCTTAGATCTTGGTGCGGCCGGCTTAGGTGCGGCCGGCTTAGGTGCGGCCGGCTCAGGTGATGAGTTGGATACAGGAGATGATGATGTTTCCTTAGATATCGATGGCGAAAGTGATGACGACATCTCTTTAGATGTCGCTGAGCTTGAAGCTGATACTGAAAGTGATGATATCGATGTAGAACTAGATGCCGAATTAGAAGCCGAGCCAGAAGTGGCGACGGAGGGTGATGATATGTCAGATGATGATTTAGATTTAAACCTAGAAATGGATGACGATGAGCTTGATGATGGTGCACTTGAATTTGGTTCGGGCGGATCAGCCGGAGGCGATGAAGCTACCGAACCAGTTGCTGCAGAAACAGATTCTGAAGACGACGGGCTAGAGTTTAGCTTAGATGATTCTGAACCAACAACAGACTCGGAAGCTGAAGCTTTCGAGAATGGTGGTTTAGATCTTGGAGCCGCGGATGACGACGATGGAGGTTTAGATCTCGGTAGTGGTGATGACGATGGTTTAGATCTCGGAGCGGCGGATGACGAAGACGGAGGTTTAGATCTTGGTGTGGCCGGCTCAGGTGGTGACGACGATGGTGGTTTAGATCTTAGTGGTGACGACGATGGTGGTTTAGATCTTAGTGGTGACGACGATGGTGGTTTAGATCTCGGAACGGCGGATGACGACGATGGTGATTTAGATCTTGGAGCAGAGGAAACAGCTGAGGCTGCACCTACGCCGGCCGCACCTGAGCCGGCCGCACCAAAAGAAGAAGAAATAGAAGATCTTCCACAATTAGATGACGATACTGATGTTGTTGACGACGCTTTAGAATTTTCTGATGATGAGGATGAGGATGAGGACGCATTAGCGTCCGAGCAAGCTTTCGAGAATGCCGAACTAACAGAAGACGAAGATACAATTTCCGAAATTTTAACTGATGACGAGGATGAGGGAGTTCTCGAATTTTCTGATGACGAGGGCGAGGATGAAGACGTAGGAGAAAATACTAATCCAACTGTTGTCATGTCTGAAGAAATGACTGACTCACTAATTAATAGGCCTAATGAAGATTTAACGGAAATGGAGTTTGGTGAAGACTCTGATGGGGAAGAGTTAGATGATGATCTACTAGCATCTGATGATCTTGATGACGAGGATGAAGACGATCTTACAATGACCGCTACAATGGGGGTTGATGACGATACTTTGTCTGGATTACAGCAACCTGATGTTGATGATGATGATGAGGACGAAGCGACTGTCGTTTTTGACTCATCTCAATTAGAGAGTGATGATGAGGACGACTCGGAAGCGGAAGCTTTTGAGAATTCCGAGCAAACTGAGCCTGCAGTTGAACCAGCTGCTCCTGCAATGAGTGCAGATGAGGACGCACTCGCGTCCGAGGCTAGAGTTCGAATTACTGCTCAAGAAGATCGTGTACCAACCGCTTTTAACGAAAGTGAAATGCTTCGTCTCCAGTCGATGATCCGTCAACTAAGAGAAGAACGTAATGATCTTTTAGGAGAAATTAAAGAGCTACAAAAAGAAAATAAAGGTGTTGAACAAGATAATCTTGGTCTTGCTTCTGAACTTGATGAGTTAAAGATTGAGCTAAGTATTATAAAGAAAAGACATTCTGAAGAAGTTGATGAATATCGATATCGACTAAGATTAAGTGAAGAAAAGCGATTAGTTTCGGAAGAAAAAATGAAGAGACTTCAACGTGAGTTCGATAAGCTTCAGCAGAAGGTGAGAGTTGACTTTAATCAGATTAGAAAGAGAGAAAAAGAGTTAGAGTCAAAATTAGAATTGGCTAAGATTGATTCAGAGTCTTTGATTAATGCAAGAGACCAAAAAATTCTTGAGCTAAAAAGGAAAATCGATCAACTTGAATTCAATATGGAAAATACGATTATAAAGGAACAGAAACATAAAGAGGATAAGATCAAAATCGAAGAAAGGTTAGGCAAGATCATGAAGACTTTACGTGGTTCTATTGAGTTGTTAGAAGAAGATATTGAAATTGATGCTGATATCAAAGAGAAACTAAATAAGTTAAAATAATGAGTGAAATTTTAGAAAACTTTTTAACATTTGTGATTCAATATGATCCTTTTAGTGGACCTAAAAGGCTCTATGGTCAGTTGGATCGTTTTCTGAAGAATAACTGCTCAAGTATGCCGCTTCTGGTTCTATCACTACCATTGAAGCATTCAACTTTAAAAAAAGATCCTTTAAAATATGCAAGGGCCATATGGAATAAGGGTCATGCACAAAGATCTTACTCTGATAATAATATTAATACTTTGTTAAAAGAGTATCTTAGTAAAGGTGAGAAGGAAAAGTATCATTGCTTAAGCCTAGATGATAAAGAATATTGTGCATTCTATTGTGGGAAATCAGAAACTCAACTCTTTGTTGCTATTTTTAAGTCAAAGGAAAAACCTGAAGTCGACTTTCTACAAAGGCTTACCTCATTTATGGAAAACTCGAATAAGTGTTTTCTTCAATTAAGAGACTATAAAAAATTAGAAGATTTAGTTCATATCGATGATGTTACAGGTCTTTATAATCAAAGAAAACTTTATAAAGATTTAGATTCTGCCGTCTTAAGATATAAAGAAATGAAAGAGCCATTTAGTGTGCTCTTTATTGATATTGATCACTTTAAAAGTGTTAATGATGGCCATGGGCATTTGGTTGGGACACAACTTCTTAATGACATGGCATCGCTATTGAAACTTACGTTAAGAGAGAGTGATCTGATTTATCGCTATGGTGGGGATGAATTTGTTATGATCATACCTGATGTAAATTCTGAAATAGCAGAAAAAATTGGTCATAGAATATTAAAAGCAGTAAAGAACGAAAAGTTTGTTGTTGATGATGAATCTTCTTTAGAGGCGGAGTCAAATGATTTTGCCCTTTCTGTTTCCATTGGTATTGCGGCTTTCCCAGATGATGCTAATACCAAAGAAGATGTTCTTCTTATTGCTGATAAAATGATGTACGAAGCAAAGAAGAAAGGTAGAGGCAGGGTTTGTTTTACCTCTGAAATTTTCCAAGAAGCTAAATAATGCAGATAATCTCAGTAAGTGACTTTCATATCGGTAAAGGAAAATTCCTTAAGAATGGTCAGCTTAATATCTTAGAAGACTTCTTTGAAGATGATCGCTTTGCTGAATTTCTAGAGTTCTATTCTTCAGGGAAAAATTATTTGGCCAAAGTTCATCTGGTGCTAAATGGTGATATTCTTAATCTTATTCAAATAGATACTGATGGGGTTTTTACTCATATTGTAGATGAGGACCTTACGGTTGAAGCCCTAAGAAAAATTGTTAAAGGGCATAAGCTTTTCTTTGATAGTCTCAAGGAGTTCATTTCCACACCTAATAAAAAGATAACATATATTATCGGTAACCATGATGCTGCGATGGCATTTCCTGGAGCTCAGGAATATTTAAAAGAAGTAGTGGGGGAAAACCTAGAATTTGGATTTGAGGCCAATATTCATGGTGTTCATATTGAGCATGGCCATCGATTTGAAGTTATTAACACTGTTGCTCCTGATAAGTACTTCATGGATGGTCCTAATGGAAAGCGAATCTTAAATTTTCCTTGGGGAAGTCTTTTTTGTATTTCTGTTCTACCTAAACTAAAAAAAGATAGACCGCATATTGATAAGGTGAGACCACTTGGTAGTTATATAAAGTGGACTTTCTTTCATGACCTTCCATTCTTTCTAAAGATGACTTGGATTGTGATTAAATATCTTTGGGAAAGAAATCGAGATATTTATACAAAGCAAAATCGTAATTTCAGAACGACTTTAAAGCTTCTAAAGCAAATTACCATCTATCCTCGTTATGAAAAGAAGGCAAAGGCGATCTTAAAGAAAAATCCTGCTATTCATACCGTTGTGATGGGGCATACTCATGTTCAAGAATGGCGACGGTTTCCTGAAGGAAAGTTCTATTTCAACACTGGTACTTGGAATGATATTCCTTCACTAGATGCAGGTCTTCACGATTCCAATACATTTCTTTCTTATTGTTTACTTGATGTTCATACGGGAACTAATACTTTAAGAAGTGGGAAACTAAATATTTGGCATGGTAAGTGGCGTCCTTACCGAGAAGAAGTTACGACCAATTAGCAGTCGTTTGAACACTTAAGACAGAGCAAGCCGCTTTCGCTGTTAACTTATCATCATCACTTCCAAAAGCACTTGAAAGAAAAGTTTGTTGTTTAAGACCAAATACAAAGAGGTCGTATTCAGCTGTTAACTCTAATATTGTATTCACTTCATCATTGGAACGAATAATCTCATAAGCTGTTCTTGCTTCAATTGATTCAGAATATTCTTGTAGTTTCTTCTGTGCTCTTTCTACACGATAGTCTTCAGCATCCTCTGGTAGAACTTTTATGATAGTAATATCAGCAGTATTTACTTGGGCCAGGTGATCTGCAGTATCGATTGAAATAGGATCGTTATAGTTCTCTCTTAAGAGAACAAGAATTTTTCTTATATAACGAACACCTGAATCTCTAAAGATAGCAAGGTTACAACTTAAGTGTCCTTTAAGCCAGCCAATTGGATTATGAAAAGTGAAAGCACCAGCTGTTTTACCTCTCCATTCAATCATGAGCCATTGGCAGTGAAGTCTTTGGGAAATCAAATGTATTGTCTTTGCTAAATCGTGAGAAGCAACTGGATCAAAAGAAATAGGCTCACCCTTTTCAACCGCCATGGCCACAACTCGTCTTCTTAGACTTCTAAGTTCTGCCGGCTCTTCTCTCATGTCATCAAGGTCTGTTTGTTCAGGAACTTCAGTTATGTGAGCAACTTCTAGGTTTCCATGTTCAGCTAGAGCAATACCCATTTCAATAAGCATTTCTGGAGAGCGCTCTTTTCCAAAAAGAGACACAACAACTTTTGCATCTTGAGAGAGATCCATATTTTCAATTTTTGAGCGAGACACAACTTCTGGCGATTCATCAATCAGATCACTTCTTTTTCCGCGAATTCCGATAACACCTTTACGATCAGTTTTTCTTCGAGAGTAAACAAAGTAGAGAATGACACCAGGGATAACAATAGTGAGAAGGGCCTTATAGAGATAATCAAATCCCATTCCTATTAATAATCCACCTGTCAGAATAGCACCAAAAATTTGGACGTAAGGATAGAAATGACTTTTATAACTTGGCTTATACCATTGAACTCTTGTTTCTCTTAAAACGATAACTGTGACATTAACCGCAAAGAACATCATTAGCTTAAAGGCAGAGGCAAATTTTACGATCTTAGTAATATCTAAAAAGAGAAGGGCATAGGCCACGGCCATCCCAGAGATAATGATTGAGGGAACTGGAGTCAAAAACTTCTTATGAATCCTGCTAAAGAGAGCTGGAATTAAATGATCTCGCGACATAGCAAAAGGAAATCTACTGGCCGCTAATATTCCTGCATTGGCCATAGAACTCATTGTCACAATAGCAATGATGGCCATGATTGTTCCAGCGAAATCACCGTGAACTTTCTTCGCAAAATAATAAATTGGGCTTAAGTTTCCAGAAAGGAAGTCTTGTGTAAAAAGTCCTGAAAGAATGAAGGTAACTACCGCATAAGCAATAGAAACGACCAAGAGTGAAATCAAAATACCTCTTGGTAAATTTTTTTCAGGATCTTTAATTTCTTCGGCAATCGCTGCGACTTTGGTGACTCCCGCGTAGGAAACAAAAACGAGAGCTGTCGCCGAAATAAGTCCTTCTGGTCCATTACTTAGAAAAGGCTTCATATATTCAGGATTAATCTGAAAAACACCACCAGCAGAGACAAGTCCTAAACTGACAAAGCAAGCAATCACTACTCCAATAAGAAGAGAAGAAACTTTACCAATTCCTAGAATATTAATGACGACAATGAAAACCAGAATCCCAATGGAGGTAGGAATTAGCTCAATTGAGGGAGCAAGAATTTTTAAATAAGCCCCAAAACCGACGAGGGCAAACGAAGACTTAAGAAGAAGACTTAACCAAAGCCCAATACCTGAAACAGTTCCAAAGAGTGGACCGAAACATCTTTCTAAATATACATAGGTTCCACCTGATGATGGCATGGCCGATGCTAATTCCGATTTTGAAAGTGCCGCAGGTAAGACTGCAATTGCCGCGATTAAGAAAGCAAGCCAAACTGAAGGTCCAGTAATTGTGGTCGCAATCCCTGGAAGAACAAAAATACCACTTCCCAACATAGAAGAGATACTAATGGCAATAATGGCACCTAGCCCAAGGCGTCTTTCAAGTTTTTTCACCGAGTTAGATTATGCGATTTAGAATGATATTTAAAGAGGAAACACAAATCATATTTGCAAATGTGGCAAAGAGGACTAAAATTTGGGCAATAAACCGTATCAAGCAGGAAATATGAATAAATTTTTAGTATTTACGCTCCTTATTTTAGTGATTTCATGTGCTCAAGTGAATCAAGATTCAAAAGGCTTCTATGAAAGTAAGAAGACGATGAGGCATGGTATTATTCCTGTTCAAAAAGATATTAGTCAGCATGTGGCCAATCTAAAATATGATGAAGTTTCAGCAAGAAGAGGAAAAGTTGTTTATGAGCAACACTGTCTTTCTTGTCACGGAAGAGATGGACTTGGTAGTGGACCAGATGCTGAGGATCAGGCCTTACCTCCGGCTAATCTGGTAGAAACTGCGAGAAATGTTCCAAGCTTTAAGTTTTTTATTATGGCATCTCGCTACAAAGGAACTATGCCAGGCTGGAAGAGTTTATTATCTGAAAAAGAATTGAGAGATGTTGAAAACTATATTCGCTCTCTCGCTAAAGTAAACTAAGTAAAAAAAAGCTCCCATCAGGGAGCTTTGATATTTTCTATTTCTTTTTAGTAGGTGCTTTTTTACGAGTAGTCTTCGCAACCTTAGACTTCTTAGCAGTGGCTTTTTTCGCAACTTTTTTCGCTGTCTTTTTAACTGCTTTTTTAGTTACTTTTTTCGCAGTCTTCTTCTTTGTAGCCTTCTTCTTCTTCGCAGGCTTTTTCGCAGCTGGAACATAGCTCTCAATCTTCTTTTGAAGCTTTGCTAGTTCTTTCTTCTGATCTTTGATGAATGACTTAGCTTTCTTGATTTCTTTTTGAACAGCTTTGTCGATATTCTTCTCTAAAGTAACTTTTTCTTTCTTAAGTTTCTTAACTAATTTAGCAGCATCTTTTTCTACTAATTTCTTAAGATCTTTTTCAGCAGACTTTAGAAATTTCTCAACCTTCTTTTGAAGATCTTTAACACTTGTTGAACCTAGCTCGGCAAGCTCTTGTGCTTCCTTTTTTAGCTCAGTCCAAGACTTCATAATTGAATCTAAACTTTTTTGTGACATGAATAACTCCTTACATATTAAACCAAAGTTTATTTAAACGACTTCGTTATCGGAACTCTGTACCCAAAACCAAAACTTTTCGCCTTTAGTTTGATGATGGGGCAGAATTGCCTCCTCTTATACTCGCTTTTATTGTAAAGGTCATATGTTTTTTCTATTTCATTTTGATCTAGACCAAGATCGTGTAACTCTTTCAGACTTAGTCGATAACTGAGAAGTCCTTCCAGAATAGCATCGAGCCTTTCATAAGGAGGAAGACTTTGTTGATCTTCTTGATCTTCCCTTAGTTCAGCACTAGGGGGACGAGTGATTATTTCTTCTGGAATAATTCCCTTCCACTTCTTGTTAATATAATTTGCTAACTGAAAGACCTCCGATTTATAAAGGTCGCCTAAAATGGAGAGGGCACCAACACTGTCTCCATACATGGTTGAATATCCCACTGCGATTTCAGATTTATTGCTCGTGTTAAAGACAATAGAGTTCGTTTGGTTGGAGCGAGCAAAGAGCAGGGCCCCACGCAGGCGACTCTGAATATTTTCATCAGATAAACCTTCGAGATCCTCTCCAAAGTTATCTTTGAAACTATTCTTGATTGATGAATGAAAGAACTTAATCGGCAGGGTCGTGAGTTTTATTCCCACATTTTGGCAGAGCTGTGCTGAAAGGTCGTAACTAATACCTCGAGAATAAAAGCCTGGCATGTAGATGGCCTCTAATTCTTGCTCTTGCGTTTTTATGAGGCTCAATATCGCTACCACGAGAGCGCTATCAATTCCTCCAGAGAGAGCAATCGTAAATTTTTTGAAGCCAGTCTTTCGAATATAATCCTGAACAGAAAGCTGAATGGCTTCAAGAATGGTTTGGCAGTCTTCATCAGAAAGCTGAGGAAGAACAGGGGGCCTTTGAGTTAGATCTAAACTAGGCTTAAAAAGTGATTCCCAAGTATTTTCAACAATCTCGGCCTTTTCAGAGATAGTTTTGGCAGGCTTTGATTCTGGCAATTCTACTTTCAAAAGGTCGGCCCTAAAAAGATTACCTTGAGCAATCACTTCATCACCATTAGTCACAAAACTTCCACCATCGAAGATAATTTCATCTTCAAAGGCGACCATGTTGAGATAGAAGAAAGGGCATCCAAATTTATGGCCGATAAGGCTGGCCCTTTGAATTCTCTTAGCCTCTTTTCCTAAGAAGAAAGGTGATGCGGATAGGTTCACAATGAGATCTAATTCAATTGATTTTTCAGAAATATAATCTTGAAGACGAGTGATTGGGTCTTCATCATGAGAAGAGCTAAACCACATATCTTCACAAATAAGTAGTCCAATATTTTTACTTTCAAAAGTGATAACGTTAGCTTCTTTTCCAGGCTCATAATATTTTTCTTCGTCAAAAATATCGTAATTAGGCAGTAGTTGTTTGGTGTAAACGTCTTCTAATTTCTGGCCAGAGATACCTTTCCAGATCACATTACGAATTTTTATAGGAAGATTAGAGTCATCAAATTGGTAATGAAGACCTCCAAAGAGAAACATGGCTCCATTGTCTTTGCTTGATTCAAAGAGCTCATTTACCTTATCAAAGAAGGCTAAATATCTTTCAATAAATGTTCTTTGCAGCACCAAATCTTGAAGAGGATAGCCGGTAAAATAAAGCTCTGGATAGAGATGAAGTTCACCTTTCTTTGAGTCTCTCAAGTGAGTCTCAATTTCTGTGTAAATTTTATCAAAATCCCCAATAATTTGATGGGTTTGGTGCATAACAATTTGCATGAACGTTCCCTTAAATGTAGATTCCAACACTATATATAAGAGGGTAAAATTAGGAAAGCCTAAATAGGGGAATATCTGTGGATCAGACGCAAAAAGTACTAGTTGTTGGAGCGGGAATGGCCGGAAGTGAGGCTGCATTTTTCCTTGCGTCTCGTGGAGTGAAAGTTGTTCTGGCTGAATGTAAGACAAAGAAGCTAAATCCGGCTCAAAAAATGACAGATTTTGGAGAGCTTGTTTGTACAAATAGTCTCAAAAGTATGAACCCTGATTCGGGGCATGGCCTTCTCAAATATGACATGGAAAAGCTAGGTTCACTGGTTCTTAAAATTGGAAAAGAGACAGCTGTTCCTGCCGGTGATGCTCTTGCTGTTGATCGTGAACAATTTGCGGCAAAAATCACAGAAGTTCTAAGAAATCATGAAAATATTGAAGTTATCGATGAAGAAATCACAGAGCCTTTGAAGGCGATGAAAGAGCTCGAGTGTAGCTTTGTTATTCTGGCCACTGGTCCTCTAACAACAGAAGGATTAGAGAAGTGGATGACAGATGATCTAGGGCAAGAAGATTTCTATTTCTACGATGCGATTGCTCCGGTAGTTGATGCTGAAGGACTCGACTATACAAAACTTTATTACAAAGATCGTCATAAGCCAGTTCCTGAAGATGAAGGAGTGGAGGCTGACTATCTCAATGCTCCAATGAATAAAGAGCAATATGAAGCTTTTATCGCCGAGCTTGTTAAAGCTGAGAAAGTTCCAAGTAAAGATTTTGAAGAGTACAAGTTCTTTGAGTCATGTCTTCCGGTTGATATCATGGCCGAAAGAGGTGTTGATACCGCTCGCTTTTCTTGTATGAAGCCAATTGGATTAGAAATGCCAAATGGTGATATCCCTTACGCTTGTGTTCAGCTAAGAAAAGAAAACCTTGTGGGTTCAGCTTTTAACCTTGTTGGCTTTCAAACTCGTTTGAAATATCCAGAGCAAAAACGTGTTTTCAGAATGATTCCTGGTTTAGAGAATGCAAGTTTCCTTCACCTTGGAAGTGTTCATAGAAATTCATTTTTAAATTCTAAAAAACTCCTCGACTGGGACTTTTCTTCTAAAAAACATCCTCAGATTCACTTTGCAGGTCAGATTACTGGAGTTGAAGGATATACAGAGTCAGCGATGATGGGACTTTATGTAGGCCTTCAAGTTCTTAGAAAACTTAAAGGTGAGACATCAGTTAAATTTCCTATTGAAACAGCGACTGGTGCCTTGGTAAATTATGTGATGACAGCTCATAGGCCTGCACCTTCCAATATTAACTTTGGGTTACTTCCAGCGGTTGAATTAACAAAACCAGAAAGAAGAGATCGTAAAAATAGAAAGAAGGTTAAAAAGGCAAAAGCGTCAGCAAGAGCTAGGGAAGCTCTCGATAATTTCTTGAAGGATGTATTTTGATAGGCGTTCTCTCTATTATTTTGGCCTGTTCCCTCTGGGCCGTTGATACACTGATTCGCTATCCTCTCATTTTTGGAGGACTAAGTGCTTGGACAATTGTTTTTACTGAGCATGTTCTTTTAACTGCGATTTTCCTTCCATTCTTTATTAAATATCGTCATCGTATCTGGAATGCGAAAGTCTCTCATATTTTCTACTTTGTTTTTATTGGAGCGATTGGTTCGTCTATGGCGACTTTAGCTTTTACAAAAGCCTTTGCCCTTATCAATCCTTCTCTCGTCATTCTATTACAAAAGCTTCAGCCGCTTTTTGCCATTCTCTTGGCCAGAGTTGTGCTTAAAGAAAAAATTAATCAGCAGTTCATGATCTGGGCCTTTGTTTGTTTAATTGGCGGAATTCTCATTTCTTATAAAGATTTAATGCCACTTCTCGATAAGGCCGATGTATCTGCCAGTTTGCTTGGTTATGGACTCACAATGTTGGCAGTGGTGGGCTGGGGGAGCTCAACAGTTTTTGGTAAGAAGCTCTCGCTTGAAGGTTACGACGAAAAAGAAATTATGGGGGGTCGTTTCCTCTTTGGATTGTTAGCTTTTCTTCCATTCTTAGGTCATAGTGCGGTGTCATTTCCGCAGACAAATCTAGTCTGGGGAAAGATTGCTCTTATGGTCGGCCTTTCGGGGCTATTGGGGATGTTCTTCTACTATCAAGGGCTCAAAAGAATCCCAGCAAAATTATGCGCGTTGGCAGAAATGTTCTTCCCTTTTTGCGCCATTTCAGTGAATTGGTTTTTCTTAAATGCTACACTAGAACCTATTCAAATCGTTGGAGCTGGATTACTCTTATTAGGGTCAACGATTATTCAAATTAAACACTATTAAAGGATTAATATATGACAGCATCTCAACAAGTGGTATTACCAGATTCTCTAGAAGGTAAGACGGTTCTCGTTGCTGGAAGTGCAGGATTTGTACCTTCTCATCTTTCAGAACATTACTTAAATCTTGGGGCCAAAGTAATTGGTCTTGATAACTTTATTACTGGTTCTGAATCTAATGTTGAGGCCCTTGCTGGATATAAGAATTACGAATTCCATAAATGTGATGTGACTAAAGGATTACCAAATCTTGATGGAGTAAAGATTGATTATATCTACTCGCTTGCTTCTCCAGCATCGCCAATTGATTTTCAGGTTATTCCAGAAGAGATCATGTCAGTGAACTCGATTGGTACTTGGAATCTTTTACAGCTTGCTAAAGAGAAAGGTGCAAGGTTCTTAGAAGCTTCTACTTCTGAAGTTTACGGAGATCCTGAAATTCACCCACAGAAAGAAGATTATTGGGGGAATGTAAATCCAATTGGTCTGCGTTCTTGTTATGACGAAAGTAAGCGTTTTGCAGAAGCTCTGACAATGACTTATCACCGTACTCATAAAGTTGATACGCGTATTATTCGTATTTTCAATACATATGGTCCAAGAATGAGACCAAATGATGGGCGAGTGATTCCAAATTTTATTAACCAAGCTCTTAAAGGTGAAGACATTACTATTTATGGTGATGGTTCTCAGACAAGAAGTTTCTGTTTTGTTTCAGACTTAGTGGCGGCTATGCATAGAGTAATGTTTTCGAATGATCCTACACCTTTTAATATTGGTAACCCTGACGAATATTCAATTAAAGAAACAGCAGAATTAATTGTGAAGCTTTTAGACTCTTCAAGTAAGTTAACTTTCTTAGAGCTTCCAAAAGATGACCCGAAAAGAAGAAGACCTGATCTTACTAAGATTCAATCAGTAAGTGATTACGAACCAAAGGTTTCTTTTGAAGACGGGATGAGACAAACTGCTGAGTATTTTAAATCACTCTTTTAATTTAAATAAAAGGTTTTAGTTGTTGTGAAAGTTGCTGTTAGTTGCGATTGGCTGGTAGAAAGAAACCATTTAACTTCCATTGTTGAAGCCGTCCTAGAGCTTTATGATGAGGCCGAAATGTATTGCCTCATCCATGCTCCAGGACAGATTCTTGGACCAGTTGAACAAAGAAAAATTCATTCAACATTTATGAGCCGTTTTAAAGGCGGTGTTAATGAAGCGTGGAAGAAGGCCTATGTTATTCCAGGAGCGGCAAAGAATCTTTTCATTCCTTGTAGCGTTGATTTAATTATCAATATTTCATCGGGACTTTCTCACGGAATAAAGAAATGTGAAAAAACGAAAATGGCCACTTATTTAGTGGATCTGGAAGTTCTTGAGAAGAAACCAAAAGGAATTCTAGGAAAGCTTTCTTTTCCATTTATTAAAGACTGGGTTTTAAAAAGCCTAAAAAAGCCAGATACTATTTGGCCCATAAATAAAAGTCTTCATCATGATCTTAAAGATCACTTTGATAATATTGGTGATGTTCTTCCTCCATTTTTTAAGATTAGTGACTATCCGCTATTTCCAGCAGGACAACAGAAAATTTTCCCAAGAGACTTCTGGGTTATTCATGCTGGAAACTTAGATGTAGATCAAGCAACTCATTTGATTGATCTGATGAAGACCAATAATCAAAAATTTAAGTTCGCTGGTATTGACGATCATTTAGAGTCGATAAAGAAAGACCATATGGAACATTTCTACGGAAATCGTTGCTCGGGAGAGTTAGCACCTCTTCTTGCTGCTACTAAAGGTATTATCGATCTAGATAAGACTGGATGGCCAGAATTTGCTTTCAAGGCCATGGCCTGTGGAAGACCTGTGATTTGTTTTGAAGATGCCTTAAAAGGCGGACACCTTGAAGAAGGTCTTGGAGTTAATCTGATTAAAAACTTAGACGATATTGAAAACCACTTGAATGATTGGCCTCATCGAGGTGAATTAACAGAAGTAGAAGATTACGATAAGAAAATTAGGGCCACTGTGATGAAGTTTCACGACGTGAAATTTAAGGCCGAGTTAAAAAGACGAATAGAAGGATTATTATCATGAAAAAAGTATTAATTATAAGTGCGACTTCAGGGAATAACTTAAAACTTGCTAATGCTATTAAAGAAGTTGGAACAAAGATTGAAGGTGTAGACTGGGAAGTTGTAAATCTCGAAGATTTTGATCTTCCTGTTTATACGTCTCCAGGTGAAGGGAAGGGAATTCCTGCTGACGCTTTAAAACTTACAGATATGTTCACTTCATGTGCAGGTTACCTTGTTCTTGCCCCTGAATATAATGGATCTATTCCGCCAATTGTAACAAATGCTGTTGCTTGGATTTCTCGTTCAGGTAATGAAGATTGGAGAGCCAGCTTCAATGGAAAATTCGCAGTTGTTGGAACACACAGTGGTGGTGGCGGACTAAAAGTTTGCCAAGCAATGAGAGCACAATTTGAACACCTTGGTTCTGTTGTTCTTCCAAGAAACATTCTGACAAACTATCAAAAGCAAATGAACCCAGAATCTGTTGAAACTATTCTGACTCAATTTGCTCAATACCTATAATGAGCTTTCCTGACGTTATATGTGAGAAGGTTGATCTCTATAACAAATTGAATGGAGATCATCCCTTTGTTGTCCATGAATTTAAAAATTCATACCTTGTAGTAGGTGACCATTATTTCTATAAAGGTTATTGCATGCTCTTTACCAAGAGACATGTTCGCGAACTGCACGAGTTAACAGATACTGAAACCACAGAGCTTGCTTTAGAGTTAAAGAAAGCAACTCAAGTGATTAATGATATCTTTAAGCCTTGGAAAATGAATCATATGTTACTTGGGAATCAGGCCCAGCATATCCACTGGCATATCATCCCGCGCTATGAAGACGACCAGTACCATAAGTCTTATCCATTCTCAGATGTGATGAAAGGAGAAGTTGATCTTTCTGATTATGCTCACACTGATGAGTCAGCAAAAGAGCTCGCTGATCTTATTCGTAAGAATTGGGATTAAGGCCAAGGTGAATCCATGAAGCAAAGCTTAGATCAATTAGAGCAAAGTTTTTATTCTGTCTTAGGAGAAATTAATGAGCAGAATAAAACAGAATTTGATTTAAAGGAATTGCTTCTTGATATTCGTGATGCTGATAAAGACCTGTATCAAAAATTATTCTTAAAAATACCAAAAGATTTAGTTCCAGAAACCTTAGCGGAACTTCCTTCTCACCTTCAAGATGAAATTTCTGATCAAGTAAGCTCTCAAGAGATTGCTTCCATTGCAAAAGAAATGGACTCTGACGATGCTGCTAGTTTAATTAAGAATATTAGCGAAAGTGATGAAGAGAAAGCCCAAGATATTCTTCAGGGAATGGGTAAGAAAGATCGAAAGATTATTGAAAAACTTATTTCCTACGATGACAATCTTGCAGGTGCTCATATGCAGACCGAGCTTTTCAGTGCTTCTTTAGATGAGGCGATTTGGGAAGCGGTCGATCGACTTCGTGTTTTAAAACAAAAAGACTTAGTTGAAAATATTTATCATGTCTATGTGGTAGATAAGAAAAGAGAATTTATCTGCACAATCGGATTAGAAGAACTGATTATTTGTAATAAGAGTGAAACTTTTGAATCGATTATCGACAAAGGACAAGTTTCAATTTCAAAAATTTCTTCTAATCATAATGAAGCTATTTATGAAACAGTTGAAAGGGTGAGTGATTACAATCTCTCGGCCATACCTGTTGTGAATGATGAAAATAAGTTATTAGGTCGTATTACTTCTGATGATATCTATGATCTTATCCAAGACAAGGCCACTGATGAAATCTATCACATGGCCGGTGTTAATGCTGATGCGGAAGAGGCCGAAAGTTTTCTACCGGTCATCAAGACTCGTGCCTTTTGGTTGTTAATAAATCTCTTTACTGCCATTGCTGCTTCCTATGTGATTTCAGTTTTTGATACCACCATCCAGTCAATGGTCGCCCTTGCTATTTTGATGCCCATTATTGCGAGTATGGGAGGAAATGCTGGGACTCAAAGTCTTACCGTTACCGTGAGACAGCTCGCCATTGGTGAAATTAGTAGTAAGTATGCCTTCGCGACGATTAAGAAAGAAGTTCTTTTATCTTTAGTGAACGGAGCTATCTTCGCTCTATTGATTGGACTAATGGCCCATTTGTGGTTTGGTCATCCAAAGCTCGGCCTTGTTGTCTGCAGCGCTATCGTGATCAACCTTATTTTTGCTGGCCTCTTTGGATCACTAATTCCTTTGGCCCTCGTAAAACTTAAGGTGGATCCGGCCATTGCCAGTACAGTTCTTCTTACAACTGTCACTGATATTGTAGGTTTCTTCGCCTTCCTTGGGCTTGCCCAGTTTATGTTGTTCTAGTTATTTATGTTAAACTACTCACGTAGGCAATTGGAGTAATGGCATTTCGGACGTGGGTTCGATTACCGCCAACTCCACCATCGGCAAGAGACGGCTGAGAAGTCGGGCCTCAAGCCCCTCTATCTTTTAAAATTAAAGGCTTTAAAATGGTCTTGTGGCCATCACGAGATCTTTTACAACTGAATATTGAATTACCCGTCAAGAACAGCAGACGCCTGAGTTA
>JAAEST010000012.1 GCA_024229115.1 Oligoflexia bacterium
AAACTCAGAAAGTGCAACCTGATAATCATCGCGAATTCTTTCTTCTAAATCTGCAGCTTTTATTTTAAATTCGTTCTCTTTCAACCGCAGATCATTTATTACATGCTCATGGGCTTTATATTCTTCATCATACTCATCTACCTGCCTGTTTTTTTCCGTCAGTTGCCCGTTACAAACGCTTTGCTCCTCCTTCAATCTTACGCTTTCTTCCTCTAATGTAACCTTTTCGGCCTGAAGGTCTTCAAGCATTTTATTCAGATCGGTAATCATATTTTCACTTACAGCCGTTTTTTCCTGGCAATTACCTATTTCCTTATAAGCAACGGTAAGTTCTTCTTTGTTCTCGTAAAGTTCCTTTTTCAATTTCTCAATTGAAGCAATGACGTTGTCTTTTCTTTCTTCTTTTTGTGCCAACACGATCTTAAGTTCCGTTATTTCGTTTTGTACGTCAACCTTACCGGATTCCTTATTGACCTTGTCATTATCTAAAACTACAACCTGGTCTTCCAAAACTTTACGCCGATCATTTAAGGTTGCAATCTCATTGTTAAGGTTTACTTCTCTCTGGTTAATGCTTTCAATATGTTCGTTTATCTCCTGTATTTCACTCTCATTAACACCCATCTCATCGTTAAGTTCAACATTTTTAAATTCTTCTTTCTGGAGGTTATTTTCCTGTGAAACCTTAATAATATTTTCCGCATTTATCCCACTCTTAAACTCATCGGCATTTTGAGCCAGGTGTACAACCTCGCTTTCCTTAATCTCCTTTTCGCTTAAACGTGTTTCAATCTCTTCTAAAATCTTTGCAAGTTCCAATTTAATGCTTTCAAGCTCAGTCTTCCGGGAAATAAGCCCGATCTTCATATTGCCTTGACCAACAAGAATAGTTCC
>JAAEST010000013.1 GCA_024229115.1 Oligoflexia bacterium
CCAATATTGACCAAATACAAAATGTGGTAAGCCACTCGAAAACCGATATGGAGAATTGCAAACAACTGCACGCTCTCGTTGACAGTGTCAGTTGCTATGGCGAGAAGTATCGCAGGTGAAAATACGATGAGAGACTCAAACGCATTTTGGTGCGCGGCAAGTGCACGAGCTCCAAATCCCTGCAATTTCGCCTGCTGGTCGCGCGGATGATTATTGTCGTAACCACCGAGTCGGTTCATAGCGACAGCAACCGGGATTTTCGCTAGATAGGGAAGCAGAGCTGCGGCGATTAAACAGTAAATTAGCGTATTCAATGGATATCCTAAGATCTATTCGTTGGTCAATTTCCCTGATGATATCAGCCAGTGTTATATAATGTTAATTGGTATCGTTTAAAGGAGTAGATTATGAGACCAGTTAAGATTATTTCTTTAGTTAGCGTTCTAATGTGTGTTTCTCCAGTCGCCTTTTCGGAAAAACCAGAATGGGCGGGAAAAGGGAAACCAAACTTAGAAGAGATAAAGTCGTCCTCCGACATTGAAAAGGCTGAGAAGCAAATAGAGGACCGCGATGAAGAACTCGAAGAGTTAATCGAAGAGAAAAAGAAAAAAGCTAAGAAAGTTAAGAATAAAAAAGATAAGAAAAAGCTAGAGAATGAGATAGAAGATTTAGAGGTTGAACAAGAGGAAGTTGAGGATCTAAAAGAGAAACTAAAAGATAAGAAATCTGGACTCGACAAACAAAAAGAGAAGAAAGCAGAGCAAGTTCGCAAAGAGGAAGGCAAAGGCTCAGAGCAAGGCCAAGCCAAAAGAGAAGAGAACAGCCAAAAATGGTGGAAGTTCTGGGAATAGACACATAGATAGTTTTGACATCGTTTATGTGTGTTTATTGAAGATGGATAACGAAATAAACACACATAGACTTAATGAGTAAAACTAACGCTCCAAGATAGTATCGCCAAAGCTGATGGTTTTATGCCCGAAAACGCTTTCGTTCACGCTTTGGTAAATAATAATCTGCAAAATTATTACCTCCCTCGTGATAGTGCTGTTAGTATGGCTGCAATAGTC
>JAAEST010000014.1 GCA_024229115.1 Oligoflexia bacterium
ATACGAGCATTCAAAGTCGCAGGAGGTTTATAAACGACGAAAGTCGCGTGTTGAACATCCGTTTGGTCATATCAAGAGAAATCTTGGTATGACGAACTTTCTTTTACGTGGAAAGGAGGGTGTTCAAGCAGAACTCTCCATTGCAGCTACTTGTTTTAACATTGCACGAATGATCACATTGTTTGGAGGCGTTAAGGGATTCATAGGACGGCTCGGTACAGTATAAGTGAGAAGATCTTCTTGCCTATTAGACTATCCATGAAAATAATTGCACTTCACAAGAAAACAGTTTGATATAGGCTTGATGGGCTTAATTTTTTCTCTTTTTAAAGAAAAACCACTGATATCCTCTTTTTGTCGCTTAATTATGACACAGTCTGCCGTCCGACAGGCGGGGATTAGTCGGGCAAGGTTGTTTTATACTAACCAGAGCATTAAATAGTTTGCATTTATTAGTTGATTATGATACACTGATTACATGGAAACAAGCGACGCTCGTTCTCTTTCTCCAAGTGCCCAAGAAGCAATAAGGATTAAAGCTGTGAAAACTGTCATCGCTGGAAAACCCCAAGTTGAGGTTGCCAAAATATTTGGAATAACACGTCAAGCATTGGGTAAGTGGATTAATAAATATCGTGAAGACGGTGCTAAATCTCTTAAAGCTAAAAAGCAAGGGCGCCCCAAAGGCGGAACCCTTCTTCCGTGGCAGGCCGCTCAAATTGTTAGGACCATCCAAGATAAGACTCCTGAACAACTGAAATTTCCTTTTTATCTTTGGACAAGAGAGGCGATTGCCTTGTTGATAGAAAAACGTTTTGGAATAAAGTTTTCCATTTGGACAGTTGGAAGATACTTGGCCCGATGGGGTTTCTCTCCTCAAAAACCTCTCCGTAGGGCCTACGAGCAAAAACCAGAACAAGTGAAACGTTGGCATAAAATAGAATATCCAAGGATTAGAGAACAAGCTAAGCTTGAGAAAGCCGAGATTTACTGGGGAGATGAAATGGGCATGCGTTCTGATCACGCTGTTGGTCGTACTTATGGAAGGCGTGGCCAAACACCTGTTATTCCCGGAACAGGACAACGTTTTTCTTGCAACATGATCTCCGCCATTACTAATAGAGGACGTCTGAATTTTATGGTTTTTAAAGACACCTTTCGTGTAGATGTATTCATGGACTTTCTTAAGCGTATGCTTAAACAAATTAAACGTAAGATATTTTTGATTGTAGATGGTCATCCTGTTCATCGTTCAGTTAAGTTGAAACATTGGTTAGAGAAAAATACTAATCGTATTCGTGTCTTCTTTCTGCCTGCATATAGTCCCGAACTAAATCCTGATGAAATCCTTAATCAAGATGTTAAAAGTAATGCCGTAGGAAGAAAAAGAGCTTATTCCAGAGACCAACTCATTAAAAATGTTCGATCATATTTGAGAAGCCGTCAGCGTAAGCCATATATAGTCAAAAATTATTTCAAAGAAAAGCATGTTCAATACGCTTCAATGTAAACTATTTAATGCTCCCGGTAGTATGTACCACTTTCGTGTACAACCAGGTATATTAACCACAAGAGAGCAGCTACTGAAGTGGCAGCCCAGAACCAACG
>JAAEST010000015.1 GCA_024229115.1 Oligoflexia bacterium
GACTAAAGTGAGCTAAAGTTCAAAGTGAACTAAAGTTAAAGGAAGGACAAATTTCCGTTTTTCTTTTCAATCTTGAATTTTTCAATCGTAAATCGTAAATCCCAAATCTTAAATCTATTTTATCCCTTTGTGTTGGATGACCTTGACCCAAATTGGTGTATCAGAAAGGGATTCTTCCTGAACGTGTTTTATGATTTCTGTTGTGTGTTTTATGATTTGTTCTCTATTGCAATTTGACGGGAAGAAGTGGAGGATTTCTGTTTCTATTTCACTTCCTTCTTCAGCGTGTGCTTTGTCCGGGATAATGTCTGTAGAATAGTCCAGAGGTATTATTCCACGATATTTACGGAGTAGTTCATCGTAATCGTTAAAGATATTTTGCATGAGAATTCTCAAATCTTCTGTTTCGTGATATTCTTTCTCAAGGATTTCTCTATGTAAATCAATCAAATACTCTCGTTCTTTACCAAACTGAGTGTATTGATGTTCGTATGTACACGAGCTGGTTTCCTGGAACGACTCTTTAATTGAGGTTAGTTTTTCGAACCTGCTCTTAAACCATTCTTCGAAGCTTTTCTGCAACTGATTAATATTGAAGCCAACTCTTTTTACAATATCTAATAATATTTCTCTCATAATCTTTTCCTTTTCTAAATTAATCAATTTAGGCACTACTTATTTCACAGGTTTAAGAGCACTTTCCACTTACCTTCTTCTTTTACCAGTGTAAATGTTCCCCTTTCTTTAACCATAGGTACGTTACCTTTCTTCAGGTACTGTTTCAGCATATATCTTGCTGCTTCCTGTGGGTTTTTCATGTTTTTCGGGCCGTGAAAAGGCCCGAATATTTCTCCCAGGACTTTGGACATGTCCGGGGAGGTTACTATAATATCGACGGTCGCATTTTCATCTTTTATTATTGTTTCTTTTACCTTGTACTTGCGCAGCGAAGAAACGGTCTTTGCAATTTCTTGAGTAAAAGGATCGCCAAGGCTGTTTTGTATTATGAATTCATTCCTGCTTACAGTGTTCTTGTCTGCTTTTGAAATATAACTGTATGTTTTTTTCAGGTTATTTGAATATAGAGATTTTAAGTACTTTATCAGTACTTGATCTGGTGCTTCCTTCCCAAAGCCAGAGATCGGGATGGTAATCAGAAGAATTAAGATTGTTGTCGTAATTTTTCTCATTAATTTTTTACTTCTCTTGGTTCATCTCCCAATTAATTGGCAAAAGTTCGTTTAATTTTCAGGAAAAGAATCGCTCTTCTAAGAATCCATACTGAGTTAAACACTTTTGTCGATGTTTACATCTGGAATGTATTTGTGGCATTATGAAACTTTTA
>JAAEST010000016.1 GCA_024229115.1 Oligoflexia bacterium
AGATTACCTCTGCCTCCCCAATACCCTTTTGTGGCATTTAGAAGTCTTTTTCTTCCTTGTTTCCTTGCTGAACCTTTTCTTGCTCTTGGCATTCTCAAAACCTTTCTTGTGCTTATTTTTAAATTTTGACTATGCTTTTCCTAAAGCACGTAATAGTGTTCTGGTAAAACCCTTTGACACAAGGGTTGTTCTCTTGAGTCTCCTTTTATGATCCCCGGTCTTCCCGGACATTAAATGGCCTGCAAACGCTTTCTTCCTCTTAATCTTACCATTAGGTGAAACTCCAACCCTTTTCGCGAGTCCTTTATTAGTTTTTAATTTTGACATTCAAATACTCCTTCTTTCTTTTAAACTTTACTTTGGTGTTAAGATAATACCCATACTTCTTCCTGTTGACTTTGCTTGTGTTTCTACCTTGGCAATATCTTCCAGAGATCTTATAACTTCGTCAAATATGTCTTTAGCCATATCCTTGTGTGCTCTCTCTCGTCCTCTAAACATCATGTTAACCAGGACTCTATCTTTTCTCTCAATAAATTTTCTTGCATTTTTTATCTTCGTCTGAAGATCATGTGCACCAATCTTTGGCCTTACCCTGATTTCCTTTAACTGAACGGTACGGCTTTTCTGATGTGATTTTTTGCTCAGTTTGTATTGGTGTTTACCATAATCCAGAATGCGGCATACAGGTGGATCAGTATTTGG
>JAAEST010000017.1 GCA_024229115.1 Oligoflexia bacterium
ATTTCAATCAGGCAGATTGGATATTTAGCAAAGAAATTTATCGTTTATCTGGCACTTGCTCATAAAGAAAGTCGTAGCAAGATAAAAGATTTACTTTCCTTAAGAGGCGGATACATTTTACATTTGGATGGCACCTGTGAAGGCGACAGCCCACATCTGATGAGTGCACTTGACGAAATCGCACAGATCGTATTGGACAATATCAAGATACCTTCAGAGAAAGCAGATAAGATTATTCCTTTTCTCAAACGGATCAAACAGTCCTACGGCATACCGCTTGCCCTAGTTCATGATATGGGAGCCGGAATATTATCAGCAGTTAAAGAAGTTTTTCCCGAGGTTTTAGATTATAGCTGTCAGTATCATTTTCTGCGAGATATTGGCAATGATCTCTTTGGAATTGAATATGCAAGGATTAGAAGTGAGTTAGCAAAATACAGTATTCGCCCATCTCTACGAAAAATTGTCAAAGCCTTAGAAGAAAGGATGGAGACGCAGCCAGAGATGTCCAATAGTTTGGATTGTTACTTAAAGGATGAGGGCAAAAGCAGAGATGTTTTGCCCAGTGTTCTGGCGTATATCCTATCGACTTGGGTATTGGATGCCAATAGCGAATTAGATGGATATGGTTTTCCATTTGATCGCTCTCATCTTATTTTCTATAAAAGGTTGAAGACTGCAAAAAGTATAGTGGAGAATTTATCAGCTAAGAAGAAAAAGGATAGATATATTATCAAATTGAATC
>JAAEST010000018.1 GCA_024229115.1 Oligoflexia bacterium
CATACGGTTACAAACACCGATCACCTGTTTTTCACCGATCACCGATCACCGGTTTTGGGGTCCGATCCGTTTCGTCGAAACCGGGGCCGATAAGGAATGGGGATGAAATAAATGTCCCATATTAGCGGAGAAATACTTCATCATTTAACATGAAGCACAAATCAAGACAAAAACCGCTCAAAATTTGAAAATTTCAATTATTTGTCCCAAAAAAATCAAAAATTCCGATTTTTAAGCGCACCTCTCCATTGCAGTATCTGCTAAGTGCTGATCAAGTATCTATTTTTTTGCAATCAAACTTGTAGTGGGATAGCCCTATAATTCAATTGGCCCAACTTTTCATCAAAAACGATTTTCATTGTTTCCTTATAATTTTTGGCATATTTTCTTCCTGTTTCATATACTTTCTTGATAATATTGCATTTTACCGTTAACCCGGTTTTGGTCTTCGTCGTTTCTATCAACTCCTTGACAAAATCATGGCTTTCAAAAATAACACCTTTTAAAGCCCTGGTGATATGACAAAATACTTTATGTTCAATTGGATTCCACTTTGATGTATAGGGAGGATAATGGGTCATTCTGATTTCCACACCGATTTCATTCACAAGGTTTTCCAAATCTTGTTTAAAAATGTAATGTCGGCTGGAATTACTCCCACCTGAATCACAGAGCATTAGAATGGAAGTGGCATTCGGATAATCATATCGGCCCTGATTGTACCACCATGCCCTTATTGAATCACACGCAAATTCACTTGTATCTTTACTTGTGCCAATGTTTACGTATGCTTTGTTTTTTAATACATCATATATTCCATGCGGAATAACAATTCCATCAGCAAGATGAGGAAAATCATGATCGAATACATGTATAATCTCTGTCGTATAGAGACTGCCAGCTCTGTACAAGTTACCTAATAGTTCTTTTTTCTTGGTGTCCATGCTAATTATCGGGTTCCCGGCGACTTCATATAGCTTCTTTAAATTTCTAATAATCTCGAACTGTTCGTTTCGATATTTATACGAACCGATGCCAATCGTCTTTTGAGCTTTACGCCGTACAAATCCATGGAACTTAAAAAGCTGCCGCACTATCTTTCTGCCTACTTCAATACCATGTTCCTCATTTAGCTTGTCAGCGATTTGCTGGTGGGTCAAATGAGTCCATTTAATCTTTTCATCCATGGGATCACCGGCTGTATGATCATGAAGCACGATTAAAAATTTCTCGTGGATCCCAGGTATTCTGTCGATACTTAATTTTCTTCCACCACCTTTTTTTCTGACTCTGTCTTTCTCAATTAATCCCGGATTCTTCAGGTTTAATAATCCACGAGATACTGTCCTTCGGCTACAACTTAAAAGATTCGCAATGTAATTTTTCCCACCATGCGGCAATTTCATCGCTTCAACACCGACATACAGTCTTTTGTTCTTTTCTGAAAGATTTTTATAAAAAGTCAACATGCCTGTTTCTGTTGAAAAATCGTATGGCTGCATTTTTGTTCTTCTAATTCTTCGATCTTGTGTAAATGATGTTGTACTATTAATTATCATTTTGTCCTCGCTCAGTGTGATTAAATGCCGCTCCCGGCATGCGGAAGCCACGGAGGCTTACAAACATGCCTTCTGTTCGTAATGACGCCGTAGGACGTTTTAAGCTTTACCGACTTTTCGGGAAGCGCTGAACAGACGCCCTGTCAGGCGCACTGCAAATCCGGTCGCGAATTCGATAGGTCTTGTTGGCGAAAAGGCCTAAATCTTGGTTAACGACCGTCCCGCTGTATGGCGGAGCCCTTAAAAGCCTTTCAAATCAACACTGCCCCAATATGATGAGAATGTCCCGTAAAAAATGAACCTCCTGATAAAAAAACTGAATTCATCCGACTGGCCAAGATATAATTAACATAATGATTTCTTATGGTTAAATGTGACTTTCATTAAATAAGACTGAACGAAAATAGCGGTTTCACAAACTGTCCCGTGTACAAATTTATCTTTTTCGATCCTTGAATTGGATTTAGGTCCGGAAAATTATTCTCTAATGGGACGTCAAATTTGCGAAACCGACCCCAAGGCAGCGGTTTTAAAATCTCTTCGGCCGGATGCAGGATGCCTTCACTACGGAGCTAAGAAATCCTCGACTCCATTCCACGTGGGAATGTAGACTGGGAGTTCTTCGCCCCTAACAGGAGCCCAGATCCTTCAAAAGCCCGATTTTTTTTGGGGGGGTGAAAAGTGGATCAAGAGGGGGAAGCTTTTTCAGGATATTGAAGCTGATCGTTTGACCTTAAGGTTCCAGTATCCTGCATGACACGTAAGGAAAATGGCTGAAAATGGAGTTGAGGTTAAAAAGATAATGGCAATATGTTCCTTGGCTTTCACTTAAAAATCAAGATTATTGAATTCTGAACTGAAGTGTGTTGGTGGTGAGTTTATGCTGGTGGACCGAGGTGCGGATAGCTTGCAAAACCCAGGCCTCCCC
>JAAEST010000019.1 GCA_024229115.1 Oligoflexia bacterium
CTATACCCCGCCGAAAGTATTTTTAAAAAGATACCCCGCAGCAGCATATCCAGGCAAAAAAGCAATTATGAAGAAGAACAATGGATACAATAATTGTTTAAATTCAATATAATTCAAAGCAGATATTAAGGAGGGGATAAAGATGAGGGACAGGAGATTCTCGCAACAACTGTCCCTCACAAAGCCACCCCCTATGAAGGAGGCTACACATGTCTATTATAGAAAAGATAAAGGCCCATGAGCAAGAGGTAAGAGCCACAAAATACCCACCTGACTCACACATCTGTCCTAATTGCAAAGAAGCACACAAATCATTCAAGCCTCATCAGAAGAGGAATCGTTTATTTTTAGTAATTATAGGCAATATTGTTAATAAGATAAGGTCATTATTAGGGCGGTGGAGATGTCTGATATGCGGCGCTACATTTACGTATTATCCTGATTTTGCGATTCCTTGCAAACGATATGTAAAAGAGAAGGTATTAGAGTTAAGCCGAAAATATGTAGAAGATGACGATACAAGCTACAGGAAGGTAGCCAGTAATAATAGATTTCCGATTGTGCATGAGACAGGTGAACATTATTTTGATCATACAACAGTATGGAGATGGGTAGGGTATATTGGGTCATTAGAGCAGAGACTTAGCAGAGCACTTAAGCTTATCAGAGAGAAGGAACCGTCATCGAAAATATTCAGGCAAATTCATCCTGTTAATCCCCGAAAATACAGAAGTAAAGGAAGAAGAAAGCTTCTTGATCGATGCATGAGATTGTTTATTTTGGAGAGAGAATTCAAAAAAGTTTTTAATGCATCAAATTTCACCGAGTTTGCCCCACCGTTTTTGTGAACCAAGTTGTAAAATCATCACCATAGGGAACAAAGCGATGGAGGTGATGAGAAATGAAGGAAAAAGATGAGAAATGGGCAATATTCTGGTGCAGTCTTTTGCAGCCGATAATATTTGCAGAGATAGAAAAGACTGAAACAAACCAGCTTCTAAAAAGTCTGAGCAAAAAGAGACACCTGCTTCCTGATGGCAGGCAGCAACGTGTTAGTGTCTCAACGCTGAGGCGGAAACTAAATCAGTATATTCAGGGAGGATTTAAGAACTTATCAAGAAAGGTACGCATTGACAAGGGCAAGATCAGAACAGCCTCACAGGAGATTATAGACAAGGCGATTGAACTGAAGAAAGATCAGCCCATGAGGGGTGATGATACTATAAACAGATTTCTTTCAGTTTACTACGGCAAAACGATTCCAAAAAGCACTCTGTATCGTCATTTAAAAAATGCAGGAGCGACAAAGATAAAACTTGGGATTACAAAGAAGAAGGTAAGGAAGCGCTGGAGTCGTAACCATACCCATGATCTATGGGTAGGAGATTTTGAAGATGGACCATATGTATTAGTAGATGGTGAGGTATTACCAACTTATCTATCCCTGTTTATAGACTGTCACAGTAGATATATAGTAGAGGGCAGATATTATCTAAGAGAGAATCTCGATATTTTAATTGATTCACTTCTGAGGGCGTGGGCAGTGCACGGAAGCAGTAAGGAACTCTATGTTGACAATGCCAAAGTGTATCATTCCAACCGGCTTAAAGCAGCCTGTTATGCTCTTCATATAAAACTACTGCACAGACCTCCCAGGGATGCTGCTGCCGGAGGACTTGTCGAAAAAGCCTTCGGCACTATACAGAGTCAGTTTGAGCCAGAGGTAAGAGCTGGAGATATCTTAATGTTTGATAAACTCAACCGAGCATTTTCAGCCTATCTCTCTGTGGCTTATCACCAGAGGATTCACTCTGAAATAAAACAGCCTCCTAAACAGCGTTATGATGAAGGTCTAACCGTTATCAGACATGTGGATATGAGTGAGGCTATTAAGTTCTTTATGAAAAAAGACAAAAGAACAGTCCATAAAGATTTCTCTGATGTTCGTATAGATAACCGCTTCTACAGAGTAGATTCAAAACTCAGAGGTGACAAGGTTGAGGTCAGATATGATCCCTTCTCTGATATGCAGAAGGTATTTTTGTATTCATTGAATAAAGAGGATGTCTATCTCGGTCAGGGTATTCTGTACAATCGGGATTATGGCGAGGATATAAACGACAGCTCTGAAAAACCTAAACCCCAGCACAGCTATATCGATCTATTGATCTCAGAGCATGATAAACAACTCAATGCTCAGATCAAAGGAATAGATTACACCAAAATGCTTTCTAACCGTGCTTGGCATTTTGTTGCCTTTGCCCAAAAACTTGCCCGCCTTATGGGTAGAAAGGGAAAACTTTCAGCCTTTACTTCAGATGAATTAGAAGCGCTTAAAAAAATATATAACCGTATAGCTGACCTTGATGAAGCTATGCTGCTTAAGGCATGGGATGGCGCTCCTTATAAAACCATTACCCATGTCATCTATCAATTACAAATATTAAAACTTCAAAAGGAGGATTAAATAATGTTTACAACTTTCTTTAACATGACTGCTCAACCCTTTAGTGAAAGAGTATCCACAGAACAAATATTCAGGGATGAACGTATCTCCCAGGGTGTTGCACGATTAAAGTTTATGAGTATCTCTACAACTCTTGCCCTTATTGTAGGACAAAACGGTGTCGGTAAATCTGTTCTTATAAGACTGTTAATCTCAGAACTGCCTACCAATAAATTCCTCCCTGTCTATATCCATTTTACCAATATCAAATCTTCAAGCCTCTTTAAACTCATTGTAACCACTCTTGGTGAACATCCCAAACTAACTAAAGAGCAAACCTTTACCCAGATCATCGATAAGGTCAATAAATCTAACCTTACTGTAGTTCTCATAATTGATGAATCTCACCTTTTAGACTCCACTGCCTTGACTGACCTCAGACTCCTTATAAGCTCTGCTTTAGATGATGCCCCTCCTCTTAAGATAATACTTTCAGGCCAGGATGACATTAAAAATAAACTAAAACAATCTTCTCATAAAGACCTTGCTGACCGTATTTCTGTCCGTTTTCACCTTAAGCCCATGTCTAAAGCTCAAACTGCAGCTTATATAGACTTTCATATGCGTTATGCTGGTACATCAGATAAAATCTTTGATCAAGAGGTAAAAGAACTGATCCATGAATACTCTAATGGTATCCCTATCCAGATTAACAATATCTCCACTGCCTGCCTCATTAATGCTGCTACCCTTAAATCCCAGAAGATTACTACTGAACTGCTAAATCAAACTATGGCTGAATTCCAATTGTTCTAAGGAGAGGGTTTTATGGCTAAGCGTATTTCAGGGGAGCTTTTAAGAAAGCTTAGAAATGATATACCTATCGATATCTTAATCGCTCGTGTTCTGAAAATCCCCTCTAAATATTCAGAGGGGTACTTCAGATTCCTTTGCCCTGTATGTAATGAGTTTAATACCGCTACCAAAAAAGAAACTAACCTTGCCAGATGCTTTAGATGTAATAAAAACTTTAATCCTATCGATATCGTTATGACTTATTACAACAAGAACTTCTTAGATACCGTTAAGTTCCTTATGCCTATCTTTGCTTATTTTAATAAAGTCAGTTAATTTGGGTATTGTAGCCTCAAATATTGTGGGTCTTAGCAAGTACCGAAGCAGAGTGCAGTGGCGGACTATCTCGTAGTAGCTGTGAAGGTTGGTAATGCAACTGGAGCGAAGGGGATAGATTATCCAGCTAAATTCAGAGGTCAACCATTTATGGGAGGAATCTGTGAAGAAAGCGAAGCCGTTTAAGATTTCCAAAGAAGTGGTAGTTGAGGCATGGAAACAAGTAAAAGCTAATCAAGGAGCAGCAGGTGTAGATGAAGAAACAATAGCGGACTTTGAGAAGAATTTAAGAGGCAATCTCTACAAGATATGGAATCGCATGTCGTCAGGAAGTTATTTTCCACCAGCAGTAAAGACAGTACCAATACCGAAGAAAACAGGTGGCAAGAGAATTCTTGGGATACCGTCTGTTTCTGACAGAGTAGCGCAAATGGTAGCAAAGCTGTATTTTGAGCCTATGGTTGA
>JAAEST010000020.1 GCA_024229115.1 Oligoflexia bacterium
TTTGGCCAGATCAATAGCCGATTGTTTAAAGTCTTCTGGGTAATGTCTTTTTGTTCTTTTCTGTGTCTTTTTCATAACGCACTCCTTATCACATAAGTCGTGCTGTTAAAAGAGTGTCCGTTAAACTAAGGGAAGGTCACTCTTTGTCCCATACTCAGTTTCAACTACACTATATGAAAAACTTCCATTAGTTATCGAAACAGAAATACCATTAACTGTTAAAGAAGATAATTCTTCGCTAACACTACCATTAATTGTAAATTCAAGATTTTGAATTTCAGAATTACTTTCAGGAGACAATGCCGTGAGAATAGGAACTACAGTATCTTTTTTAACACTTATAGTTTGGCTATTTGACTTATTCTTTGCTTTGTCAATCGCAACAAAATAAATATTATTATCTCCCTCGTCTAAGCTAATTGAAACTTGGCTTTCATTAATTGCTGACTCATATACCTTATTACCATTATTGTATGCTTCGATTTTTTCAAAATTGGAATCAACAACATCTAAAGGAATAATTACAGAATTTTGATTTGTTATAGAATCAAAAACTGGCCCTGCAATAATGACAGGAGGAAGAGTATCAAGTGTAATATTTTTTATAATTTGAGTTTGATTAGATGCTTTATCAACTACTTTTACAATAATCTGGTTATTTCCTTCACTAAGATCAAGGTTGTAAGAAGGAAGTTGCTCTCCTAAATATTTCGAAATTGTGTTTTGGAATATTTGAATTGATTGGAAATTAGTCTCAGCAACATTCACATTAAAGTTTAAACTAGCTTCTTTAGTATATGGGCCAAAATCAGATACTGCGATAACTGGTAATGTTGTATCTTTAATTATAGGGGTACTTTTAAACTGAGAGACATTACCTACCTCATCTATAGCATCAATCATTAATGTATTACTACCCTCAGAAAGAAAAACACTAAATGTTCCAGAACTATTTGTACCTTGAGTTACTAACTGATTATTATTATATAATTGAAAATTTTTAAAGTTCCTATCAGATATAGAAAATGAAATTTCAGCATTGTCGAAATTGACTTGTCCAGAAGGAATATTTGAAACAGTTATTGTGGGTTGAACAGTATCTTTCTCAATCGATAGATTAATCTCATTAGATCTATTTCCGAAAATATCCTCAGCGTAAACAACAATATTATTTTCTTCTTCATTTAAAACTATGTTTGCACCAAGTGCATTATCTCCTCTAAAAACTTCATTACCATTGTTAGAGAATATTAATTTATAATCTGAGTCTTCTTGAATAGAGAGATTAATATATTGACTAGATAATTTAGTTAAACTTGGGTAACTCCCAATTAACGCGATTACAGGAGGAAGAGTATCTGTTATTAACTCAACTTCTTTGTTTGAAATATTACCAGAAAAGTCTGTAGCAGATAAGATTATTTTAGAGACAGAAAGGTTTTCTTCTTTGATCTTTATCTCAAACTTACTGAGAGAAATTTTATCAAGTTCGAAGGGAACTTCATTTTGAGTTTCAGCGTCTTTTACATTAACTTCTTTTAGATAACCTATACTGTCATTTGCTTCTGCTATAAAATAACCATCTTTGATTTCGAAATTATTGATACTACTCCAAACAGGAGAAACGTTATCTTTTGCAACATCAATTAAAACATTATGCTCATAGATCGTCTTTAAAGTTGGCGACTTTTTCCATTTTGAATATTTTTCTTCTATTAACGTAATTTTAGCTAGATTTGTCTTCTCTACATCAATACCATCTATATTAAATGAAAAGTCTAAAGCATCACTATAATCTAATTTAAAATCATTAACACGATTAACTTCTTCACCATTAAAACTAAATAATAGATTATATTGAGATTTGATTCCGAAAAGTTTCTTGAAGAAGCTTTTATGTTTATAACCTCTTTCGACTGGAAATATAAAGCCCTTATTAGCAATGTTAACAACTCTATATTCTAGATTATTACTAGTATTTTCAAATGAAGTTGAACTTTCCGCCTTTATTGAAAATTTCATTCCTCCATAATTACTTGAGTAAAACTTCTTATCTGACTTTCTATTATCAATTAAGATAGACTCAGTATATCTTGCTAAGATAGAAGGATCTTCTTCTATAACTTTTGTAATTTTGTCATTTGTTTTAACTAATAAAGCTAAGTATTTTTCAAAAAATTTCTTAATTCTATTGTTTCTTATCTTCTCTAATCTTCTTGTTATATAACTTATTCTTCTTTCTAATTTAGCTTTTGTTCTAATCAATTTTTCATTTTCAGATTTTTTAGAAGTTACAAATAACTCAAATTGATTATTTCTCGAACCATCCAATACTGGTGTTTCATATCTGTATTTCCACAGATTACCTTGTTTAATTAACTCAAGATCATTTGTTACATCCATCGTCGTATCTGGAAAATATGATTTTACTTTTACTTGCGAAAGGTCAAAATCAAAACATGTATTGCTATTATCTTTATTCTTGATAGCACATAGAGTCCCTTCAAAAACTTGTTTGTCACCACTATTCTTAATTAGTTGGTCTTCAGTTTTTATAGAAGGATTTATAACAATTGCTTTTCTATTCTTTTCACTAAAGCTAGAAGCGAATGTACTTTGAAATAGAAATACACTTAAAAGTAGGAATTTAATTATTTTCATATATCACCAAATGAATTGTTTTCTATTGATTTACTAAAGTTAAAAGCTGAGCGTACTCTTTATCAGTAATTAAACCTTTGCTTTTTAACTCATCAATTTCAGAAAGCTTAAGTTCATAACCTTCACTACTATTTAAGGCTTCGTTCATTGTTTCCAACTCAACTGCCTCATTAGTAGTAATTGAACCCTTCACAATTGGTGTGTCTGAATTAGCTCCTTTCTCAGAATTACCTCCAGAGCAAGAAACTAAAGATATTGTTAAAATTAATAACAGCAAACGTTCTACATTCTTCATGTATTCTCCAAATATTTTTTGAGTTATTGATTATGCACCTAAATCGGTCAGCTATTTGGAATTCTTAACAGCTTACAGATATTCAATTTTGAAAATATTCAATTATCAACTCATATCAATGACTTATATTGAGAAAAGATTTTCAAGCTCTTGAGATATTAATTTTATTTAGACAAAGAATAGTTGGCGTTAGGAATATCCGCAGTTTATCAGAGGAGAAAGTCAAAAAGCCTTGATAGAGGAAGTGATAGAAAGAATTTAAACTGGTCCGCCCTAGAGGCCCCCCTAATCAATGAGAGAAATGGTGACTTGTCCTTAAAAGGCTCAATTGCATATTTTTTACGAAGTTCAATATCTTCTATGATTGCTTTCGCGAGTTCTTCATTATTACGACAAATAACAAGAACCTCAGAATTAAAATTGGCACTTCGTGGGTCTATATTATAGGTTCCGATTATAGAATGTTTAGAATCAACAACAGCTCTTTTGGCATGAAGACCATATCTTGTATTTTTACTAAATGAATAAGGAGACTTTGACTCGTTAAAAACAAATAATCGAGCTTTCGTTTCTTTGATATCAGATAAACTTAAAGAGAGAGCACTCACTGTATAGTATGCGTCAGTCGACTTTAAAGAATTCGTGAGAATACTAAGATCTGCACCATTGTTTGTTAATTTCTTCATTAAGTTTAAACCATCCTTTCTCAGAACAAGATAAGGACTTTCTGCAACAATAGACTTTTTAGCTTTTGAGAGAATAAGCTCTAATCTCTTATAAACCTGACGATTCGAAGTAAAGACACCAGGGTTATCAGTTATATAAGAAATATCATCACAGGTAGTTTGAAAGTTTAATAACTCTATCTCTTTAGAGTTTTTCTCAATCTGACTTAAAATTTCACTTGTTTTCGGTGTTAATTTAAAGAAATCTTCTCTGCTAACTTCATCAGTAACAGGAGCACTAGAATAGTCAGAACTCCAATAGGAGTAGAAGCTTTTTCTAATATCATTAACAATCTCACCTTCAATCAAAACATCACTATCAAGAAAATTATAATGATCTGATAAATCAAAATAGTCATCAGCAATATTTCGTCCTCCGATGAAAACATATTTTGAATCGACAACCAATAGCTTTCGATGATTACGATGTTGAATAGTAATTATTCGAGAGTTTGAAGCAGTATTGTAATATTTGACCTCTACTCCCTCATCAATTAATTTCTTGGCATAGACTGGAGCAAGTTTAAAGACAGTAACAGAGAAATCGACAAGTACTTTTACTTTTACTCCTCTCCTAGCCGCTTTAACAATTTTTGATGTTAGCAACTTACTAGCAGAGTCTAATTCATAAATGAAGAACTCAAGTTCAATTGATTCTTTAGCTTGATCTATTAAGTCCAATCTCTTTTTAAAACTTGAAATACCACTGTTTAACAAAGTTAATTTGTGAGGTGTTTGTTTTCTTGAATAAATTGATTTTACTTCTGAGAGGATCTGACGATCTTTATATTCACTAAACCATAGAAAGAAAGCAAAGAGCAGATATATAAGAAAAATGAAGGCAGTAATGACAAGAATGATCTTTTTAGCAACTGCCTTCATTATTTCCTCATATTGTTATACTACTTAAGTTCTTTTAGAAATATCATAACTCTTTCTTTGATTTTTCCCAAATTCTTTTCAAGAAAACCTGCTAAGAAAATTAGCACTAGTCCAATTATAGAAAGGGCCAACCAATTATCTAAATTAGGTAATCTAAATGAACCGGCAAGAATATAACCGCCAAATACAAGAGTACTACAGAAGCTTATCTGAAGAGATTGTTTTTCTTTTAACTGAAACGCTTTCACTGTCATAAAAATAGGAATGATTAAAGCAAATAATTCAAAAACTAAACTACACTCAGCAATTATAGTAATCATCATTATGACTGTAGAAAAACTACTTAATATTCTCTGGCTTCTTCCTGATGTATGTAAACTATAGCTAAGAACATATTGAATCAATGTGAATACTATAAAAATAGAATATACAGGAACTTTGAATATATCTTTAGCAAAGATTGCTCCCATAAAAAGTGGAAATACATAGAGACCTTGAACTAAAGAAGATGTTTCAACTTTTTCGAACATATCCTTTGGAGTGAAGTAAAGAGCCAATGTAAGCACAAAGCATAGAATCATATAAAAAGATGCTTCTAGTGGATATAAGAACGTTCTTCCTAATAAAATTAGTCCTGGTAAAAAGATCATCGTTTTTGCGAGATTATTTTCAAAAGTTCTATGTCCATTTAGTTTCTTTGCTAAGTACAAAGCTCCAGTTAATAATCCACTGAAAACAACTGTACTTACATATACATTTCTTGATGGAATCAAAAATGTAAGTGCAGAGAACAAGAAAAAGCAACTCAGAGTCTTCGCCCTCTCTCTGAATAAAACCTTAAATCCAGTCACAACTGTTGGAATAGTTATCAACATTGAGAGAAAGGTAATGAAATAAAGGTTTGTGCCTTCAGGTAAAGCTAAGTTAAAAACTTCCATTACCGTATCTAAAGGCTTATTAAAGCGATTTAAAACAAAAGCTCCTAACTGGGCCATATGAACTGGTACCATTGCAAGAGAAAGACTCAGAAATGTTCTTGTTGTCTTATACTCTTTCCAATATTTATAACAAAATAATCCAAGAAGGTTCATCACTAAACTAATTCCTAGAAATAGTAGATAAGTTGTCAGTGAGTTTAGGTCATACTTTCCAGAGATTAAAAATTGAATCGCTGATATAATTATTGCTACAGCACCTGTTAATCTAATTTTCTTTGCTATATTTGAATGAGTTTCCATGATAAACCTCCTTCTTCAATGTTAAATTTAAGATAGTTTCTCAAATAGATTGTTAACTCTATTTTCAAGCTCTCTCGATTCAAACTTATCATTTAAAGTCGGAGCTTCATTGAAAACAAGTTTGTCTTCCCAACGATTGAATACATCTTCAATATTTGCCTTAATATTAGATTCTTTTGCAATAAACTTAGATTTCTTAAGCTTTATTTCACTCAGTTTACTTTCAACTTGAATCTTTTCTTTATTAAGAAGACTTAAACATTCTTTTGAATACTTTATAGTTTCTTGATTCTGTACAAGCTCATCTTCCAAAGTGATCACTTTTCTTAGACAATCTTTTGCTAGCTCTTCATCTTCTTTTTTAAGATCTAAGGCCCTTCCCCTCCAAAGCTCTATCTCATTGACGATAAGCTTTTCATTATTTCTGGCTCTATTTAATCCTCTCTCAACGTCATTAACTTGAACTCTAATATTTGAAAGAGCCTCCTTCACTTCATCAATGATAGAGTTAATAATAGCTTCTTGATTCTCCACCTCGTTTACGAAGTTATCAAAGCTGGCCATTAGGGATACTTTTAATTTCTTTAGTGATTTCATTTTTCCTTCCTTTTTAAGTGGTAGAAAAATGATATCCCCATTCTCTAGCGATTTAGTTAGTTAATAGTTACAATGTAACCAACTGAATAGATTACGCATATTTTCAAGTATTTAAAACTCTACTACAATGTTACAATGTAATTTACAACTGTTGAATATTTGAGAGATAACTTTGATAGTCCTTTAAAAGAGGCTCCCATAAAGTTTTTGCTCTAAGCTTTGGAGCTTCTGTAATCTCTAAATATTGGACGTCAGAAGAGAGAGTATTGAATAACTCACTCATTTTTTTTTGATTATTCAATTGATAAGGATAGAGTGATTCAATCTTTAGAACTATTTCAGAAAGAGGCTTTTCTTTTTTAATCATTCCTTCTGCAATCTCACTCATTTTATAAGCATCTTTAATACGAGACTCCAACTTATCAATCTCTTTATTTACTCTTTGTATCTGTCTATCAATGAGATTTGCTGGATTGAGAAGATGTTTAATTTCAATTTTATAACTCTTAGGCAAGCTGTCTCTCTGGCGAACTAAAAGTTCCTCCATTTTTCCTGAATATAGAGAAACGACATGATAAAGAAAATAGAAGTTATGAAGGTCCATTAGAGAATCATCACTAACGAGTCTAGTCGTAATTTCAAGAAGTCCAACGGAAGTAAAATGATAGCGAGGCCTTTTGTTTACTAACTCTTCTTTTAATATCCCCTCTGCCGATAAGTCTTTGAGAATCCTTTGAACCTGAGTATTTTGAATATCAAGACCAAATCCTCGAAAGGATGTCTCCATCCAATTCGTTAACAATTCTATATAGAACTTCACATCTTTCTGGCGAAAACCATCGCTACTATTAGCATGTGTTGCTAATAAAGCGGCATTAATAAAAAGTGCATTCTTATGATAGACGGCATCCGTGCGACTCAAGACTATCTCCTATTCTTACCTACTTATTATACTCTAAATTGCTAAATATATAACTTGATTAAGTGTACACTTTAATGTACACTTGTAATCGGAGATAAAATGGCGGCAAAAAAACATAAGAGTATTACAGAATTGAGAAGTAGCCTATTTGAAACCTTCGATGAGGTTTGTAATGGGACAACTCAGTTTATTACCCACAAGAATGGGAATGTTGTAGCAATGCTTTCATCTGAAGAGCTTGAAAGGCTCAAAAGTGAAATAGAGCTCCATAAGAACTTGGCTATTGGATACGCTCAAGCTTTAAGAGAGGAAGGAATATCCTCTAATGAATTAAAAAAGAAGTTTGAGAAAAAGTAAGTGAAAATAAAATGGACACCAAAGTCTGAAGAAGATCTTCAGGAAATATTCAATCACGTTGAGAAATCTTTCGATTCTAAAAAAGCAAAAGAAGTTATCATCAATTTGATAAATTTTACTGAAAGTACACTAAGATCTAACCCCCTAGCTGGAAGAATTTTAGAATCAAATCCAATGTTCTCATATTTAGTCTTCGAAGGAAATTTGATCTTCTATTGTGAACATCCAATCTCAAGAGATATCTATATCATCTATGTCCAACCAAGAAGAACTGAAATCAAAGATAAGCGCCTGAAATTCTGATCAGTAATTATTACAAACATCGCCTATTTACACCCATTTTGTACTAAGATGCGACCAAATTTGAATGATGAAATTGGGAGTTATCATGAAGCTTAAATCACTTGTTTTGGCCACAAGCCTACTCTTTGGTCTGCAATCATATGCAAAAACGTGTGACCTTTCTAAGGGTCTAAATAAGAAGCAAATTCGTGCGCTGAAAAGTGCAAAGAGAATCGATCGTGTCGGCCCTAACAGAGCACTTCTTGGAAAAGATGTTTATACGGTTGATGTCTTAAGTACTCCAGGTGATGAGGATTTTATCGTTCTTCTTGGTGAAGCTCATATCAAGGGACCTCGTTCTGCGATTATCGGAAAGAAAGTTGTAAAGCGTTTTAAATACAGAATGCTTGAAGGTGTTCCTGCTGAAGAAGTGAAGTATCTCTATGAGAACTTTCCTGAAATGAAAGCTTCATTAGGTTGGGGACGAGTTCTTGCCAGAGTTTTAACTTTTAACTTCTTTGGTTCAACGATCTCTGCTTCAGATAGACGTGGACTTTCTTATAAGTCTGAAACAAACCCACAAACTATTCTTGAAAAACTTGCTAAGCAGGACGATTCGAAGAAAGCAAAGAAAGGTGTAAACCTTCCGTTAGAAATTGGACGTTTCATTACACCATCAACTGACGATAGCTATATCCTTGATGCGAGAAATGTTCGTATGGTTGAAAATATCAACGAGTATATGACAAGTGAGCTAATCGACTCGACTCCTCTAGTGATCATCGGAGCTGCTCATAACAAAGGGATGATGGAGCTTCTCGAAGATAGCAACTTCGAGCGTTGTTCGAATTTCTAGAAATTATTTAGCCAATCAAGAACTTCGAGATGAAAGTCTCTGACAAACTCTTGGAGTTCTTGTACGTCTGAATCTGTTGCCCCATCGACACAATCATATTCAACTTTATTTCTTTTTTGACGGCAAACTTCTAAGTATTCAGCATAAATCTTCTTCTCTTGTCCTAGGATTTCTGGAATTAATAGAAAAGAAAGATAATGATGACCTTGACCACGAATTCGATATCCTGACTTTCTAATGAGAATAGTTGCTAGTTTTAAAGCAGCATTATAGGCGATACCAAACTGCCAGTCTGATGAAATTTCAGTAGCAAAGCTATCGTTAAAATCTCTTGTAACAATTTTGAGTAAGTCATCTATCTCTCTATCTGAAGACTCTCTATTTTCTAACTGACCTTTTGCTATGAGCTTTGAAATAATCATTTGGATCGCCTCTGAGTACCTTAGTTTCACTTAACTTAATACTTGAGACAAAGTGATTTGATCTTTTCATTTTTTCAGTTATTTCACTTTTAGAATAGATATGAGGATTAATTGGACGACTTACTTTTTCAGAAATGCCACTGATTAACTTTAGTAATGACATCATCTTAATTTCTCCAACAATGAAGAGATCAATATCACTACCAGAGTTCATTTCACCTGTTGCATAGGAACCAAAAATGAAAGCACAGCTAATCCTTTTATCATCTAAAGCTTCACTGAGTAGCTTCTCTACTCCAACTGTTTTAGAAACAATAGAAACAATATCGGAATAAATAGGATGAGTGGTATTCGCTTTGAAATATAATCGATTTCCGTCTTTTCTTGATTCTAACAAATCAATACCGACTAGGTTTTTAACTTCTTTTTGAATGGAACTAATTTTAATTTTAGAAAGTCTTTCTAAATCTCTAAGATAGTGTTCAGTACCTCTTCCATCGAAGAGGATTCTTAACAATTCTGATCTAGTCTTTGATGATAATAAATCCGTTAACATTTTGACCTCTTTTCACGGTCAATTGTATCACAAAAGTGGTCAATTAAAAAGGAATGTGAGGAACATCCTGACAGATTATTGGGATGCCTTTGTATTGTAATTTCGATGCCCTACGATCCACTCCAATCGACCATGAAAGTCCAGTTAAGTGCAGGCCAATAGTTGAAGAAATTAGTCCGGATGGATCTTTAGAATATTGATCCTTCGCTTGTTGAATCTTTGAAGGTGCAAGCATGGCCACTCTCCCAATCGATTCCATAAAGTGACGAGTTAAGCAGTGAGTTTTCTTAGAAGGAAATTTGGCAATCGTCTCACGAGTATACTCTCTTAACTCTTCCCACTTACGTTCTTTCTTAAGTTTCTTCACGCGTTTTTTATAATCCTTCATAAAAGAAGGAACTTCTTGGTAAGGCATGGTCGGAATCTCGACCAACTTTCTTGAAAACTCCGGAGTCTCGTCGATATCAACGAACTCATCGCAAAGAAGACCGATGTCTTCATACTTCTTCGCTCGAATATCAAAGTATTTTGCCAAAGGAATCATCAAATTCTCTAAGCGAATCATTGCCTTTGAAGCTTTCTTTGCTTCCTTCTCTAAACCAAGCTCACTCGCCCATTCCACATAAAGTGACTTCCTCGATTTATTAAGTGCTTTCCCTTCCTTCACGTGCTCAGTAAAGCACGCCGCCTCAATTGAGAGAGCTGCCATTAGGAAGATCAATGTCGTCAAAAAACGCAATTTCATAGAGTGAGATATACCAAAAATCAGCGAATTTTGGGGAATTTAAGTAATTTTTATGTGATATAATATTTAACGATTAAAGAGGTTAATATGAATAAAAATAGGTATTTACAACGTCTACTAACTAACTTTTTAAGCTTCTTAGAAGAATTACAAGATTTGATAGAGGTCAGAAGACTTAGAAAAGAGAAGACCCTTTCTTTTGATGAAGTTCTTAAAGATCTTAAATCAAAAAAATATATATAGTAAAAAAGGCTGAGCTCTACATATGTAGAGCTCTATTTTCTGTCGCTGCCAAACAGGCTTCTTTGAAAATTTCTGTAAACGTTGGGTGTGGATGACAAGTTCTTGCGATATCTTCGGCACTTGCCCTAAATTCCATCGCCGTCACAGCTTGAGCAATCATATCCGCAGTTCTCGCACCATACATATGAACACCAAGAATCTCATCAGTCGCTTTATCAGCTAAAACTTTGATAAATCCATCTGATTCATCTGAAGCTCTCGCTCTTCCTGATGCTTTATAAGGAAAGTTCCCTACTTTATAAGCAACACCAGCGTCTTTTAATTCTTGTTCAGTCTTACCAACAGCCGCAACCTCAGGCCAAGTGTAAACAACACCTGGGATTAGGTTGTAATCAATATGTGGTTTCTGACCAGCTAGCATCTCGGCCACGAAGACACCTTCTTCCTCAGCTTTGTGAGCAAGCATCGCACCTTTTGTCACATCACCAATAGCATAAATATTCGCTACATTAGTTCTTAGGTGATCATCAGTTGTTACCATTCCTCTTTCATCAACAGCAACACCAGCATTCTCTAGTCCAAGCCCTTCAGTGAATGGCTTACGACCAACAGAAACAAGAACGTAATCTCCCTCAAGAGAAACTTCCTTCTCACCTTTCTTTGCCGTTGCTTTCACAGTAACTTTCTTTCCTTTTCTTTCAACACTCGTCACACCGTGACCAAGATAGAAATCCATTCCCTCTTTCTTAAGAGTTCTTTGAAGATGCTTTCCAAGATCTTTATCCATTGTTGGGATAATAGCGTCTGCATATTCAACCACAGAAACTTTCGCTCCAAGTCTTTGATAAACTGAACCAAGCTCAAGTCCAATCACACCACCGCCAATAACGATCATATGCTTTGGAACTTCTTCTAGCTTAAGAGCTTCTGTTGAAGTGATAATTCTTTCTTTATCAATTGGAGCAAATGGAAGTGCCGCTGGCTTTGATCCAGTGGCGATCACAAAGTTCTTACCCTTGATCGTATCTTCATTTTTACCTGAAACCTTCAAAGTATTAGCATCAACAAATGATCCTAGTCCTTCAAAAACTTCAATCTTATTCTTCTTCATTAAGAAGGCCACACCAGCACAAGTGTCACTGACAACTTTTTGTACTCGCTCACCCATCTTCTTAATATCAAGCTTTAATTTTCCTGTTCCAATTCCATGGTCAGCAAACTTATGAAGGGCCTCATGATATTTCTCGCTACTATCAAGCCACGCTTTTGAAGGAATACAACCAACATTAAGACAAGTACCACCAAGAGTTGAATACTTTTCTACTAAGGCCGTTTTCATTCCAAGCTGAGCGGCTCTAAGAGCACAAACATATCCACCAGGTCCACTTCCAATAATTACAATATCAAATTCTTTACTCATGATTCTTTCCTTTAAACATCAAGAAGCATTCTTGCTGGATTTTCAATTAACTCTTTAACTCTCTTTAAGAAAGTTACCGATTCCTTCCCATCAACAATTCTATGATCATAAGAAAGAGCAAGATACATCACAGGGTGAATAACAACCTGACCTTTTACAGCGACTGGTCTTTCAACAATATTGTGCATTCCTAGAATCGCTGATTGAGGAATGTTAATAATTGGAGTTGAAAGCATTGATCCAAAAACACCACCGTTAGTTATAGTGAATGTTCCACCAGTCATTTCATCAAGAGTTAGCTTTCCGTCTCTTCCTTTAAGGGCCAGACGTCTAATCTCTTTTTCAATTTGAGCAAGACTTAGTGATTCAGCATTTCTCACAACTGGAACAACAAGACCTTTTGGAGTAGAAACCGCAATCCCAACATCTGCAAAGTCATGATAAACAATCTCTTCACCATCAATCTGTGCGTTTACTCCAGGAACTTCACTTAGAGCAATCGTACAGGCCTTCGTAAAGAAACTCATGAAACCGAGACCGATATCATGCTTATCTTTGAAAGCTTCTTTATATTCAGAACGAAGGGCCATTACATTGTGCATGTCCACTTCATTGAAAGTCGTGAGCATTGCTGTCGAGTTCTTCGCTTCTGTCAAACGCTTAGCGATTGTCTTTCTCAGACGACTCATTTTCTCACGCTTAACCTCTCGCGAGCCTCCACCCATTGGAACTTGTTGTTCAATAGAAGGAGCAGGAGCAGCTGGCTTAGATTCAGCAGCTGGCTTTGCTGATCCAGCACTTGCTCCTAATGCATCACCTTTTGTAATTCTTCCGTCTTTACCTGTTCCTTGAACGTCACTAGCACTTACACCTTTCTCATCTAGAATCTTTCTTGCAGCTGGGCTTGGGAAGTTCTTATCTCCGCCTGTGGCAGCAGGTGCTGATGCAGCTGCAGGTTCTGGTGCACTTTCTGCAGGAGCTTCTGCGGCCGGCTTAGGCTTCGCAGAACCTTCACCTGGCTCAAGAGATCCAATCACTGCACCAATTTCAAGTTCTGTTCCATCTTCCACACCAATTTTAAGAACACCAGACTCTTCGGCCGGAAGTTCAACTGTTGCTTTGTCAGATTCAATTTCACAAAGGATGTCACCCTCTTCAACATAGTCTCCATCTTCTTTTAACCATGTCGTAAGAGTAACTTCTGTAATACTTTCACCAATCGCTGGGATTTTAATTTCAATACTCATAATATTTCCTTATTCAAAAGCTTTATCAATAATTACTTGTTGTTCTTTAGCATGGACTTTTGCAAAACCAGTCGCTGGTGAAGCCGAAGATTTTCTGGCCACACAATCAAAATCAGCAAAGAGCTCTCTCCATCTTAGAAGATAAGTCCAGTAACCCATGTTATATGGTTCTTCCTGAACCCAAACAAACTTCGCCCCTTTATACTTCTTTTTAATTTTCTTAATTTCTTCTTCTTGAAGTGGGTAAAGTTGTTCTAAGCGAATAATCGCCACATCTTTTCTTTCATCTTGTCTTTGTTTTTCCATTAGTCCGTAATAGATCTTTCCAGTACAGAAAATTACTTTCTTAACTTTCTTATCATCACAGTAATCATCAAGAATCATTTCTTTGAAATTACCTTTCTCAAGATCTGATACTGAACAAACAACTCTTGGATCTCTTAATAAAGATTTTGGAGTAAAAATAATAAGTGGCTTTCTGAATTCCCAAGCAAGCTGTCTTCTTATCAAGTGAAAAAAGTTTGCTGGGTTGGTAACATTGGCAACGACCATATTATTTTCAGCGGCCATCTGAAGATATCTTTCGGGACGAGCACTTGAATGTTCTGGCCCTTGACCTGCATATCCATGAGGAAGAAGAAGGACTAAACCAGACATTCTTCTCCACTTTGATTCTGCAGCACTAATAAATTGGTCAATAATAATTTGAGCCCCGTTAGAGAAATCACCAAATTGTGCTTCCCAAACATTAAGTGCCCATGGAGATCCTTGCGAATAACCATATTCAAAACCAAGAACTGCATATTCAGAAAGAAAACTATTGTAGATATGCATTTGCCCTTGCCCATCTTCAATATTGTCTAATCCGCAGTAGGCATCATTAGTAAATTCATCAAAAACTTTAGCGTGACGGTGAGAGAAAGTTCCTCTGATCACATCTTGTCCTGAGAAGCGAATATTATTCTTATCAAGTAGGAGTGATCCATAAGCAAGAAGTTCTGCCGTTGCCCAGTCCATTTGATCAAGGTCGTAACCTTTTCTTCTCTCATCTAAAAGCTTCTGCGCTTTCTTTAATGTTTTAAAACCTTCAGGAGTTTTAGTCATCGCATCGATAATTTTATCTAACTGCTTTCTGGCCACACCAGTCTCTGGTGACTTAAGAAAATCTTCTGGTTTTGACCAACGAAGATTGAGCCATTCTTTGTGCGGTCCTTTTCTTCTTTCAGGTAATGTCTTTTGTTTTACATTATTAAAACGATCCGAAAGTTCTTTTTTGAATTCATCTTGCATCGACTTTGCAAGATCTTTCTCAATTGATCCAGACTTGATTAAGCTTTCAATATAAAGTTCTCTTGGATTCTTATGTTTGGCCACAAGTCCATAAAGATGAGGTTGAGTATATTTCGGCTCATCCCCTTCATTGTGACCGTGCTTACGATAACAAACCATATCGATGAAAACATCTTTCTTAAATTTCTGACGATATTCAACGGCAAGATTGGCAGCATAACAAACAGCTTCTGGATCATCTCCATTCACATGAAGAATTAAGGTATCAAGCATTTTTGCCACAGACGTACAATACTGAGTACTTCTGGCATCTCCAAAGTCGGTCGTAAAACCAATCTGGTTGTTAATCACAAAGTGAATCACTCCACCTACACGGTAACCAGGAAGCTCACTCATTTGTAGCGATTCATAAACAACACCCTGACCAGCGACAGCGGCATCACCATGAATAACAATTGGAATAATTTTTTCTTCATCACCTTTATATTCGATATCAACTTGTGAACGAACATAACCTTGAACCACTGGAGCAACGGCTTCGAGGTGCGATGGGTTTGGAAGAATCTTTAAGTAAACTTCCTTCCCTTTTACATTTTGAATTGAAGTAAACCCTAAGTGATACTTAACGTCTCCATCACCTTCTGCCGACATATCTTCAACAGTTCCACCTTCAAATTCTTCGAAGATGTATTCGTAAGTTTTACCAATGGTATTGGCGAGAACGTTAAGTCTCCCTCTGTGGGCCATCCCAATCACAAATTCTCTGGCACCATTTTCTGCACCACTTTGAATAATTGTATCGAGTGCAGGAATTGTTGTTTCCCCACCTTCTAATGAAAATCTTTTCTGACCAATGAATTTATTTTGAAGAAAGTTTTCAAAGATCGTCGCTTGATTAAGCTTCTTAAGAATTCTCTTCTTTTCCTCAAGTGGAAAAATAATACTCTTAGCTCCACCTTCAAAACGCTCTCTCACCCAACGTCTTAACTCCGTATGATTTGAGTGCATATACTCAATACCAATTTTTCCGCAGTAAACATTCTTCATATGTTGTTCAATCTCTCTTAGCGTACAAACACCGAGACCAACAAAATTTCCACAGTAAAACTTTCTATCGTAATCATCTTCACTAAGATCATAGTGAGCAATCGAAATTCGAGCATCTCTATCTCTTCTAGGGCGAATCGGGTTCGTATCAGAAAGTAAGTGACCACGAGTTCGATAAGATTGAATCATTCTGAAGCAGTTAAACTCTCTTTGAAGATCATCAGTACTCATATCCCCAGAACCACCTGGGCCCATTTGAAATTCAAAACCTTTGAAGAAGGCCTGCCATGATTCATCTAATTCTGAAGGGTTATTAAGATAGGTTTCATACATCGAATCAATGTAAGCATTGTCGGATGCATTCAAGTGTGAAAAGTCGTCGTTTCTTTTCATGTCGTTTTCCTCGATAGCATATATCTGGGTAAATAAAATAAATATGCTATGAGGATAACATTGAACGTAGACTATGAATACTAGGAAAATACGCCGTTTTGAACAAAGTTCAAAATTTGTTAAACTTTGTAAAACTACTCTACTAACTTAAGATGAACCTTGCGGGTTGAAGCGTCTATCTGGAGGGGCTTTGCGTCATCCGACTCACAAAAATCTTCGTCCACTTCACCCTTCTTACACTGCTCTTTTTTCTCACAAAACATGCAATCTTCTCCCATCACATTTCCTAAGCCTCCACAAGATCCCTTGAGTGCTCTGTTAGAAATGACAACTCCAATTGCCATTCCGAAAAGTGCGATACCTACAATTGCTAAACTAAGGAGAAATACTTCCATCTTTATTTACCTTTTTGTGTCTTTATAGAAAAAAGATTCTTAAATGCTTCTGTCTCTTTATTTACAAATTTTAACGCTTTTTGACTAGGATCTTGGAAAATAAATAATGCGGCGATAGCATGCTCTTTCGCATACTTAAGAGCCTTCTCCCTTCCCATGGCCATAAACGCCGTCGCCAAAGCATCTGCTTGCATACAGCCTTCCTTTGACAATACTGAAACACTGGCCAGCGAATCACCAACTGGCTTCCCTGTCCTAAAATCAATGGTGTGAGAATACTTCTTTCCATCTTCTTTAAAGAAGTTTCTGTAGTTACCACTGGTGGCCACTGCAAGATCCTTAAGAATTAGAATCTTTTGAATATCACTTCCCAAGTTTTTAGGATCTGGAGTCGAAATTCCAATCTTCCATGAGCCTTCTTTCTTCTTTCCAGCTGTTCTCACTTCCCCACCAATTTCGACCATCATATCGCGGGCCTTATTCTTTTTCAGAAGTTCCACCACTGCATCTACTCCGTAACCCTTAGCACTTGCACTCAGGTCAAGATAAACACCGGGCTTAAGCTTACGAACCTCAGAAGAACTTTTCTTAAGCTCGACCTTGTCGTAACCAACCTTAAGAAGTGCTCCTTCAATTTGTTCTTTGCTTGGAACCTTTCTCTTTCCTTCAGGACCAAAGCCCCAAAGATTAACAAGCGGACCAATCGTCGGATCAAAAGCTCCTTCAGTCTTCTTTGCTAACTCCAAAGAGTAATCAAGAACTTTTAGAAAATCAGAATCAATCTTCACCCAACCTTGGCGATCTTGTGAGTTAAAGAAACTAATTTGTGACGAACGAATATAGGTACTCATCTGACGATTCACATCTTCGAGTTTTTTATCAATGAGTTTTGAGATTTCTGCAGGCTTTAGCTTAACCGGACCATCATAGTACTTAACATTGTAAGTAGTTCCCATGGTTCTACCTTTTAGGTGAATCAGCTTTCCCTGCTTAGAGCATGAACTAAAGAATAAAAAAAGCCCCATTAATAAAAGGGGCTTTAATTTATGTAGTGAAATAATATTCATAATTTTCCTAGCTACAAGACTATGCTTTTAATATAGGGATCGCCGTTGCCACAGAGCAGGCTCTAACGTTTCTGCTCTGTGATCAAAGCAAACTCCGCTCAAATTGCGATGCAATTTAGCGCGGGTTAGCCACCAAAATCGTCTAGCATGATGTCTTCACGTTCTACACCCAGCGAAAGAAGCATATCGATCACACACTGGTTCATGATCGGAGGCCCACAAAGGTAGTACTCACAATCTTCCGGATTTGGGTGATCTTTTAAATATTCTTCAAAAAGAACATTGTGGATAAATCCTGTGTAACCTTCCCAGTTGTCTTCAGGAAGAGCATCAGAAAGAGCACAATGCCATGTGAAGTTATCGTTTTCTCTTTGAATCATATCGAAATCTTCAACGTAGAACATTTCTCTCTTAGAACGAGCTCCGTACCAGAAAGTAACTTTTCTATCTGTTCCGATTCTTTTGAATTGATCAAAGATATGTGATCTCATTGGCGCCATTCCTGCTCCACCACCAACGAAAACCATTTCTTTTTTCGTATCACGGGCGAAGAATTCACCGAAAGGACCAGAAATTGTTACATCGTCACCTGGCTTAAGATCAAAAATATACGAAGACATTTTCCCAGGAGGAACATTTGGATTACGCGGAGGAGGTGAAGCAATTCTCACGTTAAGCATGATAATTCCTTTTTCCTCTGGGTAATTGGCCATAGAGTAAGCTCTAATCGTTTCCTCAGCAACAGTTGAGTTATATTGCCAAAGATTGAAGTGATCCCAGTCTCCTCTATACTCTTCTTCTACATCAAAGTTCTTATAATCAATTGAGAGACCTGGAGGCCTTTCAATCTGAATAAATCCACCAGCTCTAAAAGGAACATCTTCACCAGCAGGTAATTCAAGAACTAATTCTTTAATAAAAGTAGCCACGTTATGATTTGATCTCACTTTACAACGCCACTTCTTAACACCAAAAACTTCTTCGTGTACTTCAATCTTCATGTCCTGCTTAACAGCTACCTGACATGAAAGACGACAACCTTCTTTCGCTTCTCTCTTAGTAATGTGAGAAAGTTCTGTTTCAAGAATCTCTCCTCCACCTTCGAGAACTTTAACGATACATTGACCACAAGTACCACCACCTCCACAGGCAGATGAAACAAATAGTTTTTGATCAGCAAGAACGTTAAGAAGTTTTCCGCCAGCGGCTACTTCAACTTCTTTCTCACCGTTAATATTTAATACAATGTTACCAGTACTAACTAGTTGTGATTTCGCAAAAAGAATCACAGCAACTAGGGCCAGTACCACAACTGTAAACATTCCTACGCCAAGGGCAATCTCATTCATAATTAAAACCTTGTTTTATAATTAAAGTTGAATCCCTGAGAACGCTAAGAAACCTAACGCCATCAAGCCAACAATAATAAAAGTAATACCTAATCCTCTAAGTCCTTCTGGAACATCAGCGTACTTCATCTTCTCTCTAATTCCCGCAAGGGCCATAATCGCTAATGCCCATCCTACACCTGAACCAAAACCGAAAACAACTGATTCTGGAAATGTATAATCTCTTTCTACCATAAAGAGTGAACCACCAAGGATGGCACAGTTTACAGTAATAAGAGGAAGGAAAATCCCAAGAGCGTTATAAAGAGCTGGAAAAAATCTATCGAGAGTCATCTCTAAGATTTGAACCATCGCCGCGATAACACCGATGTACGAAATTAGACCTAAGAATGAAAGATCAACGCCTGTTAATCCCGCCCACTCAAGAGCGTTTTCTTTTAATAGGTAGTTATAGATTAAGTTGTTTACTGGGATTGTAATTGATTGAACAACAACAACAGCAATACCTAATCCGATTGAAGTCTTAACTTTCTTAGAAACGGCAAGAAACGTACACATCCCTAAGAAGAAACTCAAGGCTAGGTTTTCTACGAAAACCGCCTTCATAAATAAACTTAAATAGTGCTCTAACATAGCTATACCTTTTTATTAATTCTCTAGTTCAACTTGATCTTTCTTCCAAGTTCTTAATCCCCAGATAAAGAAACCAATGAGAAAGAAGGCACTTGGTGAAAGTAATGCCATACCATTTGCTGGGTACCACCCTCCTTCACTTGTTAGTGGAAGGATGCTGTAACCAAATAGTTTCCCACTTCCTAAAAGCTCTCTAAAGAAACCTACGAAAATAAGAACGATGGCATAACCGATACCGTTACCAATACCATCTAGTAATGACATGAATGGATTGTTCTTCATGGCATATGCTTCAGCACGTCCCATAACGATACAGTTTGTAATAATTAGACCAATGTAAACTGACATACTCTTAGCCGTGTCATAAAGAAACGCTTTAAGAATTTGATCAGTGAGAATCACAAGAGAAGCAATAATCGTCATCTGTACAATGATACGAATTGACGAAGGAATATGATTTCTAATGATTGATACTGAAAAGTTCGATAGAGCTGTTACCACAACAACCGCTAAAGACATAACCATCACCGCTTCCATCTTAGTCGTTACAGCTAGGGCCGAACAAATACCAAGAATCTGAAGAGCGATTGGGTTGTTACTAAATAATGGATCGAATAATGTTTTCTTAATACTCATTACATACCTCCTGCCGCTCTAAATTTAGCGAGGAATGGACCAAATCCGTCTTGTCCTAACCAGTAGTGAAGAGCATACTCAACACCGTTACTAGTAATAGTCGCACCAGAAAGACCATCAATCTCTTGATTGAAAGTTTTAGATGAAGGATTAGCTGCACCTTTTACAATGTCGATAACAGGCTTGAAGTCATCTCCAAGAATTCTCTTACCAATCCATTGCTTCTTCCAGTTTGGATTATCAACTTCACCACCAAGACCTGGAGTTTCACCATGTTGATAGAATCCAAAACCTTTCACCATTTTTGTGTCAGGAGAAAGTGCTAAGAATCCATACATTGTCGACCAAAGACCTTTACCGTGAACAGGAAGAATAACTTGAGAAATAGAACCACCCTCTTTTACAAGATAAACTTTTGAGTGTTTCGCTCTCATCTTGATACCAGCAATATCTTTGCTCGCCTCAATTCTCACATTCTTCTTTGGATCTTTTGCCGCTTTAACAGCATCAAAAGTCTTGGCATCAATATCAGTTGCTTCTTCTCCAGTCTCAAGATCAATTACTTTTGTCTCAACCACAGAGAAAGCTTCTTCAATTTCATTCTTTGAAGCTTTAGCATTTTTAAGAAGTCCTGCCGCTAAAAGAAGGTTCTTCTTAATATCTAATTGCTTATTCAGTTGTTGCTTTGGTCTTAGAGATACCGCCGCTCCTGATACAAGGATCGAGCACACGATACAAAGAATAGCAGCAACTGTAATTGTTTTACCTACGCTATCATTGTTCATTTCTTAACTCCCTTCTCTTGATGTTTTTATCAACAACAAAGTAGTCAATAAGAGGGGCAAAGCAGTTACCAAAAAGAATGGCAAGCATTGTTCCCTCAGGGAAAGCAGGGTTAATAACTCTTACGAGAACAACCATGAGTCCAATAAGAGCACCATAGAAGTATTGTCCTTTCTGAGTCATTGATGCTGAAACTGGATCAGTGGCCATAAAGACACAACCAAAAGCGAAACCACCTACAACTAAGTGCCATAGTGGTGACATTTCAAACATCATATTAGTGTCACTTCCAATCATATTGAGAAGTGCTGCGAAGACAATCGTCGCTCCCGTCATCGAAGCCATAATTCTCCATGAACCAATTCCTGTATAGATCAGGTAACCAGCTCCAAGAAGACAAGCAAGAGCAGAAGTCTCACCCATTGATCCAGGAACTAATCCTAAGAAGGCCTGAGAGAAAGTATAAGTTACTGCTTCCATTCCACCAGCTGCAGCTTGACCTAAGATCGTCGCTCCCGTGTAACCATCAACAGCAGTCCAAACAGCATCTCCTGAAATCTCAGCTGGGTAAGCAAAGAAGAGAAATGCTCTGGCAGTTAAAGCTGGGTTTAAAAAGTTTTTCCCAGTTCCACCGAAAACTTCCTTTCCAACAACAACACCAAAACTAATCCCAACAGCAACTTGCCATAGAGGAATTGTAGGAGGAAGAGTCAGAGGGAAAAGCATTCCCGTTACAAGAAAACCTTCATTGATTTCGTGCTTTCTTACGGTCGCAAAAAGAACTTCCCAAAAACCACCAGCGATTTGAGTCACTAAAAAGATTGGAAAGAAATAAAGTGCTCCATGAAGAAGGTTTGAAATAATATTTGATGGATCAAATGGTAAACCTAAGAACATTAGGATCGCCGCTCTCCAACCTTCAACCGCAGTCGTACCAGCTGCCGCAAGAACATTATTCGCTTGGTAACCAGTATTGTACATCGCCATGATAATTGCAGGGATAAGAGCAATCGCAACAGTACTCATTAATCTTTTAAGATCAAGAGCATCTCTTACGTGAACACTTCCCTCAGCTCTATCAGCTGGAGTGTAAATAAATGTATCGATCATTTCGTAGATTGGATAAAACTTTTCGAGCTTACCACCATTAACGAAATGAGGATGTTGTGAGTCTAGAAAATCTCTTAGTACTTTCATTATCCTTCCTTCTCAATAGTCGTTAAGTTCTCACGTAAAGATGGACCAAAGTCGACTTTCCCAGGAGAAGCGAAAGTACAAAGGGCCAGATCTTCTTCATCTAATTCAAGTGCACCAAGTTGCTGAGCAAGATCAGTGTCATTTGTAACTAGAGCTCTGAGAAGTTGTGTTGGTAAAATATCAAGTGGCATTACTTCTTCGTAAATCCCAACTGGAACCATCGCTCTATGTGAACCATAAAGTTTCGTTGAGAAATCAAAGCTAGGAACTTTAAATTTTCCTGCATAACAATTTTTAATTGAGAATTTATCAAATCCAGGACCTTGCCAACCAAGGAACTCTCTTTCGTCAGTATCAGTAAGAGTACTAATCTGAGTGTGGAATCTTCCTAAGTAACAAAAGTCACTATCTAATTTTCTTCCGTTAAATACAGAACCTGAAATAACTCGATGACCACCGTTTTTAATCTCACCTTCAAGAAGTTGATTCATGCAAGCACCAACTCTTGTTCTTAAAAGACGTGGGTTCTTCATCATTGGTCCACCAAGAGCAACTACTCTTTCAACAAAAAGTCTTCCTGTTTTGAAAAGACTTCCGATGGCAATGACATCTTGATATCCAACATGCCAAACAGTTTTCTTAGGTCCTACTGGGCATAGAAAATGAATATGTGTTCCCACGTTCCCTGCAGGGTGTGGTCCACCAAACTCTTCAGTTACAATATTTTCACCATCAACTGCAGGAAGCTTTACTTTCTCAGCTTTCGTGATGAAAGTTTTTCCTTCAGTTAACTTAGCTAGAAGATTTACACCATTAACGAAATCATCAGCATGCTCTTCGATAACAACTTCAGGATGAACAGCACATGGATTAGTATCCATACAATTAATAAAAATTGCTGCTGGTGTTGAATCTACAGCTGGAGCTTTTGAGAATGGTCTCGTTCTTAACGTTGGCCACATCCCTGACTCGATCAATAGGCTTCTTACTTCATCAGAAGATAACTCATCTGTTGCTTTACCTGTGTAAGAATCAAAAGACTGGTAATCACTTCCTTCAACTTCAATCACTACGTTTTGAAGAACTCTTCTCTCACCTCTTTGAACAGCAGTTACTGTTCCTGAAGCAGGAGCGGTGTAAAAAACACCTGGAACTTTTTTACATTCGAAAATCTTTTGACCGACTTTTACTTTGTCCCCTTCTTTCACCAACATCGTTGGTTTCATACCAACATAGTCTGGACCCACGATCGCCACATTAGACACTGGACGAGCGTTCTCAATTTTTTGAGCAGGTAGACCATTGATCGGAAGACTGAGACCTTTTTTGATCTTAATCATGATGTACTTCTATCCGGTTATATAGGTTAATAAATTTTTGACTACTACCTATATAGCAAAACTGAAAGCAACTGTAACTAGTTGAATTAAAGAATTTTAGAAATAAAACTAACGCGCAAAGACTACACTTTTTTCATTGTGTTATTTGCCACAACACTTTTTGTATTTTTTGCCAGAGTTGCAAGGGCAAGGATCATTCCTTCCGACCTTTGCAGTCGCCCTTTTGAAGGTTGTGTTGACCATTTTTCCGTCTTTGAAAAACCACTTTCCATCAATCTTTTCGAACTCACTTTGTTCGTGATGCTTCTGGGCCTTATCATCAACTTCATACAGTGCAACAAATTCGACAATACCTGTACTATCTTTTTCCGTGCCATCTTGCGTTGCAAGAACACTAAGAGATTCCCAATCAGAATGTTCACTCCAGGCCTCTAATTCATCACGAGAAACCTCATGAACTGTGTCTGGATGATGAGTACTCATGATGTAATCGATTTCACCGACAACAAAGGCACTATAACGAGCACGCATTAAAGCTTCAGCAGTTGGAGCATCTTTCTTTCCATCAATATAAGGCTCACAACAATTTTCAAAACTATTTTCTAGACCGCAAGGACAGAGATCTTCCACGTTCAACTCCTGAAGAATTTTTTTAAGTATAAAAAAGCTTAATCACTAAAAGCGAAAAAGTAAATCAGTGAATGGTGTTTTGTTTTCGTCACTATGCACCTTACTCTCTAGAATGCGTGAAGAAAGAAAAGTAAAGTAAGGCGAAATCATTTGGTAATACTCTTCCCTTGTTCGATGAATGGCATACTCATCTTTGAATTCTAATTCATCTACTTGTCTATTTAGTTCAACATCAGTGGGAACAGAAAAATAGAGATACTTCACATTTTCCGCCATGACGGGAAGGACTTCTTCTAATTCCTCATTTGTTAAATATTGAAAGACACTCGTACAAATTCCAAGATCAAACCACTTATCAGTATTCTTATGTTTCTTCGACCAAGAAACAAGATCAGTATTTTCTAAAGTTAACTTTGTGGACGAAACACTCTTAAGATCTTTTGCTTTCACACTTTGAAATGCATGCTCAGAAGGTTCTATCCCAGCAGCACGATAAGGAATAAACTCTTTAAGAAAAGCTTTGAATAAATATCCAAGGCCGTAACCAAAATCAATAATACTATTGACATCAACATAGTCCACATCAAAGAAGGCCTTGGCATACTGAGCATGTTTGTCAGCATTAATAATGCCATCCATTTCTTCTGGCTCAGAATAATTAACATCCCAATACTCTTTTGAAAAACCTTCGGCCCCTTGGCCCTTATGATCTGACGACATGAAAAACTTTCTTCCTTACGTAGTAAAAACCTGAAGCGGCTCGATAAAAATTTAAGGTCACGAGAGCACTCCAAATCCAAAATAATTGTTTTGCTTCATAGGCATAATACATTTGAGGAACCACAATGACGAGAACTCCAATAATCATATGTGTTCTTAGAAAATCAAATCCTTCCAACCCAAATATCAAACCATCATAAACAAAAGCGATGGCCGAAATGATTTGAGCAAAGACAATAAGCCACCAGATTTGAAGCCCCGCTTGAATAACACTTTGATCATTTGTAAAAATATTAAGGATTGATTGATCAAAGAAATAATAGATCACAGTGAAGACCAGGCCGAGAACTCCCCCCATAAGGAGAAGACGCTTAAAACAAAGACTTAGATTTTGAAAGTCACCTTTTCCATAGAGTCTCGCCCCCCAGATATTTCCGGTAATGGCCAGACCATCTAAGAAGAAACTGACAAAGAGCCAGGAAGAAAGAAGAATTTGGTGAGTGGCTAATTCTGTCGTTCCAACATTGGCAGCGACCTTAGTACTAACGAAGAAAGTGATAGAAAGCATCCCAGAGCGACCGAGAAGATTTAACGAGTTTTTACCAAATCGAAGAATATTATTCTTATCCATTTGAACTTTAAAGAAGTTCTGCTTGATTCTTTCATCTTGAAAAATAAGTATCGTCGAAATAATGAGACCAAGAATCCCACTAAGTATGGTTCCAAGAGCAGCCCCCATAATTCCCATTTCAAATACAAAGAGAAAGAGACTCGTGAGAATTATATTTGCCCCTGTGGTTAACATCGTTAACCAAAAACTGGCCTTAACTCTTCCTAAACCTCGAAGGATACTTAGTGTCGTTACTCCTAAGATTAAAAATGTATGACCATAAACTCTCACATTAAAGTACTGATCAAAATTTTCTCGAAGCTCAGTAGAGCCACCTGCAACAGCGAAGAGTTGATCTTGAAAGAAGGTCAAAAAAAGTGAACAAAGAACTCCCACGATTAAGGCCAAAACCAAACTGACCTTGACTCTCTTGGCGAGAAGCTCAGGATTATTCTGAGCTTCATGATCACTCACAGCCTGAGTTGGACCATGAACAAGAAAGTTAAACATCCAAGTGATAGAATTTAAGAGAGCTAAAGCAAGAGCGAGAGAGGCGAGCCACGAAGTACTCATTCTTCCAATCAGAGCATTATCCACAATGGAGGCCAACGGCTCTAACAAAGAAGAAAAAATTGAAGGGAGACTAAAAAGGATTAGCTCCCTGTATGAAAAATCTTTCACTCAATTAGAATGGCTTAAACACAACCAAGTAAACAGCAAGAATCGCGATGCCCGAAAGAGCGGCAACTGCCTTCCCACGGTGTTCTTGAAGTCTCTTAGCAAGAACTGGTCCAGCGATAGCAAGAATGGCCCAAAGAGCGACTTTAACTTTTAGCCACATTGGCCAAGGCTCTACGTGACGAATATTTAATCCCTTTAGGATTAAACCCATACCCGCCACTAAAATAATAAGACTCATTACACCCGTGACGATCTTTGGAAGTTTAAGATCTTTTGGTCCTAGGAAAGTGATCCCCAGAGTTACAAAGAAAATAATGATCGATGAGAAGTGTAACCAACGATAAAATAATTCTGACATAGTTTAATCCTTTATTAATTTTCTTTTTGTTTGAATGCTATTTTGTATCTAATTTCTTTTTCAAGTCTTCAACTGAATTCTGGAGTTGTTCAATAGTTTTCATCAGTTGTTCTTCTTCCTGCTCAATTCCTTCTTGAGTTTCAGAGATACTCTTATTCATAAATCGAATTCGACGCTCCATTTTCACAAACTCGCGCCCTAAAAGAGCATTGGCAAAGAGTGCAGTATAAGTAGCAAAGAGTCCTGTTCCACCAATCATTAAACCAATTCCAAGAATCTTCCCAGGAATTGTCACTGGTACAAGATCTCCATAACCAACAGTGGTCACCGTTGCAAAGGCCCACCAAAGAGCATCTACAAAGCTATGCATGGAAAGATTCACCAATCGTTCCATGTAGTAAAAAATCACTGAAACAAGAACGATAAACAGGTTTCCAATTAGCGTAAGGAAAATAAAACTTGGATTTTTTAACAATTTAAATATTCGACGAAAATATACAAATAATGAACTATTCAATGGTGAGTCCTTGCCCTATTTGAAAACCAACGATCTCAGTATAGAATAAATGACATGGAACTGAAAAGAAAACCTCGTGGAGACAAAACTTATCGCGGGGCTTACAAGTATTTAAAAGGTGAAACTGTCTACTGCGAAGAGGAATTCGAGGTTTACAGGGACAGAAAAGAGCTAGGAATGAGCTTCTTTGCGACCATCCATAGTCGCGTTGCGACAGGAGAATTGCTCACCTATTATATCGATTATCAAATCAATAAAGAGTATATCCCGCAAAGTGTTTATATCGAGAAAACTCTTGGTAAAGAGGTTGTAACAGAACTCTTTACTTTTGATGGCCGTAAGAACCTCCTCGACTATGTATTTGTTAGTGCGAATGGAGATAGAGAACATCATGCCATCAACACAAGTCCAAAGTTCTTTATTGCCACTCCTGCTGCGTGCACGAGTATGATTTTTTTAAAATCAAAGAAAGAGGATACTACTGGTAAAAATTATTACAATGTTATTCAAAGTCATAATCAATGGAAGTTTGAGAAGATTCCAGACAGTGTAAATCTTGGCCTAGAAAGAATGTCAGCAACAGGAGTTAATCTCAATATTGAAGGAAGCAATCTTCAGGCCATCGAATACAAAGTTTTTGACCCTAAAGAATTCGAAGATATTGAGGATCAAAATCAACTTCGAAACCTTAGAGTTCATGTTTCAAAATACGCAACGATCCCATATATGATCAAATCAAGTGATGATATCAAAATTCAAGTTAAATACTTAAATGACCTTGATCGTGATAACTAGAATCAGTGGAAGATTCTTCTTCAGAATGCGATTCAATAAACTCATAAATATTTTCACAGGCTTCTTCCAAAGAAGCCTTTTTTAATTCATAAGGTTCCATCATTCGTACTAACTTTTCCATCGTGCGGCCTTTCCACTTCTTAATTCGTGAATCAACCACAACTACTCCTCCAATATCCCCTTCTCGACGAATCAAGCGTCCTAGTTTTTGGTGAAGCTTACGAGTTCGATGTGCCAAATAGTAATCAGTAAATTCATTTCCAATATGAGCATCGTAGAAATCACGACGATCATTGATTACCTTATCTATTCTAAGATCAGGAATTTTGTCGATGAAAACAAATTGTAACTTCTCACCAGGAATATCAATCCCTTCCCCAAAGGATTCCATCCCCATTAAGATTCCATGTTCATCTTTTTTAAATTCTTCAACGACATTGGCACCCATCCCTTGAATATAGAGATTGATCTTCCCTTCGAATTCCTTGAGAAGAATTTCTCGGGCAACTTCAAAACGGGCCTTGGCCGAATAAAGAAGAAGAGTGCGTCCGTGAAGCTTCTTAATTAATTCAATCACAGGCTTTAATGTATCTTGAACAAAGTTTTGTTGATAGAAACCTGGAACATCATCACAAACATAGACACGTGTTGTTTTCTTATAATCATATGGAGCTGGTAGAAAGAGTCCACTCTTAAAGCGTCTTTCTGGTTCTAAATAACTATAACCAGTCGCCCATTCTACCCCTTTAATTCCTTGATCACCGTGAGCATTTCCAAGAGTTGCTGAAGTATAAACCACAGAACTTGAAGTGCTTAAGAGTTGATCATGAAGCATCTTCCCTACATTGATAGGAGAAGAACTTAAAAGGAACCCATGCTTCTCATGGTATTTCACAGTATGTGTATAACCTTCTTTATTTTCCATCAGTACTTCAAGGGCCACCTGAAGATCATCTAGCTGACCAGTGAAAGTCTCAAAGCGAGTAAGTGCGATGGCATCTTGATCATCTTCGAGATCTTTAACTTCCCAACGAGAAACATAAGGAAGAAGATCACTGCTGAAATTTTGAACAATGAACTTAAGAGAATCAAGATGATTGAAAATTGATTGCCCTAGTTGATCATTCACTTTCTGCCCGTTAATCATCGGAAGCTCATTCCAAAATGTATCAGTATAACGAGGCATCTTTTTAAAATAAGTTTCAAATTGATCTGGTAGCGGATCAAGATGTTCTTTCATCATTTGAGCTGTTTCATAAGCTCTTTCTCTAAGCTTTGTAATCTCAGGAGTACTCGCTCCTGGCTCATGTTCAAAACGAGAAAGTAAGTAGAATAAACTTCCGACACCTTGAAGATTAGAAAGTGTTTTAATCAAACCTTGGAGATCATCTGAAGTTACTTCATAAGAAAACGCTCTGGTCGTTTCTTCTTCAATTTTATGGGCCTCATCCACAAGGACATGAGCAGGTCTTGGAAAAGACCTTGGCCATGAAAACATCAATGAATGGTTCCCAACGATAATATCTGAATCCTTCGCTTCACGAAGACCTCGAATATAACTACAGTCTTGATGGAAAGGACACTTATTCCCTGTACACGCTCTAAAGTCGACAGCGAGATTCTTTTCTTTCTCTCTAAAGCTTTCATTCTTTATTTTAAAAGAGAAAGGAAGATCATCACGAAGAATGGCCTTTTCTTCACTTACTCTTGAGTTATGAAAGAAGAGCATTTCAAAATACATATCAGTGAAACGCTGATCGAAATCTCTTCCACTAAAAAGAAGGTCCTCTTCATCCATGGATTCTCTAAAGAGAAGCTCGCACATATGATTTGAACTTCCCACTAACCTTTTAATCTTAAGTTCTGAATTATCTAGCCCAATTAATTTTCGAAGCTGAGGAATATCTTTACTCATCGCCTGTTGCTGAAGAGTTTTCGTCCCCGTGGCCACAAGAACTTGCTTCTTTTCTTCTAAGCAGAACATACTGGCCGGTAGTAAGTAACCTAGAGTCTTCCCAGTTCCCGTTGGAGCCTGAACAAGTCCATGAACATTATTCTTAAAACATTGCCCGACTCTTAGAGAAAGATCGACTTGAGACTTTCGATAACGATAATGAGGGAATTTCTCTTTTACTTTTTCTTCATTACCTAAGATAGCTTGAATATTCTTTCCCGAGAAAGAAAGATCAAACTCCTGAGTGTAGTTTTCAATGACTTCCCCAGTCTCTGCATTTTCAAAAGCAATCGCTTGATTAATATGCTTTTCGAGATCGAAGTCTATCTGCTCAGCAATTTCAAAGAGCTCGTCTTCATAGAGATTAAAGAAGCGATAGAACCACCAACCCTTTACTTCATGCTTATTAAAAGAAGCATTAATGGTTTGATATTTAAGAGGATCTCTTTTGACCATTCCAGCCGCAATAAGAATAACTTTCAAAAGATCTAATGAATCTTGGAAACCACGGTGCTCTTCTTTTTCAGCTAAGCCCCAATCGACAATGAAGTTCTCTAACTTAAGAGATGTCTTATAAGGAAAGAGCAGTGAGAGAAATGGAATTGAGTCAACAAACTCCTCACGATCATCTCCAGAATCTACGCCTATATCTTTTTGAACTTGGTCAAAATAATGGGTCAAGAAAACTTGTTCGAAGTCAGAGTTATGGGCAAGGATTTTATATCCATAGAGCTCCATCACATCATGCTCGATTCCTTCCCATGTTGGAGCTTTATGAACCATTTTATTGGTAATGCCTGTCAGTTTCTGAATAAAGTAACTAAGGTCTCCCTCGTAACGAACGAGGCTTGAGAATTTCTTCTCTAATTTAGTTCCATCAAAAGAAAGAAACCCAATATCAATAATTGAATCATTGGCAGGATCGATTCCTGTTGTTTCAATATCTAAGATGGCCCATTGCCCTAATTCCATAAATAAACGCCCCATTATTGAAGATTCGATAGATATCGAATATAACTTTGGTTAGTTTAAAACATTGACCAAAGAGTGGAAATGGACACTGCTGTAATATTTCAGATTCAATCATTTTTGATAATGGCCCTCATTTATTTTGGAGTCTACGTTCGAAAAAACAGATCGTTACACGTTAAGATCATGGGTTCGGCGATCACTTGGGATATTATTCTTATCCTTCAAATTGAACTTTCGCGTAGTGCCATTATGAAGGCTTCTAAAGCAATGACCAACGCAATGTGGCTTAATATTCATGTTTCGATTGCTGTAGCGACAGTTCTTCTCTACTTCGCTCTCATCTATACCGGCAGAAAAATGTTAAACAATGAACATAGCATTCGACCAAAACATAAGATTTTAGGCTTTAGTGCGCTAGTCTTTAGAACGTTAACATTTGCAACAAGCTTTCTAGCTGTTTAAGGATAATTATGGATAACTTTCAAATGGTAACTGACTTAATCACAACGAATATCACTGATGCTAAGGTGAGAGTTGATGATTTAACAGGAACTCAAGATCATTTAGGAATTTTAGTTATCTCTGAAGTTTTCGATGGAAAATCTCTTATCGAACAACATCAGATGATTATGGATATTTTAAAAGAAAAACTTAAAGAAGAAATTCACGCGGTTCAAATCAAAACTCTAACACCAGAGAAAGCAAAGAAACGTGGTATTGAAATTTAATAGAAGGAGCCAAGCATGAGTAACGATAATAATCCATTTAATATTTTAGGTAGTGAGAAAGTTCCTGAAGCAGGAGGAACGGCAATCACTGAAGAAAGTAAATCAGATGATATCAATGAAAGAATCAAAGCTCTTATTAATAGCTCTGATATTTTTCTTTTTATGAAAGGTGTTCCTGATTTCCCTCAGTGTGGTTTTTCGGCAAACGTTGTAGGTATCCTCAACGCCATGAATGCTAAGTACAACACTTTTGATATTCTTACTGACATGGATATCAGACAAGGTGTTAAAGAATACGCGAACTGGCCAACTTACCCACAGCTTTATGTTAAAGGGAAAATGATTGGCGGTAACGATATCATCACTGAGCTTTATGAAGCTGGTGAACTTGAAGAAGCTCTTCAAGGATAATACGTGAAAAGAATCTCTGCCTGTTTCATCTTCACTCTTGCTTTAACATTTTCAGTACAAGCAAGTTTCTTAGTTGGAGTAGGCACAGATAAGAAAAGAGACTATTCAAAGAATCCCGTTATTTCTAAACGGGATTTTTTTCGCCTTCTCGAAAACTTTGAAAAACAATTCACTCCCCTCGCACTTACTTACGGTGACAAGCTCCATGTTCTTGGTGGTTGGAATGATCCAACGGCCGATATGGCCATGAGCCGTCGCTGGGGAAATGATGCTCAAATTCTCGTCTATCGTGGAATGGCTCATCGTAAAGAATTATCAAAGAAAGGTCTTCTTCTCATTCTCTGTCACGAACTTGGTCATCTCTATGGCGGAACTCCTCATACAACAATGGGAAAAAGTGTTGAAGGACAGGCCGATTACTGGGCAACAAATATTTGTCTTCCCCAAGTTTTACCAAACGATGACCATATGATTGCCATTAATGAAGTCGCTCACTTTTTGGCCAATAATTGGGATGAACCAATTCCTAATGAGCAAACACCTGATCTCACTATCGTAGATGAAACTCTCAAGGTTCATCCAGCTCCACAATGTCGTTTTGATACTTATCTCGCGGGACTTAGAAAGCAGCCCCGCCCTCGTTGTTGGTTTGCGAATTAATTCTTATTCAGAATAATCTTCATGCCCTGGAATATCTTCTGTTTCAGGTTCAATAATTGAAACACCTAAGTGAAGTATTCGAGTTCCGGCTTCACAATTTGGTCTGACGTTCTTACCAATCACAACGCCCGCACGATCAGCAACAATCTCTTCTTTGACCTGCCCAAAAACATCGTAAACATAAGCAATGACTTGCCCTTTTTTTACCTTATCAGCAAGCTTAGGAAGAACATCAACAATTCCTCCTTTCTTAGAATAGATCCAGTAAGAATGATCACAAACAACTCCATCTGTAATCATATCCTTCACTTCACCTTCGATCATTTCATAATGTCTCAGTGTATTTAGAATTCCTTCCAATGTTTCATCGATAAGCTGATGTTGAAAAGCGTTTGGATTTCCAATTTCGACAGTGATCGTAGGGATGCCATTCTCGTTGGCCCACGCTCTTAAAGTTCCGTCAGTATCATACTTTTGAACGATGATCTGTGGATTTTGAAGATAGGCCAAAGTTCTCGTTTCCTCATTCTCAAGATCAGCTCTAATATAAAGACTATTCACTCTCCCATGACTGGCAGTATGGAGATCTAAGAGATAATTAAACTTCTTCACAATTTTATGAAGAAAATTATAAGCATAAATCTGGCTTGAAGTACCAGATTCTTTTCCCGGCATAATACGATTCAAATCAACATTATCAGAGAAGTATCTTTGATTTCTTAAATAACCTGGAACATTACTAATTGGAATAAGAACTAGAGTTCCCTTTAATTTCTTAGGATCAATTTCATCAATCAATTTAAAAATTGTAGAAATACCATTGAGCTCATCCCCATGAACTGCAGCAGTGACTCCAAAAACAGGTCCATCACTTACACCCTTAATAACGATTGCAGGAATTCTCCAAGGAACACCTAGAGAGTTATCGGCAATATGAATATGACAACGATGAACTTCACCTTTTTCTAAAATAGAAAGGTCTAACTCATCTTTAGTTTTAATAATTAATACGTCACCCATATATTCCTCTTAAACCATGATCTCTTTTAAAAGAGATTCATCATTATCTAGTGATTTAAAAAGTTTCATTCTAAAAGCACCTTTCTTATTAATTAACTGTTGAGCCATTTTATCGATGGCCACAATTGTAAGAACACTTTGAATATACGCTTCAATTAAATCATCAACACCTATACCAAGAGTGTTAAAATCTTTTTGATCCATCAACATCAATCGACTTGTATCTGAATCCCATTGATTCTCACCCTTTTTAACAGAAAGGTTTGTCCCTAAAACTTCCCAACTATTTTTTGGACATTCTGCCTCTAATGGTTTTAAGGCCCTTCGAGCATAAACAGCACATGGACTAAAACCTTTCGGACCTGAGTAAACCATCATCCTTAAATCGGCAATATAAATATGCCCTTTTTTATTAGGCACTGTCCCTACGTGGAAGTATTTGCCATGCTGACTAGTAGAACTCCAGTCATAGTGGCCAATCAGACTTTGAACAATAAATTGGTCATAAGTATATTCCTCACTCATGAACTTCTCTAACTCTTCTTCCGTTGTAATGGTATAGACCCCTTGCCCGGCATTGGAATAAGGGTTTTTAATAACGGCCTTACCTCCAAACTTCTGTACCCAAAGAGGAATCTCAAGCTTACTAACATCCTTAATCGTTTCAGGCATATTGATTTTAAGACCAGACTCTGCGATTTCTGAGTTAAATAATTCATAGGCCTTATTAGCAAGTAGCTTATTCCTTCCTCCTGCCAAGCAAGTCAAAGTAGAATTAAAAATAAGAGTCTTACTCGTTGTCGGAAGTCTGTTCCAAGGCTTTTGAGTCACATAGCGATAAGCAGCTCGAATCGGAATATCTTCGCCTTCATGATTTATAATGAGAACACCATTATCAAATTTAAGAAATTGCTCTTCATTGTTAAAGTGAGGAACCAGATAAACTTTTTCTCCCGTAAGGTCTGCAATTGTCTGAGCATAACCTGAAGTTTCCATAATATTCTTATCATAAATCACAGCAAGACCACCTTTAGGTAATCTCTTTTTCTTAATCGCTGGAAGAAATGAATTTTCAATTAAATAACGATACCCTCTATGTTCATCAGCATCAGAACGAGGAGGCATTGACTTTTGTCCCGAGGGACATGAGTTTGTCTCAAGGACAACCATTCTTCTGTTCCCTGCCTCTGTTGTTACATAGAACAAATCGGAACCACCCCAATAGAAATACTTCGTTTGATAAGCAAGTATTTCTTTAAGCTTTTCCACATCTACTTGTGGATTAAGATGACTATATCTTTTAATAATTCTTTTATGATCAAGATTGAAAAAGTGACTCACCATTGGGTGTAATTGAGAATTTAATGCTTTCGGATAAAAATGATTTTCTTGTTCAAAATTATCTGGTTCAATGATTTCAATTTTTCTACTCATTATAATTCTCTCTTTAGTAACTTATACCCTAATCCGTTATAATCTTTTTTTACAATTCCCCAAACTGAAGTTTGGAGTTCTTCTAACTCTCCTAAAACAACGACTTCTTTATCGTGACACATTCTATTTTTTGCGGCCTCAGGCACAATTGCAAAGGCCTTTTCATTGCGAACAATCACTTCAAATAAATCGATATCATCGGCTTCGCCAATTATTTTAGGGGTAATCCCATTCTTAGAAAAGAATAATTCTATCTCAAACTTTAAGAATGAATCATTTGTATAATTAAAGAAAGGTAATTGATCTAAAGACTCCGGAAATCCTTTCTTATATTTCTTAAACTTCTTATGAGCGACTGCAAAAGTTTTATTTATCCCTGCACGATGCGCATTCATCCCAGATGAAATACCTGACTTATCATCAGTAAAAACAATATCAATATTTCCCTCTTCCAGTTCGGCTAAAAGTAAATGTCTTTCGTCTTCTCTTACATTCACAGAAACTTGTTCATTTTCAAATAATGGCAAAAGATAATCATAGAGAAAGTATTGAGACATATAATGAGTTACACCAATATCAATCGTCTTCTTCGGTAGTCTAATTTTATTCCTCAGTCTCATAGTGAGTTCACTACCAAGTTCAAATATTTTTTCGGCCTGCTTAAAAGCAAGCTGCCCTTCTTTTGTCAGAATGAGAGAGCGGTTTCTTCTTTCAAACAATTTGCAGTCAAAGAACTCTTCAAGAAGCTTAATCTGATCACTAATTGTTGGCTGAGTAACAAAGAGTTTTTCTGAGGCCCCCTTAATTGAACCTTCAATACAGACGACATAGAAATAGTATAAGTGGTTGAAATTAAGTCGATCCATAGGTTTATCCTTAGGTTTTTCCTAATTATATCACGAAATAAAACGATTTTACCTAAATTTAATTTCAGCCGATAATTATCCAAAATAACCTAATAGTGGGTTTTAAAAAAGAGAGTTTAGAAATGCAAAACAAACTTATCACAAACTTAGCAGTTTTCCTTTTCCTAGTAGCTACTACAATTAACATTGCAAATGCACTAGAAGCTGATGACAACTCAAACGTACCTGAGGTTAACACTGCAACTGAGAGTACTGGATCTCCATCATTAGATAGTGAAGAAGGTGATTTTGATCCAGCTTTATATCCAGCAACGACTACAACTTCTGACGATGAAGATGTTAGTGCCGACGGCGAGACAGTTTCATCTGATGAAGAAGTTTAGCGAGCATGGCTAACTCTTTTCAGGGGCCTTATTCAAGGCCCCTTTTTTATAAAAATATTTTATTCTTCTAAAAAAGACTCGTCGAATTCAACATTATGATAAACTTTTTGAACATCATCATCATCTTCAAGAACATCGATGAGTTTCGCAAAAGTTGTATATGTTTCTTTTGTGATTTCTTTTGTTGTCGTAGGAATTCTTTGAAGACCAGCTTCATTAGGCTCAATATTTAATTCTTGTAATTTCTTTTGAACATTTCCGAAGTCTTCCATCTCCGTAGTGATTGTTACTACACCCTCTTCGACTTCAACATCTTCAGCACCAGCATCGATCATTTCAAGAGTAAATTCATCTTCATCTTGTTCAAAATTTTCAATAGTAAAAATACCTTTTCTATTAAAAACAAATTCAAGACAACCATCTTTACCAAGATTCCCGCCATACTTTCTAAAATATGAACGAACATTACCTACTGTTCTTGTATTATTATCTGTCGCACATTCAACGAAAACGGCAACTCCATCTGGTCCATAGCCTTCGAATGTTGTTTCAACGAAGTCTTCTCCACCTGCTCCTGATGCCTTCTTAATTGCACGCTCAATATTATCTTTTGGCATCGATTGCCCACGAGCATTTTGAACAGCAAGTCTTAGTCTAGGATTCGTCTCAGGATCAGGACCACCATTCTTAACGGCAACAGTGATTTCTTTTACAAGTTTTGTAAAAATCTTTCCTCTTTTAGCATCTTGAGCACCTTTACGGTGACGAATATTGGCCCATTTACTATGACCTGCCATAACGAATTCTCCTTAACAATAACACTGAAATAAGAACAGATAAGATATGGAAAAAGTAATGGAATGTATATCCAATTCCTCTAAATAACGCTGAGAGAAAAGGCGAATGGTAAATATCCATCGCAAACTTTGGAGCTAAAGCATAATAGGCCTGAGTAAAAATCTTTCCAGGGATTGTCTTCATTAGAAAGTCATCGCGAAAACTTCTTAGGCTATCAAGAACAAAATGATGCTTTCCAAAACCTGCACTAAAGAAAAAACAAGACTGAGATTTTAAGAGTGCTTGAATTAATTCCGGGGTCTCTTCAAGATCATTTGATACAAGAGAAGCAAAGCCATACTTATCTAAGAGAAAAACATTTACTTTATAACATGTATTATTGCTTAGGTTCTTTGCTTTTGCCTGACCAGAGGTTTGGCCATTATCAACTTTCGTCGCATTATCAATACTAAGTCCAAGAGCTCCTAAAGTTCCCCCACTTGAAGTTGAAGAAGTACATGTGCGAAGAATAGTATACGCCCCTTCAAAGTCTTCCATTCCAAAACCTGAGAAGTTTGCAATAAGTTGAGAATCACCTTTCTCTAGAGAGTTTAAAGTCACTGTATTGCTATCATAAATTTTTGTACTAAATTTTAACTCGTAGAAAATACCACTGGTATTAACAGCAGGATCAACAGTTGTTGGAGCATTCGTATCATCATCAAGGAAGACATAGAGAAAAGTATTTTTCTTAATCGATGGGTTTTGATCTTCTACTAAAGTAGTACATTCAAACTGACCACTTCCACATACATCAGTTAACGTGAAAGTCATTCCATAACTTGCAAAGTCTCCAGAAATCGTTCCCGACGAGGCGATAATTGTGTATTTATCATCGGCCGAGTTCTTAATAGCAATATGAGCTTTTTGAGCGGTGGCATCAACATCGATTTCAAAATAAAATCTGAACGTCCCATTACCAGCTGTAGCCGAAGTTACTTTGGGAAGATTCGCTCTCGTTGAAGTCTTATAATAATTTGTATTTGCCGTCGTCGTTGTTTGAAGCGGAACATAGACCTCATGGGCAAAATCAGAACTAAGTCCCCCATCGGTAGAAGCATCAACTGTTAAAGTGAAGACATTGGTATTCACAATCTCAACTAGCGGAGCATCTGCATTTGCGTCACGAAGTGATTTAGCCTGAATTTGCACAGAAATAAGGATGATAAAAGGTATTAAAATCTTTAACATAGCAATATTATCCCTTCCAACGACCATGTCCGTCAATGTTTTCAAGCAATATATCTTGGGCTATATTGACTCTATGAATCGCATTAATAAACTTACTTATTTTGGGACTATTATTATGTCTCTTCTTTCAATTTTTGGATGTATAAATCCACAGAAATCGGCCAATAAAGACAAGATCGTCTCAACCATGGCCACTAGTATTTCTAAGAAGTTTAAGTCCGCTCCTCAAATGACAATTGAAGAGTTTACCAAACTTGAAAAAGACTCTTATGTTTTAGTTGATGTTCGTCCACAAGAGGAAAGAGATATCTCTACTCTACCGGGAGCAATCTCAATTGCTGAATTTCATCAAAATAAAGAAAGCTATAAAGACAAGAAGGTTGTCGCTTATTGCACGATTGGATTTCGCAGTAGTAAGTGGGTTACCGATATGAAAAAAACGGGAATCAATGCTTTCAATCTTAAAGAAAGTGCTCTTGGTTGGGCCCATCGTGGTTTTAACTTCGTCGATAAGAATGGTGAAACAAAGAGACTCCATGTTTATGAAGAAGCTTGGAACTTTCTTCCTGACGGTTATACCGGAGTGTTCGATGACTAAATCGACTTCAGAGAAATCATTAGTAAATTCCAATGGAAAAATTGTTAAGCGTGAGGATGCGACAGTTAGCATCTTTGATCGTGGCTTTCTCTTTGGTGATTCGATTTATGAAGTGACTCATACTTATGATCAAGTTCCTTTTCATCTTGAAGAACACCTTGATCGTTTAGAAAACTCTGCCCGTGGTATTGGAATGGATCTAGAGTTTTCAAAAGACTTCCTTAAAAAAGAAATTGATAAAACATGCCAGGCCTTAGGTCTTCCTCGTCAGTATTTAAGAATTATTATTACTCGTGGAGAAGGTGAAATTGGCCTTGACCCTGCTCTTTCTCAAAGCCAGAATTTTTTCATTATTGCAAAAGAGCTCCCTGAGTATCCAAAGAGATGGTATGAAAAAGGGTTAAGCGTCATCATCGCTCAGGTTATCCGTAACCCAAAAAAGTCTATTGACCCTAACGTAAAATCAGGGAACTACCTAAATAACGTGATGGCCATGCAACAGGCGAAGGAAATGGGAGCTGACGACGCGGTGATGCTGAATCACAAAGGTCAGGTCACAGAATGTACCACTTCCAATATCTGGATCATTCAGGGCCAAAAGATCATGACTCCACCCCTTCAAGCAGGCCTTTTAGGCGGTATCACCAGAAAAGCCCTCTTAGCTCTTGGAAAGAAGCATGGGCTAGATATGATCGAGTCCAATTTTACTGCGGATAGTCTAAAACAGGCCGATGAAGCCTTTATCACCTCCTCAACCAAAGAAATTGTGCCTATCACCAAAATAGATGGCAAAAACCTAGGTTCGGGGAATCCAGGTGAGGTTACAAAGAAGCTCACAAAGCTCTATCAGGACTATGTAAGAGAGACTATAAGCTCTTATAAATCTTGACAGACTGACCTAATTTCAGCTAAAAATGCATCCTCGTACATCCATCAGAAAAATGAATTCACAACTTTAATCTGTGATGTACTTTCAAAATAGCCATACGTTGTGAGTTCGATAGTTAAAAAAGGAGTCTGATCATGGCAAAGTCAACTACGGGTAGATCTCGTTTTAAAATCCAAAGAGCTCTAGGAATTGAACTTCCAGGTCTTGGTAAAGCAGGAGCACTAGAAAGACGTCCATATGGACCAGGTGTTCACGGTAACAAAAGAAAGAAAATCTCTGACTACGCTGTTCGTCTTAAAGAAAAGCAAAAGTTAGTATTCCACTACGGTCTTAGAGAAGGTCAACTTGTAAAGTACGTTAAGCTTGCAAAAAGAGACCTTACTTCTGGTAAGCCTTGGATGGAAATCCTTATTACAAACCTTGAGAGAAGATTAAATAACGTAATCTTCAGACTTAACTGGGCACCATCAATCCCAGCTGCTTCTCAAATGGTTTCTCACGGACAAATTCTTGTTAACGGAAAGAAAGTTGACCGTGCTTCTTACGTAACTAAAGTTGGTGATGTTATCACTCTTACTGAAAAAGGTTACGCTAACCAGCTTTATAAGAGATGTCTTGAAACTCCAAGACTTCCAGTTGTTCCAGCTTGTTACAAAGTTGAAGGAACTGAAAAGAAGAAAGCTGAAATCATTGCTAACCCACTTCCAGAAGATATTCCTTTTGAGTACGATGGACAGTTAGTAATTGAGCACTACTGGAAAGTGAAGTAATACACTACAATCGATATTACATATGAAGAAGGCTTCCAATCGGAAGCCTTTTTTTTTGCAAAAAAATAAATTCTCGAAGATAGAGTTCTCCTGAGTTTAAATTTTCTGAAGTTTATTTTTTAAATGAGGAACGGTAGTTCCGAGAAGTTTTTCTTCGCTCGCATCACGCTCGCTCGAAATTGTTCAGCAGCATTTCGCTCCTGCTAAATGCTGCATCCAAAAAGAGCCTGATACAACTCATGTCATACCAGACCCTTCCCCACAACAACAGGAACACTTCCACACACACAACAGGATAAGAGACATATCCTAAACAACTGGAAGTGCTACAACTTGATAGTTGGTAAATAACTTGAAAAAAATTACAGTTCAACTGGACGTGTAATTATTACACTGACGATGAAATTAATTTGATCTAGTCTTCTCGAAGCTCGGTAGAAGATAAGTGTTGGTAATCATGGTTGTTTAGAGTCACAACTTCGCAATTTGAGTTATGTTCTTCAACCCAATCAAGTGAACTTTTTAACAAATCTTGATTTTCGTGACGAGGACAAACAAATAATGTGCGAATGTTCTTTATTAGTTGACTCGCATCTTTCCACTGCGGAAGAGATTCAAAAGAATCGTCTCCAATAATAAGATCTTTATTTTCAACTTGGACTTTTGGAAGCCAACTGACGGTTGGATTTTCAGATTTCTTGGCCAAGAACCCAGGATAGACAATATAGTTTGTATCTTTAAGATAATTGCGAAGAGTTTTATAAACTTGCCATGGGCATTCTTTCTTATCATCAACCTTCCAAGGATTAAGATCAGGGCAGACAATAATCTTTTCACGTGGAGTAAGATCAAGACAAGCGAGGTGTCCTTGGTGCCATGGAGAAAATGTTCCTGGAAAGAATGTGAGGCTTTCTTCAGTAGAAAGGTCTGGAAGCTTAAGCTCTGGAATCACTTGAGACTTTCCAAAGAGTTGAAATTGAACTCCAATCCAATGACAAACAAAGCGAGCTTGCTCTACTGTCGCTGGTGAAAAGTCCCAGATAGGAACAAAGGGATGAGACTCGCCAAAACGAATTAGCACTTCCTCACCTTCAATTTTGTGTTCAAAATTCATATCACTCATTTCTTTTTCTATCTTCCCATAGAAAAATTAATATTGCGACCCAGATTAAGCTAAACGGAATTAGCTTTTGAAGACTAACTTCTTCATTGAAATAAAGGAAGGCCACAAGAAATTGAAATGAAGGGGCGATATATTGAAGCATTCCTATAGTGCTTAGTTTTGCATACCTCACACCTAAGTTAAAAAGTAAAAGAGGAATAATAGTAATTGGTCCGGCCATTAGAAGAATAGACTTCTTCGTGGCAGTTGTTTGAAAGAAGATAAGATCATTACTAGAAAAGAGATACCAAGTTCCTAAGAAGAAACAGACAATACAAATCTCAAGAAAGAGAGATGAAAGTGAGTCGAATTTTAAGTACTTCTTTAAGGCACCGTAGGCCCCAAATGTTCCTAAGAGAACAAAGCTAATCCAAAGTGCTTGCAGGTCCCAGAAAAAGAAGAGAAGACCAACGGCCGTTGTTGCAAGAGCGACAGTAATAGGTTTCCTGCCATTAATCACCTCTTCAAAGAAGAAGTATCCTAAGATGACATTGAGGACAGGATTGGCAAAGTAACCAAAGCTCGCTTCTATAATATGGTTAGAATTAACTGCATAAACATAGGTTAGCCAATTAATACCAATGAGAAATGAACAAAGAAGAACCATCACTATGCTCTTCATATCTTTAATAGATTCTAAAAAGCTAAAGAGGTTTGATCGTCTCTTTGTTGAAAGCATGAACACAGCTATTAATGAAAGAACTCCCCAGAAAACTCTGTGGAGAAGAAGTTCAAGAGATGGAACTTCTAGAACAAGTTTCCAAAAGAAGGGAACGAATCCCCATATCAGAAAACTTGATACTCCATATATTGAACCTTTTACGTGTAAGTCCTTCATTATCATTCCAATTATTCAAAATAAGCGCTATTAATTGAGCCATGAAATTTGAATTTGAACTGGAAAATATCCAATTTTACGTGGAATTGGTAGAGAATAAGACCTATCACCCGCACCATATAACTAATCCTATGAGTAAGCAGGAAACACTAGAATTAGAAGCTGGTGAGTTTGGATTCTTTGATCTTTATATAAGTAGCTCTCGCGGAGAGGAATCGCTCAAGCATTACAAGCCAGCTCTGGCCTTGAGCTACGATCTAGAAGAAGTTCAGCAGGAACTTGAAGAGTTACTTTTTGAGGAAAATCTCTTAGAGCCAGTGCTAAAGCATTGGAATTACGTTGATAATATAGACGGCCCTGAGTGGAAAAAGTCTGAATAATTTTCAATCTTATTTAAACAAATCACACACTGTGTCAATATGATGCCATGAAAAATTTAATCTCGAAAACTACTATCTCTGCCCTCCTTCTTACTATGAGCTCAATATATGCTCAAAGTTACTATAATTTAGAAAATAGAGAAAATGCTCTCGAAAAGAAATATGTTGAGGTTTTCAAAAGTGAAAAAGTTAGCGAATTTTCTATTAAAGAAATTGCAGACTTCACTATCGATTCTCGCGATTTATTAAGCGAATATATCGAATATTTAGATGAGAGATTTAATCAAAAGGATAAGATTCTTCTTCCCTATGAGATTGTGATCTTTGAGGATATTCTTGAAACATACTTGAAAGCTGTTAAATTAATTCAAGAGCAAGAAGGTCTTTCAACTCAGGAGCTCAGAAAATTATCTCTTCAAGTATTGAAGCTTGAAACATTTCGTCCTTTATATGAACAAATATATTTCAACAAGCAGATAAGAAGAGTTACATCAGATTTTGAAAATTCACCAAAATCACAAGTCTCAGATATTTCAGAAATCAAAGATTCAATTATCAATAAGAAGTTTGTCGCTTCAGTAGAAGATAAAATTAAGTCATTAGAAATTCAAAATGAAAATGTTTATTCAAATTTTCTTGAAACTTCAGCTATCGTTAAAAGTGTGAAGCAAGGAAACTCGATTAAGAATCTTGCTAAAAAGAAAACATTCTGGAAGAAGCTTTCTGATGGAACATCTAATGTATTGACTGCAATCACAAGTTCGCTATCAGCTGGATTTGGAGCTCTTGCTGGAAATATTAGCTGGAGAGACGGTCACTTAGGTGACAATGATAAATTACTTAATGAACTTAAGTCTGAACTTAAGCCATTTGATATCCTACTAGAAAAGAAAAGATATAAACTTACAGATTATACGATTCCAGGATACTGGGGACACGCTGGAGTATATGTTGGAACTAAAGAACAATTAATAAAAGAAGGTTTATGGAATGATAAGTCTATTCGTCCTTATCAAGAACTAATCGAAGCTGGAAAAGTCATTTTTCAAGTACGTCGTTCTGGCCTAGTTTGGAATACTCTCAAGGAATTTATTGATCTCGATGAAATGGGTGTTATTAGAATTAAAGATTTTGAAGCTGAAAAAATTAACAAATCAACATTACTAGCGAAGCTCATGGAACAAGTTGGAAAGAATTACGATTATAGCTTTAACACATATACAACAAGTAAAATTACTTGTACTGAGATCGTTGCTTTTTCTTATGGAAGAATTAACTGGCCAACAGAAAGTCTTCTAGGAAGAAAGACCTTTACTCCAAATCACCTTACTTCTCTTTTATTCTATCAAGATACTCCAATTGAGCTTATCAAGTATGTTAGCTCGGATAAGAAAGGAAAGAGAGTTGACTTAACTCTTGAAGATCTTGGAAAAACAGTCAGCTATGTGAGAAATCCAGATAAAGGAAACTCATTCCTACTTAAAGGTGAAAAATGTAAACGTGAAGTTTACAGTCGCGTAAGAGGAAAGAGAAAGTTTAGATATTCATGTGAGGACACTTTCACTGAGTCTACTTACATCAGAAACTAATTTCCTATCACTGAAACTACGATAATCTTTTGAAACTAAATATTGAGCTCTCTCAGAGAGCTCAGTTATATCAGTGTTCTTAGTACTAATCGAAGAATGTGGGATAATTTCCACCTTGATGGAGCGAACTCTTAAAAGCTTAATCAGATGATCAAGAAAAGTCATATCATCATACCAACAAACGATATCCCTATTCCCTTTATTAATAACCTTATCATCAAATCGTAAATAATTTAACGTGAATGGTCTTACCTTTACACCAGCATCGATGGCCGATCTAAATAATGGACGACGAAAACGAATAACCTCTTCTCCGTTGGTACTAGTTCCTTCAGGAAAAACGAAAATATTCCCTTTATTCTTCATTGTTTCAGTTAAATCTCTAACCTCGCTTGATAGATTTTTCTTAGAACGTCTTTCAACAAAAGCACAAGCTGCTACTTCGCATAGCTGACCAAGAAAAGGAACTTCTCTCATTTCTTGACTAGTGACAAAGCAGAAAGGTTTGAGAGAACCATAGATGACAACATCGAGATAGCTTAGATGATTTGAAACATAGAATGCAGGAGAGCTTTCCTTTAAGTTATCAAGCTCTCGTTGATTTATGATTTTGACATTAAAAATAACTAAACCCAGCTTACAATATAATTGTAATCCTTTAGCCAGTACTGGTCTCATCTGATAAGGATTAAGTTTGTAAACTAAATATAATGGTGTCATCGTGATAAAGAACATCATCACGGCTACAAAAAAAGAGATTAACTTTAATGTCCCAAGCAATATCATGCCATATACCTTCTTTTATAAGAAGACGACATCTCATCAATTTTAAGTAATGTAAGAAGGTCAAAACATTTAAACTCTTCATCATATGCGGCGACAGGAGATACTTTCGCACCGGCCATTAAATAACTTTTCACAAGATTTGGAAGATATTCTTTTCCTTCTGCAATATCACTATCACTAACTTCTAAATCTCCACTTTTTAAAGCTGGGTGAATAAATGGCTCATTAACACTTATCTTAATATCATTAAGGATGAGATCTTTAGATTTTAAATAGCTATTTAACTTACTCATGCTTACTGCTGACGTTGTTTTCACGCTACTACATCCAAAGAGCCAGTCGGCTTTTAATTCTTTGGCGTACTTACCAATCCCTTTCCATAGAAGATCAATAACCGCACCATTTCTATGTTCAACTGAAATACAGGCCCTACCGAGTTCCATCTTAACTCCTCTGAGTTTTTTAACTTGGTCTAAGTTAAATTCACCTTCGGAATAAAATGGCATATTAAAACTGTCGCTAATCACTCTATAAGTCCCAACAACACCTTGAGTTTCATTATCAATAATTATGAGATGGTCACAAAGAGCATCAAAAGAATCTTTATCAATCCCCTGCTCTAGTTCAAAGAAACATTTGTTTCTTAATTTAAGAGCTTGATAAATCTCACTTAAGTTCGTAGCTGTTTTTAAAGTATATTTCTTTGATTCAATCTCTACGTAACAATGATTTTGATATCCTAAGAATTCTGACATGTACTTTATATCAAGTGCATAGGGAGGTAGTTGCAATCTAAATAAATTCTTAAGTGGTGCAGGAAAATCTTTAATTAGTTTTAAAGTATTCATAATGTCTCCTTATAGTCGTCACTCATTGACAGCTCATCCAATAATTCAATTAAATTTTGTAATCGATATGTAAAATCATTTAAATGGATATACTCATCTTTACGATGAAGATTAAATCCACAAGGTCCTAAACCATCGATACATAAGTTTGATTCATGACTAAAATAATTGATGTCAGCTGCTCCACCTGATTTTTTGAAGGTTGTGTGAGTTAAAGATTTAAATTTTAAATCTTTCTTTTTCTCCATTGGTGGACATGCATCAACATACTTTGTTTTTATCGTAATTGGCTTTGATTTAATTTTTGATTTAGAAAAACTATCTGCAGATAAATTATCGAAGTAATTCATAATCTCAGAATGGGATTTATGGCAATTGAATCTTATATCTAAACTCATCTTAGAATGAGAAGCAACTCTATTATAAGAATCATTATGAGTACTCATTCCAGTAATCTGAATAGTTGTTTCCTCGAATTTAGATAATGTTTTCTGAATATCCTGATAAACCTCAATCTGAACTTGAGCTGCATTAAGATAATCATTATCAAGTCGACCACTATGACCTGACTTTCCTTCTAGTTCTATCTCTACCCATAGATTTCCATTTCTAGAATCCACTAATTCCCCAGATGAAAGAGCTGGCTCTAAACCTAGGACAATATGGGACATGCTTCCGATCTCTTTGAAGATCCCATGAAAGCCATGACTTCCAGTTTCTTCACTAGGAGATACGATAAAGTTGATATTAAATTTTTTTGAAAGTTCAAAATAACATTTTTCGAGGGCCATGACTCCTAAAAGAGCTCCTCCCTTATTATCCGCAACGCCAGAACCATAAAGCTTTCCCTCTTCTAACTTAACTTCAAAAGGTGCGAGAACAGTATCAGCATGACAGATAAAAGAAATAGTTCTCTCATGATTTGTTTGACTGGAACAAATAAGTAATTGGAGATCATCTGAGTCCACACCAGAATCACCTTCTCCTTTTACTAACTTAGAAATCATACCAAGCTTAGATAATCTATCTCGATAAAGTGATTGAACTTGAGCTATTCCTTCAATAGAATTCTTACTCGAATCAATCGAGCAAAGTTCTTTAAGATCCTTCTTAATTAAGTAAGTAAGACTGCTTTTAAAATCTAGCATAACAGCTCCCATAATTAGACTAATATGCTCGAGCTAAAATATAAATTGAGATTCCATTTGCTTATTATTTGATTCCTATTAGCCTTAAACTCAGCTTTGTTAGGGTTCTGTTATGTTCCTATTTAAACAAGTATTTAGCTTCCCCTCTTCGACGAATACAGGCTATAAAAAGAGTATGAGTATAACGACAGATCAATACTTATATTCATCTACTGATCAATTCTTCAAAGAGTTATTACTAGAAATTCGTAATGCTAAAATATCTATAGATCTAGAATGTTTCTATCTCTCTCACGATGAGATTGGCCAAACAATCCTCTTCGAACTTATAAGGGCTAGTCGAAATGGTATTAAGGTTAGAATTTTAGTTGATGGACTTGGTAGCTATGAAGATATTCCTTGGCTTAAAAGTCAGGTCAACAATACTAGTATTGAATTAAAAATATATAATCCAATTCCTTTTCAAACAGGTTTCTTATCGAATCTTCTTAAAGGTCTTTACTTCATTAATAAAAGAACACACAGAAAGCTTTATATTATTGATAAGAAAACAATGTTCACAGGAAGCATTAACTTAAGCAATGATCACTTTAGCTTTTACAATAAAGATTTCTGGTTTGATATTTCTTTTAAATTAACGGGATCGTATTTAAAAAAGGTTATTTCTTCCTTCGAGAATAATTGGCAAAAGGCTCACTTTAAAAACACCTCAATTGATAAGAAGAAATCATATCAATCCTTGATAAGAAAATTAAGGAAAGCAAAAACAAATATATATATTTTAAATCCATACTTTGTACCAAATAAAGAAATCAATGATGAGTTAGTTGAAGCTAAGAAACGTGGAGTCGATGTTAAAATAATTGTACCAGAAAGATCGGATATGAAGCTTTTCCCAAGAATCAACTCATACTTTCTTCAAAAGCTGATCTTCCATGGGATTAAGATATACTTCTTTCAACCACAAATTCTCCACTCTAAACTCACAATTATCGACAATACCTACTTTATTGGTAGTAGTAACTGGAACTTTCGATCTAGACTTCATGACCAAGAAACTGATTTTATCATCTATAAAGAAGACACAAAAGAAAAGCTGATGAGTGTCTTTAATTCCTCTATAATAAAATCCGAATTACTTAATGAAAAAAGTATTCTAGGGAGACATCAATTTTTAAACTTTGATGGTTTTCTCTATAAGCTTGTAAAATATTGGTTATAAAATGAACTTACCAGAACTTGAACTCATTAATGAGTTAACGACATGGAAAAATGACAATTCAGATCTCATAGAAACATTTGAACTCACTCGAGTTAAGCACAAGAATATGAGTTATCCAGTCTTAGGATTTGTAATTGGTTCACAAGATCCAAATGCTCCATCCTTAGGTCTCTATGGTGGAGTTCATGGTTTAGAAAGAATTGGTACTCATGTGGTTATCTCTTATCTTCAATCTTTAAGAGAACAATTACATTGGGATGAAGACCTTAAAGAACTATTTAAGAATGTGAGAATATGCTCTATTCCACTTATCAATCCTGCTGGAATGGCCTCATCTCATAGATCTAATCCAAATGGTGTTGATCTTATGAGAAATGCTCCAATAGAGACAAACGCCAGCAAAATTCCACTAGTATCCGGGCATCGTTATTCAGATAAACTGCCATGGTACCAAGGAAGTGGCCTTCAACTTGAAAAAGAGTCTCAGGCCCTCGTTGACTTTGTAAAAAAATGGCAATTACCTTCCAAGGTAGCACTCAGTATTGACTTCCATTCTGGTTTTGGCCTGAAAGACCGACTGTGGTATCCCTATGGAAAAACTACAGATGATTTTCCTGATATTAGTAAGGCACAAAAGATTGAACATCTTTTAAATAAAACACTTCCCTATCATATTTATAAAATAGAGCCTCAATCAACTTCCTATATTATTGAAGGCGACTTATGGGATTATCTCTATGACATGGGAAAAGAGACAACTGAAAATGTTTTTATTCCTTGGACACTTGAAATGGGAAGCTGGAATTGGGTTAAGAAAAACCCTTTTCAACTTTTCAATATCGGGGGATTATTTAATCCTATAAAGAATCATCGTTATGAAAGAACTCTGAGAAGACACCTCTTACTTATTGACTACTTTCTAAGGATTACAAGGAATTCAAATGCCTGGAACTAATAAATATAATATTCTTCTCCTTAGGGGTTTAGGAAGAACGAGTGCCCACTGGTTAGACTTTCCTGAGCACTTAAAGAATAACTTAAGCATGGTTAATGAAGTTAAGTGTATTGATCTTCCTGGTTTTGGTCATGAATCAGACGAAGCCTCGCCCCTTACAATTAAAGGTATTACAGACTTTGTTTTTTCAAAATTTGAATTGCTTCCTACTTCTCCAAATTGGATCACTATTAGTGTGAGTCTTGGAGGAATGGTAAATATGCACTGGCTTTCTGATACTGAACGAAGTGCTCATATAAAAGGATCAATCATCATTAACTCAAGTAGTTCAGATATAGCCCATCCATTTGAAAGAGCTTCTATAAAGTCTTTAAGCAAAATTATTAAGGCCGGGATTTCGAGAGACAATTATGTCAAAGAAAAACATATTGCGAGTTTTGTAAATCATCAATGCCCATCAGAGGAAACTTTAAAAAGACTAGCTAAAGTTAATGATCAATTTCCGATCAAGATACCATCTTTTATCAAGCAATTATTAGCTGCCTCTCATTTTAAATCTCCTCAATATCTCTATCGCCCAACACTCTTTGTTCGCTCAAAAAATGATGTGATGGTGAATCCAGTTTGTTCAGAAAGGTTAGCAAGTAAATATAATTGCCAGCTCGAAACACATCCAAGTGCTGGTCATGACCTACCAATAGAAGATCCAGCTTGGTTGGTTGAAAAAGTGGGGAATTTTCTTAGAAGTCTAGACTAAAAGTAACTGGCCCATCATTTTGAATATTAACTTCCATTGATGCGCCAAAAACACCCTTCTCTACTTTGACTTCTTGTTTTATAAGTAAATCACAGAAGGATTCAAATAGTTCATTGGCTTCATTCGGTGGCATTGAACGGTCAAAACTAGGTCTATTTCCTTTGACTCCGTCCCAAGATAATGTGAACTGACTTATTGCTAATACATCGCCTTCAACCTGCTTCAAAGAGAGATTCATTTTCCCTTGTTCATCAGAAAAAATTCTTAGCCCTAGAATTTTCTTGGCCGCTTTTTCTACAGATGAGAGATCATCACCTTTCTCCATACAGACAAGGAGAACCATTCCTCTTTCAATTTCACCGACTACTTTATTATCGACGATGACATTAGACTTCTTTGAGCGTTGAATGACGATTTTCATTTTTTCTTTTTATTTGGACTTTCGAAGTTGGCACCAAAATCCTCTTGTTCCGATTTCAGTTTTTCCTTCCATTTCATAATCTCAGAATCGAGTTGAGTTATTTTGGTATTATAGTCAGAATCATTATATGAATTTATTTTCTTATCTAAATCGCCGGCTAATAAAACAAGACGATCTCTTTGAGTGCATAATGAAAAATATTCTTTTAATTCTTTTTCTTTTTTATCGTTAGAGCTCATACACTTTTTTAAACCAGCGACATGAATTTTTAGCTCTTCAATTTTCTTCAGGGCAATATTAACTTCATTTAAGATAGTGTCATTCTCATCACTGATATCTTCAATCTTTCTTTCAATATCAGAAAGACCCTTAATATTTTTTTGAAGAAGAAAGTTATCGATACTCTTTAATTCAGTGATTGTTTTATTGTATTCAGTCTTTGATTCATTAGTATTATCACGTGCATTAATCAAAGCTTCTTTCTTATCAATAAGATCATTAATCTGCTTTTTAATCTTTCTAAGACTTGCCAAGCCTCGTGTTTTCTTTTGTCCTACTAATAGTAATTCTTCACTCATGTTACCTTCCTTGGGCATAAGCTCATCTAAATCCTCATCTTCAAGATGATTTAAACTAGACTCTAATTCTTCTTTGGCAATTTGAATCTGTCCCGTAATATCAGGAAGTGTTATTTCCCCCGCACTCATTGGAACAGAATTAACAAAGATAGACTCTTTTCCTACTCTTATTATGTCATCTTTATCTAATTGTAGGTATTTATCAGGAACAATTTTCTCACCATTAACAAAAGTTCCATTATGAGAATCCATGTCTCTAATATAGAGAAATCCGTTTTTAATTTTTAATTCAAAATGTTTCGAACTCACCATTTTATCAGTCAGCTTATAATCACATTTAGAAGAGCGCCCGACGATGAAACCATCGAAGACCCCGATCTTTTGCTCAGCTGTTGATATAAAAATAAAATTCGAACTCAAAAAAACCTCATTCGTCAGTTATTAACTTCTATAACCATTATAGTGACTTAGCTTGCGTCTAACCTAGCAATCCTTATAAATACCCGAAATTATGTACATTTTTTCAATTTTTAGCTACAATAAAAGTTGCCAAGTATATGAATTAACAGGTTTTTTTATTTAGGTTCACCATGTTTGATAGTTACCCTACCCAAAGTGATGCATACGAGTTTTTCTCTGGAGGTTCAAGAGAACTCAAAGGTCTTGTGACTGTGACCAGTGGAAATACTGATCGCTGTGTCCTTATTAGCGGTGGTATTCATGGAGATGAAAGCTGCGGTCCTTCTTCTATGACTTTTATTGCAAGACATTTAAGGGCCAATATGGGACGTCTTAATGGTACTGTCCATTTCCTTTTAGGAAATCCCGAAGCCTTTGGTGCACGTAAACGCTTTATGGAAAAAGACCTCAATCGTTCTTTTCTATCAAGTTACTCTGACAGCTACGAGGCCAAACGAGGAAAAGAAATTGAAAAATTTCTTATAAATAATAGAAATATAAAAGGCGTTCTAGATCTCCACTCTGTTCCTGTTGGAGACACGCAGATGCTTATCTATAAAGTAAGAGATAAAGATATTGCACAGAGAGTTTCACCTATATCAACTCATTTGCTCTACGACGATAAACACTTAAAAGGGTTGTTTCTAAAAGCGGCTGATCGGTATTTAAACTGTTTCACTGCTGCAGTTGAGTGTGGAAATCATACGGCCAAAGAATCTCATTTAAGATCAATGTTTCATATTCTAAGCATGCTTAAAGAATTTGAAATTTTTGATGAACCAGAGCTTCTAAATCTATTCTCTTCTGAAGTTGATGATGGTCCGATTATAACGAGATATGAAATTATAGAATCCATTACTCCTAAAACAGGATTCAAGTATGTCATTCCTAAAGTTGCTACCGGAGTACAGATTTCTAAAGGTATGATCTATGCGCAATCAGATGAAGGTAATCATCAAGCAACAAAAGAATGCTGTCTAGTCTTACCATCGAAAGATTTTAAGATGGAATATAGTGAATTTGGTTTTCTTTGCTCGAAAGAGATTATCACTCGAAAAATTAGTAGCTAATCTTTATTCCCGTACCAATTACATTTTTAGAATATTCAGAAGAAGCATCATCAGAAGTGGCTTTCGATCTTTCATAAGTAATATTCCACTTATAGTTATTTGAAATACGTTTATCATACCTGAATCCAAAAGAAAGAGTCTTATCAATATCTCTTGAACTATCATTATAATTATCAACAAAGTTGGCAGAAGTGTTCAAACCAAGATCACCTTTCCAAAAAATATTTGGTAGTACATAATCCAAACGAAATAAATAACTCTTATTATTTAATGAAGTATCATTAAAACTACTATCCTCATAAAGAAAGAGACCGATCAAAACCTTATTAGATTCGGTAATCCATAATTGATCAAAGTGAAAAGTTGTACTGGTATTATTTTGATTTGTGTTAAAAGAATTGAAGTCTTTGAACTTAAGTTTAATTGTTGTATCACCTCTTTGAAAGAATCTCGCTTTTTGACCGATGGTTACAATACTTGAGCGACCATAAAAACTTCTTTTAGAGACTTGATTTTTATCTCTGGCCATATAAGAAAAGTCATAGTCAAAGAGCAATGACGCTCTCTTCTTAAAAAAGGTATGTTCCCATTTATTTTTTAAAGAAAGATTTATATTGTAACTATCATTTGTAAAAACACTCGGGTTCGTATCATTCGTATGCTCAACAAAATTAAATGAGGCTTCTGGAGTTACAATAAATCGTTGTTTGAAGACATAACGATAATCCATATCTAGATCTACTTTTATAATTCCTGAACTAATATCTGTTGCCGTTGTCGTTGATTGTTCATTTTCTAATGTTACATTATCGTCACTTTCATAAGTAATAGAACCTTTTACACTAGAACCTTTCTTCCCAAGTCTTCTTCCATTAACCATTTGAAGCGGATGAATATTAAACTTATACATCACTTCATCCATTCTCTCTTCAATATCTCTGGCAACTTCTGAGTCAGGTAGAATTTTATATCCTCTTTTCCAAAGAGGAATAATATACTCTTGAACATATTTCAAAACTTCAAACTTATTTTGAACGAGACTGTAAAGCAACTCTCCCATTTGAAAGTAAGCGATTTGTTTAATGGCAGGGTCTGCATTCTTATCTCTTAAGATTCTGACATAATTCTTTTTTGTAGAACTTGGATTATTGAGTATATCTGAAATATTCGCCAAATAGTAAAGACAGTATGGTTTCTTATAGCCTGTATTAAAGCTAAGACGAAATGCTCTTCTCGCCTTCTCTAGTTCATTGAGAGCATAGAGAGTTTGAGCATATTCAAAGTAAATACTTTCTGTTCTATTTCCTAACTTAATGGCCTTCTTAAAATAAGGAACAGCTCTTTCAAATTGTTGAAGATTTTTATAAGAGATGGCAATCCAGAATGCTCTTACTTTTTCAAAGCCACGACTTCCTGGAACACTTTCCAGTTCTTGAATCGCTTTAAGGTATTTTCCTTGATTATAGAACTTGTAAAAGTCCTTCATACTTTCCTGAGAAAAAGCATTCGATATAAATAATAATGAAAAGATAAGAATTAAGAAATTCTTACTCATAAAGCTTCCTTGCTAAACTATTATTACTAATATTTTAACAAGTTAATTATTTAATTGAAATGCGGAATTGAACTTTACTTCTATTCTTGATTAGGAATTCGTCATTAATTCCATCATATTGATCATGGACTTCATTCATATATTCTTCGGCCATTTCTTCCATTTCTTCCATTTCTTTCATATCTCCCGCTAGCATTGGGTCTCCAGATGCTGTAGGATCAAGTCCACCATCAATAGAGGCAGGAAAACGTCCTCCTTCGCTCTGGTCGACAATATTTCCATTCTCATCAATCATTTTGCCATCAGCGAGGACAAATTCCCCACTATTCACATCAAAGGCCCCCTGATCAGCGGTCATAATATATACTCCAGCATTTTCATCATACATACTATTCTCTGAAGGATTGATATACATACCTGAACTCATATCAATGAGACCACCTGGTCTGATTCCCATTTCCTCAGGCTTCATATTACTTTCATTTCCAGAACCAAATGAGTCATAAGCCTTTTTTGATTCCATCATTTCTACTGTCGCTTTTGTGGCAATCTTGTTGGCCATTTGATCACCTAGAACATTCCCGATCTCGGCTTTCATATCGACTTTTTGCTTTCCTAATAATTTTGCATCCATTCCTTTTGGAATCATACTTCTTACTTTCTTTTTCTCTTTCTTATCATTAGAACTTGTCTTCTTTTGATCAATTGATTCTTTCATCATTGATTTTTCATCGGCCTTGAGCATTTCGAGCTGAGTTGGCGAAATCTTTACTGGAGGAGTTGGTAATTCTACATTTGGATTTGCTCCAGAGTATTCCCCTTCTCTTACAATAACGGCTTTATCACTGGAAAGAATATCATCTAACTTATCTTGAACACCTTTTCTCAAGCTATTTATTTCAACTCTTTCGGCAATATTATCAATTCTTGCCATGGCCACAGCACCTTCAAACGTTAGTAAGGAAGTTGTGTTACGTTCAGGGTTATAGATGATTTGCATCTCTGTCCCTCTTACACCCATGGCCGCATTTTTTGTTTTAATAAAAAGTTTTGATTTCTTTTTATCGATATTCATATAGTTCTTAGAAACTTTAGCTCTTACTTTACCTTTAATAAGGTTAATAATTCCTGCATCATCTTTTGGAAATGTCTTAATCTGCATTTCAGACTTTGGACCTAAATTCATTTGAGATTTATCGATAAAGAGAAACTTAACGAAGGACTTCTTTTCAGTTTTGATTTTTGATCCTTCAACAACCCAATCACCCTTCTTTAGAGTCTTTACTTCTTTCTTATACTCAGACGTTACTTTTCCACGAATAATAACGACCTTAGCCACATTCTTAGCATGGCTAAGAATACAGAAAATAGAAAATAGTAGCGTGATTAAAATCTTCAAAATATCCCTTTTGAAAGCGTCTCTCTTATGCTTTTCGGTTTATTTCTATCAATTTTAAGACTTTAGCTAACCTTCCCCTATTTCAATGTATTTTCAATATGTTAAGATATTAACAAAGGGGTAAATCGCCCGAGAAACTGGCCAAACTTATGAAGAATTTTAGATAATTTTAGTATGCAATTGAAAAGAGGTATTACCCTAATTTTTCCTACTCTCGATGAATCTCAGAATCCATTTATAAAAGAGTCGTTGGATAATCTGGAGATATTCAAAGAACAAAATCAAGACTTTCCTCTAGAGCTTATTTTCTCTACTGGTAATGAACAAATTAACTTCTCAATTCCGGAAAATTTAAAAAATCAAACAGAGATTATTAAGTCACATAAAGACTCTCGCTCTATTCGATTAAAAGATGGTTTTTATAATGCTCGTACCGATATTGTTATTCTCCATCATCCTCGAAGTGTTATTGATCTTCATTGCTTAAATTATCTTCTCTCGTTAAAGGACATTAGTTGGGGTGGTCTTACCCATCAGTTTGATTGGTCCACACCTCTTTTAAAATTCACTTCTTGGTATTCTAATGAAGTTCGATTAAAGCTAAGAAACATTATCTATCTTGATCACTGTTTTGTTATTAATAAATCTAAGATTAAGGAGAATTTTTTCCCACCTGATGAAATCTTTGAAGACACTATTATTAGTCAAAATCTTTTTGAACAACTAGGAGTACCTAGCCTTTATCCGTATGCCTCTAGGACTTCCAGTATCCGTTTCCAAAAAAACGGTCTATGGTTTCAATCAGTCCTTAATCAATTTTTAAAAGTTGCTTTTATGATTGGCCTTTCTCACAAAACGATGAATAAGATTTATGAGAAAGGCCTAGAATTAAACTCGAAGTTTAAAATGTAAATTAAGAATAATAAACTTTGTAAACGTCGTTTTCGTTATTATTTGGTTCAGGTAAGAATAACCAACCTGCAATATAAATCAAAAAGATTAATCCAAAAGATAATAAGAAACCTGCAAAGAAAATGACTCTCACTAATCCTAAGTCCCAACCATTTTTCCATGCAATCTTGTGACAGACACCTAATACTTTTGGACGGTCATAAGAACGGTACTCACTTCTCAACGGTAGTAACCAACCTAAAAGAAAATAGAATAAGATCCCTGATCCAAAAAGAAAAACAGATAAAAACCAAATTACTCTAAATACTGCGACATCAATTCCAGTTCCTTCACTTAAACCTTGAAAGACACCTAGAAACCAACCTTTATCAGATCTAGCCCAAACAGGATTTTTCTTAACTACAACTACATCATTTGCGGAATTCATATTTCTCCTTTGCGAATTCATACACATTAGTACATACTAGTGCATACTCATATACAATAGGATATATTTATGAATAATCAAGAACTTAAGCGCATTAGTGTCCTCGTTAGAGAGGATCAATACAAAATCCTCTCTAAAAAGAACGTGAATATTAGCGGACTCATTAGAGACCTCATTGATGATCATCTCAGTGAGAGTAAGGTTACTTTGGCCGTAACAGATGAAACTGTTGAGCTCTACAATACAATCATCAGTGGAACAGGTGCTGATGATTCTCAGCTAGAAAAATATTTTAGAAAAAGTCTCAAGCAATTGTTGAATGAAAGAATCGAGTTTATGAAAGAACTATCAACAAAAATTGATTAAGTTTTTCTTTATTTTTTTTCGTCTTGCTCTAAACTAAGAGGATGAAAAAAATACTAATCGTTGATGATGAAGCGAACGTTCTAGAAGCCTATCAAGAGTTTCTTGCACAAGATCCATTTGAAGTTAAATGTGTTCAAGATACAAGCTCTGCTCTTTATGAACTAGACCGTGAAGACTACTCTCTTCTTATCTCTGACATTCTAATAGATGAAGAAAATGGTATCGATCTTATTGAAGAAGTTAGAGAAAAGTATCCTCATATAAAAATCTTAGCTGTTAGCGGTGGGGGTGATGCTGGTAAATTTCTAGCCGGTATGGCCCTGGAAAAAGCCGTTGAACTTGGAGCCGATAAAGGTTTGATTAAACCTTTTGAGGAAGAAAAGTTTCGATCATTAGTGAAACGCCTGATTTAGATTTCTCAGTTCTTTTAATTTTTGATATATTTATTTGATGCGTATTGTTTTTCAACATGACTCAGTACTTCCTGTCGCAAAGTATGGTGGTATTGAAAGGATGATTTTTTGGCACATGAAGGAGCTTGTTAAGCAAGGTCATGAAGCTGTTCTTATTGGTCATCCAGAGTCGGATGTGGAACGTTTTGGAATTAAGCTCATCCCTCAAAAGTCTCAAGAATGGTGGAAACAGATTCCAGAAGGGACTGACGGAATCCAGCTTTTTTATAACTTCGCTCCCCCTGTGGACATTCCTTTAATTTTAAATATTGGGGGAAATGGTAAGAAAGGAGAGAAGTTTCATCGCAATACTGTTTTTGTCTCAGGTAAACATGCAAAAAATCACAATTCATCATCATTTATCTATAACGCGATAGACTTTGAGGAATATCCTTTTAGACCTAATGAAAAAAGAGAATGGCAAAATTTCATGTTTCTTGCCAAGGCAAGCTGGAAAGTTAAGAACTTAAAAGATTGCTTATGGGCCTGTAAAAAAAGCAAGAAGAACTTACTCATTTGTGGTGGGAAAAGTTATATGCCAAGCCGCTATGTAAAAAACTTCGGCATGGTTGATAATAATAAAAAATTAGAAGTTATGAGACAATCTAACGCTTTTCTTTTTCCCGTAAGATGGCATGAGCCATTTGGAATTGCTGTAATAGAAGCAATGTCCCAAGGCTTACCGGCATTTACTTCTTCATTCGGAAGCCTTCCCGAACTTATCGAGCGTGATGATCTTGGCCGAGTGCTCAAAAACAAAGACGATTTACTTACAGTCGTTTCACAAAGCCCTAGGGAGTATAATCCTGAAGTTATTCGCAAATATGTTGAAGAAAAGTTCTGTATCTCTAAGTTTTCTCAAAGCTTTATTGAACTTTTCAAAAAAGTAGGTGCTGGAGAATACCTCAATGAGGTTGAGCCTGAATGGTCTTTGGAAAACGAAGCTCAATTTCTATTAGATTTCTAACAAAAGCCTGACACTACAATCTAACTTTAAACAACACTCTATTGATTATCTTGGTATTTTTTTTAAAATATATATAAATATACTCAAGGATGATTATGAACCTTTTAAAGATTATAGCTTTGCTAACATGCATTGTTGTAAGTTCTCATGCAAGAGAATTTCTAATAAAGCCCTATCCCCTTATTAATGAAAATGGGGAAATACTTATTAACTTTAAGTTAAAAGAAGACGCAGTTCTTAGTATTGCCAATTCGAACAAAGAATCTCTTGTCGCCGAATACAAAGAATATAAGAAAGAGTCTTTGCATAAAATAAATATTGGTTCATTGAATTGCTTATTTCCTAAAAGAATAGAGATTACAGAAAAACTTTCTCGTACAATTGTTTATCAAGCAACACTTCCTGAGAGTTTATGTCGTAAGTACGATACAGAAAGATTAACTTCAGAGAGCAAGAGATATGTTTTCGGTTTTATGTCAGATACTCAAGAATACAAAGAAAGACATAATTCAGTAGCGAAAGTTATCAAAGATCTTCAGACTCAAATGAGTTTTGATTTTATCTTGAATGCAGGTGACGTTGTTCAAGATGGAGATGTTGAACAACAGTGGATAGATTTCTTTGATATTAGCGCAACCTATCTTCACGATACTCCAATTATTGCAGCAATTGGAAATCATGACTATCGTGGTTCAAAAGGAGCGAAATTACCTCCTCTTTTTAAGAAATATCTTCGTTGGGAAAATGCTGAAAAGTATGGAAACTTTGCTCTTAACTTAGGCGAATTAAAAATTCTTGTTTTTAATTCAAACTTTTTTAGACTTGATAAGAAAGAAGAAAAAGACATGCTCATTTGGTTTAACTACCACTTAAGAGAGTCAAAGAAGAATGACCAACCAGTTATTTTACTCACACACTTTCCTATTTTTAGCAGTTCAATAAATAAATTTACCAGTATGTCTGTTCAAAAACTAAGAAGAAAGATTGTTCCTATTATCGAAAAGTATAATGTGAAAATAGTTCTCAGTGGTCATACTCACATGTATGAAAGAAGCTTAAAAAAGAATTCTCATTATATTGTCGCTGGTCCAGCTGGGGGAAGAGTGAACTCTCCGACCTGGAAGAATAAGTATTCTGTTTATCTTAATGAAGAGGTTTTAACTTTTTCTGTCATGACTGTTGAAAACGGAGTTTTTGAAATGAAGACTTACGATGAGAACTCAAAAGTTATTGACCAACTCAAAGTAAGTCTTCGTTAATTATTAAGCTACGTATAATTCACTATTCTCTACTTTTTCTTTTAATCTCTTAACTCCATGACCATGAAGTTGAGAGATTCTACTTTCTGTAAGTTGAAGCTCTCTTGAGATCTCCTTCATTGTTTTATTATCATAGTAGTAAAGCCAAAGAAGACGTCCTTCTCTTTCAGGAAGAGTATGAACAGTATTTTCTACAAACTTTCTAAGATTTCTTTCCATAATTAATTCACTAGGATTAGATCTCTTACTCACATCTTGAAGATGAATTCTATTCGTACAGTTTACATTCTCATCAATACTAACTGTACGAATATTGGCCGTTGTTTGCTCTAAATCAAAGTAATCATTCATCTCAACACCTAACTTCTTCGAAACTTCTGATGCTGTCGCTTGTCGCCCTAGCTGCGCTCTTAACTCTTGTTGTGCTTTGGCCAACTCTTTCATCTTGTCACGCTGATTTCTCGATGCCCAATCTTGTGATCTTAATTCATCAATAATTTGTCCCTTAATCCTGTACTCTGCATAAGTCTTAAACTTAATACCTTTTTCAGGATCAAACTTTTCAATAGCATCCATCAACCCAATCACTCCACATGAAACTAAATCATCTAACTCAAAATTCGCTGGTAGCGTTTTAAAAATCTTCTTCGCAATAATCTCAACAATTGGCATGTAACTCATAATGAATTCATCTCTACTTTTTCCGTTTCTCGCTGCTGGTTTAAATTGAATAATCTTTGCGCTCATCGTCCTTCTTCCTTTCTCTCTCAATCTGTCGGGTTGAACTTATAAATTGATTATGGAGGAAAACCTGTCGAGAATTTTGACTACAATCTATTTCCAGCAAGTTAGAAAGAAATTGTCTATAATTTAAACAAAGAAGGTGCCTCCATTTGATGGCAACTTTTTGGCACATCATTTGATTTATGCGAATATACGTAGATGATAGAAAAGATACTCTCTTTAAAGAACTTCTTGTGGATTATTGCTGTCAGTATACTTCTTGGAGTCTTATTGGTTGATGACAATACTCAATACACAGAAGCCGTTAATAAAGCTTCATTCAAAGACTGCCAGTTAATCAATGCCTCCTTTGTTCGAAATAACTGTTTAGAAGATATTAAATATAATCGTGATAAAGATTGCAGACGCATTGAAGTAGTTCAACATAGACTTAAGCAATGTTTAAAAACAAGTAGCGAACTCTATCAGAAGAATATAAAAATAAGTCAGGAGAACTTCTCCTTCATCTATATATGGATTTTTTTAGGTGTTTCCCTTATCACCTACTTTACTCATATAAGGGATACGTCGAGGTATTAAATGAAGAGTATCAAAGAAAAAGGAATCCTCAACTATCTTCTAAATAACTCTTTTGAAGCTGATCAAGTTCTTAATGAACTTACAGAATTTAAGACATTTACCGTCAAAACACTCTATCCAGGCATCTTTGAAATTAATCCAAAGACACAAGGTGATTGCCTGCTCGAAAGCTACGCTTTCTCGTGCGGAATCCATGGGAATGAAACAGCTCCGATAGAGATCGTCAGTGATATTCTCGATGATATATTCAATGAAAGAATGGAAGTGAAAAGCCGAATGCTGTTTATCTACGGAAATATTGAAGCTATGAAAGAGAGTAAAAGAGAGCTCTACTTCAATATGAATCGAATGTTCTCAGGCAATCATCAGACTCTTGATGAGAAAGAATGGGAGACAAAGAGATCTGTAGTAATTGAAAATGTTTTAAAAGACTTCTTTCAAAATCAAGGAACTGGTTGGCACTTTGATCTTCATACGGCCATCAGAAAAAGCATGATTAAAAGATTTGCAGTCGCCCCAATGAAAGGGACAGACTACAGTAACGAAGAGAAAAATGTTCTTAAAAATTTTGGGATTGAGGCCGTACTCTATATGCAGTCGAAGGCCACAACACTTAGCTACTACTCAGTTAATGAATGTCAGGCCAATGCCTTTACTCTAGAATTAGGAAAGGTAGAAAAGTTTGGAAATAATAAGAGAGAAGATTTTAAGAGAGCTGAAGAAGCGATTCGAAAAATTGTCTGTGGGAATTTTAAAGAACTCTTTCGAGATGAATCCAGTGAGTTAAAAGAGTTCGTGGTTAAAAATGAACTCCTGAAAGATCATGATCAATATCAGCTATTAATTGAAAACAATACCCCGAACTTCACTTCCTACCCTAAGGGGAGTGTTATTCATAAAAGTCCTTTAGGTGATTACCTTACAACGGGTGAGGAGTTTATAGTCTTTCCAAATCAGAATGTTCCAGTGGGTCAACGCACTGGTCTGATGCTTCAATTAAAAGTTTGACTTATCAAACTTTTAGTTTCATATATTAGATATAACAATCACAAGGACTAATATATGAAATACCTACTTCTTTTAACAATGCTTGCAACTCTTGGATGTGCTTCTCATAAGAAGTCAGTAGACGCAGATATTAACAACTATCGTGACCTCGCTGAAAAGATTGTAAGCTATGCCAAGACAAAGAATCCTGATCATAAAGTTTTAAGAAAAGATGCGGATAAGCTCATCTCACTTGCGATGCCTATTCTCGATAAATTTGCAAAGATCAATCCTCAATGTAAGAGCTACTTAAAAGTAGTAAAGAAGAAAACTGCTGGAATGAAGAGATTAAACCTTGATCAAATTGAGCACAAGTTCCATGAAGGTCATGCTCTTCCTAAGGCAGCTGATAGATGTTCAAACGCAAAAGAGCTTGTAGTTCATCCAGCAACTGTTTATATCATTGGAAAATCAAAAGTTAATGCTGAAGGACAAGAGCAAGTAGTCGATGAACTTGATGAAGTTCTTGCTCACTTAGATCTACTTTTAGAATACTAATTACTTCTTCGCAGGAGGGAAGCAGCTTTTATTCTTTTTTTGTACGGCCACTAAATAAAGAATAACAGAACTCTTCCCTTCTTTCTTTTCCATCTTCACACATGGGTCAGGATTCTTACTATACTCTTTATAAAACCAGTGATTCTTATACGTCTTCTTAGGTAAATGAAAAACTGAACTTTTATAGCGATTTGGAATTTCTTCTATCTTTAAATTCTTAAAACTATCTGTATCAAGATCAGGACAAAATCGAGAGATAACTTTCCCCCAAGCTCCTAGAGTTTTCTTATCAGAGAACTCTGTTCTAAATAATTTTCTTCCTACAGCAATTGCATATTGGTAATGACTATACTTTCCACTGAAGCCATGTGGGGATGTCCCCTTCACTTTTATTTTGCATTCTTTATCAAGACATTTAGTAATGATGACTCTTTCAACGGCCTTCTCATCTAGCTTTGGACAAATAGCATCCCACTGAAGTGTTCCAGAAAAGCTTGGAAATGAAAATAAAATAGCACTTGTAACTAACAATCGCTTCATAACGACTCCTTAAACTAGTTACATTATAAACTAATATGCTAATTCGGTGTAGTGACTTTGAAATAGTCCTGGTTTAGCAAAGAACTCAGAAATAATTTCTCTCTTTTCTTGGAAGTTCTTTCCCCTATTAAGACGTTTATCTAGAGCATGGCCAAAATTAAGCCAAGGATGACTTACTCTAAGGTGAAAGTTGAACCGGCGAAGTCCATCTTTGTATTCAAAGTATTCTTCTAGGACATTCGTAAGATAGATAAGAGAACGACCGTATTCACTGGCCTCCTCTTCTTTTGTTTCTGGCGCCTTCCCTTCACAGCCTTCTGGAGGCTCAAATCCAAGTTTTTCTCCGATTTGCCAAAGGATCCATGGTCTTGATGTCAGTGCTCTACCTATCATCACACCATCACATCCGGTTTCTTCGAACATACGAAGAGCATCTTGATAAATTTGGATATCACCATTTCCAATAACTGGAATGTCGATGGCCTCTCTTAGCATCTTTATCTGATTCCAGTCGGCTTTTCCTTTCCTCTTCATCTCAGCTGTTCGAGGATGAAGACAAACCCAAGAAGCTCCCCCCTCAACGAGACCATTTACAAAGTTTAGCAAGAATTGAAAATCATTTTGATGACCGCTTCGAAGCTTTACCGATACTGGAAGATCCGATGATCTCCTGGCCATGTCTACGACCTCAGCTGCATACTTTGGGTCTCCCATTAAAGAGACACCGTAATTATGTTTTAATGCCTTTCTAACCGGACATCCCATATTGATATCAATTCCTCTTGCCCCCCAATCTTTTAATCGCTCAATCGACGGGCGAATATATTTTTCTTCATTCCCTAATATTTGAGGTACAAGAAAGTCTTCACTTTCATGACGAAAAGTTTCTGGAGTTTCACCTACATTTTGAGCCGGTAATCGACGGCTACTAAGCATTTCAGTAGGCCAAATTGTTCTTGCGTTAGCCGGAAGATAGCTTCTTACAAGAAGCCTTAAGCCGATATGAGAAAGCCCCACCATGGGGGCCAACATAATTGGAAAATTTATTTGACCATCAAAAAGTGGCCTTTTGTCAGAGATCATTTCATTACTTTGGCTTTCTTAATAATGATATTTTCTACTGGAAGATTTGCAAAAGGTCCATTTCTCTTTGTAGCCGCTTTCTTAATTTGATTAACAACACTCATCCCTTTGATAACACGTCCAAAGACTGCGTAACCAAATGAGCGAGAGTCTTTTCCTCTATGATTGAGAAAATCATTATCGGCCACATTAATAAAGAACTGAGCTGTGGCACTATTAACGTCACTTGTCCTCGCCATAGCGATAGTACCAATTGTATTTTGAATTTTATTAGTTGCTTCGTTAATGATTGGTTTTCTAGTCTTCTTTTTTTGGAGATTTGCTGTAAAGCCTCCGCCTTGAATCATAAACCCATCAATCACTCGATGAAATATTGTGCCATTATAGAAGCCACTATTTACATACTCTAAAAAGTTTTCAACTGTAGCTGGAGCTTTGTCTTTATAAAGCTCAATCGTCATTGATCCCTTACTTGTTTCAAAAACAACTTTCGGGTTACCTTTTGCATGGATAGTAAGAGTAAGTAATAAAGAAATAAAAAAAGCAGTGAAGTTATTCATAAGTTCCTCCACTGCTATTTTAACTAACTGTTGTGAATAAAGAAAGTTTCTTAGTTAAATTTGATATTTAAGTCTAAAGAAACTTTGTCGTGGATCATCTTGTCCCCTAAGTCAGAGAAGAATTTACCAGAACCGTAACGAATATTGTAATCAGTACGGTCAAAAACGAGCTTTCCACTAAACGTATTCCCTTTTCTTTGAAGCTTCACTTTCTGCTTCTTAGTAATATCTTTAATAGTAAGATTACCTTCTACTTCATAAGTTCCCTTGCTAAGTTTCTTTGCCTTAGTAATCTCAAACTTAGATGTTTTATGTTTATCAACACTAAAAAAATCATCATTTTTTAAGTGGTTAACTAACTTCTGTGCCCACTCACCTTGAAGATCTTTTGGGTCAACTGAAATAGATGTCATATCAATAACAACAGAACCTGATTTAATCTTTTCACCATCGAGGGCAATCTTTCCAGACTTAACCTTGATATCACCAAAGTGTTTACCAGTAACTTTTGTTCCAAGCCACTTAACTGAAGAAGCATCAGTATTTGCATTTAAGTTTTTAACAGAACTACTGGCCTGGGCCGAAAGTACTGTCAGTGCGATCATCGCGATTGTCATTAAAATTGTATTTTTCATAAAGCCTCCTACGCTTTGTTTTTGAATTTCGTTAAATGAATTGTGACAGACTTGTTAATAAACCAAAAGTATTAATATTTAATGGATATTATAAATTCAATTTATACATATACGAGATTTTAGATACTTATGTTGTTAAATAGCATCTTTCATGGGATGATTTTCCTATGTCTAATACTTTTTTTCGCAGAGATTTCTATGCTCACAACGTCATCATTATTTTGGCCCTCTGTGGAATTTATTTAAACTCAATCCCAATAACGACTGCTGATAATGCTGTCTGGTTAAGATTAGGTGATCTTTTTTGGGAAAACTTATCAGTTATTCGCCATGATCCTTTTTCTTTTCTAGAGACAAAAGAAATGATTTATCCCGCTTGGGGTGCAGGAGCACTTTACTCACTAATAAATAAGGTTGCAGGACTTGAGGGTATCGAGCTCTTTCATAAGTTCTATCATCTCTTCTTTCTTTTCTTAATGACATTTCTTAATCGAGATTTTTTTTCAAAGAAGTTTAATTTTCCAACCTTATTAATCACTCTTCTTTCAATTTACTTAGGAACATTTTTTATTAATAGGCCTGCAGGTCTTGTTTCAATTCCATTTTTACTCATCACATATCTTTGTTTTTCTTCTAAGAGTTCTTTTTTTAAAAGATATTTTCTGGCACTTGTACTTGGAATAATTTGGAATAATATTCATGGCTCAGCCATTCTTTTTCCTCTTATTATTGGTCTAGGTCTAGTCTTAGATTATTATCGTAAAACAATATCAATCTTAAAGATGATTTCATTGGCCATTATTCCTTTTGCCTTATTATTTATAAATCCCTTTGGAAGTAAGTTATTTCCTTATATTTTAGAAACAGCTAGGATAAGTCGTTCAAGAGGAATTACAGAGTGGGATGGGATTCTTACTCTTAATTATGTCGAACAGTCAGCTGGAATAATCTTTCTCATCATCTTATTGATACTTGCCATTAAAAGAAGGGCCATTAAAAATGGGTTTGTTCCCATGCTTGTCTCTATGATTACTCTTTCCCTTACCGGAATCAGACATTCAGTATGGCCAAGTTGGATGAGCCTCCTCACTCTTAAGAATAAGAACGAAAGAGAGTTCAACTTATCAAAGATCTCCCCCTTTGTTTGTGGCTTCTTAGTTATACTTTTTATTTTGACCCTCGTTCCATCTATTCAAAAGAAAATCGCTGGTGACGACTATATGAAATATAATAAATATAGTCCTGCTAACGTTATCCAATATATTGATAATAAAGGAAATATTTTTAATGAATTTGAATTTGGTAGTTTTCTAATTTATTCCCTGCCAAATAAAATATTTATTGATACTCGAAATATTATCTACGCTGAAAAGCAATTTAAAGAGTACAAAGATGTCATGTTAGCTAAAGATAATTGGCAAGAGATTTTACAACAATATAATGTGGAATGGTTACTTGTCGGAGCGGATAGAAAACCTATTATCGAAGCTATAAGTCTCCAATCTTCCTGGAAAGTTATCTTTAGAGATAAGAATTACTTTCTGGCCAAAAAATTATGAAAAAATATTTTCTAGTCGAATCATTCTATGGAGGAAGCCATAAGAAATGGCTTGATCAACTGGTAAGAAATATTCCCCTTGATTTTAAAGTTTTTACAATGAAAGATCGTCATTGGAAGTGGAGAAATCAAGGTAGTGCTCTTCATTTAACTAATGAAATCAACCAGGCCTTTCTTTATGATAAAGAAATCCCTGAAGCCTTTATTGTTACCAGTATCATCGACTTAAATCTTTTTAAAAATCTTTTACATAAAGACTTACAAAGTGTTCCTATCATTCTCTATTTCCATGAAAACCAATTTGCCTATCCCTTTCAGGAAGATCCAATAACAGGAAAAATGAAAGAAAGTGATATACACTACCCTTTTCTCAACTTTACAAGTGCCCTTGTGGCCGACAAATGTTTGTTTAATAGCAAATATAATATGAATACTTTTCTCCAAGGAGCTAGGTCTCTACTCAAGAGAATGCCTGATTATAATCAAGCTCACTTAGTTGAAGGTATCGAAAAAAAATGTTCCTTTCTTCCCTTAGGTCTTGAACTTAATACTCAAGAACCTAAGAAAAGCTTTAACGAACTCTCCAATGAGATTAGAATTTTATGGAATCATCGTTGGGAACATGACAAAAACCCTGACCTATTCTTTAAGGTAATGGAAGAGCTCATCCTAGAAGGATTTAATCTCAATATATGCTTAGCAGGAGAAAGAAATAAGAGAGTACCTGAGTCATTTAATAGCTTTATTCATCGCTATCCCAATAATATTCGCAGCCACCACTTACTCTCAAAAGATGAATATAGAGAAGCTCTTCATTGGGCCCACTTCTGCCCCAATACTTCAACACAGGACTTTTTTGGTATCTCCCTCATCGAGTCTATGAGCTATGGAGTTATTCCCCTCGTCCCAAATCGCATGGCCTTTCCAGAGCACTTTGAAAAAAGCGAATTAGCTTCAAAGCTCTTATACAAAGGAGATTCGAAAATTTCACCTCTCCTTAAAAGTTTAATTAACCAGGAAAATCTCGCAGAGATTTCTTCTTTGTGCCAAAAAACTTCTCACCAATATTTATGGACACACCTTGAAAAAAGGTACCTCGAGTCATTTAAAGTGAATTAAGCTTAAACTTCTCCGATCAATTGTCGAAGAGTAGTTACTCAAGGAGGATTTATGAGTTTTAACGTAACAGTGAAGATTGGTGATTACATGGAAAAATTTGAATTCGGTACAGTTGAAGAAAGACATGAATTTATCGAAGTAACGAAAGAAATGAATCCAAAAGTCCAACTGATCACTGAAGAAGAAGAGCTCGAGTCCCATCAAAAGACATACGCTTGTCTATGACACACTAGCCTACTAAATTAAGGTAAATCGATATATACTCCTTTCGTAATATCCATTCGAAAGGAGTTTTTTTATGTCCTTAACAATTAAACCAACTACTATTGTTAAAAGTGCAACCGTTAAATCATTCAAGAAAATCAAAGTTGTCGCCAAAGATATTAATGCCTTTGTCTTTCCTCTTTCTAAGTTCAAAGAATCTTCAAAACTTTTAAAAGACTTTTTGGCCTCTCATCAACTTAAAGAAATTAGTTCAGATAAAGCTGGAAGTTATTCTTTCCAGACTCCAAAAGGAAACCTTACTGTTATCTCTGTTCCTGAAGAAGTTTTAGAACTGGCCACTCATGAGGGTATGCTTGATGAAAGTAATTATACATATTGTAGAGACCATGTCGGTGCTATTATTTCAAAAGCAGACTTAAAAGAAAAAACAACCGTTAATATCTCTTTCTATGAGCTTGAGTATGATGAAGTTTTAGGAAGCGCTCTTGGAATGGATATGGGTTATTACCATTTCTCGAAAAAGAGAACTAAGCCTGTGGTTAATGTATTCTACAATGGTGCCCTTAACGATAAAGGTGTTAAGGAAGCTCTTAAAGCTGCCAGCCAAATTAGTGGTGGTGTAAACATCTCAAGACACCTAGTCGATACACCTCCAAATCTTAAAAGACCAATTGATTATTCGAATGCTGTTGTTGAATTATTCAAAGGAATGGCCAACGTTAAGCTGACTGTTTGGGATGATAAGAAACTAAAGAAAGAAAATATGGGTTTAATCTCTGCTGTGGGACAGGCCAGTGAACAAGGACCTCGTATGGTTCATATTTCTTACCGTCCAAAAAAGTCTAACCTTGATCAACCACTTGCTTTTGTTGGTAAGGGAATTACATTTGACTCAGGTGGATTAAATATTAAACCTGGTGGTTCAATGAGATTGATGAAAAAAGATATGGGTGGATCTGCCTCAATTGTTGGACTTGCCTACTGGGCAGCCACTTCTAAAGTAGAAACTCCTTGTGACTTCTATCTTGCTCTGGCCGAGAATGCTATTGATGCTAATAGTTTTAGACCAAGCGATATTCTTCAAGCAAGAAATGGAATGACCGTTGAAATTGATAATACAGATGCCGAAGGTCGACTTGTGATGGCCGACGTTCTTTCTTATGCGGCTGAAAAGAAAGGTAAAGACAAGCCTCTATACCTTATTGATGTTGCGACATTAACAGGTGCTATCAAAGTAGGACTTGGCTCCGAGCTTGGTGGACTCTTCTCAGATGATGATGAACTAGCATTCTTACTCCAAAGTTGTGCTCAAGTTTCAGGAGACTACCTCTGGAGAATGCCACTTCTAAAGTCACAAAGAAAGAAACTAAATACTCCATTTGCTGATATTGTTAACTCTGCTGGTGGATTTGGTGGAGCTGTTAGAGCGGCTATGTTCTTAAAAGATTTTAAAGGTGATATCCCTTGGGCCCACCTTGATATTTATCAATGGCAAGATGGGACTGGACCATACGCTCACTCTGGTGGAGCTGGTCAGTCGGTTCAGTGCTTGGCTCAGTTTGTCTCACAATTTTAGTAGGCAGTTCTATTCAACCTTACCTTCGGCCTTTAACTTTTTAATCACTCTGTTAAGGGCCGAGGCAGTTACCCCTAAGAAACTCGCTAATTGATATTGAGGAACTCTCTTAATAATTTCAGGCTGTGTTTCAACTAAACTCATATATCTTTGAGCGGCATCACTCATTAGAAAGTGATACTCTCTTTCGGTCTTTTCTAAGTAATTTAACTCAGCAACTACCCGACTTAGTCTTTCCCAACATTGATGTTCATCGTAGAACTTCAAAAACTTTTCATAATTTATAGTGAGAAGATCACCTTCTTCAATCGCCTGAATATAATAACGGCTTGGAAGTTTAGAAAGTAGAGACGGATAACCGGCCATAACCTGATTTTCAAATCGAAAAGCATGATTCGATTCATTTCCATCTTCATCAACATAATACATTCTTACTCCACCTCTAAGAATGAATGCAGCTTCATTAGCAACTTCGCCTGCCTTTAAAAGAATTTCTCCTTTTTCAACTTTTCTAGGCGTAAGAACAGAAACTAACTTTTCCCACTGCTCTGGGGGAATTTCAGAATATTTCTTAATATTGTAATAAAGAATTTCGTACTGAACCATGTAATCTCCAATAGAGTTTATTGTATCAAATTAGGCAAAAGTTTCCTTAACTAACCGTTATTACGGTAATTTATACAGGGGTTGAACCGAACGATCGTACGTGTTAATATGCTTAAAAGAACGGTCGTTCGCAAAATAGGAGGAATTATGATACCTTTATTAAAAAACATCGAGCTCTCTTCTCTCTTACCAAGTGATAAAGCAGAGCTTAAAATTGTAAAAGACCAGTTTAATTTTTTATTTGAAATCATCAAGCCATATATTGATGGCCAAGCTTTCATTGAAGACTTTAATCAGGCCCTAGAACTTTATCCTGAAAATCAGGAAAGTGCTGAGTTTGAAAAACAGATCTACAAGGAACTTGAACGCTATTAAGATATGGAAAAACTTTTAGGAGTAAAAGTGAATCTTAAGAAGAGCGAAACAAAAGAACTTATTCTAAAAACAGCTTTAGACTTTAGTAGTAAATTAGGGTTGGAATCATTAAGCATAGGAACCCTGGCAAAGAAAGTTGGTATGAGTAAATCTGGTCTCTTCGGTCACTTTAATAGTAAAGAGAAGTTGCAAACAATGGTACTAGACTATGCGGCTGAAAATTTTATCGCCCATGTTTTCTTACCAGCTTTTAAAGAGCCTCGAGGACTCCCTCGCCTCGAAGCTATCGTAAAAAATTGGATGTCATGGTCTGACAAATACTTCACAGGGGGATGCCCTCTTATCTCTGCTGGTTTTGAATACGATGATCGTCCAGGTGAAGTTCGAAATATTATTACCAAATACCAAGATCAAATGATTAAGAGTTTTGAAAGAACTGCAATGCAGGCCATAGAGGAAGGGCATTTTAAATCTGATATTGAGCCCCATCAATTTGCCTTTGAGTTCTATAGTCTGATGCTTGGATATCACCTCTATCATCGTCTTCTAAAAGAAGGAGATGCACGAGGTCTTCACAGAAAGTCTTTTGATGACCTTATTGATCGCTCTAAAGCTTAATGAAATCAATTCCTGAAAAACTATCAACCGCCTTCACAAACTTCTATAAAGAAGTGGGCGATAATCCTACCTACAAAGAACTTTGTTTTGATATCCAAGGTATCCCTACCTCTTGCTATAACATGATGAACAAAGACCAATGGAAGCATTTTGAAAAGACAATAACTAAGCTCTCTAAAGTCAATGACTCTTTTCTTGATCTTGCATGTGGAAATGGAAATATTCTTCTCTATCTAGAAAACCTAAAGCCCCTTAATGGTTTCGGTGTCGATATCTTAGAAGAAGCACTTCCCCCACTTTCTGTAGAAAAATATCAACAATTAGACCTTAATAAAGAGTTTGAATTTAAAACAAAGTTCGATTTCGCATACTGCTTAGATGGAATTTACAATGTCCCAAATAAAGAGAAGCAAATTGAAAGGATTCTAAAGACCCTCAACCCAGGGGGCTTCCTCTATCTCACCTTTTCTGAAACTTCAGACACAAAACTTAAAGAAAAGAAACTCCCTCAGTTCACGAAGACTGAATATACGACTCAAGATCAGTTAATGTGGGATTTAGCCTATAACTTTATTATAGAAAAAGAAGTTGAGCTTGGTAGTTTCCTATATAAAACTAAAAGGTCTGAAATAGATAACTTTCTTAAGCTTCACAAGTCTAAAAAAGTAAGACGTTTTTCTTATATTTTCCATAGCTAAGGCTTTAATAAAGCTTTCTTATTCTCTAAAATAAGAGAATGAAAAATTTAAAACTAATCACTCTCTTCTTATTACTTTCCCTAACTGCTTGTCAGAAAGAAATACATTTTACGAGTCATCTAGATAAGAAAACTTTAAAAAATGTTTATTCTGGAATTGTCGAAGTCGTAGTTCCTAAAATTGAAAGTGACTTTGTTATCTATGAAAGAAAACTACCCTTCGATAAACTGCCCTACAAGATGAGGACAGATAAGTTCCATTCTATTGGAACAGCTTTTTTTTCAGATAATAAGAAATTACTTAGTGCGGCTCATGTCTTTGCACTTGAGGAATATAGCCAATGGAATGACTTTCACATTAGAACACCAGAAGGTGAAGTTCATAAGATTAAAAATATTTATCGATACTCTTCTTATCATGATGTCATTGAATTTGATTTAGAGACATATCCTAAGAAGTTCAAACCTCTCATTAAAAGCGAAAAGGTTGAAATTGGAGATATGGTCTATGCAGTTGGTAATGCCCAGGGGGAAGGAATTAGTACTCGTGGTGGACAAGTTGCAAACTTCACATACGAACACTTTAATGGTGAATGGAAATTCATTCGCTTTAGCTCACCAGCTTCACCAGGAAATAGTGGTGGCCCTCTCGTGAACTCCAAGGGACAAGTAGTTGGTATCGTTGTTCTTAAGAATCAAAGTGAAAACCTAAACTATGCCCTTCCAATTGGAGAAATAAAGAATGTCTCACAAAAAGAAGCCTTCTTCTTTGAGAGAAATATGAGAGTTCAAGATGGATTATTGGCGATTACTGAAGACTGGAGCTTCAAAACTCCCCTGCCAAGTAATATTGTAAAACTTAGAGAAGCAAGTAATCCTGAGAAAGATAAATTCTATTTTACTTTATTAGATCAATTTAAGACTACATTTAGAAAGAAATCATTTCCTTACAATTCTAAATATAGAGAGAGCCTTAGGTTTCAAAGCCTTCCAACTAATTTTGCCTATATTAAAAAGTCTCATAATCTTTCCAAGTGGCAATTACAAGGAATAAATATGAATCGACTTCCTGTAGGTCCTGGTCAAATGATTTATCATGGGAAAGCAGAAATTTTTCCTCATTTTATTATTTTAGAAAAACCAGAAGAAATGAAACTCAAAGATTTCTATGTAAGGCCAGAGCTTACGATCGAGGCAGTACTTAGCTCACTAGGTGCACATAGAAATATTGCTGGAGAACAAATCCCAATTCTGAGTTACGGAAAACCGCACAAGACTAAAAACTGGACCGATCAATTAGGAAGGAATTGGACTACCTCTTATTGGTATATTTCTTATGATAATTCTATTACTACTACAACTTGTACTCCTCATCCGGTTGGAGTGGCCTGCATTCTTAACTTTATGTTTTCAGGTCAACTGAATGAAGGTTTCCATGCTTTCATGGAAGAAAATATTAAAGAGCTTGTTTTAAGTTACTACGGATCTCTTGCGCAATGGAAAGAGTTCTTAGATTTACCGATGACTTCAACCTCTACTCTCTTCGAAAATATGAAATATGTGGAAGGTAAGGCCAACTACTTAATAAAGAATGATGACGTGTCTTTTAGACTGCCAAAGAAATACTATAATAAGAATTCAAAAGTTTCACTTCAAGTGGGCTACTCTCCAAGCTCTGTCTTAGGGTTGAAAATTCTGCGTTGGCAGGCGCTTATCGACAAATATGAAGACACCGGTCATTCTATCAACTGGTTCTTTGAACCAAGTGATGATAGTTCAGATATTCATCAGAATAGATGGAGAGAATTACTCAACCGAGAAAAGTTTTTTAGTGGAAAAGTGAATTTGGAGAATAATATTTATAGCTCTCGAAGTGAAGTTTTTAAGGTAAAGAACTATTCCTTAATTCTTAACGATGAACAACAGAGTAAGATCTCTGCTGTTCGTTATTTAAAATGTTTTGCTGAAAATAATCGTTCAAAAAAGTGGACTTCTACTTTTTGTAAAAAAGTGAGAACTCTTTATTAGTTGATTCCACATTGTGAGTCATAGTAATAGATTTTCGCTTTCGTTACTGTTTCAGCGGTATCATTACTTAACTCATTGAAGAAGTTTCTAATACCTGAGAACCATCCGTCACCTTTAGACTCAACTTGAGCACCAAGGTCAATATGATCTTGATTTCCAGAAATGATCGCTCCAATCTTAAACTTCTTTGTAGTTTCAATATATAGTTTTTTATACTTGCTTGCACAACTATCTGACTTTGGATCAGTAAAGGCCTTACATAGTAATCCTTTCGAAGCTACTTTTGATTTTAATAATGAGACCATCGCTGTAAAATCACCTTTACCAATATATCCCTCATTATAATCTAAGATTAAATCGTGTAACTCTAAAGTACCTTCACGGTAGTTCTTCATACATCCTTCATTCGTGAAATTAGCATTCGCTCTTGAAGAAAAGACAACCGCAATCATAAATAAAATTGTAAATAAACTCTTTGTAAAAGACATATCCTCATCCTGTTCGTTTTTTTTCAAAGCCATCATACACAAATTTAGGATGAGAATTGAGGGCCTTCGTAAAACTTTCAGATGGCCGTCTATTTTTTAGACACTTTAAGTAGTTGTAATTACAGTACTAATTCTGGGATCTTGAGAGAAAAAGTTGTGCGGCCCTTTTCCGATGAAAAATCGATACTTCCACCAATCGATTCTATAATAGTTTTTGAAAGGCTAAGTCCAAGACCGACATTTATCTGATCTTCCATAGTAGTAAAGAAAGGCTCCATAATTCTATCTTTGATAGATGTATCTATACCAATACCACTATCAATGACCTGAATTACATAATTATCGCCAACCTTAATAATGACTATTTCAATCACTGGGTTTTCAACACTTTGAAGAGCGGCAATAGAATTCATGCATAGGTTATAAAGTACGTGAGCGAGTGGTTCCTTATTCACCTTTAGCTTAAAGTCCAAAGTTTCAAGCTTCACCTTAAAATCGATATCTTGCTCAAAGAGCTTCTGTTCAATTAAGGGATAGAAGATATCGTAAACTTCTTTGAATCTCACTTCTTCAATAATCTGAGGCACGGATTCTCTACGAGAAATTTGCAATAGAGTCCGAACTATTTTTGAAATTCTATCTGCACTAAAGCTTACAGCTCTTATCTTTGAAGTTTCTTTCTCTAAATCATAGGGAATCGTTTCTATCTTTTTAATAAGATAATCACTATTTCCTTTAATTATCGCCAGTGGATTATTTATTTCATGGGCCATATTACCGGCCATTTCACCTAATGATTTAAACTGAGCTTGATAGAAATCATCATTAAACTTCTTAAGAACAAGGTTCTTCCACTTTTCAACACTCTTGGAATAACTCACTAATAATAGAGTTGTGAGAAAAGGAACCGCTAACACAGAAAGCAGCATAATCACTTCTAGGTGTGAATAAATATTAGGATCAAAAATATTGAGAGCCCCCTTAAAATAAAACGCAATAGCAAATATCTCAATATACCCTAGGATAAGTGCATAAAAGCCACCTTTAGCTCCTATGAAGTAAACTGATAATAATGGGGCGAGAACATACCAAAGAGGTGTGGAACAAAGAAGAGTTCCTTGAGAAATATACTTAATTGGTAAATGGGTGTAGGCCACAAGAAAAACAACCCACGATAATTTCTTAGGCTTATTCTGCCAATAACCAATGACTAAGCATACTAACAAGACAAGAGCTGTTGTATATTGAACCATTGCTGGAGTTAATTCACCGCCCTTAAGAATATGAACCGTTCCAAAAATAATAGAAAATGTGATGAGAAATATAATTAAACGAATTAAATTCTTATACGCGTCTATCTCTTGAGATTGATAGACCTCATTAGGATAAATTTCTTGAACTTGTTCGCGAAAAGATTTCATTCAGGGCATTCTACTTTTAATAACTCGAAAGTTCTTTTTCCAGACATACCTCTGTGACGACTTTGATAGGAAACTTGGCCAATAAATCGGCTTCCTTTAATTTCATATTCAAGCTCAAGAAGATGGTCTACTTTCTTTAAACGATAATTGTCTTCCAGATATACATCTTCATCAACGATATAAGAAACATGATCCTTATCAACCTTCCACGTTCCTATATCTTTAAAGGCCACAAAAGAATGATAACCGTACCAAGGTTTAGAAAAACCTGTGAATAAGACAAGAAGAAAAGTATCTAGAGGTTTCTTATCTTTTAAAGAATAGAAAGCCGTGCTCTTTTTCTCTTCTATCGTCGTTAAATTTCTCCATTCTATAGGTCCCTCTTCAACTTTTTGACCATCAATCTTGATCGTTTGATAACAAGATTTTGATGACGCGTGTGTCAAAACAGAGAGAAGAATAAAGATTGTGAATGTAAAGATTTTCATACATTAATGATATGATTTACTGCTAGTAATCGTCAAAATTTAACATATAATCTATTTAATGAGTCAGAGATTACCTTTTCTTTATCAATTCAATGGTTTACGTTTTTTAGCAGCAAGTTATGTGATTGCGTTTCACTACTTCTCTCTTCCTAATAGCACACTATTGAATCGTTTTTTTAAGCAAGGCCATATTTCTGTTCCCTTCTTCTTCTTATTATCAGGATTTGTCCTCACCTATAGCTATCACTCTTATGACTTTTCTGGCATTCGTAATAAAGTCTCTTATATAAAGAATAGATTTATTAGGCTGGCTCCCATTTATTATATGGCCCTCTTCCTCTCTCTTCCCTTTATTTACTTAAATTTTAAAAATGGAATAAAGTATTCTTTTCTAGAAACAATTAGCTACTCACTTACTCATTTAACTCTTATTCAAAATCTTTTCCCTGGAAAGAGTCATCTTCATTTTTGGAACTATCATTCATGGTCCTTAAGTGTAGAGATGATACTCTATATAGTTAGTCCAGTTGTCATCATCAATTCAGTTAGAACTGCGGTGAAATCTTCTTTTGCCAAGGTCTTTATTTTAGGAGCTTTTAATACTCTGGTGTACTTTCTTTTCACTAATGATTTTACCTTACTCTCAGGTTATAGAATCACCTTTGCTCCCCTCTATATTCCTACTTTCTATATTGGCTCACTTTTGGCCAATATTTACATCAAAGAAAGAGAAGTCTTAACTTCAAAATATAATTTCATGCTCTCTATGATTTTTATTATTTCTTCTTTAGCGATAATAACTTCCTTTCTATTACCGTTGCCAAAATCTTTCTATTCAGCGTTCAATCCTTTCTATACTTTTGGATTTTCCTTAATCATTATTGGATCGACATCGCAAAATATTTTTACAAAGTTTCTATCTCTACCACTCCTCGTTCTCTTAGGTGATGCAAGTTATGCCATGTATATTTTCCAAGCACCGATAAAAACATTTACTCAGCAATTTCTCTCTAAAGTTATCGGCTATCAAAGCTCGACTGGAATTATCTTTTGTGTTTGTGTCTTCCTATCGATCACTATCTTTTCGATCATAGTGACGAAGTATATTGACCCTAAGCTTAGAAACTCATTAAAAAGTCTACTCTCCCCTTAATTAACGCGTACCGCATATAGTCTAAGCCATTTACTCTGTGTTATATTTTGTCGTTTAAATTTAACGTGAGAAATCTATGAGTGATTCAGAATTATTAGAGCTTCAAGAGCAAATTCAAACCGTTCTTAAGCGACTTAAGAGACCAAAAAAAGCTGTAGTAACAGCAGGTATGCCATATGCAAATGGGCCAGTTCATATTGGCCACTTAGCAGGGACTCATGTACCAGCGGATATTTATTCGAGATGGTTAAGGCTTCTAATTGGAAAAGATAATGTTCTATTTGTCTGTGGTACGGATGATCATGGATCAAATTCTGAAGTTGCAGCTAAAACTCAAGGTATTTCAACGAAAGAATTTATTGATGGTGTTCATCAGGCCCAAAGTAATACGATGAAAAAATTTGGTATTGCCATGGATGCTTATACCGGAACATCAAGAGAAGAAAATTATGATGATCATGTTGAAATCTGTCAGGACTTTTTAAGACGTCTTCACAAAAATGGAATGCTTGAAAAGAAAACGACAGAGCAATGGTTTGATACGAAACTAAATATGTTTCTACCTGATCGTTTCGTTTACGGAACTTGTCCAAACTCAAATTGTGAAAATAAAAAAGCTTATAGCGATGAATGTGATGATTGTGGAAGGGTTTACGAACCGAAGGAACTTATTGATCCAAAAAGTACTGTCAGTGATGCAACCCCAGTATTAAAGCCAACTGCTCATTGGTGGCTTAATATGTGGAAAGTTTCTGACCAATTAAAAGAATGGATAGGTTCAAAGCAGAAGACTTGGAGAAAAGTTGTTTATCTTGAGACTTTTAATACTGTCCTTCCTTCAGTTCAATTCTCAAATAAACATGAAGAAGCTTTCAAAGGTCTTAAAGAAGAGCTACCGAAGTTTAAAAGTCGTTACGCGCCCGGAAAGATGATTGTTGCTCAGTTTGAAAATCTCGAAGAATTGGAGAAAGGCAATGATATTCTTAAGACCAATGGTATTGAAACAGAGTATGTAGATGGTTGGGCCCACCGTTCTATCACGAGAGATGTCTCAAACGGCATTCCAGTTCCTCCCGAAATCGATGAGGAAATGAAAGGAAAGACATTTTATGTTTGGCCAGAGTCTCTTGTTGCTCCTATTTCGTTCACAAAAGTAGCACTTAAAAAACAAGGAAAAGATCCTGAAACCTATAAAGACTATTGGACTGATCCAGAGAGTAAGGTCTATCAATTTTTAGGACAAGACAATATTTACTTCTATGTACTCATGCAAGGAGCAATGTGGTTTGGAACACAGGAAGATCCTTATCGACAGCCTGTTAAGGGTGAGTATCAGTTAACAGATGTTTTCGGAAATTATCACCTCCAAGTTGATGGCGATAAAATGAGTAAAACGAAGGGCAACTTCTATACCGGTGACCAACTCATTGATGAAATGGGTTACAGTGCTGATCAAATTCGTTACTTCTTGGCCATTCTCTCTTTAAGTGAGAAGAACTCTAATTTTGATTTTGAAGTACTTAAAGAAAGGAATAAGTTCTTAGCTGGTCCTTTAAATGCTTCTTTTGAAAAACCAATCTCTGCCTGTCTTTCAAAATTTGGTGGAAAAGTTCCAGAAGGTAAATTGATTGGAAAAACAAAGAAAGAAACTTATAAAGTTGTTCAAAACTATATTCGAATGATGGAAAAGGGCGATTTTGCGAAATTACTCTTTATGGTGGAAAACTACGCAAGAGTCATCAATGGATTATTTGCTCAATTTAAACCACATGATGATAGACACGATGAAACAGAAAGAAAGGATGCCCTATATTCGTCATTCTTCATTCTTAAGAATTTAATGATCATGCTCTCACCTTTTGCTCCACAAACGATGGACAAATTAAGAATTTCTTTAAATCTATCTGAGGATATTCTCTCTATTGATGAATTAGGTAAGCCAATGCCAGCAGGTCATCAAATCGGTGAAATGAATGACTTCTTTCCAAAGGTTGAAGAATGAAACTTATATTAATTTTTCTAGTTGTTTCAATAGCAACTTCTGCCAATGATCGCCTTCTCTTTATTGGTGATTCTCAAACAGAAGGTTTCTTAGGAAATATTGTTCATCAACATCTGAAGAGAAACTCAACATATAAAGATATTAAAGTGATTGGCGTTGGAGGAAGTTCTCCTAGACATTGGGCCGATAAGAAAGACTCTCGTTCTGCACAATGGCTATGTGAAAGAACTGGTCGTGTTGATCAAAATAGTAATATCCCGATGGCACCACTCCTATGTCCTCAGGGATCATCTTCATCAGCTTTTGAAGTTATTAATTCTGAAAGTACAATGTATGTTATTTTTCAATTTCTTGGAAACTCAATGGGAAGATCTGAAGACTTTATAAAAAGCAAAGTTGAATCACTATTAGGTTCACTAAGATCAGATCAAAAATGTCTTTTCACGACCTCACCTCCCTACTTTAAAGAATTAACAGAGAGAAATATTCTAAGAAGAAGGACACAGGACTATATTGTCTCTGCAATCCAAGGACGTTGTGATGTAGTTATTGGTTTTACAGATGAAACTCTCAATAACTTTGCAAGTAAAAGAGATTACTACCTTGAAGATAAAATTCATCTCACTTATAAGGGAGCCATGGCCTTCTTTGAAATGTTCAAAGCGAAGCTTCCTTAATTATGATGTAGTTTTTTCCATTCGTCTTTAGTGATTGAATATTCGGCATGATCTACAAAGTGGTCATAAAGCCACTCTCTTTCTCGCAATATTCCATCTAGCTTTAAACCTAACCTTTCAATTACTGCTCGCGATTTCTTATTCTCAACAGCAGCACAAATAGAGACAAGATGTAAATTAAGGTCATTGAAAGAATAATCAATAAGAGCTTGGCAAGCCCTCGTCATAATTCCCTTTCCACCAAAGTCATTTCCAAGCCAATAGCCTAAAGGAGTATTCTTATTTCCCCAGTCAATTTTATGATGACCAACAACCCCTGCGATTTGCCCCTCATAACAAATTGCAAATTGTAATCCATTATTTTTTTCTCTTTGAGATGTCACCATTTTGATAAAGCCTAAAGAGTCTTCTTCTTTTGTATTTCTATCAAGCCATGGAAGCCATTCTTTTAAATGCTCCCTATTTCTATCAGTTAACTCAAAAAGCTCTTTGGCATCTTCATTAGTAAAGAATCGTAACTTTAATGACTCATCTATTTTAATTTCCACTCCTACCTCAAAAGTAAAATTGCCCCAAAATATTTAAGGCTGAACCTAATTCATAATTATTGTAGAGACCAAGCGAAAACTTCTTAGCTATATATCTTAATCCTAATAATACATGCTCGTTTTCAATTGTACCTCCAAGAGAACTTAGAATTGCTTGCGATGTCACAGGTAATCCCGAACTTTCCTGTTTTCTTTTGGCCCAGGTAAATAGTAAGTTCTGATACTTATAACCAACACTGAAAATATTTGTCTTCACCCTATAGTCTGCTTGATAGCTGAAGTTCGTTCCATAAGTGAAAGTTTCAGTCACATTTCTTTTATTACTGATATAAGTGTAATCAAATAAGAAGTTCGCAAACTTCAAACTAGATATAACTGATAGTACTTTTGAAGTTTCAGCAGTTGTAAAAGTCGTATTACCATAAGGATCAGGTTTCTCTAAATAGTAACTCCCAGAAATAGAGAAATTCTTTAGTTTAAAACTTGTTCCATAGACTAAGCTCCAAACACTTTTCTCTTCATTATATCTAGCAGAAATACCTAGAGGTAAAGATATGCTCTTATTGATATTAAGTAGCTCTAGAGCAAATCCAATATTTAGTATGCTATCCAAATCAACATTGGAGTACTCACTCAATCTTTCCTTAATAGCGATCCTATAATTTTCAACAGGACTAAAGAAAGTTGTTTCAGTAAACTTTTTAGATAAACCCATTCCAAAGTTTTTAAGACCTTTTATCAAAGCAAAGTTTAGATCTTCTTCTCCTTTATATACCTCTAACCCTGCAGGTGTTAAATATGTTGGAATCGTCGATGGATTTAAGTTAAAAGCATCAAATAAAAGAGGGAAAGAGCCTCCAGAGTTTTGAGCCCCAGCCCCATCAGAACATCCAAAAGCAGATGACTTAAAGATAGAATCACATAAAGCCCCACCATCCCCAAGTCCACCAAATTGTGCCCTAGTGGAAAAAGATACAATCATTAGAAAAAACAATATAGAGACTCTTATGTGCATTACAAGAGTATACCTTAAATAAAATTTGAGTAATGGAAGAATTTAATTCCTGATTAAATCTCTAAAACATTTAAAGTGAAAATCAGATTGATCAATAAAAGAGCTATTTTTCTCATTAAGAAAAAGACCGGCACTCATTCCAGCATTCTTCGCTGTTTGAATATCAAAGATATAATCTCCAATATAACAACAGTCTTTTGAATCTAGCCCATAACTATCTCTAAGAAAAAACAAAGCACTTGGGTCTGGCTTAGGTGGAAAATCATCCCGCGTAATAATGTGCTCAAATTCAAGACCATGTTTATCAATAGCAATCATCGCGCATTGCTTGGAATTTCTAGTAAGGATTCCAGTTTTAATTTTTCTCTTCTTAATCTCAGTGAGGAAATCAACAACACCATCAATAATAAGGGATTCCTGCGCTCCTTGTAATTCATGTTGATGGACTATATCTAAGGCCTTCTTTTTTTCATCTTCATCGTTAAGAGTATCAACATATTCAAGAATAGAATGATTTAAAGGCATTCCTATCTCAAGTTTCATGGCCTTGAAGTCTAATTTTGAGTCAACAAGTGTCCCATCAAGATCAAAAAATATTGCCTTAAATTTTTTTATATCCATCATTTTTTGTGAAAAACTCAATCCTGCTTATTTTAAAATAGGTCCTAAGAGCATTTTGAAAGTTTTATAAACTATTGAAATCATTAATATAATCTTTACACAGCTCTTTCATTTTTCCTGTCAACTGATATTAATGCTCCCAGAGATTACACAGTTTTTAAAGGAAATTAAATGAAACAACTTCTCGCTTTATTCATCATCTTCAATTTGTCCTATCCGGTGTTTGGGATGATCAATCTTGACCAGTTTGATCTTACGGATAAACAAATCTCTCTTCTCTACAAATTTGAAGATAAAGGATGGGGCGAGGAGAAACTAAGTCAGCTGGCGAAGGCCATGCATAATCATAACATCCGTCAGCGTAGGGTCGAATATGTGCCCCCGCATGACATGAGACTCTTGCTGGATGTTAGGAAATGGGCTTCGGCGGCTGCTTTTTTTAATTTCGTAAAGTACACACGCTTTGAAATGAATAAAGATCAATATCTTAAAGATTGTCCTAGCTGGGAAGTTTTTAATTTTGGAAGGGCCACAGGAACTCAATACTTTAGAATCGACGTCTTAGAGGGCGTCTACAATATGAACCATGCTCTTCAAACTAAATTAGTTAATCATCCTGAAGACTTCGAGAACTATTTTTTAGAACTCGCTACTTCTTTAGGATTTGACAAATATATTCGTTAACAAAACTTAAATCTATTTCAGTTAAGTTTGTTGAATTAATACGGAAAACTTTCGCCTCGATATCTAACATATCTTGTTTTCCTTTTAACAAACTTTCTTTGAATTCATCCGCACTGCCCTGGTCATTATGGCCAGGGTGTCTTTTTCCAATCTATAATTAAAGATCTATGATTGAAAAATACTGCAAAGACCCATTTAAGTTATTCTTCCCAGTCGCTCTTCTTTGTCTACTTTATGGAGCAATGCTATGGGTCTTCCACTCTCTCTTAGATATTGGAGAATTTCCGCTAGAGAGACATGCTAATATTTTCTTTGGTGGTTACCTTTTTTTCTCAATTATGGGGTTCCTACTTACTGCGATTCCACAGTTTACAAAATCACAACCTCTTTCAAAGAATGAACTTTTTTTATCCGTTCTTACAATGATTCTCATCTTATGTAATTACTTCTTAGAGAGTAACTATTTTTGGCATTCACTTTCTTTTGGATTAACTCTTCTTGGTATCTTTATCATTTCTAGAATTAAATACCGTAAAGAAAATCCTCCCTATGCTTTTATATTTGTACTCTTAGGAATCATTATTGGATTAACTGGTACTATTCTCATTGGCCTAAATATCAATGAAGCTCTTGGAAAAACTCTTTTCTTTGATGGAATGGTCAATTCTTTTATTATTGGTATTGGAACAAGACTTATTCCAGGTATTTTAGGATTCAAAGATATTGTAAAACAACAAAGAGCAGTTTATGAAAATGCTAATAGTTTTCTCAAGTCAATTCCCTCTCATTTCTTCTTTCTGATAATTATCTTCTTATTAAGTCTTCTCTATGAATATAAAGAAGTAAGAATAGGATATATACTAAGGGCCAGTGTCTTTACTTTTATTGCCATCAAGTACTGGTCGATCCATAAATCAGTTCCATCAAAAAAATGGCATGGAAGAATGATCAAATTATCGACAATCATGCTTTTAGTGGCCAGTTGGCTTCTCTATTTTTTTCCAGATCATATTTTAAGCATTAAGCATCTTATCTATATTGGTACCTATGTCCTACTAACTTTACTTATCTCCTCTAGAGTTATACTTGCTCATGCAGGATTAGGTTTGTGCCATGAAGAGAAAAAAAATCCTTTCCTCATCGTTTCAGGAATCATCCTCTTTGCAGCAGTTACCAGAGCAACGGCACACCTTATCCCTGATTCCTATACCAATCATCTTGGTTATGCAGGCTTTCTCATTTCTTTTGCGACAATCTGGTACTTAATCAACCCAATTTCTTGGCTACTTTTGAAAAGTCGAAATAAGAGATAATGTTCTCTTAATTTGAAAGGTTCTGAATATCCTCATAAATTCAATAAGATAGAAAGAAAACATATCTTTACCTACTTATCTCTATGAAGTTTTTTTATTTAAGTTAAAATAGAGAGGTTTAACTTATTAATAAACTAACTGATGAGAATTATATGACTCAATCTAAGAAGATTAACATTATTGCCACAATAAGCATGACAACAATCATATTGAATCTAATTTTTCATATTTTGAAAATTGATACTTTGATTAGTCCATTTGGATTTCCAGCAGTGATGACTTTCTTTACGACTATTTCTTTATCTTGTCTTACTTTCTACTTCTTAGTTAATAATGAGAGTATAAAATTGGGACTTCTCACCTCTTCTTTTTTAATTCAGTTAATATCGATCACATTACTTTCTGTTGAGACGAATATATCCAATATCTTTTTTTTAAGTTCCTCTCTTCCGACAAGCCTCTATCTTATTCTTCTCACAACAATCCTTGTTTTTCCGGTCGTTCATAAAACCAACCTTAGTCCATTTTGGGGTTATTTTCTCTTTGGTGTTAATATTCTTTTTCTTTTTGGTTTCTTATCGAAGAATATGTACATCCTTGGAGTGAGTAAGGAGAATATTGGTGTTGGGCTTAGTCCTTATACTTTAATCAATTTCTTTCTTCTTACTTCCATCGTTTTTATTAAATATGCAAAGCAAGTAAACTTAAAACAAATCAATATTAAATATAGTCCAAAAGTTGGCTTCACTTTTCTTTCATTCGTTTTCATATCAAATTTTTTACTTACATTTTGCACAGGCAAGAATCAAACTCTTACTTCTCTAGTAATGAATATTAGCTACCTAGCAATTTCCTATCAGATTTTTGTAAAACCATTTACTCAAAATCAAGACTTATTTATGACTGTTTGTGCTTGGACTAATAAAGTAAAAAACCACAATAATGAATGGGTCAATCAAGACGAAATTTTTGAATCAATGGGAATTCAAGTAACCCATGGGATTTCACCAGAAGAAGCAATACGCGTAAAGGATAAATACAGGGCCATAAACCGTAAAGCGATTCCTTCAGACGAATAGCTTACTTGATAAAATTTCAGATTGTGCTATAGTCTGGTTATTATGAATATCTAATCACCTAAAATTAATTTTCTTTTTTATAACCAATCTCATGGGGTGATTATCATGAATACATTCAAACTTATTTAATCAAATTACTTATTAATCATTAAGTTTGAGGTATTTATGCGAGTTTATTCAATGCTCCTAGCAGGAGCCCTTTCCTTTTTCTTTCTTGACCTTCAAAAAAGAAGAATATTAATCACTAGAAAGAGTGTACCTATTTCTACAACGGTCGAATTAAATAGAAGAAAGCAAAAACTTCGTCAAAGAAAGAGACAATATAAGAATCGTAAATTTAAAAATAGACAGTTCTTTAAAGCAAAGGTGTTGAAGCTTAAAGGAACCCACTCAAAGGATAACAGAATTAGTAACCAAAGAAAGTTACGAAGAATGTATCGAAATTGTTAACTAAAATGGGAAAAAGACTTCTCTCTCTAGGACACGACGATTACATGCAAGAGCTGTTTTCAAAGAAGATTGATTTTCATGGAGAATATGTCCCCAAACGTATTTTTTATGGGGAAACTTCAGGTGAAACATTTTTTGCATTATTGTAGCAAGACCCTGTCCTCTAAACTTTTCAAAGATCAGCTCTTCGAAGATATAGATGGAATCATGACCATAGAGGGAGTCTTCTTCTGCACATATAATACCTGCAAACTCTCCATCGATATTAAATCTAAAGTACAAGTTATTCTTTGCGGCGTCTGCTAAATCTTCTTCCGATTCTTTACTAACAAATCTTGCGACTTGCGGGTTTGTTTTTCCCCACTCCTCATAAATTTTAGTATATTCTGAATAGTCCATTGGTTCTGTTGGGATCAATTCATATTTAGAATCAAAGCTATCTCCTTCATATTTCCCAAAGACTATTTGATTCCAAACTTTCCCTCTACTGCTTAATTCTTCTTCAAAGCGAATTGTCGTTGTAAGTCCCAACGGATTAATCTTAGGGAATGATTCCCGAGCAAGCTTTTTAATTTTCTCTAGATATTGAGATAAATACTCTTCAGAAAAGCCAATCATTAATATGATGAAAGGCATGTTACGATCACCATTTTTAAATCTCTGACCAATGAGAAATGGTCCAACACCTTCGATTTCAAAACACTTGGGTTTGAGATCATCTACCTCTACACTTGGGTATCCCTCTTTCACCCAATCAATGAATCCTTTTACAAAGTCATCTGTAAAAAAATCTTCGACTTGCTTATACTCTTCTTCTCTTTCTTTGCGAAAAGCATCCTTATCGCCCAGAGAAATTGGAGACTTTGCCATATAGTTATCTAAGAAAACTTCATATTGATAAACACACTCTTTAAAGACTGCCATTATAAAACTCTCTTGCTTCTTTTAATAATTCAGTAATGACATCTGTTTTAGCATCGCTGTACTCATTTCGTGGAACATTTAAGGATCTCTTAACTGTTTCATATTTCTCAGCGGCTCGTTCATTCTCTCTTAAGTAATCACGAAATAAAATATGATCAATCAGTTCGGTACTGCCTTTACTGAAAATATGCAAATGACAAAATCCTAATGTTTGATCTTCATTATAGAGAACACAATACCTACGACCAGGAATACCGTACTCTCCTTTATAGACATAACCTATCGCTTCAAATCGATCTTTGTTGGAGTCTAGTTCATCTATACGATCGACTTCTCCAACGATATCAAGGATTGGTTTTGCCATAATATTTGTGATTGAAGTACTTCCACAATGATGAAGTTTTAAACTTTCTATTTCCAAACCTTCTAAAATTCGAGTTGACTCACGAGTAAAGACATCTTTCCATTTAGGGTTATGCTCAACAAGCCTAACCTTATTATCTCTTTCTAACCCAAGCCCATTTTCAAGAAAGATAGAATGAATACTCATTAAACCGGCTCCATAATATGAGCATCAATTCGATGAGTAACTGTAAAGTTATCTGAAGTCATCTGATCTAATAACTCTGCATGTTCCTTGTCGAAAGCCTCAACTTCTTCGGGTGTCATTGCTGCCCCAACTCCACGGCAGGCCCTAATACGACCTCTCCAAGACTCTTTCGTAAATGGTATTTCTTCATCGTAGTAGAAAAACTCTTTCACACTGAAGTCATCTTTAAAACTGGGGATAATTTCAGGAATATCTCCCTTATAGGAATGTGCTGTCCAACTTGGATTGTGCTTAAGAATTAATTCTTCACTTGCTTTAGCGAGGGGAGAAAGAAATGGCATCCAAGAAAAATGTGATGTCACGAGAACCCCTCCTTCTTTTAACATCTTCTTTATCTTGGGAAAGACTATCGATTTATCAAAATAGAGAAAACATTGATTTGCTGAAATAATATCAAAAGAATTTTCAGGGAAATCACTATCCTCAGCACTTAAGTTTTTAAAATCAATTTTCAAATTTTCATCTTTGGCCAACGAAGCGGCCATCATGATTTGCTCTTTAGAAATATCAGTAGCTGTTACATCGCAACCTTGTTTGGCAAATTGCCTGGCCATCACACCTGTTCCAGTTCCGAGGTCTAAAATTCTTTGATCCTTTAAACCAACACCCAAACTTTGTAATTTATTAAAAAGAGAAATCGGAGGACCAGGACGGTACTTCGCATAGTCTCTTGAAGTTTTGCCCCAATCTATTTCTTTTCCATCATCAATTCCAGTACCAATCATGGATATAGTTTAAGACTTTTTTTCAAAAAGAGCGATTCTATTTCCTTCACAATCTTTAAATTCAGCTGAAAAACCCAAGTAGAGAACTTTAGTTCTCTTTTCTATATCAGATTACTGAGTAAGGCGCTGTTCAAGCTCAGCAAATAAATCTAACACTGTAGACTGGTTTGCACTATCACCTCTTGAGTTTAGTTGATACAGCATACTGTCTAGATCAGGGTTACCAAAATAAACTACACTTTTACGGATTGGGTTTTCTGATTTCTGGCAAGTAACTTGATGCCTTACTGCTCCCACCTCGCGTTCTGAATTAGCTGTGATATAGTTCAATGCCTCACCAAAGTTGATGATAAAATGATCTTCTTTAACAGGAACGTCCTTAAAAACACCTTCTACTTCAATCTGCAGCCCAGGAGCCGTGGCATCTAAAATGGTCACAAATCCGTAGTCAGTATGTGGACGCAATCCAAGATCAGATTTAGTGGTATCGTAATAGACAAAGTTAAGAAACGAATTACCTTCACCAGTTGAATATCCACTGCTTGCCTTTTCCCATAACTCTTCAGGAATACCTGATTGCTTGAGAACCTCGTTAACTATAACTCTACCAATCCCATCTAGCTCGCGACCAAATTCAGCAATATTCGCTGGATAGTATTCGTCCCAATGTTTACGCTGTAATGCGATTTTAGTTTGTTGGTTATTCTCCAAAGAAATAAATCCCTCTAGTTCTCCTAGCTTAGGAATCTTTCTATAAGGGTTTTCTGGCATCACCAAGTCATTGCAAAAACTTCGTGCTTGGTTAATGTTCATTGTGGATTGTCTTTTGATGTAGAACACACCAAGGTCCCATGCTCTGTTTAAGTCTTGTGAGCTATCGAACTGTAACTGTCCATTTTCTATAAAACCTACAGGTATTTCCATTTATTCCCTCTTATGTAAAAGCCTTTATATGAACGATCAATTACAAGGTAACTTTCTAAGATCAAGATGTCTAATAAGGATAAGGCGTCAGAAAATTAGGCAAAAAAAAGCCGAAGTGGGTTAACTTCAGCTTTTTTAAATAAAAGAAAGATGGTGCCCCGACGCGGATTCGAACCACGGACACAGGGATTTTCAGTCCCTTGCTCTACCAACTGAGCTATCGGGGCGTCTTTTTTTCGAAGCTTTAAATTAATGGATTAACGTAAAATCGTCAATTTAAATCTCGAGTTTTTTTGTGAGATAGTTTATTGTTTGGTTATGGAATTAAGAATTGAGAAGTATAAATTAAACTATTTAAATGAAGAAACTTTAGGATTTATGGTAGGTCCTGAAAGCCCTTCTAGTGCTACAAATGTCGCCATCTTTACACATGGCTTCACGAGTCACAAAGGCTCAATTTTAAACTGGGCCATTAGACTTGCAGAAGAAGGAATGGCCTGTTTTATCTTTGACCAACCAGGTCATTATCTGGGTAACTTCTCTGAGGTTCACGACTTTGAAGAATACAAAATAGAGGTGCCTAAACTCTTTCACCAGTCCTACGAGTTAGTGAAAAGTTACTATCAATTAAACGAAGATCATAAGCTTATCTATGGAGGGCACAGCCTTGGAGCTCTCATGGCCATCAAGGCCAGCGAGATTGAAATTGATAAAGAAGTAGAAAGAATAATTGCCGTAGGCTTTGGTCTCCCACCTGAAGGCGTTACCCATATCTTCAATACGAAATTCTATAAGAGTACTCTTAAAGTAAGAGCTCAATTAGTAAGTAAAGCAATTAGTCCTGAGGTGGTCTTTCCTTGGATTAAGGCCGAGAAAGTGGCCCTCGCAACTGAAGGTCAGCATGTCCACCTTATCTCTGGTGAGGATGATATGGTCGTTGGAAAAGAAGGAACTGAAGGTCTTAAGAAGATTCTTGAAACTAGAAATACTGTTACGATCGAGAAGCCAACAAAACTTCCTCATCACCTTCCGGAAATGGCGGCACCTCACATTAAGAAATATCTAAAAGACGAAGGACTTCTTACAAATTAGAAGAAGTCCAAAATTTAATATTCTTAATCATCCCTACTCTTCCCGTTCTTTCCACAGGTGTTCCTTTGAACATTTTAGTATAGGCCCGATTGGACATTGATTCTAATTTTTCCAATATCTCTTCTTTACTTGGTCTTAAAAAGAAATCAATGAGTAAGTTTTCTTTCTCACTTGTCTCAACTCCCTTATCAAAAATTAAGCCTTGTCTGAAAATCCTTTTATTCCAAGGGCAAACATCTTGGCAGATATCACAACCAAAAATCTCACCATCTCCTTTTTCCATACCTAGAGGAGCAGGAGCATCTTTAAAAAGTTCAATCGTATAAGTTGAAATACATTTCGCTGCCTCAATCGTTCTTGAATTTGGGCTTATGGCAAGAGTCGGGCAATCTGTTATACAGGCCTGACATTGACCACAGTGATCTTCATCGATATTTAATGTCGGCAAATCAAGTTTCTTATTAAAGAGAAGCGCTCCAATCATAAAGAAACTTCCCCACTGCTTAGAAATAAACATTGAGTTCTTACCAAACCACCCTAGCCCTGCTCTAAACGCCAAGTCTCTTTCTAGAATTGGTTGAGTATCTAAGCTTAACTTCGTTTCAATACCTGGGTGTTGTTTTTCAATCCCCTTTTTGACAACATTCAGCCGATCTCGAATGGCATAGTGATAATCTATCCCATGATAAGCAAAGAGATAACTGGCTATTTTTAATCCATTACTTTCTTTTGAAGCATAGAAGTCTTCAATTCTTTTTTTGTCATCAAAGTAAGGAAAGATAAAAACAAGGGCTGATTCAAAGTCTGGATAATATTTCTTAAGTGATTCACGAAGGTCTTTTCTATGATCAGCGAGATAACCTAATGGCCCATGACCATTATTATCAACCCAGTCTTCATAATGCTTCCAAGTGATAGGACGATCAGCTTCAGTATATCCCCACTGAGCAATTCCTAATTCTTGTAAATTGATCTCGGTGAAGTTCATCGCATTAGAAAAAGATTATGCCATAGGGATAATCTCAATCGCTCCAGTAGGACAAACACGAATACATTCATTATCCATAGTACATTCGCTAATTCTCTTTTCATTAATTGTCGTTCTATGATTTTCAGAATTAGGAACCCAAATATCATGAGGGCAAATGGCCACACAGTTTTGGCAACTAGCACAGATCGAAGTATCTAATAATATTTTCTTCTTTTCATCACTCGCTTCAATCAAAGTATCTTGACCACCAGGAACACTTGGAGCGTCCTTAATGATTTCAACTTTCACGGAATTTGAAGAACCTCTTGAAAAGAATCTCCCATCCCCTCTGGTAATCACAAGTTTATCACCATTCACAAGCTTTAGGTCTTGCTTCACTTTTTCTAAAACATCTGCATGAAAATTAAAATCATCTTCATTATAGTTAAACAGCATATAAGGAGTGACTCCCCAATAGAGACAAAGCTTTCTTACTGTTTCAATTTTATTTGTTATCCCTAGAACTTCCGTCTTCGGTCTGAAGTGAGCAATCTTACGACATGAGTGCCCCGATTCTGTAACTGAAAGAATCTTCTTTGCTTCTACTTTTTCAGCAATCATAGAAGCTGCAACCATAACTGATGAATTAATATTTGAAAGGTCCATATTTCTCAGTAATGGTCTTTCTTTAGGATCCTTCTCTGCTTCCTCAATGATTTTTGACATCATGGTAATCGTTTCAACAGGATATTTACCAGCAGCACTTTCACCAGATAGCATCACGGCATCAGTCCCATCCCAAATAGCATTAGCCACGTCAGAAGCTTCAGCTCTTGTCGGTGTCGGGTTTTCAGTCATGGACTCAAGCATTTGAGTAGCCGTAATAACTGGAATAGAAGATTCATTACAGGCCTTAATAATATGCTTTTGAACGCTAGGAACTAAATGATTCCCTACTTCAACACCCATATCACCACGGGCAACCATAATCACATCAGTAACTTTCATAATCTCATCTAATTGATCAATGGCCTGAGGTTTTTCAATTTTAGAAATAATTGGAATATTCTTTTTTAGCTTATGAAGAAGGTACTTCACTTCTTCAACATCTTCTCTACGGCGAACAAAACTTAGTGCTACATAGTCCGCACCATTTTCAAGTCCAAAGAGAAGATCCTCTTTATCTTTCTCAGTAAAAGCAGGAGCTGAAACATCACAATCAGGAAGATTAATCCCTTTATTAGATTTAAGTTTTCCACCAACAAGAATTTTGATTTTATAAACATCACGATCTCGTTCAATGGCTTCAGCCGTCATTAGACCGTCATCAAAGAGAATACGAGCTCCGTCATGACAATCATCAACTAGCTTGTCGTAAATTGTTGGGATAAAGCAGTCTTTATATTCAGGATACTTTTCAAGATCTTTTGTTTGTCCGATTACCCATTCACTTCCAGGCTTGAGTTCAAGTGGCTTATCGACTTTATCAACTCGAATCTTTGGACCTTGAAGATCAATAAGAACGGCGACTTCTTGAGACACATTCTTAGAAGCTTCACGAATATTTTTTATTAATTGGGCATGAGACTCGTGAGTTCCGTGACTCATATTCACTCTGGCCACATTCATTCCGGCCTTAATGAGCTCTCCAATTTTATCTACTGTATTTGATGACGGCCCAAGGGTCGCAACAATCTTTGCTCTACGCATCGTAAACTCCTAATAATGAGTAATTACGATAGCAAAAAGAATCTTTATTTGAAAATCAGGATTTAACTAAGATTATGAGTTTTTACGAGTTTCTTTGATCATATTGGCCTTCATATTGTCCTGACGAAGCTTTTCCATCTTGAGCTCGTATTGATTTCTGATCGCATCTTTCTCCATCTTACTCTTCTCTACTAAACGACGATATTCTTCTTTCAGCATATCTGTCTGTAACTTAAGAGTTCTACTAGATTCTTGACGCTCTCTATCAATCTGTGACTCATAGCGCTCTGTCAATTTCGCAACTTGAACATCATTATGATTTTTCGTTTTTGAAATCTTTCTATCAAATTCGGCTTTGTATGACTGAAGAGTTTTTTCAAACTCTCTTTGTTTCATTTTTAATTCACGATCCATTGAACGACGATCTTCAAGTCTATTCTCATGAGAAAGAACTTTAATTTCCTCAATTTCTTTGGCCATCTTCTTCTTAAGGTTTGCTAAGCGAGTCTCATAGGCCTCTTCAGTTCTCTTAAGATTATTCTGCTCAAAAGCAACTTGCTTTTGAAGACTGTCTTCTTTTCTTGCAAAACGCATATTCATATCGTCTTTCAACTCTTCCATTTCATTATGCGTATCACGTTTTACTTTTTGGAAGTATTTAGTCTGCTCTTTTGCATAAGACTCTTTGAGATTCTCAACGTTTTCCATATTCTTATCGTTGATAATATTCATTTGTCTTTGATATTCAACTTTCTTTTCATCAAGAGCATTCTTTAAAGTTTGCCTAGATTCCACTGATTGCTCTTCGTTTTGTCTTTCAAGATTAGCAATCTTTCTCGAAGTATGTTCTCTAAACTTATCGACTCTTTCTTTCATTCCACCAATTTCAATCTGTCTTAGCTCACGCATCTCAGAGTCTTTCTGAGCAAGCTCTTTAGACTTAATGATTTCATTCTTCTTAACTTCATCTTGGTGATCAGAAGCAATTCTTTCATTGTTGAATTGGTTATTATAATTAAGCTGCTGCATTTCATCTCTAAGAGTCTTAATACGATTCTCGTATGTTTCGGCCTGTCTTTCGAGACCACTTACAACCTTAGTACCAGCACCTTCATTAAGAAGTTTATTTGTTTGTCTTTCTAGAGAGATTCTATCGTTAGCGAAATCTTTCTCTAACATTCTCTTCTCTGCTTGATTCTCTCTATTTAAGCTTGAGAGTGCAGAAATATTTCTTTCTTGAATATTCTGTGTAAGATCAGCAAAGTTCTTTCTCATCACCTCTTGCTCATTATTCTTATTAGCCAGCATATTTTCCATTCTATTGGTGTGGTGATTATTTGTTTGGCGTAACTCTTGGTCTTGAGCACTTCTTAGCGTCTCAATTTGTAATTGGTGAGCACTATTGGCCTTATTTCGAGCAATATTGGCATCTTGAACCAATTGTTGTTTTTCAGATGAGTGTCTTGAAAGAAGTCTCTTCTTTTCAAAATTAGCTTGATCACGAGAATCATTCATTGATCTCGTTGCTTGTTTAGTAACATCAGAAACTTTTGTATTAAAGTCCTTCTCTCTAGCTGTTAAACCCTCTTCATATCTTTCTTGAGTATTCTCTTTAAAGAGATTATGGAGCTTATCCTTTTCGATAGCCGCTGTATCAAATGACTTCTTGATAGCATCAAGCTTTGTATTATATTCAGTCATTTGGTTTTTACGATCATGAGCGAACTTCTCTTTCTCTTCCTGCATACCTTTGTTGTAGCGGTCAGTTCGAGTTTTTAGTTCGTCTTTGAGGGACTTATCATATCTTTTGAGATTTTCTTCAACGCGATCTTCGATTTCCATCTTTTTCGCGATGTAATTCTTTTGTTGATTATCTGTTTTTTGGGCATGGAGGTCTTCTAGACGTTCAACGTCCTTACGATAATTCTCACGTAATTCATTCTTACTTTCATTGTAATTATTACGAGATTCAGCAAGTCTTTTTGAATAATCGTTGATTTCCATTGAGTAAAAACCTTCCTAGTTTTAACTATAGTAGACGCCAAGGCCTTCTACCTACCCTACCATTATACACCACAGGGCAAAAAAAAAGGCCGGTGGAAAGATTTACCACTGGCCTTCTATTAATCATTATTTAGAGTACTTAATTAAACTACTTGGCTAATTCCTCATCGATAATTTCACTAAAGAAATCAACTGGTTGGGCTCCAGTAACCATTTTTCCATTCACAAAGAATGTTGGAGTCGACTTAACAGAAACACTCTTTCCATCTTCCATATCTTTTCCAACTTTTGCTGCAAATTTACCGCTGTTTAGGCAATCAGCAAATTTCTTCATATCAAGTTTCCCTTTCTTTGCCATATCAAGAAGGCCTTCTTTGTTTAGCCTATCTTGATTTGCAAACATTTCATCATGCATAAACCAAAAAGCTTTTTCATTCTGATCAAAAGCACACATTCCTGCTTCTGCTGCTTTTTGAGCATGGTTATGAAATGGAAGTGGAAAGTTTTTAAAAGCAAAGTTAACTTTCTTTCCATATTTCTTCTTAAGTTCTTTGATAACTTCAGCACCCTTCTTACAGAATGGACATTGGAAATCACTAAACTCAACAATTGTTACCTTCGCATTCTTATTACCTAGAATTGGAGCCCCTTGAATATTTACGTCAAAGACTGGAGCTTTAGGTTTAGCTAGATAAATTTCCACAGGGTTTTTCTTCATTTGCTTAGCAAGCCAAACATCAACAGCTTTCTTCTTCTCTTCTTTAAGAAGGTGATCTTTAATTCTTCCCATAAGAGCATCGTTAAGACTTTCTGGTGGAATATTATTCTTCTTCGCAAAATCCTTTGCTTGCTGATCAGAAACTTTTACTCCTCCAGCAATATACTTCTCAAGATACTTATCATTACTCATCCCTTTATACTTAGGATCAGCTTCCATAAACCTTTTAAGAACAATCGCCTTCAGTTTATTAAATTTCAGATTATATAGGGCCAGTTCTGCTTCATAGATTTTATCTTCAATTCCTTTGGCCATCTCATCATAAGTAAGTTCTTTTCCCAGAACTTTGGCCACTGCTGTATTATTGGGAGCAGCTTTAAATACAAATTGAGGTTTAGATTCAGCTTTCTTAGTACAACTTATAAAGGCAGTTGGTACTAAAATAAGAGCACTAACAAGTGTTAAAATAGACGAACGAAGTTTCATCCTGTGAGTCTCCTTCCTTGAGATTTATAAAATACTTGGAAATTATACTACTGAATGACCTAACTCTGCTAGAAATTCTTGGTAGACAACACAACGCCCCATCAGATCACTATGCTGACCACGATCAATGACCTTCCCATCCTCCATCACAAGGATTGTGTCACTTTCAATAACTGTTTCCAGTCTATGGGCCACGATAAAGGTTAGACTTTGATTTTGAACTAACAGTACAAGCTCACGTAATGCAAGCTCCAACTCCCCATCTAATCCACTACTAATTTCATCAAAGAGAATCACTGGCTTTTTAAGATAGCAAGCTCTCACTCCTGCAAGCAGTTGCTTCTGCCCCATAGAAAGATTTTTTTGATTAAGAATATCTTCCGGCTTCACACCCCAAGTTGTGAAGTATGGTATTTTTTCGACAATCCAATTCCAAAATTCATTGAATTTCTCATCACACTCTTCTTCACCCATCGTAATATTAAATTTAAGGCTTTCGCTAAAAATATGACTATCTTGAGAAACAATTCCTACTTGCTCACGATAACTAATAACAGAATCGAGAGAATCACCTGGAAAAAGAATTTTATCACCACTCGTATCTGTCAGAGTGATTTTTGCATCTTGAGAAATAATATTTCCGGCAATAATATTAAGAAGCGTAGATTTCCCACTACCACTTAAGCCGACTACTCCAAAAAGCTCTCCCTTGTGAGCTTCGAAATGAATATCCTTAATCGCAAACTGAGACTCTTGCTCATTTCTCTTCGGATATTTAAAAGTATCAATATCAACATTCATTTGATGAAACTCTTTTGTTCCACCTGACTTACGGTTCTCAGAAGACCAACTTTCATCAAGATGCCCAAGAAACTCATCAATTCTAAACAGTCCAGAATAGGCCCTTTGAATATTCGCAATTTTACTACTTACATCTTTGACAGGAGTAATACTTCTTTGAAGAAGGTCTACAATAGCAAAAATAATGGCTGCTTCAGTAATCTTTGAATAAGGAAGAATGAAGACAACAAGGGCCAAGAAGATTGGGTAAAGACTTTCTGCAATTGAGTAATAAGTAGCATCCCAAATATTAGACTTTAAAATTTTATCTAAGAACTCATCAAAGGTCTTCTCACCTTTCTTAGAAGCATAGTTGAAATGATTATTATAATAAGTCTCATTAACTCCCCCTACAACATTGGCTAACGTTCGAGACATATCTCCTCGTGCTTGGCGAACACTTAAGAAAATTTTTCTCATATACTTAGAACCAAAAACAAGAGCTATACATGCAATCACTTCCGAAATAGAAATAATTACTCCCGATGTTGTATTCAAAGAAATAAAACTTACCAAACAACTAATCACAAAGAAGATATCAATGAGAATACCAAAGGTCCCCGAAGTCATTAACTCTCGCAAACTTTCAGTATCGCTCATAATACGAGCAATAACTTCTCCTTGAGGGAATTTATCATTATTATTTTCTGTTTCAGTTTGAACCTCATAAGCATGAAGCCATCGTGAATAACAAAGAGTTCTCACATTTTGCATCAGCCTTACCATATAAGTACTGACGGTGATTTGATAAACGACACGATTGAGATAAACACCAACAAAAATGGCACCAAGAATTTTCAAAGTTTCAAAGAACTTTGCTTCTACCTCATAATGACGAGAAAGATTGGCAATTTGTTCAGGTACAAACAATCCAAGTGCACTTGAAATTATCAAGCAGATAAAAATCAGTGCTAAAAAAAGATGACCACCTTCAAAGAGAAAGTAGTTATACCATTTGGTTTTGGAAGTACTCATACGTCTTAGTTCCATCCATCAAAAGTTTTTCAGTGAGACCGTTCTCACTGATTCCTTCATCTTTTGAAAGAAAGTAAATTTGATCACACATTCGAACTGTACTAAGACGATGGCTCGAAAGAATGACTGTCTTTTTATTAAATTCATTATCTTCTTTTAAACTCTGTATAATTTTCTTTTCTAAGATCAAATCAACACTCGAAAAAGGGTCATCCCAAAGGATCACTTCAGAGTCAGAGAGAATTGAGCGAATAAGGCAAAGACGTTTTGCTTGTCCACCACTTAAATGTTTTCCATTTTCTCCAACTTCCATTTTTAAGACAGAGTCGAGATCTTTATCTAAATAGTCGAGACCGAAAATATCCAAGTATTGCTTGGCCTTATTAATTTCTTTTTCACTTGGTTCTTTCCCAAGAAAGATATTTGCCAATACTGAATCATTATAGAGATAAGGAGCTTGGGCCACATAAGAAATATTATAGTCTCTCTGCCTAAGGGCTTCAGCAAGTTGATTTATAACGTGGGTCTTCCCCTCTCCTGTCTTCCCTATGAAAACAGTCCAGAGCTGTTCAGGGAAACAAAAGTCAATTTCCTGATCCCAAAATTCTACACAAAAATTACGCCCAGAATGCTTCTTATTTCCTTCTTCTAAATTTGTTTCTTCGTTCGATGTCTTTCTGATATCAGTCACTAACTCTTGAATTCTCTTCCATGATCCGATTGACCTCGCAATCACAACTCCAATCCAACTTAGAAACATAAGAGGTTCTAAAAATAGAAATATAAAACCAGAGAAAAGAATAAGACTAGAAGCCCCTAACTGATTCTCATAAATATAGAACCCACCCCATATTAATGAAAGTCCAACACCTAGAGGTGTTAATGGAAAGGCCACACCAATTCTGACTGAGGCTTTATAGAAGTTTAAAAGTTCTTTTAAAGAATAATTTTGAAAGAGGCTTATAAACTGTTTTTCGGAGTGAAAGTTCTTAATCGTTTTCTTACCGGCATAAGTTTCAATAATACAGTTTTGGACGTCACCTTGTAGGTCCATGACTTTACGATAGTATTTACGATTATATGTCACAATGATTGTGAACAATGTAAACGAAACAATGAGAGGTGTAAGTCCAATAATCAGACCTTTATCAAAAGACATGATCTTAGGGATAAGGACAAACATTGCGATAATAATATTTCCAACTTGTAAAAGAGCAAAACCGATGAGGGCCCTGATCTCTTCCATATCACCACTCATGATCTGAAAAAGCTGACCATCACTATACTTTTTATAACGAAACGGACTGGCATTCTCTATTAGGCTTAGTAACTCAACCCTTAAGTCTTTTTGTAAAATTCTCGCTGGATAAAAGAAGAGTATCCTCGAAGAAGACCTGAAAACAATAATCCCTAAGGCCAAAAGAAAGAATTGATAAGTTGGAAAAGTAAAACCAGGTATCGCTGCTTTTTCTGATAGGTCTTTTGCCAAGAAAGGCAAATATGATTGAATCCAGTGAGTTCCAAACAAACTAATCAAGGCAAAGATATAATAAGCCCAATAATCAAAGAACTGATTTAAAATCAACTGTGGTAGAGTTTGGAAAAGCTTCTTTTGTTTTTGAGTCATGAGCTGAGCATCATAGCGAAAAGTGTGATATCCGTCACTTTTTGATGTTTAGACACTGCGACAAACATTGACGTTAAAATCCGAAAGAATTATAACTTTATATTCAATGCGGCCGTAGCTCAGTGGGAGAGCACCTGCCCGACACGCAGGGGGTCGCTGGTTCAATCCCAGCCGGCCGCACCATTTCCAGATCTAATTTCTTAAATCACTACGTCAAACTCTCGATTCAGGCTCAGTCACTTATTCAGACATAAGCTCCTTCGCCTTCACTCGGCTTTCCTTGTGATTTATAGAAATTCGATTCTGGAAATTTTGTTTCAGATTGAATTGAGTAAGCGACCAAAGTCGCTGTGTTCACTGGATCAAGAGAATTCAAACGATTTTGAATTCGATTTGATCCAGAGCCGGAAAGTAAATTATTCTTATTCACATATATAGATCTTACTATGAAGGTTGAATTCTTTATTTCTTTCAACCAATGCATGGGTACCACCAATTAGATGTGATCTGTTTTTAATACGAACTTTATAGCCATCGTTTTTTTCCCAAATACTTTCACATCTTTCAGGGTTATAAACTTCAACAAATTTACAGGACTTAACCTCAGACTCGCTATCCGTAATTTTAACAAAAGGTCCATTCCGGACACATCGTTTACACTTTATACCGGAGACATCGTTTACACTTCTAAATAAAACGGTCAGTTATAATTTTCTTGTAACAGGAGGTTATAGCTATGCCGTGGATGGAGTGCAAAGTCATGGATCAAAA
>JAAEST010000021.1 GCA_024229115.1 Oligoflexia bacterium
TGGGGATAATTCCAAAGCTGCTCTGATAACCAGAGGACTGGCAGAAGCGACACGGCTGGGAGTTGCAATGGGCGGGCAGAGAGACACTTTTTCAGGACTTGCAGGACTCGGCGATTTAATAACCACCTGCGTTAGTCCTTACGGTAGAAATCGTCTGGTAGGTGAATTGATTGCCAAAGGCAAAAAATTATCGCAGGTTTTGGAAGAAATGGACCAGATTGCTGAAGGAATATTGACCACAAAGTCGGTTTGCAAATTAGCGAATAAATATAATGTTGAAATGCCTATTACAAAGGAAATTTTTAATGTACTTTATAAAGACAAAGATCCAATGAAAGCGGTAAAAGAACTAATGCTCCGAGAACCAAAATCAGAAATAGAAGGCACTCACACCAAATAATAATATCACATCAGATGATATAGAAAATAATTACCAGGCAGTTAAACCGGTATCATCACTTTTCAGAATCCGGCTCTTTCTCAGACGGAAGGTTTTCCACTTCTTCCAAAAACTCTTGTATATCAAAATCAGCCGAGTCGCCTTCATTTACCCGCAAAACATCTTCCGCTTTTTCATCAGATGAAGCAATCGGCTCTTTTGACTCTAATTCCACCTCTGCCTTATCTTCCGATAGTACCTCTAACTCTCCTTCTTTTATTTCCTCTGGTACCACATCTTCTTCAGTGGCAGCTTTAGATTCATCAGAAGATGAAACGCTAACAGCTGCTTTCTCTGCTTTTTCAGAAGCTAAACTGCCTACCGGCACTTCTTCCGTACACAAAGAATCATCACGTTTTTCTAAGACCGAAGCCGTTGATTTTTTTTGAGCTTGAAGAACTTCATCAATCCTATCATTAATTTTACTCAATACCTCTTGAACTCTTGTATCAACAACGATTTTTACTTTATTTATAACTTCATTTTCTCTCTCTTCTATCTTTGAAATTAATCCTTCAATTTTTGTACTTAACCACTCTGGACTGAAAGTCCAGAGGTTAAAAACACACGGACTGAAAGTCCGTTATTCCATTACGAAATTCTCAGCATCTTCATTAGGACGTTCCTTGTGATGCTCCAAATACTCTTGTATCAAATCGTCTGTTATATTTCCTGCACTCCAAGCTCCATAACCAATTCCCCACATATGCTTTCCCCAATATCTTTTACCCAACTCAGGGAACTCTTTTTGAAGCAACCGTGAGGGTCTTCCTTTTAATCCTTTTACAAGATCACTAATTGATTTTGATGGCGGATATTCAATATGCATATGCACATGATCTTTGCTTACAACTCCTTTTAGGATTCTTACATCTTCACTATCACATACTTGAATCAGCAACTCTCTGCACCTTTTCTGAATTTCACCTTTAAGAACATGATACCTGTATTTTGTAATCCACACTAAATGTACTGTAAGACGAGTTACTGTATGGTTTCCGTGTCTGTTTCTCATGTGGCTATTATACACTAATTCTTAATGTATATAATAGCTAAAGCCTTGCACTGAAAGTGCATAGTTTTAAACTAGCGTACTGATACAATAAAA
>JAAEST010000022.1 GCA_024229115.1 Oligoflexia bacterium
ATTTTTTGAAGTCTGCGATAAGTTCGTTGAGCTGTGACATCCGTGTCCTCCTATCTTGAATGTTTGCTTCAAGTCTAGGAGGCAGGGAGAATGACTTCAAGAACCTGCTTCACGCCTGACGTACAACTAATTACACGTTATACTGCAATGATATCATCTGGAAGATGTTCATTTCCATGATCGTTGTCTCCAACATATTTGCCACTTCTATCGGAGGTGCAGAAGTTTAAGAAAGAAAAGTTTTCCAAACTGGCCATTGCTCTCAACTCGTCCTGATTAATGTTCATACCAGTCTGTGAAACAACCTCTTCTTTGAGTTCAGCAAGTAACTTTTCGGTTTTCAATGATATCCACCATTGATAAGTAGATAGATCAATCTTAATCCAAAAATTAAGATAAATTTCGATTAATTTTTTAGCAATAAGTGAGTATAATATAGTTAAAACGAGTGATATAAGGCCTACAATAATATTACTTTTTCCACCTTCTCTCTTCTCATCATCCAATATTAAAGTACTAGCAAAACCACCTATGATAAACGGTATCGCCATAACAGGGAAGAAAACCATATCTAATATAGTTCTAATACTTGTATATAAGTAATTGTACCCAGCTACATAGCTTGATTCACGAATCAAATCACGAACCTTGTCCGCATTATTGAATATTTCTTGAGGATCATAGCGAACATTCTTGGAGATAAATAGTTCACCGTTTTGCGTTTTGTAAAAGGCCCAATTGAAATCTAGATCATATTCACTTAGCGCACTCAATCCCCCCTCTTTTAATACTTGTTCCTGTTGAGCTCTATCAAGGCCGGTAACTGGAATTCTGTATATAGAGTCGAACCTTTGGCGAATCAGGTTTCTCCCTAAGGTCATTCTAAATAGCCAGATTGAACTATAGGCTAGAAGAATGATAGATGTCAGAACCGTTAAATTGTTCATGTCGCCATTCATGCTTTGAAAAATAGAAAGTGAATTTCTAAAAAACAAAAAGAATATTGAGCATAGTAAGATTAAGTAATGTGAAAACCTATAGATTTTGCTCATATTATATTCCTTTTAAAAGAAAATTGTATTCATCTAAATCATCTGATGAGTAAGTGTTTATCAATATTTTAGTATATTTATTAGATAAGCCTGTATCCTTTTCAATTATCGCTAAATTTATTAATCCGCTTTTTGAGTTAGTGATTTCATAATCCCTAGCGATTGATGAGTAAAGATCACCTTTTTTTATTTTAGAACTTTGAATTTCATCATTGAGTTTGTCATTTTTCATGTGGGCAAACTTAGTATTTATAGTTACTTCATCAAGGGTAAGGTCTTTTGCAAACCTAGTTCCAATCTTTGAAATAACTTCTCTAGTTAAATTAACCCTTTTTAACTCTGTATTTCTGTCCTTTAGATTCGGAAGCCTATCTGAATATTGATACTCAAATACGTTAAGCAGTTCATCACCTTTATATAGAGAAAAAGTTAAAAGTCCTGTTAAAGAGATACAATTTCCTCCTGTACAGGTCTCAATTCCCTCCACTACCTCCATGTTGCCGTATATTTTTAATTCACTCCTATCTACTTTATAAGTTTTAGGATTGTTTAGAATCGTAATATACTTCTTACTTTCCTTGACTCTGATTCCGCGACTCTTTAACGACTTTCTTAACAACATTTCATATTGCCCACACTTGCTTTTATTGTATCCAAAAAGATTAGAGTCAGGACAATCCTTCATTGATAGAGAGACAATATCTCCTTTGGATATATATGGAACCTTTGTGTATTTAAGATCTATTGTTCTGGTTGATGAGCAACCAAACACAGATATTAGTGCAAATAATAAAACTGAACGTACTAATCTCACATCTCCCCCTGACCAGCCGGAAGTTTATGTACCAATAACAGAGTTCGACTCTACATGAAAAGCAACTCTAAGTTAGGAGTTATTGTTTCTGGCACTGGTGGCCTTCCTCCTAAGCTCATATGTGGTCTAACCGTGTTATATTGTTTTCGCCATCTTTCAATTAAAACTTGAGCCTCTTTTAAAGAGTAAAATAATTCTCCATTTAATAACTCATACCTCATCTTACCATTAAAACTTTCACAATAGCCATTCTCCCAAGGAGAGCCTGGTTGAATAAACAATGGCTTTACATCAAGCTTTGAAAACCAAGTCATCAATTTCTTTGCAATGAACTCTGGGCCATTGTCTGAACGAATATGCTTTGGCACTCCTCGCTTTAAGAATAAGTCTGCTAGGATAAAAATAATATCCTGAGAATTTATTCTACGTTGAACTATCGAAGCTAGGCATTCTCTAGAATATTCATCAATAATATTTAAGATCTTGAACTTTCTTCCGTCATGAGTTTGATCTGAGACAAAATCATAAGACCAAACATGATCTTTATACATTGGACGATGGCGGATGCACGATCCATCAGCAAGCCAAAGTCTTTTTCTCTTTGGTTGTTTAAGAGGAATCTTTAGACCTTCTTGTCTCCATATTGTGAAGACTCGATCTTTACCAACATTCCATCCTTGATTATTAAGAAGATCAGTTATCTTTCGATAACCATAGCGACCATACTCTTTAGCTAACTCTATCACATAAGGCCTTATGGCCTCAGTGAGTTTATCAGGTCTTTCTACATACCTCTGAGAACTCCTAGAGATACCTATTACTTTACAAGCCCGACGTTCTGAAACATCAAGTTTATCTTTTACAAAAGAGACAGCTTCTCTTTTTCTTGTCGGGCTTAGTAGTTTCCCTCAAGGGCCTCTTTTAAAATAGACTTATCAAGTTCAGCATCAGCAAGCAGCTTCTTTAATCTTTGATTTTCTTTCTCAAGATCTTTTAGTTTCTTAGCTTGATCAACTCGAAGCCCTCCGTATTCTTTTTGCCAACGAGTGAGTGTTTGATAGGCAACACCAATAGTCTTTGCAGACTGTTCTCTTGTCATGCCTCTAGAAAGGTTTAGTTCGTGAGTTCTTAGGTGTTGAATAATCTCTTCGGTTTTAAATCGTTTACGTGACATATCTGACCTCTTAATTTCTGCATCCAGTCTAACATAAAAACTGGACTAGTTTTACCCGGTCAGGTCAGTTTTTTACTGTATGATGTACTCTTAATTCATAGTGTTTCTCTCCGGCAAATAAAGAAAAACTGAACAATGTGATTATCAGTACTCTAAAAATATTCATCTTAACTCCTAACTTTTATCTACTACCTATATAAGTTTTCTTATTCTTAAACTATTTGAAACAACCGAGATACTACTTAAGCCCATGGCCACACTTGCTAAAATGGGAGGCATCATAGGGCCACCAAAAAGCACAAGCACTCCCGCAGCGATTGGAATAAGGAGCGTATTATAAATCATCGAAAGAAAAAGGTTTTGCTTTATAATCTTCATCGTTCCTTCTGATAAGAGAAGAAAATCTAAAGCTTTTGATAGATCTCCATTAACAAGAGTAACATCAGAGGCATTCATGGCCACATCAGTTCCAGTGCCCATAGCCAATGAGAGATGAGCTTTTGCCAGTGCTGGTGCATCGTTGATCCCATCACCAACCATCGCGACCTTCTTTCCTTGGGATTGTAAATCCTCTAACTTCTCTGCCTTATCTAAAGGAAGGGCATCAGCCAATACATGAGCGATTCCTAATTCCTTCGCCGTAGCTTGGGCGACTTTCTCATTATCACCAGTGATCATCCAAGTTTCTATTCCATACTGATTAAATTGGGAGATAACTTCCTTAGAAGTCTCTTTAATTTTGTCCCCAATAACAAGAGTTGCGACATGCTCGTTATTTCTTGCGACATAGACCAGACTTCCTATTTTGTCAGACTCAAGATTTTGAGCAATTATAATATTTTCTTCCTCAAGAAAAGATTTCTTACCTATAACATAAGCTCGTCCTTCAATTTCTGAAAGGATTCCCTTCCCTTTCACAATCTCAAAATCGTCTGGCTCTGAAAGATCAGAAACTATATCTTTGGAAAATTTAACAATAGCTTTTGAAAGAGGATGTTCTGAGAACTGCTCAATAGAAGCAATATCTCTAATGATACTCTCATCATTGTCTTTGAGAATATGATCAACAACTGTTGGCCTTCCTTCAGTGATAGTCCCAGTTTTATCAAAAATAATCGTATCGATTCCAACGGCCTTTTCAATAACTTCTCCACCACCAATAAGAATTCCTTTTAGCGATGCTCTTCCTGTAGACACAACGACTGCAGTAGGTGTCGCAAGCCCAAGTGCACAAGGACAAGCAATCACTAAGACAGCGATAAAATTAGAGATAGAGTTCCCCCACTTCGGTTCAGCACCACTGAAGTACCAAACAATAAATGTTAAAATAGAAAAGACAAGGACTACAGGAGTAAAATAAGAACTTATCTTATCTGCATATTTCTGAATAGCTGGTTTGGAATTCTGAGCATCCTCAACAAATTTAACAATCTGAGAAAGAAAAGTATCTTGCCCAACTTTAGTAGCTTTATACTCAATCGCTCTTTCACCATTTATTGTTCCTGCAAAAACTTTACTTTCTTCTTTCTTAAATACAGGAAGTGGCTCACCAGATATCATTGATTCATCAATATTCGATTCACCTTTCGTTATCACTCCATCAACTGGAAGTTTTTCTCCAGGCTTAACTCTGAGAATATCTCCGGCGACAACTTCTTCTACAGAAACTTCTAGAAACTCTTCGCCTTTTAAAACAAGAGCTGTTTTAGAACTGAGTTTAAGAAGAGAGTTGAGAGCTTCAGTCGTTTTCTTCTTAGCGATTTCTTCAAAGTATTGCCCTAAAAAAACAAAAGAAATAATGAAACCGACAGCTTCAAAATATACTTTCTGAGTTAAGCCGATCGAAACAGATAAATCAGTAAAAATAGTAATAAAAGCACTATAAAGAAATGCCGCACTAGTTCCCAGCCCAATTAAAGTATTCATATTTGAGCGACCAGTTCTTAAAAAGGCAATTAATGATTTTTGAAACTTTAAACCTACCCACGCCCAAATTGGAAGACAGAGAAAGAGTTGCAAATACCAATTAATTTTAACTGATGGTTGATTCATAAAAGGCCACATGGCCAATGAAAATATTGCAAGAGCAAGTGATATTGAAACTAAGAATTTATGAAGATTTTCTTTAATTTCATCTCTCTTTGGAAGACTATCTTTTGATTCTTTTTCAAAAGATTTATAGCCCAAATTTTTAATTTTCTCTTTGACAAGATCAGTTAGCTCCTCTGATTCAATATCAAAGGAGGCTGTGGCCATAGCATAATTGACAGTTGCTTTTTTTACGCCATCAATCTTAGTGACCGCATTTTCAATTGAACTAGCACAGCTAGCACAACTCATGCCTTCGATCTTTAAATTGAGGTTTTTCATTTTATTGTTTTTTGATACTTGTTACAGAAAAGCCTAATTCAATGAGGTCATTTCTTAACTTCATATTTGAAAGACTTTCATCACAAGCAATTGTTACTAGCTGAGTCTCTTTTTCGGCATTAACTTTTTCAATGCCTTCAAGAGCACTAAAGTGATTTATTATCTTTGACACACAGCTTCCGCAATTAATTCCAGTAACTTCAATATTTAGATTTTTCATTCATTTCTCCTATACCCCCCATGGGTATCACGAATTAAAGAAAAGATCAAGGTAAATAGATTGGTAACTCAATGAAATAAAACGATTTTAATTATCCTACTCAAACTTGTATAAATCCCTTATCTTGATTCTTTATATAGTGGCTCATAGTTAGTTTCAGATCATTTTAAAATTTTTTTTCTCTATTAAGTAAAGTTATTGAAGAAATTTATCAATTAGAATTAATGTTTTTTCAAGTCTCTTCTCGGAAATAATTCATTATTGGATATTAAATAATTGAATATCACAGCTCGATTATAGTGCTGTAAATTAACTCTAGTAAACCTATATAACAAGGCTACAGTCTCTATTGAATTTGTTTCTATCCAAAGAGTATTTATTGAAAAAAGAATATAAACGTAACCACTCAATTCAGATCGTTACTTATCACATTATCTCAAAGTAAAATTTCTCATGCGGGAGTCCCGGATTGTGCCAAAAATGACGTAGAAAGTTTTATGATTTACAATAATATTAACTAATATGAATAATAATAATAATAAGTTCAAAAGCCTTCTCAATATACTATCGTTACGTCTTATGAGTCGTAGACGTGAACTGAAACTTACCCAAGAGGAAATTGCCTTTAAATCAAATATTAGCCTCAGAAGCTATCAACGAATAGAAAGTGGAACCCATACTCCTAACTTAAACTCTCTTCATAAAATCAGTCGTACGCTATTATTGCCAATTGAGGAATTGTTCAAACTTGAAAAACAAGAACATGGAATTTTTCAATTCAAGATTGAACATTTATCTAAATTAGACTCTCTAGAGTTAAAAGAGCTTTGTATTTTTGATCATCATACCATTAAAAAATTTTATAAAACTATTGAGATATTTGAAAGAATGAAATTTGAGATAAATTTTATGAAAAATCATAAGTTACTTACACACGATGATTGTGTTAACTTAGCAACTCCTGATTTCAACATACTTTGTAATGGAACGAGAGATAAATTAGGATATGACAATAATAAAGTTGAAACTTCAAAACTATTAGGATCAAGACAAATAGCAGATGCATTTTGGGATGAATTACTAAAATCAGGAAATAGACTTTTCAGTATTGAAACTAATTTGTTTACACCTCTAGGTCAAATAAAGGCTCGATCCTTGTTTTATTTAATTGACGAAACAAATAAAGACCCAAAAGGCATTTGGATTTATCGAGATATCTCTCAATATCAAACCCTATTTAATAAAATCTAATCTTAAGCTAATTTCAATAAATTTTTAAAACTCTTTTCATAGTTTTCTGATTTTCGATTAAGAACAACTAAGCTAGCTGGTGAGACATCAAGTTCCTTTAATAACGAAAGAAAAAATACAAAATCTGAATATATATATATTACTGGAACTGTAATAGATAGGGATGTAAAAACATATTGAAGCAGAAAAGGATTTTTATTATAATTATCACAATCGATAACTAATGCTTTAAGATTATGAAGGTAACGCTTTTTTCGATAGATCAAATCAATACAGTCTAAGGTTCTGTCAATTGGTACAATTTCTCTAACCTCATTATCAAACTGTAGATTGTCTGTAATTAAGATTATTCCTGAAAGATCCTCATCTTTATTTGGCATCATTATGTCAATAGCATGACTTACTATACTAAGAACCCTCTTCCCTTTATTTTCGGGAGAACAAAAATCATCTTCAGAAAAATGTTTTTTACAAACCGAATTATAATTATTTTGTTGGAGGCAATCAAAACAATCTTTAAAGCTCATGGGTAGTTTCATTGAACTCTTATTATCAAAAAGATAAGCCTTTGTATTAGACCAATAATCAATGAGAAGGTCACAGACTCCTTTGGTTACAATATCCTTTGTTAGATAGCTAGCTTTAAGGAAATCCTCAACATTATGAATTGATTCCATTAACTCTTGAAGTCCCAACATTCCGACAGAGCCTTTTACAGAATGAGTTATTCTCATTAATTCCTCATAATCATCTTTTTCACCAAGTCGACGATCTTTTTCAATACCCATAAAAATATCGAGGATCTCTTCAATTAGCTCATCAGTTTCATGGACTAGTTCTAAATATAGTTCTTCATCAAAGTTCTCATTCATAAACTCAGTATCGATGTACCAATGATTTTTATAAACGACTTACTTGGCGTAAATTGACTTTGTTCAAGAAAAATAATTATTTAGAAAGAATTTTATTTACTTCCCATCTTCTCTTGCATTTCTTTCACTGCTTTTTGGCGTAGCTCAAAGCACTTCTTATGATCTTCAGGGGTTCTCACTTTTTGAAGACATTGGGTATATTCCTGCATAGTTTTAGAATTATTGTAGACTTCCATGGCCTTTTTACGGTTCTTTTGCGCTTCTGTTTCGCTCGAAGAAGCATAGATATTTGTCATTAAAAGAAAAATTGCTAAGTATTTCATAATCACCTCTTTAGAGGCTTATCGGCACAAAGATAGGCCACCATAATTCAACAATTGAGCACCTAAAGTACTGAAATTACAATAATTCAAGCTTTAATAATGGACCTTTTTTAAAATAGATAAATGAGGGCTTTCATAATATTGCTATTCTTTTTCAGGTCGATCTATTCCTCAGATATGCCTGCCTGTTATGGTGGAGGGATAAGCCTCAAAGGTCAGGCCTATTCCATGACCCACTTACTTAAGTTTGAAAAGAAGAGAATCGTTTGTGATAAAGAATTATATGATGAGATATTTGAAAGAAGGCTTATTAGCAGACAAATGCTCATCGATAAGCAAGTTCAAGCCATTTTAAAAGACAAAGAATGTGGCACAAAGGAACAGAGGGAACTCTTTACTAATTATCAACTTGAACAAAAGAAGGATAAGTCCAATGATGCTGATGTCTTTGAAAAGTTAAAAGAAGTTTCTGAGAAAGATATCATGCCTTATACCCATGCTGACACACAAACGTGGGCGCTCATATCTACACTCTGTGCAAGTTCTAAACTCTCCTCAGATATTCGAACGAATTGGAGACTTTACGAAGCACTTTCTGGAAAAGTTCCTTCTCTTCAAGTAGTTAATGAAAATGGTGAACATATTAAAAGTTGTGCAAATGTTATGGCAGCTGGAAATGATAATCTTGATGAGTTCTTTGTCGATATGAGTGGTTCTGACTCCGATGAGTTCTTTGTTTCTTATGACACAATTGCTGTTCCTGATAGAATTAAAATTTTTAATACTTGGGGATCACTTCTTCACGACTCTGGATGCTTAGGTACTGGAGGTCATGTAGGGAATACTTTTAAAATGAGTAATCGAAAAGGAGAAAAAAAACTTAAGATTCAAGTGATAGCAGATTGTGAAAATCATAATAATACTTATTGGGAACTTTTTTTAACATGCCAGAAAAAAGAAGATAAGAAGACGAAGAAAAAGAAATTTTTTAATCCTTATAAAGATGGTGGAAGTTGTGATCAGAATCTCATGGCCGTCGTGGTGAATCTAAAAAGTTATCTCGACCTTTCTCCCGAAGTCTTAGATAGCTATTGGTCACATGCTCAGTGCTATGATGAGCTCTATACCGATATTCGTCCTGAATATTTTGAATATGGTCGATTTGTGAAAGAAATAATTCAAACTCAGACTTGCTCTAGTTCGGATCCATTTTGTTTAAGAGGAAACCCTGCCAAGAAAATTGAAAAGGAAGAAGAAATAACAACATTAAGAGGGCCAAGCTCGATTGAAAATAAACCAAAACCAAAACTTCAGTATGGTCCTTCAATTGATCATTGTCCCAAAGCTCCTGCTAAAGATGACTCTATTTTTGAAAGAGTCTCAGGGGCCTATTGTCGTCATGCTTTTGATAGGCTCTTTAAAAATTAACTAATTAGCTAATATTACAAGAATTTCAACCTCCAAAAGCGGTTATATAACCACTAAAAGAGTTGTACATTTTTCAATATCTGATAAGATTAAAGAATGTTAGATAAAATACTTGGTAGTGAAATTGCCATGAAAATTATGCTACATCTCGCACATTATAGAGAAGTCTACCCAACTGCTGTAGCGAAAGATTATGATATCTCGTTAAGTGGTGTCCAAAAACAATTTTCAAGATTTGAAGAAGCAGGCATTTTAGTCTCAAAGCTAGTTGGACGAACAAGAGTCTATTTCTTCAATGAAAAATCTCTGGTGGCCAAGAAGTTTATTGAATTTATAAAGGTATATTATGACGGACTTTCACTAGAGGATAAAGAGAGAATCTTCTCTTCTCGAAGAAGGCCTAGAAGAAGTGGAAAACCTGTTATTAAAAAGAAAGAATAATGATCAATTTCAAGAGCTGTACCGAAGAAGAGTTATGGAAATATGTGGCGGTCCATTTAAAGAAGAATGGCATAGACACAACTCTAGTTGGTGGAGCTGTTGTCGCAGTTTATTCTAAAGGGGCTTATCATTCAGGAGATCTAGACTTTGTTCGACTAAGTATATTTCGAGAAGGTATTGATGAAGCGATGAATGAGATAGGCTTTCAAAGAGAAGGTCGACACTTCGTTCATCCTAAATGTGAACACCTTTTTATAGAATTTCCAGGAGGACCTCCACTTGGTATTGGTGAAGATAATAAAATCATTCCAGAAGAAGTTAATGTTGATGGTACTATTATTAAAATACTCTCCCCTACAGACTGTGTAAAAGACCGATTAGCATCCTATATTCATTTCAAGGCTAATGAGTGTTTAGATCAAGCAGTAATAGTCGCTCAAAATAATGATATAAACTATGATCAAGTAAAGAAGTGGTGCAAGAATGAAAATTCACCATGGGCATTTGATGACTTTTTAAAGAAACTCAAAAACTAAACTAAGCTCTACTAAAAACATGCACCCTATTCATTCCCCCATCAGGGATACTAACGACCTTCACCTCAGAAACATTATCAATTGCCGCAAAAGAAAAGCTCTTTTTCTTACCAGCATGGCCCTTAACGTTTTCACGAGGAACGATCTCTTCCCAACGATTATCTATCTTGGCCAAGATTTCAACTTCAAGAGGATTGTTATTAACAAAGTAAGTAAAATCTAAAGTGATCTGATGAATGGTTGTAGGACGATGAAGTCCGATCACAAACTCATCTTGATGTCCTGGTGTTCTACTTCTTGCCGATTCGAATCCATCAAACATACTTATAGGAGGAAAAGGAGAAATCACTTGAGATGTGGGACCATAATGTTCATTGGTCGTTGATAAAATCTTCCCTCCATAATAAGCACTCGCACAATCGAATAACTCGTCATCTTCTAGATTTATAAGGTTTTGATTGATCTGTTCCTCTGAAACCTCAAATGGAATATGGAGAGGCTTACTCGTCTTTGGAATTTCTTCTTTATATGGTTCACACTTAGCTTGCCCTAAAGGTTTAAAATCTTCAATAAACTTCTCCGGTAATGATTCATCAAAGATACCTACACGACTTAATCCCCCATCAGGATAGATACAGATCTTAAACTGCTGATAAGAATCAGCATGATCAAGCTTTATTTTGATATAACTATGTCCATCGAGTTTCGTAACCTTTAGTACATCTCTCCACTCACCTTCTTTCTTTCCAAAAATTGAAATTGCCGGAGCATGGTTTCCATAATGCCACTTCGTAGAGATAAAAAGATACTTTGGTTTAATCTCATTTGGCACAGAAAGAATAAGAGAATCAACGCCTGCTAGATTATGTCTGACACTTTCCCAGCTATCCATAATCTTTCCTTCTTTTCCAAAAAGTGTCGGATCGAAGACTGGCGAGTGAGGAGAGATTAAATTTTGTGCTCTCGCAAATTTTTGGTTAGTCACCTCACTAATCTCAGCATTGACTAATAGGTTATGTTTCATTAGCTCATCAATTGGACCTTTATCAATAATTGCTTCAGGTAGCGTTGGCTCAAAGCTATTGAAGACCATATTCTTATAACCAAAATTTACTAACTCTTCTTGAGGAATATTTTTAAAGTCAATATCTTCTTTAAAGAGTTTCGTATTGATACCTTCAAAGTTTAAAATCTTTAGAACTTCCTGTGCAACTCGAGACATGAAGACGACGGCCTTATTATCTCCATTACACATAAGAGCAAAACCTTTTCCCAGATCAGGTCCATCAAAGCAATGAACATAAATACTTCTAAAACCGTCATTGGCCCCTTGGTGCATCGCCAGTTTATTATCTCCCGCACGAGCGATAAAAACCCCGAGCCCCATATCTGCACCCATGAATTCTTGGCAACCTTTATCAGTTCCAGTGAGCATTTTAACGGCCGTATCATAAGTTATTCCAGAGTCCATCCCTTGATAGGCACGGGCCAGTTGATTTAAGAAAAGTAACATATCTTTTGAAGATGACATGGCCCCAGCAGCAAAAGCAGGAAACATAAGCCTCTCACCTTCCACAATAGTCCCATCATCAAGATGGCCACTTGCGTATTCCCTTCCTTCAATTGTCGACTGATTGAAAGTAAGATCAGTTAAGCCTAGCTTTGAAAGAAAAGGAGTCGAAAGTTCTTTTATCGATTTTCCTGAATGCTGTTCTAATAAATATTCGAGAACGATAAATCCTGCTCCTGAATATTTAAATTTTGTCCCTGGTTCATTAATAACAGATATAGGTTCATAACCATATTCATCATTTCCAAAGAGAAATTGATCAATAGTAGGCATTTCTCTATTTGCTGGAACTCCATTCACATAATGCATATTCAAGGCACTGTGAGACATGAGATTGTGAATTTCGACGAGATCTGCCCAAGATGAAGGCTTTCCTTCTTCACTTTTTAAAAGGAAATCTGAATTGAGCTCTCTTAATAGATCATTGACTTTAGTATGGAGAGAAATCTTTTTTTCAGTAAAATATTCTATGGCAAGAGCACTTCCGATAGTCTTACTCAAAGAGGCAATTTCAAAAAGCGAATCATCTTTAGCAGGGATGCCTTTTTTTAACTCACCTAAAGAGAGGGCCTGAATAGCATCTATTCCATTTGAGAATGAAAGAGATGCCCCAGCAATTTGATACTCATTTAAGAGATCAGAGAGTTTTTTTTTTGAGTTATCTAGTGGAAACTCGTTAATTCTCTTCTTTGTAATTTCAAAAAGAGCCGCTCGAGCATTCTCTAACTCTGTCTCTTCCGTGTTTTCGAAACGCTCTTTTAAGATAGTAAGCATCTCTTCCCCACTCTTGCCCTTAGCACTCACAAGAAACTTCATTCCAAATTTTTCTAGATATTTTTGTCCATGATCTAATAACTGTTTAGAGATTTCATCACCTGAAACATTAGACTGTTCACTCTTAGCCATATGATCAAGGCCTTTCTTACTTTCACCAATATTTCCATGAAAGAAAGCACTATCAAGAATATCTTGCTTATTAAAAGAGAGAATCTCTTTTTCTACAAGATCCAAATCAGTTACTGTGGTTTTGGCCATGGCCTTGGCAAATTTGATACAACCACACATTTCGAAGTAATAGTTAAAACGTTCAACATAAGAGTCGATCTTATATTTTTGTTCATCGATTTCGTTAAGATGTTGCCATGGATCTTCAGCCTTTCGAACAGACTCAATACCGAAAGGAAGAAGTAATTCTGTAGCAAACTCTACTGGCTTTTTATCTGTCATTAACTTTATCATTAACTTCATGGCAATCGGATACCACTTCGCCGTTCTATCATCGTATTTAACTTGAACAATCTTCTTTTCATTAGAAAGATCTTTTCTAATGAAGTTCATTTCTTCATGGGCAATCTTTAAGAAGTCTTCAACGCTAAAGCGACCATGATAGATTTCATGCCATACTTCCCAACGTGACCTTTCAGCTGTGGCAAGATCATCCATAACCCTTACCGCTTCCCCACCAACTATCGCCGGTAAGGCCACACAACCATTTCCAGAAAGCCAGTCGGTTATATATTGAAGAGACTGGAAAACATTGTAGCGAATTTCTTCAGGATCATTATTTTTTATATAATTTGATTCAGCGATATCAGCGACGATAAGATCACGATCATAGAGCTCATCTTCATAGTTAAGACCTTGAATATCGTCACCATTAATAAAATCCATAATAGGCTGATGATGTTTTTCATGAAGAAGAGACTTCACTAGTTTTTCCATCCAGTCTCCGCCTTGCTTCCAAGCTTCAACTAAGGCCAAACCAATTCTCATGAAGTCCGGGTGTGCCACCCAAAAGCCATCTAGTCCTCTCTTTAATTGAGTCACTACATCTTTGATAAAGCCAAAGATCGTGATCTGAAATGAGTCACTATGGATATCATTAACAATAGGAAGAATTCCATACATTCCCCCAATTTTAATTCCCCCTCTTGGTCCAACTACGTCAGCAAGAAGTTGATGAGACCCTTTAATATGCTTAATCACAATATCAGGGTCTGCTTTCACAGGAATTCTATAATTTGGATCTTCTTTCATTAGTCTGGCAGTTGAACCAAGGTAATCGTGCCAACCTAATGAAGCTCCCGCAAAGTAAGGATAGAGTTCATCCATTAATTCATTAACTCTGAATACTGCTCTTGGATTTTCTAAAACAATTAGTAAACGAATAGAACCCATTTCATATTCAGGATGGTCTTTCTTTATTAGCTTTTCTGCTGTCTCCATCATCGTTTTAATATAACGAGCCTCTTCCTCATTTTCTAATTTCGGAACATAGAATGAAAGGGCTTGAGGATTTCTCCAGTTATGAAAGAAGTGAAGAGCAAAATCATAAAGATGAAGAGGAATTGGGTTTTCATCTAAGAAAAGAAATGAACTTGGAAGAGCAAGACCTGGGAATCTCTTTATTGGTAGTGAAAGCTTTTCCTTGGCCAACTCATAAACCTTTCCTCTTTCCTTATCCTCAACTCTTAAAGTACCAGCAAAACATTTTGTTAAGTTCTCTCCAGCACTAGCAAGGTCAGCTCGAAGAGGAGTCTTTGAGTCCTCATCATCAGCCCCCCATTTTGGAAGACTATCATGCTTTTCCAGTAATTCACTGACAATCGCAGGCTCATCTTTAACAGCACGATGAAAAGCGTTCATCGCATTGATTGAAAGCTTAGCACTATCAGGAGGACCAAAGAGAGTCACATGATTCCCTTTTAAATATTCAGGAAGATCGGCAACTTTATTTTCATTAGCTCGATAATAATCTTTTTTATAAGGACCAATAACAATTCGTCCTTCTTCATCTTCCAATCCAATAATTGTTTTATATTCAGAAGTTGTAAAACTATTGCCAGCCTTTTCATTAAATTCGTAAGTGGCCTTAACTCTCTTATCGATAAAGTCTCTATCCTTAATCCTTTGATTCAAAACTTTACCCAAATCATCTTTAAGAAGACGGTAGAGTTCGCAAAGATAGTTTAAAGAGTCGGCATCCTCTAATCCGCCGCCATTACCAACTTCCACTAAGCCTTCTACACCAGAATAAGGTTTCGCTTCTTTAAGTAACTGCTCTCTTAAAGAATCAGAAATATAATCTTGGTAGTAAGGAATATCGAGCTTTTTCATAGTTCTACCTAACTACCTCTATAAGAAGAAATCCCAAACGGATTTAATAATAGTGGTACATGGTACTTACGATTCGTATCCTTCACTTGGAAAATGATTGGGACTTCAATAAAGAAGAAGTCTTGATTCTTCTTTTGAAAGTAATCTGCAATTTCAAAGTTAAGGCGATAAACACCTTCTTCACTTGGACAATTATAAGCAATACGACCGTCATCATTTGTGATTCCTGTATCAACACGCTTCCAAGAATCCCCTTCTTTGCGATCAAGATTAACTTCAACACCTGGAGCAGGCATTCCAACATGAGTATCTAATATATGTGTACTAATCATATTAATTTCCTTTAAAAGTAAATGTGTAATCTTTGATGTCTCCACCAACTTCGACTTCAGCGCTTTGCGTTCCTAAAGTCTCATGCCAAAGTTCAATCGTGTATTTACCGGCGGCGAGTCCTTTAATCTCAAACATTCCTTTTTCGTTAGTCACATTGAAAAACGGATGCTCAACTACTGCCACATAAGCACTCATCCAAGGGTGAACACTGCACTTGGCCTGTACAAAAAGTTCTGGTTTCTTGAAAACTTTTTCAATTCGAGAGTTTTGCTTAGGCATGGCCACATTGAATTTCTTATTATTTTTTGTGACTGACTTCACGTTATGGAAAATCGGATCACTATTTAAAAAAGCAACTGTCTGACCAACACGGGCTCCAACAACACGAGGAATGTAGATACATCCTTTTTGATCGAGAATAACATCGCTCTTAGGAGTTGGACCAACTTCAAGATTTTCATGCCCTTTCTTCACCCTGATAAGAACATTTTGTAATTTACCATTACTCACCATGACTTCATTCGAGTAAACATCACCTTTGTGTTGTCGCTTACATGCTCCTGGTAGTCTTAACTTCTTGGCCTTAGGAGCCTTCCCTTCAAAAAGGACAACGCCTTTAAGCGAGAGTGTTCCCTTCACTTTTTCAATTGTCTTAGCAACAGCAGGCTCAGCGACTGGTTCCTTAACTTCTTTTTCTACTTGATGAGAATGTGAAGCATGATGATCACCTGAGTTTGAAGGCTCTCCCGTCGAAGTAAATGCGATGGCAAAGATAAGAAGAGCTATCCCAAGAAGGGCCATCTTCTTTGAGCGTGATGGATTTGAAAGACGAACAACAAAGTACTCTCTAATCGAAGCACCAGCGGCACTTAGAATTAAGAGAACGAACCAGTTCATTTCATGACCATAAGTTGCAGGAAAGTGATTACTCAGCATGATGAAAATAACAGGTAGAGTAAAATAAGTATTATGAGTCGATCTATTCTTTGCGTTCTTTCCCCATTCTTGATTAACTTCTTCACCTCTTTTTGAAGCTTCCACCATTTTGACTTGTCTAGGGATAATTCTCATAAATACATTAAGAGTCATCCATGTCCCTAACATTCCACCAATATGAATATAGGCAGCACGACCACTAATGGTTTTACAAAGAAGATAAGACATTCCCACAAACCAAGCGAGGGTAAGAATATGACCAATGATCGGTTTATCGCGTGTTAGCTTTCTCTCCCAAAGAAAATCATAGAAGGCCCAAGAACCAAGGAGTGAAAAAATCCCTAAGAGAACACCTTGAAAGTAAGAGATATCAGAGATGGTATCATCCAATAAGAATGTTCCTCCTCCAGTATAGAAAATAGCACCGATAAGAAAAATCCCTGACATAAAAGTCCAGTATGATTCCCACTTAAACCAGTGAAGGATATCTGGAACTTTCGTCGGACCCATCAGCATTTTTTCAACACGATAGAATCCACCACCATGTACCATCCATAATTCACCTACGTGACCAGGAGTTTTTGAGTCTTTATTTGGAATAAAAGATCGGTCCAGCCACATAAAGAAGATCGATGTTCCGATCCACGTCACAGCCACTGTGATATGTAGCCAACGGGCCAATAATAAAATCCAATCAAATAGCTCATCGCTAATCATATGATCTCCACTTTAAATATTTTGTAATCAGGTATTTAATCATAGGAAAAGATGCGATGGCCATATAAAGAGGTGACGCTTCGCAAACCACCAAACATAACCTATAATTTAGAGATGAATGAAAGCTTGGATAATATCAAATCTCGCATACTTAGCATGATCGATCAGTGTCAGGCCTATAGTGTCGTGATCCCAAGTGATAATCAAATCGCACAAAAGATCGTTGATCAAATGAAGAATCAACTTAGCTCTACCCTTGCTGAGATAGAAAAGAGTCAATCTTTAACATTCCCTCAAGATGCTCCAGAAATCACTCCACGGGAATTTCAAATCTTAGAATTACTGGCACAGGGACATCCTAACAAAGAACTCGCCTATCAATTAGATATCTCCCCTAAAACTGTACAGTTCCATATAAAGAACCTCTTCACTAAATTAGAGGCAGGCTCAAGAACCGAAGTGGTGGCTAAAGCGATATCCCTTGGCATCCTAAAAGTATAATAATTTCAGTATCTTAATTGCTTAACTAGGGTAAATGCTAGGGGCAATCTAGGCTTAATCCGAGTACAATAGAGTCACATTTTAATTCATAATCTAGCTACACCACACACACTAGGAGTTAAAAATGAAGAATGTATTTGGAGCACTACAAGAAATTTACAATAACCCAGCAGTTTCAGAAATTATCGTAGATAAGTTCAATGATGTTTACTGGGAAGAAAGTGGAAAGATTGTTGAATCAGATAAATTATTTTCGAGCAGTGATGAAATTATTGAAGTGATTGAAGGTATTTTGAAATCTGTTGGAAGAAAAGTAAAAAATATTGAAAATGGTTTTGCCGACTTAAGACTGGAAGATGGAAGTCGAGTCGCGATTACTCTTCCTCCAATTAGTATAAATGGCCCTACAATCCTAATTAGAAAGTTACCTCATCATAATGTTTCTTTTGATGACATGCTTAAATGGAATGTTGCGACTCAAGAAGGAATCGACATCTGTAAAAAGATAATGGCCACTGATCAAAATGTTCTTCTAGCAGGAAATGCTGGAAGTGGTAAAACAACAATGGCTAATCTTTTAATTGAAGCGATTGATCCTGCATGGCGAGTTGTGACCGTAGAAAAAGTAGCAGAGTTAAATGTTAATGGTCGTAAAAGAACTCATCAACTTGAAACACCAAATGCAAAAGCTGAGGAACTTCAAGAACTAGTAAAGAAAGCAAGTTACTTAAGAGCAGATACTTTAGTTATTAATGAATTACATGGATCGGAAGCATTTGAAGCGACGAAACTAATGCGAGAAGGTTATGGCGTCATGGCGACGATCTCAGCTGAAAGTTCTTCAGACGCACTTAAGAAATGTGAGATGTTTTGTTTAATGGGACAATTTGGTCTTGGTATTAATGAAATTAAATATCACGTAAGCTCGGCTGTTAATTATGTTATCTTTCAAGAAAGACTACCACATGATGGAAGCCGTAAGATCACACATATTGCAAAAGTAGAAGGAGTTAATGAAGCTGGAAAATACCAACTAACATCACTCTACTTCTACGATAGAGATGCTGATAAATTTGTTCTCACTAATGATGGTCAGAAGTTTATTGAGTCTTAGAGTAAAGCTTAAAGACGAACATACCAACGACCATAGCGATAACAAAGACAATCGCTTTCATATCAAAAGTTGCAAGATTCACAATAGCCGGTCCAGGACAAAAGCCGGCTATTCCCCACCCAATTCCAAACATCGCAGAACCAATAAGTAATTTCTTATCAACTTCAGTATTAGTTGGAAGAAATGATTGAGGTGCACAGAATGGCTTTTTATTTTGAAAATATTTAAACGCGACAAAAGAAACACTGATCGCACCAACCATAACAAAAGCCAGTGAATAATCCCAGTTTCCAAGAATGTCGAGAAAGCCAATGACTTTATTCGGATTCGTCATTCCAGAAATAACCAAACCAACCGCAAAAAGAATACCTGAGAGAATTGAAATAAGAACACTCATTATATTAACCCCTTGATTGCCACAGTAATAATTCCGAAGGCCATAAAAGTTAAAGTCGCCACAATACTTCTCTTAGCAAGTCTCGCCATTCCACAAACCCCATGTCCCGATGTACATCCACTTCCTAGCCTTGTCCCAAAACCAACAATTAAGCCGGCAACAATATAAGTCACGTAAGAAAAATTAAATTGATAAGTAAAAAACTGTGGATAAAGAACTTTCATACCTAATCCACCTAAGACTAACCCTAGTAGAAAAAATAATCGCCAAAGATCCTCACTCGAATTTTTTTGAAGACTCCCACCAAGAATTCCACTAATTCCAGTAATTCTTCCAATTCCACCTAACATCGTTGAACTAGAAAGTCCGATCAAAGCTCCCCCTAAAAGAGGATAGATAATATTTTCCATTATTAAGACTCCTTACCACCAACGATATTCGCTTTAATACTTGGTAGTAATAATTTAGGTTCCATTAAGTTTGCATCTCTTCCATCTCTCATTTTAACAAAGTCTTGTTCACTTGTTTCAATTTTTAGTTGGATATTCTTCGCTTTATTTTCACCAATAGTTGATTCCCACTTAAGTTCTCTACCACCTGGCTGATAATCATGCCCAGTGAATACTCTTGTCTCATCTGGAAGTGAGTACAACTTGTCATGGATCGAATGGTAGAGATCTTTTGACGACCCTGATGGAAAATCACATCTTCCCGTTCCAAAGTCAGGCATAAAAAGAGCATCGCCAGTAAAAATCATGTCATCAATCAAATATGAAGAACATGCAGGTGTATGACCAGGAGTAAAAATTGTTTTTACTTCAATCGAACCAGCACTCAACGTCTCACTTTCGTTTAAAAGAATATCGAATTGCTCACCATTAGTGGTCATATCCATCTCAAGTTTTTCTTTAAAGACTTCTTGAACTTTCGTGATATTTTCACCTATCGCAACTTTCGCTTCCGGATATAATTTCTTAAGAGTTTTTGCCCCCGTTAAGTGATCAGCATGGGCATGAGTTTCTAAAATATTACTTAGTTTTAATCCATTATCGTCGATAAATTTCGCTAATTTTTCCACTGAGTCATTAGTCGTCTCTTCAGTCTTTGGATTGTAATCCATGACAGGATCAATCACGATAGCATCCTTTGTTTGCTCATCAAAAACAATATATGTCAGTGTAAATGTCGCTGGATCGTAAAATGTTTCAACTTTCTTTGTCATATCGAACTCCTTATCTTTCTTATCTTTCTTATCATTAGCCCTTGATCTATTGTTATTATGCCAATATCTGGTAGAATTTCTTTGATCTAGATCAAACAATGAAGAGTTAAATCACTATGTTTTATCAACTACTTAAGCCATATATCGATGATTCAATTAAGCGCTCCTTCAAGCGAGGAGACATCATTTATCATGAAGGCTCTTCTCCACAGAATATTTACCTTATTGATGATGGCCTTGTAGGACTCTTTCATTTGGCCGAAAGTGGAAAAGAAACTTTTCTTAGAGTTTTTGGAAAGGACTGTATTTTTGGACATCGTTCTTTTTTTGCAGGGACAAATTATCACGCAACTTCGATTGCCCTTAAAAAAACTGAAGTCTCAATTATTTCTAAGGCCCAGTGTGACTCTATTTGCCAAGGACATCCAGAACTTATGAAAGAAATGGTAAAGCTGATGGCCAATGACCTTGGGAGTGCCGAATTAAGGCTTGCCGGTATTCAAGATAAAACAGCAAAGACCAGAATTATTGAATCAATGATTTATCTCAAGCATAAATATCCAGAACAAGTCTGGACCAGAAAAGAAATAGCGGAGCATGCGGCCTCAACGATGGAAAGCGTCGCTAGAGTAATGACTGAACTTAATGATTCAGGGTTACTTGTTAAAGAAGGCCGAGATTTTGAGATACCAGATACAGAGAAACTACTAGCAGAAAGTATCCAAAAATCTTCTTAAGACTGTCTGGCTTTATTCGCGTTAAGAAAAAATTCCCCACTAATATCCCAAACATGGTCGCCAAAACAAACTTCGTCAATAGAGGCCATGGAATCATAAACTGTTTGGCATAACCTGCAAATCCAGTAAGAGAACTAAGAGCAATAATACCTAAAGATGTTCCTACTGCTTTATCCATTTTTAAATTCGCAAAGAAAACTAAAGAAGGAACAATTAGAAATCCTCCTCCGACACCAATAACACCAGAAAGGATTCCCACACCTAAGCCAATTGCAAGAAGAGTATTAATTTTGAGGTCCCCTGCTACTTGATCAAGTTGTTTTCGAGGACGGATCATTTTATAAGCTGATATAAGCATGATACTCGCAAAGATGAGTAACTGAATTTTAGCGCTAAAGTAACTAGCGATAAACGAACCTAAGTAGGCCCCTAACATTGATGTTGGAACAAAAGAAAGAAAGGCCTTTAAGTGGTAATTCTTCCTTCTAACCTGAAGCAAGAAACCAAATAAACTAGCAAAACCAACTATCGCAAGACTTAAGGCAATGGCCAACTTTGCATCGATTCCTACTAAGTAAATCAAGCCGGGAACGGTAACAACAGAGCCACCTCCGCCAAGTAGTCCTAAAGTAAATCCAATAAATATTCCTAATATTAATACCATCATGAATCCATCATATATTTATGTCGAATATATTACTTTGACCTGCATCAAACTTCTGGATATATTGTTTTAAAAGGAGTTTTCATGAAATATATCGCAACCTTAGCCTACCTAATGATATCAATTAATAGCTATTCATTCTCTGCTTATGCTTCTGAGCCAAACTTAACTCAGAAACTTAATGAAATGAGCAAGAGATCAGGATCGAAAGCTCCTAGTAATGTAAAGAAAGTAATGAAAGCATCGGCGAAGAAGCTTGAAAGATCAGGGATAGCCCAAAGTGCTGTCAATCAAGGTGAAGCTCTTCCTGAGTTTTCAATCGCCGGCAAGCCATTTAAATCTTTTTATTCTAAGAAGCCAGTTGTTTTAAAGTTTTATCGTGGTCATTGGTGTCCTTATTGCCAAGTAGAATTAAAAGAGTACCAAAAATATAAAGAAGAAATTGAAAAAGCTGGATATCAGCTAATTGTGCTAACTCCTGATTCGAAGAAATATATTGATAAGTTTAAAAAGAAGCAAAAAGTAACGATTGATATTTATCAAGATAAGGACAACGCGATTGCCAAGAAATTTGGAATTGCTTTTAAACTTGATAAAGAACTACAGCCAATTTACATGCAGTTTGGAATAGACCTTACAAAGTCGCAGGGAAATAACCAAAATGAACTTCCTCTGCCTGGGACTTATGTGATTAACAAAGATGGGACAATCAAATATGCGTTCATTGATTCTGATTATAAGAAACGCCTAGACCCACAAGATTTACTCAATATCATACGATAAACTTCATATTAAACTCAGTGCCATGATCAAGTTTTCCCTCTTCTTTACGAATTGAGACAACTTCGATCGTGGCACCAAGCTCATTGAGTACGGCATAGAGTAAAGGCATGCCAAAGCCGGTTCCGACTTCACCATCTTTGCCTTTATGAGAGGTTTTAACATCTGGCCTAAAGATATCCAATATCTCTTTTTGATCTATGCCCTCCCCATTATCTTTATACTTAACTAAAATTTCATTGAGTTTCTTATCAACTTCAATTGATATTTTCCCACCATGGTCCATGAACTTAATAGAGTTAGAAAATAAATTATTAAAAACCTGATTCTTTAAAGAAATAGGATCACCATAGATAACGACATCACTATTCATTTCATAGTCATATTCAATAATAATATTCTTTCTCTCAATACTATCCTTAAAAACAAAAATAGAATTATCGATAATATCGTTTAATGAGATTGGAACTCTTTCTAACTGAATCTTTCCTGAGTTCAAAGCTTCAAGTTTACGAGAATGCTCAAGGATTTTTTGAATCATATTGGCAGACTTTTCGATTCCTCCAATACTTTTTGCAAATTCACCACTAGTATTCCCCATACGTTTTTTTATTCTGTTTAAATAGAGTTTAAGTGTCATAAGAGGATTGGCCACATCATGACTTACAATTCGAAGAAGTGTTCTTACTGAATCAGTTTTCTGATTTAAATTTTCTTTATACTGTTCTCTTCTAAAGAGATAAACGAACATCATCGTTAAATTAAGAACTGTATAACCCATAGATATATTTAAATAAGACCATACCCTACCACCCTCTGTAATAATGTCTGAAGTTTGATCATCTAGTCCTAGAAGAATAAGAACAGCAACAAATGCTATCACTGACCAACTAATAAGCATCCATCGGCCAAGAACAACTCCTGCCAATAGTGGTAATATTGAGAACCACACAGTTGTCACAGAATAGAAACCACCGGTGTAGAATGCATGGGTAAATTGAAAGACTAAACCAGCAGCAATAAAAGTATTCGTTGGAGGAGCAATAGATTTTGTTATTTTATAAAGAGCTGGTGAAAATAAATGAATTAGAGTCATCGAGATGGCGACAACTTTTAAGTTATTTGAAGGAATGCAAAAGAGAGAATTTAGAGTATAAGACCACATTAGGATCGACGTAAAGAGAACTCCAGCTAGGAGCATATGAACCTGCTCACGATCTTCATCAGTAAGCTGAACATCACTCACTAGCCAATCATAAAGTCTGTAATATAGCCCTAATATTTTTAACATCTAAAACTGAATACTTGCTGAGATTTTATTTAAAGGCATATAATCGACACCTTTATCTTTTAATTCTTTATCTACTATTCTTAATTTTTCTTTAAACTTAATCACCGCCCCTTTTTGATAGTCCTCACTAAACTTATATTTTGCATTAATCAGTTTTGTTACAGTGGTTGGAGAAAAGAAAAGACTATCGGCCATATAGTACTTCATCAGATCAACGGCATTACATAACTTTGACCTAGGATTCATTCGAATCCCTTTATATGGTGGTTGCTGCCTAATTCTTAGAGGAACTTGTCTCTTATCTAAAGTTCCATAATTATAATGATCAGCCGCATGAGCGACAGTCACTGTATAGAGATATGTTGTGACAGCTTTTACAAGATTATCTTCTTCAAAAATAATGCTTGAGTCTGGAAAGTCATTCACATAACGATTACAGTAATCGGCCCATTTACTAATCCAAAAGTCACCCTTTTCAACTTCAGAAAGAACTTCTGCCACAAATTCGTAGATGACTTGATAGTATGACCTTAAATATTCACCATATCTTCCTTCCAACTTAGGAGAACTCATCTTATAAGAAAATGGAGGGTAAGAAAGATTTCCTTTGATTCCTTTATAACCTTCTACTAATAAGTCCCTTAGCCCTGAAGGTCCCCCAGGATAAGGAGCATATGTCATCCACCATTTTTCTTGAAGCAATGATGATTTATAATTAAGAACTGCATTTTCTAAGGGTAAGGTGAAACGAAAATGCGGTGATAATAGCTTAAAAAGAATATGCTCTTTAGGTAACGATGTTTTTGAAACAGCATTAATACTATCAAAAGGAAAATGGAGAAGAGGATGGACAACTAGTGTTGCGCAGAGAGCTCCTCCTTGAAGCATAAAATATTTAGCGAGTTGCCATGCATCTCCATCCTTAGGCTCAAAAACATCTTCAGAGTCATCTATATAAATAGCTTTCACTATGAAACGTTCCCCTACCTTATGAAGTAAAGTTTTACTTGCACTGGCGTAAATACCTTCAAATGTTTTAACAACTTTCACCGCTTCAAGATCCACGATGTACCAATCAAGCTCTTCTTTTTCTAAGTAAGTCTTAAAAACTTCCTTATCCTTTTCATCAAACTTATTCGTTAGAAATTTAGACATCATTGAGTAATTTAAAAGATCTTCAAACTCCTCATCACTCACGGCCTTGAGGCCAGGGAAAATAAGCCCCTTCACAAAGTACGGTAAAGACATAGGAAGTGTCGCCAAATAACGAGAACCAATCCAAATCCACCAATCAATCGTTTCACGCCACGGTAAATGTATGACAGCAGGTGATTCTCCCCATGGATGAATAGGCGATGGTTGCGGCCATGGGCCTTTCCTTTCATACAGGAAGTCCTTTGGATCATATTGATGCTCAGCTGAAGTTCGACTATTCGTTAGGTTTTTGATTAATTGTTTGATTCTCATATTGCCCCTACTTTTCTACAGTTTATTACATAAGAAATTTCGCATATTTTACATATGCACAGCGTTAGACATTTTTATCCTAGTCTGCTACAAAGACCTATGGAAATTACACAATTAAATACAAAAGACACTCCTGAACTTCTAATTCTCATTCATGGTGGGCCAGGCTTTAGTGGCCATTACTTTCATGGTTTTTTTGATGAGAGTCCTTATACGACAATTACTTATGATCAAGGATTTCTCAACAAGCCAACAATTGATAGCTTCGTTGAAGAGCTAAATATGGTTACTGAAAAATACAAAAATAAGAAGATCATCCTTCTTGGTCATTCTTTTGGAAGTGTCATTGCCTTAGAATATCTTAAGAAATTTAATGAAAATATCACACGAGTAATTCTCTCCAATTTTATTTACGATAGTGATTTTCTAAAACTTGAACTTAATAATGAGTGGGAAGAAGGCTTTGCTAAGACAAATGATTTTCTTCAAAAATATGGAGCGACTGATGATTTTTTTAAGCATCTTGCTATCGAAGTCTCCCCTCTTTATTTTTCAAAAGAAAGAAGAGAATTAGGGCCAAAGATATTTAATAAATTAAAATATTCTTTTAATACTTATAATGAAATTAACAATTCTTATCTTAGTAATTTCGACTTAAACGATATTATCAATCAAAACAAAGATAAACTTCAATTTATCATATCTAAAAATGAAACTCGCATCCCTTTTAAATACTTTGAAAAGCTATTAGACAAAGGGGTATCAACGAATATCATTGATACTGAAAGTCATTTTTACTTTATAGAAAATCCGAAGGCTTATTGCGATTTACTGTAAATTTACTCTTCATATGTGAAGGATTCTTCCATTGACTGTTATGCGGAATCCTCATTAAAATTGATATGTAAAAAAGAATAACTGTAAAAGGCAAAATAGAAATGAGAGAACCAGAAAGATTATTAGCAGAGAAGTTAGCCCCTATTATTAGATGTGCTCGTAAAATGCTTGGCTATGAACAAACAGACCTTGCGACTTTAATGGAAATTAATCAATCAAAAATCAGTCGCTTTGAATCAGCGAAGCTTGCAATCTCAAGTTACAACTGGATGAAGTTTTGTGAGATTGTAAATCTAGATCTCGGAGTTATTCGTTACGAATTTATTGAAAGACCAAGCAACGCTACAATTCAAAATAAGAGAAGAATTGGAAAATTCCTTTTGCCTGCAAAATACTCAATGAATGCTGGGGTTAAGATTAGAGAAATCTTTCCACTTATTGAACAATATAAGACTCAGAATGAGTGGCAGAAAGTTTTCAAAAGAGAGTTCAAGTTTGATAGTGATTATTTCTATAATCTAGACCATCAGATAAACCTTACCTTTGTTAATGATTTTATCGAAAATCTCAAAGCTAAAAAACTTTATAAGAAGGCCAATATGGCCAAGAACTTTCAAAAGCTTTTAGCTTCAGAAGTCTTTAAGAGATATGCCAGTAGTGAAAACTATGAGCGATTTGAGAAGAAACTAGGTTGTGACTTCAATGTGAATTATGAAGGTAAATCAATTATCATCGAAGCTAAAAATCATGTTAAACCAGAATATCTTGATAATTATTTTGAATATAAGAAGTGGTTTACAGAGATGTTTCTCGATCAGAAATTTAATGAAGAAAGAGAAGAGAATCGCTTAACTCTTCATGCATAATCAAGATCATCTTAACCATATTAACCATAATAAGAATATTTGGAATTCTATTTCTGAAATCCAAAATATTTGTGGTTTAATTGATTATGATATTGCTGAAGTACTTGGCATTAGTACTGATGAATTCAAATCTCGTAAATATAGAAATTGCGATTTATCCACATTTGAAGTTCTGAAAATCTCTCAGAAGTTTCATCTCGATATCCATCATCTCTATAATAATCAATTTGATAAAAAAATTGTTGAAGATCGATTTAATGGCGTCAATTCGACGATGGCCAGTAGGTATTCAGAGAATCCATTTTCTAAGAAAAGAACTCAAATGAATATCCTTAGCTATATTGAAGATAATTTCTATACACTTCTTGATAGTTGCTACAAACGATTTCAATTAAATGAGGACTGTTTTAAAAACCAAGACGAGTCAATAAATATTAAATTCCTTGAAGACCTATGTAATTATCTAGCTCATAGAGGTTTCTCAAGTGAAGACTTTTATAAAATGGGTCTTCATTCTTATGAAGTGAATAAGGATTCTCCATTTGGAAAATCCTTATCTCATTTTAAAAATGTATCTGATCTATTTTCATTTATCACGGAAGAGTTTTCTCATAAATATGATCTAAATTTTGATTATAAATATCGAAAACTTAGTTCTAGAGAAATACTTATTGAGGAAACACCGACAAAGCTTGCTCAAGAAGTTGCAAGAGGTAATATAGGAAATGAATTGACTACTCTTGTAAAAACAGGGGTCATGGCCTCTATTCCTTCATATATTGAACAAGAAGTATCCGATATAGAAGTTATCAAATCAATTCATCGCGGCGACTCCACTACAGAATTCTTAATCCATCTTTAAGCAGCTTCCTTACCAAATATCTTACTTTTAGATAACTCAAAACGATTATTCCATAACTCACAATATTTTTCTTTCATTTGTTTACTATATAGAGAATAAGCTTCTAATTTCATAAGCCGTACTTCTTCTCCCCATAAACTATCCTGTTTTATTAGATCGAGGGGTTCTCCATTATGATATATTTCTTCAAAACCCATTGAATTGAAATACTGATCTGTTTTAAACTTCACAACCCCACTAGCAAAGGTGATATCAGTGCCAATCATTTGGTGGTAGTAAATATTTATTGCAGTTATGATCTCTTTAATCTCAGCTATTTTCTTTCGATCATTTCTTATTTCAGGAAGTATTGTGAATGAATAATCCCAAGCTATTTTCTTGCCATTATTTTTAACTAAGATTTCACGCACAACTTCATCATGAATATGCGCACCACTACTTTTAAGCATACTACTTAAAGGAAGACCAATACGATGCTTTTCGAGTTTTGATAAACTTAGTGACTTATATCCACAAACCGGTAAAAGTTTTTTTCCATATTCAATGCATACAAGTAAATGAGTGGCCACTAGATCAGCTCCATCTACAGGTAAAACCCCCTCTGGATAACCTGTTTTAAATCCATCAATTTTCATTTGCATGGTATCATTCAAAATCTGTCTGACCCTAGGATCATGAAGTTGATCATAAGGAGAATCAAGTATTACAATTTTAAAATCAAACATCCTTTTTCCCCTTTACTAAGAACTTATTCATAAAAATAATCGTCTCATTCTTTTCCATTTCTGAAAGATATAGTTCACAGAACTTTTGATAAATTTCTTCGCTTCCAAGCGATCTAATTATTTCATCTTTAGCAAAATCAAATCTTCTTTTATTATTTTGAAATTCAGAAGTCTTCTCCTCATCAGTAAAGTCTTTCGCTATCGATTTCCAATACACATCCTTAAATCCTGACTTATAAACAAAATAAGGTAACTTTCTTCCAACATAGAGATCGACATTGATATTTGTTTTTAGAATTGAGAGTAATGAATTGAGAATTTCATTCTGAGAAAAGATATTAAAGAGTACACCATCGTTATCAATTAGAATAAGTTCTCCTCCTTTCTTGAGGACTCTCTTCAACTCTTGAGTAACTTTAAGTGGATCATCAAGGTATTCATAAACAAAGCGACATACTATTTTATCAAAACTATTACTTTCAAATTGAGAAAGATTCTTAAGCTCTCCCTGTGAAAAATTAATTGGTAAGCCTCTTTCCTGACAATACTTAGTCGACTGTTTTATTCTTATCTCGGAATAGTCCACGCCATGAAGCTCTACATGAGGATTCCTCTTATAAATTTCTCTCAAAAGAAGTCCACTTCCGCTTCCAGCATCGAGAATTTTTTCACCTTCCTTGGGATCAATGAAATCAATATCTTCGAAAATATTATAATTTTTCGTCTTATTCTGTTCTTCAAGACGCAGGAATTCCCCTTCTACATCCATTACGTAGCTCATACTTCCTCCTTGTGCAAGCATATGCTATACGGAATATCGAGAGTAATATTTAGAAATATTATCAATAGTGATAAAAATAATACAATATCATTTTATTCAGAAAAGGATAATGATGAGTATCTACTTTGAATCGCGTTTATTGAAGTTAAAAGACTTCTCTTCCCCATCTCTCAGAATAATTGCAGATTGAATAAACTTTATTTCCTTGATCATATCTGTATGTGGGTAAATCTTCTTACCATTAATTTTAATAATGGTATCTTTTGAGCGAAATCCTAATTTATGTAGAATACTGCCGTCTTTAACTTTCTTTAGGTAGAATCCTTGGCTTTGATCTTTCGGAGGAAGAAGTGGCTTTTCATTTCCACTGGCCATTACTGAAGGCAAACTCATTAAACTCAGAATCATTGTGACTAAGAAAACTTTTTTCAAATTCATGCCTTCTTCTCCCTTACTTTATCTAAGTAGAGTACTGCTACAAAACAAAGAATGATTAGTATAAATGCAAAAATTACTTCATTCGTCATTTCTGCAGGAAAAATATTAACCTCTTTAATGACTCTCGTCTTTCCTCTAATAACAACAGATTCTAAAACTTCTTTCCACGGCCATACTTTTTTCATACTTCCAATAAGTATTCCCGTAAGAAAGGCCATCGTCGCTGAACGATGATGCTTTAAAAACCAATTAAGAATATTTGAAAAACCAAGAAGTCCAGTTGCAGTTCCGCAGACAAAGATTAAAAGAATCTGAAGATTATCCCAAAAGTCGATAAATTTGGTCACATTTTTAATGGCGCCAGTGATGTATTCATACTTTCCTAAGATTAAAAGAAGGAAACTTCCTGAAAGACCTGGAAGTATCATTGCAGTTATTCCAATCACTCCACAGAGATAAATAAACCACCATTCACTTGGAGTTTCTACTGGAATTAAACTAACCATAGCATAACCAAAAATGATTCCCACAACGATTGAAATAAGATTCTTTGGTGCCCAGTGATTATCTAATTCTCTAAAGATAACAATGATTGAAGCAGCGATAAGTCCGAAGAAAGCAGACCATGTAAGAATAGTATGTTCCTTCATTAAATAATTCATTAAATTAGAAAGAAGAAGAATCGCAGAAACGATTCCAATTCCAACAGGAAGAATAAAACGAATATGAAGAATAGAAAGAGCACTTTTAAAGTCAAACTTAAGGGCTGCACTTAACGCCCTTCTGTTTATTGAACTTACGGCATTTAGAAGACTTTCATAGATACCGGTAATAAAAGCGATAGTTCCTCCAGAGACTCCTGGAATAATATCAGCAATCCCCATACAGAAAGCTTTAATGAACACGATAATATAATCTTTCTTAGTTTGCGGTCCTGGACTGGCCAGCCAGGCTTCCTTCCATGAAGCCGGCTTCATTATTGAGCCGCCTCTTGCTCAGCTTGCTCGGAAGCTCTTTTAGCTTCCTCCTCTTGCTCTTTCTTGTAAAAAGGAGTTTCCTCCCAATCAACTTTGAACTTACACTCTGGACATTGAAGATGCTTTCCATCTCTCTTAGTCTCACGAACGATCATCAGCTCATATCCACAAGATTTACATGGGTGCTCATATGGCATTGACCAAAGGGCATTTTCACAATCTGGATAACTTGTACAACCGTAGAAGAATTTACCATAGCGACTTTTCTTCTCAGCAAATTTTCCAGTCTTACACTTCGGACATTTTACAGGAATAGTATATGGAAGAGTCGTATCACACTGTGGATACTCTTCACATCTTACGAAACGACCATAACGACCTGTCTTAACTTCTAATCTCTTATGACAAGTTGGACAGTCTTCATGGAACCAGTTCTTTGGTAAGATTGTATATGTTCCATCAAGGTTCTTTTTAAAATCATGAGTCGAGTTACAGTCAGGATAATTTGAACAAGCAAAGAATTGACCGTTACGTCCCCACTTAATGTGGTATTCACCATCTTCACATTTCTGACAATCAATACCGGTAGGAATTAACTGGGCCTTCAAGTTCTTCATTTCTTCTTTAGCACGCTCAAGAGTTTTCTCGAAACCGCCCCAGAAGTCTTTAAGAACCTTCTTCCACTTTACTTCACCTTCTTCAATCTTATCGAGTAACTCCTCTACTTTCGCTGTGAAATCAACATTCATAACTTCAGGGAAACTCTCGATAAGCATTCGGCAAACGACAATCCCTAGCTCTGTAGGAAGAAATCTATTTTCAGTTTTCTCTACATAACCACGGTCTTGGATATTTGAAATAATCGAAGCATAAGTCGATGGACGACCAATACCTTTTTCTTCTAAGTCTTTTACAATTGATGCTTCATTATATCTCGGAGGAGGTGAAGTCCAATGCTCAATCTCTTGTGCATCTTTTGTTGGCTTAAACTTTTCTCCAACAGCAATTTCAGGAAGAAGACCTTTCTTTACATCCATTTCTTCTTCATCATCTCCACCTTTCTTCGAGCGCTTTTCAGCAGCAGCTTCAAGATAGATAGTTCTAAAACCAGGGAATTTAATGATACTTCCGTTGGCCTTAAAGAAATGTCCGTTACACTCAAAAGTCACAGCAGTCTGATCAATGATCGCTTGAGACATTTGAGAAGAGATAAATTTATTCCAAATAAGTTCATAAAGTTTTTGCTGATCTGGCTCTAGATCTCCGCGAACTTCATCTGGTGTATAAAGGAGGTTCGTTGGTCTGATGGCCTCGTGGGCATCTTGAACTTTATTCGAACCTTTCTTCTTATATTCAATTGGTTCTTTAGAAAGATACTCGTCACCATATTTTCCTTTAATATAGTCTCTCAACTCACCCATTGCTTCAGGAGCCGTTCTCACAGAGTCCGTTCTCATATAAGTAATGAGACCTTGCATTCCGTGGTCACGAAGTTGAATACCTTCATAAAGTTTTTGAGCAACCATCATTGTTTTCTTAGCTGTGTAACCAAGTTTGTTAGCTGCCTCTTGTTGTAATTTTGATGTTGTGAATGGAGGGGTCGGGTTTTGTTTTCTTTCTCTTTTCTTTACATCAATAACTTCAAAATCCTTTCCTTTAACATCAGAAACGATTCCTTTTACAAAGTCATCTTCAGTAAGTTCTGTTTTCTTATTTGCTTGTTCCCCATAGTACTTAAATTCAAATGGAGTTTTATCTTTGTTCATCTCTCCATGAATCGAAAACCATTTCTCAGGAACAAAAGCATTAATCTCATCTTCTCTTTCAACAATAATTCTTAGAGCTACTGACTGAACACGTCCAGCAGAGATACCTCTTTGAACCTTATCCCAAAGAATAGGAGAAATTTTATAACCCACTAATCTATCAAGAACACGACGTGTCTTTTGACTGTCGTACATTTCTTTATTTAGTTTCGATGGATTTCCAATTGCTTCGATAATTGCATTCTTCGTTACCGCGTTAAAAACAACACGGAAGATATTCTTTTTACGAATTCCAATTTCTTCTGCCAGATGGTGAGCGATCGCCTCACCTTCGCGGTCCATATCGGGAGCGAGGAAGATATTGTCTGCACCTTTCGCTAATTCTTGAATTCTTTCAATCTTATCTTTCTTTCCCGTAATCGGAACTAGATCAATATTGAAGTTATCCTTTATATCCACTCCTAATTTTGACTTAGGAAGGTCTTTAATGTGTCCATTAGACGCTACAACTTGATAACCCTTACCAAGGTACTTCTTAATTGTTTTTGCCTTAGAAGGTGATTCCACGATCACTAGATCGTATGGACCTTTTTCGCGAGTTACTTTCTTTGTTTTCTTTTTAGTTGCAGTTGCTTTTTTAGCTGTCTTTTTTGACGCAGTAGCTTTTTTAGTCTGCTTCTTTGCTGAAGCAGTTTTCTTAGCCACTTTTTTCTTCGCTGCTTTTTTCGCAGTCTTCTTCTTCGTTACGGCCACAATTCACCTTCGATATGAGGATATTCCACCTTTATTATTCATAAAAAAAATAAGAGTACAAGAGAGAGTCTAAGAAAAGACCTATAATTGCTCAGAATCGAGGAGTTCATCAATTTCTTCTAGATCAAACTCAGTTAAACCATAAGGATTTTCTTTCGAGTTCAGATCTTCATCCATGAACTTTCTACCAATATCTTTTTCGATATCATTTAGTGATTCAAAGGCGTTAGGATCCTGTCCTTTGTTTTTACGCTCGATATCATTTAGATCTTGTTGCTCAAGGAACTTATCCTCGTCAACCTTCGCTTCATTTAATGACGCTTCAGCTTCAACAATTTCACTTTCTAGTCTTTCCAGCTCTTTAAGATCTCTTTCATGATCTTTAATGATCGACTTTTCTCTTTCTTGTCTTTCAAGTTCTTCTAACTCATCTTCAGTTAACTGAACCTGATCAGCTTTGTCTAATAGATCTTTGTTAATATCGTCAAGGTTCAGCTCAACATCGAGTTCATCCAACGCATTGCTTTCAATTTCCTTAATCCCTTTTACGAGATCACGATTGGCCACACTTGCTGCTAACGCCGCTTGTTCTTCAGTCTTCGTTAATGCAATGGTACCAAGTGCAATTGGGGCACTTGAATTTGTGATGAGTGCTGTTGCAAAGTTATCCGTCAAGCTAATAACTGTAGCTTCACCGATTTTATAAGTTGGATCAGGAGTAAGTCTCTTTCCGGTTCCTTTATCGTAAAAAGAATAAAGTTCAAAGACAGTTCCCATTTCAACGCCATCAGCACGACCACGATCAAAATAAAGAACATCACCAAAACTCATACCATTAGCAGTATCTCTATAACCTTCGATAACTGCTGCTTCGATATTTCTCTTATTAAATGTCTTAACAATTTTTCCAATCTTAGGAGTATAGACAGTAATCCTATCTCCCCTTTGAACAATTCCAGAAACTTCAGTAACGATACATTCCCACTTCTTATTAACTTTTCGAAGTGTTTTAATTTGAGCACCGATTGTGTACTTATATCCATTTCTATCTGAAACTTTATGTTGAACAGGTCCACCTGGCACATAAACCGAGAACATATCTCCTGGCTTAACTTTCACACTATTATCAAAGTCCACATAAACCTTATGGAACTTTTGAATCATGATATTCTCTTCAGGCATCCCAACAATCTTTCCTAAATCTTGCACAACATTTGAGGTAACAAATGTATTTAAGAAGAAACCTTCTTTTACATCAAAAGTAATTTTAGAAGATCTGTCGAATCCAGAATTATCATACTCTTCACCTGGTTCTTGGATAATAATATCCGGAACTGGTGGATCATATTTTTGATATTCATTTAATAAGTTTTGAGTTGCTAGCTCTTTTAGGTCTTTATAAGTTTCATCGGAAGCAAACTGAAAATAAACTCCATCTTCAATAAGCTTCTTTCTTTCATCAATCCAATTTGGTTTAACTTTTTCACCAAATTGTGAGAAGTCGACGAAGTCACCAGATTCAACTTTCTGTCCTTCATCTGTTGTTGTTGTTTCACTTTGAAAGTCACCAACAGAAACCTTAGGCATTGTCTCAGCATCACCTGTTGTAAAAACAAGATTCATACCCGGTTCAATTTCATGTGGGTTCGTAATTTGTGGGTTTAATGACCAAATTTTAGAATAGTAAAAACCTGATCCAAAAAGATTCTGTGAAATCTTCCAAAGCCAGTCACCTTTTTGCACAACATATTTATCAAGTTGTGCACTGGCAGAAACTTCATCCCATTCTTTAGCAGGAATTTTACCAGCAACAAACTCTGAAAGTTCTAATAATCTTTTTTCTTCGATACCGGCATCAAAGATTTCAACTTGCCCAAAGGCCTTAGTATTTCCACCTTTTTCATCTTCGATAATTGTATCTTCATCGTTAGCAACTTTTCCGCCAACATTTGTTCTTTGAGAATTTTTTTGTTCAATTTCTTGCTGTTTCTTTTTAAATTCATCTTCAAAAATAATGTCACCAACATCATTCTTTAATGATTCAAGATCATCAACTTCTTCAAATTCAGATAGATTTAACGCCGCACCATCTTTCTTTTCTTCTTCCTTCAATAGTTCAAGGTCTGTACTATCGATGAGCTCAAGACTCTCTAAGTCTTGGGCATATAGCGACACACTACTTGTTCCAAGTAGAGCAGCAAGAAAATAAATAAGTGAGCGGTTTTTAATATTCATCCGTTACTATTAAGCACCCTGTTCGAAGAAGTCATGAAGGATTGAATAATACTTCTCTTTCTTCGCTTCTATCTTTAATTTTTCTGCACAAACAATAAGTCTTCCAAGTGATTTAATCACAACACCTGAAAAAGAATGTTTCTTTAAGATTTCTTCATACATTTGCATGGCCAAATCAAACTCTCCCTGACGGAAAAGAATTTCACCAAGAAGGTACTTTGCCCTAACTGCAATTTGCCTGATTGGAGAGGACTCTAATGTCTTCACAATTCTTAGACCTGCATCTAATTTATTTTCGTTAATGAGAGTTGATGCTTTTCTTATCTGCTCAATCTGTCCTTCAACCATTTGAGGATCAAGAGCACTTGGACCCGCTGTCATCACTGCTGTGTTATTAGCTTCTTGGGTCTTAGCAAAAACATCAACTGTTTCCGCTAGGTCAGTGTTCTGGTCAGATACTTTATTTAAGTCAGCAAGTAATTGTTCTTGATTAGAAGACTCCATTTGATTGAGCATTTGATTCATTGCTTTAGGATCTTTAGTGTTTTCAATTCTTTGCCCTTTCTGAAGACGCTCATACTTCTTCAGTAATTCGTCGTATTGGGCCTTAGATACAGTTGATTGAGTCTTTGACGCGGCTTCGTCTTCGCTATCTCCGAATAAGCTTCTTCTACTAGAAATCCAACTACATGAAGATGTGGCGAGTAGTGTTGCCACTAAAATCGAAGTCTGAAAGTATATTTTCAGTAGACGTTGACGAGAAATCCCTTTCACTTTTTGTCCTCCATGACATATAAGAAAAGTCTGATCTTCTGACTCTTTATACCATTTTAAATGATGGCGTGGCGAAGTCAACGATTATTGGGGGCTAATCCTTTGAAAAAACAACTAAATCATCTCATTATCCGTGTTCCAAAACATGAATCTGCGTTCACATATTTTCAACTTGAGTCCCACGAAGGCCTATGCTTTTACTCAACTTTGGAAAGTTCCATGGGAGAAGGCTATCGAGATCTTGAGTTATTTAGTCCGAAAGAATTAGAGTCTGAATTCAGAACAATGCTTAAAAAACTACAAGACTCATATCCGATTGAAATACTCAAAGATGAGCTTGTTGATGATGGAAAAAGTTTATAAGAATGAAAGATAAGAAACTCGAAGAACAACATTTCAATAATAAGTCGACAGTTTACGGACCAGTAACGAGCTGGAGACTTGGTGAAAGTTTAGGTATTGATCCTATTTTTGTTGAGTCGACTTGCTCTTTCAATTGTATCTACTGTCAACTCGGCAATATTCAAAATGTTACTGATCAAATCAAAGAATATGTGGCCACTGAAACTGTGATCAATGACTTTAAAGAAATCATTGATGCAGGAAAAAAAGTTGATGTGATCACCTACTCTGGTTCAGGTGAACCAACACTGGCTAAAAATATTGATGAAATGATTTCAGGAATTAGAGAGATTACTCCAGATATTCCGCAAATGATCCTTACCAATGCCACAGAACTTTTTAGAGATGAAGTTAGAAAAAGAATTCTAGGTTTAGATAAAATTATCGTAAAGATCGACGCTCCTAACGAAAAAATTTTTCAAGCTGTAAATCGTCCTGCTGCTGGAGTAACCCTAGAAAAAGTTATTGAAGGTATCAAGAAACTTAAAAAAGAATACAAAGGCGTTATTGAAGTTCAGACAATGTTTATGCCTCTTAATAAGAATGAGACTGAAGACCTTGCGAATCTCCTTAAAGAAATTTCACCAAGTTTAGTTCAGCTCAATACCCCGAAGAGACCTTACCCTATGTCATGGCATAGAGAGAATAGAGGAAATCATTTAGGGATTACTGATTACGAAACAAGACAACTCAAAGTATTAAGCCCAGAAGAAGCCCAAGAAGTTGAAGAACTTCTTAGGCAGCGTACAGGCCTTAACATCCAATCAATTTACAGATAAAATACTTTTAATTTTCCTTAATCTTTATTGCAACTGGAAAGTGATCGCTAAAGCCTGCTTTCTTATATGACTTTGCTGTATGGTCATAACCTTTTGGGGTTCCCACAACTCTTGATCCATAGAGTGGCGATCTCTTATTACGATATTCGAAAACTTTCGTCGTAAATTTCGGAGTATGAATCTTGTAAGATTCCACTTGAGCAACCAACTTACCATTTAAAAAAGCATCATTAACAAAGATCCTGTCTAATCTATTCCAAGTCATTTTTGGAGGATAGAAATATGTCCCAAGAGGAAAAGCCTTTTTAATATTTTTCGATATCGACTTAGACTTCATGAAAAGATCATGCACTTCAAAAATTTGAGATTTGTTAGTCAAAACATCTCTAAAAGGGTGTGGATGATTTTCATCAATTGTATTAAAGTCACCTAAACCAAAAGCTGGGATTTTCTTATCTTGATCATCCGACATTAACTCTTTCAATTTTTTAGCAGCAACTATTCTTGTCTCTGTTGGGTTTCCAAGACTTGGCCAATGATTCACGTAGACTTTAAAAAGATTTCCTTTTTTCGTCTTAAGAGTATTTTCAAAGATCACTCTTGTTGGTTTCTTCTTAAAATAATCATCTTTAAGTTCATGGTTCTTACTTTCAACGAGTGTAAGTCCCGATTCCTTTGAAACAAGGATCGCAAGATCAATTCCCCTCTTATCTGGTGACTCACTGACTTTGAAAACCTTATAGCCTAAAACAGAAGCCAGCATCCCTACAACTCTCTCATTTTCAATTTCACAAAGAGTAAGAACATCTGGTTTCTTTTTGAAAGAGTCGATAACTCTTTTAACTTGAGTTAACTTCATCTCAACTCTTTTCTTTGTCCAATCGGTGGCAAAGCATGATTTACGATAGCGGTGATATGAAATTTTCTCACACTCTTCTTTCTTTCCCTTTGTTTTCGTCGGGAGAAAAGTGTAATCATTCTTTCCTTCATCATGAAGCTCATCAAAGAGATTCTCAACATTATAAAAAACAACTGAGTAATCTTTAGCTTGAATTGATAAAGTTACGATAAAAGTAAAAAGGAATGCTAATAAGATCCTCATTATAAGTTTTCCTTAATCCAGTTAAGGACATCTTCATGGTGAGTCTTTGTTTTTACTTTTTCCATGATGTGCTTAAGCTTTCCATCTTTTCCAATAATGAAAGTCATTCTGTTCACTCCCATATATTCTTTCCCCATGAACTTCTTAAGTCCCCATACTCCGTATTTTTCACAAAGCTTGTTTTCAGGATCACTAAGAAGATCAAAATTTAATCCATCTCTTTCTCTAAACTTAGTTAATCTCTCTGGTGAATCTGGACTTACTCCAAGAACAACAATCTTATTAGAAGAAAACTTCTTCTTTGTGTCTCTAATCCCTTGGGCCTGAACTGTACAACCAGGAGTCATTGCTTTTGGATAAAAGTATAGAACAACTGTCTTTTCACCCTTAAAGTCTTTGAGAGATACCTTCTCTCCATCTTGATTTAATAAACTAAATGCTGGGGCATTGTTTCCGATTTTAGGTAGTGCCATTACTTTCTCCTCTATTTATTTTTCAAAGTTACCATTTATTTCTTAATTCTCTTAGTCGTAAGAAAATTTGTTTTTCTGTTGAAGTATCACCATCAATATTTTCAATAATCTCTTTTTCAGTTAAACGAAAGAAAGTATTGATTCTTTTCTCATCAGCAATATTCGTCGTTAGAAAACGATTCTCCTTGTTAGCTTGCTCAGATTTTTCTAACCATTCCTTAGCATCATTATTATTAGGCTCACGATCTAATGTAAATCGTAAATTATTGGATAAGTAATCATGTCCTGGATATACAATAATATCTTCATCAAGAATATGAAAACGCTTAGAGATTGTCTCAAAGAGAACTTCAGGGTCTCCTCCATTATGACAATTTCCTACACCTGCATTAAAAAGAGTATCTCCTGTAAAAACGCATACTGGAATTTCATCTTTAACATGAAGAAAACACAAATGGGCCATTGTATGACCAGGGGTATCCATCACCTCTAAAAACTCACCAGAACTTAACTCAATCTTATCGCCATCTTTAAGAAAGACTTTGACTCCAGGAATTTTCCCTTTGGCATTTTCATGGGCGTAAATCTTTGCTCCAAAATCTTGAACAAGAGATTCATTTCCACGAATGTGATCCCAATGCTCATGGGTATTAATGATGCCTACCAACTCTTGTGCCCCAAGTTCCTTGAGCCATTTCTTAACTTGTAATGCATCAAAAGGATCAACACACCAAAACTTTTTATCTTCATCTTCTAATAAATATGTGAAGTTACGTAACTGACTCTCTGTGTAATACTGGTGGACGATCATATTAATAGCCTTTATTATGTTTCCTCCAAGTATTTAATTACAGAGGTTTAAAATGGTAAAGGCTGAAATGGTCACAAAAATATTTTTAATTGCACTTGTGCTGAAAGAAATTATCGTAGCTTGGCTCGATACTAAAAATAAAAATCACATTATTAATAATTCAAAAGAAGTTCCAGCTAAGTTCAGTGACTCAATTTCATTAGAAGAACATCAGAAAGCAGCATCTTATTCAGTTACAAAGATTAAGGCCTCACAGGTTTTTAATCTCTATGATGTGGCGATTCTTTTGATGTGGACGCTTGGTGGTGGATTAAACTCACTCGAAAAAATTGTCGCCGCTTGGAATCTTTCTCCGATCCCACATGCACTTGCTTACTTCGCAATTTTTGGTCTCGTAAGTATGCTCCTTGGGCTTCCTCAGTCAATTTATTCTACTTTTGTTATTGAAGAAAAGTTTGGTTTCAATAAAACAACTCCAAAGATTTTTGTTACCGATCTCATTAAAGGGATAATTGTTGGTTCTGTTATCGGTCTTCCGTTATTGGCTGGACTTATATGGACACTCAATGCTCTTGGTGAATACTGGTGGGTATACGGCTGGGCCCTTCTCATTGGTTTTCAGTTTATTCTTCTTTGGGCCTACCCAAGATTTATCGCACCTATCTTCAATAAATTTAGCGAACTTGAAGAAGGCGAAGTGAAAGAAAAAGTTGTTGGTCTTCTAGACAGAACAGGCTTCACTTCAAAAGGTCTCTTTGTGATGAATGCTTCGATGAGATCAAGTCATGGAAATGCTTATTTCACAGGTTTTGGTAAGAATAAGAGAATTGTTTTCTTTGATACACTTATCAACACTCTTAACCCTGAAGAAGTTGAAGCTGTCCTTGCTCATGAGTTAGGTCACTTCAAAAAGAAACATATTATGAAGCAATTAATAAAGGGAATGTTCTTTAGCTTTATTGCTTTTTACGTACTAGGACTTCTAATTAAAGAGCCTGCTTTCTATCAGGGGCATGGAGTTACTGAAGTGAAGACTCATATTGCACTTCTTCTCTTCTCTCTTGTCTCAGGAATTTATACTTTCCTTATGACTCCTTTAAGTAATTTCTTTAGTCGTAAGTATGAGTTTGAAGCTGATGAGTTTGCAGCACAACATGCAAAACCTGAAAAACTGATTACTGCTCTTGTGAAGATGTACAAGGATAATGCTTCGACATTAACTCCAGACCCAACATATTCTAATTTTTATCATAGCCATCCGCCGGCTTTAATTAGAGTTGATCACCTAGAAAGTCTTCAGTCTAAGTCACAATAAGCTGCGCACGAGATAACGTAGATTGGGATAGTAATAACCTATCCCAAAATATGTTTCGTAGAATAGTCTGGCATAAGAGACAGAGTTCTTTCCAATTCCACCCATAATTGAATATTGATCAGCCCCCATACGAACAAAGAGGTTTTGGTTAACGAAGGCCACATAACTGGCACCTAGCCTTACCATTGTTCTATACTTTCTTTCATCATAACCAAAAGAATCTTGAATACTAAATGTTCCGACTCCGTAACCCGCTCCAATATTCAAAGCTCCTAGAGCAAAGTGGCCAGATAGTTCTACATTATAAAAGAGATAATAGCTGCTGATATTTCCCCATGTATTACCTTCACTTCTTCTCCATGATGTGGCTCCAACAGATGGGAACGTTTGAAAAGAATAATCCCAAGTATCGTGAAACTGTGGATGAATGACGGAAGTCATCCCAAAAGAACTTATCAACTTTGGAAGACTGTCTGGATGATGAGATGTTCGTCTTCTTGGTTCACCATCTTCCTTCGTTAATTGGACTCTTGGTTTTGTAAAATATGAAAGAGTTAAACTATTCGGAATAAAGTTTATAGCATCCACAAGTTTTTCCCAAACTTGATTACTATGACTTACATTACTCAATGCCATCTTCCTTAATGGCTTCTTCCCTTCATCAAGGAGGTCAATTAAAACTGGTTTTACTATCAACTTCTTTTGGTTTTCTTTTCCTTGAAGTCTTTCAAGTTCAAAATAAACAGCATATTGATAGTCATCTTCTCTTGCGTGCTTATGAAGTCTTTTTAAAGGAAGATCCTGCAAGGAAGGAGAATTGAAGTTATTAATCCCAAGATGAGCAAGCTTCTCAAATGATTCTTCTACATCTTCGACAATCATTCTCTTCTTATCCACGCTAGTGGAAAACTTCTCCATAATTTTTTTAGAAATATTCGAGTCATTATGTTTTGGAGTAATGAGGAAGGCCTTTATCTTTTTCTTTTTCTTAGTCTCAAAGTTTTTTCTAAAGACATGCTGATCACAGTTATAGGCATTCCCTGTATAGAAATCGACTCCATGAAAAACAAGAGAGAATCCTAGACCAACTGGGCCAAAGAAAATGGGAATGGAATTAGGAAGAATACTTCTTCCCCATTCCCATTCACATTTATACTTTTGATTAACTCCATCTTCCCACATTACTGAGAACTTTCTCTCTGACTCTATCCCAACAATACTTGGGGTAATAACTTTCTTTTTTTCTTCTTCAATATTTAGAGTCACCTCTACTCCACGCTCTTGCGAATCAATCAAAAGTGTAGAATCTTTCTGATTCACTGTTGCACAGGAGGAAATAAGTACAAAGCTTATAAGTGGCCAAATTTTTTTCATGTGTTGATTATAATAGACTTAGAAAGTCTTGGGGAAATTATGCTGCTTTTTTCTTAACAGGCCTAGGTGCAGCTGGCTTTGGTCCTGACGGTTTAGCTGACCCCGACTGAGACTTAGTAGCGGATGCAACAGGAGATTCTTCCTCTTCACCAATTCGTGCATGCTCTCCAACTAATTTCTTAATTTGAAGTAATTCTTTTTTCAAAGCAGGTGCTTTTGCCGCAACAGCAGAAATAAGCTTATTAACTTTGTGTTCAAGTAACTTAGCATCAGCTGCATGTTTCGCAATAATGTCGGTGCTCATCTTCGTCGCTTCAACTTGAACTCGAGCTTCCATTTCGATAGCGAGAATCTGATTCGTCATCATTGCTTTCTTTAGCTCATCACCCAATTTGTAATCAGGGCCAACCATAATTTGACCTGGAGATACTTGTTCAACTTGAGTCGGTTGAGCTTGAGCAGCGACAGGTTGAGGAGTTGGCTGAGATACGCTCGGCTGTGGCGCAGGGGACTGCGAAGGTTGCGCTGGTGCCGGAGTTGGTTGTGCAGACTGCGTAGGAGTAGGTTCAGCAGCTTTCGCTTCTGGCTTTACTTTTACCTTAGGCTTCTCTTGTGCCTTTGGCTCCGATGATTCTGATGATTCTTGTGACTCTGGAGAAGCCCCAAAGTCGATTTCTACATCTTCAACGAGTTCATTCTTCTTGCGCTCGGCTTCCTCGCGAGCTTTGATCTCATCATCATCTTCGAATTCAATGTCGAGCTTGTTAACGCCCAAACGATCTCCTAATTCAAAATTTACTTGAGGGAATTGCAGTCCACCTCAATTGCTTATCGGCCAGAAGTGGTATTTTATTAAGGAAATATACGACTAAAAATGAAGCCTATGAGCTCTAAGTGGTTAATATTATAAGATATTCTATAGAAGTAAGGCCTGCTCAATCCTCAAAAGTGCACTTTTGAGCTCTAATCCAGCCCCAAATCCGACCATTTTCCCCTTTTCTCCAAGCACCCGATGGCAAGGAATAAGTACAGGAAGTGGGTTCTTATTGGCGGCATTTCCTATGGCCCTCGCTCCCCCTTCACTTCCTAAACAAGTGGCCAGCTCCCCATAGGTCATCGTTTTCCCATAAGGTATTAATCTCATCTGTTGCCAAACATCCATCTGAAAACGAGTTCCTTTTGGCAGTAGCGGAAGTGTGAAAACAATTTCATCCCCTAGAAAATAACAATTGAGTTGCTGAAGTAATGGAGATAGCCAAAGCGGATATCTATTGAGAATAATCTGATCTTCAAAATTAATTTCATCGATAAAAAGGAGTTGATAGATATAAGATTCATCCCCTATGATTTCGATGGGACCTAACGGAGTTGAAAAATAAAAATGAAATCCATCGCTATCATTGACTGCGCCATAGAAAGACACTCGATCCAATGCTTCAATCGGTTGGTTGATCATTTTCAAACTCCTTTCAAATATTTTAACCCTCCCCTGCAAGGTGTGTCTCCTATTAATGCAAAAAAAATCATCATTTTTGGTAGCGCAAGTAATGTGAGCGATCGACTCGACTGGCACAAGGACCTGGCCATTGAAATTGATAAGAGGCTTCAGCAAGGAATTCCAGTCATGGGAATCTGTTTTGGGCATCAGTTGATGGCCGATTTCTATGATGGGGAAGTTGATTTTAACGAGCCTCGAAAAATATATGATGGTATCCGTGAAGTCGAATTTCTAAAAGATTTTGGAAATATTCAAGCTGGGACAAAGCTTTCTTTTTTAAAGCGTCACGAGCAAAGAGTGAAGAACATCTCGGATCAGTTTGAAGTCATTGCCTCAAGTCCAGAATGCCAGTTCGATATTCTCAAGCACAAAACTCTTCCCTATTTTGGTACTCAGACTCACCCAGAAGGAAGTGAGGACTTCTACCAAAATACCATTGAGTCAAAGCTCAGTGATAGTGAGAAGCAAAGGGCTTTTAATGATGGTCTGACGCTCATATCAAATTTCTTAATGGGGCCATCTTGTCCCTAATTTATAAATTTTTCTAACATTCAGTAGAATTTTTAAATTCTCTAGACCTTTTCCTTAAAGAAGAACCTCTCCAATGATACTTCATACTCAAGAGAGAATTTTATTTATGTAGAATAAAAATAAGGAGAGAGATTATGAAATCATTAACAATTATTCTTACGCTTTTTATGAGCATGTCATTATTTGCTCAAAACAGAAACCGCCAAGAAACACGGGCCTTAAAACTAATCGATAATATCACTCGAAATGCGAATGAAGTTCGCTACCTTGATGACATGGCCCTTCGTAGTCTTTTACAAAACTTAAGACAAGCAAAAAGCATTCTTGATGGAGGAGCTCCTGGACCTGTTCCACCAAGACCGAGACCAATTGCAGTTTGCTCACAAAATAGAAATGGTGACTATCATGCAACCTTTTCTAAAATTAAAAGTTTCGCTTACAGCACATCTGGAATTGATCTAAGCTCAAGTGAATCTACCCAATATGCAGGTGAATGGACTAATACTTACCCATGTCATGTTGCTGATGAATTTATCACCAACTTTAAAAGGTTAAAGAAATTTGCTTACAGCACAAGTGGATTAGATATGTCGTCATCAGAGTCTGTTCAATACGCGAAGAATAAGATTGAAAGATTTTGCTCAAGCTATGAACTTGAAGCTGAATTTAAACGTCACTATCAATTTGCCTATAGTACAGGTGGACTTGACCTAAGTGCTTCAGAATCACGTGAATATGCTATCAATCAAGTGGATCGTTTCGCTTTTACATGTAGAAATTTTCGTTAGTTTATTAGAGGAAATGATTTACAAAAGTTTTTCATTTCCTCTTCAATTTCTTTTGAAAAGGCAGCTGGGGTATTTGAATCAATATCTAATTCAGCAACAAAATTTCCCACTTTATCTTGAAGAGGGATTATTAATTCACTCTTTGTCGATAAACTACAAGCAATATGACGAGGATCTGCATTCACATCTTCCATGTTTACAACTCGCTCTTCTCTAAGTGCCAGCCCACATAAACCTTTTTCAATTGGAATTCGGGTGTGTTCCGTTTCTTCGCCAATATAAGGACCGAGAACGAGATCTGTTGAGTCTGATCCTAAGATATATGTACTTTTAAAATACACCCCAACCCAATCAAAGATTTCTGGATGAAGTGCATGAGCTTCTTTTACAAAGTTTTCAACTCTAAAATAGTAATCGTTCTTTTCAATTTCCATCATGATTCCCAAATAGAATTCACTGACGCCTTCACATGTTCAAAGTATGGCTTTCGATACTTTTCAATCTCATTATGAATTTCGTGATAGGCCCCTTCAAATTCGATATAATTAAAAGATTTCTCCACCATGGTGAAATACTTCTTTAGTTGGGAATAACCTACTATACGATCCTCAGTTCCGACAGAAACAAATGCAGGACAACGAGGTCTTAATGGCCTATTAAACACTCCTGAACTTCCCTTCACCACTTCAAGAAGAAGCTTCGTATGAAGTTGTAAGAGGTTACGATTATCAGTCACATAATTTTCCTTCACTCTAGGATCATGACTTAAATAATTAAGGTCGAGTAAACCACCAACTCTGACACTTACAGGAATTTTAGCGAGATTCTTAAAAATTGATTTCGGTGCATATTCAATAAACTTTCCAAGCCCCCCCGCAAAACCGACAGGTGGAGCATTCAGATAAACTAATGAAGGATAGGTTTCTTCATCTGCATACTTTTGAATATAACCAGATGTGATAAGTGCTCCCATTGAATGAGCAAAGAGCACAAACTTATCCATTTTATACCTTTCTTTGAGATAGAAAATAACCTCTTGGAGATCCTTCATATAATCAAAGAAGTCTTCAACATATCCGACTTCTCCAGTGCTCAATCCATGACCTCTTAAGTCATACTGACAAATATTAAATTTACTACCAAAAAGCTCATATAAATAATCATGCCTCTCTAGGTGTTCGCCTATCCCGTGGGTGGCAATTAGCCAAATTTTTGAGCCTTTCTCTCTAATCTGAGTGTGTAACTCTACATTATCTCTTAGCCTTATAAATTGTTTTTCGCGAATCATATGCACCCTTTATTCTAATTACTCTTTAGTGTACACTTAGTTTTGATTTTTCGACAAAGATTTATGAGGCCAAATACATATGATGTACTGTCCAACATGTTTTAATAATTCTCTTCACTTTGATGATAAAGGTGTAATCGATATTATTATCAATAAGAAGCAAATGGATGCTGGCCGAATCATCTATAATCTCGACCCCGCGGAAAGAGATAAAATGCTCATGGAGTTTGCTAAAAAGCTTGATGAGTTTTTTAAGTGGTATTCAAATTTCCAAAATAAAGAACCACTCTGTCATGTTGAATTAGTCACCTCTGCTGTGAAATGTGACTCTGGTTGTAAGATGCCAACTAATCTTAAAACATCGGTAATCGATTCTATTATACCTGTTAGTTTAATTCGCGATGAGTTTGGTCGACTTGGACAAAAGTATAATTTAGAAATAGAATTGAAAATATGAATCACCACCATCACATTTCTACGGGCGAACGTAACTCTGAAGCAAAGAAAGTTACGATTATTGGATCTATTTTTGATTTCCTCTTAGGTGTTGGAAAAATTCTGGCTGGATTTTTCTACAACTCACATGCTCTTATTATTGATGGTATTCACAGTTTTACAGATGTCTTTACAGATATCTTTGTAGTCGCCATTTCACATTACAGTAATCAAGAACCTGATGAAGAACATCCCTATGGGCATGAAAAGTTTGAGACCCTTGGGACTGTTGCCATGGGAGCTATACTTCTCGCCACAGCAGGAGCTTTACTCTATGAAACAATTGAGAGACTTTTTGCTGTAAAAGAAGCTGTCATCCCTGGAAAGCCTGCTCTTGCGATGGCCTTTCTTTCTATTTTAGTTAAAGAATTTCTCTATCATTATACTCGTCGAGTTGGAGAGAAAATCAATAGCTCACTCTTAATAGCCAATGCTTGGCATAGTCGTACAGATGCGATTTCTTCTATCGTCGTTCTTGGTGGTATCATACTTAGTTACTTTGGCTATTCTTACTTTGATGATATTGCCGCTATCATTGTGGCCATTTTTATTGGAAAAATTGGTTGGGACTTCTTAACAGATAGCTTAGGAGAATTGGCCGAAAGTAGTATTGATAGTGATAAAGTAGATGAAATTGAAAAATCTATTCTTAAAATTGATGGCGTGAAAGGATGTCACAATTTAAGAACAAGAAAGATGGGACACAAAACTTTAATCGATGTGAATATTGAAGTTGATGAGTTCATTACGGTTTCGGAAGGTCATGAAATAAGCTCTTGGGTGGCCAAATTTCTAACTGACAACTATCAAGATGTAACAGATGTTACAGTTCATACAGATGTCGAAGACGATATGGATGATAATTATCAACACACTTTTACAGGATTACTTCCACTAAGATCTGGTGTCATTTCAATGCTTGAAACTTGCTGGAAAGACCTCCCCGTTTTTGAAGATGCTCCCTTTATTAAACTTCACTATATCGGTAGAAGAATAAATGTAGACCTACTTTATCGCTGTCAACCACAAGTCAAAGAAGAAATTCTTAATGAAAAAGTAAAACAAGTAGAATGGCTAGGTGAAGTTAAGATTTGGACTTCTTACGAAGACCAGCCTGCTCCATAAAAAACGTTCGAAGCTGCACTAAGGCCTTGCCTCTCAGTTCTTCCTGCTCTTGAAAAATCTCGTGCTTAGCATTTTTAAACTTAAGAATTTTACAATTAGGGAGACTCAAGCAAAGTTTATTCTGTCGTGAGTTATCAACTAAAGCATCTTTACCTGCTTGAAGTAACATCATAGGAATTGCAATTTTCTTTCTATTCTTCCAAACATTTCGACCAGCTTTTATTGATTCTTTTAACCATTGAATTGTTGGTGGTCCATGAATGAGCTGAGGATAGCTATTAATCAATTGTCTCATCTGAGTGAAACGCATATGACAATGAGTCAGTGGATTTTCCGAAAAATCTTTTTCCGCTCTCTTAATCTCATAAACTTTCTTTTCCCCACGACCAAAAGCAGTCAACAAAGTAGAAAGAAATAAAGCCCCTAACTCTGGCACTCTCCCAGTATCAATTTTTAACATTGGACTGGAGATAAATGCAGCTTGAAATAATTCAGGATTTTTAACAAGAGCATTAAGCCCAATAAGTGATCCCATTGAATGAGCAAAGAGAAATTGGTGTTTATATTTTAAACCTTCATGAAGTGAAAAATAATCATCCATCACATTCTTCAAGTCTGTTGAATAATCATCAAACTTTTGAACATGACCTTTATGTGGATTATGACATAAACGTGAACTAAAGCCCTGCCCTCTATGATCAAGAACTAGAAAATCAAATGGAAGATCCCATAATTCGTAAATGAGCTCACTATATTTGATACTTGATTCACTTCGACCTGGAGAAATTACGATCAAAGCTACACTCTTATTTCTTTTAAAGAATCTATAATGGACATGATGCGGACCATCACAAGAAAGGAACCGAGATTCCCCTTCGCTCTGATAAAGACTCAGTGCGTTCTTGATTTTATCATCGAATGTGACTTGCTCATTAAGTGCAATGGCCGTTGAACCATCAAATGGCATTCGTCCTCCCTCAAACTTTCAGTACTATAATTTTAATCGGGTTTTCAGATACGCCAAAGGGGGTGCAATATTTGCTTAAAAGTAAGGAAAAATAATTTAGCGTCAATAAATTGGAAGGTCTCAATATCATTAACATAATCCTAATAAAACTAGATCATTTTTGTCGAAATAATATTTGTCTTTTCGGTTCAAGGCCCACTAAAATTATTAGGTAAAAGAAATAAGGAGATTTCTTATGTTTACGGACAAGAAAGTCTGGCTGGCGGTTTTGCTATTTATCACTCTTGGTAGTGTTCATTCTAAACAAATAGTTTCAGTGATGAGTTACAACGCAGAGAACCTGTTTGATACAAAACACGACGAAGGGAAAAAAGATTTCACTTACCTCCCACTCGCAACGAAAAGAAGTAATCCTGAATTCCTAGAAGCATGTCGAAGAATGAGAAATTCTTACTACAGACATAATTGCTTAACTATCGACTGGACGGAATCAGTTCTTAATCAAAAAATTAAAAACTTGGCCCGAGTAATTAAAGACTCTAATAACGGAAACTCTCCTGATATTTTAGTTCTTCAAGAAGTTGAAAATATCAATGTTCTTACTCAACTAAGAGATCGTGGGCTTGCTAAAGAAGGATACACAGAAGTCATCCTTATAGAAGGACCAGACTCAAGAGGAATCGATGTGGGAATTCTTTCTAAAGTTCCTCTCGCAGAAAAACCAAAGCTTCACCTTGTTGACCTTGGAGATAGAAACACTCGTGGTGTTCTTGAAGCGACATTTCAAGTTGGAAAAAATAAGCTAACTGTTCTTGGGAATCACTGGCCAAGCCAAATGAATAGTGATGAATCAAGAGTAAAAGCGGCAAAGAGGATGTTAGAAGCTGCTAAAGAAAGAAGAAATCCTGTAGTCGTAACTGGTGACTTCAACACTGCTCCTTCAGATGATCCAAATGCAATCGAAGATTATATGCTTGATCCAACGAGAGATCTTTATTTCTTTGATGGGGAGTGGGAAGCTTACGGAGAATACCGTGGAACTCACCACTATAGAGGTAAGTGGACGTCACTAGATAGAATTTTTATTCTTGAGAAGACTATGCAATCAGGTTGTCGTCTTTGGTGGGGTTCATGTTTTGATCCACTATGGAATACATTTAAAATTATTAAAAAAGAATATATGTTAGAGGACGTAACATTTACTGATAATAACGGCGATATAGTTACATATGAAGGTGTTCCTAATCGATTTGACCCTAAAACTGGAGAAGGTTATTCGGATCACTTACCTGTTCTGATGAAGTTCCAGTTTAGATAAAAGCTAAACTATGAAAAGATCTCTTTTGGCCATCTTCATTGGCTCGTTAATTTCAACATTAACTTATGCAAAATACCCTCGTAGCTGGTGGAAATTCATTCCACCAAATGGGGCTCCTAGTTGGGAAATTCTTCCTCAAGAAGCAAAACGCGGAGAAGTCATTCTTTCTAAAAGAACTGAACTTGGAATCTTTAGTAATCTTGCAGAATCTCCTTTCACTCTCGACGGACAAAGATATGGAAGCATTGAAGGTCTGTGGCAAGGAATGAAGTATCCTGATCCGAAACTTAAGAATGATCCAAGAAAAGAGATTGAATATCCTTATAGTCGTGAAGAAGTTTACGCTTTAAGTGGATGGCCTTCAAAAGAAGCTGGAAACTTAGCGAATGAAATCAATTACGATAATGATATTGATTGGATTAATTATGGTGATCACAGATTCAACTATGTCGATGGGGCTGAAGGAAGTGAATTTCACCTTGAGTTAATCACACGTGCAATGCGTGCTAAGATTAATCAGAACCCTGAAATCAAAAAACTTTTAAGAAAGACAAAAGGTCTTAAGTTAAAGCCAGATCACTATATGGGAGAGGACGTTCCTCCTTCTTTTAAATACCATGAAATCTTAATGCATATCCGCGATAGCGAGTTATAAAGAAAACGAGTTATAAAATGAAAAAGACATTATTACTAAGCCTACTACTTTCACTAGTGTTCACCGTTTCGTGTGAGACGAGACAGAAGGTTGCCAACAGTAATTACAATAAAACAAACTCTGCCCAAGCAATGAAGAAGCCCTATGTGCTTATGATTTCAATCGATGGCTATAGATATGATTACACTCAAATGTATAATCCAAAGAATATTTCACGCTTCATTAGTGAAGGAACTTACTCAAAAGGTCTAATCCCGATCTTCCCAAGTAAAACTTTTCCTAATCACTACTCTATCGTAACAGGAATGCGTGCAAATAAGCATGGGATTGTGGCCAATAAATTTTGGGATACAAAGAGACAAGCACTTTATAAGCTTGGAGATAGTTCAACAACTCAAGATGGTTCTTGGTATCAAGGAACTCCTCTATGGATTGCCGCTGAAAACCAAGGGATGATCTCTGCAAGTTTCTTTTGGGTTGGAAGTGATGCTGACATCCAAGGAAAGCACCCTACTTACTACTATAACTACGATGGACGAATTGATCATGATACAAGAATCAATCAAGTTGTTGATTGGTTCAAACTTCCGGCTGAGAAAAGACCACATTTTGTGACTCTCTACTTTAGTGACGTTGATTCTGCTGGGCACAGATATGGTCCAGAAAGTGTTGAAGTAAAAGATGCTATTGAGAAAGTAGATAATAGTCTTGGAAAATTATTTGCGGGTCTTAAAGAATTAAACCTTCCGATCAATATTATTATCGTTTCTGATCATGGGATGCAGGAAATTAAACCGAGCAAGAATATTTATCTTGAAGACTATATCGACGTGAAGAATGAGGGAATTAAGATTGTTGGTCGAGGACCACACTCTATTCTCTACATTAAAGATAAAGATCTTTTAAAAGAAACTTACCGTAAATTAAGAAAAGCTCCTCATATGAGAGTCCTTAAGACCAATAAACTTCCAAAGAGATATGGATATAAAGGAAGCCCGAGAACTGGTGACCTAGTTATAGATGTCGAAGCTGGTTACTATATGTATATTGAAAAACCAACTCGTCCAGGAACTGGCGGGACTCATGGTTATGATCCGGCATTGGTTAAAAATATGAGAGGTATTTTCTATGCCAAAGGTCCAAACTTAAAACCTAGAGGACGCATCAAGGCCTTTGAAAATATTCACATCTACCCAATGGTTATGAATCTCCTAGGGCTAGAGATCACTGAAGATATCGATGGTGATCCTAAAGTTCTTCGTAAACTTTTAAAATAAGAACTTCGAATACCCCATAAAAGGAGCTGTTAAAACAGCTCCTACAAAAACAACAATACAGAAAATCAGATCCGCTAAAATCATCACTTTCTTATCATCATAATTCTTAGCTTCTAAAACCTTCGCTGTTTGCTTTCTTGATAACCATGCAAGGGTGAGAAGCCCTACTAGTGAAAAGAAACCTGTAGCGGCATAACCAATAAAGCCACTTCTCTCAAATTGGTTTACTTCAACGTCGTTATTCTTTTCTTTTATATAGATTTTTTTAATCACAACCTTCTCTTTCACTTCAGGCTCAATAACTTCTCCGGCCTTACCAAGGGCAGATTTTTTTACCTTTTTTCGACCTTTCATAAAACGACTAAAAGCCGGTCTATTATCTGTTGCATTAGCTTCAACTTGAAAGCGAACCTCAACATTATTACCGACGAGCCAGCCTCCTTGATCTAAGGCCTTATTCCAATTAAGTCCTACTTTCTGCCTTTCAATATTTGTCGTTCCTGAAAAAAAGAAAATCATTTTCTTTGGGTCCCACGCATCTTGATCAGAACCTTTCCACTTAACATTGAGAATGAGAGGGTGATCTTTTCCTTTAATATTTAGAAAGCCCTTCACTTTTTGAAGCTTTCCTTCTTTGTAAAGATAGTCTTTACCTTCAAAGGTTACGTACCTAAATTTATTAACATCAAAGAAGTCACTTTGTTTTAAGTGACGATCTCTTTTCTTATCAGCGGTATCAATTGATTTCACATCAATCTCAATAAAGAGATCCTTTACCTTCTTTGTTTTCTCATCGAAATCAAAAGTCCCTTTAAATTTTTTAAATCTCCCTTCTACTTCACCTAGTTTCATGTAAGTTGTTTTAAAAATAATGGAAGAATGCTCACTATTAATTTCAAAAGACTTGGAGAAAGCTTCAGTTGTGAAAAACAAAAGAATAAGAGTAAGAATTATAGATTTCATTTTTGACCTCGGAATAGATTCCTAGAATCTGCCAATATTCTGAGTCAGTCAAATTGGCCATTTTACTGTCTAACTTGTTGAATTATCGTTTTTCCTAAGGAAAATACTCAAGTTTACCGATAATGAAACTGTGAGATTACAACTAAAAGCCATATTCATGTTACTAGTAGTGCTCTTCCTAGCAGGTTGTGAGGATATGGGAACTACCGGCTCTAGTTTTGATCCAAGTCTCTATGGAGAAAGTCAGATTGCATCTCAAGATTATATTGAAGGACTAAACAATGCTCGTCGACAAACAAGCTTTCCAAGAACTGGAGAAGGAATGAGTCGCTGGGTAGATGATCAAGTATCTGGCCCTACAACGGGAATGTGTGTAGATACCAGAGAGGCCAACGATATTGGGGATGTCTCAACTCAACTTACAAATGAACAGAAAGAATTTTTAGAAAATGAAGTTGGTGATCCTCCAGCAGTTGGTGGTAGTGTGACGACAGAACTTCCAGATATCGATCCAGCCAGTCAGGATGTCTATAAGTATGGTTACTATCGTTATAATGATGGCGACAGAAAAGTATTTGGAACAGAAAGAACGATTTGGAGACTGAAAGCAGCTGGTAAGCTACTAGCACAGAAAGGAATTGTTATGGGTGTTGGGGACATCTCTTCAAGAGGTGGCCCAACTCGCGGTCATGCTGAACATCAACAAGGACAAGACGTGGACTTAAGACTTGTTGGCCCTGATGGTATGTCAAAACCATGTACTGTTTCAAACTCAAGCTGTTATGATCGTGAAAAAACTTTTGAGATGATTAAAACACTTATTGATGTTGACCCTACAAAAGTAGATAAAATTCTAATTAATGACCCTACTTTAAGAAGACAAATTAATACTTATTATCAACAAAAGACAGGAAGCTCGAGATCAATCACTGCTTACTGTGCTGGACATGATAACCATGTTCACTTTAGCTGGAAGAGACGATGAAAATTCTAAGTATTTTCACCATTCTATTTCTTTTTTCCCAATCGACTTGGGCCAATAATTGTCAATTAAGTGATAGTAAGATTTTCTTTCAAGATCAGATTGGAGAATTTATTCCCCAAGGAAAAGGCAAAGCTGCGAAGAAGATTTATCCCGTCTTCACAAAATTTGAAGCAGACTATCCCCTTAAGGCTTCACTGAATATTCCCTTCAATGGAGATTGCCAAAAATTAAAAGTTAAAAAAGTTAAAATTTATCGCGCTCTTGGAGCGAATCAAATGCCAGGTCATCATGCTATGGCAGATAAGAATGATCATTCTCAACATGGAAATGATATCGCAGGTCTAAGCTGGGATGAAAAACCAGTCTTTGACGGTCAAAAAGACGTGAGAATTACTTCACGAAATATCATTCTTTCATCTTTTAATATTAATGAAATTGCGGAAGCAGCTCCAAAAGAAAAGCATATTTGGAAATTAAAATTTATTATTCGCTATTCAGATAGTTCAGGTAAAGATCAAGTGATCACTAAAGTTGTGAACACTCCTCTCATTCATTAGGCACCATAACGAAATTGTTTAAACAACTCCATGAGATTTAGCTTAGGGATAATCACATCTTTTTGGGAAACTTCAGACACATCTTGCCAAGGAACAAGGGTTTCAATTAATTTAATATCTTTCTTTTCTACTTTTCGATAACCCATGGTCCAGTCTTCAAAGTATCTCTCTCCAAATTTAGAATTTTGGCGAATAAGTACTTTGGCCTTGGAGTGTCTTGGATCTTCTTCAATCTTAGCGTAAAGCTTCTCTACTTCTTCCTTATCACCTTCAAGCATTTGAATAAACACCACTCCATTGAAGAGCAACATTCCAGTTATTCCCAAATCCTTATTCTTTACTCTTGCTACTTGAAGAATAGAATCGACCCCCGACTCTGGATCATCGGCCAAAAAACTCTTAGATGCAAAACTCAAATAAACTAATTGATACATGAATAAAGTTTAATCTATGTCCATTTTTCAGCAATAGGAAAAATGAGACAGTTTTTAGACAATGTGATTTCAGTAAGTTGACGCTAATAAAAATTAACTTTTACATATTTTTGTTTGCCTCACCGAACTTTTATTGTAATATTTAAACCAGAGATGCCGATACGGTATTCAGGAGCTAAATAATGTACGTATGTATTTGCCATCAAGTAACAGAAGATCAAGTAAGAGAAGCAGTAAGCTCTTCTAAGTCGACTTCTGATACTCTTAAAAAATTAGGGGTTGGTGGATCATGTGGTATTTGTCTGATCGATGCCGTCAAAAAATTAGAAGAAGAGATTGTGTCTCATAAAAACTCCTCTCTTACCTCATTAAAAGATCGTCAAAAGTCTTAATCTTTCCTATAATTTTGTCATTCATTTCTAAATAGGAGAACCCAATGAAGGGAAATACAAAAGTTATTGAAGCACTTAATAATGTTCTTACCGGTGAATTAACGGCCATCAATCAGTACTTTCTTCATGCTCGAATGCTCCAAGACTGGGGACTAGAGAAGATCGGGCAACTTGAATACAAGGCAAGTATTGATGAAATGAAGCATGCTGATGACCTAATTAAAAGAATCCTCTTCTTAGAAGGTCTTCCAAATGTTCAGAAGCTAGATCGTGTGCAAATCGGGCAAAATATTGAAGAGATCTTTAAGGCAGACCTGGATCTTGAGTATAGAGCGACGAAATATCTTAAAGAATGTATTAAGCTAGCAGAAGCTGAAGCAGACTTCGTAAGTAGATCTCTTTTTGCTGATATTCTAGAAAGTGAAGAAGAGCATATTGATTGGATTGAGACTCAACAAAGTCTGATCGAAAAGGTCGGAGTAGAAAGATACATGCAGTCTCAGATTGAGATGAAATAACTGCCGAATATAAGCAATACACTATTCAATTTGATAAAATAATCGAGGTACGGGAGTTTTCTATGCCTCGATTTTTTTTATTATTATTCTTAGCTATTACACTTTCATTTTCCGGTTGTGGAAAAGATGAAGGAAGTGTGGATGATGCTATCGATAATGCTAATCTCCTACTTACTCAGAAAAACTGCTCTGGAGCACTCACAGCTCTTAACAAGGTAGGATATCAAAATCAAAATTCTCGTTACCTTCAAACATATGCCAGTGCCTATGCCTGTCTTTCAGGCTTTAGTGAGATTACTTTCTTTGGAAGTGATGTAGATAAGATTGCAGCTGGAAATACAACATTTCTTTCTTCTCTAGCGACTTTTACAACAAGTGCAACAACCGCTTCTACAGATGCTTCTTATACAAACTTGAAGACGGCCATTAATACTCTCCTCTATGCTGGAGGAATTAGTGCTAGTTCACAGGCCAATAGAGCAAGTATCTTTGGAACAACTGAAGCGAGTAATATGAGTATTCAGGCCATGTACATGATCTTGGCCCAACTTGGAAAGTATGTTTATCTTCATGGAAATACAAATACAACTGGACAAAAAGGAGCAAGGGATACCCCTGAGACAAACGACTGCTTCACTGATTATACAACGGCAGCTGCTCAAGCGGCAGTAACCGGTGCCGGTGCGAATATCGCTCCTTGTTCAAACGCTGATTACAATGATGGACATAGCGAACTTAAAAATGGGGCTGCCAATAGAAAGGCCTATATGTGTGAAGGAGCGATTCTCTTCAATAACTTCTACGATATCCTCACAAATGTTTCATTTGGAACAACTTCTAATAGTGGTTCTATTGGAAGTCTAAGTACCAACCTCAGTGATCTCTGTGATACTGCTGGACTTGGAGCTGTTTGTACAATTAAAGATCAAGATACATGTGAATCAGATATTACAATTCAAGATCTAGAACTGTACTTTATTGCTGTTTATGAAGTGATGGTAACAGGGCCTTAACTATTTCTTAGAAAGCTCTTCTATAAACTCAAATTCGGATTTAGTCACAGGCATAATTGAAAGACGATTTCCTTTTTGGAGTAATTTCATTTTTTCCAATTTCTTATGTGATTTTAATTCTGAAAGTGAAATAACTTCTTTGAATTTTTTCTTATACTTTACTTGGACCATAAACCAACGTGGGTTTTCTTCAGTACTCTTTTCATCATAGTACTTACTTTTCTTATCCCATGAAGTGAAATCAGGGACTGATTCCTTTGATACGGTAGCAATACCTGCCACCCCAGGAACCTTACAGCTTGAATGATAAAAGAGAATGAGATCTCCTTTTTTCATTTCATCTCGCATGAAATTTCTGGCCTGATAATTTCTCACTCCATCCCAATACTCAGTCTTCTTTGATTTCAAATCATCAATTCCAAAAACATCGGGCTCAGTTTTCATTAGCCAGTAATTCATTCTTATCCTTTTATATAAGGGGCGATTCTTTCTTTCACAAAATTTGGTTGAACGAAAGCACTTTTGTGAATCTCACTATTATAATAACCAAATTTTAGATCAGAGTTTTCAACTTTTGCTGCATCGAAATCTTTTACCGGGTCGACCGAATCAGAAGCATAAGTAAAACTCCAAAGTCCTCCAGGGTAACCCATGTTAGTAAAGCTATAGAGTCTTACAATTTTAAAAGTATCACTGAGTATAGAGAGCAACTTATTTTGCATTTCAGACATATAAAAAGGACTCTCTCCCTGGCTGGCGATGACTCCTCCATCGTTCAAACACGCTCTAATATCTTCATAGAACTTATGACCAAATAAAGGTGCGGCAGGACCAATTGGATCTGTCGAATCCACGAGAATAGCATCAAACTTCTCACCATTCTTTGCCGCTTCTTCAACATACTTCACACCATCTTCAATTAAGAGCTTAAAGCGTGGGTCATTTTCAATCATCGGTTTCGCTGTTTGTGGGATATGCTCTATACAAGCGTCACAAACCATTTTATCAATTTCAACCATGACACATTCTTCAACGCTTTGATGACGAAGAACCTCTCTGGCCGTTCCTCCATCTCCACCACCAATAACAAGAACACGTTTTGGGTTCTTATGAGCAAATAGTGGAACATGGGTGATCATATCATGATAAATAAATTCATCTCTCTCAGTTAACATGACAAGACCATCATTTAAGAGCATTTTTCCATGCCCTCTCGTTTCAACAACATCGACTGATTGAAAATCACTTTTACCTGAAAAGAGAGTTCTCTCAACTTTCCATCTAAAAGCCGCATAGTCTTCAAGTTTTTCTTCAATCCACAGATCTGATTTCATTATAATTCCTCATCGGCAAAGCTCACTAAAGTTGGAGCATCGCCATTTTTATTTTCACGATAGTAATATCTAAAGTCGATATCATAACCTTGCACATTCTTCTCATGACTTCTTACGGCCATTAAATACTTTTCATCAAACTCAAATGTATCAACTTCATTGAAGCCAACAACATCAAAGCTTCCAGGTCTGAAGACTGAAATAAGATGATTTAAAATCTTTTGTCTTTCAACGCCCATTTTATAATTAGTTTCAAAAGAAACATAAGGAGCATAAAGTTGCGGTGTAACGTGAATCGTATAGTAGTCTGAGCCTTTAAGAGCATTTAATGAATACCCATATGGTTTAAAAACAAAGTCATCAATCTCAAAACCAGGCAGTAATTTTTCTAAATCAAAGAACTCGCGAATTTCTTCTTTAGTGAGATCAGGCCTTGTGAGAAGTTCACTACACTTAGGACAAATATCATACATGAGAAGCTCAGTTGTATTATCGTCATCAGTTGGAGTGTACGGTTTATCTGTATGAAAAATTAGATTAAAGTGCGAGTGAATTTTACCAAACCTAAGAGGAATTCCTCCCACCCAATTCTGTAACCTTTTTGCATCTTCGACAAAACTAGATGGCTGAAGCTGTGATTGATACTCATTCTTTCTTTGAAAAATAAGTGAAGCTATTTGATCTCGGCCATACTTCTCAATGAAAAGTCTCGCTGACTCAATTAAGTTTGTCTGACCACAAGTAATCATTAGAAAACGATCTTCCCAAACAAAGAGACTACTTTCAGAAAGTAAGTAAGCATGAGCTTGATCATTTTTAATTTCTGAAAGAATACTTGCATTACAAGCACTCACCATCTCTTCCCAGAAAGAACGTTCCACTTCCATTAGGTTAAGACTATTCGTCTCAACGATAACTTCGAGCTTCTTTTCAGCACCTTCGAAAAACAAGTACAACTCCTTGAAATTTATAGGAATATTTAATAGCAAAGAGATTTACAAAAACAAAGCGATAAGTTCAAATAGATGGAAAAATTATAAGGTAGGAAAATATGATTTTAATGGGTCACAGAGGGGCAAAAGAACAGTTACCAGAGAATAGCTTGCTAGGTTTTCAAAAGGTAATTGAAAAGGGTTTAAAGGCCATTGAACTTGATATTCACCTCAGCTCAGATGAGGAAATCGTGGTTATCCATGATGATACGGTTAACCGTACCACCAATGGCGAAGGTCCTGTCTCTGGAAAGTCCCTTTCAGAGTTGAAGGCCTTAGACCTTGGAGAGGGCCAGACGATCCCTACCCTCAAGGAAGCCCTTGATCTTATCTCTAAAGAAAATGTAGTTACCCAGATCGAAATCAAAGACCCAAATGTGCTAGGACCTCTCACAAAAATGATCGGTGACTATCCGGCAGAACTATTAACGGTCATCTCTTTTGACCATAAAGTTTTGATGAGTTTTAAAGAAGCTTGCCCCTATATAAAAACGGCCTGCTTAATGTATGGACTCCCTGTTAACCCTGTTCAAATTATTAAGGATTGTAAGGCCGATGGAATCAGCTTAAGTGTTCATCTCATTGATAAAGAGGTCGTTGAGCAATGTCATCAAGCTGGACTTAGTGTGACTGCTTGGAATGCAAATGACAAAGAAGCTGTAGAGAGATTTAGAGAAATGGGTGTAGACTATCTTGGAACGGACTACCCACTAGATCTCTTTTGATTTAAGTTGGCCACAAGCTGCAAGGATATCATCACCTTTAGTCGTTCTTACCATAGTCCTAACTTTGAGTGAGACAAGTTTTTTTCTGAACTCTTCCACCGCTTGATCACTAGGTCTTTGATATGGATTTCCTGCAAAAGGATTAAAAGGAATAAGGTTGATAAAATAGTCAAAACCCTCTAACTCTCTGGCCAAAAGCTGCGCATCTTCTAAAGAATCATTTACTCCAGCTAGAAGTAAGTATTCGATATTAAGAATTTTTTTAATGGAAGGGTTATTCTTAGCAAGCTCTGATAGGCACTCCTTCCACGGATAGCTCTTATTAAGAGGAATAAGCTTTGTTCTCACTTCTTCTCTAACGCTATGGAGAGAAAAGGCCATATTAACCGCAGGTAGCTCATTTAATCTTTTGATCCCTGGAAGATAGCCAGAAGTAGATATCGTGATTTTATCCCCTGCTAAATCAAGACCCGAACGATCTCTTAAAATCATCAACGCCTGTTTTAGGTTATCAAAATTATGAAGAGGTTCACCTTGTCCCATAAAAACAATATTAGGTTTTTTCTTACTAATATCCTGCTCATGTAGATATCTCATCACACGAATATATTGAGAGACTATCTCATGAGCTTTTAAATTTCTTTCCAAACCTTGAGTTGCCGTCAGACAAAAATCACATTTCATGGCACAGCCAACCTGACTTGAAAGACAGAGTGTGTAATTCTTATGAAAATTTAAAGCGACTGCTTCAACTTTCTTCCCATCTTTAAACTTAAGAAGAAACTTTATGGTTCCATCCGATGACTTTTGAAGTGAATCAATTTCAGGAAGTTCAAGATTAAAATGAGTCTCTATTGATTTTTGGGCCTCTTCAGAAAGTTGAAAACTTCTTTTTTTCTTTTCCCCAAAAATATTGCGATAAAAATCGAGAGACACTTCTTCCTTCACTGAAAAATCAGCTAAGAAATGTGCAAATTCTGTTGCTTGATAAGAATAAATTGAATTCAAAAAAGCCCTCTTGTTACGGAGGGCACAATATAAAAAAAATAGCTCTTTTTCAATTTCTTTAGTCGTTAGTACTTTACTGAGCACCCATAAGGCTTTGTTTTTGCAATCTTAACAGGTTTTCCAGCAAGAACCTGATCCATCGCCAGCTCAACATAATTCTTAGCATGAGGAATATCATCGGCACTTGAAGATGGGATTGAATCAATGGCTCCCGCATAGGCGATCTTTCCGTCCTTACCAATGATAGTAAACTGTGGAGTCGTCTTTGCTTTATACATTCTTCCCACTTTTCCTGATGGATCTAATAAGAAAGCATCAGCTCGCATATTCTCTTCTTTATACTTAGCCGTGGCTTCTTTAGCACTGCCTAGATATCCTTGCTTCCCTTGTGCTGAAGAAACGATTGTTAGCCAAACAACATCCTTATTGGACTGCTGAGCCAATTGCATATTCGGGATATTTCTAGAATCGTAGTGCTTCCTAACAAAAGGACAACCATGATTAAACCACTCTAAGATAACAATTTTTCCTTTATAGTCCGAAAGACTGACTTTCTTTCCTTCGTGAGAAGTGAGAGAAAAACCTTCGGCCATCTTACCCGGTTCAGCGGCAGATGCTGAGTAACTCAGCCCTAAGAAAAGTATAAATATTTTTACTAATTGCATAAAAATTCCTTTGAAAACATTAGCTCTCATATTAAGTGCCTAGATTATCTCCCATGACCTGAATTCTTGCATCTCCTAAAGCAATATGATTTGATATTTCAGCAACATTTTTACTTAGACAAGGAAGATTTTATGGGTCGCATCACTACTGAAGGACAATACCGTGAGCATTACGATTGGTCGCTTAATAAGAATGAAGAATATTGGCAAAATGTCGCCAAAGAACTTCATTGGTTTAAGGACTTTGACTCTGTTCAAACAGGTAATTTTAAAGACTTAAATGTTAAGTGGTTCGAAGGCGGTCAAACTAATATTTCTTATAATTGTCTCGATCGTCATCTTAAAGATCGCGGTGATAAAGTTGCTGTGATTTATGAAGCCAATGATCCAAAAGTTGAAGCCAAAAAAATTACTTATAAAGAACTTCATCAACAGGTTTGTCAATTCGCCAATGTTCTCAAAGACCAAGGGGTAAAACCAGGTGATAGAGTTTGCTTCTATATGGGAATGGTTCCTGAACTTCTCACTGGTATCTTAGCTTGTACTCGAATTGGTGCTGTACATTCAGTTGTCTTTGGAGGTTTCTCAGCGAAGGCACTGGCAGGCAGAATTCAAGATTGCGAAGCTTCAGTTCTTGTTACAAATGATGGAAGTTTCCGTGGCGGTAAAACAATTGCACTTAAGGCCATTGCCAATGAAGCCCTTAAAGATTGTCCAACAATTAAAAAAGTTCTTGTAAGTAAAAGAACAAATGAAAATATTGAAGCTGATGCAAGAGATATTGATCTCGATGAATTATTAAAAAATGCCTCATCAGAATGTGAAGCGACTCCTCTTGATTCTGAAGCACCAAACTTTATTCTCTATACATCTGGTTCAACAGGAAAACCTAAAGGTCTTCTTCATACTGTTGCTGGCTATATGACATACGCCTATCATACTTTTAGAAATGTTTTTCAAATGGAAGAAAATGACATTTACTGGTGTAGTGCTGACATTGGCTGGATCACAGGTCACACGTATCTAACTTATGGACCACTTCTCAACGGTGCAACGACTGTTATGTTTGAAGGTGTTCCAACTTGGCCAGACGCTGGTCGTTTTTGGCAAGTTATCGACAAACTAAAAGTTTCTCACTTCTATACAGCACCAACTGCCATTAGAGCTCTTGAAGCTTGTGATATTAAATTTGTTCAAGAGGCTAATCTTTCAAGCCTTAAAGTACTAGGTTCAGTTGGTGAGCCAATCAACGAAGAAGCTTGGGATTGGTATCATAAGAATGTTGGTCGCGAAAAGTGTCCTATTGTGGATACTTGGTGGCAGACTGAAACAGGTGGAATTATGATTAGTGCACTTGCGGGAGTAACAAAAGATATTCCAACATACGCTACTCTTCCACAGCCAGGTATTGAGCCAGTTCTCATGGATGCTGATGGAAATGAAATTTCGACTTTAGCGGCTCAAGGCAACTTATGTATCAAGAGACCATGGCCAGGAATTGCAAGAACAGTTTACGGTGATCACGAAAGATATAAGGATACTTACTTCTCAGCTTACCCAGGTTACTACTTTACAGGTGACGGAGCAAAAAGAGATGAACAAGGAAACTATCGTATTACAGGTCGAGTAGATGATGTTATTAATGTCTCTGGACATAGAATTGGAACAGCTGAAGTTGAAGATGCCATTAACCAGCATCCTTCAGTAGTTGAAAGTGCTGTTGTGGGATTCCCTCACAATATTAAGGGACAAGGAATCTACGCCTACGTCATCCTCTCTGACGAGATTGCAGAAGATGAGTTAAAGACTCAAATCAATAATGTCGTTAATGAGATGATTGGACCAATTGCCAAGCCTGATGCAATCCAAATAACTCCAGGTTTACCAAAAACTAGATCTGGAAAAATTATGAGAAGAATCTTAAGAAAGATTGCTGCCAATGAGCTTGATAACTTTGGCGATACATCAACTCTACTTAATCCAGAGATTGTTGATAGTCTGATTAAAGGTAAAAAATAAATGAGTGATGAAGGTAAGAAGAAAAATTCAAAAGAAGCTGAACTTGTAGTTTTCTCAGATGATAAACTCGACTTACCTTCGCTTATTGAATATGCCAGCTCTCGAGGTGGTTTTGATATCGCTCCCTCTGAGTCCGGTGCCAAAAAAGAAAAAGCACTCGATGCACTAAGAGGCCAAACTCAAATTCAATTAGATAATATTTTAGAACAAATGAAGATCCTTGCTGATCAGGCCAATGCTCTTAAATCAAGAGTTGAAATTTCTCACATGATTTTAGATTCTGAATTTAATTTTGAACCGGTAGAAGGCGAGATCTACTACCTCTACCAAACGGAGGATGGGAAATATCTCTCCCTCCTCTCTCCCGAAGACTGGGGAGATAATCATCATAAGTATGGTAAAGATAGTTTAGTTGGAGTCGTTGAGTATTGCCCAGACAACACTTGGAAACTACTCAAAGCTTAAGTTTTAAGTTCTTAGTCTCAAGAATAAATCTTCCGTCATAATCTGGAATAAATACCCATGCTTTTCCATGATTAAAAACTTCAAGAACTTCCCCAGTATCACCTGCATTATCTTGAACCTTATCACCAACACAAATATGCTCAAAGCACCTTACACCCTTTCCTAAATCGCCATAAGGAAAAGCATAAAGTGCAGGGATATGTGAAAGTGCCACATTAACTCTAAGTCTATCTCTATCAAAGGACTCAACTCTTCCATTCCAACCATACTGATCCATTACTCGATCGCCTTTGCATAATTGCTTAAAGCAATCGAAAGCAAATGTAGACTGTACTAAAACTAACATTATAATTATAACTTTCATTAATTCTCCGTGCTTTTAATCATTGAGATAGCTTTTGAACACTTCTTCTTATCTTCTACATAAAAAACTTTTCTTCCCAGAGCATTCACACCCTCATAATAAGTTTTATCAATTAAATCCAAATGTGCAGAACTATCTAATCTCTTTTGTTCTAGTAAATAATTATTCAAATCAAAACCTCTTCGAATGCATTGATATTTATTTTTAACTTTTACTATTTCAAAAACTTCAATCATTTCAAATTTTAGCTCCTCAATTTTATAACGTTGAAGAGGTGTTACTAGTTGACCTTTTTTGAATAGAGCTTTTTCGAGAACTCCACCCTGCTGACCAAAAACATACCTCCCACCAGTAGGCTTTCCTTTTGAATCAAACTCCTCATAGCTTTTCATCACGCCGTTTTGATAATAGAGAACAATCTGAGTTAGTGAATTATTTTTGTATTTCTTAATCGACTTTAAAATCCCTGGGATAAAGAACTCATAAAAGTCCCCATCTTTTGCTCCATTCTTATAAGATTCAATACGATTAATTTCACCAGCGAAATTATAGAATTGAGATGTTCCATGGAGTTTTCCTTTACGGTCATAGTCTCTAAGAGAGTGAGTTTGCCCATTAGCATAGAGTATTGCCTGAGATCGACTCTTTTTCCTCACACAATCTATTTTGTACGCTTCTTCAACTAAGCCATCCTGAAACTTAATTTTATCAACCGTTACATATGAACATTTCTTGAACTCAATATTAATAAATTCTCTAATTTTTTCTGGAACTTTAATCGTTTTGAAATCAACCATCTTCTTAGGTTTATAGTCATTAATCTGTTGGTAACAACTTTTCTTTGGATTGAGATTACATTCAAAGTAATTAAGTTGAGCTAATTCTTTTTTAAAGTTCTTACTATCAAGTTTTGAAGATAGCTTACAAGCATCTTCGTTACCCAATGTACAAATAAAATAAATATTTTCCGCAATCGTTTTATTTTCTAAAAGCTTTTCTTGAGATTTAACGGCCTCAACCACTCCACGACAACCTTCTAAAATTCCAGCTTTACAACTTTCAACAAGAGCGAGAATAGAGTCTACAAACTTCATAGCCTTATCAATTAAGGTTTGTTGAAAACAAGAAGTCACATCTTTGAGCTCACATCTTTTCTTCAGCTCAACCGCAGGATTGAGTTTTTTCATATCTATTTTCTCTAAGAAACCTCCAAAAAGATTTTTACAACTCTTTGAATGATCCCTCTTTAAACAGTTTTCTTCTGAAAGGGCCAATGCTTCTTTAGTTTTTCCCTCGGCAAAAAGAATTCGCTCATATCCAAAACATTCGGAACTTTTCTTGTCGCAATTCTTTTTTGCTAATATTTTCAAACTAACTTTTCTCTTTTCAGTAAGAGCTAATTGATAACGAAGAAGACAAGATTCGTTGTCTCCATCACGGCATAAGTTTAAAAACATATCTTTTGCTAAATTAACATTTCCATTATTTAAAATACTAAGACCATAGTAACGACAGTCGATACTTGATTTTTTAAGACAATTCTTTCGCCAATTATTTAGATAATCTTTCGACAAAGGAAATAATACTCTTCTGGCCAAGAGTGTTTGTATTGTATTACTTGGAACATCAGATAGTTTTGAATACTTCTTGAAGATCTTATTCGTTACAGGTTCTGCTACAACAGAATGAATAAATAAAAGTCCTAACAAAATAACAGATAATTTTCTCATAAATCCTCACAAATCTTCCATTATTTTAAACATTTAACTAAGAAATTAAAAGCATACCTGACTAATTCGCTTTTATAAAAACAATAGATATAATATCTAAATGAAAACAATAATAATGACACTACTTCTTATTTCTAATATCCAAGCTCAAAATATTGGAAAAGTTCTCTTCTCTAAAGGCGAGGTCTTTTTTAAAAAATCAAAGGATTCTAAAGCGACATCCGTAAAAAAGGGACTGTCATTTAGTGATAAGTCGATATTTAAAACAGGCAAAGGAGCTCTCGTTGTCTTGGCCCTTAACTCTGGTTCCAAGATTAAGGTCAATCAAAACTCCCAGCTTATAGTTTCTAAGGAAGCTTCTGGACTAACGAAAGGTAGTAGCTTCTTTGAAATTTTAAAAAGCAAGGTAAGAAAAAATAAGAAGATCAAATATCGCGTTAAAACAAAGCATGCTTCAATGGGCGTTCGTGGAACTCAATTCTTTGTTTCTCTGGGAAATAAGAATGATTCTTGGATGTGTGTAAATGAAGGCCTCGTTGAAGTGAAATCTAAGGATAACAAGACTGTCTTAGTAAAAGAAGGTGAAGGTGTAAAAGTGGCTCAAACTGTTTCAGATCCTAAGCCTTTACCTTGGACAAAGAGACTAAATTGGGAAATGGTAGGTAATGAAAAAGAAATAGAAAATAAAGTAAATATTGAAGACGCATATCAGGACTTGCTCGATCAAGACTATGATTAAAATCTTAACCTACCTCCTATTTTTATCGTGTGTCCAAATCTATGCTGCTCATGTTCCCCCTATCGAAAAGAATAATCAGCAAGCTCGCTTTAAAGTAAATTCATTTTACAAACTCACAGACTGGGACACTCTCGTCTTTAAGGGCGATTACTTCAAAGTTACAGATGATAGAGATGAGAAATCACTAACATTTGAATATCGTCATCGTATTCATAATAATTTTAAGATTGGAGGATACGGAACATACCTTGTTGGAAAAAGATATGATGATGACTGGGTAAAATCCCCGACTTGGAAATGGGCCGATACACAAAGCAGAAGTGAGTTTTTAATCGGAGCTAATGTTAGTTACAAAAAACTTATCTCATTTGTTAAGAACTCAATTTTTGAACTTAGATACACAAATGAACACAATAGCAGAAACTCTCATAACCACAGCATTCTAAGACCAGGATTTACTAAAGTTTTCTTTAATCAAGGAAAAGCTTTAATAAATTACTACTTTCAATATGAACTGATCATTCCTACCAATTACAGTGATGAAACTATCTCAGAGCAATGGATTTATACTGGATTTACATGGCACCTAAGTCGTAGATTCAAGCCAGGTGTATTCGTTCAAAAAGGTGTTGGTAAATGGACAACGTCTGATGAATATTCTCGTAGTCATACTGATACTTATAGCCAAGATCATAAGTATACAGTTTTAGGTATCTCGTTAAATATCTATCTCTGAATCTTTCTCTAATTCTTTTTCAATATCTTCAAAGTCGTTTTCAACCCAATCTGATAAACTTTTTAAAATCTCTTGAGTAGGAATCGGCTTTACCGGATTTCCTGAGCGATCGACAGGCGGCATACAATTTCCAAGATCACACCCAAACTCGGCATAAAAGAGAATATCATCGGCATTATCAATTAAGTTTTGCTTTCCTTCAAAAGAAAGTCTTGGTGAATTATTGTTATGGCAATCAAGGCAACTTTTCTCGATAAAATGTTTATTGATACTCTTAAAGCTCGCTTCTATTGGAATATTCTCTTCTACTTTAGATATTCCAATCTCTCTTACTTCAAAGCGCAGTGCCCCTTTATTTGCTTTTAAAGGGACACATGAGCCTATTATTAGGAGAGATAATAATAAAATACTAGAATTAACGAAAAACACTGTGTCCTTCTTTTCTAATATTATCCATTTTCTTTAAAGTCATAAGAGCTTCTCTTTTATTCAAAGGAGCTGTATCAAAAATAACAACGAGATCATCAGCTTCTTCGAGTAAACGAGACATGATTGATTGATACTTTTTTACTGTCGCTTCATCACTCGGATCAACATGTGATGGAAGAGTCGAGCTTGCGAGAAGAATATTTTCTTTAAGTCTCATAACCGTTTTCTTGGCCTGATCTGAAGAATCACCCTGACTCGCTAATCTAAAAGTAAGTTTAAAGTCTGTGCCCATAGCACTCATAATCTCTTTTAAGTCTGCCGCTCCGGCATTCATTAAAAATAATACTGATAAAGATAAAATTAATTTTTTCATACAACCTCCTCTGGCTTGTTATTAGGTGTACCTTTTTCCACCTATGCTTGAAATACCGTGTCATTCATAGTACATATTCCTAAAAGGAATACTTATGACTCCACTTAAGAACGAATATGAATATTTTCTTATACTTAGCGAAACACTGAATATCTCTCGTGCCTGTGAGATATTAGACATGCAACAGGGCTCTCTCTCAAAAGCACTTAAAAGGCTTGAATTAGAGGTGGGAGCCCCACTATTTATTCGTCAAGGACGAGGTCTTCTTCTCACCCAAAGAGGAACACTACTGGCTTCACAAATAAATAGTCTTAAAGAATTGTGGAAAGATGGCAGTAAGAAAGCTGAAAAGAAACTCGATGAAATTGCAGGAGTTATTTCGATAGGAACCCACCCAATTACAGCGATTGATAAAATCTCTACCTCAATACCTAAGCTTATCGAAGATTTTCCTCTCTTAGAAATAGATCTTGTCCTTAAAAAGTCAGGGGAATTAGTAAGAGATATCATTCATCACCAACTGGATTTAGCTATTGTCGCGAACCCACTCCCTCATCCAAACTTAGTGATAAAGAAAATTAGAGATGACTATGTAGGAATTTGGAACGCATCCGCTAAAAGTAAACGTGAAGAAATAATTTACTATAATCCTGATATGATCAATGTGAATAGAGTTCTCTCAAAATATAAAAACTATAAAAAGGTCGCGATCAATAACTACGATGTCCTCGCCCAACTGGCCATGAACTCAAAAGGACTTTGTATCCTGCCGAGCCCTGTCGCTTTAAAATATGAAAAGTTAAAATTAATTGAAAAGATAAAAGAGAAAGTATCAATCTGTCTGATCTATCATGTTGATCGACCAAGGACTCCCACATTTAATGAAGTCCTTGGGCATTTTAGAATCAATTAAAGAGTTGGATAAACAATATCGATAAACTTATCAGTTTTAATAAAGTATTTCCCCCACCCTTTCTTATCATATTCAGCTAATGGATTCTTCGCCTTAGCCTTATCTAAAGAAAGACCTTTTCTTTTAACTTTCTTTAAGATTGTTCTAATTTTCTTTAATTCTGCGACATAGGCTTTCAATCCTGCATAACTAGCCACACTACCATGACCAGGAATATATCGACTCTTTTTATTAGATTTAGAAAGAACAGTTTCATGGGCCTTAATCATTCCATCTAAGCTACCACCATGCTGTATATCAATAAACGGAAAGCGATCAAAGAAAAGAGTGTCTCCCATATGGAAAACATTCGCTTTTTTAAAATGAATGATTGAGTCACCATTAGTATGAGCATTCTTAACATGGAACACATTCACATCTTCACCATTGATATGAAAGTTAATCCTTGAATTGAAAGTGATAACTGGTAGTCCTTCTTTCGGTTTAGCTTTAATCTCTCTACCAAAAGTTTTGATAAACTGATCTTTAGAAAGAAGCTTTCTTACATTTTCGTGAGCAACAATAACACTCCCTGATTTTCCAAAGCTTTCATTTCCACCAGTGTGATCAAAGTGCCAGTGAGTATTAAATACGTATTTAATAGGAGAGCTCGAAATGAGTTTCACTGCTGCTCTAATTTTATCAGCCAGTGGAGCAAACTGATCATCAACTAAAAAAACACCATCAGGGCCAGAGAGGACACCAATATTACCACCCATTCCTCTTAAGACATGGAGATTATTAGTTAGTTTCTCTCTTTCAATTTTTACTTTAGAAAAGTCCTGTGTGTAAGCACTCCCCACTAGTAGTAATGCAATAATTACTTTCAACATTCAATCCTCCTTAAAATAATCTTGGTTATCATCCCTTATGTTGGAACAACGATCAAATAGAAAAGATTAGAAATCCATTGACGCACAATTCAAAAAACACCTACAATTTCAATATGAGACACTATAGCTTAACTTTTTGCATCCTAGCGACTTTACTGGGCATATCTAATATTTCGCAGGCTCAGGTAATTCAAATCCTGAAAACGAAGGGAAACGTCTACGCTGCTAAAGGAAATAAGAAAGTTAAACTTAAAAGTGGCCTAAAACTTAAAGGTCCTCTTGAGGTTTTTTCGAGTAAGAAAAGTTTCGCCATCATAAAAACCCAAAATCAAGATAAGATAACTCTGGGTCCAGATTCTAAAATTTTCATTACCCAAAAAAGCAATTCAGATCCTTCCCTCGTCTCTCTTGTAAAAGGTAAGATCAGGGCGAAGGTTCGTAAAAGAAATAATAATAAACACAAGCTTTATATAAAAACTAAATCTGCGGCACTTGGAGTAAGAGGTACTGACTTCATTCTCACCTATAATGAAAAAAATCATATTACATCGAATATTACCCTCCAAGGTGAAGTAGACTTCTACAAAGAAACAGACGCTGAGATTCTTAACTCAATCAAAGAAGAGTTGGACACAAATCCTAAAGATAAGAATAAATATAGTAATTATACTGAAATCGAAGATAAGCTTAGTGCGAACACAGTCTCTATTAAGAAAGGTAATTTCTCCGGAGCTTTTCCTACATATGACGTGCCTTTAAATCCGACTAAGGTATCAAGCCAACAGCTACAAGCTTTGAGCCGAACTAATTTTGTAAAAGAAAAAACAAGTAATGTTATAAAAAATAAAGACAAGAGAAATTTTAAGCTTACTAATAAAAACTTAATACCAGAACCTAAAGGGAATATCGAAAAACAAATTCGAAACTCTCATCGTCATAAATTGGCAAAAAACTCAGTACGAGCTGGTGGTGTGGTAGATCTAGATACAGGTATCTATGTTATGCCTCCTAAGGGAGCTAAATACGATTCCGAGAAAGGCGAATATATTCTTCCTGAACAATATGGTGGGATTGATAGCTCAACGGGTTCTTATGTACCACCTTCAAATACTAAACTTGATCCTTATCTAGGTTTCGTAAGCTTTGTTGATGGAACGATGAAACAGATTGATGAGTTTGGAACTTCAGTCAATAAACTTTTAGATAAGTATAAAAAGCTAACTAGAGTAGATCTTGAAGCCGACGCTCGCTACTTTTATTCTTATAAGTCCTATGAAGATTACTACGGTGAATATCGCTATGTAAGCAACGCTGAAAGCATGGTTCTTTCATTTGAAGGATTTGTGGGGAGACATATCTATAATAGTCAAAGGTATATGCACTATCTCAAGGCTGGCATGGAAATGATTTGGCATAATCGTAGAGATGAGCCATTCGTTCAAAGAAATGATCGTCTACTATCTATGTATGGTTATGAGTTTCACTTCAAGCATCATTTTTTAGAACGTAAAGCAAATCTTGTATTTGATTTAAAATTCAATACTATTTATCAAGACTTCAACAACAAAGATCAATGGGATTTCTACACAGAGAATACTCGTCTTGATCTTTATGAGAGATTTAATTTTGCAAAGAATCACCAAATTGAATTTGGACCTTTTGCTCAGGCCTTTCAAGGTTTTAGAGACAATGACCATGGAAATATTTATGGCATCACTCTTAGTTATATTTATGACAAGCATCTGCATTCAAAAATCAAAATTACCAACCATCTAAGTCGCAGATATAATAAAGTTGATGGAGATATAATTGATATTAATATTTTTAGTGCTGCTTATACTTTTAAAAGTCTTTTTAGAAAGACAGATCTTACCCTTGGTTACGAATATCAAGCACTCAACTCTGACCAAAATCTTTATATAAATACTTCTCACTATAATGATTGGAAAATTTCTCTTGAGAGAAGAAAGGGTGAGCACTTAGTTTTTAATGCTTTCTATGAGTATTTAGAAAATAACTCTTCTGGTGGACCAGAGAATAGAGATTTTCTTCAGCAACTTTGGGGAGCTGGTGTAAAATTTAAATTTTAAGTCTTACAGAAACTAAAGAGATTTAAGATACTTTAGAATATTATCACCAACAACTTTATATCCTTTACCGCTTAAATGAACACCATCAATGAAAAAACTCTGATCATTTAAAGCATTTGAAAGGTCAATCACTCGATACTTCTTTGCCAATTTTTCGATATCTTCATTGAGTTTATCAATTTCATTTCTTTTTTGATCTAACTGCTCATAATAAGTTGGAAGAAGCTTAATTATAGTAACCCTTTTAAAATCCTTCTTCTTCACGACATCAAGAAATTTAACTAATTGATCTTTTGTATTTTCGTAACTTTCATTTTTCCAAAAGTTATTAATTCCTAAGAGAATGATTATCTCATTTGATGAGTCTAAACTTTGGAGAATTCCTGAAGCAAGATAAGTCCCAAAAGTGGCTCCCGAAACTCCTCGATTAACTGATTTGAAACCAGGTAGCATCTCATCCCACTGACCTCTTTCAATAAGACTATCCCCTATCAGGACAATTGAATTCATAGGATTTGGATAAGACCTAAATTGGTCTAAACGAACATCTATATGAGTCACTCTTTTCTCCGTTCTTTGAAATAGGTTTTGATAAACTTTTTTACCGAGAAAAGCCCCAAAGCATAGATTTGCAAACAAACTCAATATCAATAATCTTTTATCAAACAAGAAAGGCCCTCCGCTCTACATAGTCTAATTTTATTAGTCTGCAGAGCGAAGGGCCATGGTTTTTTATTAATTTTCTTATAATGCTAGCTGAAATCCTTCTTCAACAACTTCTTCTTCTACTACTGTCGGTGGTTTACAAACCGCAACGACCAGCTCGTCATCCTCTACCACATCAACCTTCTTAGGAACTTTAAGATCTCCGACTGTCAGTTTTTCACCAATATCAAGGTCTTCAATATTCCCTTTAATTTCTTCAGGCATATTCTTTGGCGTTGCACTTACAGTTAGGTCATCCCTAATCACAACTAAAGTACCACCTTTTTTTACACCTTCCGGTATACCTTTTAAGTTTACTGGCACCTGAATCTCACTTTCATTCCCTCTTTCCAGTTGAGTTAATGAAAAGTGAATGGGTCGTCGGGACAGAGGATCTCGTTGAATACTTTCAAATTTAACGAGAATTTCTCCCTTCTCAGTTTCAATCTGATAAACCTCTCCATCTTCTTTCAAGGCTCGGTATAATTCGGCCATCGTCATTTTGACAGGAATATTCGAGATATTCTTACCATAAACAATACCTGGAACAATACCAAGAGATCTCATTTTCTTCGATTTTCTGTCTAAGTTTCTAGTTTTTAAATTTAATGTATTAAAGTTCATTATCTTACTCCTTGTTTAGTTTTCTCAATTTTCAATTTCTGCTCAATTTCCTTTAAGCACCTTTTGATTGAGGTTTTCAAATTTCCGGCTGATTGCTTGATATAAAGAGTTCTTCTCTTTGGTCTTTTGATGGCAATAGCACAATCAATATATTCCAAGTTTGGATCATTCTTATCAGCAATCCAGAATTCGATTTTCCATTTACCTGAGTTTTTTAGTCTTTCCATTTTATTCTTTATTTGGAATAAAATAGCGTCTCTTACTTTTCTGTAATTAATCTCTGAATAATTATGAATAGCAACTTCCATGACAACTCCTTTGTTATATATATTATCGGGGATTTTCTTTATAAATAAAAATACATATAGTATTATGTATATATATAGAAAAACTTATATAAGGGATTTATGTATAAGATTAATTTCAACCACTTATTCTACTTCTTAAACATCACAGAGGAAGGCTCTATTGTAAAAGCCGCCAAAAAACTTAATATCTCTCAACCTGCCCTTTCACTACAGTTAAAACTTCTTGAAGAAGATTTAGGACAAAAACTGTTTGAGAGAAAAGGAAGAAAGCTCATCATTAATGAGTATGGACTCAAAGTAAAAGACTACGCACAGAAAATTTTTCGTCACTCTGAAGAAATGTTAGTAACACTTAAGAATGATACGCCAAGCCTTAAGATCATTAAAGTAGGCGTTGTTCCTTGGATTCCTAATGAGTTTGTCTTTGACTACTTAAAGCCAATTATTTTAACTAAGAATGTAAAAGTCGAAGTGATTCAAAAAGATTTAGATACATTATTAAAAAGTATTTCAAATAAGGATCTTGATCTTATCATTTGCGACTCCCCCTATTCTGGTAGGTCAAAAAGACTACAAGGATATCGTATTAAAACTGAGAAAATATATTGCATGACTTCGAAGAAAGAATCTTATAAAGGAAAATTCCCTCAATCATTAGAATCTCAAAAATATATTGGTTACCCAAGAGACTGTATGCTTGCCGATAAACTTGATTTCTTTTACCAAAAAAGTGGTATCCAGCCGACTGTGGCAGCTACATTTTCAAATATTTCACTTATGACTGTGGGCTTGTTAAAGAGTCGTTACTACGGTTTTCTTCCCGAGAGCTCTGCCAAAAGAATGATTAAAGATAAGCTTCTTTATAAACTAGGTATTCTTGATAATGTGAAATTTTCTTATTGGGCAATTACCCACAAGACAAAGAGTCCGTCTGATAAAGGGATAATTTATCAAAAGTTAATTCAGCCGTTAATTAAGAAGAAAAGCTCTTAATCAAATTTCGTTGGACCTGGGTACTCAATACCATTGTAGTCCTGTCTCATTTTGGCCTGTTTAACATAAACTTCCAATCTGATACGGTTCACTCCCCCCATTGGCCTATTGGCAGTAGGAGCACGCCAAGGATTCATTGATAAGTTTTCACAACTTTCATTACGAGCATCAATACTTTCCTTAGATTGTTTAAGGACTGTTAAGCGTCCCACTTTATAATATGGTGATCTTTTGGTAGACCATTTTCTTTGAGCATTTTCTATATTATTTCTTCTCTTATCTTGGTTTGGCTGAACAAAGAATTCAAAACATGATTCATTCTTATCCAGATAAGACCTCAGCTTATTAGCTAAGAAGTTATTAGAAGCATTCTTTCTCGGAATCTTACTCTTATAGGCTTTACACGTTTTGAACATCATCTTCATCGACGTATCACCTAACTTATAAGGAGTTGCACTGTGATAATCAATATCCAATGGATTTCCTACTTTCATTGAGAAAGCTTTTGTTAGAATGGATACAAATTTATCCGACGGGTTTACGATCGAACCAAGCCCAAACTTAAGCATAGAGAATCCACCTTCAGAAACAGCGTCCATAAAAGTTCCATAGTGCTTTGGGTCTTTAATAAAAAACTCGGAACTATTCATAAAAACAAAATCATGAACAGAATTATTTTTTTCAATACCTACTTCTTCAAGATATGTTTTATAAGGAACATCCAATACCTTAACGGCCATCCCTCTTACATCACTCTTTTTATCAGCTTTACGATGATTAGGATCACCATTAGAAAAACGGACGATTGACTTATATTCTCTATTCTCACTAAATATTCCGGTTCGATATTCTGACTTTAAACGAGAATTATCAATCTCAAGATTGGCCTTCACGCAACCATGATGCTTAGGGTGAGCATCCCTTCTCATTAATTCACTATTACCAGTAGATTCTTCAAGAATATCCCTAAATTGATTACGAATTAATTTCGCCGCTTTCATTTCTCGATCAGTCCAAACTTCCCCTTGTTCAACAGGTGGCTGCTCTTCTGAAACATAATTAACAGAGGAAATTGTCCTATTCGGGTCATGGTAACCAGAGCAAGAGACAAGGAAAATTGTAAGTATCGTTAGTTGATTTTTCATACTTACTTATCGGGTATATCTGTGTAATGATTAGGAAAAGGAATGGATTTATGGAAAAAATTATTATTCGAAAATATGGGAAAGCTCACACCCTAAAGACGGAAAGCTTCCCTGACATTGATCCACAAAGCCTCAGTTCGAACGACGTTCTTATCGATGTATATTACTCAGGTATTAATTTTGCAGATATCGTCATGAGACTTGGCTTCTATCAAGATGCTCCTAAAAAACCCTTCACTCCTGGATATGAATATAGTGGGAAAGTTTTAGCTGTAGGTCATGCAGTCACTTCTTTAAAAGAAGGTGATGAAGTCTATGGTGGATGTGTTTTTGGTGGCTATAGCTCTCAATTAAAAATGAAAGAATGGCAGGTTTTAAAAAAACCTAATCATCTAGACCTTAAAGAATCAGCAGGGCTTCCTGTCGCATTTATTACGGCCTACACTGCTCTCTATGATATGGCGAGAATTAGAAAGGGCGATAAAGTTCTCATTGATTGTGCAACTGGTGGAGTCGGAACTCTTGCTTTACAAATGCTAAAGAATTTAGAGGCAAAAGCTATTGGACTTACTAGTTCTCCCCATAAAAAAGAACTCATTGAATCTTATGGTGCTAAGCCCATGACCAATGAAGAGTTTTCTAACTCTTCAGAAAGAGATTTTGATTTCATCTTAAACTCTAGTGGTGGTTCAACTATTAAAAAACAATTTAAGCTTCTTAAACCTACAGGAAGAATTCTTTGCTTAGGAGTTTCAGACGGAATAAAAGATGGAAAGAGAAGTTTTGGAGCTTTTCTCAAGACCGTTCTTACAATGCCAAAGTTTAGTGTGATCAATTTATTTGCTGAAAATAAAGGTGTTTATGCCCTCAATGCTCTCCTTCTCATTCAAGATGAAAATTCACAAAAAGAGTTTATGAGTAATTTTAATAAAGCCGAAAGTATGAACCTCAGGCCTCTTATCGGTGACGTTTTTCCTGCTAGCAATGTTGGCGACGCTCATCGAAGCATCGAACTTAGAAAATCGAAAGGAAAAGTCCTCCTCTCTTGGGGAAAATGAAAGCCTATAATTTTGACCACTTACACCTTTCTCATAAGTAATACTTATCATAGCAACTCACATTATCTATTATATTTATTTTTAAATTTTCTATAACTTAGTCCTTGAGATTTAGGAGGACTACATGGAACTTTTACAAATAAATAATGAAACACCAGCTAAAGCAATTTTTGAGAAGCTACTTCATTTTGGAAATTTTGAATTAACAGATTCTGATCAGATAGACTTTAATGCTTTTCCAATTTTTAACAAAATTGAAGAACATTGCTTAAAACATGAAAAATTAAAATTTATACTTCCAGCTTTTCCTGCAAAAAGTTCTAACCCAGATAAGACGAGTGGAATCTTACCAGACTTGGGGGAATTCATCGGACTCGCAAGATTAAATCAGTTCTGTAAAGATATTCAAGATCTCTACCTTCCAGGTGCAGAGGTTATCATTTGTTCAGATGGTCGAGTTTTTAACGATCTTGTTTTTGTTGGAGATAAAGAACTAAAGGCTTACAAAGAAAAAATAAATGAGATCATTAATACAAAAAACTTAATTCATCTTAGTACGTTTGACTTAGAAGATCATTACGATAGTGAAACTTTTGAACATATGAGAAAGTCTTTTTGTGAAGATTTCGGAGAAGAACTAGAAGAGCTTAAAGAAAAGATTATCAATGATCGAAATCTACAAAGTCTCTTCAATGGAATTCATCGTTTTATCAAAGATGATTTTAAGGCCAACAATCTAGAATTAAGTAATAATCAAGTACATAAGCGCTCTAAAGATATCGCTTATAGAGTCATTCGTCGTTCAAGAGCCTGGGATAGACTTCTCTTAGGAGTTTTCCCAAACACACTGAGATTATCTATTCATCCCTACCCTATGAATCATCAGAAGTTTGGAATCAAACTCGTTCCTTCATCTAATCGATGGGCAACACCTTGGCACAATGTTGTTGTTAAAGAGAATGATTCATATCAACTAATGAAAAGAAAAGAAGCATTAGAAATAGGATATGTTGAAAAGCGCTGGGGTGGTGAATATGTTTACTATGAAAGAGCTTAATCAAGTTCGAAAGAAATTAAATAAAGACGGAATCTTTCTTCAAAGAAATGTAGATTTCACCAAAGAAGAACTTATTAACCTTGGAGAAGCTATCTCTCCAAAGAATAAGTTACTTGAATGGGACTTTGGAAAAGTTATGGAGATGAAACACTCTCCTAGCAATGAAAACTATCTTTTTTCAGACGAAGGAGTACCACTTCACTGGGATGGTGCCTTTCATGAAGTGCCGGCTTATATCATTTTCTATTGTACAAATATTAATTCGGATAAAGGTGGAGAAAGTCTTTTTGTAAACACAACTAAACTTTTTCAATCTCTTAATGCAAAAGAAAAAGAAGAACTAAAAAAGATACGTTTAGAATTCTCCACAGAGAAACTTGCTCATTACGGTGGAAAGATTGAAGTTCCCTTACTCGCCGATCATAGAAGTAATGGCCAAAAGATATTAAGGATCGCTTCAGAAGTAAAAACTAAGAAGAATCCAGTTAAAAGAAGAACAATTTCTGGCAGTCATGAGCTTTGTCAGAAACTAGATAAGCTGGCCCATGAGCCAAGTCATCTCTACGAACATCAATGGCTAAAAGGAGATCTTCTTATTGTCGATAATGATACTTTTCTTCATGGGAGAAATCCTCTTGGAGAAAACACAGCTCGTAGTTTCTACAGAGTACAAGCTCTTTAAAAAAATAAAGGATGAGGTTAAATATGAAAAGAGAAAGAACAGGAAATTCATTTCATCAATTTAAAAAAGATGCAGATGTTCACACATTTCCTAATGATTTTAGTAATTATGTTAATCAAAATAATGAGACTTACTTTTGGGCTCCAGGGAACTTTCATGTTGTGACAGACATGAATCAAGCGAAAGTTGCCCTTATGGACAAGGCCTTAAGTGCAGATCGTTCAAGCTTTTTCATTTCTCGTATGCCGAATATGGATCTTTCACTTATTGGAGATTTCTTCTCTGTAGTGAGTAAGATGATGGTTATGAGTGATGGAGATGATCATTCACGTCGCAGAAAAGCAGCATCATTAGGCTTTGAAGATCATATCCTTGCTCGTTTTAAATCAAAAGTTGAAAAGAGTGTTGAAGGATTATTAGAGGAAGCATTTAAGAAAGAAAAGGTTGATTTCCTCAATGATATTGCCAGAAGATTACCTTGTACTGTTCTTTCAGACTTGTTTTGTATACCTGAAGAAGATCGTGAAGAGTTTTATAACAATTCTATTGCCATGACTGCCTTCTTTGGAGGAGGTACGGGATATGAGAACGAAGATGGAATGAAAGTTAATAAAGCAACTTGTGCGCTAAAGGATTACTTCAGAAATCTAATTGCTGATAGAAAGCTCTCTCCCGGAGATGATTATGTTTCATCTCTTATCAAAGTACAGGAACGTTTTAATTTGACTGATGATGAAATTATTTCTCAAGCGATTATGATGCTTGTTGCAGGACAAGTTACAACAACAGACCAAATGTGTAACAACTTATTCTTAATGGCCACAAACCCTCAGCATCAAGTGGCAATGAAAGAAAATAATTCGTTAATAAGTAATGCTTTAGAAGAATATAAGAGGTTTGATCCAGCAGTGACATTTATTTTTCGAGTGGCCAAAGAGGATACTTTAATTGGTGATCAGGAAGTAAAAGCAGGAGAGACAGTATTTATTTCAAATCACTGTGTTAATCGTTCAAACCTTAAAGATGGTAATGAACTCAATATTGAAAGAGAACAAATTTCTCATATGGCCTATGGCCATGGACCTCACTACTGCATTGGAGCAAAGTTAGGTCGCATGGAAATGAATGTTCTTTTTGAAAAGATGATCAAAGACTTTCCTTATTTTAAACTAGTCTCGGCGAATAGAGATCATTACTCATTATCATTTTCAGGCTTTGATGAATTGATCATCGAGGTAGCGAAATGATGAATTCAAGTTCCCACCCTATTGAAAAGTTTTGGTCACAGGCTTATGCAAGTTATCAAAAAGAGCCAGGAGTATTTGTGGTTGCAGATATGGTTGATCCCATTCTTTCACCTAGATTTGGTAAAAGAAATGGTCCTCATCTAAATCTCATCCAAAATATCAATCATGATGTAACCACAATTCCTGACTATACATTGAGGAATAACTTCTTTCTTTGCGTACTTAAAACTAAAGAAGCAAAACTGGCGAGTGAAAAATACTTAGTAAAAGATTTAAAAGACGCTAAAGAAGATGAGGTTTTCTGGGAACTGCTAAAAAACGGTTTCGCCAAGGACTACCAATTCCTTCATACACTGATGGACTTCCTTCCCAATTTAAAAGCTCAGTTTAAAGTTGGCTATCTTTTAGATGATGAAAATGAAGGCCTTCCTATAGGTTGCGTTGTCATTGGTCACACTGATCATGAAGCGATTCTTCTCAGTGGAATGATTAAAGATACTCATAGAGACCAAAAGCGATCTCGAGATCTTACAAGTCTCGTTAACATAATCGCTCAAAAAGAGAATATTGAAGAATATTTCTATTGGACCATGTCCGAAAGACTTACACGATATGCTGATCAAATCGATCGCTACTTAATTTATACAAAGAATAAACAATAAAGGAGAAATTATGAAAAAACTATTCTTAATCACAACACTACTTTTAACAAATTTTACTTTTGCTCAAGGTCTGCCAAACTTACCATTCCCACTTCCAAATGATACAGATACTGAAGCAAAGGTTTCTATTTCTTGTACTTCTAGAGGTTCTGGGTCTATTCCCTTGAATATTACATTTCGCTCTATAGAAGAGTTAGAAAACTTATCAACAGGTACTATTTCAGCAAGCGGATTCAATCAATATAGATTTGATGTAACAGTTTCAGATCTTGAAATTCTAGAGGGGCAAATTCGTTTTAACTTTAAGGGGACGAATATCGAAGGTTCATACGAAGTAAATTTAAAGGATGGAAAACCTCATGGGGTTGGAAATATCGACTTAACTCAAAAGCCTGTAGTTGGTGCGACTGTATTTAACAAATACCCACTTCATAGCTGCTCAGGAAAACTTTAATCAAATTTAGTGGGTGATACTCAATCGCCCACTTCTCTCCGGCCCGTTTACCTCAATCCATTGTTCTGAGTTTCCGTTCGAATTATTTTTGCAATCGCTTGCATTCGACTTGAGTGAAGGCAAAGGAGCTTACAATTAAGTAAGTGACTGTAGCCTGAATCGAAATAAGAATGTAATGGATTGTAAAAAGAAAAAGAATGGTGGGCGATGACGGGATCGAACCGCCGACATCTACCTTGTAAGGGTAGCGCTCTCCCAGCTGAGCTAATCGCCCATTAATTTTCAGTTCTCGTAATTTAATGATTTGGGAATAATCTGTCAACAGTCTTTAAAAAAAAAGAGGAGATTAAATCTCCTCTTTTTTTAGGTAGTTAGATACTAATTTATGGCTTGAGGGCCTCACTTCCCTTCCACCAATTTGGACGATTAGTTTGCTACTTCCATTCCTCCGGTATTGTCACCTTCAAGAACAGTTAAGCCAACAACTTGCATGAATTTCTCTGGTTGATTTAGGTCTAAAGCAACTTTAAGAACTTCTTCAACGTGACCACAAGGGCGTACGTCTAATCCAGCTTTGATTTCGTCAGGAACTTCGTTGAGATCTTTAACGTTCTTCTCTGGGATTAAGACTGTTTTTACACCGGCTTGTTTGGCCGCAAGTAGTTTTTCTTTAAGCCCACCAATTGGAAGTACGCGACCTCTGATCGTTACTTCACCTGTCATGGCGACGTCTTGGCAAACTTTGATTCCAGTAATGGCACTTGTTAGTGCAGTTACCATTGTAATACCTGCTGATGGCCCGTCTTTTGGAGTCGCACCTTCTGGAGCATGGATATGGATGTCATTCTTCTCATACCACTCCGGGCTAATTCCAAGACGATCAGAGATACTTCTTACGTAACTTAGAGCAGCTCTTGCTGATTCAGTCATTACTTCACCGAGCTTACCAGTGATTTGTAATTGACCTTTACCAGGAACTGTTACAACTTCAATATGAAGTAATTCACCACCAACGCTTGTCCAAGCCAGACCGTTAACTAAACCAACTTGTGATTCGCTTTCGATGTCTGTTCCAGTAAATTTCTTAGGTCCTAAGAATTTTGGAAGTTGTTTTGATGTTACGTTGAAAACTTTCCCTTCTGGGTGTTCTTTCTTAACAACATCAGTGGCAATTTTTCTTGCGATTGTACTCATCACTCTTTCACAACCACGAACACCAGCTTCTTTTGTCCAACCTCTGATTACTTCAAGAGCAACCTTATCAGACATCTTCACTGTGTAATCCTCAAGCCCATTATTCTTTACAGCTTTTGGAAGTAAGTAGTTCTTACTGATTTGAAGTTTTTCTTCAGGTGTATAACCAGAAAGTGTAATGATTTCCATTCTGTCTCTTAGAGGACCTGGGATTCTCGAAAGATCGTTGGCCGTCATAACAAACATTACTTTTGAAAGATCATATTCAACTTCAATATAGTGATCAGTAAAGTTCTTATTTTGTTCTGGATCTAGAACTTCTAGCATAGCTGCTGCAGGATCACCCCTCATATCAGAAGTCATCTTATCGATTTCATCTAATAGGATAAGTGGGTTTGATGTTTTTGCTTTCTTAAGAGCATTAACAATCTTACCTGGCATCGCTCCAACATAAGTTCTTCTGTGTCCTCTAATTTCAGACTCATCTCTAACCCCACCAAGTGAGATTCTTTGAAATGATCTTCCTAGAGATTCAGCAAGTGACTTCGCGATAGATGTTTTACCAACACCTGGAGGACCTGCAAGACATAGAATTGTTCCCTTCCCTTCTTCTTTTAATAAAGAACGAACAGCAAGATACTCTACAATTCTATCTTTCACATCTTTCATACCATAGTGATGATTATCAAGAACTTCTTGAGCGTGCTCAACACTATTGTTGTCAGTTGTGTATTCAAACCATGGAAGGTTTGTCATCCAGTCAATGTAGTTTCTCACAACTGCTGCTTCCGCTGACATTGGAGACATTGACTTAAGTTTCTTAATTTCTTTAGCTACCTTAGCTCTTGCCTCTTCAGGCATATTCTTAGCAGCAAGCTTTTCTTCCATTTCTTGGATTTCAGACTTCTCATCTTTTTGACCAAGCTCTTTCTGAATCGCATTCATCTGCTCATTAAGGTAGTATTCTTTCTGAGACTTTTCCATTTGATTCTTAACTCTTGAACGAATTCTTCTTTCAACGTTAATGATCTCAATTTCTCCCTGCATTTTCTCAAGAAGAAGACGAAGTCTCTTTTCTACATCAACCGCTTCTAAGATTTCTTGCTTCTCAGGAATCTTCATTGTTAAGTGAGCAACAATGATATCCGCGAGGCGAGATGGATCAGTGATTGATGAAATTGACATTAATAGTTCTGGTGGAATTCTTTTGTTCAGTTTTACATACTGTTCAAAAATTCCTTTGATTCCTCTCATCGTCGCTTCAAGATTTACTGCATCGGCAATCTCGTTATTACACTTAGTAACGTTTGCCCAGTAACCTTCTGGCGATGACTCAAGTTCATCGATTCTTGCACGATACTTTCCTTCGATCAAAACTTTCACAGTGTTGTCTGGAAGTCTTAACATCTGAATGATGTTAACAACTGTACCGTACTCATAGATGTCTTCTCTATCTGGATTTAAAACGCTCGCATCTTTTTGAGTAACTAAGAAAAGTTCATTGTTGTTTTTAGCGGCTTCTTCAAGCGCTGCGATTGACTTTTCACGTCCTACAAAAAGGGGAACAACCATGTGAGGGAAGATAATGACATCTCTTAATGGTAAGAGTGGAAATCTCTTTGAGTTCTCTGTCTTAGCATTCGACATAGCACCTCCTGTACTACCTAATTCTCTTTGGCCACAGTTACGTCCTGAAACTGCCTTTACCAAAGTACTTACTAATAATTTTACCATCGAATCCAAACTCAAATCAAAAGAAATTTCGGGGCCAATATTTCCCTAAATATCAGTTACTTAGTTGTTGAATATTTTTCATAAAGGCCTGAAAGTGCCTATTCATGGGGGTTTGGGGCAAAAAAAAAGCTGTCATTTCAAATGACAGCTTTTGTAAGTTGAAAAAAATTTCAAACATTATCTAACGCTTTTATCTCCAACTAGGCCGACTCAATCGACTTCTTAGACTTGAAAGTAGAGCTTTCTTCGTCAGCTGGAGGTTGTTTTCGCTCGCCTTCAATAACAGTAGGTGAGCATTTTCCTTGGATACTATCTTTAGTTACGACAACCTTACAGATCTTATCGTTTGAAGGAACTTCATACATAACATCTAACATTGTTTGCTCTAAAATAGCTCTCAATCCCCTTGCTCCTGTCTTCTTACGAAGGGCCGTTTGAGCAACTTCTTTAAGGGCATCTTCTTCAAACTCAACTTCAATTCCATCAAGTTCAAAAAGTCTTTGATATTGTTTTGTAATTGCATTTCTTGGTTGAGTAAGAATCGCCACTAAGGCTTCTTCATCAAGCTCCTGTAACATAGCATTTACTGGAAGACGTCCAATAAACTCTGGAATCAGACCAAATTTAGTTAAGTCTTCAACCTCAATACCACCAAGCTTTTCTACTGCAGATTGCTCAACAGTTTCAGTGTTGGCTCCACCGAATCCCATTGGTCTTTTTGTCATTCTTTTTTCGATAACTTTATCAAGTCCAACAAAGGCACCAGCAACGATGAAAAGAATATTCTTAGTATTTACCTGAATGAATTCTTGCTGAGGGTGTTTTCTTCCACCTTTAGGAGGAACAGAAGCAACAGTCCCTTCAATTAACTTTAGAAGTGCTTGCTGAACACCTTCACCAGAAACGTCTCTCGTAATTGATGGGTTCTCACTCTTACGAGCAATCTTATCAATCTCATCAATATAAACGATTCCTCTTTCAGCTCTCTCTACATCGTAATCACAACTTTGTAGTAAACCTAAAATAATATTCTCAACGTCCTCACCTACATAACCAGCTTCAGTTAATGAAGTAGCATCAGCAATGGCGAATGGTACGTTTAGATATTTCGCTAATGATTGGGCGATAAGTGTTTTCCCCGAACCAGTTGGACCAGCCAGAAGAATATTTGATTTTGATAATTCAACATCATCACCTTTTCTCGCGTTCGCTCCATAAGAAACTCTCTTATAGTGATTGTGAACGGCAACAGAAATAATCTTCTTCGCTCTATCTTGTCCGATAACATAGTTATCAAGATGTTCTTTAATCTCTTGAGGCTTTGGAACATTATCAAGTGAAGCTTTATTCGTCGTTTTCAGACTATCTTCAAAAATAATGTCGTTACATAGTTCGATACATTCATCACAAATGTAAACACCAGGGCCAGCGATTAACTTCTTCACTTCCTTTTGTGATTTCCCACAAAAATTACAGTGTAAAGTTGAGTTGTAGCTTCCTTTTTCTTTACCCATGTTTTGTCTTTCCTTTATTTTTTATTACTCTAACTTTTTATATAAATTATTTCTTCGGCTTGATTACATTATCAATCAGACCCATATCAATCGCTTCATCAGGAGATAAGTAATTATCTCTGTCTGTCGCTTCAACGATCGAATCCATCGTCATGTCCTTCGCACAGTGCTTAATATAAATCCCATTAAGCTGATCTTTCAATGTTTGAATTTCATTCGCTTGAATTTGAATATCAGAACACTGACCACGCGCTCCACCTAGTGGTTGGTGAATCATGATTCTACTATGAGGAAGAGAATAGCGATGCCCTTTCTCACCAGCTGTTAAAAGAAGTGACCCCATTGATGCGGCCATCCCCACACAGTATGTATAAACTGGGCATGAGATATATTGCATAATATCGTAGATCCCAAGACCGGCGTAAACGCTTCCACCTGGACTATTAATATAGAAGTGGATTGGATCTTCAGGATTACTCTGCTCTAAGAAAAGCATTTGTGCGACTAAAAGGTTAGCCACTGTATCGTTTACTTGTGTTCCTAAAAATACAATTCTATCTAATAAGAGACGAGAATAAATATCATACTGACGCTCCCCTCTAGCCGTTTGCTCAATAACAATCGGGTTAGGAATGTGCATTTTAGGATCAAAGTTCGAATTACTCATGTAAGGTTCTCCAATAGTGTTGCCTCAAATTAAGAGGTCAATTTATATCTAAATTCATTAAACTTCTGATTTCATTAGTACTTTTCGGGCCAATTGCCCCAATTCTTTAGGGAAAAGAATAAACTTTCCCCAAGCGTCAGTTCAAGGGGTAATATTGCCTATTTCAGCTCGACAGAGCTCCCTGCGTCTTGAAAAAAGCTCCACATGGCCCTACATTTCTATGGTTACAAAATACGTCAAAAACTGACTGTTTTTATAAGGAGACTCAAATGACAACTGAAACTGTTTACCCAACGACACTTGTTGGAAAGAAAGCCCCAGAATTTAAAGGTAATGCTGTAGTAAATGGAGATATCAAAGAAATCTCTCTTTCTGACTACAAAGGAAAGTGGAAAGTTCTTTTCTTCTATCCACTAGACTTCACTTTCGTATGTCCAACTGAGATCGTATCTTTCTCAGACAAGATCCAACTTTTCAAAGATCTTGGAGCAGAAGTTATCGGTTGTTCTGTTGATTCAGAATTCTCTCACCTTGCTTGGACTCAACAGCCAAGAAACAAAGGTGGACTTGGTGAGATCGCTTACCCACTTCTTGCTGACATTACTAAGAATATCGCTAGAAGCTACGGTGCTCTTATGGACGATGCTGTTGCTTTCCGTGCAACTTACATCATCGATGACCAAGATATCGTACAACACGCTTCAATCAACAACCTAAGCGTTGGTAGAAACGTTGATGAGCTTGCTCGTCTTGTAGAAGGTTACCAGTACACAGCTAAGCACGGAGAAGTTTGTCCTGCAGGTTGGAACAAAGGTGCTGATACAATGAAGCCAGATCCAAAAGGATCTCAAGAATACTTCAACAAGCTATAATCAGCTTTGTTAATAGGCCGTCCTTTTTTAAGGGCGGCTTTTTTTTTGCCCGGAATTCTCATGTCAAACTATCTCGTCGATAAGGCCAAAGGAAAGAAACTCGCCACCTATCTCTTCGCCCATGGAGCTGGAGCCCCAATGGATAGCGACTGGATGAATGACCTTACTCTGAAGCTCACAGATGTTGGAATTGAAGTGATTCGCTTTGAATTTCCCTACATGAATGAAAGAAGAGAAAATGGAAAGAAACGTCCTCCAAATACTAAGAAAGTATTGTTAGAGACGTGGACAGAGGTTATTTCAAAGCACGCCCGAAAGTCTCCTCTGTTTATTGGAGGTAAAAGTATGGGCGGTCGTATGGCCACTCTTCTTGATGAGAAAACTCTGGCAAAAGTTAAAGGCATCATTAACTTTGGTTTTCCTTTTCATGCTCCAGGGAAAGAGCCAAAGGATCGAATTGATCATTTAGAAAAATTCAAGATTCCTACTCTCATTCACCAAGGAACTCGTGATTCAATGGGAACAATTGAGGAAGTAAAATCCTACTCTTTGAGTAAGAAATTAAAATTTCATTGGCTGGAAGATGGTGATCATAGTTTAAAACCAAGAGTTAAAAGCGGACACACTTTAGATGAACATCTATTGAAAGTTGCTCAGGAGTCGGCTAAATTTATAGAAAAGATTTCTAAATAAAGGAAAAGCTGTGGAAGCAATACTTGCAGATATTCAGGCCAACGTGCAATACGCCCCTTATATAATTTTTGGGCTCCTTCTTCTTGCAGGTTTTAATCTTCCCGTTAGTGAAGATGTCATGCTTTTTACTTCAGCCATTCTAGCCGCTAAAAATCCAGAGTACACATACCTACTCTTCGCGGGAGTTTTTCTAGGGGCCTATTTTTCTGATCTTATTTGCTATGGATTTATTGGCAGATACTTAGGGCCAAAACTCTTTGAAATAAAATTCTTTGCCAATATGGTTCCGCCAGAAAGAATTGAAAAAGTGAATCAATTCTATTCGAAGTATGGTGTGGCCACACTTATCATTGGTCGCTTCATTCCTTTCGGTGTTCGTAACGCTCTTTTTCTCACAGCAGGTTTAGGGAAGATGAATGCATGGAAATTTGCTCTCAGCGACCTTCTCGCTTGTACGATTTCTTGCGTAACTTTCTTCTATCTCTACTACACTTTTGGCGAGTCAGTGATTGAGATCGTAAAGAAAGGAAATATCGTTATCTTTTCTGTGTTTGTCTTAGCTGGTCTTGGTTATTTCATTAAGAAGAAAAAGGCCGAAAGCAAGGTTAACTAGCTGTTTTTGCGTAAATGACGCATCTTGACTGTAATTACTACTCATTGAAATTTCTACAGTTGTCGTATTCTGCCGAGTTTGGAATAAAGGTTTTCACAATTTTGAGAGAGACAATTTAAAACATGAAAGCCACTGGCGAGTAAAAGGTTAATATTAAGATGAACGTTGTAGATTTAAAAAGTAGAAAAAAGCAGATGTTGAATAATAAGACAGAGATGTCTTGGTTGGATTATTTTGACTTTTTAAGCTTTAGTGAAATTATCGATGAAGTCCGTCTAGTGATCAATCAACTTGAGACAGAGGCGTTGTCTGATGAGCTTACGACTAAAGGTAAGATGCTCGTTCATGAGCTCGGGGAACGTGTTGCAGACACTAATACTGAAGCTCCCCTTATTTTCAATGAGATGAAGTCTAACCTGCAGACATCACTTAATCGTTTCAAAAACTAAATTATATTTATTACCCACTCTCTTGAGAAAAATCCTCGGTATGGTAGAAGTTCCTATGCGAATTTTTATAGTGATTTTTCTATTTTCAATAGTCTTCCAAGCTCATGCCAAGAGCGAGCTCGGCTTCATTAAATATAGTAGATCAATCACTCTCCACTACGGAATTTACTCTCCTGATAACAATAATATCAAGGGTGACGTTCTCTACTTCCATGGTTACGGAGATCGCTTCACAGGTCACACTAAACTTTTTAGCAAACTTAATGAAGGAGGATTCAGAGTCATCGCTTTTGATTTTCCATCACACGGAAAAACTCTATCTCCTTTCTTTGGCGATCTTGATCATCAAGGTTTTCAGAGCCTTTCAAAGATGGGTCAGTTTGTTTACAACACAAAGATTAAAAACAAGAAAAATCTCTTCTTAGCTGGTTGGTCGACAGGGGGACTTGTGGCCATTAGAACGATTCAAAAGAATTGGAATAATATTGCCCATAAAGTGAAGGGACTTCTGCTCTATGCTCCAGGTGTTTCAGTTTATCCATGTGTAGGAAATGCCTTTTGCCACATTACGAATGATACTCTTAACCATAATGTGGCCTTAGATGAAAGACCAATCAAGCCAAAAACACCACTGACAAGACCAGCCTTTGCCAGCAAGCTTTTACTGAATGCTCACAACTCTTGGAAGTCAAATCTTCGCGATATCCCAACAATGGTATTCGCTGCCGACACTGAAGAAGATGAGTATGTTAAGGGTGATAAGCTTATCAAGTGGATAAAAAAACAAAGAATTGATTTCGAACAAAATATCAAGGCTCAGTACTGTCCCGGTGCTGCTCACGAACTCGATAATGAACTTGATCGCCTCGCCGGTTCTCAAGTTCGCCACAACTCATTGGCCTTCCTCTCCAACCTTGTTGGAAACGCCATCAACTTCCAAAACGGAAACTGCTACAACTTCTAAGCTAAGCAATTTTTGTGAGCTTACACTTAAGCTGAGGTTCACCACCAAGTTGATCGAGATATGAAACTAATTTATCTAGAGTCATTTTTGCGATTTTTCCATTTAATAGCTCAGAAACTCTAGGTTGAGGCTTATCAAGAATTTTCTCAACATCTCTCGGACTTAATTTATTCTTCTTTATGGCCTCTAAAATTTTACAGTGCACCTCAAATTTAAGTCTTTCTACTGCAGTTCTTTCTGAAGATAGACCCAGATCATTGAGAACATTTCCTTTAGATGTATATGATGCTTTTTTATTTTTCATTTTTATTCCTGATTTTCTCTAGCTAGTAGTTTTTTAAGTCTTTCAGAGGCAAGCTTTATATCCCTTTTTGGGGTCTTTCGACTCTTTTTAACAAAACTATGAAGGACAAAAACCTTATCTTTAAGTTTTGTATAATAAATAACTCTGTACCAACCGTTTTGATCCCTATCTCTTAATTCAAAAACACCTGAAGTGATAGAACTCATAGGTTTTGAATCCAGAGGCCTTAATCCGATCTGAACCCTTCTAAGGTCATGTCCGATATTAACTTTTACATCATCAGGAAACTTCGTACGTCAGGCGTGTAGCAGGTTCTTGAAGTAAATATTTTAGCCTCCTAGACTTGAAGCAAACATTCAAGACAGGAGGACATGGATGTCTCAACTCAACGATCTTATCGCAGATTTTAAAAAATTTAGAAAGACCAGCGCCACCAAGCACTACCCCAAAGAACTTAAGGAGCGAACAGTTGAGCTCCTTAATGAGGGGGTTCCAAGACAAGAGCTTATAGAAAAACTTAATATCCACCCAACCACCCTTTCTGGTTGGAAGAATGGTCCTCGCAAAAAAGCTCCTTCCTTCTCCAAAGCCGTTATCGTTGACGATAACCCAGAAATTAAAGTCACGCTCGTCACGGGACTCAAACTTTCTGATCTTAAAGGGCTACTACAGTAGGTTCTCATGTTTTTTAGCTCTCAAACTGAGGTTTATATTTATCGTGAACCTGTTGATATGAGAAAAGGTCATGATGGGCTCGCTGGAATCGTAGAGTCTGAGATGAGTCTTGAGCTTTTATCAGGCTCTATTTTTCTCTTCGTTAATAAATCGAGGCGGCTTTGCAAAGCGATTTACTTTGATGGCTCAGGCCTGGTGATTATTCACAAGAGGATGGAGGTGGGAAGTATTATGAACTTTCTTGCCTTCGGAAAGATTCAAAAAATAACAGTGAGCGAGTTGGCCTTGATTCTTGATGGTGCTAGTCTTAGAATCCGAGAGCGAGGAAAAAAGTATGTCCACGGTGAATCTAAGAGAAGACTTAAAAAGTGACCCTAAATACCTTAATGAAGTCATTAAGGTGATGGACTCTTCAATTGTCGCTCTCAAGGAAGAAATTAGGGTTCTTTATGAAAAGCTTGAGAATAGTTCACAAAGTGAACTAATTGAGCTGAAAGATAAGATCGCCATGCTTAATAAGCAGGCCTTTGGAGGCCCTGAGTCTCTGAATAAACATCGTCCAAGACGAGAGACTCAAAGGGAGCTTCTTCCTCATAATAAGTCGCCTTTAGAAGGAGAAATTACTCCAGATAAACAAAGAGAGCTCCCTATCGTAGAGGTTGTTCATGAAGAAGCGTGCTGTCTAGGTTGTGATAGTCCCGACTTTGAAGAGATCACAGGGCTTTATGAAGAATCAGAGGAGATTGATCTTAGGGCACAGCTTGCGCGAGTATTAAGACACAAAAGAAAGAAGTATCGCTGCAAGACTTGTGAGTCTATTGTCACGGCGAAGGGTCCTGTAAAGCTTCGTCCGAAGAATAAATATTCCCTTGATTCAGCTATAAATATTGCGGTTGAGAAGTTTGATTATCATACCCCACTTGAGCGAATCATGAGAAAGCTTCAGGAGCAGGGGCTAAAGATTGATACGAAGACGCTATTTTCTCAGACTGAAGCCCTTTACTTAAATCTTGCTCCCATAACGGAGCTGATTAAAGAAGAGATTTTAAGATATGGGTATGTTCACATTGACGAGACCAGAGGAAAGATTCTCTCAACGAACACCAATGGGTATATCTGGGCGATGGGAAACTGTTACGGGGCGTACTTTCAATATGAGACAACGAGATCAGGAGAGGTCGCCCTTGAAATGCTCGGAAGTTTTAAGGGTTGTATTATTAACGATGGCTTTAGTGGCTACAATCGCTTCAAGAAAACTAAAGAAATTAAAGTGTGTCATTGTTGGAGCCATGTGAGGAGAAAGTTCTTTGAGTGCCTTCAAAACTACCCAAAGGCGGAAAAAGCTCTCATTCTAATTGATGAGATGTTTAAGATCGAGAGAAAGTCTAAAGGGTCCTTTAAAAGGCTAAAGTCTCTAAGGACTAAGAAGAGTAAAAAGATACATGAGGAACTATTTGAACTTCTTTTAAAGTTTGAAAGGGACTCCCTTCCTCGTTCGGGACTTGGAAAAGCGGTGGCATACACCCTCAACCTTTGGGAGGGATTATCAGAGTTTTTAAATGATCCTTATATTCCTATGACCAATAACATGGCGGAGCGAGTTTTAAGAAATCCTGTGAAGGGGCGAGATAATTATCTTGGATTTAGGACGATTAATGGTGCAGATGTCGCGATGTTTTTTTACACAATCATTGAGACCTGTAAAATATTAAAGCTCAATCCCAGACGCTTTCTTAGGGACCAATCGATTCGCTATCATGAGGGTAAAGAGCTTCAAACACCTCTTGTTTGGGCAAGAGACGGGTAAACTCAGGTCTCAAGCCCCTCTATCTTTTGAAAATTGAAAGTTTTAAAATGGTCTTGTGGTCATCACGAGATCTTTTTCAATTGAATACAGAGTTACCCGTCAAGAGCAGCAGATGCCTGAGTTACGAATTAACGAAGAGAATGAGAAAGAGGCGGAGTTTATTCATCAGCATCCAGACATGGTGAAGTCCCATTGGGCCGACTTTCAATACCGAATAAAGCATAAGGAAGGCCATTGGGTAAACCTCCATACCCGCGGGCGTGCCTTTTCTTTAGATGAGGAAGGCAAGGTAAAAAGGATTCTCAACTTCTCTTTTGATGCTGATAAAAATACCTCCCTCGACTTTAAAGAATTAGGAAAGGTGGCCCTTCATAGCTTTGAGCATTTTACTGATGTCCTCACTCACGACCTCAAAGGTCACGTTCATGTTCTTGAGTTTATAGTTAATGAGCTGGTTCAAGACTCTATAGATATTGAAAACCTATCTAAAGCAGAGCTAAAAGAAAAGCTGGTGACTAACTCTATTGCCATTTCTGAAGTTTCAACAAAGTTGAGTAACCTCTTTAAAAACCTAAAATAGTTTTTTAAATTGCATAATTCCAAAAGAAGCCAATAGTATTGTAATTTTTTAGGCGAATGGTAGGGGAGTTTGCGATTTCAGAGCCAAAGCGCTTGTGACTCCAGTTGAGATTAAGGCTACTTGATTTAGGAGTTTTTCTGTTAGAACAATATCCTAAAAAAGACACAGTAAAGGACTTATTTAAAATTGAAGAACTTCCAGATGGAAAGCTTACATCTATTGGATTCGATATAGATAAGAATGATGGGAATATTAATTTTTATCACTCCGGAAATATTGCCGGTCATAAGTGTATTTTGATTATAAACTTAGAAAAGAATGTCGTTGGTGCCTACAATACTGACACCCTAAATCACGTGAAAATCATTTGGGACTTGTTGGGTATATAAGCTAGAATTCTTATCGTCCCGCTTCCTCGGTCAAATCTAGGTTTCCTAAATAGGGTGAAGTTGTGAACAACTGTGAAAAGTCCTGTGAAAAATATTCACGATCATTTTCTTGCCTTGACCCTTGTTTGGGTGGTTGCTACTGGTGAATTAGCATAGCTAGTCTCACTTTAGTCAGGAAACTTAAATGAAAACAATTGCCCTACTTCTAATGTTTTTTATTGGGCCTTTAACCTTTGGTCAAAGTTTAAGACTCGACCTGTTTTACAACAAAAAGGATCTAGATTCTGCCGTAAAATACGCAGTAGTTACTCTTATTAGAATTAATCCTGAATTATCTAAAAATTATGAAGAACAAATGGATTTGACCTTAAGCCACCTAGAGCCAGATGATTACAGAAGAATAGAAGGGGCCAATACCGCTTTTCTTTTTGAGGGGATGTTGAGCCTTTGGACTCCCTCAGTTAAGTACGTTCCTTACAAGGGTTCTCTAGCATGTAATTCTGAGATGGAGATATCATCCTATAAAAAAGGAACAATGCTGGTTGGTTTTGAAACCAGATATTTAGGTGAAACAACCTACGGCTTTTGGTCATCTGTGGAATTCACTTATAATTTTTGTGAGAGCATTCAGGGCAATGTTGAGCAGGCCGAAATTCAAGTGACTCACAAAAGATGGATCAAACAGGAATTAGTAGAAGAGCTCCTCGGTCTTTGATGAGGGTTATTTCGTAAAGCCACTATCCTGTCGAAGTTTTGAACTACCATCAAATAAATTGAACTAAAGCGAAACCACTGGTCGGTGGACCAAATCACAATTTTGTCCCGCATGTGCGGAGACAATCTCCACAGAATTCTATTAACTGTGAAATTTACGCAACGGGCATTATTTTAAATCGCGTAATTCCAAAAGAAGCCAATCGTATTGTAATTTTTTAGGCGAATGGTTGGGGAGTTTGCGATTTCAGAGCCAAAGCGCTTGTGACTCCAGTTGAGATTAAGGCTACTTGATTCATCGAGACTGTAAGTGGCATTGAGATTAAAAATAATGTTTTGCTCACTGCCGGGATTATAATAATCAAAAAGACCCACCTCTTGGTAGTCCACTCGATAATAGTACTTGCTAAACTTTTCACTCACAAACTCTTGGCTGAGTGAAGTCCTTAGAAACAATTTTTCACTTACCTTAAAAGGAGCTCTTAAAGTAAGACGAATGAGGTTGCCATTGTGGGTGCTTGAAACATCTTGTTCATAGCGCACACTTAAAAAGGGAATACGAAAGGAAAGACCGGTATGGATGGCCGTGTCTCTTTGTTCAAGAATGTTGGCCTTATACCGGTCTCCAGCGATATTAACATTAAGACTTAAGCTCGCAAGACCTTTAACAACAAGGTAGCTCATACGCGGGCCAAAAATAGAAAACCGTTCTCCACGATAAGCAATCATCGGCACAATGCTCAGGCCAAAAGGCAGGGGATTGATTTCATTATCACGACGATACTTTTCTGGATAAAGATAGCCGACCCCGGTGATAAACTTTCCTGCGTAGGAAGGCTGAGTAAATAAAAAGAGGAGGAATAAAGAAATCAGCAATCTTTTCATGCACATATTATACACAGTAAAACCTAAGCTGCCAATAAACAAGAACCTATATTTTATACTTCACCTTGGAATAGAGAGAAATCTATAAAGGCTCCCTTCTGGGGAGCCTCCCAAGAGCTAGGACTCTTGCCTTTTCAAGTTAGACTACTTAAAGCTAAGGCAGGAGAAAGCACTAGCGCCCTAGACTCGCTGGAAGGAATAGAGTTTAGTCGCTTAGCTAGATTTAATACTCCTCTGGATAATACTGAAGCTTATAATCTTAATACTGCGGGATGGGGACAAGGTTTACACAACTGCTACTTCTTCCCTAATCCAGTAGTCACTACAGGAAATGGTAGATTGCGCAGAACTTATAAGCACTCCGGCAAGATGAACCTGGCCGCCCTTTTCTTTCTGCCGATAGATATTGATTTCAACCTCGAAGATGGATTTGGATACGAAGAAGCGATGGAACTCATAGATGCCCTTCCCCTAAAGCCCGATGTTATAGTTTACACTGGAAATGGAATACAGATCTACTGGTCTCTTAAGCATCAATATATTTTCCCAAGCTCTAACAGGCTTATTTACCCTGATTTAAACTTACAGATTCAAAGTTCATCAAACATAGAGCAAAGGGCAGTGACTCTTTTAAAGACAATTACAAAGCTTGTGAGAGGTGATCAAGGACCATCTCATGCAGCTCGTGGCATTATGAGAATTCCAGAGACTTATAACTTTAAGATCAAGAATGGTGAACCTCAGGTCACCAAGGGTCACTATATATATGGTAGTCTCGCAGACTCATATCACTACCCAAAGAACGATCTAGAGGAACTAATTGAGTGCTATTGTCCCGAACATTCAAAAAAGTGCAATAGTGCAGTCGACCTGAAGTATAAGGATAACTACACTTATCAATATGAAAAGAGACCTTATCAGGACTTAGAGGGAATTGATGAAGCATTTTCCCTTTTATGCAAAAAACTAAACCTAAGCAAAGCTCCAAAAAATATGTTCATTTACTTTAAGCTGCCTTATGGCTATCGCAATCTCTATCGGTATATGGAGCATCGAGAATCGGATCAGAAGAGCTCGGGACTTTCCCGTCGAGATCTAGAGAAATGGCGAGGTTTTTTCATCGAAAATGGTCTTGTCCAGAGACTCAGTAAGCATGATTATAAAAAAAATATCTCAGCATTCTACAAGCAAACTGATAAATTCTATCAATATATTGAACAAATCCCAAAAGTTGACAAGTGTGCCATCGAGCAAGTAGCCAAGGGAACCTATAGGAAAGGTGAGTCGAATCAAAAAATGTTTGAAGATAAAAATAGATTAAAAGCCCTAGGTATATCAAAAGATCAAGCGAAAATAATTATCATAAACAAAATCGAGAGACGAAGTGATAAAAGAAACTATCAAGAATGTATGAGAAGGCTAGATTATCTTACTAAGAACTGGTGATAGTGAGAAGGCGCATAATAATATAAAAAGTACAAAAAGAGGGTTGCAACATTGCAAGTGCAATTCTTAAGACAAAAGCAACAAGAAGATAGTCAGCAAAGCAGGAGCGGACTGAACAAAAATAATCCTTTTTGTTGCTGTTATTCCACCATATAAGCCAGCAATAAAAACACAAACCAAAAAGAACAGTTTAAATTCATAATTGTTTTGTATAATTCCGTACAATAGTCCGAAGGCTAAAAAACCATTATAAAGACCCATATTTGCTGCCAAGGCCTTCGAAGTTTCTGCCTGTTCTCGGGACATATTAAAAATCTTTAATGTCCTCTCCTTGGTCCAAAGAAACATCTCCATAAACATAATATAAAAATGAAGTAGTGAAATAAGTCCAATAAGAAAATTAGTCATAAGCCCTCACGCTAAATCATTTTATTTTAATTAGATACAAAAACTATAGCCTTTAGTATATCTAAAACTGAATCCCTACCAGCAAAGAAAACAGACCATCTCTTTGTGAAGAAAAATATTTCTTAAAAGCTTTTTGATAAATCATTTTCAATCCAATTGAGTCTAATATACTAAAATCAAGCCCGAACTGATGAACGGCTGAACTACATTGTGAAAAAGTGGATTCCAGACTAGCGTCTCTTTTGCAACTTCCTGTCTTAAAGCCCTGTTCACTGGAAAATTGGAATCCTAGTCGATAAATGATTCCAATTTGGAATGCTTTGTAGGTCCAAAAGCTAGGCTCAATTATTCCACCAACAAATGGTGTAATACCAATTCCTTTTCTGTTCTCATAAAAAATATTATCGATGTCATTTATGTTTACCCCAAGATTAATTTTATAGTAAGACTTTAAAAATGGTGTTTGCAAAAGTCCTACCTTGTAACCAGCTTCAAAAGAATTTGAGCCAATATATATTGCTCTTCCCCAGTCTCTTGGAGTATAAATAATAAAATTGAGTAATGCTGAGGATGCCTGGTTTAGTACTAGTCTGTCTTGCGCAGGTTGTTTAGCGATACTCCTATTAAGGGCATCCTTAATTTTCTTCTTTATTGCATAAACTCCTAAGTTTGATTCAGTTGGGGATAGGCCTAAATCCCTAAAATAAAACTTCGCATTCGATAAGTAACTAATAATATAGTTAAACTCTGAAGAACTCTTGGAGCGAGAATAATCAACCCAATTTGGAAAAAAATCCTTAGGGTTGCCTCCATTTTGAGCGTGAATACAGAATTTATTTTCAGTACTTACGTTCTTGCTACGTGAATCTGAACAGCTTAAATACAATCGACTAAGAGAATAACCAAAAAGAACCTTTTGGTTATATTCAATGTCTTTTGACTTCTGACATTGTGAAAGAACTTTCTCCTCTCCTTTAAACACACCCCGCAAACATGCCAATAACTTCCACTCAGTATTAATTCTATTGAATTCTTTATTAAGTACTGGGCTTTTTTGATTCATCATCGTCTCAAGAAACAGTACGGCGTCCAGCATTCCTACATAGAAATCAAATACTCTTATATCTTTTTCAAAGAAACCAAAGAACCCTTCCATCGGGCTACTAGCTAAGGGAAGGTTACCTTTAATAATATTGACCTTTTTTAAAATATTAGAGTGCTGCCCTAGGAACTCTGAAACTTTCGAGCTCCTAGAAAAACTTATGAAATTTCTAGAAAAGCCTAGCGCCTCTTTGATCAGCCCCTCCTTACGCTCTTCTTCATTATTCAAGCTTTGAAGCGGGAAGTTTTTTTCGTCTGGGTCGAAGTAGTAATAGTTCGTTTCCTCAGCCTTGCCCAAAGATTTGGCGATTTTATAAGAAAGATCGAGCGGGCCATTATTAAAAACCCCACCATCAACAAACTCGTCAACCCTTAGGTTTTGCTGAGCACATTTTCCATTATGAGGAGGTACTGAAATACAGTGCTCTAGTTTTGTCGATTGAAAGGCAACAGGAAAACTCGAAGATGCCATAAGAATATTTTTAATAATTTGGAAATTTTTCCCTGGCATCTCATTATCAAAAGGCAGAGTCATTTGGGTAGCTGATTTGTCGTAAATGTAGTTCATAACTGAAGGTTCTAGCCCATTCCCCCTACCGGTAATAGTTAAAACAGCATTTTCGGAAAACCTAGAATAATCATCTAAAGAATCTAGATCTAATTTGAGCCTCTCTTTTCGAGTGAGAGATACCCCGAAATAAACCTTGCAGCCTTTTCGAAGACCTCTCCTCCATGAATGCTCAATAGTCTCAAATAATTTCACCAGTCCTTGCCTTTTTAAAAGGCTGGACGCCTTTTTCTCATTATCTAGCATTAATTTATCAATCCCCAACGGAATCCAAGTTTTCCAAAACAATGAATCCTTTATGTCTGGAGACTCCGAACACTCTTCTAAAGAGGCAAGAAATGAATTAATTGCCCCTGCAGAGGCACCTGTAAGAATCTTACGATGAGAATCAGGAGTGACTTGTCCAAATTTTAGAATGTAATACAAATAACCCGCTTCATAAGCACCTAATGAAACTCCCCCTGTTGTTGTAAGAGAAGAAGAGTCTGCGGAAGCCCTAGTAGCAAAAGAAACTGAAAACAAGATTAAGACAGTACTAAAAAAGAACTTAAATTTATTACCTAATACAAACATTGAGAGAGTATGCATTATTTATGATTACTAATGAAGCCAAGCGCCTAAAAAAACCTATCAAAATGGTGTGGTGCTCGATGACACACAAAGCAAAGCACTAGATAATAAAAAGACTTCTAAATTCACACTTTCGACGTAAACCGTAAAGAGGAAATAATGAAAGCTTTACTCATAATTCTTTTGGTCAATTTTCCATATGACACCTACTCCAAAGAGACATTCTCCCTTAGTGAAAAAAGTATTTTAGGATTGCTAGAAAACTCCCCAGAAACATCGAGACTCGAATCGGAGCTACTTTTCTCAAAGGCCGAATTTAATAGAGCAAGTGATCGGTTCCAATATACTGTTGATGCCAATGCAAAGAAAGAACGCTCTCAACAAGATGCGATAATTCCTAATTTCCCTCCAACCTCTAAAGCTTCAACATGGAGCGCGACCCTTAATAAGACCACTAAATACGGTATGAATTTTGGTGTCGGGTATGCTTCGCAACGGCAATCGAACAACTTTCTAGCCGATGCCTCAACAAGACAATTCGTTGGAAAAATAAGCGTTGATCTTTTTAGAGACTTTTTGGGTCGAAGCTCAAACTCTCAATTAAAAAGTGCTAAATTAAACTACGAGGTTGCAAAAATTCAAAGAAAGTTGGGTCAAAAGGCACTTGAGTTCAGAGTTCGCTCGATTTACTGGAACTATATTGCAGCAAAGGAATCCAGAGATTTTGCACAAAAAATGTATAAGTCATCCAAAGATCAGCTCAAGCTTATTAAGCGCAAAAAACGCAGTGACGTAGCTGATGATGGAGATATAGCTCGATTTGCCTCACTAGTGAGTGAAAGACAAGCCCAAAGCTTGCAGTTTGAGGGACTCCTTAGACAATACGAAGCAGAGCTTGGACAAATTTTTCCAAGCTTAGTCGGTAAAGAAATAAACATTGCTCCTTACAGTAAAGAATTGATGTTGAATCAAATCTACCAATGTCTTTCAGTCGTCGGAAAAGGAAACCAGTATGATAAAAAACACACTCTCTTTGATGAGTTATTCGATCACAAAAGAAAAAGGCTTCAAGAGCAAAAAAGGCTACTTTCTGCCTATTCAGATGTCGATGTCAGGCTTGAGGGTCAAGTTGGCTTGATTGGAGCTGGCGTCGGTGAAGGTAATGCACACTCTAACCTAACAGATGAAAAAAATACTTTTAACTCTGTTGGACTAACTATAAGTATTCCAATTGACGGTAAACGTAAGACCACCGAAAAGACCCAGCTTCAACTGGCAAAGGCGCAAGTTGACGCCGAAGTTAGAGGCCAAGAATCTAACCTCGAATCTCTTCATAGTATTCTTGCCGAGAATATCAAACTTATTAAAGAAATTATTCAGACGAGATCGATCAATGACAATCATCTTGAAAAAGCTCTTAAAGATTCAAGAAAAAAGTTTAGACAAGCCCGAATCACTTCACAGCAGCTAGTCCAGGAAGAGGATCGATATTTATCAAATGCGATTCAACTCATCAGCACACAAAGAGATATTCTTCTTTTTATGTTTGATTACCTCTCTCTATTTACTGAAGCACCATGCGAGCTCAAGGATGTTAAATAATGAAATCTGCAGTTAGTTTTTTTGTCGAGAATTATAAACTCACGCTTATCCTCTCTCTTTTTCTTATGCTCTATGGATTTATGGGGTTAAGTAATATGAACGCGGAGAAGTTCCCTGCGGTCAGCCTAGCAACCGCAACGATCGTTACGACTTATGGCGGAGCATCTGCAGATGATATTGAAACCAAGATCACTAAACCTATTGAGGATGAAATTAAAGGCGTTGTTGGGATTAAAGATGTTTCAAGTGTTAGCATGTCAGGTCTTAGCAGCATTACGGTACGCGTGGACATGGATAACTATAACGTCACCGAGGTTATGGATGAAATTCAAAAAAAGGTTGACGGGACTCCCGGATTACCAATTGACCTAGAGGACAAGCCCAACTTCACAGAAATAAACTCGGAAGAAATGCCCGTTTTTGAAATTGCTGTTTTGGGTCCAAATGACAAACGACAAAGAGATAAGGTTGCTGAAGATATTCAGGAACTTTTAGAAGACATTGAAGAGGTGAAACAAGTAACATTAAAAGGTAACGCCGATAGGGAGTTTAATATCAAGCTTGATGTTAAACGCATGGATCAAAATTATATTTCTGTCAGCGAGGTTATCAATAAAATTGCCACTCGAAATGTTAATGTGCCAGGAGGGAAGCTTAAAAAAGAAAAAGATGAAGCTCTTTTAAGGGTGGAAGGAAAAATTAAAAATGTCGATGATCTTAAAAACTTTATGATTAGATCTAACTTTGAAGGTAGTGAGGTACTCTTAAAGGATATTTCGACTGTTATTGACGGTGAAGAAGAGCGTAGAATAAAAACACTCTACAACGGGAAGCCCGCAACGATTGTCACGGTTGTAAAGAAGGGCGGTCAGGACGTCATCAAACTTGTCTCCCAAATTAAAGAAAGACTTGCATCTTTTGAAAAAGAGAAATCAGAAGATAAGGTCACATTAAATATCATTTTAGATGAATCGATTGAAGTCCAAAATAAAGTTGATGTTCTAGCATCAAATGCTGTAACAGGTCTCGTATTAGTTATTATCTTTCTTTTCATTTTCCTCCCCTGGAAGATTGGGGTTGCTGCGAGTATCTCCCTGCCATTAGCAACTATGGCAACATTTGGAATTATGCCTTATTTTGGTCTAAATTTAGACTCGATCACGATCCTTGCCCTGATCATTTCTATCGGAATGCTCGTCGACAACAGTGTTGTTATCAGTGAAACCTACACAAGATATTTAAATGATGGACTCAAGCCAAAAGAGGCTGCAAAACGCTCCGTCACTGAATTATGGGGGCCAATTACTGCTTCTGCCTTTACCACAATTGCTGCTTTTTTACCTATGATGGCAACCAAAGGGGTAATGGGGGCATTTATTACAAGTATACCTATCGTTGTTACTGCTTCACTTCTTTTCAGTTTAGCGGAAAGCTTTTTCTTGCTTCCAATGCGACTAACTACAATTGCCAAAAAAGTTAAAATTGAGGATCAAGAGAAAGTTGGGTTTTATAAAAAGTTTGAAATCTACTTTGGTAAGTTCATTGGCTGGTGCGTAAGAAATCGCTATCTGGGCGCGCTTGGCTTTGTTGCAGTTTTTGGAATAAGCCTCTTCTTCCTAACTGTGATGAATAAATTTATCTTATTTCCTGCAGAAGAGACAGAAGTTTATATTGCAAGATTTGAAAGTCCAAGCGGTACAACACTCGACCATACAGACAAACTCGCAACCCAACTTTCTAATGAAGTTATTAAAAAACTTGGCGACAAACTTGATTATGTTCTCTCCACAGTAGGAGAGCAGAGAAACAGTGCTGATGATCCCAAGGGCGGAGATGGTGATACTTTTGGTCTTTTAAAGATTAATGTTAATGATGAAACCAAATTTAATGTTCCCTATACTGAGATTTTACAAGAGTTAAGAGAAATTAAAGCTCCTTATTTACACAAATTAAGCTTTGAAGAGTTGATCAATGGACCTCCTGTAGGTTCAGCGATTGAAGCAAAATTTAGATCAAACAACGCTGAAAGATTGAATCAAATGATTCAATTAGTACTAAGTGATATGAAAAAAACTGACGGCATTACAGATTTAAAAATTGATGATGTTATTGGAGAAGACGAAATCTTTGTAAATATTGATTTCCGCCAAGCTGACAGAGTTGGATTAAACACCCAGCAAATTGGTGACACGATCAGAGCAGCCGTTTCTGGAAGTATCATTTCACAAGTTACTCTAGCGAACAAGGATGTAGATCTAAAAGTACGTTTCGAAAAAAATTATCGAAAAGACATAAATTCTTTATTGAATCTTAAAATACTAAATAACCAAGGAAAACTGGTACGACTCGGAAAAGTTGCAAGTTTTAAAAGAAAGCAAGGGACTCCTCAAATTAAAAGATTTAAAAACAAGAGAGCAAGAACGATTACGGGCAATGTAAACGTTGATGTCATCACCTCAGACAAGGCAAACAATATTCTTTTGAAGTCATTTGAAAAGCATAGAGATACTGTAAAAGGTGTTTCTCTTTACCAAGGTGGGGCAGCTGAGAGTACTGCTGAATCAATGGAAAGTTTAGCAAATGCAGGGCTCATCGCGATGGTAGGAATCTTTGCACTTTTAGTTTTCATTTTTAATAGCTTTCTAAAGCCATTTATTATTCTAACAACCATTCCTTTAGGGCTTTTTGGATTTGCAATTTCATTTTATTTACACGATCGCCCAGTAAGCTTCTTGGCACTTATAGGTGTTATTGGATTAGCGGGAATTATTGTAAACTCGGGCATCGTCTTAATCAGCTATATTGACCAGCTTTTAAAAGAAGGTAGCAAAGATATTAATGAGATTTTGGTTGATGCTGCGGTTACCAGGTTTAGACCTGTTCTTGTGACTTCACTCACAACAATTAGCGGACTGTTCCCTACCGCCTATGCTGTCGGCGGGTCCGATTCAATGCTTATACCAATGACAATGGCGATGGCGTGGGGTCTCACGACCGGGACGATAATGACTTTGATATGGATTCCATGCGCCTATGGAATTCTAATGGACATACTGAGCTTTTTCTCAAGATTATTTCATAAAACGGAAACTGCTTAAATGCAATTTTCTATTGATTTTGGACAAGCTTTTTTAATTCTTTTTTGGGAGGGCTTACCATTTTTCACTTTTTTATCAATGCCTATACTTATAATGGGGCAAATCGTTGGTAGAATTGAAAAATGGACTCCTTTTGACTCTTTTTATTGGTCTGTCATTACTGCGACAACAGTAGGTTATGGAGATTTTCGACCCCAAAAAGGAATTTCCAAATTGCTCAGCTTAGGAATTATCGGATCAGGAATTGTGATTACAGGCTTTATTGTTATGCTCTCCGTTAGATCAGCAACTATGGTCACAGAAATAAAATATGGAGCAAAAGATAGACAAAACAGATTACTGGAAAAAGTTGAGTCTGTAATAAGGTAGCTTGTTTTTCGTTCTTTAAATTTTGATCCGTAAGAATATCTGACTCAACCTTAAAAAGGTTACTTTCGATTAAACAGTGTTCTCTCTGGATTTCATTAAATAATCTCTACAAATAATCGCCCGTCGCTAAAAAATTTTGCCTCATAATTACTAAAGACATTTGCGCTTTACAATCAGTCTCAATTAAAGAAAAAGCCTTACTCTTGAAACTTCTTCAAATTTTCCAGTGAATCTCCTTCCCAAACGACCTCTTTCCCCAAGCCTTCTCTCCTAAAATAACATAATTATACATTTTTTTGTATACTTTTTTTCGTATATTCTATTATTCAAAAATTTTAAGGACTTACATTAAAAAGAGCTGATAAAGATTACAATTTTAAATCTGAATTATTTCTTTTATGAATTCCGCTCTAGAGCGGAAGTTCGCTGTTATTGTCTACGCTCCAGGAGCGCTGTATTTTCTTAACTCATTATCTTTTTTCAAAATACTTTCAATTCGTTGATAGATCTATTTCGATACTGCTTTATCATTCTCGCTAAGAATATTGATCATCAAATACAACTAAAATAATAAATTTTCTTTATTTTTGATGAAAAGCTATTCTTACCATAAAATATACTTATATTTAGTTATTATCAGGAATAGTAAATGTCTCACTTAATAAAGCTAATTGCTTTCTCGATTTTAAGTTCTAGTTGTTTTGCTAGATTTTATGCTGATATCGGTTTTGGCGTTGGACTTTCGAAAACATCTAGCTCTTCAGAAACATATAGAAAAAACTTAACTTCGTTACCTATCCTAAACTTTAGATTGGGCTACTTGTGGGATAATGTTTACACAATGGGAATACGATCTAACGTATCAGGAATCAAAATTGCTTCTCAGGAATATACTAGATCGTATGGAGGCATATATGGAATGTATAAAAATGATGAAAACCATAAATTCTCAGTAGCTTTACATATAGCAGGAACTCTAGAACCAGATGAAGCATCAAGCTCTCTAACAGAATATGATAAATTTAGAGGTGGATTCCAACTATCTTATCAGTATCCTATCAATCAATTTTCAGGTATCGAAGTTGGTTACCAATATGATAAATACGGCTCTTCTATATATAATACCAATCATAAGACTCCAGAAAAAATTAATATAAAAGCCCTCTCTATTTCTTTAGTATTTTCCAATGATTACTTTTATATAAACTAAAATAAGTTATTTAAATTTATAAAAGATTAATCCCGCTCTAGAGCGGAAGACTAAAAAACTCACATCTGAAAAATATCGAATTATTACTCTAAAAAAAAGAAAACCTCTGATAAACAGAGGTTAACTTTACTATGCTTAGAACTCTCGGAAAAGAGGTCTAAGGTCACTATAACACAGAGTTAGTGATTGTTGCTAATAGGATTACTCTTTTAAGACGCTAATTCGGAGAAGGGGCGAGAATCTCGCCTCTTCTTTTTATTATTCAAAATATTTTCAATTCGTTCATAGGCCTGCTGTGCAGATGCCTCACCATTCTTACCAAAGATATAACTAAAATTACTCTTAAGTTTGTTTCCTACAAAAGGCACATCTGAGTAATTAGAGAGCTTTAAATAAGCCGCTAAATAATCCCCTTCACCTCGGGCAATATCATTTTTTATCTGATTTTTATTATGAGCTATAAAGACTTTCTTATCGTGATCTGATGAACCTATCATTGAACATTCACCAGTAGAAGAAATAAAAGAAGATGTCGATAGAACACCTCCGCCAAGACCTGTTCTTCTTTTACTTAAACCATTTTCACATTTTTCATAATCAAAGGCTTGAATAACGGAGCTAGTTATAAAAATTGAAATTAAAAATATCGTTTTCATTGCTTAAAGCCTGTCATTTCTTTATATGACTCTTCTGATTTATTTATATAAGGTCTTGGGGATAAGTCTTGATGAGTATTGATCGTTTTTTGAAATGACTTTTGTAATCGTTCTTCTGCACTAACTTTAAACTTAATTGTAATCAAAACTACAACAACAATCATTGCCACATACTCAGTGGAAGTAATCTTACGTTTAGGCTCTTGATCTAACTTCTCTTTAATTTTTCGAAAGAACTTCATCTCTCAATTATACTAGAATAACTGAAATACACCGAATCCTAACCTACCTAAATTACGAATAAGCTTGCTTTAGATTCTATGAAACAGCTAATAAAGCTGTTGAGCGAGAAAAAATGGAGGGAGCTTATTACTAATAAGTGACCGATATTTTTTTGAAGGAATGACGACGAAGATAAAGTAAGATCGTTCGTAATCAGAGTGATTCTAAGGACTGATAGTCATGCAGGGCCTTAAGCCTCAACTGCGCCACAGGCAATTCAGCGTCATAACCCAAAAGCTCCGAGCACTTTCTCAACATCTGCGGAGTCTTATTTGAAAAACCACGCCCTTCAAAAAGACCTAAGAGAAAAATAAGATTCTTTGCAAATCTTTGTACGTAATCTTTAACAAGATTAATTTCGCGTTCTTTTGGTGAAACAAATTCGCAGCCAATTTTTGTCACGAAGATTTTATCGACTTCACTAATACCTTCAAAACTTCGAACAAGTCTTGCTTTAAAGCGGGCGACTTCTCCTTCGAAAGCGTTAGCATTGAGGTTGAGAATTTGTTCTTGGGTAAGCTGATAGAGTTCAGGGATATGAGGCACAGGAATCATCAGAGGAATAGATTTAATTTCAGGAACTCGAGGGAGAGATTCTAAGAGAATTCCCCCTTCTGAAATATTAAGTGATCTTGCTTTTAGTACATAGTCTTCGTCGATAAAGAGAATATCTCTTTTAATGGGAGCACGTAAGTGAGCACGACGAAACTGCTGACTCATAGTAGCTTAGATGCTGCTTCCGATAATGGAGATCTTTCACCTTGAGTAAGAAGAGTATGAGCAACAATTGCCTCCGTCTTCATTCTATCAAGTGCGTAAACAAGACCGTTATTAATCTCATCAAGATAAGGTGAATCAATTTGGAAACAGTCTCCAGTAAGAACAATTTTTGTTCCTTCACCAGCTCTGGTAATAATCGTTTTCACTTCGTGAGGAGATAAGTTCTGAGCCTCATCAACAATTAAGTACTGACCAGGAATTGAACGTCCACGAATATAAGTAAGGGGTTCAATATGGAGAAGGCCATGGTTAATCAGATCTTCGTAACTAGCACTTCCATCTTCACGATGTTGGCCGAAAAGAAAATCCATATTATCAAAAATCGGTTGCATCCATGGACCAAGTTTTTCATTCACGTCCCCTGGAAGGAAACCAATATCTTTACCCATTGGTTGGATTGGTCTTGAAACAAGAAGTCTTGAATATTTCTCATGAGTGATCGCCATTTCTAATCCGGCAGCGATGGCCATAAGAGTTTTCCCCGTCCCTGCTTTCCCCACAAGAGATACAAGATGAATATCTTCATTAAGAAGAGCGTCAAGAGCAAATTGTTGCTCCATATTCTTTGGATAAATTCCCCAGACTCCTTCTCTCATTGGAATAAGTGGAACAATTCCCTGCTTCTTGGCACAGTAACGACCAAGAAGCCTTCTTCTATCGTTCCCTGGAAGTTGCATAATCATATATTGGTTTGGAAAAATATCTTTGCTAGCAGCATCTTCAAAAGGAAGAAATCTATTTTGTTCAAACTCAGTGAGAATATCTTCTTCTAATTCTAAAACTGTTTGACCTGAGTAGAGTTCGTCGAAAGTAACATCTTTCTTACCATAGTCTTCGGCCTTAATTCCGATAACATCGGCCTTCACTCGAAGGTTAATATCTTTTGTTACTAGAAGAACATTCTCGCCTGCTTTATCAAGCTTAACAGCAGAGTTAAGAATGACATTGTCATTTACATTGAGGTCGATAAATTTTTGATCATCAAATTTTTCAGGAGCACCAACTGAAAGATGGAGACTCCCACCATTATCAAGTTCTACACCTTCGGCAAGACTACCTTTCTTTCTAAGATCGTCGATTATTCTTGAGAAGTGTCTGGCATTTCTCCCATTTTCGTTTTGATCTTTTTTAAATCGATCAATTTCTTCAACTACTACTAAGGGAATGCTGACTTTATTCGATCCAAACTTAAATATTGCCGTCGGATCAAAAAGGATAACGTTAGTATCCAGAACAAATGTTTTCTCCAAAGAATACCTCCTAACTCTTCTATTTTAGGAAACAAAACATACGATGGGAAGCATTCAGAGGACAGATTTGCTCCCTAACAACAAAATAACTCCAAAGTTAAAATATATTTAGGGAAATAGGTCACAATAACCGACCATTTCACTTTTGTATTATGATTATAAAAGTAATAGCCGTATTAACTTTCTTATTCGCTTTAACTCAGAATATTAGAGCTGAGTTTAGCTATCTTGGAAGAAGTCCAGAAGCACTTCTTATGGGTGACGCATATACTGCTGTGGCCGATGATGAAAATACTCTCTTCTATAATCCAGCGGCCATGGGTCGTCACAATGGTGTGACCATTGCACCAATCAATCCGACAATTGGTGTTACAGATGTTCTCGACAAGAATCTCTCTCTTAGTGAATTTGAAATTGGCCTAAGTGATACCTTTGAAAATTTTCCAAAAGAGCCAGAAGATATCGCTGATAGAATTCTAGGACTTCCTCTCTATCTCCAACTTGGGGCAACTCCTGTTATTAAAATGCAACACTTTGCGATTAATTTCTTTGCCAATTCGAAAACAAATATTGAATTAGAAAACTTCTATCACCCTACTCTTGATATTGATTATCGTTTAGATCGTGGAGTCCTTCTTGGATATGCTTTCACTATGGGTCGTGGAAAAAAGAGTAAGTCAGGATCACAAACAAGTCTTGGTATTGGAATCAAAACAATGAACCGCCAAGGACTAAAAGGAAAGTTCGACTTAACAGGAACGCAACTTCTACAAATCGTCGAAAACTCTGATAGCTATAAGGCCATCAGAAGAAACTTAGGTTATTCCAAAGGTTCAGGCTTTGGTGTTGACTTAGGGGCGGAGCAAGTTTTTAAAGGCGGAAACTCAACTGTTGTCTTCGGGGCTTCCCTTCTTGATGTCGGAGATACTAAATTTTCAAAAGACGAAGGAATTGGAGAAATCCCAGTTCAAGAAATGTCACTGAACCTCGGAACTTCTTACTCACAAGACTTTAAGCTCTTCGACTACACTCTCGCTATGGACTATGGAAATACACTCGACGATAGTACAGAAGGCCTTAGCAAATTAAAAATCGGTGCACGCGCAAGATTCCCATTTGTTAATGTCTATTGGGGATGGAATGCTGGTTATATTTCTTGGGGACTGGCCCTTGATATCTCAATGTTTCGTATCAACTTCGGATTCTATGGAGTTGAGCTTGGAAGAGAGTTCAAACAAAAAGAAGGTAAAAGAGCTGTATTCTCAATCAACCTTCTTAATATTGAACTCGATAGTATCTAAACTAAATCTTAAGAACAAAGAAACTTCATAATTTTAGCGACTGCTTCACTAAAAACTTCTTTTTCAGAAACAAGACTCATTCTGGCAGTATTTGGCATTCCAAATGCAGCACCAGGAACAATGGCCACTCCACATTCTTCAAGAAGCATCTCACAAATCTCTACTGAGAGATCATTATTTCCACTTCTTTCTTTAACCATTCTTTCCATTAGAGGAGTTTGGCTAAAATCGAGAAGATAGTAGAAAGCGCTAAGAGGTTGATACCAACTTTGCGACAATCCATTCTCTCTGAAAGCTTCACCAAGTAACTCAGCATTCTCTCTTAAATGTTTCTTAATTGGGTTTAAGTAAACAGGGATTTGATGAAAATCAAAATGCGAAAGTGCTCTTTGCACTAAGCTATTCGCACCACTTGTTGTCTGTCCTTGAAGCTTCGAAATCACAGTTGTAAGTGACTTCGGAGCAATCGTATAACCAATTCTTAAACCAGTTGAAGCAAGAGTTTTAGAAATACCATCAACGATAATCGTTCTTTCTAAAAGCTCAGGAGCATGTTGATAAAAGTAAGTTGGCTTTGGATCGTAATAATATAACTGGTAGTAAATTTCATCACTAATAATGGCAACATCAGGATGCTCAAGCATAAGATCTGCAAAGTCTTTCATCCATTTATCTGAATAGTGAGTTCCTGTTGGATTATTAGGGCTATTGATAACGATGGCCTTCGTCTTCGGAGAAATCTTTCTTTTAATTTCTTCAATTGAAGGAACAAAAACATCAAAAGGAGAAGTTTCAATAACGATTGGAACACCTTTACAGAAACGAATCATCTCTGGGTAACTTACCCAATAAGGTGCCATCAAAATAATTTCATCACCATGATCAATAAGGCTTCCAAAAATATTTGAAAGGCAGTGTTTACCGCCATTACTAACAACACAGTCAAACTCTACAGGAGCTGAATTTAAATCAATTCCTCTTGTCTCTTGAAAATTTTCGATGATCTTCTTCTTAAGTTCCGGATAACCAGCGACAGGACTATATTGAAAACTTTTTAAAAAGTCAGACTCACTTCGTATCAACTCGACAAATTCATTCATTGGACGAAATGGGAGTTGTCCCGCTGTGAGGTTATAAATTGTCTTTCCCTCTTCGGCCAATGTCACGGCTTTTGCGTTAAGCTTTAATGTTACACTTTCATTAATGTCTTGAACTCTTGAACTTAATTTCATTTTAGATATGTTCCTATTTAAGATGTTTTAAAATAACGTCTGGTAAAAAGTCTTGAATCTCACCACCATGCTTGTGAATTTCTTTCACTAGAGAAGAAGAAACGTAGAAGTGTTCTGAGCTGGTAGATAAGAAGACTGTTTCAATATCAGGATAGAGATGATTATTCATCGAGGCCATTTGAAATTCAATTTCAAAATCTCCAGTAGGCCTTAGACCTCTCACAATTGATTGAATTGAGTTTTTCTTCGCATAATCGACAATCAACCCTTCCCAAGAATCTACTTTCACTTGTGGCTCATTTTCAAAAAGCTCTGAAATCATTTTTAATCTTTCTTCGATCGTGAAGAGAGGCTTTTTATTTGGAGAAATAGCAATGAGTATTGTTACTTCATCAAAGATTTTTAAACTTCTTCTAAGAATGTCTTCATGACCTTTTGTGAAAGGATCAAAAGAACCTGAATAGATAGCTTTTTTCATAATTCCTCATTAATAATTTCTAGATAATGTTACTTAGATTTAATCAAAATGGAAAACCTGAATAAAGCTTGTGCCCTGCTCATATGTTTTAATCGATTCACTGCCGACGAGCTGCTCCAACTCATCTTGCTTGGGGCCTTTTTGACGGTCAGACTCAATGAGTAATTCACCCTTAAAGCCTGAAGCCACAATTTGCTTAATACACTTCTGATAAACCTCTTTCAGATGGTATGGAGGGTCAAGAAAAAGTACCACATCTTCAGAAAGGTAACTCTCAAGAGAAAACTTGAGCCAGTCTTGGGCCTTGTTCACTGATATTGAAAGACTTCGCTCACGGGCTTCATCGGCAAATTCTCTTTTAATCAACTCAATATTCTTTTTTAGAATTGGAACTACCTTCTTTCCAGGCTCGACCAGAACAAGTTGCTCAGCTCCGCGAGACCATGCCTCAAGACCGATGGCGCCTGAACCGGCACATAGGTCGACAAAAATCTTCCCTTCCCAATTCTGACGAGAATCGAAGAGCCTTCTTTTTAATCTTATGGAAGTTGGTCGGATTGTGTCCCCTTTAGGAACAAAAAGGGACCGGCCATTTGCCAGTCCCCCTAATATTTTTAAAGACATTTCTTTCTTTACCTAAGTCTTAAGCTGCAGTCTTCTTCTTGTCAGAAGAAGTCACAGCTTCTGTGTTTCCAAATGGCACAGAGAACTTAACTCCGCCATCCATTTCAACACTACAGCCATCTTCAGTAATCTGTAAATCTACACCTTCAAGATTAACCACAAGACCTTTTCCTGGGTCAACTTTAAGAGTTGCAGTTTTCCCGCCTAAGTTGACACTCATTTGGAAGTCAACGTGCCCATTACCTGTAAAGCTAACTGATGAGTCAGTCGTTGTCGCTACTGGAGCAGGTGTTGGCTCAGCTGCGGCCGGCGTCTCGACTTCTGTTGAAGTCTCGGGTGTGGCCGGCTCGGGTTGCTTCATTTCAACAACATTATCTGTGACTTCATTTTCAATTTCATTTTCAATTTGACCAAGGACATCATCTACGTCTTCTGACTTATCTTCAGCCTTCGTCTCTACTACTTCCGCAGTAGGCTCTGATTCAGGTGTAGGTTCAGGAGTCTCGGCTTTGGCCTCTACTTCAGTCTCTGCAGAACTCTCTGGCTCAGATGCTGTCGTATTCTCCGAGGCATGCTCGGAGTCCTCTACAAATTCTTGCTCTAGACTTTCAATCTCATCCATAATGTCCTGAAGCTCAGCATCATTAAAACCTTTATCATCATTTTTTTCAGACATAACGCCTCCAAATCTACCTATCCTTACTAGGTAATTAATCCTTTCTCCTATGTCTTATCGGAGGAATTTTTGAGAGCTTTAGCACTAAATAAAAGGTGTCATTTTTTAGACACTTAGGTTTATTCTTACTTTTCAGATGTTAATGTTTTTTTACCGTTTCTTCATGACAAAAACCCACGGTTTCGGTAAAAATTGTGACTCAAAAATCGACAAACACACACAGGTAAACAATGATAAGTCTTGGAATTTTGGGAGCTTAGGATTGAGCAAAAGAACCTTTTTTGCAAATTCATGGCTTCAAGCAGATAACCCACTAGGAAGCGTAAAAACAGATAATAGTGGAGAATCTTACACGGAAATTGAGGGTCTCTTACCACCTCAAGGGATCAGTCGTGACCTCGAAAGATTTTTTATTCCTGGTTGGAAAGGTGAATCTCTCTTTTCCAAATCTGCCCTTGCCGTCAAAAAGTTAAAAGACCAAGTCTGGAATGAATCGAAAACAATTATCAAAAAGTCTTATGGCTTTTCTCGCTCTATCGATCTGAATATCCTTAATGAATTCCACTCTTTTGCTAAGACCTTAAGTGAGAGAGAAAGAGAATTAACTATTCAAATTAAAACTGCTGCTGATTTTTGGAAAAATCTTCACGATAAAAACTCAGTGGCCCAAGAAGTTATTGCTCGCTTTATTGATATCTATAGTTTTAGAGTAGCGACTGTTTATTTCTATAAGGCCCGTTTTATTATTATTCTTTGTGACAAGCTTGGTATCCCAATGGATGCTAAGTACTTTACCAATCACAACAATTTCCTAATGAAGGTCTTTCAAAAAGGTGGATCTCAGGACTTCGTTTGTGAGTCGCTAAGACCGAATGTTTACAATTGGTTCTCTCCTAGTCAGGAGATTGCTCAGAAGTTTGTAAAAGTTAATCAAGATATTTTAAAGCTCAACGTTTCTCAAGTCATGAAAATGACTTCTCCTCAGTCTGAGCTAAATACTGATATGAAGTTTGATGATGATCAATACTCTCATGCTGTTTCTCATAAGAGTTTTGGATTATTTGTTAACTCTATTCTCATCTTCTTCCCTCTTTGGGAGAAGCTAACGAAGTTTGAATATCCTCAAAAAGTCACAGGCTTTCCAAAGGTCCTTAATACTAAATTTGAAGGTGACCATCTTCGCTCTCTTTGCCACAGTCACTGGTTGGCCCAAGAGAATAATGCTCACTTCAAATGGAGTGAAATTCTCTGCTCAGATTTCTCTAATGAAGAGTTTGGAAATTCTTCTTTTATTAAGATTTGCCAAGAGCTGCAATTCCTTAGCTTTCTAGCGAGACTTGCTCAATATCAAGGACAAGAAGTTCAAACGATGATTAGCTCAGTGATGAAGGCCAAATACAATGCTCAAAAGCGTGATTCTAATGACCAACTTAATTTCTTAGGTCAGTATGACTTTAACCAGTCAATAAGCTACGACAAGTTTGTTTATAATCTTCATAACCTTCCAAAGAAAAACCCTCATCACTATTTAGTGACTCAGTTAAATGGTCTTAAGGACAAAATTAGTAAAGAAGGTTACTTACTTGTTAGTACTAATCAGAAGCTCTTTGTTCCTTCACAAAGTCAGAGAGTTGACCAAGTTCTTAAATCATTCAAAGTCATTGCTTCTTTTAATTTTGAGAAATTAGAAGGTAAAGGCGAAGTTTGTAATTACTTCTATCTGTTAAAGAAGAGAAATCTATTCAAAGAAAAAACTGAATTCTTTAAGATTGATCCAATGTCACTAACTTCGATGGCCCAAACCAAAGAAGAGATTGTCCATACTTTTAGATGGTCAGGAGAGCTATCACAATTCCATCAATTTGAAAGTGTGACTAATGGTCTTAAAGACTTCTTTGATCAAAAGAACTCTCATAGTGTTTCTCTCTATCAGAAAAACCTCTTGGCCAATTTAGATTTTGAATATCACCAAGATGCAGTTATTGAAGGTAAGTTACTAAGCAATTCAAATGATAGTTCAGATAAAGTTACTCACCCACAATTTTTTAAGAACCTAACCCAGAGTTGTTTACCATTTGATCACTTCTTCACTATTGAGAGTCTGGAAGAGCACGATGACCAATACTCTGCAAACTTTAGTCATGATCTTTTAGGAATTGATTTTCGACCGAACCAAAAGTTTAGTCATGTCTTAGTGGTAGATCTAAGAAATACAACGAATGTCATTCTTGATATCTATCCTTTTGATGTCTACAAGGCCAAAAAAGAAGAATTAGGAAATGCTTTCTATCAATATTTTGGTTTAACTCAGAAGATTGCTCATTTAAATATTAATCTTTTTAGAGAGTATTTTAATTCTTCTATTGGAAAACAAGTTATCCAATTAACACTTAATGGTGGAGCTAAGAAAATTAAGTCGAAGCTATCAACATTTCTTATTCCAAAAGTCTTTGGCAGAAAAGAAGATATCTCTTCTATTGATTTTAAAAAGCTGGCCCTCTTTCAAAGTGACGTTGATGAACTTCTTAGAATGCACCCTGATGAAATCAACTTTCAGTTTGAACAATCAATGAGCTACTTAAGAAGACAGCAGCATGAAACTCCTTGGCTAGTTATGGGACTTCTCACCCACTTCAAGCACAATGTAACGAAGGCCCAAAATAAAGTTTCAGGCAATTCAACTGTTATCAACAAGAAAGATTATAGGAACCCTCTTATTTCAGGACCTCTTCAACAATTGGAGACATATCCTCTCCATCCAAATGATGAAGTTTTCCTCGACTTTGAAACAAGTAATCGTCACGAATTAGAGTCTCCTCTCGCTTATGTGAAGACAGGTATCGACGAAATGGATAATCAGTGGATTCAGCTTTGCTCTACTAATGGTCCTATTGCCAAACTTTTTGCCCCTACTGAAACAATCGAATTTCTTGAGTTCCTTCTTTCAAATGTAGCTGGGACACAGATCTCAGTTATATTAAAGTCTCTCAGCCTACCAAAGGCTGAAGATATTAAATTTATCCTTAAAAACTTTGAGGTTATTTCAGAGACACTTGAAAATCTCAATGATCACACTCAATCTCTCCTACAAGAGATTATGACGAAGAACCTAAATTCCTAATTGCACAAATTTCAAAGCCCCTTACAATAGAAATGAGGGCGAATGAAGAAAGAAAATATCATCGACATTCAAAAGAGTATCTATACTCATATGAAGAAAAAGGCTTCTTCTTATGAAGGTGGCCAGTCTCCAGATCTTAAGAAATACGCTCGCTCTCAAAAAAAATATTCCCAGAGAGATTTTGAAATTTCTAATATTACAACTCTTCTAAGTGCAATTGAAGAATCTGAAGTTATTTACCTTGGAGACTTTCATACTTTTGATCAAAACTCTCGTAACTTAGAACGAATTATTCGTACACTTATTAAAAGGAAGAAGAAATTTAGTATTGGAGTTGAATTCGTTCATCAAAAATACCAGTCATTTATTGATGATTTTCTCGCACATGAAATCACCGAGATCGAATTTCTAGAGTCTGTTGATTATCATGATAGTTGGCGATTTCCATGGTCCCATTATCGCTCTTTCTTTGATTTTGCGAGAAAGTACGACTTAAAGATTGTAGCGCTTAATACAGCTGGGACTCTTCCTGAAAGAGATTTAAATGCCTCAGAAATAATCGCAGAAGTTGTCTCTCAAGATGAATATCCAATGCTTGTTCTTTTTGGAGAACTTCACATAGTTCCGAACAAGCTTCCTGCACTTGTAAAAAAGAGACTTAAAGGAATTACTCAAACAGTCATCCACCAAAATCTCGATGAAGTTTACTGGAAGCTTGCCTCCAAAACGAAGAGTAATAAAGATCATATTATTAAATTTAATGAATTTGAATTTTCTCTTCAAACTTCTCCTCCATGGATTAAATATGAGAGCATGATTTATTGGTATGAAAATCTTATCGAAGACCCAGATTTTGATATCCATGACTATGTGATGAATATTGGTCTCTTCCAATTAAACTCAAATGTTCCTGAGAACTTTCTCTTTCTTGCGAAAAAAATTCAGAACTCATTAAAGATTGAAGCTGATGAAGAAACCATTGAGGACTTTAATATTTATGACCATGGAAAGCTTCAGCTAGTCCTTGATAAGATCGCAAGATTTCCTGAAGCCCCTATTTCCAATTTTTATAAGAAACAGGTTGAAGATGGAAGAGTTTTTAGACTTCCTTTTTCAAATAACTATTACTGTAGTTCCTATAGTATTAATCGAATAAGTTTCATAGCAGGACTCCATCTCCAGGATATTAACTTAAGAAAGAGGAATATCAACTATGAGCGAGTCCTGATCAAAGGTGATCAAGCAAGTAAGTTCATTTACTTTCTTCATCAAACTTTGATGGGCTACTTTGCTTCAAAAATTATTAATCCTTTTAGAAAGTGTGATCTCTATCTCGATCTTCGTAAAAAATACATGTCTCCTAAGACGGATAAGGCCCTCAAAGAGACTTTAAGAGTCGTTCTCAATGTAATTGAATGGGATGGTACTATCTCACTCAATGAGATTCTAAAGGGAAAGAGTCTTTATCAGCTTTATCAAATTTGTCGTCCTATTGGATTCTACCTGGCCGATATTTTCTATGAGAAAGGTATTTCTCAAGGGCGTGTAAAAATAAAAGAAAAAATGGACTGGGTTTTACAACCAGATTTTCATGAAGATATTTTCTTTGATTTTCTAAGAACGATGCTCCCTGAGAAAGAATTCAGGAAGCACAAGAAGAGATTATTCTAGTTTTGCATCGATTCAAGAAGTTCTTTCTTAGTAGCCTTCTTTAAACTTACTAGCTTTGATTTATTAAGAGCTCTTAAAGAAATTTGAACTTTACGTCCAACAGTCTGACCGTCTTCATTGCTAACATTATCAAATGAAATTCTCGCTCCAAAATCCTTTACCAGTTCCTTGGCGATAATAAGGTCAAGGTATTCGCTGCTATCAATAACACCGATTCCAGCATTGGCCTTAATAAAGTCTTCGCTAAATGCTCTTGCACTGTCATAGAAGTCGACGAGGATCGTTCCGCCTAGTCTTCTCGTTTTTATTGAAAGAATTTTATTAGGATCAGAGAAATCATATCCATCAATACTGCTATTAATCAGCTGATAGAAAACTTGCTCCAAAGCTTCCGCTTGGCAGTAAACTTGAGCATCTTCAATTTCAACATCTAGTTTAATTCCTTGAGTAAAAATTTTAGCAGAAAGAGTGTCCAAACATTTTGTTGCCACTTCCTCAATATTCACATGAGGGATCTCTTTCGCTTTTTGGGTTGCAACCGGTTTTGCCGTTTTTTCTTCTGATCCATCTGCCCAGATTCTATCAATCTGCTCATTATATTTTGATTGGCTCGACGTATCTGCCAGTTCCACAATATTTCTTTCTTTTCTATTCTTATTTTTACGACGTCTTCTTTCTTTCTTTGAAATTCCTTTCACAGGCTGAGGAGATCTGCCTGCTAATTGCTCCCTCGCTCCAAAAGTATCCATTAACTCTGAAGTAGCCTCAAAACCCTGAACGGCTAAAGCTCTCTTAACTAGCTTTACTACTTCCGTAGTTTGTCCAATATCTTCAGACTTAAGTCTATTTGATGCTTCATCTTCAATTTCTTTCACTTCTACTTCAGTTCTTCTTTCATAGAAAAATTGGAGAAGAACAAAGAAGGGAGAAAGAAAAGCAAAGAGATAGAGATACATCGATGATTGCTTTAAACCTGCTATTAAAGAATTCTTTTGTGATTCAACTTCATCAAGAACATCATCCTTCGCATTTTCTAGTTTTGAAAAACGAGCACCTAAACTTGAAAGAACGACTTTCTCAGGATTAAGATTCATCACTGATTCAAACTCACCAATCTTGGCATGAAATTCTGTAATATTATTATTAAGTTCGCTAAGGCTTGCTTGAGCTTCTGTTGCCTTAGTCACACTTCCTAGTATTCTCATACTCTCGCCAAAACATTCACTTGTTGTGGCCATAAAGTTTTCATTTAAGTAAGCAGTGTTATTTCCACCAAGTAATTTTGCAGTATAAGTTTGTGCAACTCTTGCAAAACAAGTATTCAGTCCATATTGAAAATTAGAAAGTTTCTGTACGGTTCGAGATTGACCAGTCATCCAAAAAGAAATCGTCGCGAGAGCAGCAAGGCTAAGAATAGGAACTATTGAGTTTCTTTGAAATAAATTTTTAAATTGAACCTTCATGGTCATCCTTCCAATGGTTATGTTTTTCACGCAAAAAACAGGGTTCTTCTTTGAACCCACTATAATATGTTTACAAGATGCAATATATTAGTCAAGAATAGGCAAATTTAACGCTAAATCCCCCATTAACACTGCCCAAAATAAAATTTTTACGTTATCGTTTTAAAAGTGAAAAATATTGAGCGTTTAGGTATACCATTCATCCTTTCTGGCATTTTGCATTTACTAATTTTCAGTAACTTATGGCAACTATTACGCTTAATTCCTAAAGCAGATCTCCCAAAAGTTGAGCCTAAATATCAGGTAAGAATGATTGATCAAGATGAACTCAAGAAATACCGTAGAGTGGGGGTCAAGAATGGAAGCAAAGATTTTTCAATGAATGTTGGAAAATTACCCAAAATTAACAGATTTGGAGAAGGAAATGCTCAAAAAAAGGCCTCACCAAATCCCGTTGCCAAAAACCAGGCCATCGACTTTTCAAAACTTAATCCTACTAAGAATCAAAATGTCGCTGCTAAAGTTGCTCAAATAAAAAATAATACTTCTTCTATTAAGAAAAAGGCTCCACCTAAAATTACAATTCAAGATTTAGAATCTGGAAATTCAATAATTACGGATATGAGATCTCGTTCAAATGTTGAAAATAGAATGAGACAAGCCTCACAAAAAAATGAAATTCTCTCAGAACTTTCTCCCCAATCAGAGCGAGCAGAAATTATCAGAAATACTGGATTCAATATTCACTTTGAACCACCTGAAGGAGTGAAAGAGGATGAACTCAACAGTGCTGAAAAAATGTTCTATGCCTTTCAAAAGAGGACGTTCGTCACTTATTTAAATAGTTTTGTTAAAACATACCAGCAAACTTTATTAAAGAAACCACTGTTAAAAAAAGAACTTAAAAATGCTCGTCACCTTCTTACAGGTAAGATCGTTTTTGATAAAGAAGGACATATAATAAAAATTCAAATTCTAAGATCCTCACCTTCTGATGAAATTCATCATCTCTTTGAAGAAACATTAAAAGAAATTAGAAAACTTCCTAATCCTCCTGCAGATCTCATAAAAGATGATAAGAATTTTACGATTTATTATCAGCTAAATATTAACGGCTCTAGATAATTAGGCTGGCGGCAGCGAAGGCAATGAGTGCCCAGATAATACCAATAAAGAATTCTCTTTTAATAAATATTGAAAAGAAATCCACAAGAACATTCACACTCGAATTCTTGAATTGAAAGACTCTTTCCTTGATGAGTTTTTGCGACCTTTTCTTAATCATCTTATCGATTTTCTTAAGGCCTCTTTCAAATCTTGGTCTTTGTGATTCTGGCATTGAATAAGTAGGAATCATTTGTCTCAACTCATCCATTTGCTTTTTCCAATTCAATGCTTTTTGCTGACAAACCTGGCACTCAACTAAGTGCTGGCCGTAGAAGTCGCTTACATTTTCAGATTCCATCATCGCTGTAAGGTTACGACTATAAGGACAATCAGAAAAAGACGTTTGCTCAAAGTATTGAGCTTTGACTTGTTCACTATCTTTAGAATGTAAGTAAACTGAATCTTCCATCTTAATTCAACCTTAACTCTTTTCCCATTAACTGAGAAAGCTGATCTTGGGCCCTCACAATTAATGCTAAAACTTCATATTTCTTTAAACCCATAATCTCAGCAATCATCTCACTGCTCATATTCATCTCTTCTTTTAAAAAGAGAACGGCACGAGCTTCTTTGGATAATTGAAAGAAGAAAGAGCGATCTCCCTTAGACTTTGAAGATGAGGCCAAAGAGAATGATAACTCATAAGCAGCTTTCGCAAGACTAACATTCCACTGAATCCGACTAGGATTCAGAATGTCATCTCCATCTAATTCATCGAGATTAGAAAAATGATCATGATAGGCCAGCTGTGTGAGCGAGTTAATAAGTAACTCGGTGGCCATCTCTTGATCTTTCATCAAGGTAAAGCAAAAAGGATAAAGGTGCTCTGAATTCCTTTTCAGAGTTTTCCAACTATTCATATATAAAGTGTAGCAACCTCAATTTCCTATTGGCAAACTTCTCAAATACATATTTTTGGATACTTAGCGACCGACTAAAGTGCTCAAGTAGCTAAAAACTCAAGTTATTTACTCTAAGTGACGATAACTCTGATGAGATAGGTATGACCTAAGGAATTTTTATGAAAAGATCATTAGCTTTTAGTTTATTTGTAGTACTTCTATTTTCTTATGGATGTGGCAAAACCTCTTCCAAGAAAAATACAAGTAACACTTCAACGACTTCTCCTGTGAATAATGTTCCAACGACTGGATCACCAACAACAGGAACGGGCTCAGGGTCTGCATCTTGTGTAAACGGTTCACCAACTGAAGAAGGTGTCGTGACAGCAGGGCAAGTTCAAAATTATTACACTATTAATAATCCTCCAGTAGTTGCTCACGGAGCAGGTAATGGAGTTGTTGTTTGGTCTTCAGAGACAGATCTTCCTCAAAGTTACTCACAAAATATGTTCAGTACTAATGCTAAGTTTAATGTGAGAGTTGTTCCAAGAAGACAATTCTACGGAACAGATAGCCGTGGAAGAAGTTGTGACTATGCTCCTCTTGGATATACAAAACTTGAAGTTGGTGTTGTCCTTAGAAGAAGAGAGGACCCTTCAGGTGTTGGTCAGTATCAACGTTTAGAAGCTGATGTGAACTGTCCTTCAAAAACACATGAGTTTCAAGTTCCATCAAATACAGCGTTCCCATTTGTTGTTGAGATTAAAGACGTGATGTGGGATTACTCATGTATTGATTATGCCAATCAAGGATATTCTCAACAAGACTTAGAAGCCATTGGTGTCTTCGTTTGTCCATGGGATAGAGTTTGGGTTAATGATTGTTACAGTCTAGAAGTGCAATTCTCTACTGATACAACTAAAGACCTTCCTGGTCCAAGAACTTAATTATATCTTGCGCTAAATTTTTCTTAACCGCGTGGCTGACTTCAACGAGAAGTCCCGGACAAGTGATATTTACTTCCTGAACTTTACCGCCAAGAATATCATAAGCAACCCAAGGAACTTTCCATTTTAATAATTCTTTAGAAATTCTAAGACATTGCTCCATGACTTCAGCTTCTAATTCCACTTCATGAAATTTTGCTCCTTGAGCAATATTGGCCAAATATTCGCCTTCTGGTGGAACTTTTAAAATACTTCCTAGATGATGTTCGCCATAAAAAAGAGATCTGATCTCACCATCCCCCACTTCTTTCATAAAAGGTTGAATAACAACAGGACCTGCATACTCTTCACTCTTTTTCTTAAAAGCTTCAAGTAACGTTTCAATATCGCCAGAAACTTTCTCTACTCCAATTCCTTGAAAAAGATCGACTGGTTTAAGAATAAACTCATCTCCACCCTGCCCTTCAAAAAATTCTTTAGCACCACTAAGTGAATTTCCAACATAACTGGCAAGACTTCCCGGCTGTTCATAAGAATAAATCTTTTCATTATGAACAAGAATTCCTTCAGGAGAATTTACAACTTTGATTCCAGAATTTTTCTCTAATCCTCTTAACATCCAAAGATATCTTAAATAACGACTATCAAATGGTGGGTCTAATCTCATATGAAGTATATCTAAACTTGAAATGGTATGAGTTTTGCTAGAAGTTTTTTCAAATTTAGTAAGATAAAAAGTTTCTTCATCTAAAATTGAATCAAAATCATAAACTTTGAATGAAATTTTCTCTTCGTTTGAATAAAAAAAGTCATTTTCAAACAATAATCCAACCTCATGACCTTCTTTTTTAAGTGTATGAGCGAATAAAAGTGTCGAATCTTTTTTAAAAACTAACTTTTCAAGGGGATCAATTAATAGAATATGCATGCGAAACCTTAATTTTTGAAAAGAAATTGGTCAAAAGTAGTCTTTTCATCATCAATTTCTTCAAATTCACTATATTTTTTCTCAATATAGTAGAAAAATTCTTTTAAATTAAGACCTAGTTTAACTTTTAATTTTTCAAATCTTTCAATTTTATTCTCATAAGTTAAAAAAGCAGCCAATGAGGCGTTATTCCACTTTTTACTACTATAGTTACATTTTTTTACTTCAAAACGTTTACAGGCCAAATTAACGGCCGGAGAAAACGTTTTTTTCATAAAGTTATCAAAGATTTTTTTAGATTCTGATTTTGTTTTCGGTTTTTTCTCTTCAAAAAGCTTATTCAAGGCATTTACTTGTTGAACAACAACCTTTTTTACTTCCGAATGACTCTTTTCTCGATGTTTTAACTTCTTAATCTCTTCACCACTTCGTTTAAAATACAGATAAGTCATCTGTTTTCCAAAATAATTGGCCATATTCTCATTTAATTCAACATCATCCTTCAAAAAGAAAATAGTATGAAAGAGCTCATGAAAGATTAATTCGGCTAAATCAAGGTCGTTATAATAGAAAAAGCTGCTGAGAATATTATCATCAAAGTATCCAAGAGTGCTGTAAGCATAAACCGGACGAGTGTACGTAACCCATTCTTCTCTTTCTAGTTCTTTTGCATGATCTAGAGCATCTTTCTCATCAAAAAAACCAATATAGGGAAAACAGCCCATAATCGGAAAACATTCCTTCTTTGGTTTTATTTTATTGTGAGGAGAAGCAATAACGAGATAAGTGACTGCTTTATTCTTTAAGAAATAAGTCTCTTCATAAATATCTGTGGGCTTTTTATTCCAATATTTATAGAAATAGCTTTTATATTCGCCAATCTTCCTAATCTTTCTTTTGATTTTTTCATCTACTTTAGGATCTTTGAGAATATCCTCATTATCATCACCCCCAAAAAGAATCTTTGCTTGACCAGCACCTTGATCAATTAAATAACCTAGCTTTGAGCAACTATTAACAGATGAAAGCACAAAAAGTATTAAGCAAATTTTAAGGATGGAATTTAGAGATACCATGAAAAGCCAACCATATATTTAATATTGTCTTTGGCCTTATCCGTTTGAAACGCTGGAAAGATAGTATTTACACTTCCATTCAAAGACAATCTCGCTGTCAGTCTTAGTTTAAGTGAAAATGTACCAAATACTGAGTCCGAGCGCAATTTGGTTGGATCATCAGAGATTGTAAAATTGTTTCCAGAGTTCTTATTTCTAATTGTGAGCGAAGTAGAATCGCGAGTAAATTGTCTGGCGTAACCAATTGAGAGACTTGGAACTAACCTGGCCTTTCTTGGGGCCAAGGCCTGCCTGATCCCAACTCCGTATGAATAGGACAGAACTCTATTGTAAGAACCAATCACATCATAAGTTGAATCAATACTGTAAGTGTTGTGCTCATCTGTGATTACTTCATTTTGATTATAATTTAATTCAATAGCAGTCAGGTTGAATAGATAGACCGCAACTGATGCTCCATAGCTTCTATCGGTAATATCGTTTTGTCTTGAACTACCGTAAACCTGTTTCTTGTAACCAAAGTTACCTGAAAATTCCATCAACGCGAAACTATTCTGAGCTAAGGAAAAGAAGAAAAGTCCAATAAGAAAATGCTTAATAAGTGCCATAGGAGCTCCTCACCCTATTATAGAGTAAAGAGCTTGGCCTATTTTTTAACTAGAATTATTTGCCGAATACCTGAATAACTAATCAATTATACTAGTAACGAGGGGCATCTGCTGGGAGTCTCTTTCCCCAGATCTTTGAAATCTTACCTTGGCAAGAAAATGCTGTCGCACTAGTAACTTCAACCTCAACCCAGTTCCACTGAAGATCCTGCTCTTCAAATTCAGGTTGGAAGTGAACAATACGCATACAATTAGTACGCCCTTTCCACTTTTTGATTCCACCCATTGTTCCAAAGCCTTCTACAAGAACTGTAAACTTACGACCAACAAGGTTTGCTCTAATTTTTTCCTGAATCTTAGTTTGATAGGCTTGGATCTCTCTTAACCTGGCACCTCTTACATCATCAGTAAGTTCATCCACCATTTTCGCCGCTCTCGTCTTCGGGCGCATAGAATAGGCATAGCTATAAATAAAGTCATATTGAGCTTTATCCAGAAGATCTAATGTCATTTGATGTTCTTCTTCAGTTTCATTTACAAATCCAGAAATGATATCAGTTGAAAGAACAATATCAGGTTGAGCTGCTCTTAATTTCTCAAGAAGACCAAGATAGTGCTCAATTGAATATTCTCTGTGCATTCTCTTAAGAACATCAGTTGATCCAGATTGAACTGGTAAATGAAGGTGACGACTTAGTTTCTTTGCCGTTCCATGAACTGCAATCAATTCATCACTAACGTCATATGGGTGACTTGTTGTATATCTAATTAACTCTAGCCCTTCGATTTTATCTAATTCAGTAATCAGCTGAGCTAAACTTTCACCATTTTCTTTTCCGTAGCTATTTACGTTCTGGCCAAGAAGAGTCACTTCCTGAATCCCAGAGTACTTTACTAGCTTCTTCACATCAGAAACAACTTCATCTAATTTACGAGATCTTTCTTTTCCACGAGTGTAAGGAACAATACAGTAAGTACAGTATTTGTTGCATCCTTTGATAATATTAACGAAGGCCTGTGGCGAACCGTGAGTGATTTTAGTTTCAATAGAGAAATTTTCAGAACGATCCCACGAAGTTACTGCAAATCTTTCATCACCTGCATAAGTTCTAAAAACCATATCGTTGATTGTATCGATAACATCTGTTCCGAAAGCGAAATCAAGATGCTTATGTTTTTTAATGAGATCTTTTCCTTCAGTTTGAGCAACACAACCACCAATTCCGATTTTAACTTGTGGATTGGCCTTCTTTGCGTGCTTACTATCTCCGAGCTGAGAATAGAATTTTTGGTTCGAAAGGTCTCGAATAGCACAAGTATTGAATAATATTAGGTCTGCGTCCTCTTTCTGCTCAGTCTGTGTAAAGTTGAGATCACTTAAGTGTGCTAAAACACGATCAGTATCATGGTAATTCATCTGACAACCGAAGGTTTTCATCCATACCTTACGCGGAGGAAATTCCATATCTCCAACTTTTACTGTTTTTACACCTGTGTCAGGATTTTCAATCCATTGCTCTTTTGGGCCTTCAGTTCTAACACCCAAACCTGTAGACTTCGTCATAAATAAACTCCATTGAAAAGGTTCATAACGATTTTCGAATTTTTGATGGGTTTTGATATCAGATATATGACACGTTGACTACTTGAATCACCGGCTCGAAACTAAATAAGGCACAAGGAATCTGCGTAGTTAAAGAGTAGGTATAAAAAAAGGCGACCGAAGCCGCCCTTTATCACTAATAAGAATTACTTCTTCTTAGCTGCTTTCTTTTTCGTAGTTTTTTTCTTAGCTACTTTTTTCTTAGTAGCTTTCTTTTTCTTAGCTACTTTCTTCTTAGTAGCTTTCTTTTTCTTAGCTACTTTCTTCTTAGTAGCTTTTTTCTTAGCTACCTTCTTCTTAGTAGCTTTCTTTTTCTTAGCTACCTTCTTCTTAGTAGCTTTCTTTTTCTTAGCTACCTTCTTCTTAGTAGCTTTTTTCTTAGCTACCTTCTTCTTAGTAGCTTTCTTTTTCTTAGCTACTTTTTTCTTTGTAGCTTTCTTTGCTACTTTTTTCTTCGTGGCTTTTTTCTTAGTTGCTTTTTTCTTAACAGCCATGACGTCCTCCTGGTTTTTATACCTAATTTTAGAATAAACACATTTTTATTTTAACGCAAACAAAAAAGTACCTCTTAAATTAAGTCCATCTGCTCTTATTTTCGTAATAAACTAAAAAATACTTTAATTAATATTAAAGTTTTTTTTCTTTCAACCGGTGCTAAATTTTTCAAACACACCATGAATAAAGGCGTTCGCTTTTTTTGAATGATAAAAAAAAAGTAAAAAAAAGTGCTCTGAAAAAGAGAAAATTATGCGTTTTTCATAGAGAAAAAACGCATTTTTAATATGTATTTTTTATAGTTTTTTGGGAAAAAAAGTCCAAATAATAGGAAAAATGCAAACCTTTTATGGCATTTTTAGCTTGAGAACTTGAAGGAAAGTTGCGTTTTATCTTCTTTTTTCTCTAATAAAACTTCCACTTTCCCACCTTTTTCAAGTTTTCCAAAAAGAATTTCTTGTCCAAGTGGTTTTTTGATCTGTTGATCAATGATTCTAGCAATTGGTCTAGCGCCCATTTTAGGATCAAATCCCTCTTTCGCTATCCATTTCTTAGTTTCTTCACCAACAATTAACTCAACATTCTTCGCTGCTAGCTTACCTTCTAGTTCTAAGAGGAATTTCTCAACGATTTTCACAATAAATGCATCATCAAGACGATTAAAGTGAACGATAGCATCTAATCTATTTCTAAATTCAGGTGAAAAGAAATTCTTAATCGTTTGATCACGCTTTGAAATATTTAAATTCTGCCCAGATTTTGAAAAACCAATTGAACCGGCTTCCATATCTTTAGCTCCAGCATTAGTAGTCATAATAATCACGACATTTCTAAAGTCAGTAACTCTCCCTTGAGCATCTGTTAACTTTCCATGATCAAACACCTGGAGAAGAACATTATAAATATCTGGGTGAGCTTTTTCGATCTCATCAAGTAAAAGAACACAATGAGGATGCTTTTTTACAGCATCTGTCAGTGCTCCACCTTGATCGTATCCAACATAACCTGGAGGCGCTCCAATCAACTTCGAGACACTATGCTTTTCCATATACTCACTCATATCGAAGCGCTCTAAATGTGATCCAAGCTGAATCGCAAGCTGTCTTGCGAGCTCTGTTTTACCAACACCTGTCGGACCAGCAAAAAGAAATGAGCCCATCGGCTTTTCTTCGCTACCTAAGCCTGAACGAGACATGACAATAGCATCTGAAACCATTTGAACGGCTTCGTCTTGCCCATAAATCAACATCAGAAGGTTCTTTTTAAGATCCTTAAGTTTGTCTTTTTCACTTCCCTTCACATTAATTTGAGGAATTTTAGCTAATTTAGAAACAATTTTCTCAATATCACGCTTAGTGATACTCGCTTTTCTCTTTGAAACTGGCATTAACTGAATAGCCGCCCCTGCTTCATCAATCACATCAATAGATTTGTCTGGGTTATGTCTATCTGTAATGTACCTTTCCGCTAAATCAACAGCAGCTCTTATAACGGAATTTGGAAACTTAACATTGTGATGTGTTTCGAACTTTTCCTTTAGGCCAACAAGAATCTTATATGTATCATCTGTACTTGGCTCATCAACATCTAGTTTTTGAAAACGACGTGAAAAAGCCGTGTCTTTTTCTATAAACTTTCGATACTCATCGTGAGTCGTACTTCCGACAACCCTAATCGACCCATTTGATAGGCTTGGTTTCAAAAGATTGGAAGCATCCATTGAACTTCCACTTGTTGCTCCAGCTCCCATCACTGTGTGAATTTCATCAATAAAGAGAATTGGCTTAGGGCCAATATCCCCTAGTTGCTCTAAATCCTTAACGAGGGCCTTTAATCTTTGCTCAAAATCACCACGAAACTTTGCTCCAGCAACAAGAGAGGCCATATCAAGGCTATAGACTGTCGTATCTTTTAAAACTTCAGGAACATCGTCTTGAACAATAGAATATGCGAGACCTTCTGCAAGGGCCGTTTTACCGACTCCTGCTTCCCCAACGAGAAGAGGGTTATTCTTGCGACGACGACAAAGAATCTGAACGATTCTTTCAATTTCTTCTTTTCTACCAATAATTGGATCAATCTTATTTTTCTTGGCCTGATTATTTAAATTGATAGCAAACTTCTCTAAGGCCTTAAACTTGCTTTTCTTTCCACTTCTTCCTTCTTCAGAAGAATCACCTTCATGAAAGTCTTCTCCTTCAGGAGAAAACTCTCCTTCTTCAGGAAGAAGGTTCTGTGCACTTTCGATTTCAGTTTCCGGTTTATCTAAACCATGAGAAATATATTTCACTACATCAAATCTTTCGATACCACGACTTTCTAAAAGATAGAGAGCAAATGATTCTTTTTCTTGAAACATCGCCACGAGAAGATTTATTCCTCGAATATGTCTTTTACCTGAGCTTTGAACATGGATCGCTGCTCTTTGAATCACTCGTTGTAAGCTCATCGAAATTTCTGGTTGATAAGCGATCCCCGATTCTTTGGCTATTTTTCTTAACTCATCATCAACAAATTGTTGCTTCGAAAGTTCTTCGATTTGATCATCAGATAGGATACTGAAGTTATCTTGAGTGAAAAGAAAATCCTCTAACTCTTTTTTAATATCGATGACTTCAGCTCCACATTCAGAAAGAACTTCAATGACTTGTTCATCATCAAGCATTGAAAGAAACATATTTTCTAGAGTTAAATACTCATGTTTTAACTCATTAGCTTTTTTTATTGCTTCATTAATAATGATTTCTAATTTCTTCGACATCATAGCTTAATCCCTATTCAGGTTCATAAGTACAAAGTAACGGATGTCCGTTGTCTTTAGCTTCTTTCTTCACTTTTTCCACTTTCGATTCTGCAACTTCAAAAGTGTAAATGCCGCAAACACCAACTCCGTTATTATGAACATTCAACATAATATCCTTGGCCTCATCCATTGTTTTTCGGAAGTGACGCTGAAGGATATAGACGACAAACTCCATTGTCGTATAGTCGTCATTATGAAGAAGGACTTTGTAGAGTTTCGGTCGCTTAACTTTCTTTCTAACAATAGTGGCAACGCCACCTTGCTCGGAGTCGTTCAACTCCTCATCCTCATCATCAGTACTTAAGATGGGAGTTAGCAAAAAATCGTCAAGGTTTGTATTCAATTTTATTTCCATTAGTTATGACCTTTTGTCTAACTTTTATCCTACCTCTATTTTACCACTATCTGATATGACTTGAAAGGTGAACAAGGAGAAGTTAAGGTTTTGATATTACAAAATTTTTAGGAGCTAAAATGGGACTTTGGAATAAGCTATTTAATACCCTCACTGGAGATCAAAAATCTTACGCAAATTCACTTCATGAAAAAGTAGAGAAATTACTCCAAGATACAGGACTAGATCAGTCTGAATCTGAGCAGATTAAAATTGCTTGCTTAAGTGGGCTGATGGCCAGAGTCGCTTATATCGACTTTCATTTTGATGAAAGTGAGAAAGCCATTATTGAAGAGTCATTAAGTAAATGGACAAAACTATCTCCTCAGGAAATTAAAGCTGTCGCTGAACTTGCTTATGCTGAAGTCAAGAATCTAGCTGGCCTAGAAAATTACCTCTATAGCAATGGTATTAAGGATCTCTTAAATGCTGAAGAAAAATATGATGTTCTCGAATCGCTCTTTGCCATAGCTGCAGCTCATGATGGAGTTGATGAAAAAGAAAGCGAAGAAATTAGAACGATATGCCAAGGCCTAGCTCTTGAACATAAGTACTTCTTAAGTGCGAGGGCCACCGTTCTTGATTCGTTGAATGCCTTGAAAGGTTAGAATTAGCGACAGAGACTTGAAGAAAGTTGTTCCAAATAACTATCAAGAACTTTTGCATTTAAGTTTAGCCCACACATTATATTCTTATTCGCTCCCGCTTCAGGATTATCGAGAGAATAATAGATAATCTCTTTATTCTTCGAATCATAGAACTCAACGTAGCAGTCAGGAAAACCAAGTAAGTGACCTACTTCATGTGCAAAAATAATCGGTCTTTGAAAAGCACTTAACTTGTCTGATAAGTAGAGTACCTTCTTATCCTTCTTTGTTTTTACAAAGCTAACGCTTCTCTTTGTCTTCTTAAAAATTGTTTTTAACTCTTTAGAGTCTACAAAGTCGATCGCTACCTGAAGGTCTTGATTTGACCATTTCGATTGAGCATAAGTTTTCATTCTTTCGAGGTCCCCTTGAAAGAACTCTTTTGCCTTTTTAGTTAAATGAATATCTAAATGAATCACATGCTTCTTTGAAATTTGATCAAATGAGCACTTCAATTGAACATTCTCATCTCTTTGGTAAAAGACTTTTTCTCTATCTCTATTTTTCACTAAGTAATGATCTAAAAACTGCGAAATCGTTCCTTTTCTTTTATGAAGTCGATACTCATCTTTACAAGCACCTGGGTTTCTCACCTGATTACATAAGGCCATCTCTCGTGATTGATCCTCGCGGTAAGACAAGAGCCCACGAATGTCATAATTTTTCTTTTCAGATAATTCTGAGAGAGCACACTGTTGAGCTTCCCATCTAGCGATACTTTCATTGAGAACACCAACCTCTTGAAGAATAGAAACTAAAGCAGCTCTATCTTTATTCACGAGCAAGGGAGACATAAGTGACATTTGAGCTGGGTCTTGATTAAAGAAGTTTTCAAGCTTCTCCTTTAATTCATCAAATCGCTCAGTAAGCTTCTTCTCACTTAAAATAAGAGGACTTTTATAATTCATCCCTTCGTTAAACTGATAATTTTGAAGGCCATTAAGCTTCATCACTTGATTTTGATTAAACTCAGTCACTAGGGAATTTACTTTCGAATAAAACTTCTGAAATCCTGACTTTGAGCTAAATGGTTGCCCTTGCTGATCATTGGTGCATGAGGTTTCCATAACCAGAGCACTCTTAACGAATGGAGAAGCCTCTGTTTTCTTTTTCACCCCACACGAGCTGGCGAAAATAATGATGAATAAAAGCTTTAAAGAATCTCTCATTAAATAACTCTCAACAGCTGTCTAAACTTTAGACGGCCTAGATATAAAAAAGCCCCTTAAATAAGGGGCTTCTATTAGCAGTTATTTAATTTGTTACAATTTTGGTGCCAGATTACTTAGCTTCAGGAGTGTCTGTCTTCTCATCGTTATCGTACTGAGAAGGATTCCACCAACATAGTGGTCTGATTCCAGCTTCGTAACCATCTCTTCTGTTACATACACCTACGAATGGATTGTCGTGGTCTACGTCTACAGTGTGAGAAACTGTACATAGAGAAGCTTGGAAGTAAGTATCTAAACGACACTGTGGTTGTGGGTGACTATGGAAAGTCTTTGTAACTTCAGTTGGATCCGGAGTGTTGAAAGCAACTGGAGTTGTCATGCTTCTTAATGAACGGAAAAGATTAGCTAAACTCTTTCCGGCCATTGCAGTTCTTGTACAAAGAGCTACTTCGTCCATATCTGTACCATGAGCTTCACGACATGCATCGAAAGCTTCTTGGTCGTATGCTTTCTTTTGAAGATATGTCTTTGTTACACCTTCATTCTCAAGAACTTTTCTTAAACACTTAGTTGTTCCCCAGTAGTCAGCTTGACCTTCATTTGATGCCCAACGTAGGTTACCCATCCAGTCTAACTTTCTAGGTGCTCCAGCTAAGTGGTGACCTAATTCGTGACAAACAACAAGAGCAAAACCATCTGGAGTAATTGTTTCGTGACGAGCAAGTCCTCCGAACATATTTACTTCATAGATTGTCTTATCTGTTTCGTTTCTTTGATTATCTGAATCCATTTCACCAGGCTTAACTTGCTTGGCATATGCATTTACAGTTCCATCATCCCAAAGTTTTCTAACTTTAAGAGTTGCCCCTCTTCCTTCAACAACTGACTTATAATACTTAGTCACTTTGTCGATTTGCTCTAAGAATACTTGCTCAGACATACCGTTTAAGCTTTTTCTTCCAGCAGGGATATAAAGGCTATTTTCTTCAACGATTCCTGTTTCACCGTGAATATCACATGCCCATGTGCTTCCGGCTAACATTAAGAAAGGAACTACAACTGCTACTAATTTTTTCATTTTTACACCTTGTTTCATATTCGCAGGAGTAATAAACGAAATTAGTCAGATACTGACAAGGCAATGTAAGAAAAGGTAAGTAATAAGTGAGATTTACGTCTAAACGCGTTTAATTGACAAAGGCGAGCCCATTTCTGAGATCGCCTTATATAATGTATTTAAGTCTATGAAATACTTAATTTTTCACAAAGTGAAAGCTTAATTAATTCTACACCGCATCATCAAAATGATCCTCATCATGGTCGGCCCATGCTGATTCAACATCTAAAATGACAGGTTTTTCGCCTTTACGATGCATCTTATTCTTCAGCTTAGTATTCTTCTTACTTAGCTGCTTTTCTAGCTTTGAAACCACTTGATCAATAGTCTTATAAAGACTGTCTGTCTTCGCCGAAGCATGGAATTCACACTTAGGTCCAACAAGATCAACTTCCGCATAATGAGAATGGTCTTTTACATAACAATTCCATTTCACATGAATTTTACCTTCTAGATATTTTTTAAGCTTCTCTGATTTCTCATGAATTCTCTCATCTAGTGATGGAGTATGTTCCAAGTTTTGAAATGAAACAGTTACTTTCATAGACACCTTCCCTTATTTTTCCTTTCGCAAACTATTTACGAATTATGTGTGTTTGTCCCTTTCGGGTTTCTATCAAATCTACTTAACCTTTCTTTTAGAAGAAGACAGAATTCCTAGCATCTCTCGATACTTAGCCACTGTTCTTCTTGCAACCTTTACGTCATCACGACTTAAAAGGTCCGCAATTTTTTGGTCAGATAATGGCTTCTTTGGATTCTCGTTAGCGATTAATTCCTTAATCTTTAACTTAAGTACCTCACCAGAAACATCAATACCGCCATCTTTTCCACCAACACCAGAATTAAAGAAGTACTTTAATTCAAAGAGTCCGATTGGGGTGTGCATATATTTGTTAGTCGTTACCCTTGAAACTGTTGATTCGTGCATTCCAATTTCATTGGCAATGTCTTTAAGAATCATCGGCTTTAAAAACTTTGGACCTTTCTTAAAGAAGTCCTGTTGTTGCTTCACAATTTCAATGGCCACTCTATAAATAGTTTTCTGTCTTGTTTGAACAGACTTGATTAACCATAGAGCACTTTTTAATCTTTCTTTTACATATTCCTTAGCTTCGCTATTTCCATTTTCTTTCAGCATCTGTTGATACATTTGAGATACGCGTAACCTTGGAACACCATCATCATTAACTTTAACTTGAAACTCCCCTCCAACTTCTACAACGTAGATGTCAGGAGTAATATAATGAGTTTCTCCTCCGCCAACTAAACGACCTGGCTTAGGGTGAAAGTTCTTAAGAAGTTCAGCAGTGTTAATAACCATTTCTTCAGTAACACCAAGAACTTTTGCAATCTTTGCATGGTCTCTATTTTTTAGATCAGGTAAATGATCACAAATTAATTTTTCTAATAAAGGAGATCTCTCTTCCGCAATTCTCGCTTGAGCAAGAAGACATTCTTGAAGACTTTCTGTGGCACAACCAACAGGATCAAATCTTCTTACCATTTCAAGGATATCTTCAGCTTCATCTTGGTCTAATTCTGTTTCCTTACAAATATCTAGAAAAGGTATATCGAGATAACCATCATCATTAATGTTATGAATAATATGTCTGGCAAACTCAGCTTCAGCTTGAGAAAGGTCTTCCATCATTAGCTGCCACTCAAGATGTTCTGCTAATGTTTGTCCCTTTGAAACAATATTTTCATAGTTAGGCATTTCATCAAAATCTGGTCTTGATAAATCAGTCGGTGATGTTGATGAATTAGAGTTGAATGAATCAACATAACTTTCCCAGTCGAAATCATCTTTTTCTACTGGTCCGTTTTCTTGAAAACTATCTGAATCTGCTTCTTTATTTTGAGCTTCTAGACTTTCTAACTTATGGTCAGACTCATTCTTTTGATGATCTTCATTGTTAGGGTCAAATTCCTCTAACATCGGATTCTCCACCATCTCCTCAGCGATAACATTTGTCATCTCTAAGTGAGTGAGCGTCAGCAACTTAATCGCTTGCTGAAGCTGTGGAGTCATCATCAAGCCTTGAATCTGGACTTGGCTTTGATTAAACTTAACTGCCATAGTTTACCTCTAGTTACATTTTAAATTCTTCGCCGAGGTAGAACTTCCTTGCTCGCTCATTATTAACAATTTCATCTGGTGTTCCACTTACTAGTAATTCACCACTGTTCATAATGTACGCTCGATCAACAATGCCAAGAGTTTCTCTAACATTGTGGTCCGTGATCAATACTCCAATATTTCTTCTTTTTAATCCTGTTATAATTCCTTGAATGTCACTTACCGCTAACGGGTCAACCCCAGCGAAAGGTTCATCAAGAAGTATAAACTTCGGCTCTAGTGCTAGGGCACGAGCAATCTCAACTCGTCTTCTTTCCCCTCCTGATAGGGCCGCACCTTTTGATTCACGAATATGATTTAAACCAAAATCCGAAATCAAAGATTCTAATAAATTTTTCTTCTTCGCTTTTGGAAGTTGTCTGTTTTCAAGCACACTAAAAATATTGGCTTCAACACTTAGGTCTCTAAACACAGAAGCTTCTTGTGGAAGATAACCAACACCTTCCAAAGCTCTAATGTGAATGGGAAATTCTGTTAACTCTTTCCCGGACAACATAATACTTCCTTCATCGGCCCTTACCAGACCAACCATCATATAAAATGAAGTTGTCTTCCCGGCCCCATTAGGACCAAGTAAACCTACAACTTCTCCTTGCTCTACTTTAAGGCTCACACCCTTAACTACAGTTCTTCCCGAGTAAGTTTTCTTTAAGCCTTTTGCTTCTAAGTAAGCTGTTTGTTCCATTGTCTTCCTTTACTTAAGCTTGAAGTTCGAATTCGCATCATCAACTTCAACAACTTCCGTATTTTCTCTGAGAACAATCTTGTTCCCTTTAATCACATCATCCAGTTGAAATACTTTGGGGAATCCCGTGAGAATTACCTTATTCTCACTCATCAGACCTTCCAACTTTTCAGAAAAGGCCTTACGTTCTATAAAATTTCCTTCCAGCATCACTTTTTCACTTACCTTCACATCGTCATAAAGGACGAAATACTTGAGCTTTTTGTTATAGTTTTCCAAATAAATTTCGCCTCGAAGGCTAGACGCCTTAAGTTGTTGTTTTTCTATAAAGACATTACCCAGTAACTCTGCGTAATTAGTTGGAATGTCTAGGCTAAATATATTTGATTTAAACTTGATATTCTCTTCATAAACCCGCTTTCTAACGATCTGTCCGTTCACATTTCCTTGGTATGTACTTGTTTTCTTCATGGGATAAAAAGTAGCGGCATCAGAATTGATTTTAATGCGATCACCAGTACTCTCAACAAAGGACTGACTTTTTACAGTTCCTTTCAAATCTGCTTTTTCCTTATTCACATAATAAGTAAGATGATCACTCGTCGCCTTTGTCTCGGCCAAATCAAGGGCCACATCACCTTCAAGTTTTAGAAGCCCTTCATTCTGGGAATAAACTCCACGTTGTCCGCGATAATTTATCTCTCTTCCTGACTTGGTGTAACCTTCTCCTTCTGGATTAAAGAAATAGGTTTTGCCAGTAGTTTGATTGATCGTAAGATCGTCTGAATCGAGATGAAGAAACTCTCTTCCATCTTGATAAGTATAGAAGTTAACTTTTTTAAAGAAGCTCTCCTCTAAAGTTTCACCCACTGATTTTGCTTTTTGAGCCTTCTTAAATGGGTTGCCATCAAGATCGAAAGAAAAGGAAATAAGAATGACCAAAACATTCAAAAAAATGAATCCGTAAAAGGTGAATGTATGGCGTTTTTCTATCATTGAAATCCTTTTCGATGATTACTAATAATATCTTTATTGATACCGTTTATTCAATAACTTATCACCTCTGTTTTGCTTTACGATCAAAGGCTTTCTTGACATAATCTTGATAACATTACTCAACAAACAACAGGAAAGGACTTATTGTGTCACACACCACATTACAAGACCTTATCGATTCTGGCGTTAAGTTAACGCCGATGATGGAACAATATTACTCAATCAAAAAGAATTACGAAGATACTTTTCTTCTCTTTCGCATGGGCGACTTCTATGAAGTTTTCTTTGAGGATGCTCAAAGAGCGGCAAAGCTTCTCAATATCACTCTCACTCACAGAGGAAAATTAGGAGATACTCCTATTCCAATGGCGGGAATGCCACACCATGCAGCCGCAACATATATTGATCGTCTAACGGCCATGGGATTAAAAGTTGCTATTTGCGAGCAAGTTCAAGATCCAAAAGATGCAAAAGGAATTGTTAAAAGAGCTGTCACTCAAGTCGTGAGTCCAGGAATGCCTTTTGATCTAGATAAAACAGATAAAGAACAAAGATTCATGGCCAGTGCTTATCAAGCAGATGGTCACTACTACCTAGTTGTTATTGATTTCACGACTGGTGATTTCAAAGGTCACAAACTCAAGGAGAAAGAAGAGTTCTTAGAAAAGTTAAGAAGCTACTCTCCTAGAGAATTGATTACTTTTATGAATCAATGGGAAGAGATCGAAGAAGTTGAAACACTTTGTAAGTCGATGGGAACGCTGACGACCTTCCTTAGTGAAGAGTATTTTGAAACGAAGTATACAGATCTCTATCTAGAAAAAATTATTCCTTCTTATAAGAGAGATGCCATTCTTAAGAAAGAAAAAACAATTCTGAATCCTATCGGAGCTCTTGCCTACTATATTTGTAGTACGCAGAACCTAGAGGAATTCTTTCATATCAAGCCATTTCAACTAATCAATGAAGAAGGAAATTTAAAGATTACCCTCCCTACTCTAACTGGTCTTGAAATTTTTCCAAAGAACCGTGAGCAGTACAGAGAAAGTCTTCTCGGTTTTTTAGATAGAACACAATGTGCGCTTGGATCAAGACAGTTAAGAAAAATGTTCTTGAATCCACTTCGCTCTAAAGAAGAAATTCTTAAGAGACAAGAGTTAGTTGAAAAACTCCAAGAGCAATTTGATCTTCTAAAAGAAATTCGTGGCCAATTTTCAGACATTAGAGATCTTGAAAGAATTCTTGCAAAGATCTCCACTGGAAAAGCCACGGCATCAGATCTCATTAACACGGCTCAGGCCATCGGTACTTTTAAAGAAATTGATAAGAAGACTGGAAAACTAACAAAAGGTCTTATTAAGTCACTTACTAAGAAAGAATGGAAAGTTCTTAATGATTTAGAAGAGACTATCGTAAAAACAATTAACGATGAAATTGGGGCGAGCCTTGAAAAAGGAAACCTCATCAGACCAGGCTGTCATAAGAAAAGAGATAAGCTGGCAAAGCTTAATACTAATGCTCATGAAGAACTTAAGAAATTAGAAGATAAGTATCGTGAAGAAACTGGTATTCCAAAGCTTAAGGTTAAATCAAATAATGTTGCTGGTTACTTTATTGAAGTGAGTAAGAGCTTCACCAATAAAGTTCCAAAGCACTTTGATAGACGTCAAACTCTCGTAAACTCAGAAAGATATATGACTGAAGAGCTTGCTGAGTTTGAAAAAGAAATGCTTAGTGCAAAAGAAAAACTAGAAAAACTTGAAAGAGAAATTTTTAAAAGTGTAACGACTCAAATGAGTGATGCTTCTTCAGAAGTACAAGCTCTTGCTGATGTAATTGGACTGAATGATAGTTTTCAATCGCTTGCATGGGTTGCCATTCATGAAGAATTTTCAAAGCCTGCTATTAGTGATGAGAAGGGTGTGATTCTCAGAGGTGCGTGGCATCCACTTATTAAGAGTAGTATTCGCGATCAGTTTGTCGCTCATGACTTAACTCTTGATAGCGAAATCCCTTTTGGATTAATCACAGGTCCAAACATGGCCGGTAAAACTACAGTTATGAGAGAGGTAGCGATTATTCAAATCCTTACTCAGGTGGGAAGTTTTGTTCCGGCAGAGTTTGCTCAAGTAGGTCTTTGCGATTATATCTTCAGTCGTTTAGGTGCCAGTGACGATATTCTAAAAGGTCACTCAACGTTTATGGTTGAGATGGCAGAAACAGCAGAGATCGTTCGTCATGCTACTGAAAAATCACTTATTATTTTAGATGAAGTTGGTAGAGGTACTTCGACTTACGATGGTGTCTCTATTGCTTGGTCACTTGTTGAACATCTTTGTGAAAAAACAAAAGCAACGACTCTCTTTGCAACCCACTATCATGAGTTAATCGAATTAGCTCAGGATCTTCCAGGAGCGAAGAACTTAACTGTTGAGACGACAAATCAAAATGGTGAAGTTCAATTTCTCTATCGACTTATTGAAACTGGGGCCAGTCAAAGTTTTGGTATCCATGTAGCAAAGTTAGCAGGACTTCCGAATGAGATACTTAACCGCTCTCAAGAAATTCTGACAAGACTAGAGTCTCATCATCAGGCGACTGATAACTCAAAAATTATCAAAAACCGTAGTGAACAACTCACCTTTTTCCCTGAAGAAGTGATGGTTGAAGAAACTCCTGTTTATCTGAAAGAGCTTGAGAAGGACTTGGATAATATCGATATTCAAAGCCTTACGCCACTTGAAGCGATGATAAAACTTGACCAGTTTAAGAAGGTAATTACTGAAAATAGAATTCAGTAAAAACCTAATTCTTCCGATAAGAATTTGATGGAAGAAGTAAGTCAAAATAATGTTATTCCGCTTAAACCTAATGTGACAAAAGGTCAGCTTTTGAGAAAGAGAATCAGTGCATTCGCAGTTGATGTCTTTATTATTGGTTTAATTGAGAAAGCTTTATGGATTGGTTACTTTGCTTTTACAAGTGAAGCTTTTAAGTTACTACCTTATTCAATTAAAGCGAGCTTAAGTCTTCAATCATATTCTATTCGTTTACCTATTATTCTGACTGTGTATTTCACATACTTTCTGGCCTCTCTTTACATGGGAGAAGGTAAGACAGTTGGGAAACATCTTTTTGGCCTAAGAGTAAGATCACATGAGGGAGATCCTTATGAATTGAGCTTCATGGAATCATTCATGAGAACAGTTGGTTATACAACTTGTTATGCTTCAGCATTCTTCTTCTTTTCAATCTCTGTTTTTAGAAAAGACGGACGAGGGCTTCCAGACTTCTTTTCTCAAACTGAAACATTGACTAATGAGCAGTTTGCCTATGAAATATACCTGTTACGAAAAGCTGAGGCTGACGCGGCCAAAGAAGCTAAAAAACAGGAGAACCCAGACGGTGAGCAACTCAATCTCTTCGCTGCTTAAATTTTCATTCTTATTTTTAGCAATTCTACTTTCGGCCTGTAATTCAGAGTCAAAGAATCTCTATCTCGAATTATCTAATGGTAAGAAAATTACTCTCGATATTGCGGCCACTGAAGAGGCCAAAACAAAAGGTCTTTCAGGAATTAAAGATAAAGATTATCGAAACGACCAAGGCCTCCTCTTTCTCTATAACTCTGATGGCTTTCGCAGGTTTTGGATGCCAGATACTTATTTTGATTTAGATATTTTCTTTCTTGATAAAGACTTTGTTGTTCTTCACATTGAAAGAAAAGTTAAGCATCATCCCGGCAGGGCCGAACCACCGGCAATCGCAAGGACTCCCCCGATTTTCTCTAGACATGTACTCGAGCTTAAAGCTGCAAGTGAACTCTCACAGCTTATTAAAAAAGGCGATAAACTTAAATTGGTTGGTAACTTGAATCTTCTGCAAAAAGAATAAGATATTCATCTCTAGCAATATAACCAAGATGCTCTCTTACCATTTTCTTTTGATAGCGTGGGTTCTTCCTTAGCTGATCAATTTCTTTTACAAGAAGTTGGTTCTCTTTTTCGATGGCCTTATATTGTTCCACTTTATTCGTCATTACAGATTTTCTATCGTAATAATCCATCACTCCACCTTCACTAAAAACTAAGCGAAGCATAAGAAAAGCACAAAATACCCAAACACCTTTAATGATTAAATCATTTCTCTCAACCGCTTTGGCCTTCTTTGTTCTGGCCTTTGTCTTTAATCCTGATCTTGTTACTGACCTGCTTGATCCATAACTAACAGCAGTTGAAGGCTTTCTACTTTTTCTGATTGGTGTAGTAAATTCAACTTCTCCAACCTTTGCGACACTTCTTCGTGTTGCCTTCTTTGCTGGAGGATTACCTGGTAGTGTCCATCCATCACTGACAACTTTTGCTTCACTGACTGGTGCAGCTTTTGAACTTGTTCCAGCACGCTTTGCTTGCTTAGCGCGGTTTCTTTCTATCGCTTTACGCAGACGATCACTTTGAATTGATTGTTGAGAAGACTGACCAGATTGTTCACCTGGTTGGTTAAATGAGAATTCCACAAAAACATCCTGTTTTATGAGTTAACATCCTGTAATTACATGTTAACTCGGGTGGTAATTTAAAACAAGGATAAAAATGTTTTGCTCAAGTATTAAGAATGAACTTGCGATTCTACTAAGAGAAGGAATCTACGTGTTAATGCCAGCTCTTTAAAGAATAAATAGAGAGTTAAACCCTTAGTCGACATAGGAAACATTTCCCTACTAAGTGGTTTCGCACCAGTCACAAAGATATCTTGGAAGGCCTTAAAGTCTTCGCAATTAGCTCTTGCACTACTAATAGTGAATGATTTTCTATTACTACTGAATTCATTAATTGAAAATGAATCCCTTAAATATGGAAGAGCATCCGAAAGTCTTCTGGAAGAAAGGACACTCTCACCTAGAGGTCCTAATCTTAAAAAGTTTTTTGCTCTTTCAATTCCATGAGATTGAAAATAAATACTGAAAGAATCTTCTTCATTCTTCATCCACCATGAAAAACCTGGATCACTAATATTACAAAGAACATCTTCTTGTATTGGAAATCTTCTATTAAAAACAAGATCGATAAGGACTTGTGCTTCAGCCTCTTCTTCAGTCACGAAGCTCATAAGTTGATCTTTGATCTCGTTAATATCAGCTTTAAATTTTCTTTCTAATTTACTACCGCCACTAATTAATTCGTTAGCCGTATAAGCAATATCGTCAGTAGAAATACCTCTTAAACAGAAAGTATTGGCCCCTTTTTCAATATAGAAAAGTAGCCCTGGCGCTTCAGGGAATGACGATTCCTCCGAATCATGGCAGGCAATGAAGTTTTCTTCATGTAGGTCTTCAAAGTATCTATCAAAAGATAATTCTGTTGAAGTTTCTGGTTGGTTTTTGAGGGCCAATGTCTCTTGGGCCAAAAAATCAAAGTCGATATTCACGCTCACCTCTTCTTCCTTGAAAGGGGATAGTTAGACTATATGTATTATTTTAAAGGTATAAGAGATTAAATGACAAGTATTGTCTGTTACCAAAGAACTTTTAATAAATTTAATAAAAGAATTACTACGATTGGAGATGGATCGATTGGTAGATCAGGAGGTAATAACTTTCTTACTGGCTTACATGTAAAGTCTGCTGCCATACCAATTTTTCTTCTCCACTCTTGATGACGAAATTGTGGAAGATAAGAAAGAATCGTATCAACAATAAGAAGTAAAACGTAGAGATCAATAAGTGATCGAATCAAATGAGCCTCCCTTCAGCTAACAACTATTTTAAAGGGTTTTTTTGAAAAATAAAGCATAAACAAGCACTGTAGAAGAAGAAACACATGACTAAAAATATCCACAATATAGCGATAATAAAGGTGTAATAATCACCATAATTTTGAATCAATCCTTCTCTTACGTAGAGAAAGTAAATCCAAAACAAGTTTTTCCCAATTAAGAGGAGAAAAACAAAAGTCCCTGCCCCTAGGAAAGCTTCTCGTAAACGAATTTTCCAATTAAAAAACCAGCGATAAACAAAAGTAAAGTAGAAAAGAAAAACTAAAAAGAAGAAATAATTTGAAGCCCAAGAAAAGGAGTTACTCACATCTATTGTTTGAAAATATTGAATAAGACCATGCAGAGATTCAAAACGAAAAAGAAAGTCTACTATGAAATTATTTTGAATAATTTTCCAAATAAAAATAAAAATTGGCTGAATACTTAGGGCCAGAACAAGGATAGAAATTGTCACTCCAATAATAACTATTCCCTTTAAATGTTTTTTTGGACTTAATAAAGATCGGTCTCCAGAAATAAGAAAGAGCCCACTCCAAATAGCATTAAAGAATGAAAGTGATGAAACAAGAAGTAGTAAAAAGTTTAAAACAGTGAATTGGGCCTTCCCAAAAAGAGGACCAGCTAAGATACTTTTTATTTTTAGTAAGATTTCCGGACCAATATCTGGAAAGAGATCATCTCCAAATTCAAAAATATATTGATGTACTTTTTCAACATCTCCTAAGAATAAACCTACGAGTCTGATTAGGAGTAAAAAAAACGGAACCAAAGTAATAATAATATAGAAAGAGCTCGAAGCTGCGAGTGAAGTTCCTCTTCTATCATTAAATAACTTCAGAGCATCCCAATATGCTTTTGAGATCTTCTTTGATAGGTCTTTTATTTGCTTCTTATCAATATTTGGCATTGATTAATGCTAACAGGAAAATCTAGAAAAGAGAAAGCTGATCACCAGCAATAATTCCATCAAAACTCTTTTCTTGTGTCTGAAGAATAATCTCTGCAATTGGCCTTACTTGCTTTTCGATATAATGCTGATAATCAATATCATCATGCTCAAGTTCTGTCGGAACAGGTCCTCGACGAGTCATCACATAAGTGACACTTCTATCTACTTCAAGACCTACGGCCTCTAACATTTTGGCAGCCCGAGCATGAGGAGGGAGGCTTTTCGTATACTCACTTAAGTCTTTTGTTAATCTCTTTCGATAAACAAGTTTATCATCGAACTCTCCGTCTTTAAGACGATTAACAGTATCCAAAATGAGATTATCGACTTCCTCACCTTCAAAGTATTTTTCAAAGAGTTGGTATTGAAATTCTTTTGCGAGCTTTGTCCAGTCACTTCTGACAATTTCCATACCAGAAAAACTTAGCTCTTTAGCCCCAGCTTTCGACTGAAGGACTCCCGCATATTTCTTCTTTGCACCTTCTTTACTGTCTCCTCTTAAAGAAGGAAGAAAAAACTTTGAATAATATTTTTCAAACTCAAGCTCTAAATGACTGTCTATATGAAATTGAGTTTTAATCAAAGTATTAATAAAGTCGTTCGCCTTTTTACCTAACTCAACACCTACACTAAATGGATTCTTTGTTTCATCGGCATTGAGTTTTACAAAGACTGAATCAGTGTCACCATAAACGACCTCATGGCCAGTATCCTCAAAGTACTCAATCGTTTTCTTTAATATCCATTGCCCTGTTCCTGTAATACTTGATGGAAGATCACTATGATAGAAGCGACTTCCAGCAGAGCCCATCACTCCATAGAAACTATTCATAAGAATCTTAATGGCCTGAGAGAGATATGGATTTCCATTCTCTTTTGCTTGGGCCCTGGCATTCATTAACTCTTCTAAATATTCAGGCAGGATATGATGTGATCTTGAAAATTTAACTCCAACAGGAGTTTCTACCGGATCAACGTCGGCCATAATTCTACTGAAAGGATCGATTTTGAATGTTCTAATAATTGTTGGATAAAGAGATTTAAAATCCAGAACAATCACATGTTCATGAAGTCCTGCACTTGGAGCAAGAACAAACCCTCCAGCTGCATGTTGCTCTCTTTGAATATCAATACTATTAGGGGCCACAAATCCCTTACGATGAATCTGAGGTAATAGAATAAAATCAAAAGCTGCCGTACTCATCCCAATCTTATCCAGAAGCATCCCCGACATTTGAGATCTGAAAATCATTTCTTGAATAATATTTGTCTTTTTAAAAATTCTCGAAACAAGAACACAGTCGAGAATATTATATTTGGCAAGAGCAACCTTATCGTTATGAAAGCGATCTTCAATCTCTTTCACTTTCTCCATTCCCGTCGCTTCAATATCTTTTCTTTCACCTAAAAGCTCATGAGCAACATTATCCAACTTAAAGGATTCAAAATTGTAGAACGCGCCTCTCAAGGCCGGTGGTCCATCAATCACAATCCTTCCAGGGATTGATGCGACACTTGTCCTTGTCCTCTCGCGGTCTATAATTCTAATCTTTGAGTTATTTCTTCCTAGTCTTAAATCGATTCCCCAAGAGTTTGTTTTTCTTTCTAAGAATTTAAGATCGAATCCAACAACATGCCATCCAATGATGATATCGGGATCAAGGTGTTGTACTTCTCTTTCAAAAAGTTCATAGCACTCTCTTTGGGTTGAACAATAAATGAGTTCTCCCTCTCCTTCTTCTAATGAACCTTGGTTCTCTCCCACCATAAAAACTTTCTTCACATCTTTTTCTAAGGAGAAGAGATCATATTGATGAAGAGCAATGGAGAAGAGATCATTCTTCATGCTTGTCTCAATATCAAAACTCATAATATTGAGGTTAGGGATATTATGGCTTGGCCTCACTTCAGGATTAAGAACTTCTTTCTGATAGGGAGCATTGATATCAATACTTCCTTTAATGAATCTTTCCATCAGAAAGCGATCAGTATTTCTAACGTCAGATTCATAAGTTCTAATTGAATTATTCAAACAAATTTCTTTGGCCTGAAACCAATGGTCTTGGGAATTAAAATAAAGGGCGTCAACTTCTCTTCCAGTAAAGCTTTTGAGAGTGACATTCTTTCTTTCAAATTGAAATGGAAAAGAAGGAGTTGAGATATCTCTTTCGATAAAGAAAACAGGACGGTTATGGTCAATGAGAACCTTCGTTGGCCCTTGATCAGTTTTGACCCATAGCTCAAGAATGGCTTTGCCATTCCTGTCATAACAATTATTAGTTAAGATTATACCTTCCAAACAATTACCTCTTGAGCTAATATAGTGCACGAATCACAAAGTGGCGAGGAAACCATGAGCAACCTTTATCCAGAAATCGAACCTTTTCACCATGAAATGCTAGAAGTGGATGACATCCACTCTATCTATGTCGAGCAATGCGGTAATCCTGAAGGAAAACCTGTGATTTTTCTCCATGGTGGTCCTGGTGGAGGCTGTAATTCTGACTATCGTCGTTATTTTGATCCTAAGAAATGGCGAATTATTCTCTTCGATCAAAGAGGTTGTGGAAGATCGCTTCCTTTTGCTTGCCTAGAAAATAATACGACATGGGACTTAGTTGCTGATATTGAAAAAATTCGAGAGCATCTTGGAATTGAAAAGTGGTCTCTCTTTGGTGGTTCATGGGGATCAACCCTTTCACTTTCTTATGCTGTTACTCATCCAGAAAAAGTAGAAGGCCTTTTCTTAAGAGGAATTTTTCTTCTTCGTAAAAAAGAAATTCAATGGTTCTATCAAGAAGGCGCCTCGAAGATGTATCCCGATGCTTGGGAAAAATATCTTGAACCAATTCCAGAAAATGAGAGAGAAGATCTCGTTAGTGCATTCTATAAGAGACTGACTGACGAGAATGAAGAAGTGAGAAAAGAAGCCGCTAAAGCATGGTCAGTGTGGGAAGCTTCAACAAGTAAGCTCATTCAAAATGAAGAATTAATGGAAGACTTTGGTGATGACCAATTCTCTCAGGCCTTCGCAAGAATTGAATGTCACTACTTTACGAATAACGGATTCTTTGAAACTGATAATTATCTTCTCGATAATATTTCTAAAGTAAGAGACATTCCGGCTATTATAGTTCAAGGTCGCTATGATGTTGTTTGCCCACCAGAAAGTGCATGGGAACTTCATCGTGCTTGGCCAGAAGCTGAATTTGTTATGGTTCAAGATGCTGGCCACTCACTCAGTGAAGACGGTATTCAAAAAGCCCTCATCGAAGCGACTAACCGTTTCTAGTTTTTCATTACTAGCATGAGGCCATCACGGATAGGCAGCATGGTCGTCGTCAGTCCATCATGATTGGCGAGAAATGTATTTAATTCTTTGAGAGCTTTTGTGCTTTCTTCTTCAGGGTTATCGTCGAGAACTTTTCCAGACCATAGAACATTATCGAAAACAATCATTCCTCTTTCACTAAGACGAGGGAGAACTTTTTCAAAGTAGTTTATATAATTTACTTTATCAGCATCAATAAATACCAGATCAATCTCTCCTTCAATCTCATCAATTTTCTCAAGTCCTTTTCCAAGGTGAAAATTAATTTTTGAAGAATGCTCACTCTTATTCCAATAATTCGCGGTATAAGGTTTTTGCTCAATATCAATAGTATGTATCTCTCCATCTTGAGGAAGAGCTTCGGCCATGGCCAGAGCACTATAACCAGTATAGGTTCCAAACTCGACCACTCTCTTGGCTCCACTAAGCTTGATTAAAGTTCTAAGGAAGCTGGCTTCAAGTTTACCAATAAGCATCATACTCATTGGTTCATTATCTCTAGTATATTGCTCAAGATCTGCACAAAGATGACTCGGGTGGGAACTATGATCAAGCGCGTATTTTTCAATTCTTTCATCTATAAATTTCATTTTTTAATCCTTTGAATATTAGTAATCTAACCTTACAGTTAAAAAAGATTAGTGAAAAGAAACTAAAATCTATTATTATAATAATCAAAAGTTATATATGTTCATAACCCATTAAAAAAAGTAGGAAATATGATCACTCTCGTTCAATTTGGTATCTCAAAAAAGGCCCCTATCGCTAACTTCAGTCCTTTTTGTTTAAAGTTAGAAACTTATTTAAGAGTAACAAAAACTCCCTATCAAGTTGAAGTCTGTAAGGGTGATCCAAAGAAAGAAGCACCAAAAGGAAAGTTACCGTTTATTCGTTTTAACAATGGTGAAACTCTTGCTGATTCAGATCTTATTATCAGAAATCTAGAAAAAGAAAATAATTTAGATGGTCATCTTGATGAAAAAGAGAGAGCTCTCGGACTTGCTCTTCAAAGACTTTCAGAAGATCACCTGATGTGGACCGTTCTCTATCAAAGATGGCTTGATAAAGAAGACTGGCCAATGACTCGAAAGATATTTTTTAGAGGAATTCCTGATCTCTTAATGAAAGTTATCTCGACAGTTATTCAAAAGAGAACTTTCAAATCAGCCTGGGCCCATGGGATTGCTCGTTATGATGAAAAAGATATTTATGAATTTGCAAGAATTGATCTCGAAGCCATATCAGAACTTTTAGGTGATAAAGAATTTTTTCTTGACGATCAAATTAGTACCTATGACATTGCTCTTTTTGCAGTTCTTGCCAACTGTGTTTTAGCTCCAGTGAATCCAAAGATTCAAAGGCTCGCCACTCAACACAAGAACCTTGTTGATTTTGTTGATCGGATTAATCGTAAATACTTTCCAGAAAGGTATAAGAGTTAAAAAAGCTGTATTAGTCATAAATTTCAGCTACTTAATATTTTTATAAATTATAAAACCCTATAATATACCATAGACAGGTATACCAATATGTGGTATACTACTCTTCACAAAGGAAACTTGTGGAAATAATAAGTTACGGTAACAAAGAAACTGAAAAATTTGACCTAGAAGGAAAGATAAACAAAAGATGTAAATGGGCTCATATTGAAACAATAGTACGACGGAAACTCGATATTTTAATATATGGTGCAACTATAGATGACTTTAAGATCCCTCCTAATAATAAATTTAAATGGTTACGAGGAGATTTAAAAGGTTTTGCTTCAGTTAGAATTAATGACCAATGGAGAATTATTTTTAAGGTTAATAGAAAAAATCAATTAGAAGAGGTTGAAATTACCGATTATCATCGAGGCTAATTATGAAAGCTAGAAAAAGAAAACCCACTCCTGTCGGAGAAATGTTAAGGGAAGAATTTTTGATTCCTTTGGGACTCACTCAAAAAGAGTTTGCTCATCATCTTGGACTAGAAGTTAAGGCCATTAATAGACTTATTAACAACAAAACATCCGTAAATCCTACCTTAGCTTTGAAAATTGCATCCGCTCTAGGAACGACTCCTGAATTTTGGATGAATTTACAAATTGCGAATGACCTTTGGGAATTAAAGAATTCAAATATAGAATTACCAAGTTTGATCTCTGCATAGCTTTATTTACATACAGAGTCTTTCTCTAATAATTAACCTAAGTTATTAAACTTAAAACGATCTCTCTTAGAAATAGGAAATTCTACCCCGTCCACGGTTTTATAGGAATATTTCAAATAGAAACCTTCTGCAAACTCATTAAAACTTCCATCATCTTTTTTAGGAAGGCTCCTGATATTTTTATCTATATACTTATAAATTTCTTGTTTCGCCTTTTCTTTCAAAGTAATTATATTTTCCATAGTATTTTCTAAATGATAAAATTACGCATGTATAAAGTTCTTCTTACATTAATTGTATCACTGCTCTTATATTATTCCTTTATTTTTTCTCCAAGAGATTTAGAGATTAATCACTATAACCGTTCTTATAACAATAAAAAAAATCAAATAAAAATAGCTCAAATTTCTGATTTACATATTACAAGTTTTGGAGTTATTGAAAAAAAAGTTTTAAGAGCATTAGAGCAAGAGAAACCCGACCTAGTCGTAATTACGGGTGATATTTCTTCTTCAAGGGGAAATATAGATAGTTATGAACTCTTTCTAAGTCGAATAAAGTCTAAATTAGGGACTTTTTTTGTAAATGGTAACTGGGAATATTGGGAGCCCATTGAAGGATTGGAAGAATTACTTAAAAGAAATCATATTGTTTATCTCAATAATAAAATTCAAAAGGTAGATTCTAATCTTTTTATAGTTGGCTTTGATGACATTGAAGGAGAACCTGATACCTCAATCATAGAAAGGCTAAGCTCTAATTCATTAAACATAGGCCTTTTCCATTCACCTACTTTTTTTAATCAAATTCCTAAAAATATTCAGCTCTCTCTTGCTGGTCATTCTCATGGTGGGCAAATAAAGATTCCTTTCCTTGGCCCATTATGGTTTCCTGCTGGCGTAGATAACTACATCGAGGGATGGTATAAAAGAGAAAATATTGAGTTATATGTAAACAGAGGTATCGGAAACTCTATCTTACCTATTAGGTTTAATTGTAGGCCAGAACTGACTATTTTCAACATCGAATATTAGAGTAGAATTCCAAAATCTGCCTACTCTTTTGTCCAGATACGGGTGTTGAGATCGAGAGTTTCAACAAGTTCAGGGATGAATGAGATCACTTTATTAATTTCCCACAGGTCTTTAAGAGGAAATAGCTCCCCCGTAAACTTTGGTTCAAAGAAGTTTTTCTTTTGAGGAAATGAAATATAAAGCCGATTTTTATAAAAACTCAACCTGACTCCTTTATTTCTTTCTCTTAACTTAAGAATCTTTTCCATTAATTTAGGAGAAAGGAGGTATCTAGCTTCTTGAGAATCAGAACTTAAGACATGAAAATATTTTTCAAAGACAACATTTTCTAAAGATACTTTTTTGAGCGAACTTAAATTTAAACTATTAAGTTTTTCCCCCAGCCATTTTCCAAAGACTCCGACCGTCACATCGTTATGAATGACGGTGTGTCCATTAAAATATTTATTGAAATCCACTTCAACAATGAAACCGAAGAAGACAGTTCTTGTCGATGAATTTTTACCACTCGTTTTGTACTTGGCATCTACTTCATAAAATTTAAAATCAGTTTTTTCAATTTTTCCATCTAGCTGATCTTCACAACTATAGATATTTACACTACTGTGATAAAGACAAGAGCTGGTAAATTCACTCGAAGATAGTTCACCTTTCGTTTTATAATTAAATTCAGGAAATACGTCCCCTAAAATTCGCTTAATTATATTTTTTTTAAACTTCTTTCTGAAAGGACGCCAATGGAAGTATCTAAATATCATTCCAACTAAGACGATTCCTCCAACGCTTGTGTGGAGAAAGTCCTCCAAGTCCATTGGAACTGACTTAAAAATTAAAAATCCTATAATTCCTAGCCCTAGATAATAATAAAAGAGATAAAAGTAATACTTCTTTCTTTCTTCCGTATATTTCTTAATGAGAGGTAGAGCTCGAGAATGATAGACCTTCCTAAGCTCTGTCTTTGTGGCAAGCATTTATTATGAGAATAAATCTTTCACATTAATATCTGATTTTTTGAAATCAGGTGCTTGAAAGAGTTCTTTTCTTTGCATCCCCATCACTGAGGCGAGAAAGTTACTTGGAAACATTTCAAGACCATTATTATAAGAAGTCACAGCAGAGTTGAAGCCTCTTCTTGCTGCAGCCAATTGCTCTTCCACTTCATTAAGAGATCTCTGAAGTTGAATAAAGTTATCATTTGATTTTAAGTCCGGATAATTTTCGGCATTGAGAACAACTCTCGCCAACCCTTGTGAAATTTGATTATTAATACTGATCTCTTCGTTAGATCCACGAGAAGCATTAAGAGCTTGCGCTCTAAGTTCAGTTAAATTGGTGAGAACATCTTTCTCATGCTCCATATATTCTTTAACTGAAGAAACAATATTAGGAATTAAATCATATCTTTTCGTTAGCTGAACTTCGATTCCACTTAATGAGTTTTCTACTTCATTTTTCCTAGAGATAAGGCCGTTATAAACCAAAACTAAAATCACAAACCCTAGAATAACTAGACCAATTAAAAACTCCATTTTCTCTCCTTAAATATCGTCTTACCCCTATTTTATGAAGTTTTAGAAAGATTCATAGCTGGAAAAAAGTGTCTAAAAAATAGACACCTTCTCTAACAGTGACAGTCCTTCAAGTAAGCCTCATATATAACTTACTAAAATGATAAAGATTAGACAGTCTTATGGATACAGTGTTTTAGGCATTCCAATTGCATCAATTAAAGAATATAGTCACTTAGCGATTTAGCCAGCTTAATGAAGGAGATCATTATGGCCATTAAACCATTACAGAAATGGATTCCAAATTTAAAGAAGCCTCTTGTCATTGCAGGACCATGTAGTGCCGAAACAAGAGAACAAATGCTTCAAGCTGCTAAAGAATTAGTTCAAATTGAAGACGTAAGAATTTTCAGAGCTGGTATCTGGAAACCGAGAACACGTCCTAACTCTTTTGAAGGAGTTGGAGAAGATGGACTTAAGTGGCTTAAAGAAGTGAAAGAAGAAACAGGACTTTTAACAAGTACTGAAGTTGCTAACACTCAACATGTAGAACTAGCTCTTAAATATGGTGTTGATATCCTATGGATTGGAGCTCGTACTTCAGTAAACCCTTTTTCAGTTCAAGAAATTGCAGACGCTATTAAGGGAACAGATATTCCAGTAATGGTAAAAAACCCAATCAATGCTGACCTTGCACTTTGGCGTGGAGCAATTGAGAGAATTCAAGGCGCAGGTATTACAAAACTTGCTGCTATCCATAGAGGTTTCTCAACTTTTGAAAAAAGCAAATATAGAAATAACCCATTGTGGAGAATCCCAATGGAGTTAAAAAGAATCATGCCAGATCTTCCGATTATCTGCGACCCGAGTCACATCTCGGGAGATAGATCTTTAGTCCCATATATCTGTCAAAAGGCGATGGATATTGATATGGATGGAGTAATGGTTGAATCACACCCTACTCCAGATCAAGCATGGAGTGATGCCGCTCAACAAATTACGCCTGCGACTCTAGCAGAGCTCGTAAAAAATCTTAATGTTCGTACTGAATTCACGACTGATAGAAATTTTAGTGCAGAACTTGAAGACCTAAGAAAAGATATCGACCGTATTGACCACGAAATCCTAGAAGCACTTTCTATGAGATCAAATATTGTTGAAAGAATTGCTCACGCAAAACATAAGAACAATATTACTGCATTACAAGTTCACAGAATGGATCAACTCATGAATAATAGAATTAATAACGGAGCAAAAATTGGTCTTCGTGAAAAATTCATTAAAGAGCTGTATCATGTGATTCACGAGGACTCTGTGAAGACTCAAAATGAGATCATGAACGCAATTGTAAGCAAGAGTGCTAAAGAGAATGAAAAGCCTAGCGAATAGAATTCATAATATTGAAGAATCAAAATCTGTAAAGTTAGCAGGCCTTCTTTCTAAATTAAGGAAAGAAGGTCGTGATATTATCGGACTCAATGTCGGTGAACCTGATTTTACAACCCCTGATCGTATTATCAAGGCAACAAAAGAGGCCCTTGATGCCAATCACACCAGATATTCATTAGTAGAAGGTATTCATGAGTTACGTGAAGCGATAGCTAAAAAAGTCGGCCCAACTCTTAATAGAGAACTTTCAGAAAGCCAAATCTTTTTAGGAAATGGTTCAAAACATATTCTCTATAATATTTTTCAAACTATTCTTAATACTGGTGATGAAGTCATTGTCCCCAAACCATACTGGGTAACTTTTCCAGAATCGATTAAGTTAGCACAAGGAACTCCAGTCTTTGTTGATTGCCCTAAGAATCAACTCTCTATAGAGAATATTGAAAGGGCCATTACATCTAAAACAAAGGCCATTATTATCAATAGTCCTAACAATCCCACAGGCGCTGTTTATCCAAGAGAAGCTCTTGAAGAATTAGCAAAACTTGTCATTGAAAAAGATCTCTTCTTAATTTCTGACGAAGCCTATGATGCTTTAGTTTTTGACGATATACAATTTACTTCTCCAGCTTCCATCTCTGATGAGATGTTTAAGAGAACATTAACTGTGCAGAGTTTTTCAAAAAGTTACTGCATGACTGGATTTCGTATTGGATATCTCATTGCCGATGAAGTTATCTTAAAAGGGATGCAAAAGCTTCAAAGTCATCTTTCAGGAAATAATTGTACTTTTGCACAATACGGAGCTCTTGAGGCCATACACAGCTCCGATGAAATTGTTAAAGATATGATTTCCAAAATGGAATCTCGCAGAAATATTGCTTATGAACTTTGCAAAGAACTATTTGAAGTGGAAAAGCCTGAAGGTGCCTTCTATCTTTTCCCTAACGTTGAAAAATACCTTTCTGATGAGATTCCTAATGATGAAGTTCTAGCAGAAAAATTATTACTAGAGACAGGCGTTGCCCTATTACCAGGAACATATTTTGGAAGTCCTGGATATATAAGAATTTGCTTTGCTACAAATGAAGAAGAAATTAAAGAAGGTTTTAAACGTATGAAGGAGTTTCTATGCAAGTAGGACTCATTGGATTTGGACGCTTAGGTTCTCTCTTTAGTAAATTTTTGGCCCAAGATTCTAATCTTCATGTTTACAATCGTGGTGAAAATCATGATGAAATAACAAAGCTTAATGCCATTCCTGTTAATTCAATTGAAGAGCTTTCTAAATGCCAAATTATTATTCCTACTGTTCCTATTTCAGAATTAAAGAATGTATGTTCTCAGATTGCAAAATTCGTAAAACCAGGAACTTTGATTGTTGACGTTTGTTCAGTTAAAGAAAAGCCAGTTGAATGGATGCTTGAAACTCTTCCTGACACTGTTTCCATATTAGGAACTCATCCAATGTTTGGTCCAGACTCTGCAAAGAATACACTCTATGGAACAAAGATGGTTCTTACTCCTGTGAGAATTGAAGATACAGATCTTCAAAATATTTCAAAATATCTAGAAACAAATGGAATTAAAGTTATTCACGCCTCTGCGGCTGAACATGATAAGCAAATTGCTCATAGCCTTCTCCTCACTCACTTTATTGGTCGAGGACTCATTGACTTTGGAATTACTCCTCTAGAAATTGATACAAAAGGTTATCGAAGACTAATGAAGATTTTAGGAACAGTTGAAAATGATAGCTGGCAATTATTTGAGGATATGAATAGCTATAATCCCTACTCTGAAGAAGTGCGAGAGAGCTTTATTCAAAGTCTCAAAAATATAGTCAACAAACTTGAAGAGGGAAATAAATAATGAAAATCGCTTTTCAAGGAAGTCGTGGAGCCTATAGTGAAGAAGCAATCTATCGCTTCTTTGGCCATGATGTCGATCCCGTTGGATTTGAATTAAGTGAACAAGTATTCGAAGCAGTTATTCAAAAGGAAGTGGCGGTTGGTCTCGTTCCGGTAGAAAACAGTATTGTCGGAAATGTGAATGTAAACCTAGAGCTATTTCAAAGTCTCCCTGTTTTTGCCACTGCAGAAGTTTATCATCCGATAAAGCATTGCCTCCTTTCTCACAAAGGAGCAAAGATTGAAGATATTAAAAAAGTTCACTCTCATCCAATAGCCTTGGCCCAGTGCCGCGACTTTATAAATCGACATAATATCCAATCTATTCCTGATTTTGATACGGCCGGATCATGCAAACTTTTAAAAGAAAGATCACACTTTGATGAAGGAACAATTGCAAGTCGTCTCTGTGCTGAATATTATGATCTCGAAATCGTAGAAGATAATGTTCAAAAGGTTCAAAATAATATCACTCGTTTTCTCGTTTTTGGAAGAGAAGAAGAAATTCCAGAAAGCGTTAATCAAGAGAAAACTAGCCTTGTTTTTAGTACAAAGCACCATCCTGGGGCATTGTTAAACTGTCTTCAAACATTTAAAAACTTTAATCTCAATTTAACCAAGCTTGAGTCGAGACCAATTCCAGAAAACCCATTTGAATATTACTTTTATGTAGATTTTATGGGTGGTCTTAATGACCCAAATACTCTTCAGTGTCTTAAAGTTCTAAAGAATGATGCCGGACATATTAAAATTTATGGAAGTTATCCTAAAGGGGAACGCTTCTTAAGTTAACCTTGCAAGTGCTTGGCCTTATAACGAATATAAATCATCTCGAAAACAAAGAAGACAGCAAAAGCAATATAGAAACCAATCGTTTTATAAAAAACCCATTGTCCCGTTGTGAAGTGAAACGCCACATAGGCCATAAAAAGTCCATAAAAGAAAAAGAGAAGGCCCATATGAAGCTCCATGGTTTTAAATAAGTCGCCTTGAGGAATAGGGCGATCTAAACTCTTTGCCATCTCTTCTAAAAGTCCTGTTCCAAATTTTAACTTAAAGAAAATAAAGAGACCGATACCAACACCAGTAAAACAAGGCTGTAACTTAAACCAAATACCTTCATCACCAATAAGAGAAAGTCCACCCAATCCTAGAATTAAGAAGAAGTTAAACTTACTGATTCCATGAACATGCTTAGTAAATACTTTCTCGAGGATCATCTCAAGAATAGCGAGAGCGAGACCACCAGTGATGGCGATCCGTAAAGGATAGTTTTCTTCGAGATACCAATAAGCTAATGCAGGTAAAAAAGAAATTAGAAAAAAGTTTTTACTATTCACTGAACTCATTTAGTTCATTGTGACTAACTAAGAAGCCTTTTTCAATGGAATTTTAGAGGTCTGCTGAATATAATCTTCCAATCCAAGCTTTACACCTTCAGGATCAATTATTTCAACATACTCATTAATCTCTCCAAGCCAGTCATAGAGTTCGTCAGAAACTTCAACACTGGCCGCCCAGATTAAATCACCATCAGCACTTGAGGTAATATAAGGATTTCCTAAAAAGTGATAGGGAGGATTTAAGTCAACATGTTCTGGCGTTAAGATTTTCATAACAAGTCTTTCTTCATTACTTGCCACTGATCTAAAAGCAGAAATAAAGTCCTCTATTTCAACAGGTGAAAAGTTAACTTCATAAACAATATCTTCTCGATAAGAAAGAGATAATACTTCATTAACACAAATTGCTAACAAGCACCTGTCACTTGTATCTTCCCCTATCAGATGAAGATATCCTTCAAGATAAACTAGCTTATGAGGATAAACTTCTAAAAATTTATTTTCTTTTGTATTCAAAACTAAACATATTTTTTCAGACTGAGCATTTTCTAAATTCGCGATAATTCCCTTCTGATCATCGGCAAAGCCTTCAACTAACTTCTTCTTGGCTTCAGTATCGCTAATCACTCGGTATAAATCATACTGAGAATTTGTATATTCTGTTTTTTGGAGAAACTTAACAAGATCTCCAAAAACCTCATGATCTTCAAAATTATGAATAAATGGAAAATGAGATTGCAGTGCAAGCCAATCAGGTAAAGTAAAACCAACTCTGATCTCTGGACTTTCTCCTGACTCTAACCAAAGCTCACCATCTTTTTTATAGGCCTTAATTTCATAACCAAACTTTTGTAAGAAGTGTACAGCTTCATGAAAAAGTACTTCGTCATCTTGGACATCAGTAAAAATAGAAAGCATATTCTTATAACTATTATTTCCCACGTATTGATCGAGGGCCTTGATCCACTTCCAAAATTGATCATTTAATAATGGATTGTTCGGGCTCATTCACACATCCTAGTAATTCCGGGTAGTTGAGTTTATTCTCTATATTAAATACCGTACAATCCTTGTCGGATATTAATTGATTTCCTTTAGTGATTTTTATGGAAAATACTGACATAATAGAGCTATGGGCTTGAAAACACTTATGAAAAATCCAATTTTAGGGGTCGGTATCTTAATGATGTCTATCTTTCTTATGGGTTTGTATAAGGACGGTAAAATCTTTAAAAGAGAGAATCTCATCCCAACTAGCTGTAAAGCCGTAACGGTTAAACTAGAGAGAAGAATCCCCGCCAATTGGTCTATTGGGTGTGAAGGAAATAACTTGTGGGTAGAGGTTAACTATCCTTCACCAGAGAAGAAGATAAAGCCAGAAGCTCTTCGTAGTGTTCTCTATCGTGAGATGGCAAATTATCTTTCTCTTGTGGCCAAGAATAGTCCTAGTGATAACTTAGAAAGAACTGACTTTGTGAGATTAAAACTAGTTCATCCTCTACTAACAATTAATGCTCTTACTGAAGGTCGTTATTTAATTAAGATGGCCACGTTGACTGATCAAAGGCTAATAGCCGAACATTTAAAAGTGACTGTTCAAGTCCAAGAAGTTTCGAAATAAATCTGGATAGTCTTTAATAATTAAAACTTCATTTGAATCAGTTTTAAGATGGTATTCACAAGCATGGAGCCACAATCTCTCATCTTTCTCACCATCATATAACTGATCTCCTAAAATCGGAGTTTTATTTAACTGAAGTTGAACTCTAATTTGATGACGATGTCCATGCCCTAACTTTATTCGTATTAACGCAAGACCTTCAAGACTCGCTATCTTTTCATATTCAATGATCGCTTCCACACCTGAAACATCGGCTTTTATCCTTTTTCCAGAAGTTGAAATAAAATGTTTTAGCGTTCCTCTTTCATCAATCTTATCATCAACAATGGCCAGGTACATTTTTTGAACAACTCGCTGATGATAGTTCTCACGAATATCACTATATGACTCTTCATTCTTGGCCAGGAGAAGAACTCCAGAAGTTTCATAGTCTAGTCGAAATAAAAGACCTCGATCGTATTGATCCTTATTCACATTAAGTGATTGAAACTTTGATTGGCTTTTTAAATAACTTAAACAATTATCACTCTCTTCATAGGAGAGAGGATGACAATGTATCTGATGAGGCTTTGAGAGTGCTAAAATATTCTCATCCTCATGAATAACAGAAATAGATTCGCCTTTATATTCGTTGTTAATGATACGATCATTAAGAATATTTAAAGAAATAGAAAGCTCGTCTTTGTGACGAGCTTGCTTATTTAAAAACTTTTTATCGAGATTTTTTTTAAGAAATGATTTGGATCGTCCTAGTGATTTAAGAAAATCTCCTACTGTTTCAAAGTTACCATCAATGTCATAAATACAGATATTCATGCTTACTGAGATTGTACTTTTCTACCAGTATCTTTTAAGTCTCTTTTTCTTAATACAAATTCAACACGACGATTGATACTTTCATCATCACCTTGAACATTTCCACGGATTTTATTAGGCCGAGTATCTCCATAACTTACAGGAGTTACTTTTTCAGGCCTTACTCCTCGAGTGATTAAACTCTTAGCAACTTCAAGCGATCTCTTAGAAGAAAGTTCATATGAGTCCATCTTTCCATCAAGAGACCTCTCACCTCGACTAGCGTGTCCCATAACAAAGACAACCCAGTCTTCATTACTAAGAAGTTTGACCAACCTTTCATAAACTTCAATAGTGACATCTCGTGGAACGACATCTCCCTCTTTGAAATAAATGATATCCTTAACTACAACTTTAATTCCTTCCGCCATTTCATAAACATCAACATTTTCTGCTAGGCTGTATTTGTTAAGATCATCTTTCATATCAACGAGTTCTTCATCAGACTCGCGATTAATTTCATGTTTGTCGAGAATCCCTTCCATTGTTAAGAAATCAATTGGAAAAGGCTTCACAGGTTCCTGTGATTCAAGCATCGTTGGACTATTGTCAGGAGATTTACCTCTTTGGATAACTTCCCCTTGTTTAAGAACGTTCCCACCGAAAGCATTACGAATACTTCCAAGAGCAGCTTCATACTTTGCACTTTCTGTTTTAGCGAAAGAAAGTAAGAGAACGAAGAATGTTAGTAGCAGTGTTACCAGATCCGAGAATGTGGCCATCCAACCGGGAAGGCCAGGAGCACACTCAGGACATTTAACCGGTGGGGCACCTACATCGTCGCCACCGCCACCTCCACCTGCTGCTTCTGCATTTTCATCAGCCATTACTTATCCTTTTTATTCTTCCGCAGCGTCTTCAACATCTCTTTCAGCTGGAGGAAGAAAACTATTTAGTTTTTCTTTAATAAGTCTTGGGTTTTCTCCGGCAACAATACCTAGAGTTCCCGCAATAATGATTGTCATTTTCTGAGCTTCCATCTTTGAACGGTAACCAAGCTTGTTTTTAATCGGGTTACAAAAGATGTTGGCAATACAAGCACCATAGAAAGTTGTTAAGAGGGCAACGGCCATGGCCGGACCAATGGCAGCCTGATCAGAGAGGTTCCCAAGCATGATAACCAGACCAATCAGGGTCCCGATCATCCCGAAGGCCGGACCGTCATCGGCCATACCACCGAAAACATCAACACCAATCTTATGTCTTTCTTCTAGTGCATCGATCTCAAGTTGCAAAATTCCACTAATCACTTCTGGCGGTCTGTTATCCGCAGCAAGTGTCATAGCTTTTTTCATAAAAGGATCATCAATAGGTTGCTTCTCAAGAGCGAAAACAGATTCCCTTCTTGCTGTTTCAGCGAGCTTTCCAATTTCTTCAATTGTGTCTTTAGGGTTCGCTGGAGTAAAAAAGATTGACTTCATTGCGATCTGAGCAACTTTCGTTACAATCTCCATCGGCCACTTAATAAAAGTTGCACCAATAAGACCGAGACCAACAACGATAACAGAAGGAACGTCAATAAAAGCAGTGAGGTCACCCCCTGCGAGAATTGAACCAATAACCGCTCCTACACACAGAACCATTCCAATGACTGTGGCGATATCCATACTTCATCCTTGATAGATTAATTTTGTTCTTATCCTAATATCGGTAAGTTAAAATGTGAGCTTAAGTAAATTCGGTAAATTAGGTATGAGGTACTCTTTGCTAGGCAAAAAGTACCCGACTATTTGAATGTCTGACTATTTTCCTGGATTAAATTTCAAGTGAAAGAGTGGGATTTTCCCTCTGCTTCTTACCCTATCTCTAAATGCTTTCGGACCATTTCCACCACTGATGTAACTCTTCCATCTTTTATAGTCCTTCTTTCTAAACTTTTCTAAGACTGCATGCATTTCTTTTCGAGATAAATATCTTCCCTTCTTTTGAAAATTATTAACATTCTTATTCATTAATTCTTCAAAGAGATAGTGACCAACAGCCTGAAGAGTAAGAACAGTTCCAATATATTCCTGTGGCATGTGAGTCGGAAATTCTTTTTCAAGTAACTTTCCAAAGATAGGCCACTTTCTAACATGATAAGTAACATTCTCATGAATTGTCGCTTCGGCAGAGTTAATTAATTTATACCCATCAACTTCCATCCACTCGTAAAGCTTATGAAGAATCTCATCCTTTACTAAGTTTTCCATAATGCGGCTATAGTCTCTCCACTCGACAACAGTTTCTACATCAGGATCATATTCTAAATCACCAGGATGAAGAGCATATTGTGATTCAATTCCTAATTTCTTAGCAAAATCAGACTCTTTTAATTCAATCTCTGTTTTATACATTGGAAATTGGACTTTTCCTGCCGTTGCCTTATCAAAGGCCAAAGTAACGAGTTCTGAACAGAAAATATATTCTTCTTCATCAAAGTTCATCCAAAAATCATAAGGAATATTAACACCTTTATCTGAAGCATCTTTAACAAGGCTATAGCCAATTAGACCTGCTTTATCGCTCACCTTTTCATTCTTGTATCTCATCACAAGTGTTCTTACGTTGCGATCATTATTATTCATGTCTTCAAGTGGTCTAACTGTTGCCCCAACTTCAGGATGCGCCTCCGCTGTATAAAAGGTTCCTTCGTTTTTATAGATAATACCTTGATGAGAAAAGTGTGTATCTTTCTTACCAATTTTAGCTAATGATCCACTGAAGAAGAAATTTCCCTTTGTAATGAAGATATCACCAGACTTTAAATCTTTTTGCCACTCAAAGTTTTCTTTTTCTGAAACTATATTTGGGTAAACTCCAGAAAATGTTGTCGCTTCTGACTTATCATTTTTATGTCTTTGATGAAATAAATGTGAACCAAGATAGTCTTCAGCATAGCGGAGTTCATAATTTAGAGTTTTTATATTACCGATACAGCTTTCACCATCAAAATTTTGATCACTATGAAAAGATTTAAACTTAGAAAGCATTTTTTGGCGTGTATCCCACATCCTCTTTAATATTTTTGGATCTTTTTTAACTTTTCTTAATTCAGTAAAGCCAATCGCTTCCTTCTTGAATCTTCGAATAGGTAGTTCAAGGGCTTCAGAGCAGTTATCAATATGAAACTTCTCATCAATATATTCATCAAAGCTTTCCACTTTATCAATGAAGTCACCACGCATGGTAAAAGCATCTACGATTGATTGCCTAACATCTTCTAATGAAGCAGGTTGCCTCTTAGTTGGTTCTTTCTTTATTAATATTGGGGAAGCTAAAACTAAAGATGTTAGTCCTAATACAAAGTACGTTTTAAAATTCTTTTCTCTCATAATTTCCTCTCATTCAAAGAATAATTTGCAAGAAAAAAGCCAAAACCTCTAAACTATTTCAAACACTTAGATAACTAAGACTGTCTAAACTTTAGACAACTTACCAGGAAGACCATATACGAGCTCACGACAAACTTTCTCACTAGGCCGATAGAATGATCCTACTATCTGATCCCAAAAACTGAGAGCAACTCCAAAATTCTTATTCATTAACTTAGGATCATTAGAGTGATGGATTTGATGCATACGTGGTGAAATAAAAATATATTCTAAAAGTCCAAAACTAATTCGAAGATCACTATGCCTAAGATTCGATAAAGCCGCATTAAAAATAAAACCGAAGATATTTACTCCTAAAATATCAATACCACTAACTGCTCCTTTAAAAAGAAAAGAGTAGAAAGAAATTGTTAATGATAGGGATAATATTCCGCGAGAAAAGGATATAAACGATTCAATCGGATGAGTACGAAATAATGTGAAAGGGGTAAGAACCTCTGCTGAATGATGAACGCTGTGGAACCTTCTTAGAATTGAAACTCTATGCATAAGATAGTGTTGTAAGAACCTTAGAAAGTCCCCAATGATAAACGCAAAGAATGTTACAAAGAGAGATTTAGAAAAAGTACTCATCTTAAGACCATAAAAGTTAGGGGCCATTAGATTGAAAATTTTGATGAAACTAACACTCACTTCAAAACTAGAAAAGAAGATCAAAGGAAAGAGAAAAACTCTCAAGAGTGAATTAAAGACTAGTAATTTATAGTCTAAGATTGAACTAGGATGGAAAAAGTTCTTTATCCCTTTGTTTCCTGTATATAAATATAAAACGATCACTGATGTTAAAAGAAATGGCCAATAGATCCTCTGACTAGGATCAACAAAAAGAGTGAATATTCTATTTAAATATTCGACCATTTAAAACCTTTGTTTTAACCCAACACTAAATGATCGAGGGCTCCCAGGTCGAGCACCAAAAGGCCTTAAGCTTACGAGATAATTATTATCTAAAATATTATTTACTTTTAAACTAACCTTTCCGCTCTTATCGTAATCATAGGCAAGTGCTGTATCGATAACTCCATAACTAGGGATAATTGATCTACCTTCTGCCACTGACTGATCTGCCATTTGTCCCTTCCAAAGAATATTCATATCAAAGGCAATTTTTTGATACTTAATTCCTGTTCCAAGGCTTACTTGATTTTGAGGAACATAAGGAAGTGACCTTTCCTTGTTTTCACGGACACTATTCTAAGCAGCAAGACAGTTTTTTATTCTATACTCCACTGGGCTCACATATCCAAGTGAAGAATGCATTCGCTCTCGATTGTACCAATTTATATACTTAAATATTTCTCTC
>JAAEST010000023.1 GCA_024229115.1 Oligoflexia bacterium
CGTATTCAATTGGTTTTATCGCATCATTGAAAGAACAGGTCATTATCCAGCTCCAAAAGGCTATAAGTCATTTGAGCAGAAACAGCTTCAAAGAGAAAGACAGCTTATCGAAGAACGGGAAAAGAGAATTCAAGAATTGAAAGAAATCCATTGCAAGAAATGGGAACAGGAACGGGATCTTGAGTTTTGGGAGATGATGAATAATCCGAAAGGAGAACTGTATAAGGAATGTTATGCTCGACTCAACTCGTTTCAGAGGGACTTTAAGAATGGAAAGATGTTTGAGATGGCTATGGTGAAAGCTTTTGATGAGATTATGCTCGAAAGAGACAAGGATAAAGTTGTTGGGGATAAAGAGTCTTAATCTGTACATTGGTCAATAAAGGAAAGCTAAATCTGGTGATTACATTGTAAGTCCTATTCTCAAAATTGAAATGGAATCGCTGGTTACCTGCTTCAAAGGTTCCTAAGTTTGTTGCGGGGAAGGCATTCAAAGAGACTGTAAATAAATAACACGTGATAATTATGCGTCCAAAAGGAGAAACTTATGGCTTTTGAAGATTGGGAAGATTTATTTGATTTCAGGTTTGGGCCTCTCAGGATGGGATTTGGGCCTTCCTTAAAACCCTTTAA
>JAAEST010000024.1 GCA_024229115.1 Oligoflexia bacterium
TCTATCTTGTTCATCTAACCAGCAAAGAGACTCACAGAACATCAACTTATTAAGTCGATATTTTTTAGTCAGATTCTTACCCCAAAACGATTGATAATCACGAACTTCAAAGCAAGCCAACTTGTGTATGTAACTCAACTGCTTGAGAGGATCTCTAAACTCCTGCTTCATGAATGGTCTAGCTTGTCTATTTTGCTTGATATGCTTGGGGTGTAGCTTCGTAAGTTTCTCTGCTAATCGTTCAATCGCCTCTTCATTGCCCGATTTACGCATAAGAACATGGTAGTGAGGTAACCATTTTTGTGGCGAGTCATGAAAATCTAACTCAAACGAACCCAGTACCGGACCATCGATACCACATCTAGACAAAAGCTTTCTCAATCTGTCTTTATCTTTAGGGATATCATAATCAACGAAGTCATACGCATCTACTCCACGCGAGTATTGAATTATAGTGTAGACACCGTATTCAACATTCTGTATTTGCTCTTGATCAAGCAAAATTGAAGCAATGATGTTATTAACACGTTCTATTTTAAACTGCCGATTACACTTCTTACACGCCATACTCTTACACTCGTATAGATCTTCATTGCAGGCTTCTAACTTGTCTGCTAACTCATGCAACCGACCACAACTATATCTTCGACCAAGACTCCCATGGACATGATCAGCCATTTTTCTCAACAGCTCGATGCGATACTCGTTCTCCAAATAAGCTTCATACTCGCTCATTAACCAATCACACTCTTCTAATCTGATGCCAGATAAGAATATGTCTAGTTTCATCTTTTCCATACCTCTTCGAGTAACTTTTGCCCTTTATCTAATTGTGGAAATAGAAAAATACTTTGACGCTCTTCAACCCAAGAATCCACTTCAGATTCTTTCCATGCGACTCGGTTTTTCGAAAGTCGATATGAACTTGGAAACTCTCCTGATTTCATCAGACGATAGATTTGCGCTCTACTGTAGGAGCTTCTTTCCAACA
>JAAEST010000025.1 GCA_024229115.1 Oligoflexia bacterium
AATTTCTTTGCGGGTCTGGCGGCGCTTGCTGGAAAACTCACTATCGGCAAAAGTTAACTGTTGGCTCATGGACGGTAATGGCTGTAATTTACTATGCAGCTATGATCTCACATCGGGGACTTATTCGCATCTTCCCTAGATCAATCTCCGAATTCTGATTATTTAATCTTTCTGTGTAATATCCAAAAACACTAGATAAAGTTATTCCATCAGTCATATGATCTTCAATTGTAAAAAGATCATCGTCTTTTTCGGGGAATATATGAAAATCGTTATCTGTATCTTTGGCATATTGTTGATATTTTAATGGGATTTTTTCTCTTATATATCTTTCAAAATTAAGTTTTCTTTTATTTATAAATGTACTTAACTCTTTATGCCATTCGTCCATGCAATAGTCACCATATTCGTCAAAATAGCACAATTGGTGTTGCTTTAAAGCTAATTTTTCAGCATAACCATATTCATGAAGCCATAGATCTGCGTAGAGACTGTATAACCATGAAAAAATACGAGAGGTATTTTCTTGACAATTCTCATTCGCACGAGCACTAAGGCTACTTTCATAACACGACAAAATACCCTTATGAATTAAAGGGCGAATTTCAATCGGAAAAAGTTCCAAAAAAGTTTCATCTTCAATGTAATCTTTTCTAAAGCATTCTCTAATTTCATCTTCTAACTTTATTTCCATTATAGGTTTCTTTACATTTCCAGAGTTTAAGTCAGAGGGCTTTTCACAAATTACCTTTTCATCTTGTGATGCACAAATTGAACCCTTATTAAAAATTTCAGTTTCACTTTCTATGGTCGTAACATTGCTGCCATCATGAGTGTTTGACTTCTCATTTACAAAATCCTTAGGGTTTTCCTCTGGCGAATGTCTATTTTTTATCGCATCTTCATTTATTTTTTTTGATTCTTTCTTAATTAGTTTTTTCAATAAATTAAACATTTTATAATGATTCCCATCTAATCCTTGGAGTTTATTTTTATTTAGAAATTAAACTATTGCAAAATAAGAAATGTCACGAATCTTACTAAGATTATCGAGATGAAGTAAAATATCAATATTATTTTCATCAACACCGCTTTTTGATTATATCGAAAGATAAAGAAAAGGTTTAATTCACTGTATCAAAGCAACTCGCCAATAGGACATTTCAAAGAGCCAGACTAACTCAAATTAAGTCCAAAGCAAACACGATCTTGATGTCCGCTTCTCGCTC
>JAAEST010000026.1 GCA_024229115.1 Oligoflexia bacterium
AAATATCTAGGTAAGCTTGTGCTTTTTTTCCATCTAATACTGGTTCTTTGGTAAGCATGCCTTCTGTTTCGTCTTTTAAAACGACCTTTTTATCAGTTAAAGGACCTTCTTGACCAGCATAAGGGTTTCTAAACTCATCTTGTTCTATGTGTTTGATAGGCTCTTCCTTTTCAGCTTCTTCCTTTTCAGATTCTTGCTTTTCAGGTTCTTCAACAGGTGTCGTTTTTCTGTTTTTTGACCTACTCATGTAAGACTTAATAGTGTCGCTTGGACTCCAGCCTACTTTTTCAGCTTGTTCTGGATTCTCTTTAAAATACTTTTCCCATCTACCAGGACTAAAGCTAGTTCCACCAGAAGTTAAAGGCCCTGTATTACCAAGAGTTCCTTCTTTTAATGACTTTTTGAACTTTGCTAAATTAAAAGCGTTCAGTTTTTCTTCAGTCATTAGATCACCAGTTTCAGGGTGTCTAACTCCTTTGTTTGTGTTTCCAGCCATTTATTCTCCTATTCGTTGGAAATATTAACAATCACTTCATCATCATTCTTTTGTTCAGGCTCTATAACTTCGGCTTCATCAAAGTCTTTTACTTTTTGCTCAATAGAATCAATAGAGGCAACATTAATAACAATCTGTGAGTCTT
>JAAEST010000027.1 GCA_024229115.1 Oligoflexia bacterium
GATGAGCAGTCCATATCTTGCACTCAACAAAGGGGGAATAAATCGATTCAAATTGATAAAAGAATCCTGGCGTGAACTTCTCCATCCTCAATTGACCCCCAAACTTTGGCACAGAGTATCTCCATTTTTTAGGGAAACCATCCGCGGAGATGTAAATCACTTGGAAGCTTGTCTTACTTGGGACAATAATAGTTCCGCATCTCTTCCTTGGTGCCAAGGATTGATGTGAAAGACATTCCAACATACTTTGAGGGTTTTTGTTAAAAATTCCCATCGCCCCACCAAATCTAGTGCGCTCTACAGCGTGATTATTGGTTATCTTCATCACGGAATTGAATAGGGTATGCACCTGATCCGGCGACGGACTTTTACTGTACTGTCTGTAAAATCGAGCCACAAGCAATGATTGGATCTCCCTTCCAGAAAACTTCCCCAAAACAAAAGTCACATTGAGCTTAGTGTTTTTGCCCTGGTATCCACGATAGTGATGTTCGTCAAATATCACACTGTTGTTAATCTCATCAAAGGTCACATTGTTATCTCCTTTTTCAATGTGAAACAATGGATCCTTGGACTCTGAATAACTAATACCATTCTGGTCACAAAGTTCATTCACGGTTATAATCTCAATGTGCCACTTTCTTTTCTTTTTATCTGGCGAAAAGTCTGGAAGGAAGTGATCAACATCAATTCCTCTCAAAA
>JAAEST010000028.1 GCA_024229115.1 Oligoflexia bacterium
AGGAGGGGTTGGAGTTTGCCTTGTTTGAGAAGATGAAGACGCTTTTTAGCGTGAACGTCAAGTTGACATTTTACGATATAACGTCAACCTTTTTCTACTCTACAAATTGTCCGATTAGTGCAAACGGTCACAGCAGGGATTGGAGGCCGGACCTGGAGCAAATCGTTGTCGGTGTGGTTACTTCTTACGAGGGCTATCCGCTAAAGCATTTTGTTTTTGAAGGAAACACGAAGGATGAATCCACAGTAGCTGAAGTCGTTGAGGAGCTTAAGAAGACTTACAACATAGAAGAGACCACCTTCGTCGGGGACCGTGGAATGATCAGCAAGCTGAATTTGGATAAGATTGAAGGAGAAGGTTTTGATTACATTATGGGTGTGAAGCATCGTCAAAGCGAGATAATGGCTATGTTATTTTCACAGGGCGAGTTGAAATGGGACGATTATGAGAAGCACAATGGCTTGAAAATTCAAGAAAGAAAGATTAAGGTGACGGATTTTTTGATATGGAAGAGCAAAGCGATATCAAAAAAAGTGGGGATAGGTTTCACTGATAAGGATTTTGCACCACTGAGAACAATGATTTTGAATCTTAAAAACAACGACGAAATAAAATACAAAAGCTATAAAGAAATATTGGAAAAGGTTGTACCAGAGACCAAGCTTCGCAGAAAGATATTTAGGTTGATCAAGAAGTATCAAGGGCAATATGAGAACAGTCTAAGGACAGTTATTTGTCTAAACGATGAAAGAAAGGCACTGACAAAGAAGAAAAGAGATTCCACCATCGGAGCCCTGTCA
>JAAEST010000029.1 GCA_024229115.1 Oligoflexia bacterium
CGGTATTATTTCTTTTTTTTTTTTTACGTATTGATAACTTCTTCACCAATTAAGCATGATAAGAAAAACTTTACCAGTTCTGATTGGCACTCTATTGTCATCGACGCTCGCTTTTGCTGACGTTTCCCTTGAAATTAAAGGGCTGGATAGAGCGCTTGAAGATAACGTAGATGCTTATTTGAGTGCTGTGCCTGAAGAAGAGTATGCGGTATCACTAAGATTCCAGTCTCGCTTGGAGTCTATGATTAAAGAAGCCCTCAATGCGTTAGGTTATTACCAACCCACCATTACTTTTTCCCACTCTGAAGATGAGACTGAGCTCACGGTGACGGTTGAGCAGGGAGAGCCTGTTCGTATCTATGAATCAGACATCGTACTGAGCGGTGAAGCTAAAGATGATCCAGACTTTTTAGCCTTAATTGCCAAGAGTAAGCTCTCTAAAGGCATGATTTTGAATCATGGTAATTACGATTCTTTGAAGTCTTCGATACGTAATCTCGGTCTAGCTAAAGGTTACTTCGATGGTACATA
>JAAEST010000030.1 GCA_024229115.1 Oligoflexia bacterium
AAATTACACATGCTTACTTAATGGGGTGCAGTATAATGGGTATATATTCTTTGTAATCTAAAATGCATATAATTTGAAGTTCGAACATAATACTTTCAGCCTGGAGTGATTTATTTATGATTGTGTGCTAATGATCCTTCATCTCTTTTGTTTTGATATTATATTTTTTAAGGAGGCCGTGAAGTGTTGGTCTTGTGATTTTCATTTCCTGAGATGCGTGACTGATATTACCGTCACATTTAGCTAAAGCCATTTTTATATACTCTATCTCAAGATTCTCTTTAGCTTTTTTAAGGTTTAATGAATGCGCTTCTTTGGATGCGCTAAGGCCAAGATCGAAAGCTGAAATCTGCCCGCCTTCTGCAAAAGCAATTGCTCGCTGGATCTTATTCTCAAGTTCTCTTACGTTGCCAGGCCATTCATAGCTTCTTATTGCCTGAACAGCATCTTCACTCAATCTGATGGTTTTCTCTTTTGGGTTTCCATATTTTTTTAAAAAACTTTTTGCCAATATGAGCACGTCTTCACCTCTTTCACTTAGTGAGGGTACTTTAAGGGAAACAACGGCTAGCCGGTAATAAAGATCTTCTCTGAACTCTCCACTCTTGACCAGTTCTTCGAGGTCTCTATTGGTAGCAGCAAGAAATCTGATGTCTAGTTCAATCGTTTTTCTGCCACCTACTCTTTCAAGTGTATGATCCTGAAGAACTCTCAGCAACTTAACTTGTAAAGCTAATGGAAGATCTCCAACTTCATCAAGGAAAACT
>JAAEST010000031.1 GCA_024229115.1 Oligoflexia bacterium
AGGTGAAGAAGAGAAGGTTAATCAAGATGAGCAACCGTTTTCAGAAGAGCATGATTGGGAGGATAGTCGATATGCTGGTGTATTTATTTATCTGATTGCCTTGATAACCGAGTGGAAGTGGCTAAGTCTGGTATTAGGCTATTTTGGAACTCACTTTCCGCACTTAAAAAAAATATAAAAACTGACTTATACAGTTAATGCAACCAAAATTCTCTTTCAGATATTCCTAGAATCATAATTATTTCTTTATGCAATTCAGATAACTCATCTCTATATATTGTTGTTTTCTTGCCTTTTTTGAGATGATAAATTGATAAGCCTTCAAACCTATCAAATATCTTGGCTGTAGTTGGATGATAAGCGATACGATGTTCTGGATAAATAGGTAAAGCAGGAATATTGTTGCTTTTCATTTTGTAGCGAACTTCTCGCTCAATAATAGCCTGAAGCATGAGAGCAATAAAAAAGAGGAACATGATTCCTTCAATACGTTCAATTCTTTTAAAAAGAAGAGGGGCTGCATTATGAACACTTTTGAACTGTGTAAAACGTTTTTCTAACCTTGGTTGGTATTTATAGGCTAACAGTGCTTCCTTTGCTGTTATATTCTGCTCTGTAGAGAGGAGAGGGAATATACCATCTACATTTTTTTCTTTTTTCAATACTTTCTGGCTACGTACATAAGAAAGAGAATAGATTTTCTTTGAAACAATTCTGTATTTAGTGTTAGGCCCTGGTCTGCCAAATCCAATCTGCTTCTTATATTCTTCTTTTACTTCGGTCAATGCAGTATGAAAGTAATTCATTACACCTCTTTCCTCTAAAATCTTTTTAATCTTGTCTGTAATATCTTCCCGGGTTTTGAGCTTTCTGGTATTGAGTTTCCCACTTAATTTAGCTAAATCAACTTCTGTCTTTCTCAGTGCTTTCTCTCGATTTTCCAGATCGCGTTTCTTTTTTTCTGATGAAAATATCCAGTATATCTTATAGCTGTTATCTATCGTTCTGTAATCTCCTGCATAGCAGGAAAAATACTCAACCTGACCACTCTGCTCAGGTATCTCACGACGCCACAAGATGCTCTTCCTTTTTTTCTTTTCTCTTAATTCTTTTTTGAATGTTCCTACTTCTTTCCATGTTTCAGGGATTATAGTGACAACCCGTCCCCCGTGTCCTACAATATGGGATAGTTGTTTTTTTGTACACACCTTGCTGTCAGCAACATACAAGAAGGAAGGATTGCCTATTATCTTATAAAGCATGTTCCAGGTCTCAATGTGTGTCGTATCATCAGTACGGCTGCCTTCATAAGTTTTGTAATGGATAGGAACTGCTCCATCAGCAGAT
>JAAEST010000032.1 GCA_024229115.1 Oligoflexia bacterium
CGTTAAACTTAAAACTGCAAATAAGAACTCTGCAATTTATTTTAGCTAGTTCTCCAACGACCTCTTGAAAGATAACGGAGTTAATTCATATATCATACCGAAATCAATCTCCTATTCTAAAGGCTGGAATAAAGGTGCAAACTTTTTATCTACGCATTTGAAAAAAATTATAGATGTAGGAAAAGCTTTTGAAAATGTAAAGTTAGAGCAAGTTGGTTATCTATATCCAAAGTTTTATGATGGTGAAACTTACTTTAATGGTGAATAGGGATATCCGCTTGACTCTCGTTACCCCAAGATGTAGTATATGGGAGTCATGGAGCAGTGCCCCAAAACGATTTTTGAATTTGAAAAACAGTTCTCGAGCGAAGATGCGTGCCGAGAATATCTTTGTCATATAAGATGGCCAGATGGGTTTATCTGCCCTCGTTGTAACTGCCGGAAATTCTGGATGACTAAGCGTGGGCAATTTCGCTGTAGTCAATGCGATTCTCAAGTTTCGGTTACTGCCGGTAC
>JAAEST010000033.1 GCA_024229115.1 Oligoflexia bacterium
GAGAGAAATATTTAAGTATATAAATTGGTACAATCGAGAGCGAATGCATTCTTCACTTGGATATGTGAGCCCAGTGGAGTATAGAATAAAAAACTGTCTTGCTGCTTAGAATAGTGTCCGTGAAAACAAGGAAAGGTCAGATCTTGTAAGCTTTGGTCTCCACCTTCAATTTGGAAGTCACCAGCACCATCTCCGCCACCACCGTAGATATTGTTACGGTCCCAGTTAGGATCTTTATCCGCTAAAGTATTATGAGAAAAAGCAATACTTGAAAGTAGTACTGTTAGAAATGTTAATTTTCTTAAGTTTAAAAGTTTCATATTGTCCCCCTCAGAACAAATTCAATATTTAAAAAGATATGGCTTTATATAAGCAAGGAAGATGCCAAGGTAATATCTGCTAAATGATTAAAATTTAATAAGGAAAGTGTCTAAACTTTAGACAGTGTGAAAATATTGCTTATAATATAGATAACATTAGAAAAGGATTTTTAATGATCATCGCTTTAACTGTATTGTCGATAATACAACTTCTGGGCCTCATATTTCTAATAATTAAATATCTCGGATCAAATAATCAATCAGATCTTCAAAGAGTTATGAATGAAAGTCAGGCGAATATGTTTCAAGGGCTATCGGGGCTAAATACTAATCTTCAGAACTCATTACAAAAAGACTTTCATCATTTGAGAGAAAGTGTCGTTGATAAACTTGATCGAATTGGACGTAAAGTTCAAGAAAATATGGATGAAGGTTTTAAGAAAACTAATGATACCTTTTCTAAGGTAATTGAAAGGTTAGCTAAGATTGATGAGGCCCAAAAGAAAATTGAGAGCCTCTCATCTAATGTCGTTGATCTTCAACATGTTCTTACTGATAAGAAAAGCCGAGGAATATTTGGTGAAGTTCAACTAAATCAGATTCTATTCAATGTCTTTGGTGAGGGAAATAACAATGTCTTCCAAACCCAGTATAGCTTTTCAAACGGGAAAATGGTGGATGCGGTTCTATTTCTTCCTGATCCTATTGGAACAATTGGGGTCGACTCTAAGTTTCCATTAGAAAATTTCAAAAAGATGGTAGATAAGACTCTTCCTGCTGGAGAAAGGGAAGTGGCCGAAAAAGAATTCACTAAGAACTTAAAGAAACATATTGATGATATCTCTTCCAAGTATATTATTTCGGGAGAAACCTCTGACCAGGCCATTATGTTTCTTCCTGCTGAGGCAATCTTTGCAGAGATTAATGCCTATCATCCTACAATTGTTGATTATGCTCAATCGAAGAAAGTTTGGATTACTTCACCAACAACTTTCATGGCCACTCTAACGACTATTCAAACTGTCCTCATGAACTTAGAACGCAATAAGTATATGAATGTAATTCATGAAGAAATTAATAAACTAGGAATAGAGTTTGAAAGATATCAAGAGCGTTGGGATGATCTTGCCAAACATATCGGAACAGTTTCTAAAGATGTGGATAAGATCCATATCACAGGATCAAAAATATCGAAGAGGTTTCAAAGCATTGTAGCGCTTGAAAACTCTTCGATTGACTGAAACCCATCAAGGGTTTCAGAATTAGTTTTGGTAATTAGGCTTTAGAACTCCACCTTGCTTATCTTGCTTAAGTGAATTGATCCCAACTGTTTGGTTTTGAGGGAAAAGCATTAGAAGGTCATGATTTCCACTTCCACGAGTTAGATTTACATTTCTCTGCTCTCTACCTTTTAGGCCTTCATCTTTAAGAGCGATAAATCCTTGCTCGTTACTATCAAGTGAAAGATTAAACCATTCTTTTCCAAGGTAATCGTCAGATTCAATTCCACCTTCACCTAATGTTGCCGCTTTAATTCTAATCACAGAGTTTGGTTGAGCAGCAAGTAGACTGATATCAGCTTCCATTGTCGCTACTGTACTGTGATCAAAGGCCTGCATTGGTCTAAGATCTAAGATGGCCGGAAGATATGAAATATCTTGCTCTGGCTTCTTACCAGTTTGAGCTGCTAGCATTTCGTAATTCTTTCTGATTTCTCTGGCCTTATTAGCATCCAGAAGAACAGAATATTGACCAGCTGGGACTGCTTGTCCAAGTCCTTGTAGGTTATCAGTATTAAGACCACCTAGCTCTTGATCAGCAATTCCATCATTATTAAGGTCAATTTGAACGTTAAGTTCACAACCTTGCCATCTTGATACAGGGTTATAGAGCTTGAATCCAAAACGAATCCAGTTCTTTCCTTCTTTTTCTTCAAGACGGTAACCAAGAGCATGAAGATCACAACTTCTGCTGGCCACTTGTGCATCTCTTCTATTTACTATCTTCTTTGTATCGCTACCAAGATAGTTGAAGAATAGAGCGTCACCGCTGTTCACACTATTATTTTTCAGTGCCACAATTCCAAGGGCTCCATCAGCATCATCAGCATCAGTTGCGTAGATATTGAGTTTACTTGTTTCAATTTTAGAAAGAATTTTTACAACTGCTAAAACAGGGATATTTGCTTCAACAACATCATTAGATTTAACAAAGATTCTTCCTTCAAATACTTTGACTGCATTTCTTTCACCGTCATTTGTTAGAGTAACATAAACAACAGCATCAACACTTTGCTTTGGAGCGAGTGTAATATCTGATGGGAAAGTAAATTTTACTCTTGTACTCTCTGTTCCAGAGAAAGAGTATGTCTTCGTTTCATCGCTTAAGTTTCTAAGTTTAATTGTTCTCGCTACCATTTTCTTTGATACAAGAGATGTTTCACCAAGTGAAAGAGCTGCTGGTCTTACAAGAGTTTGGGCAGTGGCGGCTTTAAAAGTTTGAACACGTCCAGCACCTTGCTCAGTTACAGAGTACTCAAGCCCTTTCTTGTTACCAATAGTTTTAGAGTTATTCATGACTAGGTCTTTTAGTTCAAGAACTGAAAGAGTAGGGAATTTCTCTTTAAGCAGTGCCATTACTCCTGCCATATGTGGAGAAGCCATTGATGTCCCATTAAGTGGAACACCTTCAACACCTGTACCCATATTGGCCGAGATAATTTTAAATCCTGGAGCCGCGATTTCTGGCTTAAGGAGTGAATCTAATGAACGTGGTCCTTTAGAAGTAAAAGAAGTTAGAGTGTCGATAAGCTCAGGCTCTTCGATTTTCTTTTCACTACCAAAGTCTGCTATGACATCAGCTTTGGCCATTTCTTCTTTGATATTATTACCTAAAGCGAGCGAGATCATCACAGCAGGAAGATCAATCTTCTCATTCCCACCCATTTGAAAAGGAGCATCGTTATTATTATTGGCTACGATAGCACCAATGGCACCAGCTGCTTTAACTCTTTTAAGCTTATCAACAAAGCTTACTGCCCCTCTATCAATGAGAGCAATATTTCCATTAACCTTTGCTTTCAGCTCATCATTTAGATCAGTATCAGCAAGTCCAACAAAAACGAGTTTTCCTTTTACATCTGCCGACTGAGCTACTGGTCTAGAGATATTTCCTTCAACAACTTTCGAAAGAAGAGTATCTGTAGCCGTATCAAAAGATACAGTATCAAACTTCCAGTTATGTTCCATTCCATCAACACTTGCTGCGACAGAAAGTGCTTCATCAGAAGTCGAAGGCGATCCAACAATATAAGGATTGAATCCTGAGTTACCAGCTGCCGCTACAGTAAGAACTCCACCTTTTGCGAGGTTCTTAATCGCTTCAGTATAATGAACATATGGCTTACCGTAACTTCCACCTAGAGAAAGATTAACGATATCTAATTTATCTTCGGTATTTAAGTCACCATTTGGATCAGCAGCAAATTCAAGAGCAGCAATAACAACTGTATCTGATGTTCCGCCAGAAGCTCCAAATACTTTAAGAGCGTAAAGGTCAGCTTCAGGAGCTACACCATCATATGTATTGATACCATCTCCAATACCTGCCACAGTTCCTGCAACGTGAGTTCCGTGACCACCTTCATCCATTGGGTTCGCATCTGGACGAGGAATTCTATTGTCTGGAAGAACATGTCCTGGAGAGTATTTCGTTCCTACGAAGTCAACACCACCAAGAACTTTAGAGTTTGGAAAAGAAGCGGCTGGCTTATCTTTGTCCATATTCTTGAATTCTTCAGGGTTCCCTGATCCACCAAAAGCAGTGTGAGTAAAATCGATACCTGTATCGATAACACCAACCTTAATACCTTTACCTTTGATTCCTAAATCTTGATGAACTTTAGAAGCTCCAATGAAGTCTACACTTGTGTAATCAAGGTTAAACTTGGCCTTATCAAGACTATCTTTATTAAAACTTGGTCTTTGGAAAAGAGTTTCTTTTTCAGTATCAGAAACACCACCAACTTGAGAGAGCCTTCCGTAGTCAGCTGCTGGGACAACTACAGCAAGTGCATTGAGAACAAAACGATAAGAGTAGAGAAGTTTCGCTTGAGGAGAGACGCTTTTAATTTTCTCAAGAGCTTCTTTTTGTTCTTTTACAATTCTTTGCTTTTCTTCTGCCGCTACTTCATTAATTCCTGCTTCAGGATTTAGCGTTTCAAAAAGTGCTTTACCGTCTAGCTTAATTAGGGCCACAACATTTTCAATATTCTGTGGTCTATCAGAAATAATATTTGAGTTAATCAGTCCTAAAGATTGGATATCTTTATTACTTTTTTGACTACATCCAATCATGGAAAGGATAAGTCCAACTGTAAGAAAAGTGATTTTGAATTTTGTTAGCATAATGGTCTCTCTCTTCGAATTTCTTTTATTTTCAATTTGGTAGAGAACTTAATACCTAAGAAGAGATGGTCTTTCAAAAAACATTTGCTTATCAAGGTGATAAGTAAGAATTATTGTTTGATTGAGCGCGTTAAGTGTTTGATAATTACTTCTTACCAAACATGGACTTGGCCTTTTCCATAAGGGCCTGACGCTCCGCGGGGTCCATGTTCATCACTTTATCTTGAATTTCTTTGAGTTGGGCCGGATCCATCTGACCCATCATTTCTTGGGCCTTGGCAAACATGTCTCCATCCATGCCACCAAAATCTTCTTGAAATGAGTCTGGAGTTTGTAGAGAGAAAATCATCTTGTCGCCCATCGTTTCATGAACAACTTGATGATTTTCTCTTAAGTAATCAAGAACCTTATTGAAATTCAGTCCTTTATTATCAGCGACTTCATACATCTTCTCTAAAGGTAGTGAAACCTTCTTTAAAGGGAAGCCATTATTTGAGAGGTTTTTTAAAACAAGTTTTGCAAAGTTCTCAACAGTGTCTTGAGACATTAGTAATCCTTACTTAGTTTTTAACTTTGTTGATATATGCAACAGCGTTATGGCTATGTAAAGATTCGAAGTGTTCAATTTTCACATTCCAGTCGAGAAGCCTTTTATCTGAATCAAGGGCCTTCGATAATCTTCTTGCCACGTGCTCAACAAAGATTGGGTTCTCACCATTTAAAATAGCGAAAGCTTGTTCATCAAGTCTCTTAACTAGAGATTGAGTTTCTGTTGGAATTGCTTTTCTTAGTAAAACAACTAAGTCTTCAATATGAAAATCACTATCGATTGAAAAACGAACAGTTGTTGTTGCTAAAGATCTTTGAGAGTGAGCCGTAGCGATTCCATTACCTTCAGTCGTTCTTCCTTCGCGATAGTCTTCTTCATATTGCTTCGCCATTGAAAGTGAACAAGGGCAAGTTGAACTATATTCGTAATTAAGAGTAACTTCCATTAGGTGTTCAGCATTCTTACTTTCGATACCTTTCCAGATAACATCATAGTACTGCCATCCCCAATTTCCACTCTTTAAACTTTTCTGCTTAGTTGCGTACTTGAACTTAAGCGAGATTTCTGCCTTAGGGATAAGTTCTTCATTATCAAAGTCACGAAGATCTTTTCTATAACGACCAAGAACCTTCTTAAAGAAGTTTTGATCAACAACAAGTTCCTCCGCCTCTTCTTGAAGAATGGCACAGAAGCGAGACATATTTACACCTGTTTTATTTTGATCGAGGTAAACGAACATACTTGCTTCAGAGTCATGCATTCTCACTGAACCATCTTTAAGACGATAGTTTAGAGGAATTCTAAATCTTTCGATTCCTACTCTTGGGATTGAGATCCCGTGATCGTTTGGTAACTTTTGAAAATCATTGAGTCCTGTATCATCTTGAATGGCACAGTTAAGAATTTCTTCCTGATTTCCGCGTAACTGATTTAGCTCTATAGTCTTCATTTTTACCTCGTTTTACTACCGCACCATAGCCGTAGCGATTGGTTTTATACCTAACTTTCATTAAGCTAGACAAGCATTAAAATAAGCTATATTTTGACTTATTTTATAGACGCTATTAGTTATATTGGGTTATATTTCCAAAAGCAAGACTAATCGGGTAGACACAACCTAGATAGAATTTAAATTACTTAGATAAGGTTTGATTATGAAAATCACATTATTTTACAAGCATGCCACTGTATTAGATTACGCGTATCTAGATGACCACAAAGGTGTTGTCGGAGGTGCTCTTATCGTTAATGCCGAGTTTATCGGTGAGACTGATGAAGAAGGTGTTGTCTATGACTTCTCTTATGCCAAAAAGAAGGTAAAAGAAATTATTGATCGTGAATGTGATCACCGTTTAGTGGCCCCTGCACATCTTGTAGAAACAAAAGATGGAATTTCAAAAATTGAATATAGATATGGTTTTAATGAAGAGCTTATGACTTATGAATGTCCAGAAGAAGGTATCTGCGTGATTCCTTACGCTCAAGTAACAAAGGCCAATCTGCAAACACATCTTGAGAATCTTATTCTTAAAGAAATGCCTAAGACTGTGAATGCGATTAAGATTGATCTTGTTGAAGAAACTCTTCCAGAAGGGAAAGCCGTTTTTCATTACACTCATGGATTAAAAGAACATTATGGAAATTGCCAAAGACTTTTCCATGGTCACCAAAATACTGTTGATGTTTTCATTAATGGTGAGCAACAACCAGAGCTAGAAAATCATCTAGCGAAAGATCTCTTCAAAGGAAATGTACATTTCTGTTTATGGGATAATGTGGCCAATAAAGAAGAAGTTCTTAAGTATACGGAAGAGGGTGAAGTTCCTATTGGGCGTTACCCTGAAATTCCTCAAGTTGAAATTGAATACGAATCAAAGCAAGGTGTTTTCAAGGGAAGTCTTCCGGGAAGGGCCATCTACTTTTTAGATGAAGAGTCGACAGTAGAAAATTTAAGTATTCACTTTGCAAAATACGTTAAGGCCACTTGTGATATTGATGATATTGTCACAGTGAGAGCTTACGAAGGTATTGCTAAGGGTTCTATTACAACTCTTTAGTTATCTGAAATTATTTTCCAACCAGAATCATAAAGGGAGCCGTAATTTTGGTTCCCTTTTTTTATGGCGACATAGTTCGTTGGTTGCCACTTCTTTGCACTGGTAGGAGCATTAGGATCAACAAGTTTTGGTCCCCAGAATGAGCGGTCAATTCTATAGATATCGTAATCATGATCTTTAAGAATGCTAAACGTTTGTGCTTCACTTGGTTTGGCATGTTCTTCAAAGAAGACAACTTCAAGTGCTCCACTTGATAGAGCTTGTGTCGCACCTTTAAGAACTCCAGCTTCATGACCTTCGGTATCGATTTTTATAACGTGTTTGATGTTTTGATCAATGAGGTCATCTAGTTTTTTAATGGCTACTTTTATTTCACTTCCAACACCATCTTCTGGTTTTTCTAATGAAGCTAAACCATTATTTGTTTCCATTTCTAATGGAATAAAGAGAGTCGCTTCACCATCTTGATCAGAAAGAGCATATTCATGGAAAGTAACACGAGAACTATTACCAGTTCTTTCGATATTTTTCTTCGCTGCTTGGTATAATTCTGGATGTGGTTCAAAAGAAATGACTGGGCCTTGAAATTTTGTATTCGCCAGTGCCATCGAAGTGAAATAACCGATATTAGTACCTACATCGATAAAAGAATCTGATTTCTCGATTGCTCTCCAGATAAGTTCACTAAGAGAAAGTTCATAGAATCCTAAGTGATAAATAGAGCGTCCAATATCGTCACTAGATTTCAATTCAAATTTTGAATTCCATGGAAGTGTTAACTCAAGAGTTTGATTGTCTGGAATTTTATGAGTCAGCCTGTGAACTAATTGATTAGGACGAAGAAGATATTCCGGTTTCATCAAACCGGAAAAAATTTTATTAATCATATTTAACCTATTTGTGTTTTCTTTAATTCTAACACAAATAGATTATTGGCAATATGTTTGAGCGTTCGCAAATACCAGTGGATCAAGAGCTGGATTCTGAGCATAAACATAAGTGTTCATGCAGGCACCAGGATTAATTTGAACTAGATTGCGAGAAGTGTAGTAAAAACCTCGGGAAGTTTGACCTTTGGTAACTACATCACATCTAATTGGTCTGTAGGCCACAAAGTTACAAACTTCACAAATTGCCTGAACTCCTGATTGAAGAAAGCAACGAGCTTGAACGTTGTTATAAGAAAAAACGTTAATAGAGGATAATAAACAAACTAATAAAGTCAGCTTTTTCATATGTACTCCAGTGATAGATTAGTCCTTATAACTCAATAAAATAACTTAGAAAAGACTTAAGATGATAGACGCAATTCCGAATAGTTAAATATCAAGGAATATAGAATGGATGTCGCAAAAGTAAGAAAAAATGCTTCTGAGCTTAGCTTGGGATCATCTTCAGATATAATTATAGAAACAGTTTTAGAACAATTTCTCTCTCTTAATCTTGATAAGAATATAAAGCTTATGGATGTGGGTTGTGGTCAAGGGCATTTACTTTCGAGAGTAAAGTCACATGGTTATAGCAATCTTACCGGTTGCGATTATAGCGACTTTCAAGGGGAGAAGGACTTTGAATTCTTTCAGCACGATTGCAATGAAAAGCTACCTGTTGAAGATTCCAGCTTTGATTGTCTTCTATGTTCTGAAGTGATTGAGCATATTGAAAATCCTTGGCACTTTATCAGAGAGTTGATTAGAGTTTTGAAACCTGGAGGCTCACTTGTTCTTTCAACTCCTAATCCTGAATCATGGTTAAGTATTCTCACTTTAGTTGTAAAAGGTTATTACAATGCTTTTGGACCGAAGGATTATCCTGCTCATATCACACCAGTAAGTGTTTACGAGATTACAAATATGGTAAATGTAACGAATGCCCACATAAAAAAAGTTCACTATATTCCCAATGGAAGAGTACCAGGTAGTGGTCTTATGTGGAAGCAAGTTATCCCAAGTCTTGATGGAAAGAGATTTGCTGATAATTATATTATTATCGCTTCAAAATAATTCTTAAAGAGCTTCTTTTTCTTTTCTTACATTACTAATAAGCTTTAAAAGTAAGACAAGAAAAATAGCGAGGCCAATTATTCCATAAGATGTCTTATAGAAAAGAAGAGCTGCAATAGATAGGTTTCCAAGAAAGAGCAGAACTGTTCCTAAGATAAAGTTTTGAATATCGTAGTTCTTAAGATAGCTCTTTTCAAAGTCATATTGAGGAATACCACTTTTCCAGCCCCAAGAAAGTGGTGAAACTCTTTCAAAGAAGAGGATTCTCTGTCTTCTTTCTGTAGGTCTAGTGAGATAAGTAACAATAATAAAGACTGGAGTAGAAATTCCTACAACGATAAGAATACTTTCTGAAAAAGGAAGTGTCGGGTAAGCAATTTTCAAATAGCTGGCGACAACGGCAGAAGTAAGCATGGCCGAGATTTCAGAAAAGGCATTGATTCTCCACCAGAACCATCTTAATACCCAAACTAAACCTGCACCACTAGCAAAGGTGAGTATGAAAAGCCATGCACTGGCCACAGACTTGATTTGTAGGCTGAGACCTATTGCTAAAAGCATAATTACGAGAATTGAAATTCTTGAAATGAGAATATAGTGTTTTTGTGATTTGTCTTTGACTAAAAATCGCTTATAAATATCATTCACAAAATAATTAGCACCTAAGTTTAAGTGAGTATCTACGGTACTCATGAACGCTCCAATAAGACCCATCACACAGAGACCAAGTAAACCTGGAGGAAGAACTCTTAACATCATTTTAGGATAGTTTGTTTCTGGATCTGGATTTTCTGGATAGAGAATAACTCCACAAATGGCCACAACAATCCAAGGCCAAAGTGTAACCATATTGGCCATAAAGGCATAGAAGAATGTTCCTAAAGTCGCATGTTTCTCATCTTTAGCAGCGCTCATTCTTTGAATATGTTTTCCCCCACCATCTGAATATTTATGGGCCCACCATTTAACAAAGAGTAAAGTGAACATGGCCAATGGAGGTATCAATGCATCCTCAGATGTCATCGATGGAAAGACTTCTAAGAATTGACCGTTGGGATAGAGGTTTTCAATTTTTGAAATGAGTTGCTCTAGTCCTCCGACTTCCTTCACACTTAAGTAGGCGAGTATAAAACTGCCACTTAGGGCAAAAATATATTGGATAAGGTCGGTAAAGATCACTCCATAAAAGCCAGATGAAATAGTATAGATAAGAGCGATACCACCAAAGAAGGCAAGAATGATCGTGGAGTCCCAAGGAGTTACGATACTGGCAACTTTTGTTAGGGCGTTAAAAACCCAACCCAGAACAAAGCAGTTAATGAGGACACCAAAATATACCCCTTTGAAGAAACGAAGGAATGAAGCGGGCTTTCCGCTATAACGTAATTCAATGAGTTCATTATCGGTCATCACTTCAGCTCGTCGCCAAAGTTTACTAAAGAGAAATGTGGCAGCGACTGCACTGATCCCACTACTCCAATAGAACCATCCTCCGGCGAGCCCATTTTTAGCGATAAACTTACTGGTGGCCAAAGGAGTATCAATAGCAAAATTGGTGGCGGCCATACTAATACCAATCAGCCACCAAGGTTGTGAACGATGAGAAAGAAAGAAATCTTCTAGTGAATCTGATGCTTTCTTTGTGAAATAAAAACCTACGGCCAAGCTAAAAATTAGATAAGTGGCAATAACGGCAAAATCAATCGTTTGTAATTGCATAGATGTATTTTAAGAAGTTACATAATTAATGGCAACTTAAGTTAGAAGAAGAAGTTGATTTCAGATGTAAAATCTTCTTTATCTTTTTCCTTACTGACCCATTTTGAAAACTGACTCTTCCAAGAAAGGTTTTGAGAGAGAGGAATGTTCAACACTGCTTGGTAAACATGATGGTCTAAAGAATTAGGTCCAATAATATGATTATAAAAATACTTTAATTTGAATTTCGCTCTTAGCGCATCTGAAAAGAGGCTTAGCCCTGGCATAAGGTCAATTCTAATATTGTTTCCAGAGAAACTTTCTGCATAACCCGCACTGTAGTGAATTTCTGGTGCAAAAATAATTGACTCATTCTTTGAGAGATTAAAATTAAGCCCGTGTTTTATAAAGGGAGCTTTCTCAAAATGATCAGTGTCAAAATAGTCTTTAACTCCGCCTCTCAAGCTCCATCCAACCTTAGGTGCGAAACTTAATAACTGAGGGTAAGTATCAATATTTACCAATGTGAAACGACTAAGTCGAAACTTCTTACTCTTTGTTAAGTAGAGAGCTTCAATATTCCCCATTTCTTGACCACCAAGTTTTGAATAACCAAGACTGGGGTCCATGATGTTGTGAAGAGAAAAGCGATAGCCAAATGAAAGAGCTTTTTGTTTTTTAAAGTGTCTATAACCGAGAGGAAGCATTCTTTCTTTATGGGCCTTATGAGGAGCGAGAGCATCACTCTTAATTAAGTTAAGCTTCTCTGTCTTTCCTTCTTTTTGGCTTCTTTCAATAAGAATATTGTGCTTAAGTGTAGCATAACTATTCTTATCACCCTTGGCGACTTCTACAGGAAATTTAAAATCAAGATAATCAATAAAAATATCTAGCATGTTAATACTTTCATTTCCTGATAATTTATAAGTTAGTGGATCTTTTTTAAAGGCACTAAAAGCTTTCTTTTCTTCTGCTTTTAAACCATCCCAGCGAAGGGAGATTTTTTGGAAGTTACTTGGGCGAAATCGAACTTCCTTTATTAGGTCATACTCTTCAATAATCCGAATAGTTTGAGAAGGAATAACAAAAGTTGGCAATGAATTGTGAAGATTTTTTTCTGGATAAACTGCTGATAGAAAATTAATGATCTGACTAGAGCAGTTTCCATTGAAGTAATAGTAATTAAAGAGTGCTTTTTCCATTTCCCATAAATGGGCCACAAAGAAATCAAGTTTTTCATCACTTATTTTAAGATGATACTCCCACATTTCTCTTGATTCACTTTCAGCGTATTCTCGAACCTTAAAATAATAGGGAAGAAGAGAGTAGTTGGCACTAAAACCACCAGTAATTCCATAGACTCCATAAATAAGAGGATTACTAGATGTTACATTGGCCGCAAAATTTGCTCCCCAATGAAGAAGATCATTATTAGAACTTTTACCCTTCTTATTTAATTTCAAGAATGTATGTCCAAACATACTTGAGGGATTATTGATATAGTAACTGGCAAAGACTATGGCGACTGAGTTTGGATCTATCTTTCTTTTAAAATAGAGATAGTCTTTACAATGTTTAAAAGTAGGGTTCTTGAGAACGCCTTTCTTTTGAAGATAAGCCGATCTCGCAGGAAAGCGACATAGGAAATCGTTCTTATTTTTTTTTATATAGTTGAGAGTTTCATTAAGTTCAATTTGAGGCTCTTTATTTCCTTTATCAGAAATAAAGAATTCTTTGTTAATTACTTGTGATTGATAATTTCCAAAGAAAGACTTTTCATAGCGGAGGAGATTTAACCATTGTTGGTCAACTTCGAGAGCATGAACAGCATTAGAAAAGATAAATATGAGCAGCAGGGTGTATTTCATAGTGCAAAAAAAAAAGGCCTTCCCGAAAGAAGGCCTTAGTAATAGAGGATTAACCTCTGATTACGTTAAGAATTGAAGCATGAATTTGCTCAGAAGTTTGACCTTCAGAGAAAATTCTCTTGTAATTCTTTCTTAAAGCTTGAGTATCAACTTTTTCAGCTTTGATAAGCTTTAAGTAAGCATCAAGAGTTTCACCTTCACCACGAGCGATGTCGTTAGCTAGGGCCATTCTGTTATCTTCGATAAAAGAAACAGAAGCAACAGATGCTTTAGCTGCATCTTCACAACCTAAAGTACCTGTAGACATACCAAAAGTTTGGTTACCTGAAGTACCGTTAGTAGTTGCTGCTAGAACATTCCACATTAATCCTGACTTGTCCTTGAAAAGAACAGCACCAAGACCACAACCAGCAGGTCCATGACCAGCGAAAGCTGTTTGTGAAAGCATTAGTGTTAGCGTAGTAGCTGCTAATAGTTTTTTCATTTCATTCTCCTTGAAAATTGTAGTCATATTTTAAGGAGAGTAGTTTTACCTATCAACAGTTTTTTTTATTTTGTGTTTGATAAGAATACGCGGTTATTGTGAATAACTAAAGAAGCTTCCTTCCAGTGGGCAGTTTGTAGGAGCAATGACAACTTTTCTTAATCGTGGAAATTGTCTCCAGCTTATCTCAGTGTTAGATTTTGCCGAGGCTAAAAATTCCTTTTTACGCTTCCATTTAATCTTATCGTTAAGGAAGGGATAGACTTTCAAATCACAGTCTTGTTCTGAGTCATTTGAAAAATGCATTGTATAACGAGTTGCAGAATTTCCATGACGACTTCTGCGTTCTTTTTTTATAATTCTTAAATCATCGCCATAAGTAAGACCATCTTCATATAAAGCTACAGATAATTTAAACTCTACCATCTCTCTTGGAGTAAATTTCTTTGTCCATTGGTCAAATAATTCAGGATAGCGCTCATTAATCTCTTTTACATAAGGAATTTCTTCTGGAGTTAAATATTCTTTTCTTTTAATTTCTAAATAGTCAGCACTAAGTTGAGGATATTGCCAATTCTTATAGGCCAATAACTCTTTGGCCAAACCTTTTTGAATAACTTTTAAATCAGTTTTTCTTTCATACTGAATTCTTGAGTTAGAAAAAGAAACTTTTAACCCAATAGGAATCAATGTTCCAATCGTTGATCCACTTTCATAATCTTCAGTGTGAACTAATTCATGGGCAACAACACCTTTAAGTGCATCGTCAGGAATATTCTTCTCGAAAATTAATGGATTAACACCTATACGATAATTCTTCTTTCCTAGTAAGGCCCTTGCCGCTCCAAAGTTTGAGACAAAGAAATATTGAGGATTATCAATTGTGTAGAGTGAAAACTTTAAGTTCTCTTTGTTTAGGTTTTGATGAGTTGTTTGGACTAAATTTTGAACTAGATTTAAAACTTTCTCTTGTTGATGAGAGTTCAATTCAGCGGCCCCAATCACGTTGAACATGAGAACTTTTAGAAGAATGAAGAGGACCTTTAAGTTTTTCATGACCTTATAGAAGCAAGATAGAGACCATAAAAACTATGTAATATTAATAAGTTACAGGCTGAAAGTGTTTATTTCCTAGACGAAATTAGGTGCTTGGCCAAAACCTTGGCATCTTTACGAATTCCACGCAGAAACCGGCTTCGGAAGTTAAATTGCTGTTCAAAGCCTAGAAAGTAGAAACCAGGATTTTCTGGATGCTCAAAATGATTCTTTAGTTGAGAAAAATCAACCTTCGAAATATTTGGAGGAGGTGTAGGACGAAAACCTGTTGTAAGAATGATCTTATCAAATCTCTCACTTTCTTGATTCAGAAAAGTTACATCATGATTGTCGATTTCTAAAATATCACCATGGATAGTTACCGAGTCTTCATCAAAATACTTCTTTGCAAAAGAGGCTTCCATCTTAATATCTTCTTTCACTCTTAGATTTTTATTGAAAAGTAATAGGAACTTTTCAATGGGATCAAGAAAGTAAAGAAGGAGATTCATAATCCATTTATTTGGTGAAAATTTTATCTCTGATCGTGTCGATATATGAACGTTACACTGAGCTTCCATCAACTCTTTTATAATTTGTCCCGCACTTAAGCGTTTTCCAACTACAAGAATCTTTTTTTGTCGAAATTCTAGAGCATTCTTAAAGTCTTTGAAATGAATCGTACTTTCATTATTAACAACAAATTTAGGAATGTAAGGAGTAGAGAAATAGCCGGTACACCAAATAATATTTTGAGAATGAAAAGTTCTTTCTTTCGTCTTTGTTAACCACTTTGACGACTCGGAGTTTGTACTTCTCTCAATTCCAATCACTTTCTGATTGAAGAGAATTTTATCTTTGATTTGAGACTGAAATTCTTGAAGATACTTAGAAAAATCCTTAGCAGGAACTCGATAAAGTTTTGAAAAGGGAGAATTCTCTTCTAAGATTCTATTATGATGATCCGATGAAATAAGCGTAAGATGATCAGGCATATTATCCCAGCTTGAACCGAGAATTGAACTCTTTTCAAGAATGATAAAATCGTTTTCACCTTCAGCAAGTAGATTTAGTGCCAGTGATATTCCAGCCGCACCACCACCGACAATAATATATTTATACTCTGTCATGATATGAAATTATATCATTATTCACAGGAGCCAGGGTAGGAATTTGAATAGTCTTTTCAGATTGTAATTCCAGTTCGGAAAGATTAAGACGAGTAGAGAACACTCTTCGATCAAACTTCGTGGTTGTGTTTTTTACACCCAAAATAAGATGAAAGTAATAACCTAAACCGATTGGAAGGACCATCATATAAAGAGAGGCCCTCTCGAAAAGAGTTGCTAAGATGGCCACTTCAGGCATAATTCCAAATTTGGCAGCAATATGTCCCATCACAACTTCTTTGATTCCAATATTTCCCGGAAGTACAGGAACGAGGGAAGCGATTAAAAGAAAAACGCTTAATTGTGTTGTTTGTAAAATTGAAAGCTCTATCCCTAAGGCCTGATAGCTAAAATAAGCTCTGATTGGATAGAGGAGAGTAATCAACGTAAAACTAGTGAAGACTACGATATAGACTCTTGAGCAATTAATCTCATGAGGAATATTCTTTAATACCTTAAGAAGTTTAATTTCTCTAAATGAAAGTAAAAGGATTACAGAAGCCGCCGTTCCCATGATAAAGAAAGTTTCTTTTGCAATTTGATTGATGATTCCTAGTCCCGTCGGGGCCATTTCTAAAAAGAAGAACCCAAGAATTCCCATGGAAAGCATTCCTATCACAGTTGTTAAGAAGTTGATGCTTAAGAAAGTCTTTGTTCTTAGACCATTATTATCACGCAGGTAGTACCATCTCAATGCATTCCCACCTTTTGCAGGTAGAAAAAGATTGAAGAGGTTAGATACAGCAGTGAGACCAAACCATTGATTAAACCCTAGGTTAATCCCAAGTCTTTTTAGAGGCTCGTGAAAGATGAGACCCAGGAGAAAGAAATTTACTAAGTGACAGGCGATTAAACTTAGTAAGAATAGTGGCTGAATATTAATAATATTACTAAGAGTCTCTTTCTTTGAGTTTATGAAATAAGCAATCCCCACCACTAGAATAATGGAGAATAAAGCCTTTAAGAAAATTTTAACTTTCTTATTATTCACAAATTACCTGCTTTCTAAAAAACTTTCTAACAAAGAAGTAGAGAAAGTCATTAAGTAAATACATCCATTTAAATTTATTTTGAAAGAACTGAACTTCATTTATCATTTCAACAGGCGAAATATTTTTGGAAACGATAAGTTCAACTTCCATTTTTTCATCATTCTTAATGAAGCCTTTCTCAAGAATTAATCTAAGAAAGTCTTCAGGACCTAATTGCCAGTGGTTCAGACCTGGAATTTGAATACCTGCTCCGGCTTTTAATGCCTGAAGAGCTCCAATATGACAGTTAGGGCTTCTATATTGTTTTAAGTTCTTTAAGTAATTTTCAAACTGTGAAAGTTCTTCTTTTGAAAGACCTTTGATTTTAAGTACGGCACCAGCACGAATACATCTTCTCTTTGCTCTTCCAATTTTTGGAAGATTGAAAGTAAATCTTGGATGCCATTCTATATCGTTACAAACTAAGAAATTATGATAGTTTGTAGGAGACATCCCCAACATAATTGAATTTCTCTGATTCTCTGACTCTTGAAATTTCCAATGAGCATTATAATTTCCTTGCTTATCAAGTGATAAGGCATAAACATTTCGATGAGGAATGTTAAGGGCCAAGTCTTGAGATTTGGCCGGAATTAATGTTAATGCTTCAGAGTTATACATTGTTAAATAGTCCTCCAAGCTTTTCACTTAATCTCTCTTGAATTCTATCTAAGAGATTTGGCAGATTAGATGGATCAAATTTATATCCTCTTACTATTTTTCTAAGGTCGACAAAGAAGAGATTTCCTTTCTCTCCACGAGCGATCACTCTATTATTCGTAAAGTTTGCCAGATAGAGTTCTGGTCCCCAAAATTCATTTCTTGAAGGAAGGTATTCATTGGCGCTAAAGTAATTCACTGCAATTGGAGCTCTCGCCACAGTTTTTATTTTTTCTTTGCTATAGAACTTGAAAGTATCATCTTTCCAATAACCAGTGATTGTATTAACTGAGGCAAAGGGAGCAGGGTTTCCCCAACCAATTCTTTTCTTATTCCCATTCGAGTTACTGAAGTAAGGAAAGAGTGTTCTCAAGTAACATACGAACTGGAGAAACTCTTCACGATCATAATTCTTATCTCTTAAGATTGTGACTGGTTCTCTTTTCTCTGTATGGATGAACTTCCAAAAATGTTTTCTGAATTCTTTATTACTAAAATGATTTCTGGCATCTTCCACATCATCAAAGATAAGAAAACCACCATTGTACTGAACTCCACCGTGGATATAATTAATTGAAGGTGGCATTCTGTCTTTATCACCAAATGGTTTATCTGGTTTAGCCGCAGATTTATAAATCATACGACACATATATTTTCCAACACTCACAACAATTTGCTCATCAGTGTCTTTAAATTCACGCTTTCTCTTAGAAGCAAAAATGACATTCTCTTTCCAGATATAGTCATTAGTTTCAGGATTGATTCCGGTAACGAGGGGATCATCGAAATTGACCATACCACCCTTCATCGGTCTAACCCATGTTATGAAGAATACACTTAAGATTCCGTATGTGTTGTGGATGGACAGGAGAGTCCACATAGGTACGGCCTTAAGATAATACCAGATTTTTGATAGTAATTTCATGTGTTTACCCTACTTGTTAACGCTTTGCAGTATAGCAATTTTTCTTATTTTTCTCTATTTGCTTTGTAAAAATTCCTCTATCGAATGAATTTTTATACAATTTATATTTCTAAGTTTTAGTCGTAATTGATTTAGGACAAGAGGGAGTCCAAGTTTTGATAATTAAGTTATTCTTAAAGTTTTTTCTCGTAATTTCGATGATTTGTAGTGCTAAGGCAGGCGAGTTTTATCTCATCGACCATGGAATTCATACAGGCATCATTATGGAGAAGCGATTTATAGATCAGGTCTTTCCCGAATTAAAGAGTGTGATTAAGTCTGAGTATTATGAGTTTTCCTATGGTGAAGAGCCTTTTTTTAGGGAGAAAGAACATAACTTCTTGGGAATGTTTAAAGCACTCTTTTTACCTTCAAATTCCCTTGTTCGAGTCGTTCCCATAAATACTCATCCAATGGAGCTTACAAATCTTAAATATGGAGTGGCCCAAATGTCTCTTGATGATGATCTTTTGTTGAAAATGGCCAGTGAAATCAAGAAAAGCTTTAAGAACTTTATTTTGATTGAACATCAAAAAGATAAAGAGCGTTATTTCTTTGAAGGAACTCATAGTTATCATCTCTTAAATAACTGCAATGATTGGACGGCCAATGTGGTAGAGAAAGGAAAATTTGAAACTTCAATTCTTGCCAAGTTTCAGGCCTCTAAGCTTTTTCAAGAGATTATTAAAAACTCTAAAAATTTTAAAATTAACGAAGTTGGAAAAGAAAAGTATTTAAAATATCTAAGGTAACTATGAGAGAAACATATAAAGAAAAGCTCGTTTCATTTATTCTTAAGCGCTCATTACTCGTCGTTATTGTGATGATGATTCTTCTTGCTTTAAGTGTTCTTGGAATGATGAAGATGGGAAGAGAGTATTCCCATCGAATCTGGTTTAAGCAAGGAGATGTATATCTTCAAGAATTTGATGAGTTTCAAGCCGTCTATGGGAATGACGAGAATATTGTTATCGCTTATAAGAATCAGAAAGGAATTCTTGATGACCAGTCTCTAGCAAAAATAAAGAAAATTGAAAATATTCTCTGGGAAACTCCTAATGTGGTGAGAGTCGATTCGCTTATGAATAACTCGATAATTACTGGGGCCAATGATGAGGTAAATATTAGTCCCTTTGAAGAGGTCGCGAAGCAAAATGTTCTTATCTCTTCAAGAAAGAAAATACTAAGTTCTCATCCTGAATTACAGAATTATCTCATCAATAAAGACTATAATACGACTCTTATCTATGCTCGTTTCCGTCCCATAGAAAAAGCAGTGATTGAGTATAATAAATCATTAAACCATCTCCACCCAAAGTTAAAAGAAATTAAGTTAGATAGTAGTGAAGTCATTCATGTTGGTGGAACAGTTCCTTTGAATATTAGTTTTAGTAATACCACAAATAGTGATATGAGGAAGGTTCTTCCTTTAGTTATTCTTTCAATCCTTGTACTCATATATTTTTCTTTTAAGAGTTTCTATGTCCTCTTACTCATCATGTTTGAGATAGGCTTTACTATTATTTATTCTCTAGGCTTCGCTGGTTGGATTGGAATTAATTTTAGTATGATTCTTTCGATGGTCCCTTGTATTATTGCTGCTGTAGCCTTGGCCGATTCAGTTCATATCTTCGGTAGTTATAAATATAATATGGTGGAAGGGGATTATCCTAAAGTAGCTCTTAAGAAAGCTCTTAAAGATAATATTAGACCTACATTATTAACAACTTTTTCAACAGCGTTTGGTTTTATTGGACTGAGTGCCTCAGAGTTAAAACCTATTCATGATCTTGGGATTGTTGCCGGCTTTGGAGTTATCGCTGCTTGGTTTACGAGCTATTTCTTAGTTGCCCCATTATTAAATCTAAAAGCTGTTGAATTAGAAAAGACGAAACTCTTTAGCTTTGTCGTTTCCATGGATTGGGTAAAAAAGAATGCAACTTCTATTTTAACTCTTGCTATCTTTTTGCTTAGTTTTGGTGGTTACTTTGCTTTTAAGAATGAAGTGAATTCAAATATTATAAAATACTTCAGTAAAGATTCAGAAATAAGAATGGCCAATGAATTCTTACTGAAAAATATCGGTGGTTACAGCGGAGTGCAAATCGTTTTAGACTCTGGTTCTCAAGATGGTATTAAAGACCCAATTTGGATACAGAACTCAGCTGAGCTTATCGATAAAATTTCAAAACTTCCTTATGTGGTCAAGGTTTCAAGTATCCATACATCTCTTGAAAAAATCCATAATGTCTTAGGAGAGTCTGGAGGAAATCGTTTTCCAAAAAAGAGAGAACAAATTGCCCAAGAACTACTACTCTTTCAGTTAAGTCAGCCTGTCGGAAAAGATATTCATTACTGGCTTGATCGTAATTACCAAACAATTAGAGTCGATGTTCTATGGAATGTAGACACGAGTAAGAAATCAGTGGAAGCGATCAATGAACTAAGAGCTCTTATAAATAGTTCTCAGGTAAAGGGGAAGGTAACTGGGAAAGCCGCTTTAATAACAGGTCTTGATCAATATATACTCACAACATTTGTTAAATCGATTTTCATTAGTCTAATCTTTGTTCTTATTTTTATGTCCTTCTCATTTAAGTCACTCAAGATGGGACTTTTAACACTGATCCCAAATATCTGTCCTCCACTGATCGGTCTTGGCTTTCTCACTCTTCTTGGGGGGAATATTGATGTTGGAGTTATTCTTATTGTGAGTGTCTGCTTAGGAATTAGTGTTGATGATACTATTTATTTTTTCTCCTATCTTTTCAAATATAAGAAAAGGTATCCAAATCTAACAATTGATGAGCAGCTTAAAAAAGTACTGAATCACTCTTCACGCTCTCTGACTTTAACCACCTTTATTCTGGCCATTAGTTTTGGACTTTTCATTGTCGCTGACTTCACACCGAATAGAAATTTTGGAGTCGTTACGAGTATCGTACTCTTGGGAGCTTACTTCTTTGATCTCTTTGTTATACCGGCATTCCTAAGCAAAATTAGTCACTTAGGATCAAAATAAAAAGAATTTTCGTTTAAGTATAGGCCTTCGAAAACCGATAAGTTTAGTGAGGTATATATGAAGTCAGTACTTATTTTCATTCTTTTACTTAGCAATATTGCTTGGGCCAAGACAAGTTTCAAAAAACAAGTTGATGTTATTGAAAGCAATATTTTAAGTGAAATAAAAAAACATAAAATTACAAAGAAGAGAGAATACTATCTCTATCTATTAGCATCTCGTGAGTATATGCAAATTAATTATTCAGAGAAAGCTAAAGAATATTTAAACAAAGCTCTAGAATTAGATGTTGATATTAATAAGTTTGAAGTTCTAGTAAATCTAATTTCTCTTAATTGGTTAGATAAAGAAAAAGTAAAAAACTATTATCCACAGCTTTTGAAAGAGTATAAGAGCGGTGGGAAAAAATTGATGCGTTTTGATCCTTATATTTCAGGAGTAAAGTCTTATATTGATGGTGAGAAACTTGATAAGAATCATCCATGGAACAAAACAGTTTATGGTTACTCCTTTATTGAAGAAAATCATAATAGATTGATTGAAGAGAAGAAGTTTAAAGAAGCTCTTGCTCAACTAAATCCTAATGGCAGAAGTGAAACAGATGCGATGTTTGATCTATTGCAAACTCATGTATTTGGTCACGCTAAGAAGCCTTCAACCTGTTCAAAGATGTTAAAGAAATATCCAAAAGCATCGGGATATACAGCACAAATATGTCGTGTTGTTCTGGCCTATCATTCTAAAGATAAAAAGAAACTTAAGGTGGCGAAAGAAAAAGCCATATCTGTTATCAAGGATAGGAAGAAATATAATAAGAAGCATATGATCGTTGCAGTCAAGGAGCTTCAATTATGAAAAGAATGAAGTTCTTTGGTTTAATATTATTGATGGTACTCGTAGCCTGTAATCAAAATATGTTAGGTGTTGGACATGGAGTTAAAAACTTTCTTTCACTTCCTATAGATGGAATAAGCAATGCTGTAGATTCTATAACAGGTAATACCTATAGTTCATATAGAGATGAGACACTAGAGTATATGAACGCAGAAGAAATTAATGACGAGACGATAAATCGTTGTATCCAAGAGAGGAGTCAAAGTGTATTAGGGCCTTTATCGGAAGCGATGGGTGATGTAAGAGATCAAGTATGTACTTGTGAGTTATGGGGAACTTGTAAGAAAGGTCTCTGCGATTGTGAAACTCTCTGTCCAAATAATCTACTCATTTTTAGGCGACCGGATATGACGGTAGAAGATACTGCTAAAGTTGAAAACAGTCTACCATTCAGAAATGATCCAGAAGACTTTAGAGAGAGTAATCATCAAATGACAGAAGGATATTGCTGGGGACATGCTTCAGTGACTTCAAAGTTCAATAGACTTGCTTTCTTTGAAAAGGATTCTCCTGTTCCTCATGAGGAAGGAAGTGAAGAGTGGAAAGATTACTATGAAGATATCATTGATAATGTCATAGATAACGATGTTCAAAAAATTCCTGGGTTTGCCAATCTCAATGAGTTTGCATCACATCCAGATATCAAAGAAATGTTCTTGAACAAAATTCCGCATGAATGGGCAACTAGGGCTATGAGTGTTTCAGGACTTGCTATAGCTCTTCAATCCGGAAAAATGACACCTACTGAATATCAAAGCTTTATTGATCAAGTAGATGAGAGAATATCTATGGGACAATCTCCACAAGTAGTATTTACAAAAAGAGATGAGCGTTTTGTAACACATGCTCTTCTTGTACATGAGGTAAAAGTTATAAATGGTAAGAAAGTTCTCTGTATGAGAGATAATAATTATGATCCTGAGATAAATGTCAATTGTCGTGCCAGGATGTATCTTGATAGGGGAGAGCTTGTATATAATGGAAGAAAAGTGGGTGGTATTGAAGTGGCCTCAAATGAAAATGGGGATACAGTTAGTCAGCTCCATTCTCTTGTCGAACACTGTAAGAACGAACGTGATTGCGATTAGTATTAAGACCTTTTAAAGTCTCTTGCTCTTTTTCTATCAGGAAAGCAAGTGGTGCAGATTTCACATTCGATGCCGTGGCATTTTCTGGCCTGACAATATTCTCGACCATAGAAAATAATTTGAAGATGAAGTTTGTTCCACTTCTCCTCTGGGAATAACCTTTTCAAATCTTTTTCTGTTTGATCAACATTCTTTCCCGATGTTAATTCCCATCTTTGAGCAAGACGATGAATATGAGTGTCTACTGGAAATGCCGGAAAGCCAAAGCCTTGGGCCATCACAACACTGGCAGTTTTATGTCCAACCCCAGGGAGCTCTTCTAACTCTTCAAAGCTTGCTGGAACCTCTCCGTCATGTTTTTTTAAGAGAATGTCTGAAAGTGTCCAAATGGCCTTAGCCTTTCTAGGGGCCAGACCACATGGTTTAATGATGGCCTCTATTTCTTCAACGGAGTGCTTCACCATCTCATGAGGGTTGTCTGCCATTTTAAATAGGGCAGGAGTCACTTTGTTCACTCTCTCATCTGTACATTGAGCAGAGAGAAGAACTGCAATTAGCAGTGTATACGGATCTTCATGATCAAGAGGAACAGGAGTTTCCGGATAGAGTTCTTCAAGTTTATTTTGAATATAGTCTACGCGCTCTGTTTTATTCACTATTGAAAATCCTCTTCTTTCATTCCTAACCATTCTAAGCAAGAGCCACCAAGAAGACGTGCTTTTTCTTCTTCACTAAAATCAGGATGATTTTCAATTAATTTTCCAGGCTCTAACTCGCCAAGTGGAAAAGGATAGTCGGTCCCAAGCATGACTTTATCAATACCCAGTAACTCTGTGACATACTTAAGCATAGTATTATCGTGAGTAATTGAATCGATATAGAATTTTCCAAGATACTTTCTCGGATCGACATTATTATCTTTAGCACAGAGGTCTGGTCTAACATTAAAACCATGTTGAATACGACCGATAGTTGCAGGAAAACTTCCACCACCATGAGCAAAACAAACTTTGAGCTTTGGAAATTTTTCAAAAACTCCACCAAAAATCATATTACAAATTGCTCTTGAAGTTTCAGCTGGCATACCAACTAACCAAGGGAGCCAATAATCAGGCATGGTATCTTTACCCATCATATCCCACGGGTGAACTAGAATCGCAGCTCCAAGACTTTCAGCTTCGGCATAGAACTCAAAGAGACTTTTATCATTTAAGTTTAAGTTTCCGTAGTGAGAACCAATTTGAACACCACGATGACCAAGATCTTTCATTGCGAAGTGAAGTTCTTTTATTCCAAGCTCAGGATCATTAAGAGGAACAGTGGCCAGACCTACAAATTTCTTTGGATACTTTTGAACAGTGGTCGCAATATCTTCATTGAGAAAACGATTTACGATTTGTGTTTGTTCCGGCTTTGCCCATTCTGAAAACATAACAGGAACAGTTGATAGTACTTGAACATCAACATTAAATTGATCCATCTCTTCAAGTCTCTTTTCAGGACTAAAGCAATTAGGCTCAACTTTACGAAAGAACTTTCCATCATCACGAACCATATCCGCGTGACCATCTTCTAAGTGATGGAGTTGAATAAACCCACCAGTCCCAAACTTCTCTTTAAAGTTTGGGATCTGATGAGGAAGGATATGATTATGTGAATCTATTTTGATCATTTCTTAACTTCCCAGTGACTTCCATCTCCAGAGTCATGAACTTCAATACCCATGGCCGCCAGTTTATCTCTGATCTCATCTGATTTTGCCCAGTCTTTGTTCTCACGAGCGCTTAATCTTTCTGAAACGAGTTTATCAACTTCTGCAGCATCAATATTTTTTTCTTTTAGAAGAATTCCATCAAGTTCTTTTAAGAACTCACTAGCAGGCTCTTGGAAGAGAGCAGAGATCTCACCATACTTTTGAACCCATTCCATAAAAGCTTTAGCACTGGCCAGAGCATTTGGATCTTTCAACTTCTTAAGAACATTCTGTGAATTGAATACTCTTACAACTTCAAAAATATTGGCCATCATTTCACCAGTGTTGAAGTCGTCGTTGAGGGCCTTCTTAATTTTGGCTTCGGCACTTGTAAAAGTTTGAGCGAGTGGTTTGAAAACATTACCTTCTTTTTCCACAGCAGTTGTCGCGATAAACGTTTGAGCATCACGAAGTGCTTTATAAACTCTCGCTAGTCCACTTACTGTTTGCTCAATTTTTTCTTCATTCACATTAAGCATTGTTCTATAGTGAGCTGAAAGCATCACAAATTTTAAAATCTCAGGATGGTACTTATCCATAAAACTTCTGGCAGTAATCACATTCCCTAAAGACTTACTCATCTTTTGGTCTTTAAGATTGATGAAGTTATTATGCATCCAATAGTTGCAATACTTATGATCGCAACAACCTTCACCTTGAGCAATTTCATTTTCATGGTGTGGGAATATAAGATCAATTCCACCGCCGTGAATATCAATAGATTCACCAAGAAGGTTACGAATCATGGCCGAACATTCAATATGCCATCCTGGACGACCTTTACCCCATGGAGAGTCCCATGCCGGTTCGCCTTCTTTCGCTGGCTTCCAAAGAACAAAATCCATTGGGTTTTTCTTACGTTGATCAACTTCAACTCTTTGCCCAGCTTCAAGATCATCTAGTTTCTTTCCAGAAAGTTTTCCATAAGTATCAAATCTATCAATAGAGTAGAAAACCTCTCCGTCAATAACATAGCCAACACCACGTTCTACAAGTCTCTCAACAATATCGATAATGTCATCCATATGTTCAGTTACTCTTGGGTTGTGAGAATGTTTCTTAAGACCAAGACGATTATAATCAGCTTCAAATTCTTTGATATATCTTTCACTGATTTCACCAGACTCGACACCTTCATCATTGGCACGCTTGATGATTTTGTCATCAACGTCGGTGTAGTTATAAACATAAGTTACTTTATATCCATTTTCCTCAAGCCAGTTACGAACAAGGTTAAAGAAAATGGCCCCACGAAAGTTTCCAATATGAAGGTAGTCATAAACAGTTGGACCACAAACATACATTTTCACTTCATTTTCATTGAGGGGAGTGAATTTCTCTTTAGTTTTACTAAGAGTGTTATAAATGACTAAGGACATTAGAGTCTCCTATTTTTTTAAATATAAGTTTAAATAATTTAATTGAATATCTGTGTTTAGAAAAGAAATAGTGTCCCTAAGGACAACAAATTGTCTGGATTTTATAAAGGAAAATATTGGTCATCTGAGTTACAATATCCATAATGATTCCATGTTATAACGCCTATCGGTAAAAGTAAAGGGAACTTTATGGATGAGAAAAACATTCTTTTAATTACAGTAGGGGTCCTTCTGCTCTTTGTTCTAATTTTACTAGGAGCCGTTCTCTTTTTAGTTTACCGAATGACGAAAGTACAAACTCAAGTTGCTCAAACAAATGATGATAAGAATGAATCAAAAGGAGAGCCGACAGAGTTTGAAAAAATTAAGGAATTATTACAGGCTCAGTATGGAGCAAAATCAGAGCCAAGTGACTTTTACTGTCAAAATCATCCACAAGATCATGCTGTTGGAGTGTGTGCCATTTGTTCTGAGTCCTTTTGTGATGAATGTATTAAAGAGCATGATGGTTTAACATTTTGTCAGTCACACTTTAGAGAATATCTTGAAAATGAATGGGTAGAACTAGAAGAGGTGATGACGACTCCTGATACTCCAGAAACGGCCCTTCATATTTATGATTTTAAAAAAGATATCTGGAAAGATGAGACGACTTCTTCTATTGTGAGTACCCATTACAAGATCAATATTGAAAATGATTTCATCGAGTCTTATGTAAAACTCTTAGTTAAAAAAGATGAGAGTGAAGAATTAGAAATAAAATTTAAAAGTTATAAAAATACGGATGTAATACAATGAAGTTACTAATAAAAAATGCCACGATCTACAGTTCTCAAGGTCCAGCTAAAAAAGATGTATTAAGTGAAAATGGAAAGATTACAGAAGTCAGTGATTCAATAAGCACTGAAGCGGATCAAGTTATTGATGGAGAAGGGAAGTATCTCTTTCCAGGTTTCATTGATACCCAGGTTCATTTCCGTGAACCAGGTCTAACTCATAAAGAAGATCTTTTAACGGGAAGTCAGGCAGCAGCTCTTGGCGGAGTGACAACATTCTTTGAAATGCCAAATACAAATCCATCGACTACGACAGTTGAAGCAGTTCAACAAAAGATAGAGTCAGCCGCAAGTAAGTGCCCAACAAACTTTGCTTTCTATATTGGGGCCACGGGAGAAAATCTCGAAGAGCTTCAAAAGTCTCAAGGTCTTGAAGGAATCTGTGGAATCAAAATTTTCTTAGGAAGTTCAACAGGAGATCTCCTTCTCTATGAATCAGATAAGCTTTTAGATATTTTTAAAAATACGGAATGTATTATTGCCTGTCATAGTGAAAACGAAATTATGCTTCGTGAGAGAATTGATATCAAAAAGAATGCTAAATCGGCGCATGAACATCCTGTTTGGAGAGATGAGCAAACGGCTTTCACTTCCACTCAAAGGCTTATTGGTTTGGCCAAAGAGGCGGGACGAAAAGTTCACGTTCTTCATGTTACGACTCAAGAAGAAATAGAATTTTTAAAAGAAAATAAAGATCACTGTACAGTAGAGGTCACTCCTCAGCATTTAACTTTAACAGCTCCTGATTGCTATGATCGTCTTGGAACTTATGCTCAGATGAACCCACCAATTAGAGAGGGAAGGCATAGAGAAGCTCTCTGGAAGGGAGTTCTGGATGGTACCGTTGATCTTATTGGAAGTGATCATGCTCCTCATACACGTGAAGAAAAAGATCAGGGTTACCCGATGAGTCCTTCAGGAATGCCAGGAGTGCAAACAATCGTTCCTCTCATGTTGGGTTATGCTCTTGAAGGAAAGATCACTCTGGAGGATCTGACGAAGTTTCTTTGTGAGAATCCAGCTAAAATGTATGGAATGAATAAAGGATTTATTGAAGCAGGCAGAGATGCCGACTTTACTCTTGTGGATCCCAATTCTGATTTTGAAATAAGAGATGAAGACCAAGCTTCTAAGGTTGGTTGGACTCCATTTAATGGTCAGAAGGTAAAAGGACTAATTTGTTCTACAATTGTTAATGGAGTAGTCGTTGCCGAAAATGGAAAGCTCACTGGTGAGAGAGGGGGAAGACCAGTAGTTTTTAAGAAGTAATTGAAGAGCAAAAAAAAAGCCCCGAAAAGATGCTTTACTTTAAGGGGCTTGGATAGACGTCACGTCATTAAGAAATATAAAAAAATCAAAAATTTAAAAAATAAATTTTAAAATAAATGTCTTACCGGAAGTTCAAGGTGGTCCTACTTCGCCAATACTAAGTAGTCTGAACATTTCTCCGATATTAATCATACGTTCCTCCAAATCGTCACACTCATTGCAAGTGTATTCCAATGTTCAAAAAATTGAGAAAACCTCCAGTTCTAAGTGAAATAATATTTCGAACAAGATCAAGAATAGAACGAGTTTCACTTTTCTCCAAAAGCCTCATTCTGTGAGGGGTATAAATTTAAAGGCCTATCAAAATCAGGAGACTTATCTGCCGGTTGGCAACCAAGCATGGCAGATTTTCAGAATTAGGCCTACAATATTCCTATGATTAAATATATTTTCTGGACCCTTTTACTTGTAATTTCAATATCTTGCCAAAAGCAGGACCAGGCTCCAAAGATGGCCTTTGTGAAAGGGGATTGTTTAGAGCGACCTCTAGGTGCTTATACTTATCAGGTGGCCTTCTTAGAGAATAATTCGATCTATGCTTACCGGTTAGGGCCTATGGGGAAAAAGGTCTACAAGCTAGATAAAGTCAAAGAATTCCAAAAAATCCAATGCCCTTAACCTTGACGGTATCAAGTCACATCCCATATTAAGTCTGTTGGAATAATATGGAGGTTCCGTGGCACACACTGCTAAAATTACTAAGGTTTTCTTTCTCAATGATGGAATTATGTATCCTCTTCAAAAGGATGTTATCAAGGTGAGAAAAGAAGACGCCAAGAAGGCCAAGGCCATTCAGAAAGTCGACCATAAAGCTGAAAAGAAAAAGTCGCGAAAATCAAAAGCTTGATTTCTGTAATTATTACTTCAGATCTATGAATTAATTCTCATTATGTTAAGTTCCTCTCGGTTTAAAAGAGAGGTTTATATGAAAATAAGTAAGTTATTTTTGACGTTACTTGCAACGGGGACAATGTTTTTTTCTGCAGCGAATGCTGATGAACAAGGTCTTATTCTTATTCCAGAAACTGGAGATGGTGAAGTACTTCTTGTGAAAAGTGAAGATGCTCGTGATCTTGAGTTAGAGTCTAATGAGAACAATACAGAAGAGCTTAATGAAGATGCCGATCTTCTTCAAGGTGATTATACTTCTGGTCTTAAATATCACGGTCAATTTTCAGGAACTGTTATGGCACTCGAAGTGAGAGCTGGCGTCGGAGTTTCTGCTTTGAGAGATCGTTTAGAAGTTGGAGTTGATGCCGCAGGTATGCTTATCATGGCCGGTGACGGTGCGGGTGTAGGAAGTGTTGGAGCTTATGCAAAAGTTTATGTTCTACCAAAAACACATGGTCGCTATTATGTAAAAGGTCGTGCTTATAAGGCCTGGGGTTTTTCCTCTGATTTAGAAGATATACAAATGGAATATGGAATTGGATTCGAGAGAGAGTCTGGTGATTTCTTCGAGTTAACACTAAAAGATTTTCAGTTTGAAGATGGTGATAGATTTATCATGCCTTTCTTCTCTGCTGGAATTCGATTAGGTAAGAAGAAGGATGAAGAGTTGGTTGACTTAGACTAACTACGGTTGAAGATATTTTCTTCGGCCCAAGGACAACCACGGCATCCTGTTTGGCAACAATCTGATAATGATTCTTCATCACTATTAGATTCATCAAAACATGCCTGAGTTGGTTCGAACATTATGAGTCCACTTTGGTGGCGAGATTCAGAGTAAAGGTGAGGAGCTTCTAAAGGAGTCTTCACCTTTTTTAAATTGAGGGCCAGCATAAATTTTTGTCTGGCCGTTGGATCAGAAATTTTAATTATACAATTCGGATACTTCTCCCAGAGAAGATAAGTATCATCTTCTTGATGAGAGTAAATATACTCCGGATAAATTTCTTCAGTCATCTATCTATTAGCTTCAGCTTGTGCTGGTTCTCTAAATTCCCAGTCATGCATATAACCTGGTAGGAAAGCTTTTTTCTCAGTCCAGTGATTGGCATGCTTTTGCTTATGCCTTGGAGTTGCACAGGCAACAATTGAAAGACCGATTAAAATCATCAGAATATTTTTCATAAAAACCTCCGTATATTTATGTATCGGATTGTAAAAATAGAACTTAATAAATAAATATTTTATGTCTAATACCGATAAGCCTTATGACAAAGGAGTCATAATGTTTGAATTGGTGAAGAATAAAGCAGGGAAATGGTTATTAGTTTTGATGGAGCAAAATGATCAATATCTTTGTGTTTTTCCAGATGGGACAAAGAGACTCTTAGATCCTGAACAATTAGATGAAGATAGCTGGACAGATGCTTCTGAAGGCGATTCTCGTCTTAGCACAGAGCAATCTGACGTCTGGTCAGAGTTCCAAGTTCAGGACATTACCATGAAGCGTGCCGCCTAGAATTTTATATGAAATTTGCGATACTATGATCTCTGAAAGGAGATGATTATGGGTAGTATGAAAGATGCTCTGTTAAAAGCTGGATTAAAGTCTACGAAAACTGAGAATCATAGAGAATCGGCCAAAGGTCGTGAAAGAAAGCAGTCTGAGAAGCACCAGCACACTCGAAACTTTTGCGAGCATTGTGAAACAACCCATCCAGATGTTGAAAGATATCGCCATCGTAATCCGACAACTTCGGCTGAATGGATTTGTGTTGCTTGTGCAGATCGCCTTATGATCGACGATAAGTTTAGGGCAACGCATCAGTCTGATTTTGCTAAGAAGAATATGTTCAAAAGATTCTATGGGTCGACTAAAGACTTCTCAGCAGACAAGCCTCATAGGCCACAGAAGTTCAAGCGTGGTGATGCGGATGGTAACAAGGCTCGTCATAAAAAGCCTAAGAATCCTAATAAGAAACCTCATGGAAATAATAAAGACGAAGAAAACTTTAACAGATAATCAATAGGTTACGTGTCTTTATTAGGCAATTATTAAGACGTCCTAACACAATCTTGACATAAGTTAGGGAATGGTTCAGAATATATCTAGACCTTCCGATAGGAATTTAGAAGGTTTCTAGGAGTTAGATATGTTTGAACCAAAGTGGATATTTGAAAATGGACAATTTGTTGGGATTAAGTGGGTAGCAGTTGATGCTCAATCTGAATCTCAAGAAGTTACAGCTGAAGAGGAAGTTATTAAACAAGCTTCATAGTCTCATCTAATTATAATTAAATAATTGTATATTTACCCTCTCAATGAGAGGGTTTTTTTATGTCTATTTTTGTCGATCATCCAAATGCTCAGACTATAATTCCTAACCAAGTGGTTTATATTCCAGACTACTTCTCCAATGCTTGTGAGTTTAAGGATTTACTAGCTTCTGAGATTACTTGGTCTCAGGGACGGGTTAAGATTTTTGGTAAAGAACACGCTACTCCGAGGCTCCAGTCTTGGGTGGCCGACGAAGGGATTACTTATAAATATTCTGGGAAAACAAATCATCCATTGCCTTGGACAGCAACACTTGAAAAATTGAGAAATCAGTTGAATAAAAGTTTTAATCTTGAACTTAATAGTGCTCTTTGTAATTGGTATCGCAATGGTGAAGATAGTAATGGTTGGCATAGTGATAATGAGCCTGAGTTGGGACAAAATCCTACAATTCTTTCATTGTCTTTTGGGGCCACGCGAAAATTTCAACTTAAGAATAGGGAAACTGGAGAATTGATTAACCTCTCTTTAGAAGAGGGCAGTTTGCTAATAATGTTTGGTGAAAGTCAGAAGCAGTGGAAACATCAAATTCCAAAGCAGAGAAGGGTTTTGGACGATCGGGTGAATATTACTCTAAGAAAAACATTTAAAAAAATCTCAAAAAGCCAATCCTAGTCTTTCTGAGACCAACGTGTGTGTCTCTCATAAAACCGGTTAATTTTTAAATATTTTTTGAATTTTCATCCTTAATTTATTTTAACATAAATTAGAAAAATAAAAGTTTTTTTTTCATAAAAATAATAGTCGACTCAATCAGTTTTTCATTTTGTAAATTATAAAACTTTATATATCATTACAGGCGAATCATTTTCTTATTAAGTGAGGTTTATATGAGAATTTTAATGTTACTTTCACTCGTATTACTGATGGGGTGTTCAAGTTTTAAAGCGAAAAGAGTTGATGCTGATGAAGCAGATGAGAAGGCCCTCGAAATTACAGATAAGTGGGTAATGAGAGACACTGAAAATGTAGTTCAGTCGATCTTAAAACAAATGAAAAGACATAAAACTTTTCAAAGGTACTTAAGACAAAAAGGTGAAGCACCAAAACTATTTGTTGCTGAAGTTCAAAACAATACTTCAAATGCATATTTTCCAGTTGATGACTTAAATGACGAGCTTTTAAATGAGTTTTCAATGTCTGGAGACTTTATCCTTATTGATGAAAAAGCAAGGCAAAGACTTTTAAAAGAAATTAAATATCAAAATGATGGAATGGTAGATCCAAGAGAAGCAAAGATGGTTGGGAAACAAGCTGGTGCTGATCTTTTGATTTTTGGAAATATCAGAATGAAGCCTGAGACTAGAAAAGGTAAGACGATTAAGCAATATAGCGTAAACCTTAGAATGACTAATATTGAAAGAGGCACTGAAGTTTGGCGTGGTAGAGCTAAGGTTAATAAGTACTCTGAGCAAAGTTCTAGTGGATGGTAAAAAATAAGTTTCATATTTTATTAGTATTCTTTCTTGCTGGGTTGTTAGGTTGTGCTACTCCCGGAAAGAAAGCAGCCAATAAAATCAGAAATTTAGTTAAGCAAGGTGACTATCAAGGAGCCTTGCTAATGGCCCAAGGGAAAAATTACTACCCAGGAGAGGAGTCTAAACTGCTGAAGCTCTTAGACTCTGCCACAATTCTTCATCTTAAAGGTGATTATCAAGGCTCTCTAAAAACTTTTGATGAAGCCAAGAAGTTAAGTGATAGTCTTTTTACGGTTAGTATTTCAAAGAAAATAAAAACATTTTTCGCCAACGATTCTAGTGATAACTATTATGGTGAAATCTATGAGCGCTCCTTCATTAGATTTTATCAAGTTTTGAATCATTACCTTCTATCATTAGATTCTACCAAAGATGAAAAGGTACGCCGCTCTCATCTCATGTCTGCACGTGCAGTACTCTTAGAGTGGGATTCGATGTTAGATGGTTATAAGAACGATTTGAAAGGGCAAGTTACATATAAAGAAGATATGACCGCAAAAACTTTTGGGGCCTATATCCATGAAGTATTTGATACTTCAGGTGATCGTACAATTGCTAAAAGTCTCTACCGAGAAGGTAACGATCTTTTGATAAAGAACTATAGCGCTTATCCAAGCTATAATTATTCATACGAGAAATTTAAGAAGGACTTTGAAAAGTTTCCCAAACTAGGAATGAAGAAAGTTGAGAAGGATTATATTTCTAAGTCTGGGGTTGGGACTGAGCTCTTTAGTTTTCTTAAGGAAAGACAGAAAAAAGTAGGGAAAGCCGATAGAGAAATTGTCGTTCTTTTAAACGAGGGCTTTATTGAAAAAAAGAAAGCAAAGAAAGTAAAAATACCTATTGGTCTCAATACTCTTCCTCCAGGAATTACAAATAAAAGAGACTTTGTTCGCTTTTTGAGAAAAACACTTTCTATTTCAGCTGCGACAGTTCCTACTATTTCATTTGAGTTACCGACTATAAGAAATTCATATACTCGCATGAGTAAGGAAATATTGGTTAAAGACGAGAAAGGAAAAATTGTCGCGAAATCAAAAGCAGTAATAGTGAATCCTCTGTCAGAGATTGCTTTTAATACTCTCGATCAACAAATGGGAGCAGTTAAAACTAAAATAGGAACAAGAGTTGCTGCTAAACATGTTGCCGCATTAGCTGCCGCTTTTATTACTTATAGAAGCTCAGTGAAAAGAGGACAACGAGAGTTCCTTGCCAGTGCTATAGCTGGAGCCAGTTATGCCATCGCTAATAAAGGAATTGAGGCATCGGAGCAGGCAGACCTTCGTCATTGGACGACTCTACCAGGTGTTATTAGGCTCAGTCGTTTATCAGTAAAACCAGGTAAGTATAAAGTCTATGTTAAGGGACCTACTGGTGAAAAATTTATTTCTGATGTAAATGTCACAGCTAAAGATCGAACTACTTTTTTAAAGAAAAGATTATTTTAGATTTTCGAAATACTTCTTATATAAAATTTTACGAGGTAAGAACTGGGCCAAAAGAGCTGGGTAGAGAAGATTATCTAGTAAGGCATTATCAGAAGAATAATTGATATCATCAATGATGATTCCATTTCCATTTTGATCTTTAAGAACGGTATGAATATGTCTCCACTTCTTAAGTGGAAATGGAAGTTGTACACCTTCATCGACAAAGTACCACTTTGAATCATCTCGATAGTCTTCAGTGATATCACTTTGCCAAGTGATACTAAAGGGCTTTGGCCCAAGTTGTATGATTACTTGGTCACCAGACTTACAACCATCAAACTTGACGAGCTCAAAAGGTAAGAGAGGTGGAGCTAAATAGACAAAGAGATCTCGGTCAAAGTGATCTATGACTTTGTCAAAGGGGATATGAGTCTCAGTTTGAAAGTATATCTTCTTCATATGGGGAGTTTATTATATTCCACTTTTAATACAACTAATAATTCTTCGAGATCTAATAGGAGAGTGCTTTGTATAGCATTTGTCATAGAGATTATTAGTATATTGCTTACAAGAGCCCTTGGCCTTATAACGAGGGTTCTTCCTTTGTTCCATACAATAGAAAGTCAGGTGTTGAGCAATTTCAATTTGGACTTCTTTAATTTTTTCGTCTGGCCAAGGTGTGACCGGCTGAGGTTTTGGTGGAGGAGCAACCTTTTTTATTCTTCTTCTTTTAGGTGTCTTAGCTGCTTTATAAGAGCGAGGAACAACTCGCTTATACCTATTTCTCTTATTCTTATTGCGGATTGATTTCTTGGCGTAATTATTCCAGTTTCTCTTTCTTAGCTCTCGATAGTATTCAAGAATACGAGCCCTCTCGTTTTCGATACTTTCAAATTCTTTTTCAGTATCAGATGAATAGGAAGCTGAGTAATTTTTTTCAGGTTTAGAACTTTTATGAGCACAGCTAAAAATAAAAAAAAGAGAACAAAGGATTAAAATCTTCATTCTCTTATCATAACAAGCTATAAATCTAATTCAAGAGATCAATTAACTAAGGTAATTGATACTCCTTAGGCATATCCCAATAACCAAGTGAAAGCTTATTCCACATATAGTCATATTGTTTCTTGAAAGCGTTATATGCTTCTGAGAAAGAGATAAGGTAGAAATTTTCAAAATTTGTATTAAATGCTGATGATGTTAAGTTTCCAGCTCCAGCGAAAACTGATCCATTCTCACCTTGAGTAAAAATGAGGAACTTATTATGTTGCAGCTGTAAGCTTGTTGGCTCATCGATATCATTTGCGAAAGTCTCCACATAATGAACATCCATGCCTGCTTTTTGAAGTGCTCTAACTTTAGAGTATTCCTGAGACATATTTCTTCCCATTCCTCTACGATAAACTCCAGTCCAGTAAATATCATCATCAACGACTAGTTTCGCTTCTTTTCCTTTTGCGAGGTGAGATTGAAGTAGCTTAATAAGACTTCCGTAGCTAAATCTGTGAGCGGCCATTTCGACTAAGCTTGATTTAGAAAGCTCTTTTGCAATAGCTCTTGTGGCCTTTTCACCTTCACCTGGGACAAAGAATGTTTTGATATCATCTTCTTCAGGAGTTTCAATATTTCTCTTACAACGAGCAATAAACTTTGTGTATTCAGACTTTGAACTAGCGTGATCAAGTGTCCCTTCCATTAAACAAAGGTGAGCTTGAGCAAAGTACGTCTGAGCATTAGTCGTTAGGAAGTGCCAGTTTTCATGGTGAGTAGAAATTCCACTACTCATATTTCCTGAACCAAAACCAATTTTGATTTCGCCTTTTGAGTAAGGGTTCACAATCACAACTTTATTGTGGGCGTAACCAACTCTATCTCTTCCACGACCTTCTCCACCTCTCGTTAGAACAGTTGGGTAAGTACCATTAGGAGCCTGACAGCTTGCTAAGTAGTTAGCTGATGCCATTCTGTTAGCGTCACTCTCATTATTAGAATCAAGAATAAAAGTGACTTTAAGTCCTCTTTTCTTAACATTAGAACATAAGGCCTTCGCAATTGATGACTTTGAAAAAGATAAGTAACTTAAGAAAATTTCTTTAGTCTTTGAATCATTTATCCACTGGAGCATTCTAGTATGAGGTGAATTCTTCCTCTTTTGCGAGCGGTATGAGTCACCAGACTTACAGTATGCATTCTTAGTTTTTGCTTCTACAAAGTTACCAGCATTCGTTTCAACTGGTTGGTCATAGTAATATGTCTTACATGTTGGATTTGTGAAAAGGACTTCATATTCAAAAGGAGAGTAGTCCTTAATTGATTTGGCCTGAAGACCAAATGACAAGATGAGTGTGAAAGCGATTAATTTCATATTTTCCCCAAGGGCTTGTGTGTCATTAGTGTTGAACTTTTCTAGCAAATGATGAGGCACATCACAATATAATTTTTTGCATGATGCTATCTAACTAGGTGATGCACTGCATGTTAAATTCCTTTAATCAATATCTTAGTTGGCAATAGGGTCTTGGAAACCTAAAATATTCATATCAAGGATGATAGATTGCGCGGAAACCAAGGCTTTTCGATTATTCAAGTACTTATTGCTTCAACAGCTGTCGCTGGTTTAGCGCTAGTGGGTCTACGCCTCGCTGAAGATCAAAAGAAGATTGCTCTAAAGACTTCACGTTCATTTTTAGTCGGTTATATCAAAAAAGAAATTTCTTATCTTTTGAGTTCTGAAAAGAATTGTTCTCTAACATTCAATGGAAAGAAACCGGGCAGTGATGTTATTAATTCACTTTCGCAGGTCTTTGTCGATAAAGCGACTGGTGAAATTTCTCGATCATCAAGATTCAATGTTTCTACCGTTTATAATTTTGGTAAGGAAAATATTTTTAGCATACTTTCTTTTAGGCTTTCTTCAGAAGCTCCCTACACAACAGAAAAAGGATACAATGTTCTTAATGTGGAGTTTGATTTAGGTGATGGAATCATTGGGAGTAATATTTTTAGAGCAAAAATTCCAATTTCTTTTACAACTAATGAGAAAGGTCAAATTGATAAGTGTTCCGTAAAGACAAAGTCTACAGTAAATGGTCCTTGGATTATCGAGAATCAGAGTATGGTTCCTAAGAATAAGAATGTGGGAGTTTCCGTTAATGAAGCGGCAGCTCAGCTTCATGTCAATGGAGATATGGGAATAGCGAGTGAAAACTTTCAGCCTTGTGATGAAAAAAGTGAAGGAGTGCTTGCTAAGAGAGGGAAAACTATTGCTTTTTGTGATGGCGGACAGTGGAGAAATGTTGGAGATATTAATTTAAATTTCAAAAAACCAGAAAGTTATCGTCTTTCCTTGTTAACGGCAGGACAAAAAGAAAGAGAAACGAAATTTCATAATTATTGTGCTTTAAACCGAATTAAGATTTCTGATCCTCTTGGATCTTGTCGCTTTGAAAAGATTGCACAAACAGATAGTAAGTCGAAATATAGAATACAAGCTTTCTCAAATGGAAAAAGCACAATGATAGAGTGTGAGGTTTATTGTTTTGATTAAATCACAAAAGGGTTTTTCAAAATTAGAATTGATGATTTCAGTACTCCTACTGATGGGAATTGTTGTTTTTTCTGTTCATGTCTTTGAAAAGCAAAAACTCATTGTGATAAAGGCCAATCAAAATATAGATATTGTAGACCTGATGAATCAGATGAGAGGAACATTGTCTTCTCCTGAAAACTGCCAAGCAACGTTCAATGGGCAAGGAAGAACTCTTTCTCCTGCTTTTAGTGGAATTGTCGATATCGTTAAGTATCGTAATAGTGATGTTGTAGAGGTCGAAAAATTTTCTACCCTGTTGAATGACGGTGTTCGCTATGGAGAGAGTAAGATAGGAATTGAGTCGTATGCAATTAAAGAGGTCATGAAAATTGATAGAACTCTTTCTAAATATGAATTCTTGGTCACTTTTGATCGTGGTTTTAATAAACTCACTGAAACCAAGAGTTTTCCCATCTATTTAAAGTTTGGAAATGAAGGAACTGTTGTTGAATGTAGTCTAGGAAGAATTAAAACAACGAGTCGAGTTTGGAAAGAGAATGAGTCGACACTTTTTTATGATGGCTCTGTCGCTTTAAATACACCTAATATTTTATCAACATTCAATATCAATAAAGGAATTAGGTTTCTTAAAAATGATATTAAATGTGGAAAAGATGATGTTAATGATAATGGAATGATTAGTTATAGTAAGTCTATGAATGATCTCGTTATTTGCTTAGAAGCAAGGTGGTACTCTCTTTTGAAGAAAAGAGGAGTGGCGCAATGAAAAAGCTTCTTTTAAGCCGAAAAGGATTCTCACTCGTTCAGGTCATCGTCGCGATGGGCCTTTTAAGTGGTATTATGGTTTCGGCGTTCAAGATTCTTCAGCAACAAGTTAAAGTTGGTCAGAACTCCTTTGAAGACTTTGAAGCAATATATATTGTTGATGAAATGAATACTATTCTTTCAAATCCTCGAAACTGTGGTCTTAACTTAAAAGATAAATTCTCTCTTGAAGATAGCTTGGATGAATTTAAAGAATATCAAGGTGATTCTAAAGCTACTTTATATGCTGTAGGAAGTGGACAAAGTTTAGAGAAAGCCGGACTAGTTCTTGAGGAGATTCTTATCGATGGAAATGGAGAAGAATTTATTCCTCAACTTGGTCAGACTTTATTAAAGCTGAAGTTTAGAAAAAAAGATAGCGTTAAAGAAAAGTTTGAGAAAGCGATCCCTATTCATATTGTAGAGAATAATTCAGGAAAAATAGAAAGCTGCTTTTCCCTTGGTGGTATTAGTGAGATGAGTATAGGTTCTTATAAGAGCCCTTGGGAACCTGGTGAGAATAGAACGATTTTCGCAACGGGAAAGAAAATGAAGTTCAATCGAGAAAGAGCAGAATATCCTGAGGATATTATTGTTGATAAGGGAATTATTGTTCGCATGAGTGGAATACTAAGTTGTCAAGCTAGTAAGGAAGGCACATTCTACTACGACGAGGATAATAACTTATTTAAAGTATGTAGTAACGGAGCATGGAAGAACTTTAATCCTCAAGAGATTGGAAAAATGCAAAAGAAAGATTTTTCTTTTACCTCTAACTCTCAAGGAATCAGATTATTCAAAATACCTGAAGCATGGAAGCAATGTTCCTTAAAAGAATACAAAGGAACTGGTGGGGAATGTAGTGTTAGCACATCAGATCAAATCTCTGACATGAGGGCTTGGGAGGCGACATTATTAAAATCTAGAGGTAGAAGTATTTCATGTTCATTCACATGTATAAAATAGGCGGTATTTATGTATGAGGTAGTAATAATTGGAGCAGGACCTGCGGGAATTTCGATGGCCGCAGAAGCAATAAATAAAGGGATTTCAAGAGATAAGATCTTAGTATTAGAAAAGATGAAGGAACACTCTTTTTCTATTAGAAAGTTCTATCCTGAGCAAAAACTTGTAACAGCTAATTATAAAGGGCATGCAGCAGTTTGTAAGGGCGTTATGTGTATTGCTGATAGCTCTAAGTCGGATACTCTTAGTTATCTTGATAAAATGATTGAGGACTATAAAATCCCAGTCTCTTATGAACAAACAGTTTATAAAATTCATAAAAACGAAGATGAAACATTTCACATCTTTAGTAATGATATAGAAATTCACTGTCGTACTTGTGTCATTGCTATTGGCATGATGGGGAAACCAAATAAACCGGATTATCGTATTCCGTCAGAAATAAGAGATAATGTTACATACGATATCACTTCAAAGAAAATCGAAAATAAGAAAGTTCTTGTTGTCGGTGGAGGTGATAGTGCCAGTGAATATGTTCAGTACTTGAATCAAGAAGGTAATAAAGTCACTCTAAGTTATCGTCGTGATAATTTCGCAAGAATGAATACGATTAACCAAGAGTCACTCAAGGCCTTAGAAGAGAGAAAAGAAGTTAATATTTATTTGAATAGTAATATTTCTGAAATTGGTGAGTCGAATGGTAATGTCGTCGTAAATTTTGATTCTGGTACAGAAGAGTTTGAGCATGTGGTTTATGCTCTAGGAGGATCAACTCCAAAGAACTTTTTGTCTTTACTTGGAATTGAATTTAACGGAAATGATCCAGTATTAACTGAAGGCTATGAGACAAGTATTCCAGGGTTATTTTTAATTGGTGATTTAGGAGCAGGGAGAAAAGGGGGGTCTATTATTACCGCTTTTAATTCTGCACATGAGGCCATGAGTAAAATGTGTGATGATTATTTAGAATGTAAATTATAGAAAAGGACGATCTATGAACTATGTAGGAGAAATTGTCGGTGTTGGATCTTTTATTCCTCCAAAGGCGGTAACAAACTTTGATCTTGAAAAACTATTGAACACTTCTGATGAATGGATTCAGCAAAGAACGGGAATTGTTAAGAGACACTGGGTGGAAAAAAATGTTTCTACAAGTGACCTTGCATATGAAGCATCACTAGAGGCCATTAAGAATGCTGGAATTGATAAGTCTGAAATAGATATGATTATTTTTGCAACGTTAAGTCCTGATCACGACTTTCCAGGAACAGGTTGCTTTCTCCAGGACAAATTAGAAATTCCAGGAATTACTGTACTCGATATCAGACAACAGTGTAGTGGGTTTATCTATGGGCTTTCTATTGCTGATAAATTTATTAGAACAGGAGATCATAAAAATATTCTTCTTGTTGGAGCTGAAATTCATAGTAAGGGATTAGACAAAACTCCTGAAGGAAGAGATGTAAGTGTTCTTTTTGGTGATGGTGCAGGGGCCGTTGTCATCTCTAGAAGAGAGAAAACTTCTGATGATCAAAGCCAGATCATTTCGACGGCACTTCATGCAGATGGAAGTTACGCTAAAGAACTTTGGTTACCTGGCCCAGGAAATGCATTTGAAGATGACCGTTGTACATTGGCCATGATTGAAGAAGGTCTCCATTATCCGAAGATGAATGGACGTAATGTTTTTATCCATGCTGTTAAAAGAATGGCCGAGACTTTAACTACGACTTTAAAAAAGAATAATGTCACAATTGATGATGTTGATCTTTTCTTATTTCACCAAGCGAATATTCGAATTAATGAAAAAGTAGCTGAGGTCATGGGCATCCCAGCTGAAAAAATCTTCAACACAATCCATGACTATGGAAATACCACTGCTGCGACGATTCCTATTGGTATGAGTGATGCGCTGAAAGCTGGAAAGCTCAAGAAGGGAATGACGGTGGGAATGGCGGCCTTTGGTTCTGGTTTCACATGGGCTTCAGGACTTCTAAAGTACTAAAATTGCAGGGATTTGATTGTTAGCTCATTTATGGTATTCTAATTCGCACTTTAAGGATATTTGGAGGACTTAGATGAGCAACAATCATGATAACGTTGTCGTTGAAATCGATGCTAAAGGTGCTGAAAGAGCTATTCGTAAATTCAAAAGAATGTGTGAATCTTTTGGTATCTCTAAAGAATACAAAAACAGAAAAGAATATAAGAAACCTTCTATTAAGAAGAAAGAAAAGCTTGCTGCTTCTAAAAAGAGAAATGCAAAAGCTGCTAGAAAGAATCGTTCAGGTAGAAAAATCTAGTACACATTTCTTGTGTACTAGTCTTTATTCTTCTCGCTGTAGTCAAAGATAAACTGTCTATATTTTAAAACATCTTCAAGTTGAATATCATTCAAGATTTCAGGGCTTTCTGGAACTAAATCATAGATTAATTGTTCCATCGCAAATTGTATTGTTTGCATTCCAAGATAGAGATTTTCAATAAAGAGGATGTCTTGGTTTTGATAGTAGCCAACAAGCTCGCCTACATCAGCATGGTTCTCGCAGCAAGGACAGCCCGGACAAACACCACCATTAACAATATAGTTCATATGATACTGGGTTTGTTCACCAATTATCTGCTCTCTTTCGGCAGAACCTCTTTCCCAGTTATCGATCAATTCGATGGCCAGCTTCGGATTGCTTTTAAGACTTTGAATTAAATGCTCATAGAATGTGGCATAGATTGAGCTGAAGACTGAGTCTTCTAACATATATAAAAAGAATGACTCATCTGTTTCAGCCGTTTCTTCTAGTCTTTTAAGTGTTTCTTTAGCGAGATAAAAAGGAAAGTCAGGTTGCTTTGAACTAGCCATGAAATTCTTCTTAAGAATTTCTAAACCATTAGACTTCTTTAGTTTTGGAAATAATTTATTTACCAATGACATACTAACTTCCTTGTAAAGATATCATTAATAAAAATATATCATATTTCTCGACTATAAGAAAATTTATTTACGGAGCCGGATTAGGAATGAGCTCATTGATTTCATTGATCTTTTCAAGAAGTTCACTGCTAATTTCCACATTGGCACTTTCAATATTCTCTTTTAGTTGAGACATTTTCGTAGCACCGATAATATTACTTGTGACAAAAGGTCGAGTATTAACGAAGGCCAGTGCAAGTTGAGTTGGAGTAAGTCCAACATCGTTGGCCAGCTGGCAATACATTTCAGTGGCCTTAACTCCATTTGGTTTATTGTAGCGAGAAAAGTAGTCCCACTTTGTTAAACGTGCTCCTTCAGGCCTTGCTCCATTTAAATATTTTCCAGTAAGGACACCAAATCCAAGAGGAGAGTAAGCGAGTAGACCAGCGTCTTCTCTTAAAGAGACTTCTGCAGCTCCAACTTCGTAAAGCCTATTGAGAAGACTATAAGGATTTTGAATTGATTGAACTTTAGGAAGGTCATATTTTCTTGAAGCTTCTAGGAATTTCATAATACCCCAAGGAGTTTCATTACTAAGGCCGATATGTCTAAGCTTTCCTTCCTTTACTAATTCGTTCAGCGCTTCAAGAGTTTCTTTAACGTCAGTAAACTCTTCATTTCCGGCAGCTCCAAAACCTCTTTGTCCAAAATAGTTTGTCGGTCTTTCTGGCCAGTGAAGTTGGTAAAGATCAATATAATCTGTCTTTAATCTTTTTAAGCTCGCTTCAAATGCGGACCTTATATTTTTCTTATTAAACTTATAATCGCCACCACGAATATATCCAGCTTGCATTGGCCCAACTATTTTCGTAGCAAGAACAAACTTATCTCGGGAAGTTTTCATCTTATCCCAATTACCTATAATTTGTTCAGTTTTAGAGTAAGTTCCTTCATTAGGTGGAACTGGATACATTTCAGCTGTATCTATGAAGTTAACGCCTTGGTCGAGTGAGTAGTCGAGTTGTTCATGAGCTTCAGCCTGGGAGTTTTGCTCACCCCAAGTCATTGTGCCAAGGCAAATGACACTCACATCAATATCAGTGTTTCCAAGTTTGTTATACTTCATAAAATGTACCTCCTAAAACGCCTGTTGGCGTTTTAGTGCTTTAGGAAAGATTCAAAGTCTAGGTCGGTCGTTTTTTTGATATTTTTGAAGAGGTAGAACATGATAAATCCTACCATTAACATCATTGGGACAGTGATGACTGGAACACTCATGGCCGTCATCTTTCCTAAACTTTCGTTAAACTCAACGCTCCCTGGGGCACCTGTCAGAATATAATCTGCAAGAACATAGTTTAAAACTCCAGACACAAAGAAAGTGCTACAAAGGAGATAAGAGCTGTTATTGAGAATTCTATCAAAGTCAGCAACCTTTGACTTCTCTTCAAAGGCCTGTCTAATTTTTTCTAGATCAAGAATTTGACCAAGGAAAGTTTTAACAAATGGTTTGCTCGTAAACTGGCTGGCCAAAACAATAAGACCGATAATCGTTGGGATAGCCGTTTCCTTAATTACCATCCAGTCACGATTAAGTTTCAGTAATCCAATTCCACCAGTCATGAGGATTGAGAAAAGACCAAGCGCTGAGAAAAAATTCACTTTCTTCTTTTTAATGAGGTCTAGGACTCCATAGGTAAATGGAAAGAGCAGAGCAACAACAAGTCCGTAAACTTGTCCAAGGTACTCGGGCTTAGAAAACTTTGTCATGATAATACTAGGAATAACGACGTTACACCCAATATTGAGGAGCATATTTTCTTTATCCTGCTGTTTTTGAGGAGTGTTAGAGTTTTTAATTTCTGTTGCGTTGTTCATGTCTTTGACTACCTAATATTTACTTACAAATTGAGCAAATTTTTCAGAACAATTTATAATAAATCCACGTCAAATAATAACATTTATCAAGGATGATGAATAATGAAAAATCTATTAGGAACTTTAGGTAAGAGTGCATGCCTATTAACATTAGGTGTTACTTCTGCCTTCGCTAGTCAAGAATATATTGTGAAGCTTAAAGAAGGTGCTAGTCTTGCACAACACAAGAGTTTTAGCTCTGTTGAAACTCTTGGTGTTTCATTTGGTAACTTCGTAAAAGTTACAGGTGAGAATATTGATAAAGAAATGCTTTCTGCTAATCCAGAAGTTCTTTATATTGAAAAAAATCAAGAATATACATTTTCTCCAGTAGATATGGGAGAGGTACTTCAAGATGCTAGTTACACTAAGCAGTGGGGTCTTAAGAATACTGGTAGAAACTCAGGAACATTCTGGGCTCCAGGAAAGAAAGGTGAAGATATCAATGCTGAAAATGTATGGAAAGTTTCTCGTGGTTCAAATGAATTAAGAGTAGCTGTTATTGATACAGGTGTTGATCATACTCACTCAGACCTTAAGGCCAATATGTGGGTAAATGAAGCTGAGAAAAATGGTGAGCCAGGTGTTGATGATGATGGAAATGGATATGTAGATGATGTTCATGGATATGACTTTGCTAACAATGATGGTGATCCGAAAGATGGACACGGACATGGAACTCACTGTGCTGGTGTTATTGGAGCTGTTCACAATAGAGCTGGAATCCGTGGAGTTATGAGTAAGGTTAAAATTATTGGTGTTAAATTTCTTACTGATAGAGGTAGTGGAACAACTGAAAATGCAATTAAGTCAGTAGACTATGCAATTAAAGTTGGAGCTCATGTAATGAGTAACTCATGGGGTGGGGGAGGATTCTCTCAAGCACTTCTCGACTCTATTAAAGCAGCTAATGAAGCAGGAATTGTTTTTGTAGCAGCAGCAGGAAACTCAAGAAGAAATAACGATACTTCTGATACATACCCAGCAAACTATGAAGTAGAAAACGTAATTAGTGTTGGTGCTATGGACGGAGCTGGTAAAAAAGCTTCTTTTAGTAACTACGGGAAGAAGAAAGTTCACGTTTTTGCTCCAGGGAAAGATATTCTTTCAACAGTGAAAAGTAATGGATATCAAAAAATGAGTGGAACTTCGATGGCAACACCATTTGTTTCTGGTGGTGTAGGGCTTCTACTTTCAAGAAACCCTAATATGACTCCAGCAGAAGTAAGAGAGCAACTAATGGCGACATCTGTTAGAAACGGATCTCTTGATAGCTATACAGCTTCTGGAAGAATGGATGCTTATAAGCTTATTAGAAACAAAAGATAATTTTTGATCAAGGGGTCACTTCGGTGACCCTTTTTTTTTGCTATGAAAAAATACTTAGTTACTGGCTTTACCCCTTTTCTAGATCACAAAGTTAATCCAACTCAACAAATTGTCGAAAGCATCGAAGAAGAAAATATTGAAACATTTGTTTTTAATGTTTCTTATGATGATGTTCGAAAATCTTTAGAGCAATTTCAATTAAAGGAATACGAAAGAATAATCTTACTAGGTCTCTCTTCTAACCGAGATCATATATCAGTTGAAGAATTTGCCTATAATGAAATAGATGTCGACAAGCCTGATAACGAGGGAAGAGTTATAATCAACCAGAGAATTGATGAGAGGGAAGAAAAAAGTATTGGTACATCATTAGATCATCAAGAGCTTTGTGATCACTTTAAAGGAAGTCTTTCTCAAGATCCTGGAAGATATCTCTGTAATTATCTTTACTATTTAGTACTTAAAGAAAATAGGAACACAGTTTTTATTCATGTACCAAAGGAAGTAAAAATAAGTGATTTTGCGAATAAGATTAAGCAGCTTCTTTCTTAGAGTTCATATCCTCAATAATTTTATTAGCATTCTTTAAACGCTTCGTAATTAATCGAGTTATATTTAAAACCATGAGTGAAAAAACCTTCGGCTTCTTATGAAAGAAGGTATAAAAATTTTCATAGGAAAGGATAAGGATTTCGCATTTTTCTTTACAAACAATGCTCGCAGTTCTCTTTGTTTCATTGATGAGAACAAGTTCTCCAAAGAGATCACCTTTTCCAAGACTGGCGATATAGTGACTTTGACCATCTTTTTCAACATGAATATCAACATCACCACTAAGTATCACACAGATATCAGTACTAGTATCACCTTGTTTGATGATAGTGTCTCCTGGTGAATATTGAGCGATTAAGCAGTCCTTGATGATTTCTTCAATCTCATCATCATAGATTTCATGAAAGAGGGGACAGCCTTTAACCAATACAGCAGCAGACATTAAGCATCCTTTTTAAGTTCTTCATCTGTGTCAACATGAACAACATCACCTGCGACAGCTTTTCTTAAGGCCTTCACTTCAGAAAGAAGAGCTGGAAGAACAACTTGCATTTCTTGCTCTACTGATTTTTCACCGTGAATTGAATGCCAGATATTTTCAAAGCAATTTGTTACTTTTTTATATGTCTTTCTTCTAAGCCCTGTCACTGGTGCAATTGTATTTAGAAAAGTTGTGACAAGAGAGAACATGATACCAGCAATAGACGTTTTCATAGCGTAAGTTACACTTCTTACAAAGTTCTGAAGAATAGCACCTGATGCTTCTAAATTATTAAAATCAATTTCAGCAATTTGAGGAAGGGCCATACTAATACCAATGAAAGTTCCAAAAATACCAAAGACAACAAAGAGACCTGGAAGAATATCAATAAGTCTTGAAATCGGTCCAAAAGGAAAAAAGCCTAGTAACTTATTCCAATTATCATCGTGTTCTAAAATACGATCTGTTAATTCGTTAAAATTCGGTGGGTATTTAGATTTAAAACTGGCCACCTCTGCTTTCACTCCTAAGAAAAGTGAATGATCACCTTTGACATAGTCTCTCAAACTGACCACATTTTGTGCCCCAATTTCTTGTGCTTTCTCTTTATGTTTTTCAGACATTTTATTTCTAACTGACCTCGTCGGTAGCTTGTCTTTTACATCTTCAAGCATATTGTTTAAATACTTGTCGACATCTTGAACTTGATAATCATCCTCTTTGTGTTTCATCAAGATTTTTTCAATCTCGCTAGTAAAAGTAGAGAAGTAGTTATCTTCAACTTTTGATGAACGATATCCCACGAATCGAAAAAAGAGACCAACAACTAACATTGAGGTCATAAACTCGATGAGGTAGTTTGAGAAAAAGTTAAATACGATGTCTAACATGACTTATTCCTTATTAATTACTTTCTTTCCAAGCATCTTTGTTATCTTTTAATGTAAAGCTGATTTCAACTCGTCTCGAGAGCTTACAATCATATGGTCCACAGTTTTTTATCGCATCTCCACGACTGGCCGGAGTTCTATTAATCGGTTGTGAAAATGACTTACCGATGGCCTGAACTTTCTTTCTAAACTGCGTTCTATGAGCAAAGTTTCCAAATGAACGAGAGAAAATATATTTAACAATAGATCTAGCTCTATCACTAGATAGATCAAGGTTATAATTATAGGCCCGTTGGTTATTTCCATTAGGGTCTACGAAACGCTGTCTAAAACGAGGAGAGGCGTGACCAACAATGTTGATATGATGAATTTTTGAAGAAATTGCTTTGTCTTCAAATAATTCCTCAACATAGAGAGGTATTACTTTCTTGAGAGTTTTTTGAGCAATAGGGCTAAGCTTCGCTGAGTTTCTTTGAAAGAGAAATTGATCATCCATTCTTAAAATAACATTACCAGTTCTAGGATCTACATAAACATCAATATTGGCCTTGGCCAAGCGGTCAGCAATTTTCTTACCGAGATTCTCTCTGAAAGTATTTTGAACACTGGCTATTTTTCTTTGTGCTTTACTCACAGCTTTGAGGGCCTTGTGATTATTTGATTCAAGACTCTTAATTTTATTTTTGAGTGCAGCTATCTTTTTAATTGTATCAAGGTGAACAGGTCTTTCAGAGTTCTTTTTCTTTAAGTCTGATAGTCTTGCATAGGCATCTCTTAATTTCTGTCCAGTCGAGTTTAATTTAGTTCTTAACTCTTTGTTTTGATTGAGTGTGTTTTCATACTCAGAGAGGGTTTTATTCATTCTCTGTGCAATATGTTTCTTTTCATTTCTAGAATCATTGAGGTTCTTATTGAGGTTATCAATTGTTCCTTTCATATTCTCGATCTGATTACCGAGAGATGCCATTTTTATATTAAGTTGATTATTAGAAGAATCTTTATTTTGTAATTGATTATTAAGCTTGGCAATTTGGCCTTGAAGATTCTTGTTTTTTGCTTGTTCACCTTTGATCTCATTACCATACTTACTAATCGTATCCTTTAAGTTACTTATTTGATCATTTAAAGAAAGTACTTTGTTTTGTAACTGGGCCTGGCTTTGATTTCCTGAAGCGAGCATTTTGCTTTGCTGAGCAACTTGTTGCTTAAGATTGTTAGATTTTTGCTTTTCTTGTGAAAGATTTGATTGTAAGGAGGCAATATTTCTTTTAAGATTGTCTATTTTTCCACTGAGATTCTTGCTTTTATTGATTTCACCAGCATATCTCTTTTCTAAATCTAAGACTTGGTTTCTTAGGTTTTGCTTCTTTCTCGCTTCTTCTGTGACTTTGTCTTGAAGACCTTTCATCGCAACTTTTAAATTATCAATTCTTTGGTTAAGTTTTGAGTTTTCACCATTTTTGCTATTGATACTTTGTTCTAACTGCTTAATTTGATTATTTAGCTGAGCTTTTTGTTGGTGTGAAGTGGCTAGTGAGTTTTTAGTGCTTTCATGCTGTCTTCTTAATTGTTCAAGATTACTTGCTAACTGAGTATTCTTATTCTGTTCTTTTAATAAATCCGACTGATTTGAATTAAGAGTATCTTGCAGCCTTTTAACAGTCATGGCCTTATCATCAATTTGTTTTTCAAGCCCATCAATATTTTTAGTTAGGTAACTAATCTTTTCATTGAGCTGATTATTGTTCTCTAACGCATTCTTATATTGTGTTTGATATTCTTGTGTTTGAGTTTTTTGATTTTGTATATCTTTATTCAAGGCCATAAGATCTTTTTTCAATTGATTTGACTTATCGATCAATTCTTTATTCTTTTGCTCTGAAGCGATATATTCATTCTCAATGTTTTCAATCTTTTCTGAAAGAGAGCGATTGGCCAATTGAGCATCTTCAATTTTCTTCTTAAGTATCTGTTCTGAACTATTGTAATTAACTAATTTCTTTTCAAGATTCTTAACGATTCTTTTTAAATCTTTATTTGTAAGAAGAGAGTCGGTAATTTTTTGCTTTGAAAACTCGAGCTCTTCTTTTTGTTTTGTAATGATATTCTGAGATTTATCGAGATTATTTTCGAGTTGTGTAAGTAGTTTCTTTTTCTCTTCAATACTTTCTCTTTGTTTCGCTATCTCTTGATTATATTTCGCGATAGCTTGCTGCTTTTCTTTATCTAGTTTCTGAAGAGTTTTATACTTTTCTGTTAGTTCGAGGTTTTGATTTGATTCTGCTTCTATTTCAGATTTTAAAGAAGCAATTTCTCTTTCTTTAGATTCAATTTTTTGCTTTGATTGCTGTAATTCTAAAGCCTTTTCTTCTTCTAAGATTTTTATATCAGAGGATAATCTTTCTTTTTGGACCTCAAGGTCTTCTTTAGTTTTCTTTAGCTCATCAAGATTTTCAATTTTCTCTTTTAAATTTTGATTAAGTTCACTTATTTTTTCACGGGAAAGTTCTAACTTCTTATCTGTTTCAAGATTTCTTTCATTAAGAATCTTAACAACTGCTTCTTTCTTTTCTTGATCTTTTAGAAGGTCGTTAATTACTGACTTATGCTCTTTCATCTTTTTAGAAAAAGTATTAAGCTCCATAAGTTTTTCATTAATCATATTTTGGTAACTATCCATTTCATCAATGGACTCATTGAGTTTCTGTTTTTTCTTATTATTTGCTTCTACAGTTTTGCTATCAATTTTACCTTTTAGTGCATCTTCCTTGGCCTGTTTTTCTTTGAGAATTTCTACTGTACTCACTCCTGAGCGTAGAAGTGCAAAGACAAACATAACTAAAAAGATAATGGCCATGGTTGTAAACATGTCAGAGTAGGAGGTCCAGACACTCCCGTCTTCTTTTGTTTCATTTGGATCTTGATCATCAAGCACTGATTCTTCCTATTTTAAGAATGGTCATCAGGACTCTGATCGGCAGAATTAGTCGTTTGCTTGAGAATTTAAATAGAGTCTATTTGGTGGTTTTCGCTACTAAGTATTCGTAATTACATTACTTAATATACCACTCGAAGTCGTAGTTAAGCTTTCCTTCATCAATGATGACTTGGTGGACTTCTTTAGTCCAAAGCTTAATTGATGGATTCCATTTGAACTTAGATTTTGCCACTTTATTCTTTGTCACATTGAATTCTTGAACTTCCTCTTTATTCTTCCAATTAGGAGCATCAAGCTTCGCCGCTATAGTGATCATTGGTGAGTTCGCTAGTTTTGTCATACGTCCAAGATCATATTGAGAGGCAATTTTTAGCATGGATAGAACATCAGTTAGAGCACGATGAGGGAAAGGATTAATAAATCCATGCGAGTGCTCAAGCATGGCCATCGATCTTTGCTTCATTCTTCTTGGAAACTCAATGTCTGTAAGTGTATTAATCCAAGTTTTCTTAGGCATTTCCAGAGCGTATCTTTTGAAAAGTGCTTCCAGCATTGGCTCATCATAGCCTGATGAATTATGGGCCATGAGGTAATCAGCTTTTTCAATCACTTTGGCAAAGGATTCAAGAAAGCGTTTAATATCTTCTCCTTTAAGGGCCCACTTTTCTAGAATATCGTCATTAATTCCGGTAAGCTCTTCAACCTCTTGGCTAATTTTCAGACGGTCAACTTCATCAATAAGCTCTGATACCATCTTCACTGGTTGCGAGAGATTCCAATCCCAGAGAACGGCCCCTACTTCAATCACACGATCGACACTTGTATCGACGCCACTATTGACGAGGTCTTTATTGATACCCTCTAGGTCTATACCTAAGATCAGTTGCGATGAATTTGACATGGAGCTCCCTTAAAAGATTTACAATAATATAATGGGAGTGCCATGGATTGCCAAGAATTGACAAACTACTGACATATTAAAGAATTCGTTTGATAATATCATTTCAGGAGGGGGCAATGCGTCCATATTTTCTACTCATTCTCACAGCTGTATCCATGGCATTTGTCAGTGGGTACTTGGCACTATTCTTACAAGGGGACCAAAAGGCCAGTGAGACTGATATTCAAGAAATTGCCGCCCTAAAACAAGTCTTCCAGAAAGAAGTGGCCCCTGAAATGGTGGTTAGTCTTACATCTATCTATTACGGAAAAGGACAACTTGAGCTATTAGATCCAACGGATATTTTGGCCTTAAGAGAAAACTCAACATCGAAAGTGAACTACACTTCAAATAAGAGATGTTTCCAAGATTTTGGAAAGCTCTTGAGCCCAAAGAGTATTGAGAAAGTTTGGATTTGGGAGGAATATCGTTGCAATCGTCGTGACCGTCTTCCTCGTGACTTCTTTGTTGAAGGACCTTATGTCCATCCAAGTGGAAATAGTTATGCTTACCTCGCTATGAATACAGGGAGAGAAGTGTTTCAAAAAAGATTCTGGGTTGAATCTCATCTTCCTTTTTTCCATACTCTTGAGCTTTCTGATGTTCAAAATAGAATAGGAAGACTTGATGGGATTTTCCATGTTCTCGCTTCGATGAATGTGAGAGAACTAGCAAGTCTTGCTCGTGGAAGGGGAACAATTCTTGGGAATGAATACCTTATGGGTAGACTTATTTATCCAAAGATTTTTAATATTCTCGAGTATCGTGTTTATTCCCGAATTCAATTAGATAATTTTTTAAAGAAGACAGAGTTTTCTTTAACTCCACTCGTTCCAGGGAAGAGGTGTTTCTATCAAGATGGAGTTCTTTGTTGGAACTATAGTATGCGCCATCTTTTTTCGATGGCCAATAGATCGACGCTTATTCTTCTTGCAGGCTTCATGATCATCATCATCTTCATTGTGAGGATGTTATTAACAAAACTTAAGAATCAAAAACTAGAAGATGAAAAGAGAAGATTAGCTCTCAGAGTATTGACTCATGAATTTAGAACACCAATTACCAGTATGATGCTTTTGATGGAACAAATGGGGAAGAATTCATCCTCGCTTAGTGATGAAGTTCAAGAGATATATCTTAATCTTTCTCGAGAAGTGTATCGAATGAAAAGGTTAACAGAAACATCAAGAAATTATTTGAAGGCCGATAATAGTAAAAGGCTTCTCGATCTTAATGTTTCAAAGATTGATGACTTGAGAGAATATGTTGATGAGTTACTCTTTTCTTTTGAAGCAGATACTGAAGAAGGGGATATCGTCATTCATACTGTTGATGAAAAACTCAGTGTTTATACTGATCCCTATTGGTTATCAATTTGTTTGAAAAATATTATTGAAAATGCCCTTCGCCACGGTAAGAAACCCGTTAATATTTATATAAATAAGAATAATGATCGTGTTGAGCTTTCAATTGTCGATCAAGGTGTTTCTTGTTTTGAATCTCTTGATGAAATGACAGAAGAATTTGCGAAAGGACCTTCAAGTGAAGGGACTGGGCTTGGAATGAATATCGTTTATAAAGTATGCCAAGAGCTAAATATAAAATTAAGCTTTTTTAATAAACCAACAACTTTTATATTAAAGTTTCCTAAACAAGGAAGGAATAATGATTGAGTGTATGATCGTAGAAGATGATAAGACTTTAGGGGATTCTCTAAAGAAATATTTGGAAGGCGAAGGTTATAAAGTTAGTTGGTGCGAAAGTCTTGCAGTTGCAAAGAATGAAGACGTTAAGAAATTTGAGTTTATTATTCTTGATTGGATGCTTCCTGATGGACAAGGAATTGATTTTCTAAGAGAGGTTCGTGGAAAGGATCAAAATATACCAGTGATTATGCTTACGGCAAGAACTGAAGTTGTGGATAAAGTATTAGGTCTTGAGAGTGGGGCCAATGATTATATTACAAAACCTTTTGAGCCAAGAGAATTAATGGCGAGAATTAGAGTTCAGTTGCGTAATAAATCGAGCTCTACAGAAGAAAGTCATGAGAAGATTACTCTAGGAGAACTTGTTATTGACGATACTCAGAGGAAAATCTATTTTGAAGGAGTTGAAAAAGAATTCACAAAGATGGAGTATGAATTCCTTAAACTCTTAGCCGAGTCACCAAATAGGGCCTTTTCTCGTGAAGAAATTTTAAACAAAGTTTGGGGATATGAAAACTATCCATCCACTAGAACAGTAGACACTCATGTCCTTCAAATTCGTCAGAAACTTTATGATGAACTCATTGAAACAGTGAGAGGTGTAGGTTATCGCCTTAAGTGGGATTCTTAGCTAATTAATTAGTTGATTAAGGGCCTTAATAAGAGCATCGATATCCTCTTCATTATTAAAATAATGTATTGAGGCCCGCAAACTTGTTCTTCTCTTATTGATATAAACATTTTCTTCTTTTAGTTTCTCAACGATTAACTCAGAACACATTGTTGGATGTTGAAAATTTATGATTCCTGTTTTCTGATCTTCATCTCGATTAGAGATGATATCAAAATCTAGTTCCTTTAACTTAGAGTGTAGTAAATCACTAAGCTCGATTATACGAGCAGAGATATTTTCAATCCCAACTTGATTAACAACTTTCATCGCCTGAACAAGCATCGCAATCATCACAAAGGGCAATGTACCTGTTTGAGCGGCATTAACTTCTTCTCTTAAGTCAGGGTCATTATTTAATAGGAGCCAAGGCTCCTTGACTGAGGTCCATCCTACGAAAGGGAGATCGCTTGCTTTAAAGTTCTCAGGATTAATGTAAAGAACGGCACAGCCTAACCCTGCCCCTAACCACTTATGTGTACTTGCACTATAACCAAAACATTTGACCTTACTAAGGTCTAAATCAAAAGCACCAATACTCTGAGTTCCATTAATAATTAAAGGAACATCAAGCTCTTGGCATTTCTTTGAGATTTCAAGAAGAGGAGCACGTTGTCCTGATTGAAATTGAACATGAGAAATAATAACTGCGGCATGTTCTTTATTGATTTTTCCGATAAATTCCTCAAAATCAATAATGTCTTTTTTCGTCTCAACTTCATCAATTTCAAAACCTTGGTGGAGGTAAGGGAGAAGAGAAGATGGGAACTCGACTTTTGAGGCGAGAACCTTTCTTTTTGATGAGTACTTTTTTAGAAGTGATGCCAAGATCCCCATATTGTGACCAGTATTGGCCGTTATGGTTACAGACTCTCGAGGGACATTAAGAAATGCTGAGACAGTATCATGAGACTGCACAACAAGCTCAAAATATCTTTCCTCTAAGAGAGCGGCGTGAAGAGAAATATCATTTAACCACTTTTGTCCTTCTTCAATGACTGACTTATGTTGTCCAGCGATGGATGCATTCATTAAATAAGTCTTATCTTGAGTAATAGGGAAGTTTTGTCTTATTTCTTTCCAGTTCATGAGAGTTCCTTTAATCTACTATAAATGCATTATAGGTGGTTCTATGCGCTCTATCAATCTGAATAATAAAGCGAAATTATTTCAAAATTCTTATTATGAAAAAGAAATCTTAGATAAGGTGAACTCATTTCGTCCTGGTGAATGGGTTATCATTCAAAAAGAAAAGAGTAAGGCCATAGGGTTTATCAATCCTCTTGTTCAACACGGACCTTGCTTGAGAGTTATTGAGTGGAAGAGTGAAGTAAATGTAGAAAATGAAAAAGAGTTACTTTTTGAAAAGCTGAATCAAGCGATTCAGAAAAGACAGAGGATAAGAAGTCTGCAGGAAGGTAGTCGGCTTTGTTACGGAGACAGTGACCAACTTCCTGGTTTAATTATAGATGAATATGTGAACTTAGTTATTGTTCAGATTAATACTGCAGGAATTGATACTTATAGAGAGGATATAAAATCATATATTAGTGATAAATTAGGGAAAGAGGTTGCTCTCTTAGATAATGAAAAATATCGAAGTTCTGAGTCTTTACCAATGTATGAGACACAAGAACTTCCTTCCTCAATTCAAATCAAAGAGAATGGGCTCAGTTTTGAAATTGATTCTCAAGTTCTTCAAAAGATAGGCTACTATTATGATCATCGAATGAATAGAGATAAGCTCTATCGATCTTTATCAGATAATATTGGGAAAATCGAAAGAGGAGTTGATCTCTTTTCCTATATTGGGTCTTGGGGACTCAATGCTCTTAAAGCTGGAGTTGATAATCTTACGTTTGTCGATCAAGGAAATTTTGAAAAAGAAATTGCTAAAAATCTTGAGTTGAATAACTTTGAAGGTAGAGGAGAATTTGTGAGAGCTGATGTCTTTGATTGGCTTAAGAGTGAAGCTCCCGAAAGCTTCGATCTTGTTATAAGTGATCCACCAGCTTTTAAAAAGTCTTCTAAAAATAAAAATAATGCCCTTATTGGTTATGAAAAACTTCATCGCTTTTGTTTAGATATTGTGAAACCCCAAGGCTTTCTAGTGAGTGCTAGCTGTACTCAAGATATTTCTCTTGAGGAATTAGATAAGAGCGTTCATATGGCGAATAAGAAACGAAGAGGACTCTCTCTAGTCGACTGTGGCTTTCAAGGACCTGATCATCCAATGAGTGGATTTAAAGATAAATCTTTCTATATCAAATATTTGTTATATCGAGTTGATTAAGCTTTTGGAATAGTCATGACAAAGCGTGTATTGGCACAATCTTGATCAATAAAGATCTCACCATCATTCTTTTCCATGATTGTATGACAAAGACTGAGTCCTAGACCTGTCCCTTTTCCTACTTCTTTAGTCGTAAAGAAAGGATTGAAGATTTTCTTTTGAAGTTCAAGAGGAATACCGTTACCACTATCTGTAATATTGATGATCACATGAGTATCGTTGACGTCGGTTGTGATATCGATCCATGAATCAGGTTCTCCTTTTACTGCATCAAAGGCATTCCCAATAAGGTTAAGAAGAACTTGAGAAATTTGAACACTCTGTCCTTTAATATCGAGATCAAGATTCTCATCTAATTCATTGAACTTTAATTCAATACTTTCGTATTTAAAACGACCTGAGATAAAAGTAAGAACATCTTCGACGAGTTCTCTTACTTTAAAAGTATCAGATTCATCATTTTTCCCATCACGGCTTAATGTCTTAAGACCTTTAATAATTGTTGCCGTTCTTTTCACCGTTTTAGTAATTGTTTGAAGATGGCGCTCAAGCTTTTCTAAGTCGAGTTCGCCTTTCTTTCTCATCTTCTCAATCACCATAACTGAGCCATTAATAATCATGAGAGGATTATTAATTTCGTGGGCGATTCCTCCCGCCATTTCTCCAAGAGCTGCGAGGTTAGAGTTACGATAGGCCTTTTGTTCTATATCTTCTCGTTCTTTTTCAATCTTGTTACGAATCATTTCAGTAAAAAGAGCGAGTATTGAAATAAGAATAGTAAGAGTGAGTGCGGTGATTGCAAAGTGTGGTATTAGAAATTTAGAATTAATATGAGTTATAGGTATAAAGTGATTAATTGAAAGATAGTAAACAATAGCTATACTGAAGCTACTTAATATTAACCAAATCGCACCAGATTTATTATTACTCAGAATAATTGAAAACAGTGGGACTGAAGCAATCCAGAAAACAGCTGGAGATTGTGCGCCTCCAGTGTAATAGATAATTAGAATAAGATTTGCATAGAGCATGAAAACAATGAAGTTTCCCGCAAATATATGACCAAATTTTCTTTGAAGAGTAGGGATTGTGAAAAAAAGTAGCAATGATACTGAAACAATCAAACCTACTTTTGTTTCTGGAATTATAAAGAAGTAGTAAAGAGCATAAAAGATTCCAATTAGTGTTAAGAAGAACACAAAAGGAGGAAAATAAACTTCTTTAGATTGTATGTTTTTTCCTTCAACTAATTTCAGGAAAAAAGCTTTTAAGTTATTCATTTTACTTATTTTAATCGCTTTAATGAGGTAATCAAGTCCAATATATTTTCCCCTCATTTTAATGTGGAAACTTAAGAAAATTCTGTCAAACTAGTAATATATGAAAGCGGTCGATTTAAAACAAATAATAGAGAGAGGGGATGAAGAAAATGTTCAGGCCTATCTTAATTTCTTAGAAGACTTAGAATTAGTTGACCTTTTTTATCTTATTGATGAAGAGCTGTACCCAACAGTCATCTCAAAAGTCTCAAATGAAACTTTTAGTACGATCTTTCCTTTTTTCGAAAGGTCTACACTGGATAGAATTATATCCCATATCTCTGATGCTCAACTCATTAAAATTCTCAATGGGATGGAAACAGATGATATTGCTTATACATTTAGAGAGCTGGGAAGCAGTTTAGATATAGAATTACTCGATAAACTTGATAAAAAAGATCAAGTCGCTAAAATTCTAAGCTTTCCGGTTGATAGTGCAGGTTCCATCATGCAGTCTGAAGTTTGTTTACTTAAGGACGGAATGACAATAGGTGAGGCCATTGAATCGATTAGAAAACAGAAAACAGTTCTAGGGGATATTATCTGTGCCTTTGTTGTCGATGAAGAGAAAAAGTTACTAGGAGATATTCAATTAGATGATCTTATACTTGGTAAATTTATAGAACCAATTAGTAAGATTATGAATCCTCTTAAGTACTATGTTGATCCTATGGAAGATCAAGAGGAAGTCTCTCAATCATTTAGTAAATATGATCTCACTTATATGCCAGTGATTGATGACGAAGGAAAACTTCTCGGTCAGATTACTTTTGATGATATTCAAGATGTTATGGAGAGTGAGGCCAATGAAGATTTACTTGCCTTTGCAGGTGTTAATCCTTCAGAAAGTTTAGCTGATACTGGTGAGAATAAACTAAAAGTTGCTCTCGGAAGATTTCCATGGCTTGTTTTTAGTATTTCTGCTTCTATGCTGACTGGTTATATCTTAACTTTCTTTGAACATCAGGTGGCCAATGCAATTATTTTTGCCAGCTTTGTTCCTCTTATTATGAACACTACAGGGAATGTGGGAACTCAAACAGCGATGATTATTACCCGTAATTTTGCTTTAGGTGCAAACGAATTTGGAGATTTTAGACTTCCACTTTGGAGAGAGTTTTTAGTAGGGCTTATTGTAGGTGCGATGGCGGCTACAGTAACTTTCTTAGTGACTCTACTTTTCTATCAAAATCTTGAAGTTAGTCTGCGGGTAGGTTTAACAATTATTATTTCAGTCATTACTGCCGTACTCTTTGGTATGTTTGTGCCAATGGGATTTAAGAAAATTGGAATTGATCCTGCAGTAGCGGCGGGACCACTTGTCACTTCTGGATGCGATATGATTAGTGTAAGTCTTTATCTCGGTGTGATCGTCGCTTTAAACAAGCTTTTTTAATTCACGATAATTCTTAAAGTAAATTATACTAAGTCCAACAGACATAAGTGAAAGTCCTAGTGCAAGACCTGCCCATAGACCAGCAGCTTCCATTTTTAAATTAAAAGCAAGATAGACACCAAGAGGAAGACTAATAATCCAGTTGGAGATAAAGCCTAGGATCATAGGTTGTTTTGTAATATGCATCCCTCTTAAGACTCCCCATAAGGTTACTTGTAGCCCATCTGGTATCTGAAAGAGAGCAACCCAAAAAAGAAGGGCACTTCCATATTGAAGAACCTGCTGATCCTTAGTCCCAAGTTCCATGATAAAATTTGGAAAAGATGCATAGGTGATCGCCGTGATCGCCATAAAAATTGAAGAAATAAAAATTGAGGCCTTCGTATACTCATTGAGAGTTTCGTAATCTTTTTTACCACCAGAATGGGCCACCTTTACTGCCACAGCTGAGGCCATCCCTAGAGGAACCATAAAGGTCATGGAAGAAAAGTTTAAAACGATATTATGGGCAGCACTTATAATTACCCCCATTCTTCCCACAATAACTGTTACGGTTGTGAAGGCTAGAACTTCAAGGAGTGTTCCAAAGCTTATTGGGAGACCAATAGTAAAAATCTCTTTTGAAATTTTCTTTAGATAGACTCTCTTTTCATTAAACTTTATGTGAGTGTATATCGCCAAGACGAACGCCATCAGAGCGCGACTTACAAGGGTTGCTATAGCAGCACCTGTAATTCCAAGTTCCGGAATTATTCCAAGACCAAAGACAAAAATAATATTGAGTAAGACATTTATTACATTAAAAATAAGAATAGTAATATTGGCGAAGAGAGTATCATCAAAAGCCTGCAGATATTCTTTATAGGCCTGAAAGATAAGCGCAAAGACAATTGAAGGAGAAGTAATAATCAAATACTTTTTAATCTGTTCTCCAATGCCAGTAGGAAAATCGATAAAATCGATACAGAGAATGAAGGCAAAGAGAAAGAGAATAATAATAAAAGAGACATTGAGACAGGATCTTACAGAAGTCCAAAGCACCCCAGTATAGTCTTCATTGGCACCAATTTTCTTAGAGATAATTGGACCAATGGCATAGGTCAGACCTAATCCAAACATAATGAAAGGAACTAGAATAGCAGCAGCAACACCTAGAGCTGAGGCCATCTCTTTTGAGTAGTGACCAGCAACGACGATATCTCCAATACCAAAAAGCATCTGGCCAACTTGGCCTGCAATGATTGGTAATGAAAAAATTAGGAGTTCTTTAGCTTTACTGGGAAACAAGATCTAAACAAAGTTGTGGTTTATCAGTAGTAAGGTATTGCACATTCTTTTTTATATACCTTTTCATTTTCTTTTCTCTATTGATGGTATAAACCGCTGAGACTTTATTCTTCTTATGAAGTCGACGAATCATTCTCTTTGTTAATAAATAACTATCGACACCATCATATTTCTTCTTCCAACGTGTTCCAAAACGATTGAGTTTTAATAATTTTACATTTTTCAGAAATGGATAAATATTTCTCCAATACTTAAACTTATCAAGATACTTTCTATTGAAGCTTATAATGAAAACAAGACCAGGTGACCTTGAGAAAAACTTCTGGATTGTTTGAACATCAACAAGTGTTGGCTCATCTTTATATTCAATAAAAAGAGTCACACCACTTTCCTTTAGGGCCACTAATGCTTCCTCTAAAGTAGGAATTTTTTCCATATTTTTTAGTAGGCAGTAATCGCGAATCATTTTAAAAGGTAGGTCTGAAACATTAGTATCAAGTTCACAACCTTTTGTTTTTTCAAGTACGGTTCTTCTTAGAGTTTTGTCATGCATGAGAAAAGGAATACCATCTGCTGAATGCTGGATATCAAATTCAATGGCATGAGTACCAAGCTCAGCCGCGGCTTCTAGCGCCTCAAGAGAGTTCTCTAAATATTCTGAGCTATAACCACGATGGGCCACGCATTGGGTAGCTGCTAATAAATTAGTTGTGAAAAAAGCGATTAGAACGCTAAATATTACTATTCTCATAAACTCTCTGTGAAATTTGACCTATTATTCCAAGAAAAAAAAGCTCGTGTCAAAGTCATTTATGACAAGATTTTCTTAAAGAAGAGAAGGGAGTTTTGCCGAGAAGCGTTATAGTCAATGATCTCCATAGGATAGTCTTTTCCTAAAATGCATCCTGCATCATTTTGAATATCTTCCGGTGCTAAAGAAGGTTGATGAATATACTTATCTGGCATGTTTTGAAGTTCAGGGCACCACTGTTTAATGAATATCGCCTCTTTATCAAATTTCTTACTTTGAGATAGGGGATTAAAAATTCGAAAGTAAGGAGCAGCATCATTACCACTACCACTTGACCACTGCCATCCACCAACATTGGCACTAAGGTCAAAGTCTAGAAGATATTTTGCAAAATGCCTTTCACCCTTTCTCCAATCCAAGAGCAGTAATCGGCAATAGAAATTTGCAACCACCATTCTTAAACGATTATGCATTTGTCCAGTTTCTTTAAGGCATCTCATGGCCGCATCAACAATAGGAAAACCTGTTTGTCCCTCTACCCAAGCTTGATGAAGTTTTGAATCCTTCTTCCAAGGAAAGTCTTGGTATTTAACATTAAATTCTTTTGTGGCCACTTCTGGGTGTGTATCTAAAATCATAAAATAAAACTCACGCCAGATAAGTTCACTAAGCCAAGTTTGAGAACCAACTGACTTATTCTGATAGGCAATGAGTGAAAGTCTTCTTGGAGATAAGAGACCAAATCGAATATACATTGAAAGACCACTGGTGCCATTGATTGCTGGGAAGTCACGATTTTGGTGATAGTCATTAATTATTTTGAGAAACTTGTTTAGCTTTCCTTCTGCTTGCTTTGAGCTTGCAGGTATTGGCGAAGGAGAAAGCTTATCAAGAAATTTTTTGGCCCTCTTTGTTTTAGGAGTAAATACCATTTTCTTAATATCAGCTAAACGATATTGAAAGAGGGGAATAAGGGATTCACCTGAATCTACTTTAGAAAGCCATTTTCTTTTGTAAGGAGTAAAGACTGAATAGAATTCTTTATTATCTTTAACGATTTCGGGAAACTCAAAAACGACATGATCTTTATAAGAATGAAAATCAACATTATGCTTTTGACAAAGTTTAGAAATTTTTAAGTCTCTCTTCTTTGCATAGGGTTCGTAATCTCTATTCGTGAAAACAGCATCTATTTTTTCGTCTTTAATTATCTCTTCAAATACATCTTCTGGTTTTCCATATTTAATAATGATATTTTGATCAAGCTGTTTTTCAATTTCAAGTAGGGCACTCTTGATGAATTGAACTCGCTTATCCTCATATAAATCATCCAACTTATCTAGAATCACTTGATCGAAGATAAAGAGAAGTTGTATGTTCTTACTTCTTTCTTTGGCCCTAAAAAGAGCATGGCTATCCAAGAGCCTTAAATCTCTTCTTATCCAAACGATCGACTTTTCATATTTATCATCCATAAGCCATATTACCTCAGAGGAGATCATAGGGGGAGTGTTGTCTAAGTCTTGTCTATGGGGTCTGTTTTTGACCTTAAAAATTCAATGATATGATAGATTTATGGAAAAGCCGGTATTGGGGATTAGTAGCTGTATTTTAGGAGATAATGTTCGTTTCGATGGAGGAGCGAAAAGAGACTCTTGGGTTACAGATAAACTTTCTGAACATGTTGATTTTAAGAAATTCTGTCCAGAAGTAGAAATGGGCCTAGGTGTTCCTAGAAAACCAATTCGCCTAGTTGAAGAATCTGGCGAGATTAAACTTAAATCAATTGATCATTTGATTGATCACACGCCTAATGCTTTATCAACTTTTGAAAAATATAGAGACTATTTTGAAGGGCTTGATGGTTATATTTTCATGAAGAATAGTCCTACCTGTGGACCTGAGAAATTAAAGGTCTACAAAGAAGAAGGAAAAGGCCATCCTGAAAGGAAAGGACTCGGTATCTTTTATAAGTGGATCAAAGAGAATTTTCCATTACTTCCAATTATCGATAGTGGAAGGTTGAATGATAATGCTTTAAGAGAGAACTTTGTAAAAAAAGTTTTTGCTTTTCAAAGATTTAAAAAGGAAGTCTCAGACATATCGTCACTCCAAAGATTTCATCAAGAGTATAAATATATTTTCATGGAGTATCGTCCTCAGGGTCCCAAAGAACTTGGACAAATTGCTGCGGGTCTTTCGGAGCAGGGTTTTGAAAATAACCGCGATACTTATTTAAATATGATGATGGAGATTATGGAGAGACCTTCAGCTTTGAAAAACCGTAAGAATGTGATGTTTCATATCCTAGGATATTTTAAGAAAGACTTAGATAAAGAAGAGAAGGCACAGATTATAGAAATGATCGAAGAATATAAAGAAGGGGAAACTTCTTATATGGCCATTCTTAAATTACTTTCCTTCTTTTCAAAGAAATATTCAAAAGATTATTTACTTAATCAAAAATACTTTCTTCCTTATCCAAAGAACTTAAAACTTCAACGTTCAATTATTTAATTCCCACATAAGAATAAATAAATGGTTTAGCGAGTATTTTTCTTAATGATAAGAAGTTCAAAAAGCGGCTATGCTTAAACTGAACACCTATTCCTGCTGGATAGACTCCTGTTTCATGAATGGCCTTTCTTGCAATTGTGCCTTCGATTGTGACTTGCTCATCCCCAATGCCAATATGAAGCTTCAGGTTTTGTCCCTTTCTGATCTTCTCTTCTAGAATATCTGGAGGGAGAGATTTGAGGAATGCTCCTGTTAGACTAATATCAAAAGTTCTCACAAGAACATTATTATTTTCAGAGATTTCAATAAAGACGGGGATAGACTTCTTAATTCTTGTTGGAATTTTCCACCATTGTAGCCCAGGATTTGTTAAGGCCTCCCAGCTCTTTCCTGTCATTAGTATTGATACAGTGAAAAGAAAAGAAATGAAGGCGAGAAACGAAGCACCAGCACTGTAGTCGATTCCCCATTTCGCTACATAGTAATTATTAATGGCCACTGAAATAATCGCGAGAGGAATAATCAGCTTAAACTCTGGAGCTGCTTCCCAAGTCGTCAATGCCCCAGTGAGGCAGAGAACGATGACAACCCAGTTAAGAGCTGTAATCTTATGAAGAATAAGTGTGATGTCACTTATGCCGTGATTGTACATAAAGGCAATTTGTAGAGGAATAGAGATGGCCACAGCGATAAGAAAAAATGTTAGGATCGTTAATCCAATAGGTCTATTTTTCATATTAGTTTCCTGCTGTTCTGAATTCGTGGCAAAAGCTACGAACTCTTGAGACATATTTCTTTGCTTCTTTTAATTTAGGAGAGTTTAACCAATCTGGTCCATACTTTGTGAGTTCTTGCTTCACACGAAAAGGACCAGAGTTATAGCTTGCTAAGATAAGATCACTTGTTTTATCCCAATTACTATTAAGATGAGTCTGAATTCTAAATTTGGCATCTGCTGATGACCAATAGTCTTCTAGATATTTGAGATATTTGGCCCCACCTCTCATAGAGAGATAAGGATTTAGTCGCCATTCATTTTGTGCATTCACTTTACCAAGATAAATAAGTGTTTTAATCGTCGGTACATTGAATTGGTTGAGCTTAGGATATTGTGGCCAATGAGCACTATCTTCTAAAATATGAGGCTCGGCGTTTTCTGTTACCTGAGTAAGGCCAATGGCCTTGGCATGACTAACGGCCATTGAATTAAACCCAGACTCTTGAGCAATAAGAGCAGCAAGTAAACTTGGATTGATTTGTTCGTGATAAGCAGCATCTTTGATATGCCCTAAAAATTGCTTCTTAGGATTAAAGGGACTGAGTTTAACAATTGGTTGATAATCATAATAATTGCACTTAGGCATACTCATTGCTTCAACAATAGGTTCTGAAAAAGAATCTTTCTGATAGCTAAAAACAATATGGTTATCTCTCTCTGGTAAGAAACTTAATTTGGGAGTGGTATAAGTGATAGTCTTATTCTCATGATTGATTTGTTTTTTGGCCACACTGAGAAATTGATCAGTAACCTCTGCACCATTCAAATAGACTTTAAAGATGTAACTGGAAGAAACTCCTGAATTATCATTGATAACGATTTTAATATCTTTATGTTGGTTAAAATCAATCCAGTCTGGAGTAAGCTCAATTTCAGCATGAGACTTCATCGAGTCTATCTGTAATGTTGTTTGAATACTTGCTAACTTTCTAAAGTTTTCAGCGGCCTTAAGATCATGAGGCTTTTCTAAGACATTAAAATGTCCAAAAGGTGAGGTTGGTCCTGCACACGAGCATGCGAGCAAGCATGCGAGAGGTAGCCAGCCTTGCATAAAAGTCTTAAGCAAACTTCTAATAACATTAATATTTACCAAACCTATGCACATGGTGGATTCCTTTTAAAAAAGAATTAATTTTTCCACCGCATACGTTCAACAATATTTTTACAATATTATCACTTTTGAGTAAGGCCACCAATATCAATAATTAGTGGCGCTTTTCTAAGAAAATTAAATTAAGCGTTTACGTATTTACAATATGTTCGAGAGCTTTTTCTACTTGTGCGTGATTAAACTCGAAGCCCTCTGATTCAAGCCTCTTAGGAAGTATCGTCTGCCCGTCGAGGACAATAGTACTCATTTCACCCATCGCTGCTTTTAAAGCAATAGGAGGAACTGGAAAGAGGCATGGCGTACCGAAAGCTTTAGCAAATGCTTTTGAAAATTGAGCATTTGATACTGGCATCGGTGATGTCAGGTTATAAACTCCTTCAGAGTCTGGTTTTGAAATGAAGTGCTCAATCGCTTTAACGAGATCATCTACATGAATCCAGCTCATAACTTGTTTACCAAGACCAACGGGACCACCTAGTCCAAATTTAAAAATTGGCCATAATTTCTGAAGGGCCCCTCCACCTTTTCCAAAGACGACCCCAATTCGCATGATACATTTCTTAGCTGGATGATTGAATTCAGTCACTGCTGCTTCCCATTGCTTACAGAGATCTGCAAGAAAACCTTCTCCTAATTCAGACTCCTCAGTCAGCTCATTGGACTTATTAGTTGGATATATTCCAATGGCCGAAGCCGAAATGATTTTTTTTAAATTTTGCTTATCTTCAAACTGCTTTAATAGTTTTTGTGTACGGTCTACTCGTGAAGTTGTGAGTTTACGTTTTTGCTTTTCACTCCACCTAGCATTGGAGATATTTTCACCTGCAAGATTAACTATGACGTCTACACTGTTTGCGATTTCTTCGCTGATCTGACCAAAGTCATTGGTCGTAATATATTTCAATTGTTCAGTCTGATCATTGAAGTACATTTGGGGGTCTCTCGTAATAACAAAGACTTTGTTAGCAAAGGCCTTGTCTTTTAAGCTATTTACTAATCTTTTCCCTACAAAACCTGTTCCACCAGTAATTAAAATATTCATAATAATCTCCTTACAAACAGTATATATAATAAACTCTTGAGTTATAATAGACAAAACTTAGACCGTGGGTTAACACAAGTTAGACATTAGTCTTGTTCAGTTGTGGCAGTTTAAATAAAGCACTAATCTAAAAAGGAGATTAACTTTGGATCAATCGCTTATGAATGGAAAGTATAGTATTCAATTAGCTTCTAAAATTAGTGGTGTCGGTGTTCACACTATCAGGGCCTGGGAAAAGAGGTACCAAGCAGTCACTCCAAATAGAAGTGATAATGGTAGAAGAGAATATAATGACAAAGATGTGGAGAGACTTTCTCTGCTGAATGAACTTTGTACTCTTGGACATTCGATCAGTAAGATTGCGGCCATGGAAACAACCAATCTTAGAAAGCTTTTAAAGAAGCTTGGTAAGAAAGCTGATTCTGTAGAGAAGGTGACAGCAATCAAAGGAATTAATGGTTCCGTTGTTAATATTGAACAATCACTTAAAAGTCTGATTCTCGCTTTAAAAACTTATAAACTAGATATTATTAGTCATGAGATTAATAAGTTAAAAATTCTTCTTTCAAGCCGTCAGTTCGCCCTCGATATCATTGGACCTCTTATGGCAGAGGTTGGAACTTTAGTGTATGAAAAGGAATTTAATATTTCTCAAGAGCATGCTCTCAGTGCAATTCTCAAGTTCCATATTGGACATACTCTCTTTAAAAATACATCTTCTCGAAATAATAAGCCTCATAAAATTCTAATTTGTAGTCCTGAAGGGGATTATCATGAGTTTGGAATTTTGCAGGCGGCACTTCTTTGTAATCACTATGGACTTCAGTTCTACTATCTTGGACCAAATCTGCCCGTTGATTCTTTGATTGATGCTTATAAGTCCCTCGATGCTTCGATGGTGATTTTAGGAAGTACCGTTATTCCTGATGGGAAAGATACTTTCTATCTTAACAATTATTTTAAGAAGCTTATGAGTTCGCTAGGTCCGAACGGGCATCTCTTTGTGGGTGGGGGAAACCATATTCAAGATGATGTTCTTAACAAAGGCAAGAAGGGAACTCATGTGAATTCTATCAAGCAACTCGATAGAATTCTTTCTGAGTTATAGTAATTCTTGGATAATTTTTTCTAGTGACTCTGGAGTGTCTTTGGGAGCAAATCTTTGAACTGCTTGCCCATTTTTATCAACTAAGAATTTAGTAAAATTCCATTTAATGGCTTCAGTGTTGAGAAGTCCTGGCTTTTCTTTCTTAAGCCATTGGTAAAGAGGGTGAGCATTACTACCATTAACATCAATTTTCTCACTAATAAGGAATGATACTCCATAATTTACTTGGCAAAACTCGCTAATCTCGTCAGAGCTTCCTGGTTCTTGCTTACCAAATTGATTACAGGGAGTACCGATAATGACAAGGCCTTGATCTTTATATTTTTGGTGGAGCTTTTCTAATCCTTCGTACTGAGGAGTGAAGCCACACTTACTTGCAGTGTTTACAACTAAGATAGTCTTGTTTTTGAAAGCTTCGAAATCGATTGCCTGACCTTTAAGATCGTTTAATTTGGTTTCATAGATATTGTTCATATTGTCCTCATTAATTAAATTACTGATATCGTTTATAATATACACCATGGACACAGTAAATAGACAGAATATTAGAAAAATCATTGATCAGGCATCTCAAGTTCTTTTAGGTAAAGAAGAAGAAATTAAATTGGCACTATGTTGTTTAATCTCATCTGGAAATTTACTGATTGAAGATATTCCGGGAGTGGGAAAAACAACCCTTGCTAGAATTTTTGGTCAGCTACTTGGATTAAAAGTAAATCGAATCCAGTTCACTAATGACATGTTGCCTGGAGATATTCTTGGAATAAATTTTTATAACAGTGAAAAACAAGATTTTGAATTTAAAAAGGGACCAATTTTTGGTCAATTGATTCTTGCTGATGAGCTTAATAGGGCCACTCCAAAAACACAAAGTGCACTTTTGCAAGTGATGGAAGAGAGAAAGGTTGATATTGATGGGCTTACATTTCAGATGGATGAGTTTTTCTTTATTATTGCCACTCAAAACCCAGTTCAGCAAATTGGAACCTATCCTTTACCAGAAAGTCAGATTGACCGTTTCTTTATGGGACTTGAAATTGGTCTTCCTGATATTGAAATTGAAAGAGAAATTCTTCTTAACTCAAATAATACTGAAAAGTGGAAGGATTTAAATGCTATCTCAAATCTTGATGAATTAAAACTTTGGATGAATGAAGTTAATAAAATTGAGGCTTCTAAGAATAGTGTTGACTATCTTCTCTCCCTTGTTGAGAAATGTCGAAATGATCTTGAGTTTGGAAAAGTACTAAGTCCAAGAGCTTCGCTAGACTTAATTAGAGCATCCAAGGCCTATGCCCTTATCAATGGGAATAGTTATGTGACTAATGAAGATATTTATAAGATTGCTCCTTATGTATTAGGACATAGAGTTGGGGGGATCAATGGTGTCTCCGCTGGTATAAAACTAGTTAAAGATCTGCTTAAAAAACTAGAGGCATTCTAATGTCATTGGCGAGTATTAAGAACTTTCTTGAAACTCGAGAGCGGATATTTATTATTCCTACTTCATACGGATTTTATTATCTCTCCATCATTTTTATATTGTTTTTAATTAGTCTTAGTTACGGTCACTCATTGGCCTTTAGTGCTACGTTTATCTTTGTCTCAGTCATTCTTGTGAGCTCTTTCTATACAAATTATAATCTTGCTGGAATCGAAGTGGTTAGTCTTTATCAAAGATATAATCTGGCCACCAAGCAATTTGATACTTTTGTTAAGATTAAAAATAATTCAAGTCGAATGCGTTTTGATCTTCAGGTAAAAATTTTGAATCAATATTCTCTTGAGAGTTTAACTATCGATAAGAAGTCTACCAGTAGCTTGAAAATAGATTTCAATCTTGCCGCTGGAGTTCATAAAACAAATAGAGTAAGAGTTGATACTTCTTTTCCTTTTACTCTTTATAAAAGTTGGAAGAATTTTAAAGTTGATCAGAAGATTTTTATCCTTCCAGAGTTAAAAGAGAATAAGAAGTTTATCGATATGTTTAGCTCTTCAGATGATTATGATGTTAATAATACACGCAAGGGTGGAGTTGAAGATTTCTACGGTCATTCAGAATATATATTAGGTGATTCCTGGAAAGATGTTGATTGGAAGGCATATAGTCGCAAGCTAGGTCTTTACAAAAAAGAGTTTTATGAAAATGTAAAAAAAGAATCCATCATAAATATAGATCTTGTAGGAGAAAATAGAGAGGAGAAATTAGCGGTCTTTCATTTTTTGGCCTACCATTCTCATTTAGAAAAAAGTAATTTAACTGTTGTCATAAATGGTAAGTCATACACTTGGAATTTATCTTCTGAAATAGAATTAGATCAATCACTAAAAGATGTGTTTTTGAAGTTATATAATGAATAAATTAAAGATCTACACTCATTTATTCTTTCTCTTTTCTGTCATTCCTTTCATTGGGCAGTTAAACCCTGTGATTATCGCTACGACGGCATTTCTCTATTTCTTTGCCATATTACATTCGTTTAAAATATTTCTTGTTAAGCCATTTCTGAAATTTTTCTTATTATTCTCATCTTTCATTCTTCTCATTTCTTTCTTTGGAGAGTTTAGGGGATTAGAGACTGGTGTGGCCCTATTACTCACCCTAACCGTGATAAAGATGTTCGAGTTGAATGAAAAACGTGATTATTATCTTTTCTTCGTAATCGATTTACTCATGATGGTAGGACAATTATTAACAGTGTATAGCCTCTTCATGGTAGCTTATGTAATCACTTATGTTTTCTTTCTCTATTTATTTATAAATTTCTTAAATTCTAAAAATGATACTGAACTAATAAAAAAGGAAAGACTTAAAGCTCTTAGGCAGGTACTGCTCTGGTCTATACCTGCTGGTATAGTGCTCTTCTTTTTGTTTCCTCGTTTACTGGTTGGAAACTTATTCTTCAATACGGTTAAAGAAACTAATAAAACAGGTTTTATAGAACAGCTTAAGCCTGGAAGTCTTTCAGAAGTCATTAATGATCCTACTCCTGTATTTAGAGCAAATTTTCTTGCTGGTAAGAGACCAAGTTTGCCTGAGATGTATTGGCGAGGAGGAGTATTAGGACTTACTGATGGATTCAATTGGACGCCAGGTAATCGAGGAGCAACTCTTCAAAGTATTAAATCGAATCGTCGCCCGATAATTAATTATGAGGTAACTTTTGAAGAATTTCAGTCGTCAAATCTCTTTCTTTTAAAAAATTCACATAATATTCGAAATCTATCCCGTAGTTATATTAAAAGAGGGGTAAGTGGAACTTATGTGGCGAGAGTGCTTTCTAATCAAAAATTAAAGTATAGGGCCACTACCTATAAAAGTGTTCCTTTAAAAAATCAGAATGCACTTACTACTTATAAGCAATTGCCGGGAAACTTTAATAAATCGAAGTTCTATAACTGGAGCCAACAAAGAAAGTTTCAAACACCTGAAGAGTACGTTAGATTTTTCAGGGATTATATTTCCTCACAAAGTTTTTCATACTCACTTCGTCCAGGACCTATGAATCCACAAAATCAAATTGATGATTTCTTTTTCAATAAGAAAATTGGTCTTTGTGAACACTACGCCAGTTCACTTGCTCTCTATTTAAGGGCAAATAATATAGCATCAAGAATTGTCGTTGGTTTTCATGGCGGTATTTATAATGACCTTAGTGATTATTTTATTATACGAAATGAAGATGCTCATGCATGGGTAGAATATTGGAATCCTAATGAGGGTTGGGTCTTAAGTGATCCAACGGCCTATGTTGCTCCAGAACGTGTTCAGCTTGGTGCTTTCACATTCAATCAATTATCTGATTTACAAGAAGGTGAGGGATTAGATGAATTTATTCAAAGAAAGAATTCTAGCTTTTTCCAAAGATTTAAATTTGCAACTGATATGATTTATTTCAAATTAAATAATAGCTTCTTAAATTATGATTATGAGACACAGAAGAACTTCTTTGAAAGACTGAATTTTTCATCTGAAAAATTCAGGATTAAGCTTATCGTGATTGTAGGGATTATTCTTGGGCTTTTCAGTGGGATAATCATTTTCTTCCTCAAACGAAACAAAGCGAAATATCCTATGGCCCATCGAGTTTATATCGAATTATGCAAGAAATTGAGCAAAAAACATGGAATTTGGCTTAATCCAACAATAAATCCTAGAATTCAGTATCAAAATTTACAGAAAGCTAACATTTTTGATGATTCTGACCATAAACATTGGAACCAGTTTGCGCTAAATTATAATGAGTTAATGTTTAACCCTAAAAGGGATACTTCAATAGATAGAAGTCTTTTGAAAGAGTTAAGAAAAGTCGGGAAGGTTTTGTGAGAAAATTAATCAATTTCTTTTTAGTATTTGCTGCTTTTAATTTTCTATTCCTTGGTAATTCATTTGCTGAATCAACCCAGTCAGTTCTCTTTATCGGAGATTCTTTAACAGCTGGCTATGGAGTTAATAAAGAAGATTCTTTTCCTCAAGTTATTCAAACAAGATTACGTTCTGAAGGTTATAAGATTAAGGTTCTCAATGGGAGTATTAGCGGAAGTACTTCAGCGTCGGCACTTAGTCGTATCAGATGGTATTCGAAAGCAAACCCTAAGGTTTTAATTCTTGCCCTTGGAGCAAATGATGGTCTAAGAGGTGTAAAAGTTGAAGCCACTAAGAATAATCTTCAAAAAGCCATCGACTTTGCTAAGTCAAAAGGAATGAAAGTGCTGCTAGCAGGAATGATGCTTCCTCCTAACTATGGAAAAGAATATACTTCTCAATTTAAGAAAATGTATTCCCAACTATCGAAATCTAATTCACTTCCAACCATTCCTTTTTTACTAGAAGGGGTTGCTGGAGAAAAAGATCTCAATATTGAAGATGGAATACATCCTAACGAGAAAGGTCATAAGAAAATGGCCGAAAATGTCTATCCTCATCTCAAGGCCCTATTATGATTGTCGATTTAAAAGATGTAACAAAGTCATATGGTGATATTTCTATCTTAAAGAAGCTGAACCTGAGTCTCGATAGTGGTAAGTCTGTTACGATACTAGGACATTCAGGTAGTGGTAAATCAACACTCCTCAGTATCTTAGGAGGAACTCTAAGGGCCGATGGCGGAGAGGTCAATGTTCTTGGAAATGATTTGCTTAACTCTAATGAAGATTCACTTTCTATAATGAGAAGAAAGAAGCTTGGTATGATTTTTCAACATTTTCATCTCATTAATCACTTAAATGCTTATGAAAATGTACTTCTTCCTCTTGAAATAGATGGGGATATTGGAGAAGAGCAGAAAAATAGAGCGAAAGACCTGTTATCTAAAGTTGGATTGGCCGATCGTCTTGAGCACTTTCCTTCGCAGTTAAGTGGAGGAGAGAAACAAAGAGTGGCGATTGCAAGGGCCCTTGTTCACAATCCAGATCTCATTTTAGCTGATGAGCCATCTGGTTCTCTTGATGAAGAAACGGGGAAGGAAGTAATGGATCTCGTCTTTAAATTAGTAGAAGAGCAGGGAAAAAGCTTAATACTAGTAACGCATAATAAAGAACTCGGAAAATTTACAGATCGAGTTATGACTCTAGATAAGGGAGTCCTTTCTTAAAATGAAATTAATTACTCAAGCTTCAAAGGGTCTCCTTTATCGAAAGAAGTTTACATTAATTTTTATTATTAATTTAGCACTTGGCCTTGGTGGCCTAGTGACTCTTGATTATTTCAAGAATGTTTTTGATCATCTTGTATCAAGTAGGGCGAAATCCTTATTAGGCTCAGATTTAGAATTACAGTCTCGCTTCCCAATTGCAGATAAGAAAATTGAAATTACGAGAAACTTTATTTCTCAAAAGAATAAAGTAATTAAAGAGGTCGAATATAAAACCCTCTTTACTATGGCCAAGGGGGAGGAGAGAACTAGACTTGTTTCACTTCAAACGATTCCTAAAGGATTTCCTTTCTATGGCGATTTTGAGTTTGATAAAGCTTCAGATTTATCTGAAAAAATTATCCATGCTTATAAAGATGTTTTAGTTCTTCTGGGTAATAAGGGAGATAATAAGAAAATCATTTTTGGCGAAAAAGAGTTCGAAATAGGCTCAATTGTACTTCGTGATCCTCAGCAAACTTTTGGTATGGGGGCAGCCGCTCCTCGAATATTTCTTTCTCCGGAAGCATTAGAAAGAGCTGAACTTATTCGTAAAGGATCTACAGTAAGATATCGTCATGCTTTCAAGCTTGAAAGAGAGCTAACTACAGATGAAATACTTACTTTAAAAGATGAGCTTAATGATATCGCCATCAGAATAAACACTCCTGAAAAAAGTTCTGAACAAGTTGGACGCTTATTACGCTATCTCAATGATTTTCTCGGTCTGGTCAGTTTAAGTGCTCTCTTACTGGCACTTATTGGTATTTACTATCTCTTCAGGGCCCATATTTACTCTCAACGTAAAACAATTGGAATCTATTTAGCCTTAGGGATGAAAAGAAAAGAGGTTTTAAACCTCTATATTATTCAGACTTTTCTACTGGCGACGCTGGGAACACTTTTTGGAATTATATCTTCTTTAATACTTTCTCCTTCTCTCTTTAATATTCTTGAAAAAGTTTTAGAGGTTTCCTTACCATCTCTATTCCCATGGAGTTCAGTCGGTTTGGGACTCTTTGTAGGTCTTTCATCAGTTTTCTTAGTTGCATGGCCATTCTTATTAAAGTTTTATAAGCAACCACCACAAAACCTATTTGAAGAAAGTACTGAAGTAGATAATGATAATACTGTAAGTAACTTCAAAAACTATCTTCCTCTCTTATTTTTTGTCGTTGCTTTTATTTTTTATTTAAGTAATTCGCTTCTCGTCGGTTCTATTTTTACTGCCGCTTTAGCTGTACTTTTAATATCGTCCTTTGTCTTTGTGCGAATTCTTTTAATCGTTTTAGAAAAATTAAGTAAAAATGCTTCATTAGAATGGAGCATGGGGTTCAAATATATCTCGCGTTTTAAACTAAATAGTTTTTCTGTTTTTGTTAGTCTTTTCTTTTCAACTTTTCTATTAGTTTTTATTCCATCCCTTAACGATACACTTCAAAAAGAATTGGATGTGAATAGTAATAGTTCTCTTCCAAGCTTTTTTATGTTTGATATTCAAGATGAACAAAAAGTTGAATTAGAGGAGTTTTTTGAAGAGAAAGATTATTCATTAATAGCACTTAGCCCGATGATAAGAGGGAGACTATTAAGAAAGAATGGCGAAAAGATTAGTTACGACCCTTCAAAGAAATATTCACGTGAAGAAGAAAGGGCACAACGTCTAAGAAATAGAGGTATTAATATTTCCTTTAAAGAATCACTCTCTGATTCTGAAAGTATTGTTTCAGGAAAACCTTTTAGTAAGACAATAGGAGAGATTCCAGAAGTCAGTGTTGAAGTTCGATATGCTGAAAGATTAAAGATTAAACTTGGTGATATAATAGACTTCGATATTGCTGGGATTGAGGTTCAAGGAAAAGTCGTAAACTTTAGGAAAGTAAGGTGGACAAGTTTTGTTCCTAATTTCTTTTTAGTTTTTCAACCTGGTTTTCTCGAAGATGCACCTAAAACTTGGCTTGCAGCAGTTTCAAATATTGCGAAAGAGGAAGTTAAGAGTAAACTGCAGATCGATCTTGTTGATCTCTTTCCAAATGTAAGCAGTATTGATGTTACAAGAGTCGTCAATCGAATTAGAAATCTCATGACACAGATGGCATTTGCACTTCAAGCGATGGCCTTTCTTTGCTTTGTCGTCGGAATCTTTGTTCTCTTTGCTCTTTGTAGAGATTTAAGTTTAAGAAAACTAAAGGATGTCGCACTTTTAAAAGTTGTAGGAATGGTTAGTGGTCAAATCAGAAGAGTCTTTGTCATCGAAATTTTAGCACTCGCTTTCTTTAGTACTATGAGTGCTTCTATTTTTGGAATACTCACGACCTATATTTTTGGTTATGTAATATTTGACTATACTAGTATGCCATCGCTGACGATGGCCGTCCTTGTACCTGTCATTATCCTGTTTATTTGTGTTATCGTTTCGCAATTTGCATATAAGAAAGCATTAAAAACAAGTGCTTCTTTCTTTCTAGAAGACTAAAGATTATAATAATCTCAAGAGGTTATTATGAGTGAAAATTCAGCATCTCCTGAGGGAGAATTAATTGTTAGAACATTGGCCATGCCAGCAGATACTAATCCGGATGGAGATATCTTTGGTGGTTGGTTGTTAAGCCAAATGGATATTGCCGGTGGTATTTTTAGTAAGAAATACGTGAAAGGCAGAACTGTTACAGTGGCCTTAGAAAGTATGACTTTTCATAAGCCAGTATTTGTTGGTGACGTTCTTTGTTGTTATGCCAAGCTAATCAAAGTTGGTAAGACAAGTATCAGAGTAAAAGTCGAAGCATGGACAATCCGTGCCTATAAAGAAGATCGAATTAAAGTTACTGAGGGAGAATTTATCTATGTGGCCATTGATGGCAATAGAGCTCCAAAAGTAATTGAAAAGCCTTAGGAATAGCATGGAATCAATTGTTAAAATTTCAAATGTCTCTAAATTTTATGGAGGGTTTTGCGCCCTCAAGAATGTCAATTTAGAACTAAAGCCTAATAGAATACTCGCTTTAGTTGGGCCCAATGGAGCAGGAAAAACATCTTTGTTAAAGTCCATCCTTGGATTGGCCTCTTTTAAAGAGGGAAGTATTACAGTCAATGGAATTAGTTCACCTGCTCCTGAAAGTAGGAAGTCATTGGCCTACCTTCCTGAAAAGTTCTTCTTCTATGATTACTATACAGTAAAGGGAACAATCGCATTCTATGGACAGATGTATGGACTAAGTGGGAGTGAATTAAATTCAAAAATTAGCACCATTACAGCGGAATTAGGAATTGATAGTTTACTTGAAAAAAAGCTATCCACTCTTTCTAAAGGACAACTTCAAAGAACAGGAATTGCCTCAGTGTTAATTTCTGATGCTGATACGATTTTTCTAGATGAGCCATTTAGTGGTCTTGATCCAGTGGCGATTAAAGAGCTGAAAGACATTTTGCTCAATTATAAGTCCAAGAATAAAACGATTTTTATTAATAGTCATATTTTAGGTGAGATAGAAAAATTCTGTGATGAGTACGCGATTATGAATCATGGAGAAATTATAGAAACTGGTGAGTTTTCGAATTTTAAAGATGGATCATTTGAAGATTACTTCTACAAAAAGGTAAAAAACAATGCTTAGTGTATTAATGACCAATACATTCTTAAAAGAGATTAGAAATAAGTCTCTTATCTTCTTGGGCTTATTAAATATTGCAATCGTCATAGTGATAAGTGTCATTATAAAGTCTCTAGGAGAGAGTACCCTTGCCCAAGATGGTCTTAATTTTGTTGGTGGTGGAGCTCTAGGAATTTATTTTCTCTGTATCAATTTTTGGATAGTGTTCTTGGCCTACCTTATTGGTTCTAATACTATTGCTAGTGATCTTAACTCTAAAATTGTGAACCAGTTAGTTAGTTTTCCCATATCGAGATGGCAATATATTCTAGTTAGGGCATTAGGCGCTTGGTTAATTATTTTAGCTTTCTATTTTCTTTCATATTTTGTTGGAGGGCTAGTTTTCTCTGGTGTGACTGGAGTTGAAGTTGAGATGGGCAAGTTTGTTTATGCCTTTTTATGTAATGTTTTTCCTCTTTTGGCAGCAGTTCTTGTTTCGATGTTTTTCTCACTTTATTTAAATAGAACTTTTACTTTTGTGACCTGTATCTTTGTAAGTTTTATTGTAAGAACAAGTACAGGCTTTGTGTCTAAAATGGGTCTTGAGAGAATGCTTGAAGATTTCTCATTTTTAAAAGGGTTAGGTCTAGTTTTTCACTATCTCTTTCCACATATTAGTTCTTGGTCGGGATACGCTAATAGTAATCTCTTTAATTCAGAAACAAACTTTGCTTTGGCCAGTGAATCCGTTCATTTAGTTGTGATGATTCTACTTTGGTCACTCCTTATAAATATTATATTTAATAGAAAAGAGTTATAAATCGATTATTTCTTCGGTGATAAGACTTTCTTTATTTGATTGAATACTTTGAATAGAGAAAGTCCTTTTACCTATCTCTAGTCCTAATTCCGTTTTTACGGAAACTCGCCAGTCGCCTGGAGAATAATTCTTCTTCAGGCCATATCCGCGATATCCACCTTCACGACCTCCTAGAATTTTAAGTTCAATACGATCACTTTCTTTCCAGTCTCCATCAACTTTTCTTTCCCAGTGGAGATAGACTTTTTGATCAAAACCTTTAGGGGCAAAGACTCGAGTAAAAACAAAGAGAACATCATTTTTACTGGCATAGAATGGATTAGAGTCGTTTTTCCAAAAGCGATAAGGCTCTCTTTTATAAGTGAGGCGATACTTTGGATACTCTTTCTTCACTTGATGATAAATTCCAATATCTTGTAAGTGTAAAGGTACTGGAGGGATTACTTTTAAGAAGTAAGTAATAGTAAAAAATGACATGATGAAGAGAGATGGTTTAATCCAATGCTTTACTAAAATTTTATCGGTCAGATCACCATTTCTTAAAAAATGAAATGTGAGAAAGGCATAAACAATAAAGAGAACTTGAGCACCTAAGAAGACAATCATAGAAAATGATTGAATGAGTACAGGAAAGAATACGAGAAAGAAACTATTGAGAGCGATTAAAAAAAGTATGAGTTTAAATCTTGTCCCACCTCCCTTAAGCAGGGGAGTCTCATTGATAAGCATGAGAAAGATTACGAAGAAGAGGATAAGATAAGAAGAAATATTACTAGAACTTTTAAAGAAGAAGATTGTCATGGCACTAAGGAGAGCACCTATAAGAAAGTGAAAAGCTTCTGATCGATATTCTTCAATATAGGGAGCAATCTTATCTGGATATCTTAAGAGTGACTTCTTGAGATAGAGTTCTAGTAGGAAGTATTTAGCAAGGGCGAGATAGAGACCAAGAATTAAGAGGTTTGAAAGATCATCTACTCGTCCTAATGTGAGAACATCAAAAAGGAAACCAAGTATAAAAAAGGCTATATTATAGTATCTTTCATATTTCTGATGAAATTCAGAAACCTTGGTTTTTAGATTTGAGTTCATAGAATTATTATATTCTAATTCCAGACCTCGAGTAGAACATTTTCATTCGATTCAACATTTAAATGATCACTTTTTAAGAAAAGAATCGATTTGAAAATTACGTGAGAGAAAACTTCAGTTATTTTTAGATATAATGAATACATAACTCCCTCCTTTATGAGGTAATATTACCTATATATTCATCATCTGAGTTTTTTGATTGTATTAAAATAAAAGGCCCGATAAGGGCCTTTTATTAAGATTTTTAAGATTCTATTGGCAATCGTTATATCTTCTAAAGTAGTTAGAGCAGATAGAAGCAGTGTTATTACAATCACTCTCATTGAAGCCTCTATAAGAAGCCCATGGACAGTATCTTGTGGCTGTTCTTTCAACTTGTACGCTTAGCTCTCCTGATTCAACTTCTTTTCCATTATTAGTGAAAACATATTTCACAATATTCTCTCCGTAGTTAAGAAGAGGGCGTTGAAGAAGAGATCCAATCCATAGGTTGAAATTTCTCTTGCTAACATTTTTCTTCATTTTTGAAGACTTTTTACGACTCTTTCCATCTTCATAGATTGCTTCAAGCTCAACTTTATCTACTTTCTTATCTCCACTATAAGTGAATTTTGAATAAGAACCTGGCGATAGGTAGCTGTCGTAACAGTTAATAATTCTTGATGTATTTGGACAGTAAACACTTACTTGCCCTTGAATATTATTGGCCTTGTAATTAAGACCTTTAACAAAGCTTCCACTGGCCATTGCTGTACTAGTGAAAAGTAATCCAAACATTAATAATGCTAATTTCATAAAACCTCCCAAAATATTCTAATATTTTAAAGATAAAGATTTGGAGTCGTCAAAGAAAGTAAAAAGCTCAGTTATTGTGAAAACATTACCCTCTGTGTCATTAAAAGAAAGCTTATTAAAATATTCTTATTGAGAAATTGAAGGAGAGTTGATGAAGTTTTTAATGCAAGTTCTGTTGCTCGCTTGTCTGCTAACAAGCTCGTGTGGAAACCCCCATGTTGTTGATGAACCGAATAATAAAGATATTGTAAGCGGAAATGATCCTGTGGATCCTGATCCAACAGATCCTCCTAAACCTCCACCGAGACCTCAAAAAGTAATTATCAATTTGGATGCCCGACCTGTTGAAGGTGATGATCTTGCGGGATTGAAAATCCCATATAAGAAGTGGTTAGTGAAGACAATTAACCTAGGGGAGAATCGCAAAGGGAAGTGGTGTGCAAAGAACTTTAAAAACGAATGTGTGAAGAATAGACAAGTTCAGTTCTCTTTTGATCTTGATGAAGTTCCTTATCTTTTGGATGGCGATTACCGTGTAGTCAGGGCAAATTTAAAGGGAAGTTTCTATAGTATCGGTAAGAACTATAAAACAGAGTTACTTTGCTTACTTAATATTAATCGTTGTAGTGGACGTTCCATTATTAGAATTCCTAAATTTGGAATGTCTTTTCTTGTGAAAATGCTTTGGTGGGATAAGAAGTTTTGGCAAGATGGTCATGATAAAGTCGTGATCAACGATTGGTTTCATACACAAATGATGAGCTCATGGAATGAAGACGAGAAACTTTACTTGATGGAGGATTGGTCTCTTCCTCTTTCTTCACTTTTTGGAATGAGAAGCGAACATCTTACAGACCTCTTTAAAAGTGAGAGGCCTCTTACATTTACTGTTACTGATGACACTTATGTAAAAGATCCTTCTATTGAATTAGTTTTAGAGGAGGTTCTTGATGATCTGTAGAATATTGTTTTTTTTATTATTGAGCTCTAGTATCTTTGCAGTCAATGTGAATTTAGTGAGTCACTCCCATAGTCCCGTTTATATGTTAACTGAGGACACTCTTTCTAATAACTCACTTCCTAATGAAACAGTAATTTTAAGTACCTACTATAACTATGTAGAAGATCCATTTATTAAAGTTAATAAAGAGAGAACTGAACGAACAGGGACAATTATTGAAGGGATCAATTCCTTTCATATTGGAGCTGGTTACCAGGCAAGTTCCAGATTTTTAATTGGTGTTTCTTCTTCTGTTGCCCAAGTTTGGTTGCCTGATAGAAGAGGTGATTACTCGATGGGGGACACCGTTCTTATTGGTAAATATAGGATGAGCGCAGATAAGAATAAAACTTCCTTTGCAATTATTCCTGAGCTTGAATTACCAACAGGGGATGAAAATCTCTATCTCTCAAATCAAGGGGTGGGAGTAGGATTAAAACTCGCTGGAGAACATAATTTTGGTTCACTCCAATTGAATGGAAATTTAGGTTTAATGTTTAATAATAAAGCGAAGTATAAAAACTGGGACTATCGCCAAAGGCTCTTGATGGCCTTAGGTGTTCAGTATAATTTTGATGAGCAATGGGCCTTAAGTATAGAGGGAACGACGACCAGAACTCTTCCTTTTAATGATTACAATAATCCTGGTGAAGTTTATTTGGGAGGACGTTATAGACATAACGATACAGTCTCTTTCAATACAGGGGTGAGTATCGGAAATGTGAATAGTGTTTCGAGTAATGAGTTTAGGCTTCTCTTAGGAGTAAAATATATCCCTCGTTTAAAGAACGGTCCTATGCAATGGAAACACTTATTTACGAAAGAAGAAATTGAAATTATAAAAAAGATTTTAGAAATTAGAGATGAAATTAAATTTGAGCATGATAGTTATAAATTAACCAAAGAAAGTAAGCACTCTCTGAAAACCATCGCAAACTTAATACTTGAAGGTGATCACGAGTTTAAGAAAATTGTTATTGAAGGCCATGCTAATAAGATAGGGACAGAAGAATATAATCTTAATCTTTCCAAAAAAAGAGCGAAAGAAGTTAAAAATGAACTCCTTAAGCTTGGCCTAAAAGATAAATTAGTTGAAACTCAAGGCTTTGGTGAAAACCAACCAAAAAATATTGAGTCTTGGGATGTGGCAAAGAAGGAAAACCGCCGGGTTGAATTTAATGTCATAAAATAAGTAACTGTCTAAAATTGATACATTTTTACTTCTGCATAGAAATTACATGCCTCGCATTTTCGGCTAGTTAATTTCTCATAATATGGCATAAGAAGTGCATATTTAATTATGTGAACTTTGAGAAGGAGTAATTATGAAAAAGTTTAATATCCTAGCAATCCTAGCATTTTTAGCCTCAGCTTCAGCACTGAGTGCGACGACTGGAAGCTTAACTTTAGAAGGAACAGTAGATGAAGTTGTTTCAATCTCTGTTACAGCCGCTGACGCGTCTCCTAGTGATGCTACTTTTAGTGGTCTAGATCTATCAACAGCTGCAACCAACCTAAATGTTGCTTCAGTAAATGAGCAATCGAACTCAAACGATGGTTATCGTGTAAAGGTAACTTATGATGGTTTAATGGAGCATGAGAGTGCTGGTGGTGTCACTTTTGGTTACACACTTGTCTATAATGGTGCCAATGTAGCTACAGGAACTGACGTTGTTGTGACTGATGCTTCAGGTGGAGTAACTGATGTAAACAGAAGTGTTGGTGTTACTTACACAGCAGCTGCCGCAACTCAATTAAGTGGTAATTACAGTGATGTAGTAAACCTTAGTATTGAAGCTAAGTAATTAAAATTAAAATACTATAATTAAGAAGGCCACTGAATGTGGCCTTTTTTTATGTTATTTCAACTAGATAGCTTTATATTAGAGATAAGAATTAAAGAACTAAGTCTTAATATCCGACAAGTTCGGTATGGTAAAAAGGATTACTTATTTCTTATTTACTCTTGCCCTGATGAACTCTCTCAATGCTCATCAAACACTCACCATTAGAGGCAGTATTAAGCCTACACTAAGAGTTAATATTGTGAAGAATAATAGTGAAAATCCACAATTTAAGATTGAATCTAATTTTCAAAATTATAAAGTATCAAAGAAGTTTCTAACTAAGAAAAATATCATGAATATCGTCATTGAAGCCAATTAAATAGTAAAAGAAGCTTTGGCCAGCTTGCGAGAAGTCACATTAATTTCGTAAAATAGAGTAATATAAAAGGAGTTTCAGTGAAGCTATTAACCTATATTCTTACTCTATTAATTTGTTTCAATATCAAGGCATATAAGGTTGTTCCCATGACCTTAGAACTTGCAGACAAAGGGCCCTCTTCCAAGTCTCTATACTATATTGAAAATGATACCTCTAAACCAGTGGCCATTGAGATTACAGTAAAAAGTAGAAAGATGGAAAAGTCAGGTAAGGAAGTTAATAGTGATATAGATAACGAAGTTCTAATTTTTCCAAACCAACTTATTGTAAAACCAAATGAGAAAAGATCGATAAGAATTCAATACCGTGGAAAAGCCGTCTCAGCTGAAAAATCTTATCGAGTTATTTTCAATCAACTTCCTATCGAAATGAAAGAAGATAAGAATAAAGGTACTCAAATAAAACTCAACTTAAAATATGTAACGTCACTCTATATTGGTAAAGAAGACTTTAAAGAGAACTTGGTATTAGGTCGAGCTACGATTAAAAATGGAAAATTAAATGTACCCGTAATTAACAAAGGGAATAAGCATAAAATTTTAAATGATGCTCAACTTAAGTTGGACACGGGCAGTAAGAAAATACTTACTCTAAAAGGAAAGTCAGTTCTTAAAGGTCTTGAAGGAGAAAATATTCTTGCCAACACAACAAGAGTATTTCAAATACCACTTCCTTCTAAATTGAAGAATGTGAATAGACCAATTGTAGGTAAGATCATTGTTCCATAAGAAATATATACTTACCTTATTAATCATTGCTATCTCTTTAGAAATAAAATCTGAAGAAGATCTCTTTAAAAAAGTTTTTGGTCAAAAGAAAAATGAATCGACGATAGATGTTCCTCTCATTCTTAATAATGACTATATTGGTGAAGTCAAGGTGGTCATGGAGGCCGGTGGAAACCTTCGCTTCATTGGAAAGGACTCCTTACTAAAAACATTGAATAACTTCTTAGATGCTGAAACTCTTGATAAAGTTAGAAGTCTTGATAGTAATATTAATCCTGTCGACTTAAAGAAATCTGGAATTCAAAATAATTTTAATTATAAAGACCTTCAATTAAAAATCGTGACCCCTATTAGCAACTATCGACTGAGAAAGTATCAGTTTAATAGACGAGAGCCTTATTGGGCCAAAAGTCTCATTGAAAAGCCTGCTGCTAGTGGGTATCTCAATTATGATCTTCAAAGAGTGATAGGTGATACTAATAATTTTGAATCAAATTTTAAATCTTATTATGACCTCGTATTTAACTTTAAGGATATAGTCATTGAGAACGATTTTCACTACTTCTCAAACGATAAAAAAGTAATTAGAGATTCTTCACTCATTACAAAGAAATTTGAAAAGAAATTAACAAAGCTAGAGATTGGTGACTTTACGAATATTTCTAAAGATCTTCAGAGTTCACAGAGCCTTTCTGGAATCAATTATTCGAGTGATTATACGATAGACCCTTATTTCAATGTGAAGCCCCTTTCTAATAGGGAATTTATTCTCAACCGTAAATCAAAAGTAAAAATCTTCGTCAATGGTAGATTATTAAAGAGTCTAATACTAAATAAAGGAAAGCATAGTCTTTCAAGTTTAAATCTTAATAATGGAATCAACTTAATTGATCTTGAAGTAGAAGACTTCGATGGAAATACCAGTAGAATTTCACTACAAGACATTTCTAGTGATAGGCTTTTGAAAAAAGGAATTCATTCTTTTAGTTATGGATTAGGTGTCGATCGGGATGAAAATCTCAATCAAGTAAAATATGATGTGAATAACGAGGGTGTTAAGGCCGATTTTATTCATGAGTATGGAATTACTAATTACCTTACACTTGGTGCATTTGCTCAAGGAAATGATGAGCATTTCCAATTAGGTCCTAGTGTAAAGGCCACAACGCCAATCGGATTTTTTGCATTAGATACTAGCTTGAGTAAAGTTGATAAGGTAAGAAATCAGATTCTTAACGATAGAGCTGGAGTTAAGGCAGAAGCTGAGTACTATATTCAGTATCCTGATCGTGAAGGTTATCTTAGGTCTTTCAATGCTGTTTATTCTTATACTTCACCTTTTTACACAGATGTGAACAGCTTCAATTCTCAAAATCGAATTGCTAATAATATTTCTCTTCGTTATTCCCAGGATTTTTTAAGATATCTTGGGGTTACCATAGGATCAAATTATGGGATTGATCGATATAAAATTAATGATACTTACTCTACTAATTTTGGTCTTACGATAAGGCCGTTTAATCGAACTATTATAAATTTAACTTTTAGCCGAAGTAAGAATCTCTCTGGAGTTTTAGATAGTTCAGTTTTTGCCTTCTTAAACTATAGCTTTGAAGAAAGCCCCCAAAATATATTTATGAGCTACAATGATCAAAATGATTCTAGTTCTGTAGAATGGACTAAGAATCCAAGCGGTCACAATAATAGTATAGGAAGTCAATTACAAGTTTCTCAATCAAATACAGGTAAAGCTGTTAATGGGAATATTACACTTTTAAGTCAAAAGTTTAGGTCCACTCTTACTGGTAACTTTCAAGAGAATGACCTTATTGCTGATAAGAAGACGGGAAGTGTCGAATTAGCCGGAGCGCTCGCATGGGCCGGTAATTCTTTTGCCTTCTCAAGACCAATCACATCAAGCTTTGCGATTGTTAAAAGCAAAAATGACCTTGAGGGAGCAAAGCTCTATCTTAATAAGAGTAAGAGAAGTCACGATGGCGTTATTTCAGATTATAGTAATGCTGTCCTTCCGGAACTTCAAGAATTTCAATACTATCGTGTCAATGTAGACCCGAGTGATCTTGCGAATCATCAGCAACTTAAAAAAGATCACTTTCCAATACGAACTTCTTTCAAAAGTGGTCATGAGATCTTAATTGATGTGAGTTCAAATTATGTTATTCAAGGTACTTTAAAACGTAAAAATGGCGTACCTCTTTCTTTAGTGATTGTAAGTTTAAAAGACTTATCCGGAAATATTATTTCTGAATTTTTTACAAATAACGAAGGTCGCTTCTTGATTGAAGATATAGAACCAGGGACTTATCAAATTTCATATAATGATTTAAATACAAAAGTTGAAGTTTCTAAAGAAAGTCAACTCGGATATATAAACTTAGGAGATGTGTTGTTATGAAGTTAATTTATTCTCTTGTTTTATTTCTATCTACATTAGCTGCTATTGGGGGACCATGTAATTTTACAATTTCAGGAGCTCCAATAGTTGAAAATTTTATTCCTACAGGATTAGATGCAACTTATTCTGTTAATATCAGTGATCCATCAACAGGTCCTAATAATTTATGTCGTAGGTACTTTGTAACTTTTTCAAAAGGGAGTGCGAATACTTACTCAAATAGAAAGGCTTTTTTAACTGGCTCCGATACTCTTGACTATAATCTTTATAAAAGATCTAATCAAAGAAGACTCTTAAAAGATTTTGCTGATTCAAATAATAATTCAAGCGTTTTAAATGGCAGAACCGATAGAGATCTAAACCCTACTTTTTATTTCTATCTATTCCCTGAAGCAAGCGATAAAAGGGGGGGAACGTATAGTGATACAATTTTGGTAAGTCTTTATTCTGGAAGAATTAATAGGACAAATTTCTTTGAGGACAGTTTTAATATGAATGTAAATATTAATGTCCCAAAGTACGCGAATGTTTCACTAGTTGAGCGCAATGGGGCCTATGATGAGTTCGACACTTCTCAGTTTATAGATTTTAGTACTCTAACCACAGGAGAGAGTGGGAGTTTTGATGTAAGGATAAAGTCAAATGCTGGTTATTCTCTTTCTATTGTCAGTCAAAATGGTAATAAGATGAAACATCTCACACAAAATAGTTTTATAGATTATCAGTTCTTCGTTGACGGAAACCTTCAATCGGTTTCAAATTCTCCTACAGTGATTGGATCAGGAGTAGGAATTACACCAGCAGCAGGGAGTGTTCATCAGATTGATATTGTTGTTGGAAATGTCGCTAATAAACTTAGTGGCGCTTATCGAGATAATCTCACTCTTACTGTGACAACGACAGAATAGTTTCCTGACTCATGCCCATTTTTGTAAGTGTATTCACAAGGTCAGTAGCTAATGGTGCCTTTATTTCTATCTTTGTATTCTTAATAGGATGTATAAAGGAAAGCTTACGGGCATGAAGAAAAATGCGATTCAAGGAAAACATTTCACGATAGATAATATTTAAGCTTCCTTTACCGTATTTTGTATCACCAATTAAGTTATAGTTGTAGCGAGAGAAGTGTCTTCGAATCTGATGTTTTCTCCCTGTAGAAATCTTTATTGAAAGGAGGGAGGCATCAAACTCTGGAAAGTAATGAAGAGGATCGTAGTGTGTCAGTGCTTGCTGATATTTTCCACGATCATTTCGAAGTTGATGATCAAATTTCCCACTATCAACAATTCGACCTCTTACAAGAGAGATATATTCTTTCTTTGTTTCATCACCATTCCAATTTTCCTTGAGAACACTGGTTGCTTTCTTAGTAAGTCCAAAGACAATGACCCCGCTAACAGGGCGATCAAGGCGATGAAGAGGATAGAGATAGAGCTCTTCTTGATCTTTCAAAACATGGAGAAGTGTTTTTTCTGGAGACTTTCTTCCTTTCCATGGATGAACCATCATTCCTGATGGCTTATTCACGATGATGAGATCTTCGTCTCTGTATAGTACTTCTATCATTTCAATTTCTTAGCAGAGTTGGGCCTTGAATATCTGTTTCAATCTTCTGGAAGAACTCGTCAAGGCCAGTTGACTCGTCTCTAAATATTCTTAGCAGACCAGGGTAGTTATTAATAATGAGGGTGAATTCTGGATTAATATATGTGAGAAAACAATCCCAAAGACTATCCAGATTGTGCTCATAGTAACCAGGTAGATCAAAGAGTTTACCCATTTCTAGATAGAAATCATCTTTTGAATGTAGGTAATTGGCATCTAGAAAAAACTCTCGTCTCATTATTATCCTCTTGTGTTACAATTATCATGTTAGCACAAATTTGAATAGGTGTTTATGGCCACGGATTGGGACTACGAATTATTTAATAAGACATTTGAAGAAATCAATCTTCATGAGGTTGTCTCTGTACCTTCTGGGACAATTTGTGTTGATGTCGTTGAGCAAATGGCTTCTAAGAATATTGGGTGCCTTCCTATCTGCGAAGGAAAGAAGCTGGTAGGTATTTTTACAGAAAAAGACTTTGCTGTGAAATGTATCTTTGATGATAATTGGAAAGAAAAGAAGATTGATGAGTTTATGACGGCGAACCCTTTTAGTTTGAAAGTAAATCAAACGGTCTTAGATGCCATGCGATTATTTTTTAAAAAAACTTTTCGTCATATTCCGATCACAAATGATAATGGTGAGATAAAGGCCGTTCTTTCAGTTAAAGATATTTTAAAGTATGTTCTTAAAGGGAATGAAGAAATATTGCAGGAGATCGGGACCTTAAGAGATTGGAACTTTCTCTTTGTTGATCAATATACGGAAAACTTTTCATTTGAAAATACGAATACAAAGGGGCTAAATACCTCTCTTTTCTTTACTCCTTTAAAAAGACTCTATAATAGTGATGGCTTTAAGGTTGTGGATATTGGAATTAACCTCTATGAAGCTTTTTCTTTGATGGTGCAATCGAAGGTAACAGTTTTCTTAGTTCAAGAATATGGAACCAAGTTAAAAGGAATTTTTACTGAAAGAGATCTTCTAAGAAAATTAAGAGATAAGTCAGTTGAAGATTTAAAGGGCCTTTATCTTCGTGACTTTATGACTCCTAATCCAGACACACTCTTACATAAACATTATCTTGGTCATGCTCTTAATAATATGTTCACTTTCAATTATCGAAATATTGTCATTGTTGATGAGGATCACTTTCCATTAGGGCAATTTAATCTCTTAGATGTGGTTAAGTTTCTCGGTCGTGGTTTAATCGAAGAATAGCCTTCAATTATTTAAAGTTCACCTTCTAAAATTTCCCAAGTGTAGTCGGCTTTAAGTTTTACAGTCGCAATATAGCTCATATTCTTGGACTTTAAGCTTTCTGCTCCCCATTCATTAGGAGAGATAAGGCTAATTGTTCGTCCTTCTTCTTTTTGGTAGAGATAGTAAGTTTGTTCAATGACGGGATCAAATCCAAGAGCTGCTAGGTAGAGCTCCTCACTATTACTTCTATTGAGTTGAATTTTCGCTAGCTGGGTTTGAAGATTATTAATTTGTTCTGTGATGTCATGAATTTGCTCAGAAAGGCGCTTATTCATAATCTTATAGGCCTTTGACTTGATGGCATCATGATCAACAACTTCAAAGGCAACACCACCACGATGATCTGAATACTCTAGTGAAGAAGGAGACTCCGAGGTCATAGTCTTCATTCTATCGAGGTCGATTTTATCTACATCAATTTTTCTCTTTTTGTCTTGCGTCATAATTGCTTTTAAAGTTACCTGAACGTTATAATTACTATATGCCCGATATTTTAGATCCAGCCCAGTCAATATTACAAGGAGTGTTTAAGCTTAATAAGTTTAGATCCTTCCAAGAAAGGGTGATCAACCATCTAATTGATGGAGAAAATGCACTTATTCTTCTACCAACTGGTGGAGGAAAGAGTCTTTGTTATCAAATTCCAAGTCTTGTCAGAGAGGGAACGGGAATTGTGATCTCTCCATTGATCAGCTTAATGCAAGACCAAGTGGATTCTTTGAGGTCATTAGGGGTGAATGCAGCCGCTCTCAATTCTACTCTTACATTAAAAAAAGTGAGGGAATTAGAGGAAGAGCTTTTGGCCGGAGAAGTAGATATTCTCTATGTTTCACCAGAACGTTTTTGTAAACCTTCATTTCAAGAATTGATTAATGATGTTCAAGTTAGCTTACTCGCTATTGATGAAGCTCATTGTGTCAGTAAGTGGGGTCATGACTTTAGACCTGAATATAAGAAGATTCATCGCTATTTGAAAAACTTTCCACAAGTTCCTCGTGTGGCACTGACTGCCAGTGCTGATCAATTAACGAGAAGAGAAATTGTAAATGAGTTAAAGATCTCAAACGGTAAAGTTTTTATGGGGAGCTTTAATCGAGATAATATTTATTATCAAGTTGAAGAAAAGAGCGACCAATCAATAAAGAAAATTCTAAATCTTATTAATAAATATCCTAATGATAGTGGGATTATTTATTGCATCTCACGAAAGAATACTGAGGCCATGGCCGAATTGTTAGAAAGTGAAGGGATCAAGGCCAAAGCCTATCATGCTGGGTTGACCACAAGAGAAAGAAGACAAGTACAGGAATTCTTCCTCTCAGAAGATGATTCTATAATTGTTGCTACCATTGCTTTTGGTATGGGGATAGATAAATCAAATGTTCGCTATGTCATTCATTTTGATCTGCCAAGAAATTTAGAATCGTACTATCAAGAGACGGGAAGAGCTGGTAGAGATGGACTACCTTCTGAAGCTCATATGTTCTATTCTCGTCGTGAAGTGGCGATCTTTAAATCATTTATTAAGAAGAGCCGTTTATCTCATGATAGAGAGTTGTTAGAGTCAGAAAGCGTCGAACAAATGCTAACCTATGCTCAAGGGGTTTGTTGTCGTAGGACACCACTGCTAAATGCTTTTGATGAGGACTTTCCAGGGAACTGTTTTCTATGTGATGTTTGTAATAATAGTGTTGGAGGAATTGAAAGTTCTAAAGATGCAATTGCTATCTTAACAATTATTCATCAAGTAAATTATCAATTTGATCTCTATGAACTAACTGATTATCTTCAAGGAGTGATTGGGCTTAAGGCCAGAGAGTATGGTTTCTTTAATCAAGTGAATTTTGGATATTTTTCCCATAAGAAAGAAAAAGACATTTATCCTATTATTCGTCATTTGATTTCTCAAGGATTTCTTAAACTAGACTTTGAAAGGGAAGGAATACTTTCAATAAGACCTAAGGCCATTGACCTTATTCAAGGTCTCTTATCTTTCTACTTACCAATTCCTACTAAGACAAAATCTAGCTCTAAAAAGAAGCAAAGCCCTCTTAAAAAAGCGAAAAGAAAAGTTAGTAGAAAAAAAGCAGCTGCTAAAAGTGCTCGTAAAAAAACCACTCGACCAATTTATAGTAATGACCCTGCAGTTCTAAAGGCGTTGAAAGAAAAACGTCGTGAGATCTCTAAAAAGAGGAGAATTCCAGCATTTAAAGTTTTCAAAGATCAAACTTTAGAGGAAATGGCTTCGACAATGCCAACAACAAAAGAAGAGATGCTTGATGTTTATGGAGTAGGTGAAAAGAATTATAAGAAGTACGGGAAGATTTTCTTAGACTTTATTGAAACTCTTTAAGTTTAATATTGAGCCATTTCTCAGTAGTCATAACAGTTCCATCCTTCAGTCTAACTTGATAGGCCTTACCAGTCGTGCTAGATTTACTGGCAATTTTCTCTATAAAGTTCTTAGCTGTAATCTTAGTTTTTGGCCCAAAAAACCAAAACATTTTACTGGCCCTGGTATATTTGAATTGAAGATGATCTGCAGCTCTTTCACTAGTATGTTCTTCTCCATTTCTAATGAAGGTAATTTTAGACTCTCTCACTGATTTGATAAGAAAACTTATCTTTTTTTCTTCTATCTTTATATTAGAATCTTCACCATAAATATTGGTAAATAGAAGACCAAGAAGAGTGATTGAAATACTCAGGAATTTTATTCTAAATAGTAAAGAAATGTTCATAACAGTATAATACCTAAGATGTTTAGTAGGATCTATATACTTTTAATTATTCCTTTTTTACCTAGTTGTGCAGTTTTTAAATTGCTTAACTCGGGTACTACGCATGTGAAATATACTGTCGCTAAGGCCAAGTTCGATGACATAACTTATGAGAATAAACAGCGTTTAGGTGATGTTTCTTTTTCTATTCGAAATGTCCAGCACCCAAAAACGTATGGAAAGTGGGCGATGAATTTAAGACTAAGCCCATCTATTCACTTAGATAAAACCACATATTCAACACTAGAGAAATATACAAATGAAAATGGTGAGTACGTAACAAGGCCAGATATTGAAGTGCGACGACTTATGGCCTTGGCCAATTTAAAACTGACCACTCATACTCCGATTGGGGCCTTCGCTCTTAGTGCTGGGTTTGGTGGTGGAGTAATTAAAAAAGATGATGAGCGGGGTCTAGATACAATAACGACGAGAGAAGTAAGAAGGATTGATTTTGTTTATTATGGTTTTTTTGCTAAAAGATTTTATTTTCTAATGGGTCCACGTTACTACAAAGAAGAAAACGAATCCTATCAATTCGCATTCAGGCTAGGTTATTTCTGGGGCAAAATATAATCTCTAATTTTCTTTAGAGCACTTGAAGAGCTTTCTACAAGATGGCAGTCAAAGTTAGAACTGATCTGAGTTTCATTTATATTCACTTCAACTTTTAAACAGTCGGTGGGAACATTTTGTACAAACATCGCTGCAGGATAAACATGACCTGAAGTTCCTACAGAAATAAAAATATCTGCCTCTTCAAGTAATTCGTATATCTCATTCATATGATAAGGCATCTCTCCAAACCAAACGATATCGGGTCTTAGTGATCCTGTGGCTCCACAGCTTGGGCATTTATTCTCAACTTCGAGGTCTTCCACAATCTCGTTACGATATGAACAATCTTGGCATTTCATTTTTAGAAGCTCACCATGCATATGAATAACATTCTTTGCTCCTGATCTTTCATGAAGGTCATCAACATTTTGAGTGACGATAACAACATTATGTTCTGAAGACTCTATCTCAGTCATATATTTATGACCGTCATTAAAACTTACTTCATCACTAAGAAGTTGTGCCCTTCTTTGATTATAGAACTTTTGAACGAGAGTAGGGTTGGCATGAAAAGCTTCAGGCGTTGCCACTTGTTCCACAGGATGGTTTTCCCAAAGACCATTATGATCCCGAAAGGTTTTTATTCCGCTCTGCGCTGATATTCCGGCCCCTGTTAGGAAAACGATATTGAGTTTTCTATTTGTATTTGCCACTTTCTTCTTTAAAATATCCATATGAAAGATAGTAAACTGTTTGAGCATTTAACACCAGAGCAAGTGGAAACATATAAGCTCAAAAAGTTTTTGAATACCAATCGCTTTTTGGCCATCTACTCACTTTCAATCTTTCTGACTATGAACACTCTCGTGCTTACCATTAAGGAAAAGCTTTATCTTAGTAGTTTGGGAATGGTTATATGTACACTTTTCTTATTCTCAGTGGGCTTTGTCCTCATCACTAAAAAGAAGCTCTTAATACTCAATCGTAAGGGGCTCTATTTCATTTCCTTTCTTGTTATGGCCAACTCTTTGTTTTTATTAATGAAATTTAGTGAATTAAGCGTGAAATAATTTTATAGGGTCTACTCAATCTTATTTATTCAAGGTACTAAAGACCTATGTTAAAGCAGGTATTTATAACATTTATCCTGATGAGCTCTGTTGCTTGTAAGACTGAGAAGCAAGAGTTCTATCCTACGAAAACGACTGTAAATGGAACATTTGTTCCTACTGTTGTTGATGAGAATGGAGTGGTGAGGAGAAGAAGGATTCTTGGTCCTGATGATCCATGTTTTAAATATCAGAAGAATGATAATGTAAATATTGTAGCTTCTTGTGAAGAGGTTATTGATGGGAGAGTGTCTTCTCCTTATAAGAAATATATTAATAGAGCGAAAATCTGCGTTCTTAACCAAAAGAGCTTTGGGAAGAACTTCTATTCTTTTATTGGCAAGATCTGGGAAGAAGAAGGTGTTGAAGAAGAAGAAATCTATGAGATTGATCTTGGTCGTAAAGGGGAGTTTCAAGGTTCCCTTAACCAGATCGATATCAAAGCTGAGTATAAAAAGAGAGATACGGAAGTTTCTTATAACTTTGATGATGAGATCCTTCTTTGGAAGCAGAGAAGCAAATTATTCAAAAAACGCTATCGTTTCTTTCGTCTAGGTTGTGCCTCATATCTTTACTAGACACTTTTCATAAAAACCAATAGGTTATTGACAAAAAAACGTTGTAACTTGCTGATATCATTGCTTTGTCAACTCTTTGTCAATTCGCTTCTGTCTAACTTTAGTCTACTCGCCTTTCGTTGTATAAAACCTATGTAGCAATTATCTTAAGATTGTCTAAGATTATTGCCCCGATTTAAAAGCGGAAGGAGCTAAGATATGTACAGTATTAAAAACGTAAGTATGATGACAGGAATCAGCGTCCATACTCTCAGAGCATGGGAGAAAAGATATGGTGTTGTTAATCCTGAACGTGGAGATAATGGACGTCGTTTCTATAGTGAAGCAGATGTGGAAAAACTAGAACTCATCTCTTTCATCGTGAAAGCTGGCGAGGCCATTGGGCAAGTTCAAAAATTATCTCTAGAAGAATTGAAGGTTAAGGCTGACCTCCTAAAAGATAGCGTTATTAAAGAAATCGAAACGCGTGATTTTTTAATTGCTTCTACTGTGCTCGATAGTGCCTTAAGAAGTGGACTTAAAGAAATTATTCTACATGAACTTCAAAGTGTTGTTCTCAAAGTAAATAAGAATACAGAGTCTATTAAGAGGCTTATGAGACAAGTTATTCTTCCTTTCACTAAGAAAGTTTTCGAACTTCATCAGTCAAAGAATGCAGATGATAGGCAATTAAGCCAATCACTTCTTACTTTCCTTGTTCATATTCTTAAGCAAGTTATGGGAGCTTCTGTTGAAGCATTTCAGGGAAGTACTGAACCACAAGGTAAGAAAGTTCTTATTGGAACTGTTGGATCAAATGAAAATGAGATCGATGCTCTTATTTGTGCGATTAATGCTTATATCAATGGAAAGGAAGCAGTGTACGTAGGACAAGTTCTCGATCAAGGAACTATTAATGTATTCTCTGAACAAGGGAATAAATTTGACCTTCTTCTTATTAACCAACCTGAAGTACCAAATACATGTACGATGCTCGCAAAAATTATTGCGGGTCTTTTTGATGATGGAAAACTTGAGGGAGACCTTGCTGTATTCCAAAGAGAAGAGTTTGGTAAGTGTTTTGGGCAGCCATGGGGATACTCATTTAAAACTTTCCCGGACCTAGAACAAGTAGAAGAGTATTTTGCAGCTAGTTAATCTTTAGTATTTTGTTAGGTTAACTTTAGATTATTTTTAATTAGCTCCATTATAGTATTCAATATTTAAAAATAAGATAAACTATTAGTAATGAAATTATTGGTAGTTTATCTTTTTTTATTTTTAGGCCTCAGTGCTTACGCTGGCAATCTTGGTCATAGGGCCAGTGGTGGTGCAAAAGAATATTATAAGAACCTCCCAGAGAACTCTCTCATTTCATTATCACGCTCCTTAAAGGAAATTCAGCTCAGAGATGATTATCTCTATTTAGAATTTGATATTCGAGAAACATTTGATGGTGAGCTTGTTGTCTTTCATGATCAAAGATTAGGCCGAATGCTTCCTTACGAAGATAATCAGAAAATCTATGATCGGTTCTACCAAGATTTAAAATTCTTAAGAAGAATCCCTTTTGAGAGGAGAGTGACCAGAGACTTTCGCATTAGTGACTTCAAATTATCTGAATTGAGATTATTTAAGTTAAAGGGCTCCCTTGAGAGAGTGCCTTCATTAGAAGAATTCTTAAAAGTAATGAAGACATTAAACTTAAGAAAACCTGTTGCCCTTGATATTAAAATGATTAAAACGGTTGAAGCGAAAGAGCAACTTTTTATGTTGGCGAAGGAATATCTCGATAAAGTCGCAAATCAAAGAGATATTATTTTTGAAGATGGTTACGATATGCCTTTTAAAGTTGGGATGATCATGAATCGATCGAGTTTTAATACTATCTTTGCACCTCATCCCATTGTAAAAGAATATTGGTGTAAGAAAGCTAGTGACTATGGATTTAAAGGGCTGTTTAAAACCTATAGTCACTATGATCTTTGTTCGTTTTAGTAGCTATCTTTTTCACTAAAGAAGTTAAGTGGTTGTCTTACGTCAACAACACCGCCACCTTTTGGTTTTGGAAATGGGATAAGACCAAGAACCTTAGACATACAGTTTGTACCTCTTGAGCTAAAGGCACTACCTTTAGATTTGATATTGATATTTGATACTTTACCACCAGCACCAATTCTAAAGTTAAGATCAATCACACCTTTCGCTGCTTCATTCACTTCAAGTTCTTTCTGATAGCAATGTCTAAACTGAGGAAGATATTCTCTTAGAATCTTTCTTAGTAATTCTGGGTCCATACTTCCTAATACAACAGTCTTCTGATCCGAATACGTTGTGTCTACACCACTCTTACTGGCCATTCCTTTGAGACCAGATGAAGTATCATAGTTACCTGCAAAGTCTTTCCCCATACTCTCAATATTAGTCGGCGTGTTCGATTCAAGTGAATCTGAACTTGTATCCGAAACGGCTGAAGAGTTTGAAAAACTTGTCGCCGAAGTATTGGCCTTTAAGTTCTTAGGATTAACAGCACTCTTACCGCTAAAGAATGAAGAAAAGCTTTTTGAGCTATTGAACTTATAGGCCTTCATTTTCGCTACCTTCTTAATTTTCTTTTGAGCAGAGCTCTTCTTAGCAGGTGCCTTCTTCACAACTTTCTTTTTTACCTTAGTTTTCTTCTTAACTGATTTCTTTGCCATCTTATTTTCAGGCTTCTTCTGGTTTTCTTTCTTAATACCTAGATCTTTATTAATCTTATCTGCATTAGTTTTAGACTTATTATTACTCTTTTGTGGGCTTTTTACCGCTTTACGATATATTACCGAGATTTTCTTCTTTGGAGGATCTACTGTGGTATCAACGAGTAGGAAAAGAAGCATAAAACTCATAATTGAACCAAAGATCTTTGCAGCTTGCTTTTGGAATTCAACATCACGTCCAAAGAATGGTGCATATCTAAGAATAGGAGGAGCATCTGTTAATTTAACGAAAACTTGGACTGTACCTCGATAGAAAGTAATCGATTCCTCTGAATCAAGTGAAATCGTTGATGACTTCTTAAATAAATCATCTTCTCCCGTTTTTACATTTTTAGACTGAAAGTTTTCAAGACTATTAATTTGCACCTGACCATTAGAGATTTCAATAAATGGAATTCTCTTATCATTATCAAGTGATTCTAATTTAAAAGTATTATTACTCTTACTATTTTGACTTATATAAATAGTCTTTTGATTAAAAGAATAATATTCAATATCTAGAATATGACCGTTAGACATAACCATCACTTCGATGGCCAGGTCCTTTGATTTTCTGGCAATCGGCTCTACTTCTCGTTTTTCTTGGTAGTCGACATAGTTTTCAGAAATCTCTTCAGATTCGTAGGCCTTCACATTATTGATAGGGGTGAAGGCATCATCATCAAATGTAATATCACAATATTCACCATCAATAACGACTAAACCAGGAAGAGGAGGTAGATTGTTAATATCAACTTGATCTGTTTCTCTAATCTTAACAACCTGACCTTCATCTTGATCTTTAAAGATAGGCTCAGACGCAGACGTCTCACAATAGTTCTCACCAACATTAAAAGGAACATTACCAATAATAATTTCATCACCTGAAGCAAAGAAAGTATTCTTAGCACTTTGACCGTTAATTAGAATTCCATTTTCAGACTCAAGGTCAATTATTTTACCACCATTCTCATCGACGATTACAAGAGCATGATAGAAACTAACAGATGGATGATCGATGAAAATGTCAGCATTAGGACATCTACCAACGAGGAGCTTTTTCTTATCTAACTTGAAATTATAAAGAACTTCGCCATTATTGTAGCTTGTCAGTTCAAAGATAATTTCTTCAATTTGTCTTTGCCTTAACACGATACTTCCTTATTGTTTAGATGCCGGTTGACGACTTTTTTCTATTTCTTCTATTTTCTTCTCAATAATTGAATATAATTTTTTACTAGACCTTTTCACATTCATAGAAAGGATAAGACCTTGCTGTTCTAATATTTCTTGAGCTTGAGCATAATTGCCAAGTGAGTAGTTATTCAATGCACTTATAAGTAGAAAATCATCTCTATCTTTATAGTCGATAGTTGAAATAATTGCTTGGCTGTCTTTAAAACGTCCAGAGAGAGTCTCTGTTAAGGCCAGTCCATGAACAAAATCAATATCTTTCTTATTAAATTTGTAGAGTTCTCTAAAGATTTGATTACTTGACTTTAGAAGACCAAGTTCTAGATAACTATGGGCCAAATTAAACTTAGGGGCAAGGTTACGTGTTTTTGAGACAACATTTTTAAGAATCCCTATCGCTTCTTTAGTCTTATTTTGCTTAAGCATAATTACAGCAATATTATTTTGAGAGATTATATTAAACTTCTTTGTTTTGCTAACAGCGATATTGTAGCTCCATAAGGCCTTATAATAATCTTGACTAAGAAAGAAACAATTTCCAAGGTTATTCCAATAAGTTGGATGGTTCTTCTTTTCTTGATACTTCGACTTAATAATATCAATACCAGAGCTATGATCACCAGAATGACATTCAATTAGACCTTTTTGAATTTCACTAGATTCATTAATTTTAAGCCTATTAGAAGAATATCTCATAAAAGACTCTTCTTTGAGAGCATCAAAATTAGCATTCTCTATTTTTTGATTCATCGATACCTGCGAACAAGAATTGATGAATAATATAAATGTTAAGATAGTGATTACTTTCATATTCTACCTATTTTCGTTTTTCAATATTATCAGTTGAAATCGTATATTGATTAGCTGCATGCTTATAGTTAACTTCATTGATAAGTTCATTGTCTGTACTGATCTTGTAAAGAGAGTGAGATGCTACTTTTCTTCTTTCAAAGAGGCGATAAGTTTTAGCTGTTAGCTTTTTAATTTTCTTCTCCATTTGGTAAGAAAGATTCTTCATTGCACCTCTAAATCCCTTTACATATTCTTTAGGAACTCCATTTGGGTGAACCGAACGAACTTCATTAATTAGATTAGAATATACTTTCGTAAGCTTGGCATAAACTAAAGGTGTAATTTCTGGATCAGATTGCTTTAATATAGCATTGGCCTTTTTTTCATATGCTTCTAAGAGTTTAATATTAGACTCTAGACTCTTATTGAAGATAGCTTCATTAAACTTATTCTTTTGGGCAAGCTTCTTAAATTTAACTTTAATTTTTTTCCACTTCTCATAGTCTCTAACTAACTGGTATGGAAAGTCTTCAACTTTTAATCTCTTTAATTTTCTTCTAATTGAGCTCGCTGTCCTAAATGAGTTATTTTGATAGTAGTACCAATGCTTGTTCTTAAGAGTAGAAATATAATCGTCTTTAAATTTCGGGAATATACTATCGTGGAAAGAAATATAGCCCTTAAAATCATCGGTAATAGAATAATAGACAGAGATCTCTTTTAAAGAAGAGTCTTTTGTTTTCTTTGAAATAGCGCATTTGAACTTTGAACTTACGAACTTTCTGGCCTTATCTGGATCTTCAGATAATAGAAAATTATTAGTGGTTAAGATATACATTTGATTAAGATTCTTATCTTTTAGGGCACCTTTCTTCTTAGTACTTTTTTGGCAAAAAGTTTGTAAGTAGTATTGAGTTAATTTATTAGAATTACTGAAATCAAGCTTATGATTGTACTGAATTGCTAATGTTTTAATTTTATTCTTTGAAGAATTGACAACTTTTGTTTCAGCTAAATTAAGGCCTTTAATGTACCAATCTACTGATTCATCAGTCTTATTGAGATTATTATAAAGAATTCCTAGCTTAAGTGCAGAGTTTGATTTTACTTCTTTCGGATAGAGTGGATTATCAAATAGTGAATGATAACCCTCAATTGCTTCACTATCAGACTTTTTTTCATAATTAGAAAAGAGAATCTGTCCTAGAACTTTTGTTGATTGTTTAATAAAGTCTGTTTTATAGCTTAAATAGCCTTTTGAGACTTTTTTAATTCTTAAGGCCAGATTATTAGCATCCTTTATATTAATGAAGTGATCAAAGATTTTTGTATACATCTGTCTTTGAACTTCAGAGTCATTCTTATGAGTCCCAATATAGTAATCAAGAGCTTTTTCAGCTTGGGCTATATTCTTATCTTTTAAATGGATATTGAATATCTTTTGATTAAGTACTGGAGATTTCTCATCTTTTGGTAAGAGAGTAACGTATTGGCCAAAAGTTTTAAGTTGTCTTTTCTTTTCAATATCTTTTTTAAATTCACCATATTCTAGACAAGCCAGTTTAGAATTCAATGATCTATGAAAGAACGGCTTTTTACCTTTGTTTTCAATTATTTTAGCCTTTGGGTTGGCCAGATAGACATTGAGTCCAGCATCATATTTCTTGTAGGCCTCATTAAACATATTAACAGCAAAATATGTTTCACCTTGAAAATAGAAATATTCAATTTTTTGTTCAGGGTGAATTGTCATTAAGATATCAAAATAGCTAAGAATTTCTTTTCTTTTAGCAGGGGAGTGGTTTTCTATTCTCGATTTACTATTTCGAGTAAATCGAATTTGAAGATATCCTACTAAAGACTTAATTTTCTCAATAGACTCTTCTTTTCCTTCCTTAGAGAGTTTCTTAAGAGTATATAATTTTTCAATCGCTTTAGATGTCTTAAAGAAGAGGTCTAGTCTTTTAAAATTTCGATAGAAATCAAATGAAGAGAGGTAAATTTTCTCTTGCTCTCCAAATTGTCCTTTATCAACGGCAAAGTCTAATGCTTTCTCATAGATATAGTTTGCAAGCTCAAATTTACCGTCTGTTGCGGTCTTTGCGGCCATTTTTAGAAGGTAGTCAGCTGGCATTTTGGCATTGTTTAAATAAAACTCTACACCTTCTTTAGTTCTATTATCTAAGGTATAAAATAAACCGATAGAGTCAAGAACTTGTGATTCTACAGACACATATCTCTTATCTTTTTGCATAGAAAGTTTATGAGAGATAAGAGCATGATCAATGGCCCTCGAGTATTTAGTCGTTTTGATATAGCACCATGAAAGATTGTAATGATGCTTTGTCAGCCATTCATCTTCTTCATTTTTAATGATTAAACTATAGAAACGTATGGCCTTCTTATATTTCTTATTATTGTAATAATGCTCAGCGAGTGATGTTCTTACCTTATGTTTTAATTCTGCGTTTCCTCTAATTCTCTTTAAAGACTTAAGTAAGTAGAATTCAGTTCTTTTACCATGACCATAGTCACGGCTATTGAGGGCAAGGGTATAATAAATATCAGCGGCATAAGGAATTGATGGCCAAGACTTCAAAAGGGCCTTTCCTTGCTTTACTATTTTTCGATTAAGCTTTCTCGATTCACGAAAGTAGAAAGACTTTTTAACACCTCTTTTACGTTGTGTTAGAAAGGTTTTATTTTCTTTCTCTTTAATAAGTTTTACTAACTCAGTATTTAACTCTAAAAGTCGCCATTGTAATTTTGGACTTAGTCTTCCCAGCGACTTTATCGTTTTCTTTTCTTCATTGATCAGTTGGTAAAGATGATTCCATCTTTTTCCCATGCCATTTGATGCATAAGCGAGACTGTTGATGAATAGGAAAAGGCAAAGTGCTTTGTACATACATAATCCTAAAAATTCCCCTGTACGATAAATTTAAATTCAGGATAACCTGCGAGAGCACTTGTGTGCATAACTTGTCTTAGAACTTGATAGGGGAGACTCTGGTCTAAAACAATATTGACTCTCTTATTCATCTTCTTTCTTCTTTCAAGAGAATCTTTTTCGCTTGCAGGACTCCTTTCCTCAAGAGCTTTAATTTTTTCTTCTTCATCAGTTTTACTCTTTTTTAGCGCCTGGTACAAAACGTCGATTTTGTCGTTTTTATTGTCAGAATATTGCCCAATTTTTGTGTTGTTTAGCCAAATAGACCTATCTTCAGATACTTGGACAATGACCGCATGGTTACCTAATTTCGAAGACTTAGACTTCGGTAGACTGATATTTTTGGCCACCTCAAGCTTCAAATCTGAGGCGTTATAACTCTTTAAAAGAAACACTAGAAGAATCACCAGAATATCTAAAAGTGAGGTGATATCTACTTCTAATTCGTTGTCTTTCTCTTTTTTAATTCTTCCGAATGTTCTCTTTCTCATGGGGATTCCTCAGCTAAACTTTATTAAATAACTGTTTCAAAAATAATTTGATCAAAAAGTGTTTTAGTCTTAATTGTCTTACCCTTATCATTCTTACCAATGAGATCAGGTTCTTTAACATCGAGGGCCCTTACTGTGTCCATAATAAAGACAATTCTCTTATATGGAACTTTCTTGCTTGGCCTTAAAACGACACTTGTTTCTTCAATATTATTCTTTTTGATTTTTACGAGCTCTTCTTTGAGCTTGTTATAATCATATTCACTATCTTTTTCACCCACAGTCGCAACCGTATTTTCATCAAGACCAGTTTTTACAAAAATCTTATTTTTTTCGATAACGAGAACTAGATTAAGAGGAAGCTTCTTATTCTTTTCTTGTGTATCAACTGTTTTCACTGCTGGTGCATCCGATCCAATTTCATAAATCTCTAGAAACTGGGCACTCATTAATAAAAAGAAGATAAAAATAAAAACCGCATCGAGAATAGGAATCACGTTTGGTTTTACAATTTTATTCTTTTTTCTTGCACGTCTCATATTGACCTCTGTCTCTTAATAAATCTTAAGCTGCTGTTTTATTTACTTGGTGAGCACTATTTTTCTTTGTTCCAAGTAAATCGATTAATTTAACAGAGTGTTCTTCTACTTCACCCATAATTTTTTCACTCTTACTTGTAAGAATAGAGTGGATAACCATAATTGAGATCGCACTAATTAGACCAAGAGCAGTTGTGTTCATAGCTTTTGAAATACCTAAGGCAAGTAACTTAGCTTTTGAAGCTGGGTCAGCATTGGCAACGGCAGCGAATGATTCAATCAGACCGTAAATTGTCCCAAGAAGACCAATAAGAGTTGATACGTTTGCAACTAATCCTAAGTAATTTAATCTCTTATCGAGTTTTGGGGCCATCTCAAGAATTGACGCTTCAACAGCATCCTGAATTTGTTCTTTCGTTTGATTAGCTCTTTTTAAGCCAGCTTTTAGGATATAAGGAAGAACCGCCTTAGAATTACTACACGCCTGAATAGCTTGTTGAACATCATTACTTAATACATGCTTTTTCACCATATCCATCAGACTTACACCATCAACATCATATGAAAAAAGGCTTTTTACTCTTTCCACAGATATGGCAATTCCAAAGGTCCAAATGGCGAAAATAATCCACATAAAGGCACCACCTTCATTCATAAAGATTGCTACTGATTGAATAAATGATGGGTCTGTTGCTGTTTGTACTACTTCGTTTTCCATGGGGATTCTCCTTTTTATTAACTAAAAAATATTATCTAAGGTTTTTAATATCGTTTTTAATCTTGTCGTCAAAATTCATTCTTTCAAATAAGTCTCTTGAGAAAACCTTTCTCTTTCTTTCAAGGACAGAAAGGTCACCTGGGGCGATAACTTTTCCTTTGATCTCAAGATTACCAAGGTCAAATTTTTCGTATTGCTTATATTTAACAATGACATTCTTCTTACCTTTGGCATGAGTGTTTATAACTAAAAGTAGGAAGGCCAAAATAATTAGTAATTTAGGCATCTTTCTCCTCCCATTTCTTCTTAACAGTTTTGCAGTTTGATTTAAGACCGAATGAATAGTCTCCTAATTCATCGGCCCAGAATTCACCTCTGAAGTCATAGAGATGTTGAGTATCGTCTCTTTGTACGTTTTCCCAGCTACCACGACTTCTATTAGAGATAAGTTTTTTATTCTTATAAATTAGGTCTCTTTTATTACTCATGATTTCTAATTTGATATTAAACATTTCAAATGAAAATCTGTGAATATCATTTACAAAGTCGAACATTCCCTTTTTCACATAATGATTTAAGTATCTAGTTCTCTGGCTAATTGTTCTATAAACTTCAGCTGTTAAAACTTTGATTAATGCACTTCTGTTATTCATTTTCTTAAGATACTTAAACTCATTCTTTGCTTTCTTATAGTTAACTAAATCAAGATTGAACTTAATCTTCTTTCTTGTTTGAGTCATCATATTACGAATATAAGGGTTGAGAGATTCATGCTCTTTAATTGGAGAAAGCATTAGCTCTAGAAAGTATGTATGTGAGTTCTTATGTTTAATTAAAAAGTTTTTCAAAGCTTCACTTTGTGGCTTATAAACTTTATAGTATTGATCAATTTTAGTAAGACTATCATCATAGAGACAAAGCTTATAATAATTAAGAGCTGTTAAATACTGCACTTCTGGTAAGAAATAGCTTTTAAGAAGGGGAGACTTGTATGTAACAAGTTGTCCTAAACTTCTGTTATAGTCTTCAATCTTATAACTATTCCACGCTCTTTCTAGTAAAAGATAAGGCCAACGATAACTCGTTTTTGGAATATTTTGATAGATATTCTTTGCTTCGATAAACTTATTTAGTTTGAAAAGAACTCTCGCAAAATGAATAAGACATGTCTCTTTGATAATCGCAAAGTATCTCTTCAATTTTACATTTTCTGCTTGTCCTTCTAGTTCTGTCGAAGTTTCAATACAAGTATCATAAGCATTCTTAGAAAGTTGTCTCTTTCCTAGTTGGGCGTAACTTGAACCCAAGATAAAGAATGATTCTGGTGAAAACCTATGATTCTTTGGAAACTTATTTAAAGTATTGATAGCTTTATAAATTTCTTTCTTATTAAATTGCTTAAGTCCAAGTACAAACTTTAATGACGGAGTTTTATACTTTTTAAGAGTCGACTCATTTAATTGTGAAAATGTCAGTGTTCCTGTTTTAAGGATCAAATTTTCTAAATGTTGTTCAAAATCAATATCAATTGATCCATTTCTCACCAGGTATTCTTTTGCGAAAATAGCAGAACTAAAATAATATCTCGACTTTGATAGTTCATAACTAATAACTCTTGATTTCTCTGCATTAAGTCCAGAATTATAAATCTTTTCAGCTTTTTTCATTAAAGCATTGACTGGGAGACTAATGAATATGAATATTAATAAAATTCTCATCACGCCACCTTAGAATGAAAAACCAACTGAGAAGACTACTTCAGACTGAGCTTTCCAAGAAGTTGTCCCTGGTACATTGTTAATAGTCGGACCAGTAGCTCTATAGCTATTACGTCCATACTCAACACCAATGTGAATATTTTTAGTAGCGTGAATTTTAAAGTTCGTCTTTGTTACAATTGATGTTGTTTTCTCTGTTGTATAATTATCAGCTTCAGAAGGGTTTGATACAGTATCCTTATTAGATTCAAATTCTAATTGGCCTACACCAAGTGCAAAAGACCAATCAAAGTATAGAATCTTATTAAAAGTGTTAATTTTTCCATAGAATGGAGACCATACAGCATTAATTGATGTGTGTGTTTTTGGTCTTCTTACAAATGGAACTGATCCGTTAATACGGTTTAGGTTCGAGTAGTTGTCATTATCTTTATTTGAATAGCTTGAATGAGACGCTTCAATGGCCCATTCTTCAGTTAAGTAATGTCCAATATTAAACTTTCCACCAGTTGTGTCTTGATAAGCATTGTTGATTCCAATAATGTATCCAATGTCGGCATAAGTTTTTCTTTTCTTCTTATAAACTTTATTCTGAAGAACATAGACCTTCTTGTCAGGATCGAGCCAAAGAAAGTCATAAAGATCTTTCTCTGATGCGTACAAGAAGTTTATGGTGCTTAATAAGATTAAACACCATAAAAACGGGGAAGTTTTTAAGGCGAATAATTTTTTCATCACGTATCCCTTTCTTACTCTGAACACTTTTGGTAATAAGCGATAACAATTGAACCAGCATTTGGAATTGCATTAGCATCAAATCTGATTGAATGGTTAGACGCATCGTAAGTCCATCCTTGATTTACTTCATTACCATTAACAGTAATTCTAATATCTCCATTAATAGGGGCTCCACTTAATGGAAAAGTATCTAATAAGTCTAAGATTGATCCACCCATATCAGTTAAAGTCTGATAAAAGTCTTGGTGAATATCTGCTGCTACACCATTTGTAAGGTTTGTAGCTTCAACATATCTTGTTCCAAGAGTTTCCCATCTCTTATTTGGATCAATATTTTGAGTTACAATAGAGTAAGTCTTAAGTTGTCCTCTTTTGGCCTTTAGATCAAAAAGAGTATCAATATAGCTTTCTACGCTATTGGCTGACTGATCTTGCTCATCCGAAACATAAACAAGTACTAAGAAAGCATCATCTCTTACGAATTCAGGATATCTTTCAAAGAATCTTGTTGAAGTATAGAGACCCATTTCTCTACCAGAACCTCTTGTTCCTACGCGAATCCAATCTTTAAAGTTATCTAAGAATTGTTGCTCATCATCTTTTGCAGCTTGAGCTGTTAACATATTGAACTGACCCTTAGAAATACCATCATATCCACTTCTTCCATCAGTAGTTGTAATCCCCATTTTGAAATCGACGTCTCTAATAAGGAATTCACTAATAAAAGCATCAAAGTTATAACTTAAAGAAGCTTGCTCATCTCCCATCGATCCTGAGTCATCAATAACCCAAAGGATATCGACTTTACCTTCTTGAGCAGTATTCTGATTAAAAGTATCTGAAGAGTTTGTAGGAGCACCAACTGAACAAACACCACCGTTGTTTCCACCACCGTTGTTTCCACCGCCGTTGTTTCCACCACCGTTGTTTCCACCACCGTTGTTTCCACCACCGTTGTTTCCACCACCGTTGTTTCCACCACCTGTATTTCCACCACCGGCTGTTGGGTTATCTGGAATTTCTAAGATTTCATCTGGTGCATCTGGAACACCAACACCTTCTAAGAAACTCTTTTCATAAAACTCTTGTTGATTACATCCTGTCATCAAAAGAATAATAAGAGGATAGGCGAGTGACATTCTCAATGTGCTTGACGTAAATTTTTTCATAAAGGGCTCTCCGTCAAAACTGGGTATGATAGCTTTTCTTTTCTCGTGCCCTAACTTACGTACCGCTGATTACCCAAAGTCTCTTCGCACTCTCAATTTATCATTCTCAAGCTTTATCTCAATGTCGATTCCGTTAAGATAGGATAAGCTTCTGAAAATGCTCACTGGAAAAGTGATAAGTCTTTAAGAATATGTACTAATACATTTTTGGAGAAGGCCCTTTTAAAAGTGCCAATCATTAGTGGTCAAAGACACAAAAATAGCTATTTAGAAAAAATCTAAAGAAGACTTCTTTAATGATGTCGTAAGCTTATGAGTCTCATCTTCAAGCATTTGAAATGAGCCTTTAAATTGATATTTTGCTTGAAACTCTTCAAAGCGTTTTTGGGATAATTCAGGAGTTACGATAACGTCGGCTTGTCCTTGTAATTGATAGACTTCTGGACATTCAAATTTTTCCAGCAGATCGTATCGAAAGCTACAATTAATACCTATGATCTTCTTTATATTTGTTAGTTGTTCCGCTAGGAATGGGGCGAGATAGCCACCTTGTGAGTAACCAACAATTACGATATTTGTTTTGTCAGGGAATTGCTTTTCTAAGAAGTTCTTTATCCACGATACTGGAGTTGTGTAGGGGATTAAGTATTCCTCAGTAGATGCATCATAGAAGTACCAAGCATACCCCGAAAGTAATTTCTTTTTATCTGGAGTTGTGTCGAGAGGAAATCTTCCTACAAGCGGGAAAGGTGCTTGGAGAAATACACTATGATGTCCTAACTTCCTACAGTCTTTATTATAGTAGTTATAGAGAAAGCTCATATCTTGAGAATAACCATGTAAGAATACAAATAATGAGTCGCTCTCATTAGGAGCGACTTCTTTATATTGGAGATCTAAATTTAAAGGAACACTTGTTTGCATTAAGTTGGTATACCCATCAAAATACAAAGTGGCCATAAGACAAGGGCCGTAAACAGTGGGATAGTTAAGTTATCATCAATCTTTAATGGAATCATTTCAAAAGCAGATACAATAAAACTAATGAGAAAACTCGTGAGGAGTACAGGTCCAACAGTTCCCTCAGCAAGTGAAGTCCACCAACCTAAAACAGAAAAACTTATGATAAATGTTCCAGAGAAAAAGGCCAATGATCCTTCTAAACTTTTATTTTTAACAATTCTTGTCTTACCAAATTTAATTCCAAAAATAGCTGAAAGAGGATCGGCCACAGCAAGTGTGTAAATGGCTACAAGAGCGACGACCTTTGGAAAAGATATTAAAGTAAGAAGGAGTCCCATAATATAGGGAACACCAGCACTTTCTTTTAGTTGTTCTTCCGCTCTAAAAAGATACTTATTAATAATTGAGATATTACTAGAAAGTTGCGGATAATTGATTCTGATTTGTTCTAAGACATAAACAACACAAGCAACGAAACCTAAAATATAAATGGCCCTAGAGTGTGTTAGCATAAATTGGTAAACAAGGCCGACAATGATTCCCATACTCATATGGAAAACTCTTCTTGGAATCTGAAGATCTTTTCTAGTAGCACTAGGTGCACCTTTTACTTCACTATTAGACGTTGTTTCTGGGCTCGTTGATTCATTCATAACTTCAGATGAGGAAGTTGCTTCCATTCATACCTCGCAATTATATTTACTTATAATCACTTATCGGTAATTGAAGGGCCAAATTTAGTAATGAGCGTCTACATTATTGTAAAGATTTACTTCAACGTCTCTGGCCTTAGGATGGCGATCTGGATGGATTATCCGAGAGAATGAGTCCATTTTAGGGTTAAAAATGAAGTTAAGAAGAACCTTCGTCCAAGATTGATAAGAAACGAGACTATCATAGTACTCTGGTGCAAGCTTCTTAAGCTTTGGAAGATTTACCCAAGGGACATTCATAAAATCATGATGTTCATTGTGATAACCCATATTAAATGTAACTTTATTTAATGGTCCATAATAAGAATAAGTTTCTTGCCCTTCTTTCGTAATATAATGCTCTTGAATCCATCTTCCACCTAGAGGGTGAAGACCTAGAGCAAAGAGAGTAGAAAGAGCGAGATAGTAAAAAGCTGTTGGACTAATAAACTTATAAACTGAAATATTGATAGCTAGAATCACAATCGTATTAATCACTGTCCAGATATTAAGTGGTGTATAGTACTGAACTTTTAAAGGTCTTAGGGCCTGTGAAATAGAAAAGAAGAAAAGCCATAAGGTCTTCATAAAAGCACTATTTCCAATAAGTCGAGCTTCAGTGTAACTGGTAATATCTGGGTCATAAGAATATTCACCTAAGTGTTTGTGATGAATCATATGATACTTTCTAAATCCCATGGCCGACGGAAGAACAAGGGGAATATCGCAAATGATTCCCATAATCTTGTTGAGAAAACTTCCTTTGAGAACGAGATTATGACAACACTCATGAATCATTACATACAGTGAGTGATTGGCAAATGCCCCAACAAAGTAGGCCACAGCTAAAATAACATACCAAGCTTGATCTCTTAAAAAGTAAGCGAGAATGAGCTGAAAAGAGACTACAAGTGTAATATATACTGCCGAAAGGTAATAAGGGCCTGTCAGATTACGGACTTCTGGGTGCTCTCTAAGGATATCTCTTCGACGGGTCACATGAATGTTTGGACCCTCGATCATAGTGTAATCACGTTGTTTTTCCATAGGGTGTCAACTTAAACCAGAGTGGAATATCCGTCAAGATAGTGCTATACCCAAAACGTTGAATTTTCAGGTACATATAAGACAAAAAAGAGGTCATTTTGAGTGATTCAAATCAGGGTTCTAAACGTAAGCATTTTCTAACTCCTATGATGATGGAGTCTGAAGCCTATACATCGATGGAAATGGTGGAATCTTGGATTCAAGAGGGTGGAGATCTATCTCTCTTACCTGTTCAGCCGCTTTATCTTTCTTTGAAAACTCTTCCACCAAATCAAGCAGCTCAATATCTTCCTAAACTCAATGAAGAGCAAAGACAAATGTTTTTGGATTTAGATTTATGGGAAAAAGATGGAATTGATGTCAATGAATTTCAATATTGGCTGAGTACATATGGTCAATGTCCAATTGATGAAATTCGTTATGAGTTTGCGAAATCCTCAGACTTCTTTCTCTATTTAAAAAGTAAGTTTCATATTTCAACTTTTGATGTTGAAGATCCTCAATACCCAGATCATGATAATTACTTTCTAACAGAAGACAATCTCCTTCTTATCGAGTTTGAAGAAGACTTTCCTGATGTGGATGCTCTTAGACAAATTATAAAAGATCTTTATTCAGACCTTGGGGTTGAGGGAGCTTATACCCAGCTGTTTAAACTTGTTTCAGATAACTTTCTCAATGTTCTAGAAGATGAATATCATCTTAAGAAGGGCAGGTTAGCCGATGCAGGTTTTGTAGATTATTTTGATGCTCTTCAGATAGAAAATTGTTTTCCTAATATTGCAGTTTTAAATAATTTCATTGAGAAGAAAGAAAGAATTGTAGTGGGAGTCGATGACTTTTCTAAGAGACAAATCCTTCATAAAAGTGCCCTTGTTCCATTCAAAGAAAAACTTTTTGATGTGACAGAGGAACTCGATAAGATTGAAGATGATAAACGATCCGAATTTTTACAGTTTAACTTTGTGAGACTTGTTAATGGGGCCATGTCTAGTCGCTCAAGTCTCAAAGATGGTGCAGTAGCAGTAAGTAGAAGTGGAACACGTGTCAGAGCGAGTCTAGAATTAGGTCTCGATTATCTTCGTCAGTTTCAAAAACTTGGGAAACTTAAAAAGTCAGAAGAAGAAAGTCTCTTTGATTATTTTGATTTTACAGAGATCTATAAAATTGGACATTCTCTAGTTCAGTTAGAGCAAAAAGGAATTAAGAAAGCATTAAGAGATAATGGTATCGAAGATGAAGATGGTTTTTTAGGCAGTTTTTGGGGAGAGTTCCTCGATAATCTCTTTTTGGAGCCTTCACAACTCTTAGATAAAGAATCTGGCAAGAATAAAGAGATAATCACTTTTTCTCAAATCGAAGAGATGAGAGAGCAAGCGAGTATGTTTGTTTCTAGTGCTCCTTATATTAAGCAAATGAAGAAGGCCTATGATGAATTGAGTTCAGGGGGCATGCTCCAAGACTCATATTATCTCAACTATACCGTTGATCAGATCGACTTTGAGGCCATTATTCTTTCAAGTTTTGCGAATCATATTAATGGTGCTTATAAAAATAAAGAACAACGAAAGATGGGTCTTACCCTCTCTGAGTTTAAAGATTTCGCCAAGAAAGTTGTTGTCGATGGAAATGTCATAGAACTTTCAAAGTTTAAAAATTTAGTTGATGACTTTGCTGAAAATTTTGGTCTTAAAGATATTGAGAAGTTTGAAGTTTATATTCACTCAATTCTAAAAGACCAAGTTGAGGGTTATGATTTTGAAGAGCTCGAAGAAAAAGACTTTGCCCATGTCGGCGGTCCAATTATCTTTATGTCTCATTAGCCATGCGCCATTTGCCATGCACCATTAGCCATGCACCATTAGTCATTATTCTCCACACATGGGATGAGGAAGTCTGAGATCGCACGATATCTTTTAGAGCCATCGGAACTATAGCTTTCTTCAATTTTAAATCCCATAGGTTTAATTTTTCCTTTTTGTATGGCCTTAACCACAGCTCTTCTTTCTTCATTTTTCATATTGTGAGACTTGCATCTGGCCAGTGGCAGATTTTTAGCGAGGTGAGTGGATACCTCATTACTTAGATCTCCATTAACTAACTTCTTATTCATTTCCACCATACTTTCTACGGCATCTTCCTTCTTTAGAAAATATTTAGTCATAAACGAAGCCGGATTGAAGTCGAGCTTAATAGTTTCTCCAAAATGATGAATTCTGATATCAGAAGGATACTTTACAGGAAAGTGACCTGGTGCTTTTGCTCTTTTAAGGTCTTTTAATTCAGTATGAATATTATTAATTACGAGTCCACTACCACCACCTGTAAGACCTCCTCCCTGTGCGAATGTCGATGCATTATGCGAAATAATGATGGCCATGATTAAGCATTGTAGTATAGAGACAATATTTTGAGAGATGATTCTAATTCCACCTTTTACTTTTGGCATTTCGTTTTCCTTAATAATTTCGATGCTCTTTTTCGCATACTCTTCTTGAAGGCTTTTCAATTTTTCATATCCTTCTGGAGTGACATCAGTGAGATCGAAATGAAACTCCCCCTTAAATTCCTCTTGTTGGGCAGCCGTTTTAAGTCGATCAAAAATATTTTTCATAACACCTAGTGAGTTCTCAAGATTAAGTGCATGAGGTATATTCTCGTTAACGATATAGTAACGCTCTTGTTTTTTCTCGACGATTCCGGCTTTCATTAATTCACTGACATACTGAAATCCATATTCACCGTAGTTCTTTAAAATGCCATTCCAAGAAAATCCTTTATTTCCCATAAGAGAAATATCTAAAAAGATATCCATCATGATAGGGTGTGATTCAAGAAGTTCGCTTAAATTTGATTTAAGCTTAAGTTCAATTCTTTCTTTCTTTTCGTCTTTATAGACTTGTCCCAATTCTTGACCTTTAGGACCTTGAGCTTCAATCCATTCTTTTCTTTCATTGATGCTCGCACCTGATTCTCTTAGGATCTTGAGGCCGAGTTCTAGACTGGGCTTTTTCTTACCATTCTTTATTTGTGATAAGAGTGGAGTCGATACACCCCATCTTGAAGCTACCTGATTCATGCTCAGCCTAGAACCGTTTAAATATCTTTCTAAATTTTGTGAAATCATACAGTTATTCATATTTTCAACACCTTATGGAGCGAAATATAGTATTATGTGAAAAATTATTCAATAGAATGTGAAAAAAATTCTCGATAAATCTAAATAAAGGGGCCTCACATACAGACCCCTTTATCAACCTACTAAAACTTAAACCTAAACTAGTTTGAGAGACAGTTTCTAGTCTTCACATCTAACTTTTACTAGAGCTGTGTACATTCCAGTTACATGGTTTAGAGAAACAAAACTTGATGAAGTATATGCTTTACGTCTGAAGTTAAAATCGTCATGGCCACCTGGTCTATTACATTCTCTTAGGTATGGGAACTTTGTTCTTCCCCATGTATCAGAGTTAATTTCTTTAACCATGTCTTGTGCTTGAGCAAAAACAGATTGAGCACTTGCATCTTTAATTCTAACGATTTCTAATTTGTCATCACCTGCGAAACTCATTACTGAAGCTACTGTTAATACGATTGCTAATAATTTTTTCATGTCTTCCTCCTATTTTTTCGAGACAGTTATTTTGTTGAGGAAGTTATAGGTAATGAGATTTGAATTGGATTCAAAAAGATTATGTGAAAATCACTTTTCGTTAACTAGGAGTTAATAAAGTTTTTAACAACTTAGATTAAGTCTTTAAGAGAATTGATTATTTATAAGTTTGAAATTAACTGTAGGTTAACTCGATTTAACAATTTTTCTGAATAGTTCATCCATATTTATTTGATAGGGACAGTTTTTGACAGTTAAGAAGCTAATAAGTTCTTCACGGGCCATACTCATCGCTTCATTTTGTTGATCAATAAGAGAATCTATTTGATCGTACTTTTCCATAATTTTTAACTTTGTTGAAAAGAGATCATCTAATCTTTTTAAACGATCATTTTCTTTGAGTAGATAATCATAGATTTGGTAGTCTTCAATTTGTTCTTTACGAGTGTCTACAATAGTTTCTTCACCAGTGACTAAATCCATCGCTTCTTCAAAGCCTTCTAGTTCTTTTGCTTTGTGAGGTGGAACCTTTACTTTTTTAACCATTGGACATCCTCATTTTTTCTAGAACAGAATTATAGAAGCTATATTCTTTTGTTAGATTATAGAGTTCTTTGTTTTGATAAGATCTTGCTTTTATTTTTTCTATATCTTCTTCAAGATTATGATTATTTAGGCGATCAAGAATTAATTTCGACTTGTTAAGAAGCGCCATTTCGCGGTTTTTAAGTCTTTTGATTCTTTTCACAAAATGTTTCGGAAGCTGAGAAGTATTGTTGATAACCATTAAACCTTCGTAGGTATCAACAACAGGTGTGACCACATAGAATGGGTAAGGAAACTTAATATTGACTTTCATCTCGTTGATTAAATCAAGAATTGTTTCAAGAGCTTCGAGAACTTTCTCTTTATCTTTTAAGTCCAAGTAAATATAGAGTGGAAAACTACCAAGTCCACTTTTTAAAAAGGCTTCATGAAGACTAGGCTTACTATATTCTGTGCAATCGATACTTTGAAAAACTGGTAATCTCATAACGATATTATATCACTTTAAAGCTTTTAAAAAACCTTTAATAGGGTAAAATACTTTTATGATTGAACTATCGTTTGTTAATTTACCTGATGATTTTACTTACTTATTGCGAAGTAATATGCAGACGTCTGGAAGAGTATTTTCAGGACTTAAGAGTTATCTTAATGATCGCAAGGGAATCAAAGGAATTATCGAATGCTCATTTAAAGATATTGATAAAGATTGTCGCTTTGATCGAATCATTAACTCGCTAGGTTGGCTTGGATTAAGAGATCGATTAGCGGCGATATATCTGGCCCATTTTCATGAGGGACACTTTCCACATCAGGTAACACTGGAAAGTATTACTGATATTCTTGATTTCGAAACGAAACTTAAAGAATATAGTCTTGAAGGCTTCAGTAGGCTTTTCCTATTAGGTTGGTACCTTTCGTTTATTTATGATCAAGATACTAGAAAAACTTTAGATACAATAGTTGATAGTAAAGTTTTAAGTTTTCTAAAGAAGAATTGTAATAGAAACCAATATCTCGATATTTTTCTCATCAATCTTTATTATTTTAGAGAGTTCTTAGGAGATGATATTTTTAAATTTTTAGAACAAGGCTACTCCTATCAAGATATTTTCTCGAATCTGTCTGAGTCGCAACAACATATTATGACCAAAAATATTTTGGCCTATAAAGCTTCTTTAAATGAAAGCGAATTTATTGTGGAAGAAACAATTTAGGATATTATGAAGAATCAAGTTTGGAATTTAATAGATGAGCTAAATCAAAAAAAGGGAATCACTGAAATTGCTATCAATGGCCCTAAAAAAGTCTTTGTTGAAAGAGCAGGGCAATTTATTCAACTCAATTACCCAATTTCACTTGAAGACTTAAATGAGTTTGCCAGCGATGTGGCCAAACAAAATCAAACAGAGTTTTCTCAGTCCAATCCCATTCTTGATGGTCGCCTTCCTGATGGTTCGAGAATTAATATTATTCATGAGAGATATTCACAGGGAACTCCTGCAATTACGATTAGAAAATATCTCAAATCTATCACTTCATTTGATGAGAACCCGAAGATCTTTGGACTTGATGCACATTGGATTAATCTCTTAAAGGCCATGGTCGGCTCTCGAATGAATATTATAGTATCTGGGGGAACAGGGGTTGGTAAAACGACTTTTATGAATCTAATGCTTAATGAGTTGGCTCAGGCCGAAAGAGTGATTACTATTGAAGATACTTTGGAGCTTTCTTTAAATATCCCTAATGTTGTTAGATTAGAAGGGTCTTTTGCCGCGAAGAATAGTGGTATTGGTCCAAGAGATCTCGTAAGAAATACTTTAAGGATGAGGCCTGATCGAATTATCATTGGAGAAGTTAGAGGAGGAGAACTCTTTGATCTTCTTCAGGCGATGAATACAGGCCATGACGGATCAATGTCTTCTATTCACGCCAATAGTCCAAGTGATTGTCTTACTCGAATTGAAAACTTATTTTTGATGGCCGGTTATGATGTGCCTAATGCTGTGGTTAGAAAACAAATGGCCATGGGGATTGATTATATAATTCAGATTACTCGCGATCGCGAAGGAAATAGAGTCCTAGGAAGTATTCTTGAATTAACAGGAATGGAAGGTAATAATATTCTAAGCCAACAAATTCTTGTCCGAGAAGAAGGTGAGTTAGTAAGCACTGGGATTACTCCAAAGAATTTTGAGAAGCTTTGCCAAATGGGTGGGCTTGAAAAGGACTTCTTTAATCAATGATAGAATATATTATTCCCGAAAATGTTGATGATCGTATTATCGATAAGGCCAGCCAACTTCTCTCTCAAGGAGAAGTCATTTGTTTTCCTACCGATACAAGTTGGATTTTAGCAGTAGACCCTTTTGTTAAGAACTCGCTAGAAAAACTTCATAAGTTTAAGGGTGAGGAAAAGTCCAAACACTACTCACTTTTATGTGATAGTTTTAGTAGGGCCAGCGAAGTTGCAGTGGTCCCAGACAGTTGTTATCGTTTGTTAAGAAATAAAGTTCCAGGTCATTACACATTTATTTTTGAAGCGACCAAGAAATTATCAAAAGCAGTCAAAGCATCTAAGACTGATAAAGAAGTGGGACTTCGATTCCCTCCTGTCGATTTTGTAAATCGTCTAATCACTCATCACGGGCAAGTTCTTGCTTCAACCAATATCACCCATGAAATGATGGGGATTGGAGATGAAGAGGAGCTCTATAGTTACCTGATCGAGGAGAGATTTGGGTCTCGGATTTCAATGATTCTTGATCCTGGTGAATACAACTTTGTCGGGCAAAGTACCATCTATCAATTCACTGATAATGAAATTCAACTAGTTAGGCAAGGTGTCGGAGACTTACTTTAGTTCGCAGATTCCTTGTGGTTTAGCCATTAACTTACCGAAACTATTCAGAAGTAAAGAGATAAAGATAATATTAATTAGCTTTTCTTGACATGTTGCATTAATATGTTTTCATATCTTCACATTTAATAGGTGGTACGTTGGTGAAAACGAAAAAGTCTTTAAAAAAATATTATAAAAACAATCGTAAGTGTGATCGTCGCAATGAGTTCAAAGAGCTAAAAGAGATCTTGGCCGAAGCAGAAGTCATTATTGATGAAACAAAATCATTTCAATTACATTTCGCAAATAATGTTCTTCATAAAATGGGCCTGGCCCAGAGGGCAAGCTAGACCAGGCTTTTTTTTGTGGAGGGAAGGTAGGCCCTCTTTTTACTCCCGAAGACCTACTATCATAAAAAACGATTATCGCTTTATCTTAAATCAGTATTAAATTTATCAACTCGTGGTCTCGTAAAAGTGTCGATCGGGAGATCGAATTTAGAATTTTGCGAGTTTGCAGGAGACTCAACAGTGTGTGAGTGTGAGGACTCATGCCCCTCAGCCGAGCTATTTTTAACAGCATCGACCGAAGCGCATGATTCTAGGAGAAACAAAAGAGAGAATATAAATAGGGCACCTTTAAGAGGCCCACGAGTGAATGTTTTATAAGAATCAGTTTTCATACTTTTCCTTTTTTGAAAGATCGTCATTGACCTTCCGATATAAAAAGTATGCCTGATGTGAATGTTAAGTGTGTTAAGACAATGTCAATTGGTAGTTATTTGTAAGTAATTTCAATAACTTTCGTGACTTGTTGCGTTGTTCGCAATGGCAACGCCCGCTGAGGTCCCTAAACGAGAAGCTCCGGCGTCAATCATTGCTTGGGCACTTTGAGCGTCTCTAATCCCACCACTGGCCTTTACAAGAGCGTTATCACCAACAGTCGATTTCATTAACTTTACATGATCAATCGTAGCTCCACCAGTGCCAAACCCTGTACTTGTTTTTACAAAGGCCACTTTAGCATCGACACAGATATTACATGCCTCAATGATTTCTTCATTTTCAAGAAAACATGTTTCTAAAATAACTTTTAAGGGAGTCTCTCCACAGGCTTTACGAACAGCTTTAATATCTTCTTCAACTAAATTCCAGTTTCCTTCTTTCACAGCTCCTATATTGATAACCATATCAATTTCGCCAGCTCCATTTTCAATCGCGTTCTTTGCTTCAAAAGATTTTACTGCTGAAGTATTAGCACCTAGAGGAAAGCCAACCACGGTACAAACTTTTACTTCACTTGAGTTTAATTCCTCAGCTGCTAGCTTCACATGAACCGGATTCACACAAACAGTTGCAAAATTAAATTTCTTAGCTTCTTCACACAGAGTTTTAATCTGTTCTGAAGTCGCAAATTGCTTTAATAAAGTATGGTCAACTGTACTTGTGATATTCATGTTCTTTCCTTATATAAAGAGAGTTTGAGCCAATATGTTGGCTTAAATTACTAGAAAAATCTTGTCTTATAGCGTTACGTTTGACAGTATTTGAATTGATTAAAAATGTATATGAGGACGATTAGTGTTTAAGGCCCGTTGGTATAATAACCCAGTCATTGTTTTTATTCTTTCGTTAGTAGCACTAATCTTCTCACTCTATTTCTATATCGATAGTTTTCTTAAGGTAAATGAAGCTTTTAGTAAATTTGTTGAAAGCCGTAATTTAGATCCTAAGCAATTCCTTCAATCTGAAACATGGGTCTTTATTCTTATTCTCTCTGTTTTAGTTGGTATTATTATTGTCTGCTTAGTTATTATCTTTATCTACTATCAAAAAATGATTGTTCTCTATCGAATGCAGAATAACTTTATCAATGGTTTTACCCATGAGTTAAAAACTCCTATCGCTAGTTTAAAACTATTTCTAGAAACTTTCGAAAAACATAAACTTTCAGAAGAAGACCAGCAAAAATATATTGGTTTTATGAAAAGAGATATCGATCGTCTCAATGACAATGTTGTACAAATTCTTAACCTCGCAAAAATTGAAGATAAGAAATATCAAGGACAAATGGTCGTGACTGATCTCGCTGAATTCTTTGAATCACGTAGAGAGAAAGTCATCCACTTATTAGATAAATGTCATCTGGTTATTGATCACGAAAATAGTGCTACTGTGAAGATTGACCCTCTTCTAATGGAAATGGTTTTCATTAATCTTCTAAGTAACGCTATTAATTACAATGATAAATCACAAGCTGAAATACACATCTCTTTTAGCCGACAAGGTCGAAACGTTACCTTTCATTTCAAAGACAATGGAAGAGGTATTTCAAGAAAACATCAAGGTAATATCTTTAAAAAATTCTATCAAGCTCAAAAAGAAGGAAAAGGCAGTGGTCTAGGACTATTCCTAGTTTCTCAAGTGGCCAAGTATCACAAAGGTTCTGTTAAAGTTTATAGCGAAGGACCTGGGCAAGGAGCGACTTTCCTCTTTCAAATACCGACTGAGGTAATATCATGAATGAAAAAAAAATATTAGTTATAGAAGATGAAGATCATCTCGCAGAAGGAATAAAACTAAACCTAAAACTAAAAGGACATCAGGTTGAACGAGCATCTAATGGTCAAGAAGGTTTAGAAATTTGGAAACAATATAAACCAGACCTAATCGTCCTCGATATTATGATGCCCATAATGGATGGTTATCAAGTCTTAGAAAATATCAGAAAGGTCGATTCTAAACTTCCTATCCTCATTCTCTCAGCAAAAAATGAAGCCGCTGACAAAGTTAAAGCTCTTCAAAAAGGTGTTGATGACTACCTCGAAAAACCATTCGACCTAGAAGAGTTTCTACTCAGAGTAGAAAGACTCCTCTTAAGAGGAGAATGGTCTCAATCTGAAGTTGATCAACTTGATGATATCTACAATTTTGGACCTTTCACTATTGATTTCGTTCAATGCCACTTCCTCAACCGTGGCAAAAAAGTTTCACTCACAATTCAAGAACTCAAAGTCCTAAGACTCTTCATCGCCCACCAAGGAAAACCAGTCACAAGAGAACAACTTCTCAAAGAAGGCTGGGGCTACGACGAAGGAACTCACACCAGAACCCTCGACAACTTCATGGTTCGCCTAAGAAAATACTTTGAGGCCGACCCAAAGAATCCTGAGTACTTCAAATCTGTACGTGGCGTAGGTTACCGTTTCGACCCTTAAACATAAATATTTGGGAGTCTTTGTTGTCAGGTTGCAGACTTATCGCCTGCGACATACTATTTGTATGTCTCGGCTCTTCGCTTTACCTTCCTAAAATCCTCCTCAAATCTCTATGTTTAAATATGAAAAAGTTAGTACATATCTATGAAATTGTTGGTTGATGCGGGGTGGCTATTCAAGATGGGGAAGGCCCTATAACATGCCTTTGTTTTAGTAATTGGATAAATTATCAAAGGAATAAATATGAGTTTATTAGCTGGTAAAAAAGCACTTGTTTTAGGGATCGCCAATGATCGTTCAATCGCTTGGGGGATCACAAAAGCACTTAAGGCCCAAGGAGCTCAGGTTGCTCTTAGTTACTTAAATGAAAATCTTCAAAAAAGAGTAGAGCCATTAGCTGATGAAGTTGGTGCAGACTTTATTTTTGAAATGGATGTGACTGTTGATGAACATTACGATCAAGTTAAAAAGATCGTTGAAGAGAAGTGGGGGAAGTTTGATATTCTTGTTCACTCACTTGCTTTTGCCGATAAAAATGATCTTAAAGCAGACTTCTCTGATACCACAAGAGAAGGTTTTAAAATGGCCTGCGATATTTCAGCATTTTCATTAGTAGGTCTTTGCCATCACTTAAAACCTCTTCTTAATGATGGTGCTTCAGTTATGGCCATGACTTATCATGGATCAGTTCAAGTTGTACCTGGTTATAATGTTATGGGTGTTGCGAAAGCTGCTCTAGAAAGCTCTGCCAGATATCTAGCAGAAGACCTAGGAAGAAATAATATTAGAGTTAACTGTATCTCTGCCGGGCCAATCAGAACACTTGCTGCTTCTGGTGTTCCAGGAATGAGAAAAATGTTTGATACAATTGAAGAACGTGCACCACTTAGAAAAAATGTATCTCAAGATGATGTTGCAGGTTCGGCAGTTTATCTTGCAAGTGATTTAAGTAATGGTGTAACTGGACAAGTTATTTATGTTGATTCAGGTATTTCAACTGTTGCTTGTATTTAAGAAAATAAAAATTCTCAAATAACAAAGGCCTCATTAAGAGGCCTTTTTTTATATCTAAAATATTTAGTTTTTTAGTGGTCGTGTGGCTCACTCATTGCTTCGTCATCGAAGTCTGTCATAGCAATTACCAGCGAAAGAGGTAAGAGGGCCCAAGTTCCAATTAGACATAATGCTACAAATACTGAAAAGCTCATATATATTCCTTTTAATTGTGATTTAGGTCTATTTTAAGGCCTTTTTTAGATTTTGGCCATTGACCACTCAAAAAAACTCATGAAAAATATTGGAGTTCAAAGGGAATTTGAATCTATTTTTGACTATTTAAGGAGAAATACCATGGCTAAGAAAAAAGCAAAAAAAGCAGCAAAGAAAAAATCATTAGAAATGCTTCTAGTTGGATCAAAGACTAAAGAAGCTCTTAAAGGTTCTGGAAAGAACACTCTTAACGTTTCAGGTGATGCTCTTGAAGCATTCAATGCAATCGTTCACGAACTAGCTGAAAAAGCTCGTGAAAGATGTGTATCTAACGGTAGAAAAACTGTAAGACCATCTGACTTCTAAGAAATATATAAGAAATAATTTATATAATTCGAAAGCCTCCTATTTTAGGAGGCTTTTTTTATTTCTCTTCATCAATATCATTTTCCACCATCTGAATTCTGACAGGAAAAATTAAATAAGCTGCACGAAAACTTAGATAAGTTAGAGGGAAAGCAAAGAAAACATCAAGAGTGTAGTGGTATCGCATACTCAAAGTGGCGGCCATAATAACGAGTGTGAGGACGGCCATAAAATATCTATGGGGATGTTGAAATCGAAATAACCAAAGCGAAGTTGAAAGAGCAATTCCTGTATGTCCACTAGGGAAACAATCGATGAATGTGGTTTGACCTTCTTGAACAAGGTTGTACATAAACCTTCCATAGTCACTTAAGGGAAGTGCGTAGTCGAAAAAATGTGCAGAGAAATACTGCGGACCTGTAACAGGAATCCCTAAGTAAAAGAGGTAATTGACACTGTAGAATAAAATCATACTTGAAAAGTAACGACCAAGTTTGAACTTATACTTAACCGGCAATGAACGATAGTAGAGAACGCCACCATAAAAAGGCAATAAGAAATAAGTGAGATAGCTTGTAATTAAGAGATCATAGTAGAGTGAAGTGAGAAAGCTATCCTTATCAAAGAGAGAATAGATAAAATGGGCCACAGGCGTACCAAATAGTTTTTCGTCAAAAGTTGCGAAGTAGCCATCTAGTCTTTCGACTCCACCAGCAGTTGAATCAAAAAGGCCGACTAAGTAGTAATTAAGAATAATAGTGAGGCCAAGTGGAATTGTGTTGATAATGAGTTTGTTAACATTCGACATCCATACGACTTTTGGCCTTAGGAAATAAAAGATAAAGGCGACTACGACTGGGGCGAGTGCCAAGAATTGAAACTTGTTAAAGGCCAATCCTGAGATAAAAAAGAGAAAGGTGTTGAAGAAAGCGATAAAGAGGACTATTCGGCCTAGGCCAAAGTCCCCTCGGTAATTTTCCCATGCTTTTTGGATCTTATGTTCAAACACATAAGTATTTTAACACGGAAACTAATTTACTTAATACAAGTGTAATAGAATTCTCGGTCATTAACTTCCCAACGATTTCTTACTGGGCTTGGGTTTCTAAGGTCGGCTCGGTAGACTTTTCCGCCACGAACTGCCCATGCTTTATTTCCAAGAGAAATACCACCATTCCAAGAACCGTAGTTATTGATGATTTCAAGTTCTGAACCATTAGGAAGTCTTCCTCCCATTGAAGCACACATATCTTCTGCACTATTGAGATCCCATACTTTATCAATATCACCGTTGATTCCCCCAAGAATTGTAATAGTTCTATTTCTTAGACGAATTTGTGAAGGAAACTTAGTTCTTTGAAAATCCTCAAACATTCTTGAACCAATTTGGCTCATAACTGTTGCAGGTTTTCCTGTCCCCATATAAGTTTTTGTGTCTCCATATCTTCCAACAAGAGTGACTGTGACAACGATATTACCCTTACAATTTGGTGCTAAGGTGTAACTTCCGTAAGCAATATAATCAAGTTTCTCAAACATATCTTCAGGTACATAACCTGGTCTCTGACCATTTCTAGCAGAATTAATAATATGTCTTGCTCCAGGCAGGTGATTGAAAGAAACATTTCGCTGACTAGGTCTTAAGTCTCTATAATATTGATCGAGGTATCCCTTTAAAGTATTTTCTAAAGTAACATCAAGATATTTATGTTGAAGGGCAAGATTTCTGTTCTTATCGTATAAAGAGTCGAATGCAACTAGCATTTGAAGGGCTTCGTAACCTTTTGCACCCGATTGCATAAGATCACTAGCAAGATCAGTCATCTCTCTCATATACTCGCTTCTTGTTTGAGTATAGGCCTGTTTATAAGCACATAGATCGGCCCCTCTAATAAATGGAATTGTTGGCCATACCCTTGCTGTGTTCCCAGCGGCGATAGATGTCGAAATAAGTAGAACTAAAAGACTAAGTACTGTCTTCATAAAAACTCCCAATAATATAAAAAACCAGAATGTTTATATCAGAAATATCAGAATTAATAAGGGGGAGTGTAGAAATTGCAAGGTCAAGTATTTCAGCCACTTAGGCATAGAATTCCTAGCTAAAAAGACGAATATCTAGGTTAAAATATAAAAGTTATTTAACCAAAGAATATTGAGCTAAATGAAGAAAGCACCCATTCCACCTAATGACTTAGAAAGACTTCAAGAACTTTATAATTACAAAGTTCTCGATACTGACAGTGAAGAAATTTTTGATGATATCACGGCCTTAGCGGCTAAAATCTGTGATTCTAAAATTTGTCTTGTTAGCCTTGTCGATAGAAACCGCCAGTGGTTCAAGTCTGCTCATGGTCTAGATGTTAAAGAAACACCAAGAGATATTTCTTATTGTGGTCATGCCATTATGGGTGATGATGTCTTCATTGTAGAAGACGCTAATAAAGATGAACGTTTCAAAGACAATCCTTTTAATACAGGCGAACCTTACGTAAGATTTTATGCAGGAGCTCCTTTAATTACGCCATCAGGAAATCGCATTGGAACTCTCTGTGTGATTGACCATGAACCAAAAAAACTTAGCCCTTATCAAATAGAGACGTTAAAAGTATTAGCTCAGAATGTCGTCAATATTTTAGAGCTAAACATCAAAAGCGTTGAATTAGAGAAGCAAAAAGAACAATCTAAAAGCATTCAAGAAATTTCTCAAACAGGTGGGTGGGAACTTGATCTCGAAACAAACTTCGTTTTTTGGAGTGATCAAGTTTATAACATCTATAAAATTCCAGTCGGTACACCAACTAAGAAAATTGATGGCGTTGCTTGTTATGCGCAACATGAGCAGCCTAGGCTATTGGCACATTTAGATCGCATTTCCACAGAAGGTGGTTCTTATGATGATGTCTTTGAATTCTATGATATGGAAGGAAATAAGAAGTGGGTGAGAGCTGTTGGTCATGGAATAAAGAATGAAAAAGGTGAGATAAAGAAGTTAGCTGGAACATTTCAAGATGTGACTCTCTATAAAGAAAGAGAACTTATTGAACAGACTATTTCTGATCTTCGTCAAAAATATATTGAGCTTAATAAGGATATCGATGAACTCTATAATTATGTTGTTACTCAATGCCTAGGATTATCAAATAGTAGTTATGGTCATCTTGTCTCAGTTGATACAACAAGTTTATCTATCAAGATGTTATCTACCATTGGGGTGAGTGAAGATTGGGACAATATTAAAAATGAATTTATTGGAAATAGCGAGCTTTCAGAGTTTCTAAATGACAACCTTGGGGATGTTATTGTTAGTCGAGAAAGAATTGTCCATAATCACCTTGATGAGGGTAAGAAATCTTATGTCGCTTTTCCAATCTTTAATAAAAATTCCTTTGTGGCAATTCTTGTTCTTGGGGGAAATAAAAAAGGTTATTGTGAAGACTTTGTTCAACGTTTTCAAACGTTGCTTGATTTTCTCGGTGAGCTTATTTCTATTGAACGTCTCGATCATCAGAAAAGAGAAGCAGAAATTAAAACTAATATGATTCTCTCTGAAACAGGTATTGGTCTTTGGAATTTCTATCCGATAGATCAAAATCTCGTTTGGGATAAGAGTATGTTTAACCTCTATGAAATTGATGATTTTAGCTTTAATGGAAATAAGAAATTTTGGTTAAATCTGATTCATCCAGAAGATAGGGAAGAAGTCTCTAAGAACTTTGATTATTCTATTTCACATGAAGAAAAATTTGAACATATCTATAGAATAATAACACCTAAAGGAACTAAGAAATATATTAAGTCTAAAGCAGAAATTATTCGCGACCTTAAAGGTATCCCCGTTAAAGTAGTAGGTATTAATTGGGATTATACAAAAGACTATGAATATAACAGACTGTTAATTGAGGCCAAAGATAAAGCAGAATCATTTGCCAAGGCCAAATCAGAATTTTTGGCCAATATGTCTCATGAGATTAGAACACCAATGAACGGTGTTATTGGTATGCTCTCCCTTCTTTCTGAAACAGAGCTTAATGAAGAACAAATGGATATGATTAGCACTATTCAAACTAGTGGAAATAATCTTCTTACTATTGTGAATGACATTTTGGATTTTTCTAAGGTTGAAGCAGGGAAAATGAGATTAGAAGAACTAACTTTTGATCTTCGTAAGTGTATTCAAGATTCCGTTAGTCTTGTTGAAAATGCTAATGATAATAAATCAGTAAAAATTGAAGCCATGATCGATGAGAAAATACCAAACTTCGTCGATGGTGATATAACTCGTGTTGCTCAGATTCTTGTGAATCTTCTCTCAAATGCTTCAAAGTTTTCACAAGATGGTGGAATAGTTAAGGTAAATGTCTCTCTTGCAGGTGAAATACAGCAAAATATGATCCCAATAAAACTAAGTGTTCAAGACTTTGGAATTGGTATTAGTAAGGAAAATCAATCGAGACTTTTTAAGGCCTTTGAACAAGCTGATACGACTATTACCAGAGAGTATGGTGGAACAGGGCTAGGGCTTTCAATTTGTGCAAGTCTTGTAAAGCTCATGGATGGAAATATTTCAGTTGAAAGTAAAGAAGGTGTTGGTTCAACATTTGTTGCGAACTTTAAGTTAAAGGAAAGTTCGAAAGAGCTCTTTGAAGATACGAAGAAAATGATGAAGTCTCATGGTTTTAGTAATGAATACCCTCATCAAATTCTTTTGGTAGAAGATAATAAAATTAATCAAAAAGTAGCCATGCTGATGTTTAAGAAGCTTGGCTATCAAACAGATATTGCTAATGATGGAATAGAGGCCTTAGAAATGGCCAAGGAAAAAGAATATTCTTTAATCTTTATGGATATGCAAATGCCAAGAATGGATGGAATTACCGCCACTAAAGAAATTTTTAGTAATAAGTTTTGTGGTAATCCAATCATTGTGGCCATGACAGCTAATGTTCTCCCTGAGGATAAGCATCAGTGTCTCTTGGCCGGTATGAGTGACTTTTTATCAAAGCCTATTAAAGTAGAAGATATAATGAGCGTTATATCGAAACACTCAGTCTAAATGACCTGATGGCGATTTAGTAAATAAAATTATCCTGAATATACTTAACAGTGTTACGAACATTTTCTTCTGGAGTATGCTGAAGAACACCATGACCTAAACCTGCAATCCATTTCGATAGGTCTAAGTCGCCTGTATTCATAGAAGCCCACCATTTCTCTAATTTACCTTCTAAAAGTTCCCATGGAAGATGAAGGTGAGAAGGGTCTAAGTTTCCTTGAATATAGTAGTCTTTTGAAAACTCTTTAAGAACAGCTGGAAGGTTTGTTCTCCAGTCAACACCTAATACATCAAGATTATCATCTTCAATTGCTCTTAAGTAATCAACGTGTGTTAGCTTTGAATAATAAGTAAGAGGAATATCTGGATACTTTGCCTTAATTGCTTTTGTTACCGTTTTTAGAGCTTGTAATGGGTATGCTTTAAAATCATTGAGATCCATTTCTCCAACTGCTGTATCAAAGAGACAGATACCATCAGCTCCACCTTTAATCTGAATTTCGATATTTTCAATCATAGTAGGGATTAAAAGTTCGAGGAACCCTTGCCAGCGACCATCATAAAATCCTTTTTTTGAATCAGTAAGATTCCCACTATGTCCACCTTCAACAGCGTAAGTGTAAAGTGTAAAAGGTGCTCCAACGAAACCTAGAAGAGTTTTTTCTTGAGGAAGTTCTTTTTTCAATAGAGTTAGAGCATCTGCTTGAAACTTATAATAATCCGCACATGTTTGATTTGGTTGCATCTCTTTTAGACGATCAACACTATCTAGCTTCATATCCATTTTTGGACCTGGATTATAAACAAGTCCCATATTAAATAGTTCTAATGGGTAGAGGATATCACTGAAGAGAATTGCAGCATCAAATTTAAAATCTCTCATTGGACCCATGGTAATTTCACAGGCAAGGTCTGGTTGTTTACACATGGTTACGAAGTCACTGTCTTTTCTAATATTTTGATAATGAGAATGGTATCTTCCTGCTTGTCTCATAAACCATACTGGTACTTGTGTCTTTCCATCTCTTTGAGTTCTATTTGTGTATAATCCCATTTCTAATCCTTTATAATAAGCTTGTAGCCTATACCTCTTATACTTTGAATATTTATTGTTGTTTGTTTATCTGTCTCACACCATTTTCTTAATTTAACGATGTAATTGTCGATTGTTCTATTGCTTGGAAATTTATTATTTCCCCAAACTTCTTGAATTATCTCTTCTCTTTCTACTGCTTCCGGTGATTTTTCATAGAGCAACTTTAAGATCGCGCATTCTTTTTGAGAAAGGGAAATTATGTTTCCCTCACCATCAACAACTTCATATTGATTAAAGAGAATCTTAAGGTCACCGTGAATAATTTCATTGGAAATTGTCTTAAGTCCTTGATCAAGCTCTTTAATTTTTTCTAAACGTAGAGTTAATTCTTTAAGGGCAAATGGCTTAGTTATATAGTCTTGGGCACCAAGCTCTAGTCCCTCAACCTTAGTTTCAGGGTCATTAAGGGCCGAAAGAAAGAGAAAGACAAAGTTCTTTCTAATCTCACGCCATTGTTTAGCTAGATCGAGCCCATTTCCATCAGGGAGACCAATATCTAAGAGGATGATATTTGGATTTTCTTCTTTGAAAACTCTATCTGCATCTTCTTTGGTCTGTGACCAAAAGACTTGATAGTTTTGTGCCTGAAGATACTCCATAAGTGTAGAACCTAGGTTCTTCTCATCTTCAACGATCAGAATTTTATGTTGCTCCATTCTGACCTACCAATTTTAAATTGAAAGTAAGATTCCACTTACTATTATTTGCAATTTTTAATTCTCCACCCATTAATGATGAAAGTTTTCTACAAAGGTAGAGGCCAATGCCTGAACCTTTTGAGCTATTATGCTTATAGAAAAGTCTTCCAACTTTTTCTTTATTTCCAGTAAACTCACCATCATCTTCATAACTAATATTTAAAAAGTCATTTTCAGGATTGAGTTTTATTGTCGCAATATTTTTCTTGCTATGGGTGAGAGTATTTTCAAATAAATTTCTAAGGATCAGTTCAAGAGCATACTGATCTGCGAGAACAAAGTATTCCTTAGAGTTATCAAAATTGAGCTCAATTTGAGGGGTCCATTTTTGGTGAACATCTTTGATAAAATTATTAATTTGTATATTTTCAAGGTTAAGGTTACCACCACCTTCAATTCTTCCAAGTTGAAGAATCTTATCCATTTGATCTTCTAGTTTCTTAGAGTCTTCAATCAAGCGACTGGAATACTTTTGGATATTAGCAGCATCAATATTTTGAGACTGGCTAATTTCATCGAGAACCTCAGCCTGAAGCCTCATTGAGGCAAGGGGTGTCTTAAGTTCATGTGTCATTCCTGCATAGAAGGCCTGGATCCCTTTATTCTTCTTTTGATCTCGAATATAGAGAATGAGAAGTGAGATACTTAGAAGTATTAGAATAACAAGAAAGGTCGCTCCTTCCCACTTAATCATCGTCATCATCTTTGATGATTTTTCAGCAGGAAGAAATTCTTGAACTTTGAAAAAAGAGTACATCCACCAAGCACCTAGTGTAGAGAGGTAGACAATGTAAAAGAGACTTAACCAAAGGAATAAGTCTTTTTTAAAGCTCTTAATCAAATTAACTCCATAATCTCTTTTCGAGATCAGCAATAACTTTCTCATCGTGAGCAAGACTCACAAATCCAACTTCATAAGCATTGGGTGCTAAATAAATTCCTTTCTTCAGAAGAGTATGAAAGAGTGGGTAAAACCCATCCATCAGATTATCTGGAATATCACAGGCCTTATTGATTTCACCTTTCGGGCTAAACCAAAAAAGACTTGCTCTAGAATAAAGAGAAATATTTTTGAACTCACCATTATTATATTCAGCAAGCCACTTGTTAAAGAGATCAACAATTTTTTTAGTGTTATCTTCAATTATTTTATAGGCATCAGTTGTCATCTTAGAAAGTGTTGCAAGCCCACCAATCATGGCAAGAGGGTTCGCACTTAGAGTTCCTGCTTGGTATACAGGTCCAAGAGGAGCTAATGTTTCCATGATCTCTTTAGAAGCACCTAAGGCTCCAACAGGTAATCCTCCACCAATAATTTTTCCATAAGTAACGATGTCTGGTATTATCCCTGTTACTTCGGCCATCCCTCCAAAAGCTACTCTAAAGCCACTAATCACTTCATCAAAAATAAGAAGTGAATTATTTTCTTTGGTAATGTCTCTGAGGAATTGGAGATATTCTTGAGTTTGTGGAAGTAATCCGTTATTGGCCGGTAGTGGTTCTACAATAATAGCGGCGATTTGATCTCTGTGATCATTAAAGCAAGCTTTTAAACCTTCCATGTCTCCTAATTCAAGAATAAGAGTATCTTGCGCACAACCAGCAGGAACACCAGCACTTGAAGCTTCAGCTTCTCCGGCAAGTCCTGAACCTGCTTTGATAAGCATTGAATCTACATGCCCATGATAACAACCATTAAATTTAATGATTTTATTTTTCTTCGTATATCCCCTGGCCAGTCTTAAGGCCGTCATTACTGCTTCTGTTCCCGAGTTTACAAAACGAATTTGATCGATGAATGAAATTTTCTCAATAAGAAACTTTGCAAGATCAAGTGAGTATGGTTCACAAGCTCCGTAACTCCAACCACGATTGAGTTGCTCCGTTAATTGAGCCTTTACCTCGCTGTTTGCGTGACCAAGGATGAGTGGTCCAAAGCTCATACAGAAGTCGATATAATTCTTTCCTTCAGTATCAGTGAAGTAGGCACCTTGTGCTTCTTTAAAAAAGCGAGGAGCAATTTCAAGACCTTTAAAACTTCTTACTGGAGAGTGTACTCCACCTGGAACAAAGTTCTTACTTTCTTTAAATAGGTTTTCGTTATCGTTCATATATCTTCCTTTAATTATAAAATTATCTAATTAGCCATTGATCAAAAGTTTTTACACTATAGAAAGGAAAAACTTCGATATTACTTTCTTTAAAAAGCTCGTATGTTTTTCCAATACCACAACAGTGAATAGCCGATGATATTGCCGGAAACTTCGAAACATAGGCTTGGTATTGGCGATAGCTTGTCCAATAAAAGATTGGACAATTTTCAATATCTTCTTGTGATTCTGTTATCTCAAAATCATAGGTATGAATAGTTTCACTTGGGTAGACAGAGCTCTTACTCTTAGAATCTTTATGACTTAGGATTGTTAATTCTTTTTTTCCACCTCTTAATTTTTCAAAGAGCTGTACTAGCTTACTCTCTAAATAAAGATCAATAACAGTAGAACCTAGTGAGTCAGATGTTCCATTTACCCATTGACCAGCTGCCGCTAATTTTCTCATGGTCTTGGCACCAGCTGTCCATAAACTAGAAAAGTTTTTTTCATTTGAATTAAAACTTTCCATCGCGTGAGTTGTGGTCACCAGTAGAGGACCTTGAGAGTCATATTTCGTACTGAGTGGTTTTTTGAGAGTTAAGGTATCTCCGAGATAGTTTTCATATTTAAGTGGCATCCCTTTTAAAGCTTTTTCACCTAAACCAACAAAGGCCTTCGCAAATTTGGCTTTAATCGGTTTATTCCCACCTTCTAGGGTTTGATATTCAATATCTAGATTATCAACAGTTCCTTTTTGTGAAACTAAGAAGTGATCTTTAAACTTAGTGACATTAATACCAACAGCAAGGTGACAACCACCACCGTAAGTTTGAAAGAGTTGTCTTTCAATTCTTACTTCTTCTTGAGTTTGATTATGATGAACTGTTTGCAGAGCTTGAAGAAGTTCTCCATTATCGTCGCGAGTTCTTAAACACTCAATACCTAAAGCACCTTGAGAGGCGGCACTTGGAAAAATCGATTGCGGAAGGATCATATAGTCAAGATCGGCAATTAGTGGCTTCAGTTCTTCACTGGCCTTATCATCTTTAGCTAGTCTTTCAATCCCTGGAAGGGCCAAAACGATAGCGTGATAATCTTTATTATTTAATTTCTCTAAGCGAGTATTAACATTTCCTCTTAGCATCTTCGTTGTAACTTTAAGCTTTTCTCCATTTGGTAGGTAAGGAGCGAGGTTGGCTTCAATATTAACAATACGACGAGGGGAGCTTGTTCCTACGACAAAATCTTCATTGAAAGTTTTTGCTTTTAGACTTTCTAAAGCTTCTTTTCTAATAAAAAGTATATCATTTCCAAAAGTTCTTTCAGTAATCGCGGCTAATTGAAAGTCTTTTGGTCTATCGGAACCAAGATCTTTATAAGAATGAACGACAAGATCAATTTCACCAGCTTGAAGGGCCTGATCCAATTCTTTCGTGAAGAAGTCTTTCCCTTCCATTTGCCATAGTGGCTTATCTGTTTTGATATCACCTTCAGTTTTGATAACGACTAGTTCAAATTGGTGATTGGTTCTTTCTTCGAGTAATTCTTTGATTTGTTGACATTGAGTTAAAGCAAGTAAACTTCCACGGGTGCCGATTTTGTACTTTTTCATTTGAGCTGCTTTTTTATAAGTAATTATGATTTGTTTTTAATTGAGTTGGATCTCCACTTCTTTTGTTAACAAGATGATTAATTCTTTCTTTCGCAAATTCAATCTTCTCTTTATAGACGCGACTCATTTCTTCACCATGAGCAAAGATCTCATTGAGTTTTAAAATATTGTGATTGAGTCCAAATGTATCAGAGAAGATAGAAGGTTCTCCTAAACAAATGGCAAAGTTTTCATTAACGGCATCTCTCCACTCATGAACAATATCATCTTCAATATTAAAAGCTGTTGTTCCAATGGTATTGATAACTACATCAAAGTCATGCCACTGAGAATGAGTACTCCAGCACTTTCGGTTTGAAGTGAAGTGATTTGTTAATTCACTGACTCGATCTTCATTTCTAGCACAAATATGAAAATCAAAACGACGATGAGAGATCTTTAAAATATCTTCGGCCAATTGTCCGGACCCAAGTAACAAGATGCTTTGCCCTTTATCAAATCTTTGACATAAAAGCTTACGAACAATTCCAGCATAGGTAAGAAGACCAATCTCTTGAAGGTGTTTTCTTCTGACTTCTTTCGCATCTTTAAAAAGCTTTTCAAGGACACGAAGAACTTTTCCATTGATTTGATCATGAGTTGTGAATTCGTGATAAGCCTTTTTAAATTGCGAAACGACTTCGTATTCACCCTGGATCTTACTTTTAAGACCACAAATTGTTTCTAAAAGATATTGATAAGCTTCGCCTTCCTTGAGGATTTGGACGCTTGGGTTTTGAGCTGTATTGAGAATATATTGGAAGGGTCTTTGCCCATATCCAACAATCATAACTCGCTGGCATGTGTTGAGAAAGAAGACATCTCCACATGGCTGAAGGGACAACTCAGTCCCAGCTGGTAAATTTACTACACATAAATCGGTAAGCATGTTCATAATTTAACAGGTTTATCCCATATTTTTGTCATAGAAATGTAGAAATTGGAAATTTTTTATACTCTTGTTGATCGTCTATTTTCAACACTTTCTAGATCTGGTAAGTTGCCTTCTATGAGCGATACATCAAGTGTTATAGAGGCCCGAAGGCGACGCGTCAACAAGGTTATTTCCTTTCCGACTAGGATTGCCAACTTCTTTGCTCCGATAACACCTAAACCTATCAGAAATGCTTTCAAGAAGCTAGATCGTAAAGTAGACGGGGCCATAAGCTTCTTTTTCCGTCATTATGGTAAAACAAAATTTATGGTGGCCATGAGTAAGAAGGCTCAAGTAATGGGGCTAGAAGATCTCTTTCTAGCTGGTCCAAAGGCTTTCTTCTATTTCTTTATGTACTATCTTATCAGAGACACAATTCTCTATATCATTATTCCAATTTACTTTGCGAAATTAACAAGTGGCTCATAGATAAATGTTTAGCATCCTTTTTTACTCTAAATTATTAGCTTCAGTGGTGCTCTTTATCTTTGGTTTGAGAATCTTATCATTCAATCTTTTAGAAGTTTTTGAAATACCACTCTTTAGACTATTTCGTGACCCCAAAGGTTCAACTCCCAAGGCCATGCTAAAAGGCCTTTCTCTTGGTGCTCCTTCTCTAGAAGGGCATAAGCTCATTAGTAGTGTAGGGGGAATGGTTCAAGCGGGGCTTCTTTCACAGAGGCATGCACTTGTTGTTACAACTTTTGGTCAAATCTTTAGTCTTTTTGGCCTAATTCTGGCGCTCTTTGTTCCTATGGAAAAGGGGATTGTCATGTTGGGGCTTGGCTTTCTTCCACTCATTTTGGCCCGAGGGAAGTGGGAAGAAGTATTTAGAAATCTAGCCTTTGTTCTCATTGGAATTGGGTTGATAAGTCTCGCATCTGGACTACTTAATGAAGGGATACTGATTCTTCAATCCCATCAGGAATTAATTAGTTCTTTTAATAGTTCATTTATTCTTAGTGTGGTGACAGGAATTATTCTTAGTTTCCTTACTCTCTTAGTTCTAGAAAAAGATACTATTCTTCTAGTTATTTTCTTTAAACTGGGTCTGCTTTTTCCCAATGAAAATCTCATTTTTCTAGTGGCCTTAGCGATACCAATACTTGGTAGTTCCTTAGGTTATTGGCCTCTTGCAAATAAGTCGAATATTTATGGAAAAAGGTTTTTTAAAGTTCTTATTCTCTTTGAAGTTGTCCTTATTGCCTTAGTGATTCCTGCATTGATTCGTTACCCTGAAATCTTTTATTCACCTGTCAGATTTTTGTTATTAGTGCTTTCATTGAGAGTTACGAAGTTTGTTCTGCTTTTAATCTTTCAACCAATTCTTAATAGGGTTTCTCTTAAACTATTCCCACAACAAGGACACCGAGAAAATTTTCAACTAGGTGTGCTCGGTGACTCGAGACATCTGTCTCCGCCACTTGCTCTCATTCAAGCTGGTTTCCATTTAGCGAAATTACAATCTGTGATTCTTCGAATGTTTGATCTCGTTCATTCATATGCTACTGATAATTACCATGCTCGTAATCTGGCCAAGATCAAAGACTATGAAAGAATCATTGATAATATGCAGGTGGAAATTCAGTCATACCTTCGTGGAGTAAGTGAGAAAGAATTAACTTCTCATCAAGCATATACCCTTCAAAAACTTGTTCTTCAGTCTCAAGAATTGGAAAGTATAAGCGACTATATTGATAAGGTGGCCAGTTATTTAACGGCTTTCTTAGAAAGTGGAGAGAGTTTAGATTCTCTTAAAGAATCAACATTTTCATATTATCTCGACGTTTCAAAGTTCTATTCCCAAGTTACAGTGAATCTTCCATTAAATGTTATGGATGAGAAAGAAGTGATTGAAATGAGTAAGAAAATTAAGTCTCATGGAAATGATCTTCGCCATAGTTTAGGAGAATTAGTTGAGACTCATAGAATCGGTGCGTCAGGATTACTTGTTCTAAGTGATCTTTTCAATGCCATTAAAAAAATCCGCTCTCACTCGCTCAAGCTTTACAATAATTTGCTTTAAAGGCTATAGTTAAACGTAAAAGGTATTCTATTGACTCGGTGCAGTATCGAGTCTACACACACACGAGGAAACTATGGAACTAATGTTTGGAGCAAGCTCTATCCTTGAAAGAGGAAAAGGTCTAACTTTTGATGATGTCTTAATGGTACCTAGACATTCAACAATTAACTCAAGAAGAATCCCAGTTTTAAAAACTAAAGTAACGAAAAATTTTGAGATTGATGTTCCAATCGTTACTGCCAATATGGATACGATTACTGAAGTTGAAATGGCCACGACTATGGCCAAGCTTGGTGGGCTAGGAATCCTTCACCGTTTTATGGATGTGGAAGAACAAGTTAACCAAGTTAAGCAAATCAGAAAATTCCAAGAAGAAAATAATCTGACAACGCCAATCGCTGCCTCAATCGGAGTGAAAGAAGAAGGAATGAGAAGAGCTGACATTCTCGTTGATAATGGTGTTGAGATCTTAACTTTAGACATTGCTCACGGTGACTCTGTGATGATGATTGAAGTTCTAGAATACGTGAAAAAGAAATTCCCAAATATTGATGTTATCGCTGGTAACGTCGCAACTCCAGATGGTGTGAGAAGGCTTATTGAAGCTGGTGCAGATTCAGTAAAAGTTGGTATTGGACCAGGTTCAATGTGTACAACAAGAATTATCACAGGACATGGAGTTCCTCAGTTAACGGCCGTTGCTCTTGGTGTAAGTGAAGCTAAGAAACATGGAGTACCTGTTATTGCTGACGGTGGTATCAAAACTAGTGGTGATATTGTGAAGGCCTTAAGTGCTGGAGCTCAGTGTATTATGGCCGGTAGTCTTGTTTCTGGAACATTAGAAACTCCGGGGGAAGTTAAATCTGGAATGAAGCAATATCGTGGAATGGCCTCTAAGGCTGCTCAGGTTAGTTGGAGAGGTGAGCTTCCTACAGGGATGGCCGCAGAAGGTGAGTCAACAATGATTCCATGTAAGGGGAGTGTTGTTGATGTTATGAATGAGCTAACAGGTGGTCTTCGTTCAGGAATGACTTATCTTGGTGTTGATTCGATTCCAGCAATGGAAGAAGCAGGACTATTCATGGAAATGTCAGCTTCAGGAATGGCAGAGTCAAAGCCTCACGGTGTAAGATAAGGCAAATTAAGTATGGGCAAAATGCAAGATATCATTCTTCAATACAAGAAACTCGCTGATCGCATTGAGAGTCGTGAAAACTCAAAAGCTGAAAAGGCTAAAGTTTTAAAAAATATTGATGAGATAGCGGCAGACTTTAGTGAAACTTATATTAAGTCTTTTCAAAAGTTTCTCGATGCATCTTTGCCCAAACTCTATGATGGAATTAATTACAACGACGACAATGTTAATCTCGAAGAGTTGGTTAAAGATAATAGTGTCGTCCTTGTACCCAATCACCAATCTCATGTTGATTATTTGGCCATCAATTATATGTTCTATAAAAGTTATAAGAAGCCACTTTATGTTGCTGGTGGAAATAACTTAAATATCTTTCCTATTGGAAAACTCTTTAGAAAGTCTGGTTGTTTCTTTATTCGTCGTAGCTTTCAAAATGATGTGACTTATAAACTAACTCTCGAAGCTTATCTCTATTATCTACTTAAGGAAAAGAAACCAATTGAATTCTTTTTCGAAGGTGGAAGATCGAGAACAGGTAAGCTTCTTCCTCCTCGCTATGGGCTATATGGAATGCTTCTTGAAGCTTATAAGCAAGTAAAGGAAGAAGATCCTGAGAGAAAATTATTCTTTGTTCCTGTTTCAATTGCTCATGAGTATGTTCCTGAAACAAAGAGTATGGTGAAAGAGTTAGGTGGAGCGAAGAAGAAGAAAGAAAGCACAACTCAGCTTTTTGGACTTTTCAAACTTTTTGCTTATCAATTTGGGAGCGTCCATATTAACTGTGGTACTCCAGTTGAAGTGGGTCAATATAATCCTGATGACTTTAAGAGTTTCACTCAAGACCTGGCCTTCAAATGTTTCCGTCGAGTTGGTAAGAACATGATGGTGACACCGACAAGTTTAATGGCCCTTATTCTTTTAGATGAGCCGACAGGTGCTATGACATGGCAAGATATTACGAATAACGCTAAGGCCATTATCGAATACTGTAATAAATTTGATGTTCCGTTAACGGAGAGTCTGTCAGGAGAAAAATGGCAAGCTAGTTTAGAGCGTGCCATGGATATCTTAGTCGGAAATAAAAAAGTAAATGTGATCGGACGTGAACATCATGGGACTCTCTATTATTCAATTAGAGAAGAGTGTCGCCAAGAGATCCTTTATTTTAAGAATACAATTCTCCATCACTTCTTAGTTCCATCGATTATCAGTTATGCATGGATTAACTTATTCAATGGAAGAATAGAAAATGTTCAAGATCTTAAGGAATTTTTCTTAGAACAAAGAAATCAACTTAAGCATGAGTTCTATCTTCCAACAGTAAAGCAGTTCTTCTTTTCCACTTTGGCCATTATCTCAGATGCGATTGGGAGAAAGGTTGGTAGTCTTGAAGATCTAATGAACCTCAGTCACAAAGAACTCTATGCCATTGCTTCTAAGATTGGGATGTTTAATAGGGCCCTCAGTTATATTAACGAAGGTTACTATGCTAGTGCTCTGACTGTTAGAAGTTTAACTAAAGAATTTCCAGAAGGATTTAAGATGGAAGCTTTCAATAAAAAAGTGAAATCTGTCTTTGATGCTGAAAAAGAGTTAGGAAGAGTGATTCGTTATAGTGAGGCTTTCTCAATCCCGCTAACTAAGAACGCTGTTAAATATATGAACCATCAAAACTTCATTAACTTTGATGATGGGGCCTATAAAGTAGATGATGAAGAAAAACTAAATTCTCTTATTGATAATTACGAGAAAGGTTTAACAGATCAACTAACTTTTAATTTTAGAGCGCCAGTTCAATGATTTCTTTTGATCAATTAAAAACAATTACAACACCGAATAGTAGGCTTCTTTATTTTCAAGTTGAGTCTGTTTCTGAATCTTGGATGCCATATCTAGGCGAGCTTCATAATAAACTTGAAAAACTAGCGAATGTTCAGCTGGCCAATGAGAAAATCTACCTCTATTTCTTTAAATCCAGTGGAGAAAAAGACTTTTTGGAAACTCCTTATTGGGTTGGGCAAGAGATTGTTGGTTTTGTAACTGAGAATGATTTAACAGGGGCAAAAATCTATGATTTGTATCAGAGTGAAGCCTTTAGTTTTGAATTGTCACTGGAAATAGAAATGAGTAAAATTCTAACAGGTGAAATATTTAGAAGTGAACAGCAATTACGCTCTTTGGCAGGGAGTCAATTAGCACCTACGTGGCGTATTTGTTTAGAAAAGAGCACAAAAGCTCAGAGAAATTGGACATTGAGCGTCCAATTCTTTAAAAACACATAAATAAGTACTGGAAGCATTTAGCAATTCCATGTATTTTAGAGATGATAATCAATTTTTGGAGGTGAATTATCAGACCGAAAGGGAAAGGAAGAGGGCGTCAGCAGCAGGATAGAGGTCCAAGAATTAACGATGCCATTAGAGTACCAGAAGTTCGTTTAATTGGAGATGATGGAAACGCTTACGGTGTAGTATCACTCGATGAAGCTAAAAGAATTGCCGAAGAACAAGGTTTAGATCTTGTAGAAGTTTCTCCAAATGCGAAACCTCCAGTTGTTAAAGTTATTGACTATGGAAAGTTCAAATATGAGCAACAGAAAAAGGCCAATGAAGCTAAGAAGAAGCAGGCCACTAGTCAGTTAAAAGAAATCCAACTTAGACCAAATATTGAAGCTCACGACTTAGAAACTAAGCTTAAAAGGGCCTATAAGTTCTTGAACCAAGGCGATAAGGTTAAGATGTTGATGCAATTTCGTGGACGTGAGATGGCCTATCGTGATGCTGGAATGGAGAAATTCAAAGCAATTATTGAAGGTGTTGTTGAATACGGTGCTCAAATTGAGTCAGAGCCTAAGATGATGGGGAATAGAATTATCACAATTCTTGCCCCGGATAAGAAAGTCTTGGAGCAAAGGGCCAAAGAAGAGAAGAAGGCCGAGCAGCAACAAGCCGAGGCTCCTCAAGAAAGCTAAGAGAATATAATGTAAAAACAAATAGTTATCTAATATTTGACCCTGGTTTCAGCCAGGGTTTTTTTATTCACTTTTTAGATTTTCTGACGTTTACAAGTCATTGAAAAATTGTTAAATATATCAATCTTTATAGAAGCGAATGTGAATATTGAATCAGGAGATATCAATGCCTAAAATGAAGACTCGTAGAGCTGTAGCTAAAAGATTTAAGGCAACTGCTAGCGGGAAGTTAAAGAGAAAAAGAGCGAACTTAAGACACATTCTTACTAAGAAGCCACATGATACTAAGAAAAGAAATGGAAAAATTGATTATGTTCATGCAGCTGATGAGAAAAGAATGAAGGTATGCCTACCAGGCGTATAATTAAGTTTATTTTATTAATTGAGGCTTGGGTGAAGTGCTAACAGGAAAATAATAAGCCCCCAAGTATTCGTTAAAGGAGAAAGATATGGCACGTGCTAGACGTGGTTTTAAGGCCAGAAGAAGAAAGAACAAGATCTTTAAATTAGCTAAAGGTTATCACTTCGACAGAAGAACAAAATTCAGACATACAGTTCAAACTGTTAAAAGAGCTCTTCACTACAGCTACATTGGTAGAAGACTTCTTAAAAGAGATATGAGAAGACTTTGGATCACTCGTATTTCAGCTGCGACTAAGTCACTTGGTGGAAGCTACTCAAAGTTCATGGGAGCACTTAAGAAAAATGGTGCAACTATTAACAGAAAAATGCTTTCAGAAGTTGCTGCTCGTGACTTCGATGGTTTCAAGGCCATCTATAACAGTGTTCAAAAATAAAATTTAAAACAAATTGTTTTATATAAGAAAGCTCCTGAATGGGAGCTTTTTTTTTATCTTAATCTTCTGCTTCTTCGATCTCTTGGGTTATTCGCCCTTCTTAAATAATCTCTTAGATAAGCGTCCCAATATTTTTCATCGGCAATATCATGCCAAACCTTTTTCAAACGATCGAACCTTTCCGCTTTTACTAACTTACATCCAAACTGAGGCTTTTCGATATTAAAGTCGGCCTGTGCTCGGTAACCACCCCATGTTGTGTGTACTTGCTTCTTGGATTTCTTTACTTTGTAGCGTGCAAAGATTCTTGATTCTTTGGTCACTGTTCGACAATACTTCTCTGATTGTTCAGAGACATAGAGACAAGAACACATTTCTTTTGCTAGGGCTAAAGCCGCACTTTCTGAAAAGTTATACTTTCTTGGTTGAACAATTTCACTGTCATCTTTCTTGTCTTTAGCAAGAACAGAAACTGTTAGTAGGGAGAGAATGATAATTAGTTTTTTCATTATTCCTCCATACTCGCTAGTAATAATTCGTACATTTTATTACGTTTAATTTTCTTATAGACGCCATCACTTCCGAGTCTCACGATGATTAAGTTCTTCGATGGAATAAGTCCCATCGTTTGGCCTCTAAAGCCCATGGCCTGGACAAGCTCTTCTGGAGCTGCTGGGTAGGGACGACCATTCTCATTCATTGGTAGAACCCCATTAAGCCAGAAATAGGCCCCATATGTTTCAACATTGAGGCGTTGCTGTTTCTTTTCTGTCTTAGGAATATAAAGTGCTGGAGCTACTTTCTTAATCGCAAAATCCACATATTCTTCTGTGAGGATTTCTTCGCCTTCCCATTTACCTTTATTAAGTAATAAGTAACCAAGCTTGGCATAATCTCTGGCGGTAGAGTGAGCATAAGCTCCACCCATAAAAGTTCCTGAAAGATCTTGTTCGAAAGTGACATTCTTCATTCCAAGTTTGTTAAAAAGAGCATCCCAAGGATAAGAGTCATAAACTTCTTGATTATTAATGGCCTTCTTAAGAATTCCCATGGCCAGCATAGGCTCATGAGTACCATACTTAAATTGAGTTCCTGGGTTGTGTTTCATAGGTAGTTTAGAAACCCCTAAAGCAACGTTCTTATAAGAATGTCTTGAGTAGTAGACAGAAACAGAGTCGCTAAAAATATCATGAATTGGATGTTCTTCGTAGAAGTCAAAGCCCGAACTCATATTCAGGACATGATGAAGCTTAATATCCTCGGCTTTATCTCTATTCAGAGTAGGAAAGTATTTATGGGCAGGGTCATTCTTATCGATGATACCTTTTTGAAGAGCCGTTCCCATAATTATTGAAGTCATACTCTTTGTAAGTGACCAGAGCATATGTTTTTTGTCTTTGTGATAACCGTTTGAGTAGCCTTCATAGACTAGGTAGCCATCTTTGATAATAACAATTTGATCACTCTTAAAGTTACCTTCATCTTCCCAAACATAGTCGAGAAACTTATTAAACTTTTCCGTATTAAAGCCAGCAGCTTTAAGATCTTTTGTTTGCCAACCTTTGGTAGGCCAAGGCTTATTTACAGGTAATAGTTGAGCATAGACCAACTGATTTACAATGAATGTAATGATGAATAGTATTCCTCTCATAGCATCGGAATATAGCATATGACGCAATGTGTAGCGAGGTGTCATGAAAGAATTATAATGTGGCTAACCCTAACTTAAGTACTTAGAAATATTATATTTTTGGTGGCCAAGGAATAAATCGACTCGTTGATTTCATATAATCTAAATACTCAGGATACTCTTTATACTTTTCTTCAAGAAATGGAATTCCTGAAAACTTTATAAGGCTCCAATTTAAAATGGCCGGACCAATAAAAATAAAGAAGTTCATTTCAACACTTAAGGCGATGAGAGCAATTGACCACCAGAAAAGGGCTTCTCCAAAATAATTAGGATGTTGGCTATAATACCAAAGGCCTTCTTTACAAGGCTTATTTTGGTTTCCCTCTTTTCTTTTAAATTTATCTTTTTGATAGTCAGCAATACTTTCAGTCAGGAGTCCAATGAAGGCTAAGGTTGTTCCTATAATTAATAAAAGAAGATTATACTTAATTTCATTTTGTTTAAATAAAAGAATAGGGCTTGCACATAGAATGGAGAAAATCGCTTGAAAAGTGAAGACTTTAAAATATGAGTGAAGATAGAAATTTCCTTTCCATTGCTCTTTCATTTTCTTATAGCGAAAGTCTTCTCCCGTTCGCTTATTTCTTTGATAGATATAGTAAGTAAGTCTTAAAGACCAGACGAGGGTATACAGAAAAATGATGATGTAGGGAAGAGACCAAGATTGAAAATTGGTATTAACAGCATACGCCATAAGAAGAAAGGCAAGTCCCCAGGCCAGATCAATGACACTCATATCTTTTGTCGCGAGAGAAATAATGAAGAAAATATTAAACAAGGCAAAAGTTCCAATAATTGGAATAATTAAGCTTTCCATATTTTGTTCCTAAAGTAGCAATGGGAAGATAAGAAGACTAAAGAGAAAGATTAAAAGTAGTCCTGAGAAGTCAAAGAGAATTCCAGTTTTAACCATACTTTTAAGAGGAACTTTTCCTGTTCCATAAATAATTGCATTAGGAGGAGTCGATACTGGTAACATAAAACCAAAACTCGCTCCCAGTGACGCGGCAACAGTTAATTGAATAGAAACTGAATCATCAAATGATCCCGTTTCTAAGGCCCCTAATATAAGAGGAATAAGAAGTGCCGCACTTGCGGTATTCGAACTGAATTCAGAGAGGACTATTCCTGTGAAGATAATAATAAGGGTTGGTAGGATTAAACTTTGTCCATCAAATTGAAACAAGATTCTTCCTATCTCGGCAGCAATTCCTGTTTTATCAAGCATGGATCCAAGACAAAGACCACCACCAAAAATAAAAATCGTTCCCCAGTCAATTTGTTGCCCTTCTGTCCAAGAGAGATTGGCATTACCTTCTTCGTCTTTAAGTAGAAAGAGAATGAGGGCACTAAAGAGGGCAACCATTCCCATACTAAAACGGGCAGAAAGAAAACTTGTGATTTCTAATTCAGGGGCCAGTGACTTAAAGAGTCCTGGAGTAATCCAAAATATTACTGCAAGGAAAAAGCAAAACGTAATTTGTCTCTCGGCTTTTTTCATGGGTCCTAGTTGTTCATACTTTGATTTGAAAAGCTCATTGATATCGTTAAGCTTGAGTGTTTGTTCTTTGAGAGGATGAACTTTATTTAGAATAGCAATAAGTGCAAAGAGCATCGCTAAAGAAAGTGGAAGAGCTAGAATCATCCATTTGAAGAAAGTGATATCAATATTCTGTTGTTGGAGAAATTGTAAGGCCAGCATATTTGGTGGAGAGCCAACTGGTGTGGCCACGCCACCAATGGAACTCGCAAAGGCACAAGTTAAGAGCATTTTTATTTGAAAGGATTTCTTTGTTTGTTCTTCCAAATCTTCCATCGAGCGAAGGAGGCCTAAGGCGATTGGAACCATAATGGCACAAGCTGCTGTGTTAGAAATCCACATACTTAAGGCCCAGCAAATTATACCTATAAAGAATACGATTCCGTTTAAGCTAGTTGGTCCAATATTTCTTGTGAGAAAGAAGTAGGCCATTCTTTTGTCCCAACCATGTTTTTCCATGGCCTTGGCCAGAATAAAGCTTCCTATAAAGAGGAAGATAATTTGATTTCCGAAGGCCCCAAAGGCTTCTTTTGTAGTCAGAAGTCCAAAACCTACACAGAAACAGGGAACCATCAGGCCTGTAATAGGGAGGGGGATCATTTCTGTGAACCAAAGGATAACGATGGAGAGAAAGACCGCGAGAGCAGTAGGAGAACTGACAGGGATAAACTGGCAAATAATGAAGGAAAGCACGATTACGGCGATTACCTTGAGAAGAGTTAAATAACTTTTCATTGATTCCTACTTTGTCTTGAAATTAACAACTGTCTAAAAAGTATACAGTCTAGAGCTAATGAAATTCAATACTTTCATACCCAATAAGTGGCATCTATATTGCTTATAAATCTATGAATTACTTTATTTAGGGATTTAAATGAGAGATTTAAAGAGAATTACTATTATTTGTCTTTTACAGCTGTTTATACTGCCAGCAATGGGTGCTGAAGTACGTCTTCATAATGAGAGTGTTTCTGCCCACGAGCAGGAAGTGCTTAGAACATTAAATGAAAATCCAGCAAATAAGACTTCTGTTGTTCAATTTGATATTAAAGATACTTACTCTCAAAGTCTTGTTCCAAAAAATCTAGAGCAAACAGATACGGGTCTATATATCCCGCCAAAGTACCCATTCTATGATGTTAAAGAAAATGTAAAAATGCAGTATCTTCATGCCGGAGCACCAGCATTACAAAAAAGACTGGAGATGATTAGAAAGGCGAAGAAGAGAATTTCATTAGAGTACTTTATTTACGAGAAAGATAAATCAGGAAAGTTACTTCTTCATGAATTAGCAAAAAGAGCTAAAGAAGGTGTTGATGTAAGGCTTCTCGTTGATATGTCGATTTCTGTTATTGAAATTAATGAGGCCCTCGCTGAATACTTAAAGAAGAAATACAAAATGAAGATTAAGTATTACAACAGGGCCCTTGGACCGATGACGGCTCAATATAGAACTCACAGAAAGATCTTTGTAATTGATGGTGAAGAGGCCATTGTTGGTGGACGTAATATTGGTGATGATTATTTTGATGTTGATACGGAATATAACTTCCTCGATCGTGATGTTGTGATCTGGGGAGATATGGCAAAAACTATTCAAGACAGTTTTGATTCATATTGGAATGATAAAGAGATTGTCTTAACTGCTAGAGATGTTTATGAGAGAAACTCTAAGAGACTTTTTAGAGGGGATCGTCGTGCACAAAGAAGATATGACATGCTTAGAGAGCGTGTTTATACGGCCATGAAAAAACGTGAAAAAGAGTGGTTTGAAGATAAGTCTGAATTTGCAGGACTTTCGGAGAGTATTGCAAAGACTGCAAAACCTATTCTAGAGTCATATCCAATCTATTCATGTCCAAAGATGAGCTATATTTCAGATGCTCCTGGTGGTAAATTCTATCATCGTCTATTTAATAACTTTAAGGAGCACTTCCAATATACTGGTTACTTTATTGAGAATAAATTTAGAGAGCTTGCAAAAGGTGAAGTGATCTTATCTTCTCCTTACTTCATGCTAAATAAGCGTTGGAGAAATCTTGTTGAAGATATGATTAAAGATCCAACAATTAAAGTAAAACTTCTTACGAATAGTTTAAATAGTACTGATGCGATTTATGTTAGTGCTAACTTCTATAGAATTATAGATTCATTAATTGAAATGGGAATGGATACATATGTATTCAATGCTCAGTTCCCACATATTACAAAAGTACCTTATGCTCAGTCTGCTGAGACAAGATGGGGTGTTCACGCCAAGACTTTTATTGTTAACGATACAACGATGATGACCGGAACATATAATATAGATAATCGTTCAGATGTTCTTAATGCTGAATTAATGGTGATGTGTGAAGGAAGCAAAGAAATTGTTGATGATTTAAGGGCGAATATCGAAGCAAGGCTTGTCAATGCTTATAAAATGAAAGGTGAGGATAAGGCCCTAAATAGCGATGGAGAATCGGCAGATATTTATGGCGATGCTCCTAAGGGGCAAGTAAAGCTTATGAAGGCCATTACAATCCCATCATTTATTTTCCAACCGCTAATGTAGTGAAATAGTAGGGTTTATAGCTATTTGAAATTGCTAGGAAAACCCTTCCTATTTAATCCAGAAATCCCAGTGCGATATAATAATGTAGTTATATGGAAAACAATGAAGATAACTACATTGATATTTCTTTCGCTCTCTTAAAACGTTTAAATAGACCATTGATATTTGATGTCTATGTAAAAAGAGGGACTAAGAGTTTTTCTAAAATCTTTAAAAAGGGCGACCTTTTAGATTTTGATCGTATTCGTCTCTACGAAGAGAAGGGTGTTGATGTTTTCTATGTAACAGAAGAGGAACATAGTCTCTACTGTATCTACGTAGAGAAGCTAGGTGATGTTCTCAATGCAAAAGCAGAAACATTTAAACCTAGTGAAGCACATGAAATCTTAAAAGAGTTATCAACACATACAATCACTGAAATTCAAAATACTCTTGAAGTGAATGATAATTCTCTTAATAATGCCAAGAATGTCGTTGATGGCTGTATTAAGAGAATCACTAAAGATCCTAAAAATGTGGTGAAGGTTTTAAAACTTCTTAGCAATCAACCTTATCAATTAAAGCATGCAGTTTCAGTCAGTATGTTCTCTGTGCTCTTGGCCATAGCTGATGGTATTGAAAGTGATCTTAATATCCAAAGTATTGGATTAGGGGGATTCTTTCATGATATTGGAATTGGACAACTAACTTTTGATCCTGAAGATATGAAGGTCTTAACCCCTGAGCAACGAAAAGAAATGTGGAGGCATCCTGAACTTGGTAAAGAAATGCTTGATCAAGTAAAGGGAATTAAAAGTGATGTTATTCAAATCGTTCTTCAGCATCATGAGCAACCAAATGGGCATGGTTACCCTAATGGTTTAAGAGGTCCTGAAATCTACTATCCAGCAAAAATTGTGGCGATCGCTGATGCTTTTTGTTCTCTTATTTCAAAAAGATCATATCGTGATGCTTTTTCAATATCTGAAGCAGTTTTAAAACTTAAAGAAGATGCAGGGAAATATGATAAGAAAATATTAGAAACTCTGACTAAACTTGTTCTTCCAAATCTTTAATATCGTAAAAATAATTTTTTGCCCTGCCAATATCGTTCCTTTAAGAGTACCGGTAATTTTTGAAACCCCAATTCTCTTTTTATAAGAAACTGGAATTTCACTACATTTCAGCTTTTGTACAAGGGCCTTTCCTTGCATTTCTACAGTCCATCCAAAATCTTGATCTTCCATCTTAATATCTAATAGAGATTGATAACGGATGATTCTAAAAGGACCTAAGTCCGTAAACTCAAAGCCTCCTAGCATATATTTCATCATTCTTGTGGCCAGCCAATTTCCGAAAACGGCTTGGGGAAGAAGGGCCCCAGGTTCATTATTGCCGCGAACACGACTTCCAATGACTAGATCGAATCCTTTATCTATTTCACTTAAGAGCTGATTAAGTTCTGTTGGAGAATCGCTAAAGTCTCCATCTAGGAAGGCAACATATTTTGGATTATATTTATGACAGCTTTCAATTCCCTTAAGGCAGGCACTTCCATAACCTCTTTGGAGTTGATCTACCACTTCGGTAAATTCTCTTTTTGATTTTTCTACCGTACTATCTGTTGAAGCATTGTTGACGACAATGACTTTAATAATTCTTTCTAGAGGGATATTGTCCAGAACAAGACCAATAGAATCTTCTTCATTGTAGACGGGAATGATCACAACTGTATCTTTCATAGTGCCTATGGTAACTTTATCTTATGAGAAGTGGCAAATCTTCAATCTTAAACGGCCTATGGCTCATGGCATGTTTCTATCTTTCTTTCATCGGAAATTATCTTTTTCCGATATCTCATCATCAAAGTTTTTTTGGTGGAGAGTACTATATTATCTTTATTCTACTGTATTCATTGTTCACTTATATTCTGACCAAGAATTGGGTTGATCTCCCTAAGTTCAATAGCTGGATATTTATAATCGGTGCCGTAGCGTTGATATTTAGTCAGCCACTCTATGAAAATGATCATTATCGTTATCTTTGGGAAGGGAAGGTATTCCTGGAATTAAATAATCCCTACGTTCTATCGCCAAACTCTTCAGAATTATCAGGTATATTTTTTAAATTTAAAGAAAGAATAGGATTTCCAGCATTAACGACTATTTACCCTCCTTTATCACTGATATGGTTTGGTATTGGGGGAGTATTTGGACAAGAATGGGGACTCAAGATATTAATGCTACTCAACTTTTTTCTTCTTTATAAGTTCTATGAAAAACTAAAATTAAAAGTAAGACCTTTATTTCTTGTAATGCTCATGCCTATTATTCTTAAAGAGTTTATTCAGGCCATTCATATTGATTTTTTAGCCGCTTATTTCTTCTTTCTTTTCTTGCTAAAACCTACGAAGAAATTTATCTCACTGATTCTCAGTTTTAATATCAAATATCTAAGTGCGATAGGGTTTCTTGGCTACTTTAAAGAGAGAAGAAAGTTTAATTTGAAAGAAATGATTTTAATCCTTCTTCTTCCACTTTCCTTATATTTTTTAACTAATGGTTTTACTTCTAATGAAGGTGCTCAGGCCTTTGCTAATACCTGGGTTTGGTCTCCTGGATTCTATGGTGTGATTAGTTACTTTTTCAATTACGATCACTTCTTAAGTCGTTATCTTTGCCTTGGTATCTTTGCCGTTTATTCCTTAATACTAGTCGTTCTCTATAGAAGAAATTTAACGTGTCCTGATTTTTATTTTTATTTCTTTGCAGGAATGATGTTCTTTTCGCCAGTTTATAATGGCTGGTACGTGATTTGGATCATTCTACCTGGACTACTCATGAATAATAAACGAGTTTTACTCTATGGTGTGAGTTCAGTTTTTTGCTATATATATTATTGGAATCCTGACTGGGTTTTATTGGGGAGAGTACTTACACACTTTCCATTTTTCTTTGTGATGAAAGATCTTCTCTATTTAGCACTTGAGCAACTAGCACCACCTAGAACGCAAAACTGTGCACAAAATGGGTGATTAAGATGAACCTCTTTTGCCGCTTCTTTTAAGTTTCTACCCATATCAAATTCATCTTGATAAGCAAGAAGAGTACAGGCCTGAACTCTAAGGTGATCTTCACCTTTTCTTTTAACAATCATTCTTTCTCCAGAACACATTTGTTGTTCCGGAGTTTTATTTAGAATTCCCCAACATTCAGTAGTTATTTCAGGAACTTCTTTTTCTTTCTCCATCTCTGGAAAAATGACCATTTTCTCTTTCAGGTCGATATTAATATCATAAGAATTCAACAATTTTTGATATCCACTTTGTGCTGCATCCATAGACTCTGATGTGAGCGATCTTCCTGCGATAGAGATATTGAATCCAGACTTATAGAGCCACTGAATACTAAGCATGGTCTTATCGAATGTCTTTTCTCCTCGTTCGCCTTCATGAATTTCCTTAGTATAATGATCTAAAGAAATTCTTAAGTGAACTTTGTCTCCAAATTCTTTAAGTAGTCCAAGTAATTTGTTTTCAACTCTTTTGATAACATTAAAAGCATTTGTCAGAACAAGAACTTCATACCCATTCTCTAGGCAAGTCTTCATGATGTCGATCATATGCGGGTTTAGAAATGGCTCTCCACCTGTGAAACTAATCATTTGTGGACGAGATTCAAAATTTCTTAGTTCTTTTAGAGTTTTGTTCACATCATCTAAAGTGATATAGGCAAGACGGTCATTTTTCGGACTTGATTCAATATAACAGTTCTTACATTCGAGATTACATAATGTTCCAGTATTAAACCAGAGGTTCTCATATCCTTTAAAAGGAACACTTGCTCTAGTTTCACCTTTAGCCGTTGTATATCTATCTTCAAATTTTTTATACATAGAATCTCTATTGTTTTTTATCGTTGAGGTTCCAGTCGTAACTGGTCCAGTCATAATCTAATTTATTGGCCTTAAGGTTTTTGGCCATTTCACTATCAATTTGTCCATAACTAGCAAGCTTAGTAGCAATAAAATGCCTAAACGACTTATGCTTATTGTTGAAATCATCTCCATACCACTTAAAAATTTTCGATAACTCAACTTTATCTTTAGATATTATATTTTTGCTCTTGTTCGTAAGGAAATTCTTTGTTGCTCTTTCTAATTGATTTTCAAGAAGATTAAATTGAAAGGCTTCGTTTAATAGAGAAGGGCAACCAATGCTTGCACAGTTTACTGCAAAGTGTATTCTTGGCTCATCAAATTGCTTTCTAATCATTCCATGTTCGATTTGATCAAGATGAATTTTCTTACCAAAAAGTGAGATGAACTCTTTCTTCCATGGGCTACTAAAGAAGCCTCCAAGATCTTTGATACTTTTTAAAGGATAGTTATCGATGATAAGTTTAATAGTAAATGCATTATAAGCATTGATAAGAAAGGATAATTTCTTTGATTGTCTCCACTTCTTATACGATGTTATATTGGCGTCACTCAATTCCTTTAAGTAGGCATCGAGTTGTTTAGAGTCTTCTTTGAAACCTTGATAGTTAACAAGTGACTGATTACCTTCTACAATAACATGCTTCTTTAGTAATTCATTAAAGACTTTATGTGAATGATCAAAACTGAATGTTTGAAAGCTATGAATTAGGCTAAAAACTAGTAAAAAAAGCTTCATTAGCAACAACTCCCTTTTGAGCTAAATTCATCCTCTTCAGGATTATCTGTAAAAGGAAGAGATTTTCCACATCCCTCAAAGATTCCAAAATGCTGAGATTCATCACCAATAAAATCGAAATGTTTAGCAAAGCGAGTATCTTGCAACATCTTAAAAGTATTTCCACATACCTTAAAAACATTTCCTTCTGGAATAATATGATGCTCATCTAAGCGAAAGAAGTTAGGAGAACTTGGTAGTGTACCTTTGTATACAACTGCTTGCCCATAATCTTCGCAATCTGGTTCTAGATTTTCTAATTTAAATAGACGATAGGTTGCAGAGTAGAATTTAATTTTTCCTACTTTCATCTCTACATCTTTATTTTGAATAGTGATTGGTGCTGATTCAACTAAGCGTGGATCTAAAAAACCAACCTTCTTAGAAAGATTTAGAAAATCATTCCAATAGAGGGCACCACTTAAGCACTCACCATAGAGAACAGGGTCTTTTACTAAGTTGGCAGGGATTTTACGATCACTATAGACGTCAGAGAAGTACATCTCTCCACCTGGTTTTAAGAGGCGATAAACTTCTTTTAAAACAGCTTCTTTGTCGGTAGCAAGGTTAATCACGCAATTAGAAATGACGACATCAACACTATTATCAGGTAGATCTAATTCATTAAGTTTTTCGATATCGCCTTTAAGAAAAGTAACATTTGATTGATCGTGAGCAAATTGCTTTGCATGAAAATCACGGTGAGTATTAGCAACGGCAAGTTGCTCATCGGTCATGTCAACTCCAATCACTTTACCTTTATTTCCAACAAGAGCGCTTACAATATAACAATCTCTACCACTACCACTTCCTAAGTCGAGTACTGTTAGATCTTCGAGTTGGTGTGGGATAGTAAGTCCACAACCATAGTATTTTGACATAACTTCATCATGAATTTTCCCCATGATTTTTTTTATATGATCAGGGTAGGCTATCGCCGTACAACAAGCATTTGTCTTCAGGTCCTGCGACTTTTGCAAAGTTTTACCATAGTAGTCTTTTACTTCATCTTTAATTTGATTATCTTGTTTTTGATCGGTCATAACTATCCTTCATCAAGTTTCTAATAAGTGCATTAAGAATGTAGAATGTTACATTTCTTTTTAGATTTAATGAAGGTTCTGTTTAGGATATTTAAGTGATTGATTTTACAGTCTTTTAAACTCAGTGAGAATGAACAAGCTCACCATCGACATAGTGAAGACATTTTCCGTTGGCCCTAAGCTCTATAATGCCCCTCACAATTTTCCCTTCTTCTGGATCTTTTTCTTCTTGTATACCTGTATTTAGGGCCTTGATGGCATTATTAGCAGTTAACAGTGAAGCATTGTAATTACTTCTTGTGGCACTAGTATCTGCAGTTGTTACGGCTCGGTTCACATCAAAGATTGATAGGTAAGGTTGCATCACACTAGAAACAAGAAAGTCTGATTCGTGAGAAAGACCAATGAAGTGTCCTAACTCATGAAGAAGAACGGAAGGAAGGTCATAGGCACTATTACTAGAAGAATCCATAGTGAAAGAGTAATCACGATAATTCATAATGATATCAGCATGAGTAAGTTCGATATGCTCTATGGAAGAACCAACATTTCTTCTAATTCCATAAAACTGTGTTACAGCTAACGCTTGATTAGAAACATTTGAAAACCAATTATTACTGCGATAAATCCCCATTTCGCCATCATAGAAATCAGAAATATTTGTATAGTTCTTATTGGCCACTGTATCTCCATCAGTTTCAAAGAAAGTATAGAGATTTGTTGTTCCATTCCACTGCTTAAACATTTGAACAAAGAGATTATCGCCATCACCATCTTTATCTGCATCTACAAAAAGACCATTAAAATCTGTACTAATCTTAATATCAATTCCTGTCGCAATTTGGGCGTTATTCCACCTTGCAGGAGCAGATGGACTAGTTACACTAGTAGTTCCAGGCTTACTAATCTTCTCAATTTGTTTTTTAGCAAAACATCCTGAAATAAAGACAAGTATTAAGAATAATTGAATAGTTCTTTGCAACTAATTCTCCCAATTCTGAAAGTAGTGCGGAAAAATTTTCCTATCTCCTGATCGGATTCACTAAAAAGAATTTGAGAAAAAAAGTTCATTTCTTTTTAATCTCTAAGAAAAAATAAAAAGAAAGCCTTCTTTCGAAGGCTTATCTATATAGTTGAGTGCTATGCTTGGTTAATTACTGTGAATTCTTGTGATCAGCTAAGAACTTCTCAAGGCCTATATCAGTGAGAGGGTGTTTGAATAATTGTTGAATAACTTTGTATGGCATAGTGGCCACATCTGCACCAACCATCGCTGCATCACGAACATGAGTCCCATGGCGAACACTTGCCGCTAGGATTTGAGTCGAGAATCCGTAGTTATCATAAATAGCTCTGATCTCTTCGATCAAGGCCATCCCATCGTGTCCGATATCATCGAGTCTTCCAATAAATGGACTGATGTAAGTAGCACCATTTTTAGCTGCTAGAAGAGCTTGGTTTGGGCTAAAACAAAGAGTGACATTTGTCTTAATTCCTTTGTCAGAAAGCTTCTTACAAACAGAAATACCTGCTTCAGTTAGAGGTAACTTAATAACAATATTGTCATGAATTTTTGCAAGCTCACTAGCTTCTGCCAGCATTCCATCAACATCAGTAGAAATAACCTCAGCGCTGATAGGTCCGTCTACGATTTCAGAGATTTCTTTAATAACGTCAGCTTGTTTTCTACCTGATTTAGCAATGAGAGATGGGTTAGTAGTGACACCATCAATCAATCCCCATTTAACGGCTTCCTTAATTTCATTTACGTCACCAGTATCGATAAAAAATTCCATTTTTGCTTCTCCTTCAGGTTGAAAAAATTTGCTTAAAAAGTACCGCTAGAAAGCTCAGGTGACAAGTTTTACCGATATGAATGAGGAAGAAATAATGTAATAATATAAGTATGTTAAGTAGATATAATTCTTTGATTCTTACTATTTTAGTATGTCTTTTTTCTCAGACAATTATAGCTAAAAGCGTAAAAACAAGATTACGTGAAAGAAATCCCGATCAGATTGGAGTTAAGACTGATATAGAAAGTGCTATCGAAGATAGTTTCTTTGATCCAAAATTTGATTATTCACGATTTCAAGGAAGAGTCACCGACAGAGATAAGTCAGGTGATATTGTTAAGATCTCTAGTCAGAATCAAAATATTCGCTTCTTTCGATCTGGTGACGCGATTCGTTTTAGAGTGGCCGGCAAAAAGACGAAACTTTGTCGTGGTTATGTAAGAAGTGTCGAGAAGAATTATTTTGTGGCCTACATTCAGGATCTCTATACTTGTTGGAAAGAAGGAGAGTATTTTCGCAGGGGAACATTACTGAATTTTAAATCAGATGTTCTTGCCTCTAGAGTTCGTGACGCGAATATTTATCGTCTTGTTCTTATGAAAAGAAGAAAGTCTTTTTTAAAGCAATTAAATGATGTTAACCATTTTGTTTGGTCATATGATCAGCAAAGAGTTCAAGTCGCTGGTCGCTATGATGAAAAAATCCTTGAATTACAAAGGGCCAAACAAGCAGCACTTGAAAAATTAATTGTTAAGAAAAAAGATTCTATTAATATCCAAAAAGAGTTAGTTTATCGCTTAGATCAATTAGATAGAGATTTAGAGTTCTACAGAATTCATAAGTTTGAGCAAGAACTTGATCGTTGGGCCATGGATCATCATTTAGGTAAACCAGTAGGTAAGAGACCTAGCGAATTAAAATTCAGAGATTAAATTGAAAAAAATAATTGCTTCCATTCTTCTTGTCATCTCATTTTCGAGTCTTTCACAAGTTTTAAAGCTGAGTGAGTTATCCGAGAACGACAATATCACTTCCAAAATTTATCTTCTTCAAACTTTTGAAGAAGATTTTAATCGGATTAAAGAGCTCGACTTTAAAGCTCATAAGAAAGAACACGTAAAAATTCCTTACACCAATAAGTATATTTGGATGAAGCTGAGTGTAGAAAATGATTCGTCTGAAGACATTCTTAAATATCTTGTCATTGATTCAACCTTAACAGGTGAGGTAACGGTCTTTGAGGAAATCGATGGAGTTATTGTCAATGAGACTTTCTCAGGAAGTGCACTAGAGTGGAATAAGAGACTGGTGAAAGATTTCTATGCAACCTTCCCAATAACATTTAATAAAGGTAGTGAAAAAACAATCTATATCAAAAGAAAAAGTCATCATACATTAGACGCCCATATTAAGTTGATAGGGGCTGAGGCTTATTCTAAACAAGTGCAAACGAATTCAACAGTGATGGCCATCTACTTAGGAATTATTATTGGTTTAGCCATCTATAACTTTTTTCTCTATTTCTTCACGAAGAATGTCATTTATGTTTATTACTCAATGTTTTCGCTAAGTGTTCTTGGAACAGCTTTGTCGATGAATGGTTATTTAGACTTTCTATTTCCTAATACATTTCCATTTTCTGAGAATTTATTAATTTTTAGTTCTCTTGCTATGGTGACGGCACTTAATTTTTCAGCTCACTATATTAATCTTAAAATTTATAATAAGAAACTACAAAATTTTATGGTTGTAATTGGGAGCTTAGGTATACTTAATCTACTTATTTACTTAAGTCCTATCCATCAAATTACAGGTTCATATAATGGTGTAATTGTTGATTTGTTAATTGCTCTTGCATGTCTATCAATGCTTACTGGTGGAGTGATTGCAACCAAGAAAGGCAATATTCTAGCACGCTTCTATTTACTCTCTTGGATCTTTGTTTTCTTAGGTGTGTTTCTCTATTTTGGTTCTACTTTTGGACTCTTTCCACGTAATGACTTTTTCCGTTATGGGATAATGTGGGGAAATGCTTGTGAAATGCTAATTGTTGCGATTGGTTTAAGTTATCAAATATCGATTCTTGAAATGGAAAAGAGGACTGCTCAAATCCAAGCTTTAGGAAGAGAGAAATATAAGAGGTTAGTAAGAGTCCTTATTCATGATGTAGGTAACCCACTTAGTTTGATTTCTTACTATGTAAAAAAATGGATTGTGGATCCTTCTCAATTTGAAGACTCTACAAAAAGAAGTAAAACACTGAATAAGCTTTTAAGAGGAGTGACTAATATTGAGGCCCTACTAAAGTCGGTAAGAGAAGAAGAGTTACTTTTTAAAAATTCTGGAAAAATCTCTAATATGGCCGTTATTGATGTTAAAGAATGTATAAATGAGTCATGTGAAGTTTTAGAGAATAAGATTCATAGTAAGAATATTTATATAGAACGTAATATCACTGATAAAGACTGTTTTATCTTGGCCGATAAAGTAAATTTTATAAATAATATTCTTAATAATATCATTTCCAATTCTATCAAATTTAGCGATGAGAGTAGTAAGATCATCATTGATTGTGATGTTCTTAATAAGAAGCTTTATCTTTCAATAAAAGACTTCGGAGTTGGTATTCCAAGAGAGGTCATATCTAAGTTTAACTCTGGTGAAGAGCTTCAGTCTCATAGAGGTACAATGGGAGAGATTGGAACTGGCTTTGGTCTGCAATTAATGAAATCTTATGTAGAATCTTTTAATGGAGCGGTGACAATTTCTAGTAATGTGAGAGGGGAAACTTCCGACGGAATGACGGAAGTTTCATTAATCTTTTCTATTGTAAAACGAAGCTAGAGAGAATCGCAGAAATATTAAAACGCGTTCCCGTAATATTCTTCTTCTTTCCAAAAACATGAAAAGAAACTAGCTGAAGAGCAGAAGGGACTTCCATATTCTTGATTAAATAAAGGAAGATACTCTTGTAGATTGAATTAGGTGCCCCGTTGATTTTAGAAACAGTGATAATAAGATTTTTAAAAGTTCTAAATGCATTATCAAGCTCATTTCTTTCAAGGATACCATTCTTATTAATATCATTTTTAATGAAGATACTTTCTATATTCGTCAGTGTAACAACTAATCGAGTAAGATCTTCTTTAGTAAGAGGAACATTTTCATCTGGATTAATTCTCGCATACAGCTCAATATTGATTAGGTATTGTTGTGCTTCTTCACGACCATTCATATTAACGTAATCATTAAGTTTATCGTAGTAGTTGGCGAGATTAAGTTCATCAAAGAAAATGTGTAAAAAGAATTCTCTATAACAACTTACTTCAAAACTTTCTTTTTCTTCATCGACGATAGGGCATCTCTTAGCTAACTTTTCATGGATTCTTCCGGTTAGCTCAACGGCAGAAAGAACATTTGTTGCGTATTCAGTGATCTCTTCAGTGCTCGCCGTTTTATTTCCATCAGCATGGAATTGGAAAAGATCAGATGAATTAACCATTTCAGAGATAAATCTTTCAACATCATTTGGCCAAATTCCTAATTCTCGTACAAGACCTTCAACATCATTGAGAAGACGTCTAAAGTCATCCATGTCAACTTCTTTACGTCCGGCATTTCCATTAGGGAAATGACCATAAGTATTTACAACTTTCTTAATGGCCCATCTTAACATTGAAGTCGTATTAAAGCCTTTTTGAAATCTCTTATAGTCATTGAAGAAGTGAGCAAGACCATCGTCATCATGGAAGTAGCGATAGTTTAAACTAATATATTCAAATTGCTCCCAAAACTTTTTAACAAGAGTTTTAGAAAATACATAGTATGGTTCAAGATTAGGGATTTTAAGATCATTGATAGCATTTGGAGAGCTCATTTCTAATTTATAATGTCCAAATGTTACATCATTAAAGTAGAGCATTCCTGTAAACTCTAATCCCCACTGGGCCAGCTTATAGAGGTCACGATAGCGATAACTACTGAAGTCTCCACCAATAAGATTAACTTTAATCTTCTTGATTGATTCTTCCATATTATAAACATTGTAATCATCTTTTAAGAACTCATTGAGAACTTTGAGTAGGTCATTGTGATCTAAGATGTGCTCAGTTCCTTCCCATGGATGGAAGTAGGTAATAGCTTCTTTAACAACATCATAGTAGAAGAAGTGTTCATCATCTTTATTAATAAACTTTTTTCCACCAGCAAAGAATACATCCATACCCAGAAGGACAAGATCACTAGATTTTTCAAGTAACTCTTCAATTTCAACTGAAGTCACAGTACTGGTATTTCCACCAATAAGAAGTTTCTTAACGAAGAGGAAAGATTTGATAAGCTCAGGGTTGAGTTGATCATCGTTTAATTCAAGAGCAAGTTTAATTGATTCAATAAACGAAATGATATCGAGATTTTGTTGGAAACTATCTTGCTTACGTGTGAAGGCAAGAATTCCCTGAGCGAGGCGATCTATTTCATAGAAGATTGCCTGTCTGCGAGACCAGTAGTTCTCTTCATTTAATCCTTTAAGTACTTGAAAGAGAGAGCGACCGTCTTTATTAGCAAGTCTAAAGAGATTGAAAACATCTTTGATCTTCTTAACAGAGATATTGTCTTGAGGATCTCTTAAAAGAAGAGAGTTTAAATCAAATACTAATTTTAAAAGATCTTGTGCGAGTTCTGCTTGATTAGGGAAGAAACGAATAATGAACTTTTGTAGTTCAGTTCTAGAGATAAAGTTTTCATTTTCTCTTCTAACAAAGTCTGTAAACTGATTAATATTAGATTCAAGACAGTTGATATCTTCTGAAATATCTTCATCTAAGATTTTTGCTAATTTTTCTGTATTAAGTTGGCAGCCTGATCCGAGTTCTCCAATATCGAAAACACCAAGATCCTCTGGATCTTTATCTCCAATACCACAACCAAATAGTAGGTTAGTAAGTATCGCGAGGAGGATGAACTTGAGGGGCAACGTTCTCACACCTTTCACATTTAATATTCTATCAAACAACATAGTACCCTTGTTAAGAATTCGGTAAAAAATTCCAGCACGCAATATATACGGGTGCTTTGCTCTGCGTCATGTTTTTCACAAAACTTTCAGCTGAGTAACATTTTCCTTTCCTTTCTTAACGACTAGAAGATAGGATAAAATAATCGCAATGAAGAAAAAAGTATTATTAGGCACATTCTTCCTCAATTTTGTAAATAATCCAGCTTATGCGGCGGGTTCTATCTCAATTGAGCATAATCAAGGCATGAACGAGGTGCGTCAGTCGAAGAATTACGCCGATACATACCTAGATCTCACGATTTCAGATAAAGAAGAGATTTTAAGATGGGACGGAGTAGTTGATGCTTCAGCTCGTCTTTATCCAGATAAGGACCAAGGGGCCATTTTCTCTTTAGGGGAGGCTTATCTTTCTAAGACTCATGGAAGAACAAAGTATTCGGTGGGGAGAAAGATTTTAAAATGGAATCCTAATGAAAAGTCTTGGGGTCTCAGTGATCTTAATGCACAAAAAGGATTTAATCTCACAGAGACTGATCAAGAAGGGATTAATGCCTTTCATTTTGAGAGACAGAACTCATATTCAAGACTTCATGTCTTTGCTTCTTTTCTTCATATTCCTCAAGTGAATCCAACATTCACAACTAAGAAGGGGAAGATTATTGGAAAGAATGAGTGGGCCAATCTTCCCCCTCAAAGAGTAAAGTTTCAAGATAGTGATGTTCCTATCTACTATAAGGTTATTTATCCAAAGATTTCAGAGATTGTGTTGAAGCCTTCAGTGGGTCTCTTTAATAGCTGGGAAGTTAGCGATAATGATGAGGTTTATGGTTATGCTACATATAAGCCAGAAAACTCAATTCGTATCAATGCCACTGGATACTATGAACAATTTCAAGAAGAGCGAGCTATAGTTACAGCAAAGCCTTTCATAAATATGCACCTTGTAACAGGTGGTGGTTGGAAGAGGGAAACTGCCAATGGCATGAACTACGCTTTCAATATTGAAAGAATTACTCCTAATAGAGGCTCCGATTCTAGTTTTGTTTTTGAAAGTCTAAAAATTGAGCCGGTATATAGAGATGAAACTTATGTGACTTCTTCAGTCGGTTGGAGTGGTGATCGTTTATCTTTAACAGCTTCTCATATTTGGTTAGCGCAGGGGAATGAAGAGATCACTACCACATTTGCTAAAAAGCCTAAGTGGAGAAATGCAGTTGGTCTTTTTGGTGAGTATCATTTCACAGATAGTTTAGGTCTCGGTGTTGATGTTAAAAGAGATCTTGAACTGGCCGATGTGGTGATTAAATCTAGTGCTAGATGGCGTATGTCAAAGAAGACAATGCTATCTGCAGGTATTCAGTTAATTGATTCTCCAGATGACTCTTCTTTCTGGGCTCCATATCGAGTAAATGACTCTATTTTTTCACGAGTAACTTTCGTTTATTAACTTTTTCTATTGATAAAAAACAAGTTTTCTTTTCTAAACTTTATTCTCTTAAAAGTCGTTAAGTAAGTGATTTCTAATGAAATAATTTAATTAATACTTTCGAGGAGAAGTAATGTCTGATTTTAACAAACGTTATATTGATTTTTGTAAGCCGTTTATTGATGCCATCAAAGAAGTCTATTCAACGATGTTATCGAGTGAAGTGACGGCTAGTGATCCCCAAATTAAAAAGGATGCTACTAGTAAGGGGGATTATTCGGCCATTATGGGAATCAATGGAGTTTTTAAGAGCGATGATGGAGAAAAGAATTTCAAAGGAAACTTAATTCTTTCATGGCCAGAAGAAACATATATTAAATCAGCAAGTGCGATGTTGATGGAAGAATATAAGGAAGTCACAGATGAGATTGCAGACGTAGGAATGGAAATTTGTAATATCACAATGGGAAATGCCAAGAAAGTTTTATGTGAGAAAGGTTATTTCATAGAAATGTCGACACCAACTTCAGTGAGTGGTCCTAAACATAAAATTAGCGTCCTAGAAGGTGTCACGACTATAGTGACTCCACTTAAAAGTTCTCATGGTGAATTCTATATTGAATTAAATTACGAGGATTATTAAAAGTTAATGAAAGTACTCTATGTTGATGACGACATTGAAATGAGAGATTATGTCTCAATGATTTTAGAGTCTGGTCTAGACTGTGAAATCTTTGAAGCTTCAAGTGGTAATGAAGCTTTAGCAGTACTCGAAATGTTTGGAGAAGAAGTTGACTTTGTGCTCTCTGAAGTCGAAATGAAGATGGGCAATGGTGATGTCATTATTGATTACCTCGATCAAAATAAAATGGATGTCCCTGTTGTATGGTTAGCTGATTCTAAATTTCGAGACTCAATGACGGTGAAAGAAAGCCTCTCTCGAAATTCAGTTAATTCATTTATTCCAAAACCCTTTAAAGATGATCAATTCTTTCCAGTGATCGATAAGATTATAAATTACCAAGGACAAGCTGAAGTTAAAAGCCTGGCATCTCAATCAGATGAAGATAAAGTTGATTTTGATGATTCAGATTGGGAAGGACTCGATGTTTTTGATTCCCTAAGTAATGTGGCCAATGAATATGGTGTGGAAGCTTCTGGAAATCAATTTGATATTAAAGAAAGAAAAGAAGAAGTTGCAGATTGGTCATTAGGAAATAAGAAGAAAAATGCTGAAGCTGTTGAGGCCGATTGGAATTTAAACAAAGATCAAAATGAAACACAGGCTGATTGGAGTTTGAAAAATAATTCGAATGCCAAGCCTGATGAGCAAGCGGACTGGGGATTTGAATCGAATTCTTCAGAACAAGAAGCCGACTGGAGTATTAAGGCCAAGGGTGGAGAAGGGGAAGAGTACTCAGTTGAGAAAAATAAAAAAGAAAGTGAATGGGAAGTTTTAAAAAAGAAAGAAGAAGCTCTCACAGAAATTCGAAAGATTAAACTTGAAAATAGTGATGATCCCGAAGATAAGAAAAAATTAGAAGAATTAAATAAGAAGCCTATTGATCAACAAGACTATGATCGTGAGAAATATCGGCGTTTTAAGCTAAAAAGGCTTTTGAATTTTTCGGAAGTTTGCTGTGATGTTTTTATTAGGATGAATACTTCAAAGTATCTAACGATCATTAATCGAAATGATAACTATGATGGGACATTAGTAGAGAGATACACTGATAAAGGTATTAAGTATCTCTTTGTTTTAAAACAAGACTATGAAAGATTTGAAGAAATGTTTGGGCATTTAATTTTTGATAAACTTGATTTAATTCAAAAGAAAGATGTTTCTATGACGGTTAGAAATGTGGCAGAGCTAGCAGCTTTTGAACACACTCTTGATTTTGCCAAAGAGTTTGGTGTGACAACATTAACCGCCAATAAAGTTAAGAAAGCTGTTCAGAGTAATTTAAAAACTCTAAAAAAATTACCCAATATTGAAGAAATTATAAAAAACATTATGAGAGGAGGAAGCTTTGTTTCGGAACATAGTCTTCTCTTAAGTTATGTTGCTGGCCAGATTTGTATGGCCACATCTTGGTCAAGTCCAGCAACTTTAGAAAAGTTGAGTATGGCGGCGATGCTCCATGATTGCTTCTTTACCGATGAGGAGTTGTGCAAGCTCCATGACCAGGGGGAAGTTGTCAAGAATGACCTGTCACCAGAGGATTATGCAATGATCATGGATCATCCCGGTGAAGCTGCCAAGATCATTTCGAGTGGTGAAGCAATTTTTCCTGACGTTGATACTATAGTTTTACAACATCATGAGAGACCTGATCAGTCAGGTTACCCAAGAGGTTTAGGGGCTCTTTCAATATCCCCTTTGAGCTGTATTTTTATTATTGCTGAAGACTATGTTCATCAGATCATTGGTAAAAAAAGTGATGAAATTAATATGGAATTAATAAAAGCAGAGTTTAACAATAAATATAATAGAGGAAATTTTAAAAAAGTAATTGGTGCTTTTACCAAAGTCTTTTAGAATGTAAACAAAAAATGAATGGAGATTTTTTATGGCCTTAGATACATCGATGAAAGTGATTGTTATTGATGACATGATGACAATGAGAAAGATTATTACAAAAATGCTTAAGAATATGGGCTTTTCAAATATTCAAGAAGCAGATGACGGAGCAACGGCCTGGCCTATGATTGAAGAAGCTCATGCTTCAGGTGAGCCATTTCAATTTATTGTTAGTGACTGGAACATGCCAAAGATGAGTGGTCTTGATTTACTGATAAAAATCAGGGCAACTGAAGAAATGAAGGCAACTCCTTTTCTTATGATTACTGCAGAAGCAGAACAGTCAAATGTTGTGAAGGTTGTACAGGCAGGAGTATCAAACTTTATCGTAAAGCCTTTTAAACCTGACACTTTGAAAGAAAAAATTGAGAAAATTTTTGCTTAAAACTCTTTGAAAAAAATAAGTTCTTTTTTAACTTATATGTACCGGACTAATCAGTCCGGTTTTTTTTATCAATAAATCTTTATACAAAAAAATTTGTTTCCCTATACGACTTTTTTTTATTTTCAATTAAAATAACTTAGATATTTATAATACATGGTGTTTTAGGTTAGACATATGAGTGATGCTCAACAAGCAATTATTAATGAATTTTTAGTAGAGTCCTTTGAGAACTTATCAAATATCAATGAAGAGCTTACTCGTTTTGAAAAAGATCCAAATGATAAAGAACTTCTCAATGCTATCTTTAGAAAAATTCATACACTAAAAGGTAGTGCGAGCTTTCTTGGTTTTTCAAATCTACAGGTTATTACTCATGCGGTAGAAAGTATTCTTGATTTCATTAGGAATGATCAACTCAAGGCAGATAGTTCACTTATCGATCTTTTCTTGGAAAGTTTTGATGCATGTCAGGCGATACTAAAAGATATTGAATCATCTGGTAAAGAAAGTGAGACTGATTATTCAGAACTAACGAAGAGATTAAAGAATAATCTTGAACAAGCAATGACTGGTGATAAGGCCCTTGTTGAAGATAAGCATGTTCCAAGTGCACAAGAGATGATTGAAGAAGCAAGTGATGCTGATGAAAATAGTGTACAGAATGTACAAGAAGAGGTCACTGAAGTTGAAACTCCTAAGCAAGAGGATAAAAAGGTTAGTCCATCTCAGCAAGCTCCACCTGTTCAGACAGCTACAGGGTCTGCAACAAATTCTCAAAAATTGGCAGATTCTACTGTTCGAGTGAATGTGAAGTTACTTGATAAGATTATGAATGTTGTAGGTGAATTAGTAATTAATAGAAATCAAATCCTTCAATATTCGAAGCATACTGACAGTGCCGAATTAAATCGTTTTGCCCAGCAATTGAATGTCATTACAACTGAACTTCAAACTGACATTATGACTACAAGAATGCAGCCGGTAGGAAATGTCTTTAATAAGTTTGAAAGGGTGGTAAGAGATCTTGCTAGAGGACAAGGGAAGAATATTTCTCTTGAGATATCAGGAAAAGAAACAGAATTAGACAAGACTCTTATTGAAGTTATTAAAGATCCTTTGACTCACTTGGTGAGAAATAGTGTGGATCATGGAATCGAATCTCCTGAAGATCGACAAGCTGCTGGTAAGAATGAAACAGGGAAGCTTTCAATTAAAGCATTTCATGAAGGTGGTCAGGTTATCATTGAAATAAGTGATGATGGTAAAGGGATCGATACTGAAGCTGTTGTTAAAAAAGCAATAGAAAGAGGAATTTTCACTGAGTCTGAAGTTCCAAACCTAAGTAAGAATAGAATTCTAAATGTGATTTTTAATCCAGGATTTTCTACAGCCGCCGCGGTGACTAATATTTCTGGTCGCGGTGTCGGAATGGATGTTGTGAAAAGTAATATCGAAAAAATCGGTGGTGGAGTAGAAATTAATTCTGAATTTGGTAAAGGGACATCTTTTCGTCTAAAAATTCCACTGACGCTTGCGATTGTGCCAGCTCTTGTTGTGGAAAGTGGTGGAGAAACCTTTGCTATTCATCAGAAGAACCTAGTCGAACTAGTAATGTTAGATGAGTCTGAGGGGAATTCTCTTGAGGTACTTCATGGTAATGAGTTCTACCGTTTAAGAGGTGAGTTAATCCCAATCGTTAGACTTAACAAAGTTCTTAATTATGAATGCAAGTCACAAAATGAATCGACTTTAAATATTATCGTTTTAAAAGCTGAGGGAAGAGTTTACGGATTGATTGTTGATGATGTCCTTGATACTCAAGAAATCGTTGTTAAACCACTTTCAAGAAAACTAAAAGATATTAATATTTATGCTGGGGCGACAATTATGGGTGACGGAAAAGTTGCCTTAATTATTGATGCCCTTGGTTTTTATAATCTTGTTGAAAATAGAGCAGTAGAAAAAGCAGCTGAAGAATCTTCTCAAGAAGCTGAAGTTGTCTTCACTGAAGACCATCAGGAAGTTCTTCTCTTTAAACTTGGAGATGGAAGAATCTATGGTGTCCCTCTTTCTCTAATTAATAGACTTGAAGAATTTATGAGCACGAGTGTTGAGTCGAGTGGAGATCAGTCACTAATTCGCTATCGTGAAAGTTCAATGCCATTAATTAATTTGGAAAATCTTCTTCATCTTGAAGGGGAGAGTCAGCTTGTTAAACTAAAAGGAAAAGAAGAAAAATTTCACTGCATTGTCATTGATATTCAACAATATTCTTTTGGGCTGGTTGTCGATTCTATTTATGATATAGCCACTTCTGAAGCTGAGATCGAAACCAATACTGTCGATAGAGAAGGGTTATTAGGAACTCTCTATATCAACGATTCCTTAATTACTTTAGTTGATGTTCATAAAATTATTGAAAGTACTAATATTGGTAAAAAGCTCTTCGGAGAAATTGATAAGAGTATGCTTAAAGGAAAAATTATCCTTGCCGAAGACAGTTCTCTTTATCGAAATGTACAAATTGAATTATTTGAAAGTGCCGGACTTGAAGTTCTCGTGGCTAAGAATGGAAAAGAGGGATGTGAGCTTTTTAAGTCAAATGCTGATGTCGATTTGATTGTGACTGATATTGAAATGCCTCATGTTTCTGGTTATGAATTTGCCGAATTTGTTAGAGAAACGAATAAAGATGTTCCTATCATCGCTGTTTCTACAAGAGTTTCTGATAAAGATAAGGAACATGGCCTGAAATCAGGATTCACTAGGCATTTACAGAAGTTAAATAAAGTAGAAGTGATAAATACTATTAAAGAGTTTTTAGGATAGCTTATGAGTAATGAAAGTATTCTACATGGAGATGTTAATCAGCTGTGTGGCTTTAAAATTGGAAGCGGACATTATGCTGTTGAAGTATTAGATGTTCAGGAAGTTGTGAAACCTCAAAATGTTACACCAGTTCCATTGGCACCAGATTATATCGATGGGTTAATTAATCTGAGAGGTCAGATTGTTACGGCAATTAATATCAGAAGGCTTTTTGGGCTAGAAGAAAGCAATTCAGATGATTATATGAATATCATTGTTAGCTCAGGGGAAAATCTCTATTCTCTTGTCGTAGATGAAATCATGGATGTGATGGATATCGAAAATAGTCGCTTTGAAGATACACCGGATACCATCGATGAAAAAATCAGTAATTTTATTAATGGAGTTTATAAGCTCGACGATAAATTAATCACCTTATTAAGTTTAGAAAAAATATTAAGTTTAGAAATGAACTAGGAGTACAGGATGTCAAAAGAAAATACCGCTACTATCCCAGCACAGAGAATGCTTGACCTTTCACCGATTAATACAATGTTAGCGGACAAGGATGGAATTCTACTTTTTATGAATCAGAACTCAATGACTACATTGAAGAAACTTGAGGCCTTCCTTCCAGATAAGGTAGAAAATCTTACAGGTAAATCAGTTGACTGGTTTCATAAAAATCCAGAGCATCAAAAAAGAATCTTTGGTAATCCTGCGAATCTACCTCACAGGGCCATCATTCAATTAGGAGAGGAGAAGTTGGATCTTCTCGTAACAGCAATCTATGATGATGGTGGTGAATATGTTGGACCAATGGTTACTTGGGATCTTGTTACTGAGAAACTGAAAACAGAAACAGAAATGGCACAAGCAAAAGAAATGGTTGATAAGTCACCAATTAATACTATGCTATGTACACCAGATGGAACTCTTGTTTATATGAATGATCAATCAAAAACGACTCTAAGAACATTAGAGAAGTTTATGCCAGTTTCTGTTGATAAAGCAATTGGACAAAAAGTTGATATATTCCATAAAAATCCAGAGCATCAGAAGCAATATTTTTCAAGCCCAAGTAAGCTTCCTCATAGGGCCATTATTTCACTTGGACCTGAAAAACTGGATCTCAATGTTAACCCAGTAATTGGGAATGATGGTGAGTATTTAGGAGCAATGGTTAACTGGGAAGTCGTGACTGCGAAGGTTGAACTTGTAGAAGCTCTTCAAAAGTCATCTGATGAGTTAGCTCAATCTGCTGACACTCTCTCAAGTGTTTCTTCTTCTCTAAGTTCTGCAGCAGAAGAAACAAGTGCTCAGGCCAACACTGCCTCAGCCGCTTCTGAAGAGGTTAATGCTGGTGTTCAAACAGTTGCTTCGAATATGGAAGAAATGACAGTGGCGATTAAAGAAATTACAAAGACAACAAATGAATCGAGTTCAATTTCAAATGATGCGATGAAAATGGCACAGGAAACGAATACTATTATCACTCAGCTGGGTGAAAGCTCTCAAGATATCGGTAATGTTATTAAGGTCATTTCAAGTATTGCTCAGCAAACAAACCTTCTTGCTCTTAACGCAACAATTGAAGCTGCCAGAGCTGGTGAAGCTGGAAAAGGTTTTGCGGTTGTTGCCAATGAGGTAAAAGAACTTGCCAAACAAACAGCACAAGCAACACAAGATATTACAAAGAGAATTGAAACTATTCAAAGTGATACAAAAGGTGCTGTAAGTGCCATTGCGGAAATTAGTGATGCCATTGAAAAAATCAATAACTATGCAGGAAAAGTAGCTGCAAGTGTTGAAGAGCAAGCTGCTACAACTAATGAAGTGACAAGAATTGTGACTGAGTCAGCTGAAGGCGTGAAGCAAATTAATGAGAATATCTCACAAGTTTCTGAAGCCGCTGCCAATACAGGTAAGGATGCTATGTCATCACAGGATTCAGCAAAACAATTAACATCTTTAGCGGGAGTTCTAGCAGATCTAGTTGCTAAAATTGAGGTTTAATTGAAAGTATTAGTCGTTGATGACAGTGTTGTTTATAGACTTGCTATCTCAAAAGCTCTCGAAGGAGAGAGAAGTATTGAGGTAGCAGAGTCTGTTAGCAATGGTCAGAGGGCCGTTGATTATTTACAAAGTAATAGCTCGATAGATCTTATTACCCTTGATATGGAAATGCCTGTAATGGACGGTATGGAAACTATCAAGGAAATTAGAAAGTTTAATAAAACTGTAAAGATTATTGTTTTCTCTTCTGTCACTATGGAAGGAGCTCAGAAAACAATCGATGCCCTCAATGCTGGGGCCAATGACTTTGTTACCAAAGAAGAAGTTGGTGGAGCAAAGAGTATTGATGGTAGTTTAGGAATGATTAAAGATACCCTCATTCCTAAAGTGATGGCCCTGACTGCTGGTGATACAACCTCTGCTCCAGTTTCTAATTCAACAACACCTAAAAGCACAGCAAGTAATGAAGCGATAGACTTCCAGATCAAACCAAAAATGATTGTCTTGGGTTGCTCAACAGGAGGACCTGAAGCTCTCACAACTATTTTTAGAAATCTGAAAAGAAAAATTAATGTCCCAATTCTTATTGTTCAGCATATGCCACCACTTTTTACTGAAAAGTTGGCAGAGATGCTTAATAATCTTAATGATCACTTTACTTGTCATGAAGCAAGGGCCGGTATGAAAGTACAACCTGGGCATGTCTATATTGCTCCAGGTGATTACCATATGACCTTAGGTCCAGATATGGTTCTTCAGACTAATCAAGCTGATAAAGTTTGTTTTGTAAGGCCTAGTGTTGATGTTCTCTTTGAGAGTGTTGCAAATAATTACACTCAACAAGTTCTCTCAATTATTCTCACCGGAATGGGGGATGATGGGAAAAATGGTGTTGCAACTTTAGAAAAAACAGGGAGATGCTATCATTTAATTCAAGATGAAGCATCGAGTACTGTATGGGGGATGCCTGGAGCTGTCTCACGATTAGGTCTTGGAATAAAAGAACTTCCACTTCATGAATTCAGCTTAATTATTGATAGGATTTCAAGTAGGATTTAATGTTTGGTAAATATTTATTAGATAAAGAAATCATAGATAAGAGCTCTTTTTTAAGAGTTATTTCTGAACAATTAAGGGGGACGCCAGGTCTTCTGGAAACGATCATGACCCTCGAGCTTCTTTCAGAAGATAAATTAGTTGAGATTATTATTGAATCTAATAAGTCTAACTCTTCTCTCCATCAACTCTTCTTAAATGAACTTAATGAAGATCAATGTCATCAAGTTTTTGAAAAAATTAATTCTTCAAGTCCTTCTTTTGGTCAAATTGCTACAGAATTAGGAATTATTGATAATAATACATTTTTTGAAATGCTTTCTAATTACAAATCTGAAGGGCCATTAGCCGTTTCTGAAGAATCACAACCGCAAGAAGATGCAGGGACTTTAAATATTATCAGTAGCGCTGCCTTAGAGTCATTAAAAGAAGTAGGTGGGATAAGTGATGAAGAGTATGAGCGCTTAAGTGCTGAAGCTGCTGCCAGAGAAGGAACGAACACTTCTGGGGAAAGTGTTGAAGTGAAAACGGAAGAAGTAATAAAAGTCGAATTTAATAATTTTCAACAACAGGTTGTTGATCTAACTCAAGGAAGTTACTTTAGTGATCTTTATCATACTTTAGATCATGGAGAAGTTTCAGAATCTTTCGATAAGGTATATGAGCAATTTAGAATATTATTAGGTGCTGTAAAGCTTGCCGAATATAACCTATTTGCAAAGTACTTAATGAGTTGGGAAAAAATATTAACGATTGTTGTAGAAAAAGAAAATCTTCTTTCTAAGAATCTTTATGAAGGTCTTAAGGAACTCTTTCAGATTTATGAGAACGCTATTACTAAACTGACTGAGGGATTAAAAGAAGAAGAAATTTTTGATGAGGGGAGAGTTAAAACTGACCTCGTAGACAATATTAAACTTGGATTAAGTACACTTAAAAAATAGGAATAAGAATGAGTTTAAAAATGCTAATCGTTGATGATTCAAAGCCAATTTTCTTAATGGTCAGTCAAATGGTCAAAGAATTAGGGCATGAGCCTCATTGGGCTGCTCATGGTTTAGAAGCGGTAGAAAAATGTCAGGAAATGGAATTTGACGTTATTCTTTTAGATTGGAATATGCCAGAAATGGATGGAATGGAGTTCTTAGAAAAAAACTTAGCCGAGAATGTAACATCTGCACCTATCATTATGATGACAACAGAAAATAAACCAGAAAAAATTCAAGCGGCGATAGAAAAAGGTGCTGTTGAATATATTATGAAACCATTTACTACAGATATCTTGCAAAGCAAGCTTGATATGGCAGGTATATAAATTAGAGTATTGAGAGATTAATGACGACAAATACAATCTATAAATTCTTTGCTGACTATGTTTATAAGCATACTGGTATAACTTATAAAGAAGCGGATTATTACCGCCTTGATAGTCGCTTCAATACGCTTATAGGTCATTTCAATCTCAATGATGTGAATGAACTCTATAGTCTTTATAATAAAGAGATCACAAAGGATATGCATACTTTCTTAATTGATCTTTGTACAAATAATGAAACATATTTCTTCAGAGATATGAAACCTTTCCAGGCCTTTGCTAAGGAAGGTTTAGAATATGTTACTAATGAATTGAAACCACCACTTGGTGTCAATATTTGGTCTTGCGCTTGTTCTACCGGACAAGAACCACTAACAATTTATATGAGTGCTGATCATTTTGGAAAATTTGATCTAAAAAAGATATCTCTCGATGCTTCAGATATTTCTACTGAAGCTCTTGATAAAGCAAAGGCCGGAATCTATTCGGGATTAGATGTTCAACGTGGATTACCAACTCCATTGCTTTTAAAATATTTCGACAAAGACGAAGATAATTGGAAAGTAAAGAGTGGTATTTTTCCAACTCCAAACTTCTTTGAACTTAACTTGCTCACTGATAACTTTCCAATCAATAAGTATCATATTGTCTTTTGTCGTAATGTACTCATCTATCAAGAGATGGAAAATAAGAAGAAGATTTTAGAAAAAATATACGATGCTATGGTTCCTGGAGGCTTACTTTTCTTTGGTGCCGGAGAGTCTATGATCGGTATGAAACTAGACTTTGAAAGTATTCAGCTTGGGAAGGCCCACTGTTATCAAAAAAAGAAGTAAGCACAAGGAATCAAGGAATAAAAGATGAGTAATTTACCTGAAATTTACATTATTGATGATGATAAATTATTGCTAAAACTACTTTCTGCTTCTTTAAAAGATGTCGGTGTTATTACTACTTTTAATAATGAAGAAGAGGGTCTTAAAAAAGTGATAGCTGATCGTCCTGGTCTGGTAATCCTCGATCTCAATCTTCCTCACATCAATGGTGATGAATTAATGGTAAAGTTTTCTGAAGCTAAAATCTTCCAGACAACTCAAATTATTCTTTTAACTGGGCAAGATATTAGCGATACAAAGCGTATGTCCCTTTGTACACTTGGTTTTGCAGCGATTCTCCAGAAGAGTGAAGGTGCTGATAGGGTCGTTGAAGCTGTAAAAGAAACAATCGCTGAGTATCTCTAACTCTTGAAAATCACAAAATAAAAAATATTCAAATTTTATTTAGAAAATCTAAAATTATGACTGATTTTCTCCGAAAAGATAATGTGTAGAACTATCTATTTGGAGTAGAAATGTCACAAGATCTCTATATTATTTCAATCGACGATGAAGCTGATATCACGGCACTTTATGAACCCATTGTTCACGAATTGGGCTTTAAGTATGAAGGCTTCTCTGATTTTGAATCATTTAAGTTATTCTTAGATGAAAATCAAAATAGAATTGCTTTTGTTATCTCAGATTACAAAATGCCAGAGAAAGATGGTTTTGAAGTTCGAAAATATATGAATGAAAATGGCATGTCGTCGATCCCATTTCTTCTTGTTACGGGTTTTTATACCAAAGAGATGGCCTCCGAAGGGATGAATCTTAAGATCTGTAGCTTTATAGAAAAGCCATTTCTAAATGAAAATATTGAGGATGTCATTAAAGAGCATTCTGCTGAAAGAGTTGAAGCCATTAATGAAGAAAGAGAAATGATTGGTGAGTTTCTCAATGAAACTCAACCTATGTTGGAAGAGATTGAAGAACTTATTCTTTCATTAGAAGAAGATCCTCATGACATGAAAGCTGTAAATACATACTTTAGGTTGCTTCATACAATTAAAGGAACTTCTAGTTGCTTGGGATTGAATGAAATTGCAGACTATGCTCACCAATATGAAGATCTAATTACTAAAGTTAAGAATTGTGAAATCTCTGCTAACTCAGCGGTTGTGAATGTTCTCTTAAAAGGTCTTGATGACCTTAAAAATCTTTATAAGATTGCTTCCGAAGGGAAGGCCTATCCCCCAAATTTAGAGGAGATGGCCTCTATCTTTACAGGTGACTTTAAAGTTGCGGATGCTAATTTAAAGCAAGCAGTTGAAGAAGGGCAGGCAAAGGAAGAAGACAAAGAAGAGAAGAAACCGAAAGCTCAAGATGAGAAAGTCAATGTCTCTGTAGGACTTCTCGGTGAGTTTTTAGAAATGAGTGGTGAGTTAACAGTTATTAGGAATACTATTTTTAAGAACTTAAATAAACTTAATACTCGATACAAAGGTGATAAAGATATTGATCTTCTCATCGCCAATATGGGGGAAATGCAAAAAATTTCATCTATCTTACAAAATCAAATTTCTGAAATTAAAAAGATTACGATGGAAAGTGTTTTTCGTCCTATGAAAAGGGTTGTTCGAGACTCTTGTAATGCCACAGGTAAAGAAGTCGACTTCAGTGTGTCAGGTGGTGATTTAAGAGTTGATACATCTGTTGGTAAACTTCTAAATAATGTTTTAGTTCATTTACTAAGAAACGGTGTTGATCACGGAATTGAAGATGCTGAAAAACGTCTTGCTGCTGGTAAAGACGCTAAAGGTAAACTTGATCTGACTTGTTATGAAACAGGCGAAAATATTTTTGTTGAAATTCAAGATGATGGTGGTGGAATTAATCCAGATTTTATTAAAAAGAAAGCTTTAGAAAAAGGTCTTTATACTGAAGATGAGCTTTCTCATATGAGCGATCAAAAAGTTTTTTCAATTATCTTTGAATCAGGTTTTTCAACCAATACAGAAGTCACTTCTATCAGTGGTCGTGGTGTTGGGATGGACATGGTGAGAAGTTCAGTAGAAGACGTTGGTGGAAAAATCTATATTGATAGTGTTGTAGGAGAAGGATCTAAATTTGTTCTTATGATTCCTATTCCACGAAGTATCCTTATTATTAATTCTCTTATGGTAAGTACAGCGAGTGCTGGATATAATATTCCACTCGATGATGTGGCAGAAGTTATTCTCTTTAATAAGGATCTAGATTCTAAAAATATTCATCAGGTAGAAGGAAGTCATATTCTAAAACATCATGGTGATCTTATTCCACTAGTAAATTTAGATTGTATTTTGAATGAAGGTTCAAGCTTTGAACTGAATGATCTTCAAAGTATTGTTGTTTTACGTGGTGATGGATATAAGTACGGTCTCGTTGTAGATCAAATCTTAGATATTGAAGAAATCGTTGTTAAGAAATTATCTCCAATGATGAAGGATAGACAGGAATATTTAGGAGTGACATTCATTGGAGATGGAGACCTCGGCCTTATTCTTGACCCAGAAGGTATCGCTAAGAAACTTGGAATTGAATCAATTACAGAAGACAGCGCTGAACATTTATTCAAAGCGAGTGTGGCAAGTGGTGAAGAGCTAGAGTTTATGAAGTTTAAACTAGAGGCCGATGGAAACTACTGTCTTCCTCTGGAATGGGTCCACAGACTAGAAAAATTCAAAGGGGAGAATGTTCAATTTACAGGAACAAAGGCCTTGTTAAGATATCGAGGTAAGAGTTTACCTTTAATCAATGTGGCCCATGCCCTTGAATTAAATGAATCATTCAAAAACTATCCTGATGTTTTCGATACCATTGTGATAAAAAATGAAAAGAATGAGTTATTTGGTCTTATCGTTCAAGAGATGATGGATATTGGCAAATCTCATACTCATGTCGATACAAATATGTCGGATAGAAATGGTGTCAGTGGGACAATCTATCTTGATGAAAAAATCTATACAGTGGTAGAGCCAACTTTTCTTATAAGCTTGAATGAAAAGAGAATTGAGTTAAAATCAGAAAGTAAACCAAAAGATAATGTCGTTGAATTAAACAATGATGTGATTAAGGAAGCTGCTTAATGATTGACTTAACTGACCCATCAATGAAAGAAATTGTTGACGAGTTTTGTGACGAGACAAATCAACTCTTAGATGAATTAGAGGGAATTCTAGAAGAATATGAAGATGAACCTTCTTTAGGACTGCTTGAAAAATACGGTCAAACAATTGATAGAGTTATGGGAACGGCCCAGACAATCGGGGCCAATCAAGTTGGCCAGCTATGCCAAATGGGTAAGATCATTGGATATAAAAGTAGTCAAAACGATGATGATAATCTCAATAATATTGTCTGTGGAATTCTTTTTGATTTAGTAGATATTCTAAGAGAAGTTGTAAAGAACCTTCATATTGCTGAACCTGAACATAAATTTAATGTTGAAGCCTTTATGAAGAGGCTTAATTGGCTTAAAGAAAAGTTTGTTCATATTGATAGAGCAAGTTGTGATTTTGAAGAGGGTAATGGTGGAGCAGCTATTACTTCAGAGTTAGAAAGTCTCATCAATAGTCTAAAGCTCTAAGCGATTCCTTCTGCTTTAAGTAGTTTTTGGAAGTCTTGAATCATTTTCAAATCATAATTACCTAATTCATCAATAGATAATTCTTGAATTGCTTCAGCAGGAGTAATTCCTGAAGTATAAATCTTTCTGTCATAAGCATTGATCAGTGATAGGATTTCCATTGGCTTTGTGAGTTTCTTTAGTTTATTTGGTCCACCGCCAGATCTATTTTCAGCATGGTTTTCTATTAATTCAATAATCTTATTATTGATATAAGGTTTATCGCTTAAAATCTTTATGGCAGCCTTAATGTGAGCGTAATAGGCCAAATGATCTTGAGGTGAAAATTCTTTCTTATTCTTTTTAAATAACTCTTGATGTTCTTCAGGTAGCTGAACAACGCCAACATCATGCATGAGAGCTGCTGTAGAGAGAAAATCAATATCTTCTTCACTACATTTTTGAGATTTGGCAAATTTAATAGCAAGAACACAGACATTTAAACTATGCTGAATAATCGGTTCAGATTCAGAATCGCTTCCAAAGATGGCCTTAAGAGCATCAGGATTTTCAAAAATAATTTTTCTTAAGTTCTGAGCAGCTTTCCTAGTCATATTAAAGCTTTTCTCACTGCCAGGATCTTCTTGAATTTTTTCAAGGGCCGTCTCTGCCTGACCTTCAACAATATCGACTTTACTCTCAAGAGAGGCATTCTTATCATCAAGAGTTTCATTAATTAATTCGTCGAGAAATTCTTGATAAGCATTTTCATCTTGATCAAGAATAAAGAATTTTGAAATTTTTTGTTTCTTTAATTTTTTAAACTTATCTTCGTCTAAGCTCATTCCAGGTTTTACATATTCTAAGTATTGTTCTTTAAAGAAAATATAGAGAGAGAAAGGAATATCTCTTCCTGGCTTTAAAGTACTTATTCTTAGAGGTGTAAAATTCATGGACCTATTTTACTACATTTTCGAATGACAAGAAAACAAATCACTACCGGTGAAAATTTTGTCTGATAATTTTGCCCCAGTTTTAGGGTGTTGGAGCATTCTCTTAGTGAGAAAATTAAACAGCAACGGATTATATTTATAAACCTTATTTAGTGTTCTTTCTTGTGATTTTGAAATGTAGCCTTGGTCTTGAAGTTGGCTTGTTCTATAAAGTAAATTGATCGCTGGAAGCGGATAATCTGATCCGTTCACTAGGTAGCTATGATACTTTGGATTCTCTAATATTTTAAGAATAGGTGTTCCTAATCTTGTATGAAGAGTAGTCGCTGAAATTTCTCCATATAAACGACCTTTATACTTTCCTGTTTCAACCATTCTCCAAAAAAGATCAAAGCAAAAGACTTGCTTATTTCCATTATCAAAATCAGAGCATTCTCCAAGACTGGCCACATGAGACATGAGAACTTTCGCCCCATGCTTGAGAGCAAGCCTTAGGCGTAGAGGGTTCGCAAGTTCTTGGTACTCTTCACCTTCCACAGCTTTTTCATGTCCTGTATGAGTAACTAGGGCCATGCCGTATTTCGCCATTGTTTTATAGTAGGGAATTAATCTTGGAAGAGCTGGGTCAATATGCTGGCTATTAGGTAACCATTTTATATACTTTGCTCCACGCTTTCCCCAGTAATGAAGTTTCTCGATTGCATCCTTTCTGTAAGGATGAATACTAATGGCAGGAATAAAAATATCTGGATACTTCTTGGCCATCTTAAATGTATATTCATTAGGGACATAGAAAGTAGAATAATCTTTATCGACAGTACCATCTTCTTTATAGGCATAATCAAATGCTAAAAGAACTTGTTTTCCTAGTCTTTTTTCAGAGTTCACCATTGAGGCAAGTCTCGTCATATATTGTTGATCGGCCTTGTCGATATCTTCGATCCCACTGGCATTCATATAAACATTATACTTTATATACTCTTTGAAGTTTGTCGGTTTAGACATATTAGGATTAACCCAAAGTCCTGTTCCACCTGCACCCACTCCAACAGCATGAACATGGAAATCTACAGCGCATTTATTATTGAGACCTTTAAAGGCATCTTCAATATTCTTCTTATCCTCATCTTCCAAAGTCGCTTCCAATTCATCCGGTTTGCCTGAGAAATTACCTGCGATAGGAGTCACCATTAACTGACATGAGCTAATCATAGTTAAGAGAAATAAAGTGAAGCTAGTTCTTAGAAAAATCTTTTTTCTGATAATACTTGTAAATTTCATAGAGAAATCCATCATCAAAGACATGTTTGCTTAGATGATCCTTGTAGAGTTTTAAGTTATAGGATGGCGAAAGTCCTAACCATTCTTTGATGACAGAATCTTTCTTATTTTGCTTTAACCATTTAAAGATACACGATTGTCTTAAAGACTTTGGAGTAAATTCGATCATAAGCTTCTGACTAAGATCTTTAAATACCATTTCAATTCCCCGAGTGGAGAGGCCCCCGTTAATAATTCGGTATGCATTGGCATTAAAAAGAATCTTATCAAAGTCCAGATTTGAAGCTCTTTGATTCTCTTCAAGAGATTTTAAATAATCACTATAAATATATGAGAAAACCTTAGGAAGCTTTACTGTGTAAGGATCTCTCTTCCTTGGATGTATGAGAACACGAGGCTCTTCTTCTTCCATATCATTAGGAATAAAAATATCTTTCTTCGTGATGAGAGTGAGATCAGAAACCTTTAGACCACCACCATAGATCATGGCCACTATAATGATATTTCTTTTGGCCGTTAATGATGTGAGAGTGTTCTTTGATTGAGATTCTTCTAGTAAGTATTCCCAGGCAGTTTTAATATGAGTGAACTTTGCAGGTCTTGGAATATCTAAAAACTTTGGACTAGTAGGAATGGCCCTTACTGGGTTCGAATCAAAGAGATTCTTTTCAACGAGGAAATCAAAGAATTTCCTCAAAGCTTGAACACGACGGCGTCGACTATTATCTGAGCTATATTTATTTTGTAAGTAGTGACCATATTTTTCAATGTGGCCGGTTTTAAAGTGACCAATATTGAGGTCGTCCTGATTGGCCTTAAGATAGTTATTAAAGCAATCAAGATCTGTTTTATAGTTCTTTAAAGTGTTTCTAGATCGACCGAGATTCTCCAAATTGGTAAAGAATTCGTCTTCTAATTGAAGTAAGTCAAAAGACTTCCCTGAATGTTGAGAATTCCCAGATTTGGTCATATATCCCTTTTTTTATGTCAAAAAATTGAAGTGCTCTAAATACTAACGAAATGGGAAATATTTCACAACTGTAAAAAAGAAACTTGTCTTCAATGGATCAAGGTGTTAAAAAGTGTTGCGTCAATAAATGATTGGCAAAAACGACATTTGAATATTAGTGGGCCTGCGAGCAAATGATGACCTTAAACTGTGCAAATACAGATACTTACAGTATCGTACTTTGGAAAGCTGTAATTAAATCAGCTCAAGATAGAGATTTATCTTTATCTCAAGTTTATGGGTTAATGTCTCAAGATCCGCGTTTTCAATTCCTCGACAAACTTCTTAATTTATCTCAACTTTTAGAAAATGGTGAAGAAAATAAAATAAATTTTATTTCATCGTTGTCTCATAACTCATTTATTAATGAGTTCTCAATAGAGAATCTGCAAAGCTACGAGAAGTCGGAATTCCTTGGCGATTCAGTCCTTCAACTGATGATGACAGAGATTCTTTGCGAGAAATTTCCTGACTTAAATGAAGGTCAGCTAAGTAAACTCAGAAGTTCACTGGTCAATGAAGATTCATTGGCCAAATTATCGGATACACTTGGTCTAATAGAACTTCTTCTTGCTGGAAAAGGTGCTAGTGCTCATGATCTTGGGTCTAATAAGAGTATCAAGGCAGACCTTTTCGAATCATTCTTAGGTTTCTATTACAGTGCCACTTCTTTTGAAGACACGGTAAAAATATTTAAATTAATTCTCGATCATTATAAAGAAATTACTTCAAGTGAGTTTATTGATCTCAAGAGTCTTCAGCTCTTTGATCCTAAAAGTCATCTTCAAGAATTAGTTCTTAAAAATACTAAGAAATTACCTGTTTATAAAACAGAAGTACTTAATGAAGGTACGAAAGAACAAATCTTTATCGTAGAAGTTTATGAAGAGGATTGTTTTCTGGCCAAGGCCAAGTCTTTTTCCAAGAAAGAGGCCATGAAATTAGCTGCTAAAAATGCATTAACAAATAAAGAATCAAAATATCATTTAGAGTCGTAGGAGAAATTATGTTAATTCAAGATCAACATTATAAAAACAAATCGATAATGGTTTCAGTACTTGGAGCCCCAAATGTAGGAAAGAGTTCATTAATTAATTACTTATTAGGAATGGATCTCTCTGTCGTTACGAATAAGCCTCAAACAACAAGAAATAGGTTTCATTGTATTCTTACAGTGGATCACACAGAGATTATTTTAGTCGATACTCCGGGACTCCATAGATCAAATCAAGAGTTAAATAAAAGACTTAATCAACAGGCGAGAGAAGGGACTGAAGGAGCTGATTTAAATCTTCTGCTCATCGATTTAACAGCACCAATTCTCAAGCAAATAACAGACTTCAAATCTTTATTCGAAGAAGAACTTGGGCCAACAATTCTTGTTTTCACAAAATCAGATTTGATTAAAGATCTAGAGAACCTTCCTTTAGATGAAGTATTCGAGAAAGCAAAAGAAGTTATTCCTTCGCTGACTAAGTATTATACGATTTCATCAAAAGAAGGTTCTGATGTTCACCTTTTAACAGGTGAAATTTGTGACCGTGCTGAGCCAGGTAAGCACTTATACCCAGATGGTTCCGTCTCAAATAAGAACATGAGATTCTTTGCTACTGAATATATTCGTGAACAAGCTTTTCAACTTCTTAAAGATGAAATTCCTTATGAAGTAGCTGTTCTTATCGATGAGTACAAAGACTTTGAAGCAAATGAGCAAAAGAAAGCAGCTTCTCATATTAGTGCTTCAATTCTAGTGAATCGTCCTTCTCAAAGGGCCATTGTTATTGGTTCAAAGGGATCGATGATTAAAGAAATTGGTACTCGTTCAAGAAAGAAAATTGAAAGTATGACTGGTGGAGATGTTCACCTTAACCTTCACGTTAAGGTTTCTCCAAAATGGTTTAAGAATAACTTTGTATTAGAAGAATTAGGTCTTCCAAGAGCTAAAGATTCTAATCGTGTATGGCGTGCTAAGAACTAAGAGAGATTAATATGAAAAAGAGAAATTTAGTTGTTTCCTTAATTGGAAGGCCGAATGTTGGAAAGAGTAGTATTTTCAACTCTCTCATGAAAAAGCAATACAAGGCCATAACTCATGATATGCCAGGTGTAACGAGAGATCGTCACTATGGTATTGCAAAGATTGATGAACTAAGAGGTATTGAAGCTCAAGATGTTATTCTTGTTGATACTGGTGGTTTTTATCCAAAACAAGTTGATGAGAATAGTGGAAGTGAGACTGAAAATAGAGCTAACCACTTTTTTAATATCATGACGACTCATGCTCAAATGGCCATTGAAGAAAGTGATCTTGTTCTCTTCGTTGTTGATGTAAGAGAAGGTGCTCTTCCATTTGATGAATCCATTTGTAATTTCATCAGGTCGAAGAAGAAGGAATTCTGGCTTGTCGTTAATAAATATGATTCTGATAAACAAGAAGGTCAGGAGATTGATTTCTATTCTTTAGGAATAAATTCTGATGAAATGATTATCGCAAGTGCAGCCCATGGGCTTGGAATGGCAACTCTTAGAGAGAAAATCCAGCAGAAGGCCGCTGATTTTGCCCAAGGAAAAGCAGAAGCTCCAAATCTACAAAAAGGTGTTACTCCGAGAGAGGAAGTCGTCGGTAGGTTAGCTTTAATTGGTGCTCCTAACGCCGGTAAATCAACGCTTTTAAATAAGCTTATCGGTGCTCAAAGAGCTCTCGTTTCAAATATTCCTGGAACAACAGTTGATCCGATTGAAGGTTACTTTGATCTTTATTTTGGTCATTATGCCAATGAATTAGATAAAGAAGTTCAAATCTCTAGAGATGATAGAATTCTCTATGAGCAGTATGAAGAGTTTAGAAAGAATAATGCTGACTTCTTTGAGAAAATGCTCTCATCTTATGAATTTGAAGAAGACCATATTGATGAAGAAGATTATCTTATGGAAGGGGGAGACCCTCGTGAACTTCTAGCTCAGCAAGAACTTGAGGAACAAGCTTTCGAAAAAGAAGATCTTTCTGAATTAGAGTTATCGGAAGAAGAAAATAATGAAATTGAAAGTCGTCTTATGGAGCAGGCCTTCGACTCTGAGCTCGTTTCAGAGACGGAAGCTTCAGAGAATGATGATACCGAGCAGTTTTCATCTCAAGGTCAGAACTTTTGGCGCTCTCTTCACATTGTGGATACAGCCGGAATTCGTCGTAAGAAAGCAATTGATGATTTTGTCGAGTCTCAATCAGTTTATCGTTCATTAAGAAGTATTACCGAATCAGATGTTGTTATCTTTATGGTTGATGCCACTAAGGGAATTGGACATCAAGATAGAAGGCTTTTAGATATTGCTCTTGAAAAAGGGAAGTCTGTGATTGTGGCCCTTAATAAAATGGACCTCATGAGAGAGAAGCTTAAGACTGATCAAGATCGAAAAGAATGGATCGCAGATCTTCGTGATGATGTTCCTTGGATTAACTTCTGTGATCTTCTTCCTATTTCGGCCAAGTATAACAAAGGTCTTAATCGTTTAAAGAAGACTATCATTAAGACAGTAATGATTCGTCGTCGTGCCATTCCTACTAGTGAACTCAATAGAACGATATTTGATCTGATTGAAAGAAACCCTGTTGTGGTACAGAAGTCAGGTGGTCGTCGTTTAAGAGTGAAGTATACGTCGATGGTAAAAAGTAATCCTCCAACATTTCTTCTTTTTTCAAATAGAAGTAAGGGGATTCCAGAGCATTATAAACGTTATCTAAGAAATAATATTCGTAATCAGTTTAAGTTAGATAATACACCTGTTCATATTATTTTTAGAACGGGGACTGATCTTGCGAAGAGAATGAAGAAGATAGGAAGTCGAACGACAACGACTACCAATTGATAACATAACTGACCATTGTGGTATAAACATTACCAGTAAGGTCTTCGAACCCAAATCCATTGTCTGTGATAGCACGATATTTTTGGGTGTATTTATCATGAAAAGCAACACTATGATAAAGGAGTTCTAGTCCAATATAGGACTCCTTTATTTTCACTGGGAACTCAAGTCCACCACCTAGACCTAGTCCAAGACCACCACCTGAATCGTTGGGAACACGTCCTTCCTGATCTCTAAATTTATTAGTTAAGTACCAATACTCAAGCCTTAAAGTTAAATAAGGGTTGGCATAGGTGATTGCTGTTCCAAGATCACTGGTGTCTATATAGTAGCGAGTTGAGAAATAAACACGAATGATATTTACATCCACAAGTCCAGGTGCTTGATCCCTAAAACCATTAACTGTTTCATCGACAAAGAAATGGTGTTTTGAAAATTCCATTCCCATTCCAAAAGTTGTTTGGAAATCCATGAAGTAATTGATTCCGATTCCATAGCTAGGAGGATCGTCATCGTAGGCCTTCCCTCTATTTCCATCAAAGCTAGTTAAACCCAGACTTAGTTGTAAGGAAAAAAAGCGACCATAGCGAAAGAATCGTTCATCTTCCATCATTTGAGTTGAATCAAGATCTTCATTGAAATCGTTGAAGATATCTCCACCAATATTTAAATCATCTTCATTAATATTGACGTCACCAACTTGAGCGAAAGCGATCAGGGGAGTGAATAGAATTATTAAAAATATTTTCTTCATTAATTATAAATAAAAGTGAATCGCCGAAACGATAAAACTATTTCCTGTAGTAGTTGCGCTAAATTCTTGAAGCTTATAAAAAGAACCACCAAATTCAAAACTAAAGCCGATACTTTGTAATCCTTGAAAGCTAAACTCGCTACCTAATGTAATGTCCGCTTGGAATCCACTTTGATCTCCAGCCGTCGTTTTCTTTGAGATTAGGGCTCCGAGTGCTGACACATAGAAGACAAGTTGTGGTTCTTCAAAAAGATTTCTAAAAACCTTTAGGCCAGCACCATGACCACCATCGGTATCACTTGTGCTATAGGCCAAAAGACCGCTTAATGAAAAAGACTTGCTGCGTTGTAGCTTGAAGCTGATGGCCGGAATATCGACTTTTAATTGATTGGTAAACCCGACGCCCAGTCTTCCTCTTCTATCAACCGCTGAAGCATCGATGGAAAAGGCGATTAGAAGGATGGCAAATATTAAAGTTGAAAAGTTTTTAAATTTGCTTTGCATTATTTAGGCCCTTTTTTGCTAAAAAAAATTATATAGTTTTATTTTAAATGCACACCGTATTTTTGACAACTTAGAGGGGGTTTTTCTAAAATAACTCATTCAATTTTATTAGTATAAAGATATAAATAAATATTAAGGAAAGACATTTATGACCACGACAACTTCAACGAATAATTCTTCAAACGTTCCTTCTGCTTCTGTAGATGAGGCCCTTAATCAAACGGAACTAGGTGGTTGGATTGCTCAAAATAAGAATCTCTTTATTGGTTTAGTAGTAGCGGCAATCGTTGGTGTCGTTGCTTTTGGTGTTTCAAATCATTTAACATCAAAGAAGAATAATGAGTTTGCAAATCTCGTTTATGATTTTGAAACTACAAAATTAGATCAATATAACTCTGGAAACCTAAGCGCTAAAGAATTAGTTGATAGCTGGAATACATTACCAAATGATATTTTAGGTTTTGGGACTCATGCTGCTGTAGAATTAACGATTGTTGAGACTCTTATTGGTAAAGGTGAGACAGATCTTGCTCTTGGCCTTTTAGAGAAGACTGCTCCTCATATTAAAAATAATTACTTAACTTATTTCTATAACACTCATTTAGCATCAATTTATGAAGACAAAGGTGAAACAGATAAGGCCATTGATCTTCTTAAGAAATTAATAAGTTCAAATTCAAAGTTTTTAGAAGGAAAACTTTATGTTGATCTAGGAAGGCTTCACTTAGCAAAGGGTGAAAATGATCTTGCGAAGTCTAACTTTCAGTATGTCATCGACAATGTGAAAGATGCTGAGTTCAAGAGAATTGCAACTCTTTATTTATCGGATCTACAATAATGATTAAAAACATTCTTATTTTGTTAGCGGCTTTCAGTTTCGTTAGCTGCTCTACATTTAATCAAAAACTTAAGAATATGGGAGTAACTGCTCCTGATAAAAAAGAGAAGGACTTCCATGTGGCCTGGGCAAAGAATCTCGACCCAGAGTACTTTACAGGTAACCTTCCTGTTGGTCTCCAGTCACCACTTATTCATGATGGCCTCGTTTATATTGGTAAGAACTCAGGTATGATGAATGCTTTTGATCTTGAGAATGGAAGACTCGTTTGGCAAGAGAAAGATAATGGTGCCTATCACGATCGTCCTGTTATTTATGAAGGAAAGCTTATCTATGGAACTGTAGAGGGTAGGCTCTATGCTCGCGATTTAAAAACAGGGGAACTTAAGTATTCTGTTGATCTCGGCTCAGCGATCGAAGCTCAAGGAAGTTTGTATCGTGGAAGAATCTTTCTCCATACTCGAAATCATAAACTATATTCTTTAGATGCAGCCACGGGGAAAATCCTTTGGGCCTATAAAAGATCTATTCCTTTCATTACAACACTTCAAAGAGCATCTAAGCCTATTGTTTATCGTAATCGCTCAATTATTGGTTTTGCTGATGGAAATGTTTGTGCTTTCAACTATGAAAATGGTGTTCTTCTTTGGGAAAGCAAAATTGTTAATGCCAAGAGATTTGTAGATGTGGATGCCAAGCCAATTGCTTTCAATAAGAGAATCGTTATTGGTAGTTTAGCCGGACCACTGACCGTATTAAATCCTACGAATGGTCTTATTTTAAGAAAGATTCCTTATAGTGTTGGTCGTGGGTTGAAGTTCTATAAAGGAAAACTACTCGCTGGAACTACAAATGGTGAACTACTTCTTATCAATAAATCATTCAAGGTAGAAAAGAAGTTTAAAGTCTCTGACTTTGGAATCACTTCCTTCGTTAAATGGAAAGGAAGTCTTGCCGTTGCTACTGTTGGTGGAGAAGTAATTCTTTTAAATAGAGACACATTTGAAAAAGAAAGTTACAAGCATCTTGGACATGCTAATAGTGCTGTCTTTGGAGAGTTACAGGCACTTGAAGATAATCTTGCAGTCTTCTCAAGCCGTAATCGACTTTACCTGCTGAATTAGTAGATACTAATTCAGCTTAGTAAGACTCTTGAATATAATCATAGGCCCAGTTGGCCTTCATTCTAGAACTAATTGCTTTTGAATAATCCACTTGCTTAATAGCACTCGCAGGAAAACGTGAGCTGTTAATGTGAGCGTTCTTTAGACTTTTCATTAGAGCAATATTACTAAAAACAGTGACTTTAAAGAATTTCTTAAGACTCTCTTTTCCAGGTGTGAATTTATGAGCATCTTTGTTAACTGCAGTAATCATATTTTCAAAGATATAGTAATTTTCTGAAGTCCCAGTATCACAAAGCTCATAGATTTCATCGTAAGTTTTCTTAATATGAATTCGAAGCGCTTTAGTGATTACGGCATTTGTCTTTTCATGAGTAAGGTTCTTCGTATTTCTAAGAATATCAACGACTCTTGGGGAAGTTGAGTCAGCAGTCATTGGTAGACTTAGCTCTGGATAATTCTTAACTTCCTCTTCTGAAAAGTTTGTGTATCTATTTCTAAAGTTTGAATTTGTAAACGGATTCTTGCTGGCAACTTCTTTATGGTTAAGCAAAGTTGTATGAAAGTTAGGACAAATATTTACTTCAGGAGCATACGCTTGCGTTAAAAAAGTTTTCATTGAATTATATTGTCCAAGCAGTCCTAAAAAATATAGTTTCTTATTCGAACGAGGAATATCAAAGTTTAATTCATCGCCAGCAGAAGCAGGACCTCTTTTGGTTACTTTTAATTTGTTGTAATCAAAATCAGGAAGAACATAGTTAGGAACCTTATTCTTGTTAATATCTTGCGAACTAAATCTCGCCATCTTACTCTCAAAGCTTTCTGGCCTTTTGTAGTTTGAGCTACAGCTAGCTACACCTAAGAGAAGAGTTGAAATTACTAGAAAATTAACTTTTTTCATATAAGCCTCCATACAAGAAGCTTATCGGTATCTAAGCAGTTAATTTAAGGTATTAATCGATATTAAAGTGAATCAGAAAAAAGTTCTTCTATCGCCCCATCAGCATTGAGGTTTCGACTATTTGGTCTCATTATCCCATCTAAATGGTCCGATTTTTGAGGGTAGAGTTTACGTGCTTGGTTGATTAATTTGGTCGGAATAGTCGCTGTTCTGAGATTTCTTGCAATATAGAGGGCCCTCTTAGAATTAATAATACCGTGAAGGACTTTTTCATGAGGATAAGAAGAAGAGGTGATAATTCTTTTTATTAAAGTAGGTGAATAGCTCTTCATTTTTATTTCATTCATAATCTTTGCAGCAAGATTGGCAACATATGGTGCTGCTTGGGAAGTACCATTGATTTGAAATTTCCCAAAGTCTGGAACAGAGCTGACAATGGCAAAGCCTGGAGCAAGTACATCGACGCTCTTTTTCCCAAAATTTGAAAAGTAAGCCAAGTCATTATCAAAGTCATGAGCACCGACAGAGATGAGGTTAGAGCATCGAGCATTACTCGGATAATGAGGAAGCTCGTCATTATCAGACTTCTTATTACCAGCACTAAAAACAAAGAGCTGCTTAGGAAATTCTCGGCAAAGATCTTCTACGATTTCGACAAGACACTCTGAAAAATAAAGCCCTAGTTCTTCTTTTAAATTCTCAGGGATTTTTTCTTTGGGAAATTGTTCTTCATACCAATTCTCAACATTACCAAAAGTTGCCTTTGTTGATGTTCCAAAACTTCCATTGATTACTTTCGCGTGTGGTGCTGCATAGGTGATTGCAAGCTTTAGTTTAGACTTCTGCCAACGGGCATACTTGATAATAAACTTTTTAATGTGATTAAGCTTTGCTTGCCTTGTTCCACTCTTAAGAGGTGAAAATTCCGGCTCTAGAGCTGGACCACTTTTAGCATCGCCAAGATATACCAATGGCATAATTTTGATATCGCGATCAGGTGTATTATTAGGGTTTTTAGATGCACCAACAGCTACTCCAGCAACATGGGTCCCATGAATGAATCGACGAAAAATCTTCATTCGATCCATGAACTTTTCATCTTTTCTAATGTCTTTATACCAGGCCAACTCTTGCTCAGTAGCTTGCTCAAAAGTTCTTTTTGCCCTCACTTCATAATATTTCTTAAAGCGATAATCGAAAGTCCCTCTTTCATTTTCAAGGAAGATAGAATTATCCATCTTGATGAAATTCCAACCTTCTAAATCATCGGTATAACCATTTCTATCGTCGTCACGACGATTAAGCCTCTCTTGAGTGTTATTCCACATATTTGATCTAAGCCAAGGATGTTCGGAATCGACACCTGTATCTAAAAGAGCGATGGTAGTCTTTCCCATAACAGGGAGGAGCGAGATAATCGTAAAAAGGGCGATTAATTTAAGGTAAGTGTTGTGCATGACTCACCTTAGCGGAAGCAGAATGAAAGTTTTAGGGACGAAGCGTTAAGTACTTAATTATCCGAATATAAACAAGAGAGTCTTATCTTGTAGAGGAGATCTTTCTTTTCGTCATAGAGGTCAATGAGAATCTCTGAAGACTTCTTTGATGGACCACAACTTAGTGGCGTCTTCATGGTGCCTAGCTTTTGAATACTGTAATTACAGAAAAGGTGCCTTACTTCAAAACCATTCTTTGACTCGATCTCACTGACTTCACATCTCCATGATGTTTTAGGAAGAAATGGTTTAAATGACTCATTATTTATTGGATAGTTCTTCAGTTCAAATTCAGGATCAGTGACTTGTAAATTCCATTGGAAGCCTGCATGAATATTTGTAAAAAGAAGTAATGAGATTAAGAAGGTAATTATTTTCATGGTCCTAGTATAACTAGAGCTGAATATAATTACCATTTTCTTTTTTTATAGGAAATTCTACTGATTGATTAAAAGAATATTCAGTTCCATCTTCTAATTTAATTTCAACTTGGTAGAAACCAATTGGAAGAACTTTATAATATTCTCCACCAGCAAAGCGATATTCACCAATCTTTTCTTTCCCTGCACTACCAAGAGTAGAAATTGTCACCTTTCCTTTGGTTTTCTTATCGTCGAATTTAAATCCTAGGCCTTGATGAATTCGGCTGGCAAAACGAGTCAGAGACCATGCATTGTCTTCATAGAACTGTGGAATGCCACTATAGTCTGGCCACTTTTGGTGACTTAATTCAATCGTTACCTGAAGGTCTCCATGCCAGTTATAAGACCAGTCTTGCATTCCACCATTAACCTCGTACCAACGATATCCATTAACAATTCCATGCTGAAACTCAGTAGAGTTGTACATGCCATCAACTTTCGAAGCATATTCTTTCGAGAGGGCAATAATTAATGGATTAAGAGGTGCCACTTCTTCACTAGTATCCCAAGGGTAATTAACAACCTTTGTTCCACCATGAAAGTTTGCTGAAAGAGCAAAGTTTCTTTGAGCTTGAAAGATCATGACAGCTTGAGTTTCAGGCTGTCTTCCTTCTGGTGTGTTGTCATTGTCTTGAGTTGTGAAATCAGGGAAGTCTCTATTGAGATCAATCCATCTTCCGTTACCTCTTCTTTTCTTAGCACTACCATCTGGGTTCATTGTTGGAATGATGTAGATTTCAGTATTATTAATTAATGAAACCGCCTCAGCGTCTTGATCTCGATATCTTTGAACGATATCTTCTAGGAAAAGAACCATAAGCTCACGACCAACAATTTCATTTCCATGCATATTCGCAATATATTTAAACTCTGGTTCAACTTCATCTTTTTCAACATTATCGCTTAGCTTAACTGTGAGAATGTCGACATCGTTATGACTTTTTCCAATAGAAAAACTTTTGAGAATATCTGGATTCTCATCAACTAACTTTTGAACTCTCTTATATACTTCTGAGGGAGTTGGGTAACCAAGAAAGTCTTTGTTGGAATGATCATGTTCAAACTCTGGGAGTCTTCGGTAGCTTACTCCAAGAATCTTTAACCATTCTTCAAGGCCATGAGGTCCATAGACTTCATATCCATACTGGTTTGGGTGATCCACAGTAATTTGTTGATCTGTAAAAACCTTCATGTATTTTCTTTCAGCATCAAAAACGAAGTGACCTTCATGAACATACTTCATGCTGAAAGCTTGAGTGCTCAAAGATGCGATTAAAAATAAGTTTAAAATAAAAATTTTGAACATAGATATTTTTAACATTTGTGTGACAGATTGCCCAATTTTATGAGAGATGATGCAGTGCGTCTGTTTGGATTACTGAAAATTTTTCAGTGTTAAAACGAGGGGATAATGATCAGAGGGGAGAGGATGTCTCTGATAGGGGTTCTGAGGCAATGATAGAGGCATCTCATTTTCATCTAAATAATAGAAAATCCCAGATTCTTCTTTAACTACATGTGGACCTAGTTCCTTAGGGAAGAAGAGGTAATCCAATTGTTGTGGAGAGCTTCCTTCTGGAGTGAAGAGGATATAAGTGGCCCTTTTTGGGTAGGGGAGATTGAGGAACTCTAGAATATCACAAGAGTCATTTTCTAATTCTTTAAATTGGGAGAGTTCTGGATCAGCATTTGGACCAAAGACAACACCGTTAAAATCACCCACCATGAAGATCTTAGTTTGTGGCCATCGCTGTTTAAGAGACTTATAAGTTTGGATAAGAAGTTTTGCTTCAGCACCTCTTCTTAATCTTCCTTGTTCATCTATACCTTCTTGATCCCATTTCGACTTTAAATGAACTCCTAAGAAAATAAATTCAGGAGCTTCATCTCTTGCAGGCTCGTCATTCTTATATAATCTTAGTTCGGCAATATCACGAGAGAGGAGATGACTTTGATAAGGAAGATCTTCTTCTTTAGCTTCCGGATTATCCTCTTTGAACTTTTCATTTAAAATTATCTCATGAGGATAGAGAAAGTCTAAAGGGCGATTGCGATGAGTGTAGTGCTCACAATGATAGCCGCAATCTTTCTTAATCAAATACCCAATTTCTATTCCTCGAGAAGAGTTTCCTTCAATAATACTGGGACGATAATTGTCTTGGAGATATTCACTATTAAACTTCTCAAGGCTATCAATTCCACCAATCTCACAGACAAACATTATATCTGGGGAGATTTTTTCAATGGCCTCGGCAAGTTTTCTTGTCTTTTCAGGAGACTTTAAACTTGTTCTTGAGATATCTGGATCTGTGGCCACTAAGAATAAATTTTCTAAATTAAAAGTGGCAATTCTTATATGTGACATGTCCATCCATAAATTGCTGTTACATATTTCTTTTTATCTTTGTTCCAAATTCTTGAACATTCATATTTTAAAAATAAGTTCTCTGGAAGGTCTTGTTTCTTCCATTCTTTAACTAATATCTCAGGACAACTTTCTCCACGAGGATATTCAGGAGTTGATTCTACCTGTGAGACTTGAAGGGAGAGATTGGAGTTAACTCTTAGTCCATAGTAGCTACCTTGTGAGCTCATAAGAAAGCTTAATTGGTTTTTCTTATAGAACATAGGAGAAGAGCCGCGAGGTTTAAAGAGCTTAATAATTTTCTTTTCATCTTGAATAAGAATTGGTTCTAAAACTAAGTCTTCATTCTTAACTAATTCTTTGAGATTTTTAACAAAAGTGACAGCTGTTCTTAGTTCAGGATTTGGGGCGAGGTGCTTAGGGCATGAACTATCCCAGCTAATAACTTCTCTGTTTTGGACATTTTTTTTCTTACTCCACAGATCAAAAGGAACACCTATTGATTTGGTGGTTGTAAAAAGCTTCTTCATTTTTCCTGTTGAGGAATTGGCCAGAGCTTGATCCCATTGGTGCATGAGTTTTCCTGCTTTAGCACTACAATGAGAGTTGCTAGGACAACCTTTATAGATGTGCCCAAGCATATGCGGTTGGAAATCTGATTCTTTGAAATTCTTCTGTTGCTCCTGAGAGAGCTCACCGTGCTGTGCGTGAATAGTCAAAAAAATCGACACCATAAAAAAAAGGCCAAAAATTTTCATAACGTTATTTTAAGGGCTTGTTTTCATAGTGCAAAGTAAAAGATAGAAGTGCTTCGATCAAATAAAACTATATCTAGTGTTGTTGACAGGGTTTCGCTCTGCGCTTTGGCCCTAGATCTAGTGGCCTAGGCTTGATTTTTATACAAATTGCGCGAAAATATATTTATAGCTCACACACATTGAATCTCTGGGTTGGTGTGAATGCATTGGCCCAGAAATTCCACATTTTCTTTGCACTTTTTCTAGTCTTTTATTTTTTTTTATTTAGTTGAATAGAGTTTGTTGATCCCTTTAATTGGCCTAAGTTACTGTTTTTAGTGGACTATTTTTAGACGCTAAAAACTGACCTTTCCCAATAGGTTGAAATTTCTCCTCGTGATAAACTTTCTTTCATGTCAAAGCGTATTTTATATCAATGGGTTGCAACAGAGCACATGGCATCTTTTAGCCCGAGATGTGAGTTGATACACCGAATTCTTGGGGCCAAAGATCTGGACTATGAAGTGGTCAATGCCAAGATTCCTCAGGATCTTGATTATCTGGCAAAAGAGTTTAAGAACCTCCATACAAAGTGGCACTTTGTCGTTCTTCAAATGTTGGAAGATAAAATTTCTGGTCGTGATGAAATCATAGCTACGATAGACTCTCGTTTTCCTAGTCCAAGTCTTTATTCTGATAATGAGGTTGAAAGGTCAAAGCAAGATTTTTACTACCAGTGGGCTTGGGACACTCTCTATTGGCATTGTTCTTATGTTCGTTGGATGGAAGAAAAGAATAAAGATATATTGGCCGAACAAATTTTAACAGGCTGGGAAGCTCACATGATTGAAAGGGCCAAGGAATATGTTTTTCCCAATATGAATAATTTCTTTCGTGGTAGAAGAGTGAGTGAACATCCCGTGTCTGTTGTGAGAGAGAAGCTGGTCGACTTTTTTGATATGATGAATAATGTTTTAGCAGAGACTGGTTACTTTGGTGGACAGAAATATGGATTAGCTGATCTTGCCATCTTTTCAATTCTTCTTAGCGTTATATCTATAGATCGCCATACTCAAACATCTTTTAAAAAGTATGAACGATTAGCAAGTTGGTTTAATAATTTGGCCTATGATACGGAAACTGCTCATACGAAGAATTTCAAAATAGATTTGATCTAGTTTTTAATTTTCTTAAACCCGAGAAAGAGTACTAATAAGAGAAATTGAAAGACACTTAGAGTTGGACCAACTGGCCATTCAATTTGATTGGCCAAGATAAAACTAAAGACTCCTGATCCTAGACTAAAGAGGCAAGAGTACCAGAGCATCTTCTTAGTATTCGTCGAAAATTTTAGAGCAAAAACACCAGGAACGAGAAGTAATGTATTAATAAGAACTGTTCCGGCAATTTTCAAACTACTGACAATAATGAAAGTAATTATAAAATAAAAAAGAAAGTGAAGGAGTTTCGTTGGCAGTCCTTGTGTAAAGGCCATCTCTTCGTCATAGCTAAAATAAACCCAATGACGATAGAATGGAATAATACAGAGACCTGCTATCACTAATAATAAGAAAGCAAGAAGCACATCGAAAGAGGTAATAAGCAGAATATTACCAAAGAGATAACTTAAGAGATCTCCTTGATTGGCAGCAAACTGCTGATGAATAATCATTCCTAGACCCATGGTCGTTGTAAAGAAAATACCAATTAATCCATCAGAAGGAATTCTTTGACGAAAGGTCATAGAGGCCAAGAAGAGAGCTAAGAGAGAAGTAATAGCTCCTGTGATGAGATAGATTCCCCATGGGTTTGATTCACCAAATATTGCTAACGCTACAGCAACACCTAAAAGAGCTGAGTGAGATATCGCAGCTCCCATGAAGGCAGACTTTTTAACAATAATGAAGGGACTAATAATTCCACAAACAAGAGTGAGAAAGACAATACTAAGAAAAGCATATTGGATAAAAGGAAATTCTATAAAGTCTTGAATAAAGCTCATTTCTCATCCTTTGAATGATCATGAGTACAATGTTCATGAGGATGGTTAAGAATATCTCCTCCCATTTCATGAATTGCTAAATGTTCAAACTCACAATGATAAGTATGTTCAAGAATTTCTTTATTCACTAATTCTTTTGTGTCATGCCAATGAAAACTCTTATTTAAGCAAAGCAGACGATCGCAGTGCTTTAAAACCTGCTGTATATTATGATCAACCATTAAGATGGCCATCTTCTGATCATTTTTGATTTTATTAATGAGTGAGAGAAGTTGATCTTGACCTTTTCCGTCTAGGCCTTTTGTCGGTTCATCCAATACAATAAGTTCAGGTTTATTGAGAACGGCTTTCGCAAGAAGAACTCTTTGGTATTCACCACCACTTAATTCTGAGACAAGCCTGTCTGCCTTATCTAGCATATCAACTTGATTGAGGGCCTCACTAATTTGTTCAGCAGATGCTTTAAAGGGAGGAACTCTTAATAATTCTTTGACAGTAATTGGAAGTGAAGAGTGGCCTGAATCTTTTTGAGGAAGGTAGGCCATACTGATATTTTTTTTCTCTAAACTTCCTTTATAAAGAACTTTACCTTGGTATGAAGAGATGAGACCCACTATTATTTTGAGAAGAGTAGATTTCCCTCCACCATTAGGACCCAGGACTCCAAGAATTTCACCTTCCTTAATTGAAAGATTCAAATTCTTCAGCACTTCCATATTTTCATGATAGGAAAATGATAAGTTCTTAATGGTTACGAGTTCAGTCATTTTTTTACTTCTTCTAATAGAGTTTCAAGTGGGTGGGGAACGATGACCTCTGGATCCCATTTTATAAGAAGATCAGACTTTTTAATATACTTTTTCATTGATGCAGGAACTTTAATTCCCTTTTCTTCGATCCAAATGATTTTACCTTTATGCGACTTAATTTTTCGAATGATTCGCTTCATCTGAGATGGAGTGATTGGTTCATGATGACCAGAACCCTTAAGGGCCAAGTGTTGAATACTTAACTTTTCAAAGAAGGGGGTAAGTGCATCGTGAGTGATAAGAAAGAGTGAATCTATTAGATCTTTTTTTGCGGCTTTCTTCCAGTCTTTATCTATTTGATTAATCTCATTACAAGGATTAACGATCATTTCGATATTAAATTGCTGTTGAATCAAATTTATATTCTCACACTCTGATTCTGGGTCTAACCAAAAATGTCCGAGAGCTTCCTCTCCATGATTATGTTTGATATCCATTTTAGTATCGATAATACTATTTAGAACAATTGTTCTTAAACCTTTTTGACTTTCTCTTGTCTTAACTAATTTTGGAATCCAGTTGAATAATTTAGCAGGGGGAATAATTAAAATCTTCGCTTTAAAAGTTTTCTTCATTTGAGCAGCTGTCATTTGAAAGCTATGGTCACTCATTCTTCCAAATCTTATCTCCTCAAATTTAACATCTGGAATTGAACTTAAAAGGAGTCGACATACTTGTGGGTGAATACAGTGAATGAGATTGCTCTTTTGGGCAAATATATTCGAAATAAAAAGTAGCCCAAGCAGAACTGGTAGTAGGTATTTATTTTTCATAAGTCATGGAAATTAATCAATTTAGACGTGATTTGTCAATTTGAATTGAATTATTCACAGTAAAAGTGATGATCCCATTTGTAACCAGCTAAGAATCGAGACATACCTGTTTGATTATCCTCATCCTCATCTTTCACACTATCAACAATTGAGTAAATTTTGCTGTCTTCAATTGAGCCATTTTGTTGATAGAAACCATTATTTGGTTGACCATTGAAATATCCAAAAGCAGAACCTTGTCTCACAGCTCCGCTGGTACAGAACTCTTGTCCCATGGCCACAATCTTTGAGTTTACATTGGCATTAAGCTTTGGCTCACCAGTTTCAGGGATAAAGTCATCTTCAGTAAGTCCACCAGAAGGTAGCTCCTCTCCAATACCTTCACTTGAAACAAATTTGTTAAAATAAACATTTAAATTTGTTTTTGACGGAAGTTTACAGGTAAGCACACCGTCTACATCTTCAGCAAAATTAGAGCAACACTTACTTGCATTACTTGTTTCATTTCCTAGTTTCTGGCAGCACTTAAATTCACTGCTCGAGAAGATAGGGTTGAGTTTTACTTTATCCTGATAGACCACTTTAGGTTGAGTTCCACCATTGGCAGTTGTTACTCCTGTCGATTCATCATTACGTTCATAGACACCATAGATATGACCATAATTCGTTCCATTCTTGGTGTCTCCATTAGAATCAAATGAAAATGCTGCATTTTCAAAGTCTGTTCTTGTATCAGTTGCAATATCAAAGAATCCAGGAACCATATTTTCTTTATTGGTATTACAGTAGATTGGTTCATACTGAATTTGAGGAATACCCAAGAGTTCAAAACGAGACATCTTTGTTAAGTAGTAAAGGTCGTTACCAGGCTCCATCCCTCTGTTGGCAGCAGGAAGGGCATTACCGTCAGTTGTTTCATAGCCAGCTCTGTTAGGAATTCTATAAGTGATAATCACACCACCATAATTACAACCATCAGAGTCTTGTGGGTCAGTTGTAAAATAAGTTGAGTCACCGTTGAAGTGAAAAATAGTTCTACCTGTATTATCAGTTGTTAAACACCATTCATGGTTATTAAGAACAGTAGGGTTATTAGCAGCACCAATAGGACAGGCACCAACTCTCTTAGTTAATGTTTCTGCACCAACATTTGTTCTTGGGTCAGGTCCTGGAATCTGGCAACCAACTTGATCACTACCATCTTTAAAATAGTGAAGGATAACACTGATAATATTATTATCATCCGTAGGAGTCGCACCAATATATGCTGGAAGATAGAAGCTAGCCGCCGTATAAGCTGGATCATGTAGATAGTTATAAGGAGCATCATCATCAGCTGGATTAATAGGTGATCCGTTTTCATATGGAATTGGCTCAAATGGAGCATAAGTCGTCACTTCAATTCCTTCTTGTCCACCTTGTGTTGGAGGAGTGATAGGAATCACAAAGAGCTGGTTTGTATTTCTAGTCGGTGCAGTTGGTGGAATAATTTTAAATCCATCAGGCTCTGGCATACCAACTTGCATACAACCACCATCAGCAGGCGATAAACATAATTTCTCTTTATCTCGACTATAGTTATCTGGATCAACTGGAGAAACATTCTGCAGTGGAAGTTCATTAGTATAGTTAAGACATTTGAAATTAGTCGGATCAATATTTAAGCGATTTGGATTCGTCCAATCATTTGAACCATCAACGAATTTACGAATCCATCCACCACCGCAACATGTATTTGAACCAGTATCATTGATTGTTTTCCACTGATACTTCTTTGGTGTTTCTCCAGGTTCAATCACTGGAGCTTCAGCAATAGGGGATGTTTGCGCCGTTGTTGTTTTCTCTGCACTCGCCGCTGTATAACGTGAGTATCTTCCAGTTGCCGTAGGGTCTTGGAAAGCAAATTGTGTAACATCAAGATTGACATGACTTGGAGGAGTTTCATCAAGAATACCTGATTGATCTTCCGTATACATGGTGATGTCTTTTTCAATTTCACGACAACAGAGATTCTTCGTCATATCATAATCATTGAAATCATCATCTCTTAGGAATGGCTTTTCTGCTCCTTGAGAACAAACAAGATCTTCTTGCCAATACTCAAGCTCCGCTTGCGTTCCACCAAAGTAACTGCTACCAAAGAAGATGGCCTGCTCTGCATGCATTCTATTCGGCGAACAATCAAGATCAGTATGACAAACACTACCGGCTCTTCTAAAACAAGCATCCACCGGAAGAGTCTGAGAGAGAATACTATTAAGTGAAGTAAGAACTCCGGATTCAATTTCTTTGAAAGAACTTTCAAAGACTGTACCATTCAGTCTCTTGGATTCTGCACCACAAGCGTTTTGCGTGATGGCCGTGGCATCATCAAGAGCAGTCATTCGATAATCACCAACAGTAGTTACTTGATCTGGTCTTGTTTCAAAGATTGGACAGTTACCAGCTCTTGAAGTTCCTGTTGTTGTCGAAGAACAGTTACCAATTTGAGAAATATAATCAACTCGTCCTGTTCCATCTCGACTACCATGACGGTTTACAAATGATGAACCAGATAGTGAACGACTTGGACGACAAACTCCAAAGTCATTAGTATCAGTTGAATGAATAGCCGCATTGTATTTGATATTTTCAATGACTTCAGTTGGAAGTCTTTTTCCTCCACCAAGGTAAGAGAGAGGACGACCAAGAACGTTCGCATCCTGTCCAAAGAGAAAGATTTCAACTTGATTTGGTGTTCTTACTAACTCTTCATTGTATTCAGAGTCTCCGAGATCGGCACAATGAAAGTTTGGAGCACAAGCAAAGTTCTTTGTTTTATTAGCAGGTAGTCCACTTACAAAGTTCTTCTTACAAATAGCACCTGCACCACGATATACACAACGCTTATTACTTCCTGCTGGCATTAATCCTTGAAGAATACGAGGGAAGTCTGCATCTGTATATTCATCATCAGCAAATTCATCTGCGTTGGTAGAAAATTTTGGCCATTTCGTTCTAAATGTCGAAATGTCCTGACACATATATTCCCAACCAAGTTTAGTTACACAGTCTGAGTCGACATTACATTGGTGCCACATTTGACAGCTAGCACCTGTACTCTGTCTGGCATCTGTAATATCCAATGAAGGGTCATAATCAAATTCGGCCACTGTTGAATTTCCATTATCAACAGTAATTGAAACCACGGTATCACTTGGTTCAGCAAGATCTGCAAAAGGGGCATTGATTGCAAGAAAGAGTTTACTAGATGTGGCCGTAACTCTTCTTCCTTTTCCAATGGCAAACCAAGTTACTCCATCAAAAGATCCGATAAGAGCACCTTTATTAAATCCATACCAATCTTTCTTATATCCATTGATATAAAGAGCGGCTTGTGTCTTTAGACGATTAAGTCTTTGAGTTTGAACATTTGTATTTTTCTGATGACTAAAAGGAATCATCGTAGGAGGGAGAAAACACGCCCTACCAAAAGATGTATCCTCATAGTTTCCGAAAGTTGAGTTATTATTAAATTCTTGTCTGTTCGTTGTGTATCCAACAGCTTGAAGTCCTGTCCCAAATGATGATGTAGGAAAAGCTGTAAAAGTCTGGAACCAACTATCAAAAGCACATTGCGGACAAGGTGAGTAATAACCTGAGTTAGTTGTGATGACATAAGTTTGATCAAACTCAACATTAATAGTTTTTGCTGGACGAGCTTTTGTTAATTCTAATGAGAACTGACCAAGAATAGAATTCATATTAAAGCTTCCATTTACCGGATCAGTTTTCCCAGACTCGTCGAGATAACTAAATTCTTCACCTTCAACAACATCACCACCAAAGTTAACTGTGATATCATCAACAGAAGTACCGTCTACAGCTTTATAATAACGATGTGGAGCACTTCTTGAAGAAACAGATAAGTTGATTGCTTGAAATGGTGTAGGGTCAGCAGGTGGTGGTGGAACATCACACTCAATTTTTACAATTGTCCCTGCGAGATTAGTAATGGCCTTCAATCCATAATCAGGACAAACTGGATCATTAGGATCTGTAGGGAATGGATCAGCATTACAACCACATTGTCTCCAAACTTCAGATCTGATCGCTTCATAGGCCGTTTGATCAAAAGTTGGTTCACATAGGTTATTAGTCGCGAAGTCAGGAAATTCTTTCTTTCCTTCTTCAAGACAATTATACATTTTGATTTGTTCAGCTAAGATTGCATCAGCAGTTCCTTGTGCATCTGGTAGAGCTGTTGGAGTTGGAAGTGGAACAACATTACTTCCACAAACAAAGTAAACATTAGGCCAATTGATAAAGTTACTTGGATTACTTGCTACATCAGCAAGGGCCTGAAGGTAGTTTGGCTGAGTAGAAGCATCTGATCTTAAACCACCATCTTGGACACATTGACCATTAAGACAACAATCAAAACCATCAAGTTTACAACTATCATCTGAACATTGACCAACAACCGGTGATGTAACCGATGATGTTGTATCTACTCTAAGATTAAGTGAGCTTAGGTTTAGTGATTCGTTAGGAATATAGTTTGTAGTTGAGATTCCTGAACTGGCCGTATACAAAGACACATTTGAAGAGAAGAGTGTTTTGTTACAACCGACACATAAACTGCTAGGAGAAAAAGCTGAATTAATAGCAGAGTTTGTTGGAGTCGCAATGTCTGGCTCAGCTGTTGTTAAGTAATAAGCATCACCCGTACAAGTTGTCGTGTTTGTTGTTTCTTCTGGAAAGTCGACTCGGAGAAGTCTTTCTTGTGTGTTTGTAGCAAAGTTGAAGAAACTAATTGGAATCGCTCTTGCCCTTAATTGTTTTTTGGCCACAGCATCTGTGTAAGAAACAACTAAGCAGTATTGGAGATTCATGTTGGCATTAGTGGCAAGAAAACTATTTACACTTGAACCACGAAGATAAATTACAGTAGCTAAATCTTCGTTGATAGTAAGTGTGCTATCAAGATCTTGGTTTCCACTGTACCAAGAAACATCAGTGGAGAATGATGGTGTTCCTTCGTCTGGAGTTGTGTCTGTAGAGGAGTCTGTTCCGGCAGAAGTCGTTTTTCTTTTACTGCTTGAGGCCTTCTGTGGAACACACGATGTCGCAATGAGGGTCATTGCCATCACAAAAATTAAAATGAATTTTGTCCCAAGGTTTTTAACAAACATAAAATCCAACTTCTCCATACCTTTTATCGGCTTATAGAGGGGCCCTTTTTAGTTTTTCCAAGGGCTTAGGAATATTTTACCCCTGTTACTAGAGTAGGGTTGTCGGGATTACGGAAGGTTAGCTAGAGATGAACATATCCTCATATTTGAGAACAAGTAATCAGGTAGTTAGCAAGGAAAATTGAGTGAAAAACTAGGAATTAGAAATACTTGGAGTCCATAAGTAACCAAGAGCATGCCTCAATTATTGGGCTCCAAAGTTAAATCCAGCATTACCATACTGTTTTGATACACCAGGAGTTACTGGATCATAGAAGAGACCTGGTCCAAACATGGCAAAGTCACCTGGGTTCATCATGTAGTCGATGTAATAAGGCGAACCATAGAAGGCTTGATTCCACGCTAGTTGGTCGGCCTCTCTCTTACCCATATCAATTTGATAGTTAAGAGTATTCGGAAGAGTGTACTTGTTATACATACCACCAAGGATGAGGCTGGCACCTTGTTCTTTAAAAGTATTAGCAGCCGCCACTCCAAAAATAGCTAAGTTATTTGGTTCAACATATTGGTCAATCTCTTCACCTTCGTCATCATAGAATCTGTGGATAACACGACCACTACTAGTACGTTCACTATGAGTGTCTACTGTTGAAGAAGCGATGGCCCGCTGTTGAACAGCTGAAACATGATTTCTATTAAGTTCAGCAATTTTATTACAAATATTTCCAAACTGACCTTGAAAAGAATTTGCAGGATCTCTTCTTTGTTCTTCAGTTAAGCTTGCACGACGAGTATGCATTGAGTTTGCCATTGACTGACAAGCTTGATTAGCCGCTGAGTAATTAGAATCGGCCAATGCTGTACTACTAATAACAGAAAGATTATTCGTTAACTGAACCAGGTTCTGATTTCTATGACCTGGATTTAAGTGATCCACACAAGAAGCTAACGCTGTAGGATTGAAGAACTGAGTATCTCCCTCTTGCTGAGGACAACTTGTTTTCGCGTCTAAAAGCATCGCTGACTTCATCGCCTCAAGGTCTTGATAGTCTTGTGAACCTGTAATGCTGGCAATTTGTCGATTCAGTTCACCTAAGCGATTCTTCTTAGATTCTAATTCTCTAAATTTTTGAGCAACAGCACTTTCTTCATTATCCATTTGTTGTAGGAAAGAAAGAAGAAGATTAGTATTTAATGTCCCGTCTGCTTTTTCCAGAATACAATCGTTATTTCCAGCAGCACTACAGAACTCATCACCCATAATTTCTCTAAATGTCCCGTTAAGCATTTGTGTTTTAGACTGAATCTCTGCCGGATCATCACCTAAGATAGAAGCCAGTTGATTAAACTTTCCATAAGTCTGAGAATGAGCATTAAGTTGAGCAAGTAATTCTGTTTGTTTTGATTGTAAGTGCTCCGCTACTGCGTTTAATTGATTTTCTTTTCCTTGATCATCAATATCTTGAACTTTTCTTTGTAGGCCTCTAATCTGATTAAAGAGCTCATCAGGAATATTCTTTCGAGTTAAATCACTCACTGGTCCAATCATCGCTTGAATTTTGGCCATGGCCGGTGTGATTCCTTGCTCATTTGGAGTAAGAAGTAGGCGACATTCAGTATTTGTTTGCTCTGAGTTTATGACTACTGAAGTATTACATCTTCTGATCTGTTCTATGGTGGCCGTTGCTTCACTTCTGGCAGTATCCATTCTTTGTTTAAAGCTAGGATTTAAAGTTGTTGTGTCAACTCCATCAGTTAATACTCTTCTTAATTCTTCCACTCTATTTGGATTACTAACGCCGTCAGCTTGTTGTCTAAACCAGTTCCCCTGATCTCTATTGTAATCTCTCGCATAAGCATTAAGAAAACCATCAAGGAGGGTATAAGTTGGATCATTCGTTAAAGGAGTTTGATTTTGTTCAAGATCAAAACCTCTATTTGAAGAAATAACCTGACATTCATTGTAACCAAGAGCACCTTCTTCTTTGTTATCACAAACAGTGAGAAGATGAGTAACAATGGCACTTTTTAGCTCTTCAGGATCTTGAGCTTCAGGTGATGATAAAGAAGTAATTTGTCCTTCTGGAATTTCATCTAGAAGATTTAAAAAATTATTCATCACATGCATATTCGTGAACTTCTGATAGTTAACATCGCTTGTAAGTTCACTTAAGACACTGTCGTAATTAGCAAGAGTTCTCGCTACATTGATATTTTCATTTCCTACTCTAAGAGCACTTTGAAGAAAGTGTTTGTAGTCATTATTGATTCTTTTAAGACCTTCAAGGATTGAAATTTCTGCAGCAAATTTATCAGCTTCTCTTTGAAGATTATAAAGATTTGTACTCACACCAGCTGGAGTAAGATTAAATTGACGAACTTGGAGGTCTTTAACAAGGTTAACTTTAGCATTACAAGTATTTGCAGCAGCTTCCGCAGCAATTTCACTAGCAGTTCTAGAATCCGTAGAAAATACGAAAGTAGGGTATAATAAGATAGCTAAAATAATAACTATTTTATGAATACGCTTATTAGAATGGCAGTTGGAAATAGCATTTGCTTGCACTGAGATCGCTCCTTATTAATTCCTCTGCTTTCTACTTTACGGTATGATCACTAATTTACTTGAGTAGTAAAGTTGGTTTAGCGTTTTTCCGATATAAGTTATGAATATTAAAAGAACATAATTAGATAAAGCGAGTAAAGAAAGTGACAACAAAAAGTGGCAATTTTCCAACTTCGAAAAACAACAGCTTCAATATTAAGTCTGAGGAGGGATTCTCCCTTGTTCAAGTGATGGTCTCTATGGGGATTGCAGGTATGCTGATGCTGGCCCTTATGAAGATGCAACAACAACAATCGATGCAACAAAGAAAGGCCGAAGTTGATATTGAAATTAATAATTTTCAATCTACTTTTAATGGACTCATTGGTAGAGCAGGCTATTGTGATAAGAACTTTCTAGATAAGTCTTTTTCAGAAGAGACATTTGAGTTTGAAGAATTTTTAAAACCTAATGGAAGCGTAAAATATAAAGTTGGTGATAAGTATGGAAATGGTAAATTTAAAATCGTTTCAATGATGTTGAAAGACTTTGAGTTTGATGATGAGCCTCCTGAGGATGGTGAGCAAATTGGCGGTTCTGGTTTGGCCATTCTCGCTGTCAAACTTGAAAGATTGGGAAAGATGTTTGGTACAAAGACGATCACAAAAGAATTTGATGTCTCACTCTACCTCGATGAAAATAATGTGATTAAAGGCTGTGGATCTACAGCGGCTTCAGGACTTCTTGGTGGGGGAGGAACTGGCATGAGCGAAAAGGCGATCAACTCAGAAGCGATTGAAGCTGTTGTTGAGTCACAAGTTCAGGCCCAAACTGATCTTGCAAAAACTGAAACCGAAACAAATAAAGAAGCATCAGAAGCAGAGCAATTACAAAAGCAAAATGAAAAACTCCAGGCCATTGTGAACAATAATGACAAGGTCGATATGAACGATGCAAAGCAAGTTCAAAAAATTATTGATAACAATCCACAGTTAAAGCTTCTTCAAGAACAAATGCTTAATATGCAAAAGAATAATGAAAAACTGAATCAAATACTCGATGAATGGGAAGAGTAATTAGAAATTGATCCCTAATGAAACACCATAGCCACCATTAGTATCATCATTTTGTTTTTCCCAACGAGCTCTTACAACACCTGCTTCTAGCATAAGAAAAAATCCTGTACTTGAAGTATGCTTTAATCCCAGAAGAGCACCATACTGTCTTGAAGTCCCATTGATATTGACATCAGTGAAGGAGCTCGAAGTTAGAGAGCCCTCAACTTCATAATAGGTATAGAAAGAGTTTAAATAAGCAATGATGCTTTCATTAAATCGATGACCAAAAATAAGGTTCCCTTCATAAGTCGTGAAGTCTAAAACAGCATTATAATTTCGTAGTTGTGTTCCTGAACTATTGGCCGAAGTGACATTCCCTTCATCTTTTTCTCCACCACCAACTTTACCGACAAGAGACCCACTCCAACCTTTCTTTGCTTCTGATTCAGTGGCACCTAAGAATTGAAACTTAACTCCAAAGTTTGAAGGAGAGTCCACCGCCATATTATAAGAAATATCAAGCTTTGGAATAATACCTAGTGCTGCAGAAGCACTAATATGGGCCCTCGCATCGATCGTGCTATTTTCATTAACACTTTCATTGAAGATAATTGGGTCAACGACTTCAGCAAGAGTAATTTTATGAGATGAACCAGTTCCTGCACGAACAATACCGGTCACTTTAGATTTTTCAAGAATATGATTTCCTGTGGTCTCACTAGTATCAAATTTCATCATGGGCATATGATAATCCACATCAATCACAGTACATGATGTGAAACTTGTTAGAGTAAGTATAAGGAAAAAGTTAATGAGAATATTTTTGCTATCCATGTCCACCGGCCATAAAAGGTTTTTCATGGTCGATGTTTTTAGCAAATTGATTTGATATTGTTAATTCTTTAAAGAACTCCTCAGAGATTTTCATTACCTCTTCGAGTTCTTTGGCCTTAAATAGATCACCGCGAAACTTGGCAACTCCTGGGAATCCGGCAACAAACCAGACAATGAGCTTTCTCATTTGAACTAAGAGAGTTCTCTCCTGAGTGGCATAGTCTTCAAGATATTCAAAGTAACGAAGAATAATTTCCCAATAATCATCAGGAGAAAAGTAAGCTTCTTTTGGATCTTCTAGATAAGACTCTAAGAAAATAAATGGATTTCTTAAGCAACCACGCCCCAGCATTAGCGCCTGACAGGCAGTCGTCTTCATTCTTAGCTGAGTTGTGTAAGCCGTGTGAAGGTCTCCATTACCGATTATTGGAAGAGGCGAAGTTCTCCCAATCATCTCGAGCAGGTCCCAATTGGCTTCACCTTTGTATTGCTGAGTTCTGGTTCTACCGTGGATGGCCACAAACTCTACACCTTCTTCTTTAGCAATATGAATTATCTCTGGAGCGTTAATACTATCAACATCCCAACCAGTTCTGATTTTAATTGTTAAAGGAACTTCTAATGATTTTTTCATAAGAGCAAAGAAAGGAGCGAGCTTCTTTGTATCTTTTAAAAGGGCAGAACCTCCGCCTTTAGAAACAACTTTTCTCACCGGGCAGCCCATATTGATATCAATAAACTTTGGCCCATATTCTTGAGCCACTTTTGCTGATTCGGCCATGGCCTGGGGATCTTCTCCAAAGAGTTGAATTCCAATATTCTTTTCACGAGGATGAATGTAGAGCATTTCTCGCGTGCGCTTATTTCCATAGTTGATACCATGACAACTAATGAGCTCACTTACAGTCCCTCCGGCACCAAGTTCTTCCATTAATAAACGAAATGGGTAATTACAGATGGCCGACATCGGGGCCAGAAGTAATGGCGAATCAAAATCGATGGCCCCTAGCTTAATAGGCGATCTTTTGGCCTTAAGCAGGTCAATCTTCTTTTGCAACGTTGGTGAAAAAGGTTTAGGATTCATGGGCGCAGTATGCTCATTTTTCAACTTTGCGTCAAGGCAATCAGGCCTTGCTAGGGAGAATTTTCATGGAAAAAAGTACTCAATATCAAGCAGTTGTCTTTGATTTTGATGGAACTTTAGTTGATAGTCGCCAGTTTATTCTGGAGAGCCTTGTGACGCTGGTAAAGCGCATGAAAAATGTTGAAATGAGTAAAGAAGAGATGGATGCCATCTATGAGCCCTCAGTTGAGGTGATGATCTCTCGACTTGGACTTCCATGGGAAACTGAAGCCGATAGAATGGAAGTTCAAAAACAGTGGGCCTTACTGGCGAGAGCTGAAGGACAGAAAATTCAACCATTTATGGGTGCCACAAGACTTCTGACGAGTCTTTTAGAAGTTGGATACGATGTTTACCTCTGGACGGCAAGAGATCGTGCTAGCACGCTTCAAGTGATGGAAACTCACGGCATGACCCGCTTTTTTAAGGATATTCGCTGTGCTGATGACACACCTCAGTCTAAGCCTAATCCAAGTGGGATGGAAGAGCTTGTACCAGGCCTTGATAAGTCAAAAGTCTGCTTGATAGGTGACTCTGAGGCCGATAAAAAAGGAGCTCACAATTTTGGTTGTGATTTCATCGGAGCTTGTTGGGATGAAAGAGCTCAATTAGAAATCGATGATTTAGTAAAGCATAGCTTTACTTCGTTAAATGATATTGAAGATTTTTTTATAACAGAATAAGGATTCAAAAGTGTTTGATAATTTAAGTGAAAAGTTTGCAAGCGCCTTTAAGAACATTCAAGGTAAGGGAAAAATTTCTGAGAGTAATATTGAAGATACTCTTAAAGAAGTAAGAACAGCTCTTCTTGAAGCTGATGTTAACTTTAAAGTTGTTAAAGAATTCACTAATAAAGTTAAAGAGCAGGCCCTTGGAGAAAAGGTAATTTCTGGAGTTAATCCAGGAGAACAGTTTGTAAAAATTGTTCAAGATGAGCTTGCTGCCATTATGGGGAATGCTAACGAAGAAGTAGACCTTGAAAGACCGGGACCAGTTCCTATTTTAATTGTTGGTCTTAACGGACAAGGTAAGACAACTTTCTCTGGAAAGCTTTCTCTTCACTTACGTAATAAGAAAAAGAAGAATGTCGTCCTGACTCCTGCTGATACATTTCGTCCAGCTGCTAAGGATCAGTTGATTACTCTTGCTAAGAATATGGACATAGATTACTACGACACTGATCTAGGCCAAAGTCCAAAAGACATTGCCCTCAAGGCAATGGAAGAAGCGAAAAAAGAACACCGCGATGTTGTCATTATCGATACGGCCGGACGTCTTCACGTTGATGATGATCTCATGGGACAGCTGAAGGAAGTTAAAGAAGCTCTTGCTCCAATGAAACCAGAAGTTCTCATGGTTGCTGATGCAATGACTGGTCAGGAAGCTGTAAACGTTGCGAAGAGTTTCCACGAGGCCATTGGTTTAACAGGTGTTGTTCTTTCGAAAATGGACTCTGATGCTCGTGGTGGTGCGGCTCTTTCTATTCGTCATGTGACGGGTGTTCCTATTAAATATATTTCTACTGGCGAGAAGATGAAGGACTTGGAACTATTCCATCCAGATCGTTTGGCCAGCCGAATTCTTGATATGGGGGATATCGTTTCTCTCGTAGAAAAGGCTCAAGATACTATTGATGAGAAAGAAGCAGAGAATATGATGAAGAACCTTGAGAAAGGAAAGTTCTCTGTTGATGATTTCATGAAACAAATGGATATGATTAAAAACCTTGGTTCAATGTCTTCAATTCTTAAAATGATTCCTGGTATGGGGGGAGCTTTAAGACAGATTGGTGATCTTTCTCCAGCCGAAGATGAAATGAAGAGAATGAGAGTCATTATCAACTCAATGACCAAGCAAGAGCGTAAAGACTATAAATTAGTGAAAGAATCTCGTATTGAGAGAATTGCAAAGGGAAGTGGAAACTCAGTGAAAGCTGTGAAGGACTTCCTTGATAAATTCCGCCAAATGGAAAAAATGATGGGTGGAATGATGCAGATGATGAAAGGTGGAGGAATGCCGGGAATGCCTGGTATGCCGGGGATGCCTGGAATGCCACAGCCTGGATTCCGTCAGGAAGCTGGGATGGGCAAAAAGCGTAAAAAAGGTAAGAAAAAAGGCCCTTGGGGTGGCGGATTTTTTTAAAACTTATTGAAAATATTAGTTAGTAGGTGTTGACGAACGGAGCAAAAAAGCTTACTTTTCACCTTGCTAAATTTGTGACATTTGTAGGAGTCGTTAAATGGTTGTAATTAGATTAGCTCGTGGCGGTAGAACACATAAACCAATCTACACTATTGTAGCAGCAGATTCTCGTAACTCGAGAGACGGACGTTTTCTTGAGCGTCTTGGTCAATATGATCCAAGCCAAGAAGCGGGTAAGACATTAAATGGTGTTAAAGCAGAAAATATTAAAGCATGGCTTGATAAGGGTGCAGCTCTTTCAGACACTGTAAAATCTCTTCTTAAAAGAAATAAAGTAGCACTTTAATCACTCTTCTAAATTAATTTTAGATATCAGATTAAATCGAATTACTTTATAATTTTGAGAAACTAACCCGTTAAAACAGTGAGAAAGTGATGAGTGAACTTAAAGAGTTAATTAACTACGTAAGTAAAAGTCTTGTAGATATGCCAGAAGAAGTTGAAGTTAATGAGATTGTTGGAGAGCAAACAACAGTAATCGAGTTAAAAGTTGATAAGTCTGACCTGGGTAAAGTTATCGGTAAACAAGGTAGAACAGCAAGAGCTTTAAGAACTATCTTAAATGCAGCAAGCACTAAGCTTAAGAAAAGATCTGTTCTAGAGATTATCGAATAGTTTAATTTAAAAATAATAGACAAGTAAAAGGCTCCTTTAATAGGAGCTTTTTTTTTTTGACTTTAAATAACCTAAATTGAATAAAGAAAAGAAAGCTTTTCTTTTAGTTTTAGTTAAAATTTCCGATACCTTAACATGAGCGATAAAACCAAAATCCTTATCATTGACGACGAAGTTGAGATTCTTGAATTTCTAGTTGATTGTTTAGAAGACGAGGACTTTGCAGTGACCAGTTTTGAAAATGCGCAAGAAGCATATCAAGCTGTTAAGGCCGGTGAAAAGTTTGATATCGTGATGTCTGATTTTCATATGAAAGGATTAGATGGTTTAAGTTTGCTTAAAAAGTTCAATGAAGAAGGTCTTGTTGATTTTAAATTCTATCTTTGTACTGGTGATATGGAGTATAGTGATAAAGATATAATTAAACTTAATGGGACGGGAGTAATCGCTAAGCCTTATATGCTCGATGATGTCATAGAACTTTTAAAGAAATAAATGAACGCCAAAGAATTTCTAAAAATTGCAGACCAATTCAAATTAGGAGAGCTCGATACTGAGAAATCGAATCCTCAGACAATCGGTCTTTCTGATCAGGTAAAGCTCAACTTAAAAGAAGCTATATCTAATTTTAAAAAAGTCGACCTCCATGCACTCGAGGTTTTAAAAAACTCATTTGGATTAATAGAAGAACTTCATGACACGATTAAAGAAGTTACATCAAATAGCGGAAGAGTTTTTCTCTGTGGTTGTGGAGCTACCGGCAGATTAAGTCTTGCTTTAGAGACAATTTCATATCAAGTTGGCATTCATTCAGAAAAAGTGATTTCCTTTATGGCCGGTGGGGATGTTGCTCTTATAAGAAGTATTGAAAAATTTGAAGACTATCCAGAATATGGAGAAAGACAATTACTAGATCTTGGTTTTACTGAAAATGATCTTCTCATTGCGATTACAGAAGGAGGAGAAACTCCTTTTGTTATCGGTGCCTGTGAGAAAGCCGCTTCAATTTCTAAACACACACCATATTTTTGTTATTGTAATCCTGATGAAATCTTAAACGAAAAAGTGATTCGTTCTAAAAACGTCATTTTAAATGACAAGATAAAAAAAATTAATCTTAGTCATGGGGCTCAGGCCTTAAGTGGAAGTACTCGTTTGCAATGCTCTACAGTTCTTATGGCCGCTGTTGGTTGTGCTCTTTTTGAAGAAAAAGAGCGTATTCGTTTTTCGTTAGAGCATCTTCATGATTATTATGCTTTTCTTGATTGTTCTTTCTTAGAAAACTTTATTAAAGAGGAAGCAAAGATTTATCAGAAAGGAGAATATATCTCATATTGTCCTGACTTAGACTTTTCTCTCGATGTTCTCACTGACACGACAGAGAGATCGCCCACATTTAGTCTGACACCCTTTGAAAATTATCATGTCAAAGAAGACGAGACCTCTTGGAGTTATTTACTTTTATCTGATTTTGCTGACGCTAAGAGTGCGTGGCATGGGCTTTTAAAAAGAGAGCCACGGGTACTTGAATGGGAAGAAACAAAAGATAAGACGGGAAGAGATCGTCTTTTAGGATTTGATTTTAGTCGTAAAGGAGCTTCATTAAGAGCGAAGAGAGTAGGCAGTGGTAACCATCTTTTCTTAATCAAGAAAAATAATGACTTGATGACCTTTCAACTTAATAGCGTTCAATCATTTATTGATTTAAAAAATGTGAGCTCTTTAAACCAACATCTCATTCTTAAGATGCTTCTCAATATGCATTCAACTTTGCTAATGGGTCTGATGGAGAGATATCAAAGTAATATTATGGTCTGGGTTAAGGCCAGTAATAATAAACTTATTGATCGATCAGCGAGATATATTATTCAGTTATTGAAAGAAAAGAATATTGATGTGAGTTATGAGAATGTGGTTCACTCTATTTTTGAATATAAAGATAAGCTTAAGAGTGACGAATCAATTGTGAAGAAAGTTATACAAGTTATTGAAAATTGTTAAGTTTTTTTACAGATACTAATTTTTATTCATTTAACAAATTCATGAAATCTAGTACTTAGCTTCTTATTTTTGGCAAATTCCTTGCAGTTATTAATTTAGAAATTGCTTGGAGCTAAAAATGAAATATTTATTAGTGATCTTACTTTCTTTGTTTCTCATCGGTTGTGGAAGTGATCCTGATTCAGTTACACCAGCAGATATATTAAATGAGGATCTCACTGAATTTGGCAGTAATCCAGAAGAAGATAATGAGAATTTAGAAGAGAATCCATTCATGGTTGTAAATGCTTGTGATGTTTTTGAGGACACAAGACATGGATTAGGAGCTGAGTTTCAAAAAATGTATAAAAGACTTCATTCAAGATGTGAATCTCTAAGCGTAGAAAGACAAGAAGCTCTTTTTGTTGCTTCCAGTTTTGCCAATAAAATTTTTGATGAAATGGTTGAGTCTGATAATCCTATGCTTTGTTTAAAATTAGCTAAGAGGGCCGTAAGAAAAGCTATGACTTATCATCGTCGTACTCAAAAAATTGCTAATAGTCATGAAAAGAGTGAATTATTTGAGTTAAGAAATACTGTAACAAAAGAAAGAATTGATCGTATCTTAAGAAGACTTTATCAAAAAGGTTGTGTTATTCAAACATTAGAAGTAATTGACTATAGTTTTGATGATGTTGAAAGAGTGTTTGCAGTTAATGAAAATCATATAGTGAATGGATCATTTGAATTGTTTAATAATATTTTTGATGAGCAAAAAGGAACTTCTTTTCTAAATCATGGTTGGACTATTGTAGAATCATCAAAGTTCCCAGGTTGGAGAATAAGAGAAGTTAATCCTGTTGAGGATGGAAAGAATTGTGCTTTTTTAGAAGTTCAAACAGCTGGTGTTGTAACAAGCGCCCCTCATGGAAATCAAATTGTGGAATTAGACTCGCATTGTACAAACGCACAAGGGCGTAGAGTTTCTGGTGACGCTAATATTGAAATCTTCCAAAAATTTCCCGTAACAGAAACTGGAACATATAGTCTAAAATTTAAAGCTCAAAAAAGAAATGGTCGCTATGGAAACCTTGAAGTTGCTGTTTATCAAAATAAAAAAGATAAGAGTTATTCTTCATATGATCTGGTAGATTCTGCTGAGTGGGTGAATGTTTGTCAGCAAGTTGAGATTTCTGAAGCAGGAAAAAATGTAACAGTTTCTTTAAGAGATGCTGGCTATGATGGAAGAGCTACTTATGGAATTCTTTTAGATCAAGTTGAATTTATAAAAGGCTCATGTCTTTAAAAGACACGAGCTTTGAAAGTTAAGATTTATTTTCAGGATTTTGATCAACTTGTTTTTCAGAACCATTTTCACCTGGCTTTTCATTCATACCTTTCTTGAAATTAGTGAGTGCTTTACCAAAGCTACTTCCTAATTCAGGGAGCTTCTTTCCACCGAAAAGTAGAACAACAATCGCTAAAAGTATGAGGGCTTCGCCCATTCCTAAACCAAACATAAAATCTCCTTAGAATAAGTATACTGGAATTCTAAGTTTTAATAAAGTGTACTAAAAAAGACTAATAGATCCTAGAAAGTGGCATTGTATACTTACCAGGGGCATAATCAAGCATTCTCTTCTCTCTTAAGTCCTTATATTTCTTAGCAGAACTAGAGCTTGAAGCGTAAGGATAAATGGCAATACCACCGCGAGGAGTAAATTCCCCAATGACCTCAAGAAATTTTGGCTTCATCAGCTTTGTTAAATCATTACAAATCTTCTGAATACAGTCCTCATGGAAGTCCCCATGATTTCTAAAAGAAAAGAGGTATAGCTTAAGAGATTTACTCTCTACCATTTTTTTATCAGCAATATAGTTAATATAGATTCGAGCAAAATCAGGTTGGTTTGTTTTTGGGCAAAGGGAAGTAAACTCTGAACATAAGAAAGTTGTCCAAGCATCATTTCCAGGGTTCTTATTATCGAAGGCCTCGAGTACTTTAGGAGAATAAGTCTCTGGATAGTCAGTATGTGATTGACCAAGAGAAAACTCTTTTAGTTCTTTTGCGTCGCGTCCAGTCTTCTTTGAAGATTTCGCTTTTTTACTTAGATTTTTGGCCACATCAGCCTCCTATTATTTTCCTTAAGTTTTTAATATGTTACATTGCGTTTAACTTTACTCAAAAAATTAAGGTTTGAATAGACTGTGGAATCAACAGAAAGAATTCGTCATAAAACGAAAGTTGTTTTAGTACAACTTGGTAGTCCTAAATCTCCCAAAGTTAGTGATGTAAGAAGCTACCTCAAAGAGTTTCTTGGTGACCCAAGAGTTGTGGATATTAATCCTCTTGCATGGAAAATCATCCTTAATTGCTTTGTTCTTCCTTTTAGGCCAAAGAGATCAGCTCAGGCCTATTCTCGAATTTGGGACGGACAGTCTTTTCCTCTGATTACAATTACAGAAAGTATGGCCAAGAAAGTAGGGACTTATCTTGATCCAGAAAAATATGAAGTGAATCATGCCTTCTTACTTTCATATCCTCGTATCAAAGATGTGTGGGATAGTTGGGAAGAAGATTTAAAAACAAAAGATGATCCTGCTAACAAAATTTTAGCTATTGCCATGTTTCCTCAATATAGTGAATCCACTGTGGCCAGTGGGATGGACCTCTTTGCTAAAGAACTTAGTAAGAGAGTGAAAATCCCTCCTTTTGAGTTTCTTACAGATTTCCATCTCTCTCATGCTTTTATTGATAATAGTGTTAATAAGGTGAATGAATTTCTTGCCAAGTTTAAGAGTGAAGGGAAGCCAAGTGACGAGCTCGTCATCAGTTTTCATGGGATTCCAAAAAGGCGAGTTATTTATAAAGGTGATGTTTATTATCAGCACTGCTATGAAACTTTCTTCCAGTTGAAGAAGAGAATCACAGAAATTTCTCACGATAAAATACATATGACTTTTCAGTCGCGATTTGGTTCTGAAGAATGGTTAACTCCATATACTGATGAATACTGTGTCGATCTCGTTGAAAAGGGAAGTCAGAATATTGCCGTTTATTGTCCGGCCTTTGTCGCTGATTGTTTAGAAACAATTGATGAAATCGGAACTGAGCTAGGTGAAGAACTTGAAGAAGTCGGCGGGCATGTTCAATTTATTCCATGCTTAAATGATGATGAGCAATGGTGTAAAGACTTTGCCAAAATGGTTGAAGATATTGAAGAAAGACCAAAAGAAAGAAAACATTTAATTCAAATGAAGAAAGAGGATTACAAGGAAATGGAACCACAGAAAATGAAGTCACCTCCACTAAGTGACAATGCCAAGAAATCTCTTAAGATTGTTTTCCTCACTCTTTTCTTAGATCTTGTAGGTTTTTCAATTATCTTTCCTCTCTTTCCTGCTCTCGCAAAACATTATCTAGAAGTTGATAGTCAGAACTATTTCCTTCAACTTATTTTTGGAAGTATTGAAAGGTTTACCAGTGTTGGTGGTGGCGATATTAGTGCTATCGTCCTCTTTGGTGGTGCACTTGGGGCCATCTATAGTTTTCTACAGTTTGTAGCTGCTCCAATTTGGGGAACTATTTCAGATAGGATTGGAAGAAGACCTGTGCTTATTGTTTCTGTTTTTGGATTAGCTTTAAGTTACCTTCTTTGGTTCTTTAGTGGTTCATTTACACTTCTCATTATTGCTCGTTTCATTGGAGGAATTATGGGAGGGAATATCTCGACCGCCACTGCTGTCGTTGGTGATGTGACGACGAGAGAAAATCGCTCTAAAGGTATGGCCACAATTGGTATTGCCTTTGCTCTTGGATTTATTATTGGTCCGGCACTTGGTGGTATTTCTAGTTTATGGGATATCTCGGCAACTTATCCTGCTTTAAAAGATATGGGAGTGAATCCATTTAGTTTACCTGCGGCCATCGCGTTCATCTTAAGTATGTTTAATGTGATTTGGCTCTATAGAAAATTTGATGAGACTCTTCCTGAAGAAAAAAGAGGAAAGTCGGCAAGTGATAGAAGTATCAATCCTTTAGTTCTTTTTAAGCCTCTTCCTTATAAAGGTGTGAACCTGACAAACTTTGGTCATTTCCTCTTTCTTATGGCCTTTAGTGGAATGGAATTTACACTCACTTTCTTGGCAGCAGAGAGACTGGGATACTCCTCAATGGACAATGCCTATATGTTTATCTTTATTGGCTTTTTAATCGCAATGACTCAAGGGGGTTATGTGAGAAGGAAAGCTGGTCAGATTGGTGAGAAGAGAATGGCCCTTCAAGGTCTTGTCTTTTTGATTCCTGGTTTAGTGGCCATTGGTTATGCAAGCTCAAGTTGGATGTTATATTTTGGACTCTTCTTCTTATCTGTTGGTTCAAGTATGATTATTCCATGTCTTACTTCTTTAATTTCTCTCTATACTCCAGGTGAGTATCAAGGAAAGAGTGTGGGGATTTTTAGAAGCCTAGGAGCCCTTGCAAGAGTTCTAGGGCCAATTATTGCATCTATCGTTTATTGGAAATATGGATCACAATATCCTTATTATTTAGGGGCCATTTTTCTTATAATTCCAATAGTTATGGTGGCCATGCTCCCTAAACCAAGTACGGAAGAAGTTCAGGCTTAATTTATCTAAAAAGGCTCAAGCTTTTTAATTTTATAACCGATACGCTGGCTAAGATATTGTGAGTGAAGGTTATTTAATTGAATAAGTTTAATAAGAAAATCACGGATTTATTTCTAATCCTAACTTTAGTTTTCGCCCTTGGTGTAGAGGGTTGGAAAAGTGCGGATAAAATTCTCCTGGGTGGGAGAGTTAATCTTCGTTCATCATCTTCATTTGGTTCATCTGTTAGAAATATTCTTGGAACTTTACAACCTGGAACAGAAGCAAAGATTGTTGCTTATGATAACTCCAAAAAATACGGAGTAGGGATTAAGGTTGAAGTAACTTCAGGGGCCCATAAAGGTAAAACAGGTTGGGTATATTTTCATAAGAATAGAGCGAAGAGAACTTTTGTTCTCCAAGATCACAAAGGTCAGCAGGTTCCTGTTGAAAATAACTTCAGTGATTTTTTTAGAAAGGCCATTGATTATAGAAAGATTGTTGAAAAAGCAAAAGGTGTTCGTACTAAGTCAAAGACACCTATTGCTCTTGACCAAAACCCTGTAACAAAAGAGTGGTATTGGAAGAGAATCAATTCTGGTGATTATCCAATTGATACTGATAATTATGATGGTGGTCCTTATGTTCCTATCTTTGTCTCAGAATCTCAAGATGATGGTTCAGTGAAGAGAAAGAGAGTATGGGTTCAAAGAGATGTGAATGAATTATTAAACGCTGTAACGGCGGTTCAAACTTCAATCAGACCGAGATTAAGACCTAGACAAAATAATGGTTGCGAGGATCATACTCAAAGAGATCCAACTGAAGTTGTTGTGACGGACACAAATTCTAGAATTCCACAAAATGATTCAAACTATAATGGCGAGTTTTTAAATGGGTGTGAAATTTTAAAGCGTCGTCCTAATACTCATGATGACATGGACCAACTTAATCTATGCTTAGTGAATGTAAAAAATGCGATTAAGGCCAAGGCCAGAGAATTAAGACAAAGTGACTCAACTCTTGATGAAAGAGTTTCTACTTTTAAGGCCATGTACTCAGCACTAAATCCACTAGAGCAGAGATTTGCTGCTCTTGTTTTAACGGCACATGGTGAGGCAGGAATTCTTAGTCACTTTGGTGGTCAAGAAATGATGTCCATTATGAAGGTGATTGATAATAGAGTGGCCAAGGCAAAAACTCACAGAAGTGGAGCCGTTAATGAACTTGATATCGTTCTTGAGCCATCACAATTTAGTCCTTATAACTCTAATAATAATGGTTGGAAGAATTCTTTGAATGCTCCTCAAAGTCATCGTTGGACTAAAAGATCTCTAGCGGCGTTTGTTGATTATCAGACAGCTGATATGAAACCAATGCCTCAAGTTGATAATATAACTTTCTTTCATGCTAACTTTTCAAACCCTAGGTGGTCACGTGGTTCTAATGAACAGGTCTTCACTGTTAATGGCCATATTCCAGATGGGGGACAACTTAGATATGGAAATACCCGTAAGCATATCCAGCATAAGTTCTTCACTGATCAAGAGATTGCAAGAACGAATGGTTCTCAGGGATATAGACTGAGATCGACACCTTTTAGACCATAATTTGCCTTGCGTTAAGCCTGTTTAATTACTAAGCCCCCGAAATCTCTAAAATTTCACCATAAAAACTTCATAAATACTTATTTTTATTTTATTCTTATCTTATGAATTTAGTTTTAAAGAAATTTACTCAAATATCTTTGATCGGCCTCTTGGCCCTTGGGTGTTCTAGTGTTGAAATTCTCAATACAGGAGATGCAACGCTTAAGAGTAATGATGATAAAGAAGTCACTGTTGCTGTTAAAGAATATAAGGCCACACCCTTAACGAAAGATCAAAAAGTTTCTTTAAATAATTACTGTAAGAAAATTGATAAGAAATTCTATAAGTACGGTTGGAAAAAATCTAAGTGCGAAAGCTATCCATGGAGCTTCTATCAAGAGACAAGTGTTAAGAAAGATCCTCTTATCTGGACAACATTTGGATCACTTTATGATGATAAGGGAAAGAAGCAGGAAGTAACTCTTATTATGTGTGGAGTTCATGGTGATGAAATTACACCGGTTAAGTTCTGCTTTGATATTGTTAATTATCTTCGTAACTTAAATAAAACAAAGCATGGTAAGGCAGATCTTGATAAGAGGTTTGTTGTGGTTATGCCAATAGTAAATCCAGATAGCTTCTTTAAGAAATGGCCTACACGAACAAATGCCAATGGTGTTGATATCAATCGTAACTTTGCGACAAAAGACTTCAAGAAGAATGCGGTTAAGATTTGGAGAAGTCGCTATAGAGGTGATCCAAGAAGATACCCTGGTCAAAAAGCAAATAGTGAACCAGAGACTCGTTTTCAAGTTGATATGATTGCTGAGTTTAACCCAAAGAAGATTATCTCTGTTCATGCTCCTTTAACTATGCTTGATTATGACGGGCCTGATAATGAGATTACTGGCGGTCTTATTGGTAGTAGGGCCAATCAACTTCTTATTCAAATGTCTGAGAAGGCAAAGAATTATAGAATTAAAAACTATCCATTCTTTCCAGGGAGTCTTGGTAATTACGCTGGTAATGAAAGAGATATCCCAACCTTTACTCTTGAATTACCAAGTAGTGACAATAGAAGAAGTGCCATCTATTGGAAGAGGTTTAAGCACTCAATTCATTCGGCCATCATGCATGAGCTCAAGCCTGATGTGGATGTGGCAATGGATGAGAATAAGGCCGAAGACAATCTTAAGTCTAACTAGACAGTCGAACTTCCCAAGTAATTAAATTTATTAGATTTGCCATTTATTTTTGGCATTAGCACTAAAAGTTTATCCAAATACTCCGATAAGTTTAGAGATTAGCGCATTTATTTTAAATGCTCAGCAAACTTAGAGTGGAGTATATTATGCTGGCCAGTTTTTCAGAATTTAAATTTTTTCAATCTTTCCGTATTCCAGTGGAAAAAGCCGATAACCTTAGGTTTCTGGTAGAAAAGGAAAATGAGCTTGGAAAAGATGTCTATATTGACGATGCACGGTTAGAAGATATTTCTGTTACCGGTCTTGGTTTTAGTACTAAAGATCGATTAAGCGTCGGTACTTCATTAACAATCTCTCTTCAATTTAAAAAGCATCATTTAGATTTAAATGGAACTATTGTTCGTGCTTTTTGCAACACGATCGATGATGATGAAATTGTCTATGGGGTTGAGCTAGAGGATGAACCAAAGATTAGTAAGTTCTTAGAGCAATTTATTATGTCCTTTTCAACTGATCGTTTGAAAGAATGTCTTATCGATTCTGCTCTTACTGAAAGATATACCAAAGCTTCAGACGGCTTTGAAATGTTCTCTCTTCTTTTATCACTCTTTAAAGATATTACTCACTTTGGAGATAAAGAAGGTTTTTTAGATAATATGTTAGAAGAGGTTGTTCGTATTATGAACGCTCAAAGATCTTCTGTATTTCTAATTAACCCTGAAACAAATGAACTTGAAGCAGTTGGTGCACTTGGTTTAGAAAAAGACTGTTTGAAATTTGATTATCGTTTAGGGATTGCAGGTTCTGTTTTCACAACTGGTGTGGCCCTTAATATTGATACTATTTCAGATAAGTCACGTTTCAATGAACACTTTGATAAGAAGTTTAACTTTGAAACTAAATCAATTATCTGTCACCCAATTCATAATAGAGAAGATAAGATTATTGGTGTTATCGAAGTTATCAATAAGAGAAATCAAGATAGATTCAGTGTTGAAGATGAGAAAACAATGAAGGTTCTTGCACTTGTATTCTCTTCTGTATTCCATAACTACAATCCAATTTCTGAGTCATCACAGATCAGAAGATTTTCAACACCATTTGATCGTACATTTGCTCTTATTGGAAAGACTCCACACATGGGAAGTCTACGTAATTCAATTATTAAAATTAAAGATATTGATTCAAACTGTCTTGTTGAAGGTGAGCCTGGGGTTGGTAAGAAGCTCTATGCTAAGATTCTTCATCATGAAGGGCAAAGAGGGCTTAAGCCATTTGAAATGATCGATTGTAATATGAAAGACATGGATCATTTATCACGTCAGCTTTGGAGTGAAAAAGAAAAGGAATGTAAGTTTGCTACTTGTAAGGGAGGAACTGTTTTCCTTAGAGAAGTAGGAAGCCTTCCTATTGCTTTTCAAGAAAGACTACTGACAATGTTAAAAGAACAACGTATTCCAGACTCGAATGTTTCTATTGACGCTAGACTTATTTGTTCGTCATCGAAAGACTTAGGGAAGCTTGTTGACGAGGGGCTCTTTGATAAAGATCTCTTTGAAGAAATCTCTAAGGCCTATATTCATATTGAACCACTGAGAAGAAGGATTGATGATCTTGAAATGCTCATTGATTTCTTCTTAAAAATTGAGTGTAAGAAGCAAGGTCTTCTTCTCAAGAGTATCTCACCAAAGATGATAGAAAAACTCAAGGCCTACGATTGGCCAGGTAACGTTGGTGAATTAAAGAAAATGATCGAAAGAGCTGTTCTTTATAATCCGAAGGCCCATATTATTAGTGAATTTAATTTTGAAGATTCAGCTTCACCACTTGTCGATAAGAATATGAAGCAGAGAATCTTTGGAGATCTACCATTTGTTAGTGATTTCAAAATTCAGCTTAAAGATAGACTTGCTATCGTTGAGAGAGAAATGATTATTAACGAGATTAAACGTAATAATGGTAATAAGTCGAAGGCGGCTAAAGAAATGGGAATTTCAAGAGAGGCCCTTCGTAAGAAGCTTCTTCTTAGCCGTGAAATTCTGGATCAGTTAGAAGAAGCTCACCCGGAAGAAAAGAAAAAGGTTGCATAGAAAAAGCGGACGAGCTTTTTCGCAACCTTTTGGTCGCGTAGCTTTTAATCAGCTTGGTATTTGAGAATGACTCTTCTAGTTTTAGGAGAGTCTCTAAACTCACAAAGATAAATTCCTTGCCATGTTCCTAACATCATTTTCCCTTGATCAACTGGTATCTGAAGACTTGTTTGAAGAAGAATACTCTTCATATGAGAAGGTGAGTCATCAGGACCTTCAGCATCATGTTCTATAAAACCTAAATTTCTTGGGGCCAGATGTTTCAGGAAAGATTCCATATCTCTGGCAGCACTTGGATCAAAGGACTCATTGATGGTAAGAGCACAAGAGGTATGTTGAATAAAGAGTGTGAGAACGCCAGAAGTTGAAGATTTCCATGTCTCGCTCATGGCCTTTTCAATTTCCTTGGAGATGGCATAGAAGCGCTCACCACTTGTGCTAATCGAAATACTTTTTGGTTCCATATCTCACCCTAAGTTGTTATATTTGCTAAGTTTTTGACTACAATTATCCGATAAATGAGATAAGTTGTCATTGTTTTATAAAGGGGAGAAAGTTGGACTCGTTACAGGTCTTTCTTGGCAATATTAGTTTGAAAGATGTTTTCGATATCCTTATCGTTGCTCTCCTTATTTATCAAAGTTTGATTATTGTTCGAGGAACTCGCGCTGTTCAAATGCTTATTGGGGTAGGGATTCTCATTTTCCTTTTTTGGATAGGGCATACTTTCAAACTCTATTCGCTCAACTGGATACTTGATCACTTCTTCGATAGTTTCTTCATTATTGCGATTATTCTTTTCCAAGATCAACTTCGTCATGCTCTTGCCACAGTGGGGACGGGAAGAAGACTTTTTGGTTTATTAAATAGAGAAGAAATACAAATTGAAATCGATGAAGTTGTTGAGGCCATTGGCTCTATGTCTCGTGAAAGAATTGGTTGTCTTATTGTGATCGAAAGAAATCAAGGTCTGGCAAACTTCATGGATACAGGAACAAAACTTAATTCAGAAGTTCATTCAGATTTAATCTATGCCATTTTTCAATCGACTTCTCCTCTTCATGATGGAGCCGTCATGATCTCTGGTGGAAAAATCACCGCCGCAGGTTGTTTTCTCCCACTTACTAAGAATGTTGAGATTGATCGACACTTAGGAACAAGGCATAGAGCGGCTCTTGGACTAACCGAAGACACTGATGCAATTGCAATTACAGTTTCAGAAGAAACAGGAAAAATTAATATTTCAGTTAATGGATCATTCTATCTCTGTGATAACTCAAAAGCATTAAGACAATATCTTAAACACTTGTGGGCCGGTGAAAAGCTAGATGAAAAACTAGATCCGATTAAGAATCAAGGAGTCGCTCCTTGAAAAATTTAGAGCTCAATAAACATTTACTTAAGATTATATCACTAGTCCTGTCAGTCACTCTTTGGTTCTATGTTCTCAATTCAGAACCACTCGAGATGAATAGAAAAATGTCTTTAGTATTGCTACCACCTCCAGGTCTTGCTCTCAATGTCGAAGTACCAAAGGAAGTGAAAGTTAGAATCAAAGGAAATAGAACTTTTGTTCAAGATCTTATCAATTCGCAAGATAAGCTCTTTGTAGATCTCAAAGATTATCCTTATGACCAAGAAACATTTGCTGTGACTTTTTCACCTGATATGGTTCCGGTTCCTTTTGGGATTGAAGTTTTAGAAGTTGAGCCTCAACAAGTTGTTCTTAGTCTTGAAAAAGAAATAAAAAAATTCGTACCTGTTAAGGCCAAGATCGTAGGGGATCTTTCTAATGATCTTCGCTTAACAAAGAGAAAAATAAGTCCTAATCAATTCTTAATTCGCGGACCAAGATCAATTATGAAGACTATTGGAAAGATTGATACCCTTCCGATTGATCTCACAGTTCTCGAAGGATCTGGAAAAATTAAAACACCAATTGAGGCCCTTGATTCACGAATCACAATCGAAGATTTTAAAGAGCCTGAGTTTGACTATGTGATCCGTCCTAATAAGGCCAACTTCACTTTGAAAGAGGTAAAGATTCGTTTTCTTAGTGCTAGTGGTTATGTTGAAAGTGCTAACCAATTTGCTTCTTTAGATGTATTAGTACCTCAAGGAGAAGATTTTGATGGACTCAAAGCGTCGGATGTAAAAGTGATTGCTGAGATACCTGATACAGATAAGAATAAAGTCCGTGTTCGTCTTAGGGCAGAGCTTCCAAACGGGATCCATCTTTTGCAGATTCATCCCGAATACATTAATGTTTCTTTGAAAAAATAATTGAGAGAGTTTTATGTCAAAAAGAAAACTATTTGGAACTGATGGAATTAGAGGAAAGGCCAACGTTTACCCGATGACAGGTGATATGGCCTTTCAATTAGGAAGAGCTGTGACTCATCATTTTCAATTAACAAATAATTGCGAAAGTAAGAAGCCTTTAATTATCGTAGGAAAAGATACTCGTCTAAGTTGTTATATGCTGGAGCAAGCTTTTGCGGCGGGTGTTTGTTCTCAGGGGGGAGAGGTTATTCTCACTGGACCACTTCCAACTCCTGGAGTGGCGTTTGTAACAAAGAGTATGAGAGCCGATGCGGGTGTGATGATATCTGCATCCCATAACCCTTTCTCAGATAATGGGATTAAAATTTTCGACCCTAAAGGTTTTAAGCTTCCTGATGAAGTTGAACTTAAATTAGAAAAAATGGTGCTTGAGCCAAGTTTAATTCCTCAAAAAATTGATGGTGAGTTAGGAAATGCAAAAAGACTTAAAGAAGTTTTTGGTCGTTACATTGTTCACTGCAAAAATGCCCTTGATGATGAATACGATCTAGAAGGAATGAGAGTTGTTCTTGATGGGGCCAATGGTGCTGGTTATAAAGTTGCCCCAATGATGTTTTCGGAATTAGGGGCCGAAGTTCTTCCTCTAGGTGTTAAACCTAATGGACAGAATATCAATCTTGATTGTGGAAGTCTTCATCCTGAAAAGGCAAGTGCTCTCGTAAATAAATATCGTGCTGATATTGGTATCTGTCTTGATGGAGATGCCGATCGCTGTGTGATTATTGATGAGAATGGAGCTGTTGTAGATGGTGATAAGCTTATTGCACTTTACGCTAAGCTTCTTCTTGATCAAGGAGTTCTTAAGAAAGGCGATACTGTAGTTGGTACGATAATGAGTAACTTAGGTCTAGAGAATCAATTAAAAGACTGGGGACTTAAATTTCACCGTACTCAAGTAGGTGATCGTTACATTATTGAATATATGAAGGAGCACAAGGCCAAACTTGGTGGTGAACCTTCAGGACATATTATTTTCACTGACCACGGAACGACAGGTGACGGAGCTGTTGCTGGGCTTAAAATGATTGAGGCCATGAAGTTCTATAAGAAGAAAGTCAGTGAGATGGTTGCCGATATTAAACTCTATCCACAGGTTTTAAAGAGCTGTCTTGTTGCTCATAAACCTGAACTGTCTAGCTTGCCAAAAGTTCAAGATTCCCTTAAAAAAGCAGAGAAGGCCCTTGGAAATAAGGGACGCGTAATCCTTCGCTATAGTGGGACAGAGCCGAAAATTAGAGTGATGATCGAAGGTGAAGATCAAGCTTTAATTGATAAGCATTGTGGCGATCTCCTCGAAGCGATACAAGCTGAAATAGGATAATTCATGACATCTGAAAATTCACAATTCTTTAAGTCTCCAAGGCTCGGAGTCAATATTGATCATGTGGCAACTTTAAGACAAGCAAGAGGGGAAAACTACCCAAGCTTAGCTGATGCCGCAAAATGTGTTCTACAAAATGGAGCTGATCAAATAACCATTCATCTTCGTGAAGATAGAAGACATATTCAAGATGCTGATGTACCAGCAGTGGCCATGGTGACTCGAGAGTTTAATCTCCCTCTTAATTTTGAAATGGGATGTGCAGACGAGATTATTGATATCGCCATTGAAACTAAGCCTGAGTGGGTTTGTTTAGTTCCTGAAAAAAGAGAAGAGAAAACAACAGAGGGGGGATTGGACTTAATCAGTCAGGACAATTTTGATCGAGTAAAATTTGCGATTGAGAAAATTAGAAAGAATTCTCCTTCCACCAAGATAAGTCTCTTTGTTGAAGCCAATGAAGAAGTTCTTATTCGTTGTAAGGAACTTAAGGCCGAGGCAGTTGAGATTCATACTGGTGAATACGCTAAATTACATTTAGAAAATGAGGACTATTCTCAAGTTTTAGAAACTTTTAGAGAAGCAAAACGCTTTTGTATTGAGCATGGAATTAACTGCCACGCAGGTCATGGTTTAACTGATCAGTCTTTAGTTCCCCTCTTGAAAGAAAATCTTTTTGAAGAGTACAATATTGGTCATTGGATTATTTGTCAGGCGGTCTTTGATGGGCTTGCTTACGTTACCAAAAATTTAAAAGAAGGTATGAAATGAGAGTCGTAAACTCTGCAGAAATGAAGCAAATTGAAGATGAAACAATGAAGACGATTGGCTTTAGTGAATCATTAATCGTTGAGAATGTTGGAATTCGATGTGCTGACTTTATTGAAAGTGAATTATTGAATCATCACAATTACGGAGAAATCGTCTTTTTAATTGGAAGAGGCAATAACGGTTCTGATGCTCTTGCTATGGCAAGGCATTTAACTAATAGAGGTTATGCTGTAAGATGCTTTCTCTTATTTTCTGCTGATGAATATAGTGAAGAACTTAAAAATCAACTCAATCTTGCTAAAGGTTTTGGGGTAAGAACAAATCAAATTACAAAAGCTGACCAAATCGCGAGCTACTTTGAGCAAACTCAAAGCGAATACTTAGTAATTGATGGAGTTCTTGGTCTAGGTTTTAGACCTCCACTAAGTAACTACCTTTTCGATATTGTTAATTTAGTTAATAACTTCTCAACAATCACTGTCTCTATTGATGTTCCAACTGGAGTTGATGGTGATAGTGGAAGTGTAAATGGTAATGCTATTGAAGCTGATATGACTTTAACTGTCGGACTCCCAAAAACAGGACTCTATATTGGTGACGGTGCTCAACATGTTGGGGAGATTGTTGTTATTGATGGTTGTTTTCCTGCGAATCTTTTAGAAGGGGGAGACAAGGCGATTCTTACTCCTGAAAGTGTAAGTGGTTTCTATGCTCAACGTAATAAATTCGCTCATAAGAATACTTTTGGTCATGCTCTTATCGTTGGTGGTTCTCAAGGAATGACTGGTGCTCTAATGATGGCATCCGAAGCTTGTCTCAAAGTAGGAACAGGTCTTGTCACGGCCAGTACTTGGAAGGAAAGTTATAGTGAATTAAGTTCAAGAATGCGTCCTGAAGTTATGTGTGGTCTTGTACCAACACAAGATCAGCATGTAGAAGAAATTATCAAAGAACTTGAAAGATGGGATAGTATTGTTATTGGTCCAGGAATGGGACGTAATCAAAAAACAAGAAAGACGGTTTTAGATGTTCTTAATCATTATGCTGGTCCTGTTGTTGTAGACGCTGATGCTATTCATTGTTTAAATTTAAAAGAAGATGCCGAGCTTCTTAGAAATAGAAAATGGCCAACAATTCTTACTCCTCATATGGGAGAGTTTGCTCACTTTGTAGGTGTCGAAACAAAGCAAGTTCTTGAAAAACCTCTCGAGTTCCTTAAAGAAGTTGTGGATGCCACTAACTCTTTCTTTATTATGAAAGGTGCTTGTACTTACTTAGGTTTTCCTACAGGAGAAGTATTTTTCAACTATCATCCTAATGATGGAATGGCATCCGGAGGGAGTGGTGATGTTCTTGCCGGAATGATTGGTGGGCTTCTTGCACAAAATCCTGTGAATAGAGAGAGATCAAAGCTTTTTGATGACCCTTCAACTGTATATAATGCTCTTTGCTTAGGTATTCAGGCCCATACATTAGCAGGACGAATTGCGGCTAATGAATTAGGGGCCCGAGCTATGACTGCGGGAGATATTATTAATCATCTTTCAGATGCGTTTATTGAAATTGAGACAGCAAGAGATCAGGAAGAAGTCTAATGAGTGAAAACTTTCCAGAAGAACAAATAAGAATTTGGAAAAAAGTCTATGAGAATGACCTAGAGTCCATTGTTCTTGAGATGAAAGAATCATTAAGCATGCCTTGTGTGATCTTTCTCACTGGAGAAGTTGGAGCAGGGAAAACTACATTCGTTAGAAAGTTTGTTTCGATCATTGATAAGAAAGGAAAGAATGAAGTTGCGAGTCCAACTTATAGTTTAATAAATGAGATGGGTCGTATAGTTCATGCTGATCTTTATCGCTTAAAAGATCCTGAAGAATTACTTCATTTAGAGATTCCCCTTTACCTAGAAGATAAGGATTTTTTCCTCATTGAATGGGCCAGAGGTCATATAAATTTACTGCGAGAATTTATCAGTGAAGACTATATTTACTATGAATTAAGAATTACCCACAATGAGCCAAAGCCCGATCAGGAAGTCGTTTCAAGAAACTATGAATTAGTTTCGTTAGATATCTAACAACCTTAAAATCAACTCAAATTCACTCTCGTCAATAGCGAAAAATATTCCGAGTGCTTTTCTCGGATATGGAGTTTTTTCATGGTGCTGAGTGACACCATATTTTATTTATTTGCGTTAAGTGACTAGTTTTGTTGGGTTTCAAAAAAGTGACACTATTTTGTAATCTATTTTTAGAAAATTAATCATATTTTGTTTTTAAATCGAGTTGACTTGGGCCTTTCCAACAAGACATAATATGTGTGTATCAAACTTAAGAAGTAATTTACTTCATTAAGTGAGATGGCTGCTGAAACTAGCGAGGATCGCAAAGTTGAAGCACGCACGGCACATTATTTTTAGTTCGGTATCAACGCTTGTTTGGATTTATGGAGGAAGACCAATGAGATTAACATCAAAAGGACGTTACGCAGTTAGAGCAATGCTCGATCTTACTATGCACAGCAACGGGAACCCTGTTCGCTTGCAAGAAATTTCAACTAGACAGAACATTTCGCTTCACTATTTAGAGCAACTATTTAGAAAGCTAAGAAATGGACAATCTGTTAAATCAGTTAGAGGACCAGGTGGTGGTTACGTTCTAGCTAGATCAATGGATCAAATTACAATTAAAGACGTACTTGACTGTGTTGGTGAAAACATCAACCCAGCTAAAGATATCTTAGGAAGTGAAGCGGAAGTTGCGAACACTGTTGAGTTCCACCTTTCAAAAAACTACTTCCAAAACTTAGGTATCATCATGAGAGAGTACCTAGCGACAACTACACTTGGTGATCTTGCAAGAAAAGCTAAAGAAGTTGAAGCTGATATTCAAGCTCAAGGTGCTACAGCTGAGCAAGCTACTGCAGCTGCTACAGAAGCTGTTGCTACACCAGCTGCTGGTGGATTAACTTCAGGAATTAGAAATCCAATTGGAGAGATTAATCAGTAGTAGAATCTATTTAGATTATAATGCAACATCCCCTTTTGCTCCTTCGGTCCTCGACTGGTTGGCAAAAGGGGATTTGCTTTTTGGCAATCCAAGTAGTGTTCATTCTGTCGGAAAGAAAAGTTTACGGGGAATGAATCAAGTCAAAGAGTATCTTTTTAAAACATTTGGCTTAAGTGACAACGATTACGATATCTTTTTTCATAGTGGAGCAACGGAAGGAGCGAATACTATTATTAAAGGTCGGGCCAGCTATCTTAATCAAGAATTAAAGCAAGTATTACCTTTTTATTATTTTCAAACAGATCATTCTTGTATTCATAATTCATCCGATTGTTTGGATAAAGCTGGAATGCCAATTACTTCATTACCTGTAAAAGAAGATGGTTCATTTTATTATGATCAAGTGGTTGGTGAGATAAATAAGAATAAAAAACAAGCTCTTCTAAATTATACTTGGGTGAATAATGAAACTGGAGTTATTTTTCCATTAGAAGAAGCTGTAAAAATAAAAGAGGCAACAGGCTGTCATGTCCATGTAGACGCTGTTCAGTCTGTTGGGAAAATTTCTGATTGGAATAAGTTAGATAATCGAATTGATGCTTACACTTTTAGTGCTCATAAGTTTGGGGCCCTTAAAGGAGTTGGTTTTACCTTTTATAAGAAGAACTTTGAGATGTGTCCACTCATTAGAGGGGGAGGGCAGCAAGGTGGTCTTCGTTCTGGAACGGAAAATATTTTAGGTATTCAATCGATCCCTTTCGCTCTTGATGATGTGAAAGAAAAGTTTGATCCACGGAAATCGAAAGAAGCAAAAGATTGGTTTGAAAAAGAACTTTCAAATCTCTTGGGTGATCAAGGGGAAATTGTCGGTTCAAAGAATGAAAATAGAAATCTTCAAACAACTTACTTTATTACTTATAAAGTAAAAGCTCACACATTAAGTATGGCTCTTGATATGGCCGGTGTAGACGTTTCCAATGGTTCAGCATGTTCATCTGGAGCAGTTATTCCTAGTCGTGTTCTGATGGCCATGGGCTATTCAGAAGATTATTCAAAGTCTGCAATTCGAGTTAGTTTTTCACATTCCTTTGATATGGAAGAAGCTAAGGTTGCTTTTGAAAAGTTATCGAATGTTCTTCAAAGATATCTCTCTTAAGTTTCTAGTAATTCAAGGAAATCATCAGAATTGTCGATCAGATTGCATCAATTTTTGTTATGTTTTAAAATAGACTTAGCAAAGACTCACGAAGAGGTGAATTATGTCAGATAAGAATGCTAAAAAAACTAAGAATGAGCTTGAAAAAGACGTCAAAATTTGTAAAAAAAAGTACACAAAACCAGCTATTTTTAGTGAAGATTTAATGACATTTGGGGCCCTTTGTAACGGAACGGCCACAGGTGGGCGAAAAGCCACTCCTGGTCCACCTAGTTTTTGTAATGCTTCTCGAATTAATTCCTAAAATCAATCATTTAAGTACCTGATATTATAGGGCGAATACTCAGATTGTTGTCGGTACTATTTTCCATAGCTAAAAACACCACTTAAACCCTTTAAATTATAAGGCTCAAATTACCGATTAAGACTTTAGGCTAGTACATTTTATAATAATGCAAAGCATTGAAATGTTTTAGTTTTAAGTCCCGGAGGACCTTATTTTTAAACGACAAACGCTCACATTAATTTCTGATAAGAGAAAGATTCCATTTTTCTTTTATGTGATGGCGATCACTTTGTCGTTTCTATTTTCTTTTGAAGTTTTATCACAACCTGTTGAGCTTGGATTATTTTCTGGAACTAAAACTACAGCGGGTAGTAACAACACAAACTTAAACCAAGCAACTGCTTACAGTATGAAGTGGGACTTTAGTAACGTTGATACAACTTACTTTGAACACTCGACTTCAAGTTTTTCACACCAAGTTAAAATTAAAACAGCAGGGGATTATAAACTTTCATTCAATGCTCCTATCACGCTTGTAGATACTAATAATTCAAGACGTTCACTAAGAGCTGAAGTTTTTGTCAATGGTGTTGTCGTTCCGTACGCAAGAACTGAGTCAACTTATATTCGTTCAAACTCAGGTCACCAGAAATCTTCGGCTTCACTTGTGACTTATCTTTCAGCTCTCTCGGTGAATGATGTAGTTGAGGTTAGGGTACAACAAGCAACGAATGCTGGTACGATTACAACACCTGCTGCCACGATGCTAATGGAGTATATTCCGGGAACTCGTAAAGTGTTCTCAGCTTCAGGTACCCAAACAACAAATGGAACAGATGTAAATACAGCGACACCATTTGCGATTCAATGGTCAGAGAGACAGAATATTTCAAGTGCTTTTTCTCACAGCACTTCAACGAATTCACATGAGATCACGATTAACGAAACTGGGCAATATCTTGTTTATGTAAACCTTCCACATACACGTAGTGGAGCCTGTAATGGGAATAACGATCGTATTTCTGTTCAAGCAAGAGTTGAACTAGATGGAGTTCTTCAAGATGGTGCAGTAGGGACGCAAGGTTATATTCGTTGTATGGATAATCATTTATCTTCATCAAGTCATTGGTTTGGTCGTTTATCAATGACAGCAGGACAGATTCTAACTGTTGATACATTAGGTGAAACTACGAATACAGGTTCCGCTGTAATTATTCCAACCGGAAGAAAAGCTAATATTGTTGTTGAAAAATTAGATAATACAACTGATATGATTGCACTTTCTGCAACGACGACTACTGCGGGAGCAAATTGGAATGGTTCTGGAGATATTCAATGGACTTCAGAGGCATTTAAGGATGCAACAACTTTTGGTCATTCAACAGCATCTAATAGTCACCAAATTACACTTAATGAAACGGGTGACTATATGGTGACTTACTCAAACTATTTTGGAAGTACTGTGGCCAGAACGAACCCATCAATTCAATTAAGGATTAATGGTTCAACTCAAGATGGTGGTGAGTGTAATACCAACTATATTAGAACTTCGAATGGTCATAATGAATCTTCATGTACTATGTCTTATCTTTTAAAAGGTGTTAATGCCGGAGAGGTTCTTACAATCTCAACTGGTGCAGATGGTGCGACAGGACAAGTTGATGATCTTGGAAGTACGCAAGTTGTTATTAAAAAGATCACTTCAGAAGATCTTCCTTTTGCAATTGAAAATATTCCTAATAGAGTGCTCCATCTTGATGCACAGGACTTCGGAAATATTCTTGATGAAAGTGGACGTACTGCAAGTGACCCTTCCTTTAGTGGTAATGTGCAAACATGGAAAGATAAATCTAGTTCAACGAATGCTAATAACGGTACTCAGACGACAGCTGCCGATAGACCAACACTTGATCTTGCTAATAAGTTCATGCAGTTCAATGGAGTGACTCAACACTTTAATGTGGCCAATCATGCAGAGTTAAACTTAGGGACACTTACCGAAAGAACAATAGTTCTCGCATTTAAAACAGGTGCTGATGTGACTTCACCTCAGGTTATCTATGAAGAGGGTGGTGGTATCAGAGGGATGAACACTTACGTGAGAGGTGGGAATCTCTATCTTGGTATTTGGAACGATAGAGATGATGGCGATGGGATTCAACCATTTACTTCAGCCTCAACTCCTGTTGCTGCTAATACTCACTATTATGTAACGCTTGTTTATGATTATTCAAACTATACTGGTCCTACTGGTCCTGACGGACAGCTAAGAGGGCATATTAATGGAGTGAGTTTTGCGTCTCTTGGTACAACAACTTCAAGACTCTTTCCTCACTCTGGTGCTATTGGTTTAGGTCGTAAAGAAAACGGTACTTTTTATGATACAGGTGCATCAGGTGGAACTGGTGATGAATTTAATGGTGAGATTTTTGAGATTATTATTTATAACTCTGCCATTGATTCAGTTGAAGCGATTGAGTTCTATAATTATATGACACAGAGATGGCCAGACCCACAACCTGTAACGAATCTAGCACTTGCTTCTAACTATACGAGTGATGGAACACAAACACCTAACTTAATTTGGACAGCTTCTAGCTCTCCTGATGTTAATGATTATCAACTTTCATTAGGTACTAGCGCGGGAGCTATCGATGTAGTTGGTTGGACGAGTGTAGGAAATGTAACAACTGCAAATCTTACTGGTCTATCATTAACAGAATGTACTGACTACTATGCCAATGTCAGAGCGGCTGACTCTGATCCGAATTATTCAACTTTAGAGTCTACTGAGTTTATTCGTTATGATGCCACTTCTCCAAGTGACCCATCATCATTAGTTGTTTCAGGATCATCTTCAGTGACTGCCTCAAAAGTGTTAACGTGGGCAAGTTCAGTTGATGCCTGTGGTTTTTCTCACTATGAATTAGGTATTGGTACATCTGCTGGTGCAGATGACGTTGTTTCTTTTACTAATATTGGAAACGTACTGACATATCAATTTACAGGAATCGCTCCTAATTTAGTAAATGCGACAAATTATTACTTTACTCTTAGAGGTTATGACCTTGCTGGAAATGTGACAAGTGATGTGAGCTCAGGTGCATGGCAAGTAGATACTTGTGTGGCATCAGATGTAACAAATCCGACTGATCCAACTGCAGTAACAAATTCTGGAATTGGTGGTTCAACAACTTCTCCATCATTAAGTTGGGGAGCAAGTACTGACGCTTGTGGTTTCTCACATTATGAAGTTTCAATTGGTACATCTGCAGCAGCAACAGATGTTGTTACATGGACAAATATTGGAAATGTTCTGACTCATAAATTCTTTGGAATTACTCCAGCACTAGTTTCAAATACAAACTACTTTACTAATATTAGAGCTGTTGACCTTGCTGGAAATAATTCAAATGTAGTAAGTACAGCAGCATGGCAACTACCTTCTCCAGGTGGAGTTTCTTCTGCAGGTTTAGAATTATGGTTAGACTCAGATGATGCCTCAACCGTTTATCAAAATAATGCCTGTTCAACAGCTGCAACGACTGATGGACAATCTATTGGTTGTTGGTCAGATAAATCTGGTAATGGAAGAAATGCGACAGCAACTGGTGCTGCAACACCGGCCTACAGAACAAATCAATTCAATGCTAAGCCAATTATCAGGTTTGATGGTACTGATGATGCTTTAGACTTTACGGCACTTACTAATATGAGAACTGTTTTTGTCGTTAGAAAGTCTGATGAAAATACGTGGCAGCCATTATTTGGACATACAACAACAACTGATTGGTATACCGATAATGCTACTCTTTTAGGAGCAAGTGCTTCTTCAAATTTAACAGCAGGTTCTTGGAGAGCTGACCTATCTAATGTAACAGATCCTGATATCTATGCTCAGCAACAGCAGTATCAGTTATTTTCTGTGGTGACGACTGGAAATGTTTCAGCGGATCACTTAGCCTCAGATAGAAAAACAGGTGGTCGTTTCTTTGATGGAGATATTGCAGAGGTTATTGTTTTCTCAAGAGCATTGAATTCAACTGAAATAAATGATGTAGAAAACTATTTATATTCAAAATGGTTTAGTGCGATACCTGCACCAATTACAAACTTAAATATGGCGAGTGCCTTTACTAATATTTCATCGCAGTCTCCTAGTTTTTCTTTTGATCATTCAATTTCACCTAATGTGAATAGATATGAAGTGGCCATAGGTACGAGTGAAGGTGGTAATGAAGTTTCAGGTTGGACTAGTATTGGGCTAAGTAACTCTCATCAATTCTTTGGTTTAAGTCTTTCTGAATGTACAGATCATTATGTAAGTGTGAGAGTCGTTGATACAGAAGGAGACATATCAAATGTAGTTTCTTCTCCGATCGTAAAATATGATGGAACAGCACCAACTTTACCTACGGGAGTTTCATTTTCTGGTACAGCTTCGGCGACATCTTCAAAAACTATTAACTGGACTAGTTCAACAGATGCTTGTTCATTCTCTCATTATGAAGTTTCACTAGGGACTACAGCTGGAGGTAATGACGCTGTAGATTGGGAAAATGTTGGAGATGTAAATTCAAAATTCTTCAGTGCCATTGCACCTGCATTAACAACAGCTACAGACTATTATTTGAATGTTAGAGCAGTTGACTCTGCAGGTAATACTTCTGCTTCAGTTTCAACTCTTGCATGGCAAGTGGATACATGTATTGCTACTGATACAACTAATCCATCAGATCCGTCTTCTTTAGTTTTAAGTGGTGACGCTCAAATTGATTCTTCTAGATCTTTATCATGGAGTGCTTCAACTGATGGTTGTGCATTTTCTCATTATATGGTGGCACTAGGGACTTCAGCTGGTGGAACTGATATTGTTGGATTCACAAATATTGGTAATACACTTTCTCATCAATTTACAAGTATAGCTCCTTATTTAGCTTATAACACTAATTACTATATTACTGTTAAAGGTGTTGACCTTGCAGGTAATGAATCGAATCCAATTTCTTCAAGTGCTTTTACTGTTGCTACTCCAGGTAGTGTAAGTGGAGCTGGTTTAACACTTTGGATGGATATGCAAGATTCATCGAGACTTTATCAAGATGACTCATGTTCTTCGGCTGTTTCTTCTAATGGCCAATTCGTTGGTTGTGTAAAAGACAAATCGGGTAATGATAATCATGCAACAAATTCAAATAATACGAATAAGCCAATCTATCAATCATCGAGTTTCATCGGTCGTCCATCGTTATACTTCGATGGAAGTGCTAATGAGTTCCTTGATTTTGGAACGATGAATGATATTAGAACAGTGTTCTGGGTACTTAAAGAAGACGCAGCCAACGCTGGTAACACGGCTTTCTTGCTTGGTGATCCAAATGGTGCGACACAAGACTTTGCTAGAGCATCGACATTAGGAAATATTTTTGATGCAGGTAATGCTTCGGCCAATGTCACTGGCGGTGACTTCCAAATTGATGGAGCTCCTTTTACTCCGACGACTACAGTAATGCCACGTTCAGAATCAGTAATCAGTTTGGTAACAACTGGCAATGTAACAGCATCATCATTTTCAAGAGATAGAATTTCATGTTGTTCTTCAAGAACTTGGGGTGGGTCTCTTGCTGAAGTTATAATTTTTAATAGAGCTCTTTCTGGTGCAGAAGTTACATCAGTAAATGATTATTTAAAACTAAAGTGGGGAATTGTTGCTGGTGAAACCGTTTGGTTAGGAGCAACTGATACTGATTGGTTTGATGCTTCTAACTGGAGTGCTGGAGTACCTAATTCAACCATGGACTGTATTATCGGTGATAGGGCCAACGATCCAGTAATTTCTGGTGGACCAGCTTCTTGTAAGAATGCAACGATTGGAACAGGAACGCTAACTCTTGCGAACGGTACAAGTGCTTCATTAGAAGTGTATAGAGACTTAACTTTCAATGGAACATTAGTACCGAATGATGGAAGTATCGTTTTAAGAGATGATGGTTCAACAGCGACGACTCAAAATTTAAGAGGTGATGGAATAACTTACTCTAATTTAGAGTTTAATAAAACAGCTGGAGGAAGGGTTAATCTATTCGATACTATCATTGCGGATAACTTTGATATGGGGCCGACTGCAAGCTTTGAATTTAAAGTTCTAGGTGGAGCTGATTTAACTCTTACTAATGGTATGACAATGGCATCAGGGACATTCAATATTGCTGCTGGAGGTGATGTTTTTGTAGGTGCAGGTCAAACAATTACTATTAATGGTGGTACATTCCAGACTTCAGGTGTATCAGATGCACTTCCTCAGAACTTAACTAACAAAGGGAAAATTGATTCTGTTTCAGGAAGATGGGGATTCATCGCCAATGCAGGTACTGTAAATCTAACAGGTTTCTTACTTGAGGATATGGATTCAAATGGCCTGAGAATTGATGGAACAGCAAATTTAGCCGCTCTTGATGGTGGTCAGTGGGTTAATCTTAATCAAGAATATGGAACACCTGTAAGGGCACTTAACTTAAATACTTCAACGAGTATTAGTGAAACAATACCAACAAACGTTGGTTTCAACTGGGGTGCAGCTAATAGTGCCTATGCAGGAACTCCTGATCCAACAGATAATTACCTTCTTGTAAATGCTCCTAATTGTGGTGGTGCTACAATATCTTTCAACTTATGGTTTGGTAACTTCTTTGATGGAACAGGACTTGTTGATACTGAAGATAAGATTATTGATGTGGACGATAGTGCAGGTAATACTTGTCAGGTTTCAATTGACCTAGCGAACTCACCAATTACACTTGCTTCATTTGGAGCAACAGCCTATGACACAAAAGTCTTACTTGAGTGGGAAACATCATCAGAATTAAATCACATTGGTTTCAATGTATATAGAAGTACTGAGATCGATGGGAATTATGTTCAAATTAATAATGAGTTAATTCTCAACTTCTTAACGTCCGCTTCTTTCAGAGGAAAGTATCGTTTTGTTGATGAGTCATTAACAAATGAAACTCTTTATTATTATAAAATTGAGGATGTTGCCTTAGATGGAACAAGAGATCTTCATGGACCAGTTTATGCTAGACCTAAATCTGGCCTTGGTGCACCTCCAGCGTCTGATCCAGATCAAAATACTGTAGATGATCCGCCAGGTGTTCAAGATCTTGGTAATGGAGTTTCAATTTTAGCTCAAACAGATTCTTCTATTAAGTTAAGAGTAAATCCTGCTGCACTTATCGTAACCGGTGCGACTTGGAATGGAAGCTATTCTCATATTGATATCCCTGGTTATTCAAGAGATGTTGAAGCTGGAAAACCAGAATTATTAAATAGAGTTATTCTGATTCCTATTGATGGGGTTTACAACGGAATTAACTCGACTCAGAAAACATTAACAACTTCAGATGCAACTGCCTCATTAGGTGGGGATCAAATTTCTCCAGCCCCTTCATGGTCGGCTGATGGAAGTGGGGTTTTACAAGCAAGTTATTCACCAGATGCTGTTACGTATACGACAAATTCTTTTTCTCCAGTAAGTTATTATACTGTTGCCTCGAGTTCAGTAGCGATTAATGGTAAGAACTATGTAAAAGTAACAGTGAACCCAGTTCAATATAACCCTGTTACAGCGTCTTTAAACAGACTTGATAACCTGATCATTGATATTTCTCTGGATGGGACAGTTTGGGATTACACACCACCAGTTGATTATGCAAGTGTTTCACCTGCTGCGATAGAGGGAAATCTAAGAATAAGATATAGCGAAGAAGGTATCTATAAAGTAACTCATACTGATCTTTACAATGCTTATGTGGAAGGACCATTTGACGGTGAGCCTGTTGCTAATTTCAGACTCTACTACCATGGAACAGAAATTCCAATGGAAGTTTATTCACCATCTGGAAACTTTTCAACAGGCGATTATATTGTCTTCTATGGGAGCTTTGCTTCGTCGTTAGAAGATGGGATGGATGAAGTTGTTCTTACTCCATATGATTTTGATTCTGTTGAAACAAATGACCCACTTAGAATTACAGACTTTGATAATCAATTAAGCTCTAGTCCATATCAACTTGATTCTTTCACTGTAACTAAGAAATTTGAGCAGGCCAATGATCTTTATGTCGATGATCATCCAATTGGTGGAATGATTGATCGTTATTATTGGAAACAACTATTTACTATGGCCGGAGCCGCACCTAATGGTGCTTCAAGATTAGACTTCACTGCAGGATTAAATAATCTTTGGACTTCAGCTCCTGAAGACGTTGTTGTGACTGTTGAACTTCGTGGACGTCCAGTGATGACGACAAACCCTCATCACAATATAGGACTCTATGTAAATGGATCTGATGCTGGAACTGTTGATTTCCAAGTACAGACTCCAACGTCAATTAGTTTCAATGTTCCACATTCTTATTTTGTAGATGGAAATAATACGATTAGATTAGAAGCAAAAGGTGATCTTATCCCAGCTGGTGAGTTTGATATTATTCAAATTAATAATGTAACGATTGCTTATGAATCTCAAATGAAGGCCGATAGTAATCAGGCCCATATTACTCAGTCAAATGATGAATATGAAGTTTATTTAAGAGGGTTTACTGAAAATACATTCAATGTATATGACCTATCTGATCCAGAAGGTGCTGTAAAGTATACAAACTTTTTCACTGAAACTTTTGATGGTGGAACAACATATGAAATTGGTTTCGATGCTGTTTATGGTCCACTTGGAACAGGTGGAGAGAAAGTGCATATTCTTACTGACTCTCAGTTTAAGTCAACAAATGTGTTTAAGTTAGTTGAGTCGAATCAAGATAATTTAAAAGACACATCAAACAGAGCTGACTACCTAATGATTGGTTCGCAAAAACTATTAGATGCGGCGTCTGATCTTAAGGCCCATAGAGAAGGTCAGAGTTTGGAAGTTATGACTGTAACTCTTGAAGATATCTATGCTCAGTTTAGTCATGGACGTGTTTCAAGTTATGGAATTAAAGATTTTATTGCTTATGCTCTTGATAATTGGGAACTAAAACCTAAGTATCTATTAATTATTGGAGATGCAACACTCGACCCTAAAGATAACTTAAGTTTCTATACTGATGATAATGGTTATATGCCTATTCCATTTGAGCATGGTCAAAATGCAGATTACGGTTCTGATAACTGGTACGTTGCTGATGATAGTGGTCTTCCAAGGTTAGCAGTTGGACGTATTCCTTCTAATAATCAAGATGCCGTTTATGAGTATGTTCAAAAAGTAATTAACTATGAGGTTGGTGGAGCTTCTCCAGAGTCTCGTTTTGCTAAACAGACAACATTCATTTCAGGTGTGGATCAAAAAGGTGAGAACTTCAAAGGTCAAGCTGAGAAACTATCTAGCTTTATCACAGCTGCGAATAGTGAGTACTCTGGACCAGGTCTTCATAGAAGTACTGTAGCTGATGATGCGACAATGAAATCTGAAATTCAAAACTCTTTCAATGAAGGTCCATTAATGATGACTTTTATTGGTCACGGTAATGAAAATGGTTGGGAGACATTCTTCCAGAATAATGAAGCTAAAAACTTAACGAATACTAAGTATCCAATTGTTCTTGCACTTAACTGTGTGAACTCTTATTTCTATAATGCAGATACAAGCTTAGTATCACTTTCTGAAGATCTTATCTTCAATAAAGATGGAGGTGCGGTAGCATTCTGGGGATCGACAACCTTTACTTCACCATCAGTTCAGATGAACCTTGCTGTAGGTTTATTAGATGAACTTGGTGCGAATACTAAGAACGGATATAAAGTTGTTCGTCTTGGGGATCTCTTTATGAATGCTAAGATTAAGCAAGGTATTCATACTTCTTCAAATGATACGATTAAGTCATGGACTCTTATTGGTGACCCAGCACTTAGGTTGCCGCAAGACTCATTCACTGAGGTAAGAGCATCTGTAAATGTGCCGACACCTTCAGTTCCAGTTCCATCAGCGTCCGGTGGAGGAGGTTGTTCACTAGGAGCTTCAACTGGTAACGATAGCCGTTCACCTTGGTCAGGTATGTTAGAGTGGATTTTCTTATTTGCTTCGCTTTATGCGATTCGTAAAACTACTAAACTCTTAGCTCGTAAATAAGGTTTCAGTGTATAATTTATACAAGAGGCCATTATGGAATTCCAAAACAAAGAACTATATAAATTTAAGTATGAGCTAGCGAGCAAGTTTCTTGCCGAAAGTAAAAACATACAAGTATCAAACCATGCATTAGTTATTAATTTCCATGGGATCATACTAAATTTTGTTTCAGATTTAGAAAATGATATTGATCTATTAAAGGATTTCTTTCCAAAAGATTGGCATCTTAACAAATCTAATGAACAAACAATTAATATCTCTTTTCAGAGAGCATTAACAAAAGAAAATTCTCATATAATTTGGGATGATGAGCCTTATTCTGAATGTATCAGTGAAAATATAAATGAAAAGCTTGTTTGCTTTCAAAGAGACTTTTTAGCGATAGAAAGAGACTCTCTCAATTATCATGTTTATCTTTTAGATTTTATAGATGATGGATTCTATAATTTTTTAAGATGGCTACTTCCAAGAAAACTACCACTTTCTAATAAGGTCCTACTTCATTCTTCTTGTATTGTGAAAAGGAATGGAAAAGCAGTTATCTTTTTAGGTCATTCTGGAGCAGGAAAGACAACGATTGCTGGTTTGGCGGGGGATCGACTCTGTTTAGGCGATGATATGAATCTTTTTTCATGGAAAGATGAGAGCACAGAGGGGTTTTACATTTCTCCTGGTGCCGTTGGTGGAGCGATCACTTGTGAAGATAACTTATCGGTGAGATATCCAATTGAAGCTATTTATTGGCTCCATCAAGCTGAGGAAAATAAAGTAGAGCCCATGGAAAGTGTTCAAGCAGCACAGAAATTTATTTCTTCATGTGCTAATCTTTATTGGGAAAGTGCTCCAACAGAGTTAGTAGATTCGCTCTTTGCCTGTGCTTTAAAAGTCTCAAACAAAATACCATTTTATAATTTATATTTTAAGAAAAATGCGGAGATATGGAATGAATTGGACAATAACTAAGAATCTTCCTTGGCAGCAAATGGATGGCAAAGTTCTTATTCTCAATACTGGAGAGAATAAGGCCCATGAACTTAATGAAGTGGCATCTGAAGTATGGCTTTTAATTACTCAAGATAAGACTCTTGAAGAGATTAATACAGAAATCCAAAAAGCTTATGATATTGATAGTGATACAGCGAAAGAAGATGTTGATGAACTAATAAAAGAATTTAAGGAGCTTAAACTGCTCGTATAAAACTTATGGCTGAATTATTAGAAAAATGGCGTGCACTAAGCACCCAAAACTTTACGCCACTCCAGGCCTCTCTTGAGCTCACATTTCGTTGTAATGAGAGATGTCAGCATTGTTATATCGATGATTTTAGAGATGATCCTGATCGAGTTCTTTCATTAGATCAATGGAGAGAGATTTTAGATAAATTAAGAGAAGCAGGAACCCTCTATCTCATACTTATGGGGGGAGAGGCCATGCTTAATAAGCATTTTTGGGAAATTCTCGAATACTCTTCTAAACTTGGTTTTTATAATTCAATGATCTCAAACGGACTTCTGATTAAAGATTTAGAAACGGCTAAAAGACTTAAAGACAATGGTCTTCATCGTATTACATTTAGTCTCTATTCTTTAGATGAAGATATTCATGATACTCTTACACAAGTGAGGGGAAGCTTTAGAACTACGATGAGGGCTCTCCAATTCTGTCGTGAAGCTGGAATAATCGTTTCAGTAAATTGTCTTTTAACAAAATTAAATATCCATACTGTTTATAAACTTATTGATTGGTGTATAGAAGAGAATTTAGAGATTAGAGAAGACCCAATTGTTACTCCTGGATTTAATGGAAAGACTGATATACTAGAGTTACGAGCTTCGAGAGCTCAGTTACTTGAATATTACCGAGAGAGAGCGAGAAGATGGCCTCATTCTCTTAAAAAAGACAAGAAGTCTAACGGTGATGATTATATTTGTAATGTGGGAAAGGGAAAGTGTGCGATCACTCCTTACGGAGAATTACTCACATGTATAGATGTCCGAGTCTCATTAGGATCACTTGTAGAAAACTCTTTTGATGAGCTTTGGTTATCTAAGGAAGCCAACTCTTGGAGAAATATAAAAGTTAAAGATGTTGAAGGAGCTAGTGATTGTTCTAATCCTTGCGAGTTATGCCCTGCTATGTCTTTAACCGAAGAGGGTGATCGTCATAAATTAACTAAGAATGATGCTGAATTAGAATTTATTAAAGGCCAGGTGAGGCATGAGTTCAGCATCGAATAATCTAAATGAAATTCCATTTAGCGGAAAAAGTATGAGTTGGTTTCTTGTAGAAGGAGACAAGTTACTGATGAATAATGAAGTGAAGGACTTTTTTCCAGGCGATCTTGTTATTTTTCAATTTCAAGGTGAGTTAAGTTGTCACCGTATAATCAATATTATTGATGGCAAGTATCTCTGTAAGGGAGATTTTTCAATATCTACTGAATTGGTCCAAAAAGAGAATATTCTAGGTCGTGTTGATGGAATTAGAAGAAATGGAAATAGATTCTACTATCAAAGAGGAAGTTTCGTCTCGAAACTCTATGTCCTGATATCAAAATTAACGTCTAAAATTCGACCCATAAGATATATTGGAATTGGTCTAATTTATCTTCTGCAAAAGATAGATTTCAGTTTGAATATGAATTCTTAATCTTAGATTGAAACCAACCAAAGAGATAAGAAAATGATGTAGAGAGCTTATCTTTACAAAGGAACTTAATTACTTGGTACTTAAAATAATCTTGGTATGGTTCTAACAAGTAATCTTCATTGATAAGAGAATCTAGAAGTGTTGTTTCATTTAACTTAAATTCTTGAACAATCTCTTGAGGAAAAGTAAGAAGTTTATAATCATAGATATATTTAAGAATCGTTCTTACTGATTTATATTGGCCACTGAGAATGGCCTTCTCTTTGAGTTTTTTTAAATTAAGAGATTCTTTGTAACTTTTTAGAAAATAAAAGCAATCAAAAAACCATGTTAGTTGGGACATCGTATGTTGAAAAACATAGTGTCCACAAAGATGGATAAAAAAATCTTCTATTGAAAAATTTTGAATTCTAGATTCATCATAAACATTTTCTAGATAGAAAAGTTTATAATGAACTTCAATAACTAGTTCTATCCCTGATGTGTTCTTTGTGTATATTTCTTTAAAATTATTTGCTTCCCAACTATCTTTTTCAACCTGAGTATTTTTGCTATAGCCCAATTTCTCAAGTGCATTCTGAGTTTTTTCACTCTCTACATTACTTACGAGAAGATCAATATCACACATTGGTCTTTCCCCAAGAGTATAAATTTTATAATCAGTAATAAGGGAAATCCCTTTAAGTGGAGCATAGGTAATACCTAACTTCTTAAAAGAACTTTCAATTTCTTCAAAAGCTTGTGAAAGACTTTGTGTATGGATCCAGTTCCTTTTGAACTTCTCTTCATACTTTTGATGAAGATTTTTTGAAACAAGATCTTTTCTTCTATAAAAGATGAGAGAGAATAAATTATGGTTTTCAATGAATTTTAATTCAAGACTTGTGAAGGGAACTCTAGAAATACCTAAAATTTTTTCAATCATAATAAGAAATTAAATCCTGTGTTCTTTCTCTTATATTCATTAATGAGCTTCTCGTAGCTAAAAATTCCTAAGAGAACAAAGAGGATAGTAAATACTATTGAAAGCGAACTATATTTTAATAGGTTGATCGTTGTTGATGTATGACCTGCTACCGAGCGAGTTATATTAAGAATTATATTATAGGGAGAAAAGTTATTTAAAAATCCATACATAAACTCAGGGAATAGTGTGGCCGGAAAATAAGCTCCTGAAAGAACAGTAAGGACTGAAGATGCTTTTGTGATAAAACCTTCTCCTCTTCTCAATTTTATAAATATCGCGAGAGAAAGAAAACCTAGGCCTAGAAATATTGGGATAAATAATAGTTGGATCAAAAGAATAGAGAAAATTCCCAAGAAACTTATTTGAAGACTCATGAATAGTTTTGCAATAAGCAGCACAATAGCGAGAATGACAAACTCAATCATTACAAAGGAGAGGGTTGAGAGTATGAGAGTCTTTCTTAAAATATTCTTACCAATTAAGTGTCTATCGAGAACACCTTCAATTGAAAGCTGTTTAAAGCTTCTAGTTGGAAGCATAAGTGTGAGGGAAGGAATCTTTAAACATTCCTCACCAATAAGAAGAAAAGTAAAATAGCTGATATCATATTCTGATAGAAATTGAGTTTTTAACTCAAAAGCTTGAGACATCATCATTAAAACTAAGAGCGAGAAAAGTTCGGTCACTAGATTAATGAAAATATATTTCTTCTCTGGATAGTAATACTTATATTCTTTTAAAAATATGAGCTTAAAGAGAGTAATCATTGGTTTACTCCTTTAAGTTCAAAGATTGAGTAGCTTCTGTTAAAAGCTCCATCAGTCGATTGGGAAGGAATATTTTGAGCCGTTATAATAATAGTCTTATCTAAGAAGTCTTGGTTAATGATATTAATTATGGCATCTCTATTTTCACTATCAAGTCCATGGAATGGTTCATCAAGAAGAACTAAAGATCCACAGTCTTCAAAGGCAACACAAAGATCTAAAATTCTTTTCATTCCTTTTGAACAAAGGTTGTATTTAGTATGAAGAGCTTTATTAAAAGCTGGGACTTCTTGCCAGCGATTAATGATTTTTTGCTGATCAAAACTTTGATTTCTTAGTCCTAGAAAGTATTTTATATTTTCAAGTCCAGTAAGCTGATCAAACATTTGAGATTCGTTTGAAGAGAGAAAGTTAACATCATGATTTTGAGTTAATCTTCCTTCCTCAATCGTTGTTAGATCAGCAATGGCCCTTAATAGTGTAGTCTTACCAGAACCATTGGCACCGATAATATAGAGAAGCTCTTTATCTTTTAATTGAAAAGAGACAGGAGCAAAGGGTCTAAATTCTTCGAGTGTATCTTTACCGTAAACTTTACAGGCATCTTCTAATAAAACGTCATTAGAAGAGTTCGTCATTATTCGACTACGATTTCAATAGCGTGGTTAGTAGCAAAGAAGTCTGTGATTGCTTTAGTTGCACCATTAGCATCTAAATTAACAATTTCACATTCTAGCGTTGGTCCAGCGTGAGAAAGAACAGTTTTAAATTCTTCAACATTATAAGGACGATACATCTTTCTCGTTATTTCAATCTTCATTGTATCTGTTCCGGCCTTAACATCTTTAATAAAAAGCTTCTTAGCATCAGTAACAAATTCAATATTTAAACCACCAAGCGGAGATGTCGTTGGTAGTGATGAGATTTTTTCAATAACTTGTTGAACGTTCATTAAAACTCCTAAATGTCTGAATATACAATAATAAGATACCAAATATTCTTAAAAGTAAAAGAGACAATATTAACGCTTTGCATGGTGCACTTTATTATTATGGTAGGGGCAAAAAATCCTCGGTGCCAGAATGATTTGATATAGCAGTGCGTTAAGTTGGTACTTTTTCATTCAAACTTCTTTGAAAAAGTTGGCACATGGCCTGCTTATAGTAATGGCAACTGGTTGGTTTAAGAAATACCCTTGATCTTAAAACCTCTTTGAGTCTTAGATCCTACCTCGACCAACCTCAATATAAGTGGCCAGAATTGGCTCCTATCCAAATCTAATCAATATCACATCTTTTCAATGAGTCACTACAGATCAAGGGTCTTCTTTCTTTTCTATTTTTCTATTTTGATATAAACACCCTGATCTCGGGCTGAGATAACTTTCACTCCAAACTGATCAACCTTCTTTCTTAAATTACTGAGGTGAGTGTTGAGAGTTCTTGGAAGAACTTCATGATGATTCTTATTCCAAACAAACTTAATCAATTCTTCTCTAGTAAGAAATTCTTTATCTGATATTCCTAAACAATAGAGTAGTTTGAACTCAATTGAAGTTAAGTCTAAGAAGTCATTTTGATATTTCGCTGACATGGTTTTAGTGCAAACACTAAGTGGTCCAACTTGAATTTCTATTTGATTAGAGTTTTTAATATGCTTTCCAATCTTTGTGATAATTCTTGCTTTCATTTCTTCAAATGGCATGGCCCTGCTTAGGAAATCATCAGCACCTAATGAAAGTCCTTGGACTTTTAAATTACTAGTCTCATCACTTGAAATAAAGAAGATAGGTTGATCATGAAACTCTTCGTTAGAACGAATTTTATTGTAGAGCTCAAAGCCACTCATCTTTGGTAAATGCACATCAATTAAGAAAGCATCATAACCATGTTTATCTATGAGTTTAAGGGCACTGAAGGGGTCTTCTGAACGTTCTATAATTAATTTAGGTTCATCATTTAGCTCAGTTAATCCCTCGTCTATAAGCTCTAAATTATCGATATTATCGTCAATATATAAAATTCGGTACATGCATTTAAGTATAGCAGTAAAATTGGTGACTTAGGAAAGGGGAAAGTTTTGAAATAAGGTCAAGAATTCTTGATGATAGCGTTGAATATAGCGACAAACTAAAGATATTTAATAAAAAGCCGATAGGTTTAGTATGGCAATTAATGCAAAACATATTAATAAACTTCATAATAACGGCGTTCTCCTCTATGACGAGGTGACGGGTCTCAGACAAGATATTAAGGCCGGCTTTAAGAAAGTTGTTGAGTCTAATGAAAAGCTTCATCCAAAATATAAGACGGAAGAGCCTGGTGCTTGGAGAAAAGTAGAGGACCCGACTGTTGATCAGCAACGTCCTTTAGTTAAATCTGATGCGCAAAGACTTTTGAAGAAGTTGGATATTCTTTGATTAAGAAATAGCCTTGGTAAAAACACCCATTTCCCTAAGTCCATTAAAGATCATCTCAATACTCATTGAGAGAAGAATAATCCCCATAATTCGAGTGAAAATATTCAGACCTATTTTCCCAACTTTATTTCCAATGGTTCGCCCATATGTAAGAACTTGGAGTAGAATGAGAGAAAGTATCACTACCGTGAGAAAGGCCCCTACCCAGTGAGCAATTCCAGAGATTTCTTTTGCATAGATAATGGAAGTAGAAATAGCTCCAGGTCCAGCTAGGAGAGGAATTGCCAAAGGAACAACTCCAATTTCACTTAGTCCTTCATCTCTTTCTGATTTGTTTATTTTCAAACTTGATTGCTTGGCCTGAATCATATGAAAGGCCATGGTGAAAATGAGAATTCCCCCACCAATGGTAAATGAAGGAATACTTATTCCAAAAAAGTTAAGAATTTTCTGTCCAAAAGCAAGGCTAATGATAATTGTGGTGGCCACTGCTAAAGAGCAACTTTTTGCCACGCTTTTTAGTCCATCTTGGGAAAGGTCTTCTGTTAAGTCTAAGAAAATGGGAATGACACCCAAAGGGTTTAAAATGGAAACTAATGTAAGAGCAAATTTAATAGTGTCTTGCCAAGCTTCCATTGGAAATCCTTATTCATTAGTCTTCAAGATTATCTAGGTCTATGTCTGCTGAGAGAGTGAAACCTTTTACTCTTTCTTTCTCTTTTTTAATAAAAGGAAAAGTTACTTGCTCTACATTTTCTAATTCTGCATTGAGAGCGATAGTAATTGTTTTAGGAACAAACTCCTGAAGAGAAGTAATGTAGTAATTAGGAGGAAGTGCTGCCAGTTGATTTGCTTCCTCATCTTCTTCAGGATCTAATTCTGTCATTGGTTTTTCATTGGTATTTTTAACAACAATTGCCCCTTTGATTTTTTCAGCAGGAACTTCAGCTGTTAAACTCCAACTTCCTGGATGAAAGAAATCAAGGAAGAAAGTTGATTTTTGATATTTTAGTTTTCTTGGAATTAGCAGAGATTGGATAAATCTTCTGGTCGATGAATCCTTTGATTTTCTAGCTAACTTGTCTGCCAAAGCACTGTCTTCTATTCTTAAAATATAAGCACCTGGACTCTTTGTAGACTGAAAAAGCATATACTGGAAGGCAATGCTAAACAGCGTAAAAAGTTTTTGTTGTGGTAGGTGAATATGTTTGTGCTCTGTTTCTAAAAGGGTTTTTACGGATTCGTATAGATCTGTCTTTGAAATATCTTTTGATTTCATCATCTTATGCACCTCTATGAACCTCCTTTTTTAAGAGAAGTGACAGACCTTGGCAACATTTTTTTGCTGAGAGGCAAGTTGTTAAAAAAACTCAAAAAAGTCCCTTCTTCCCAATTGACTCATTTAGGTAATTTCTCTAAGATGGCGACCATTATTTACGTTATAATTCGAATCATTTTTTAGATAAAAGCTTCGCATTTATTAATTTTTTGAGCCCTGGAGATTTAGATGAAATTAATGGCCAAAACAAGAAACATTGGGATTTCGGCCCACATTGACTCAGGTAAGACAACTCTTACTGAAAGAATCCTTTTCTATTGTGGTGAGATCCACAAGATTGAAGACGTTCGTGGTGGTGGTGATGGAGCCAAGATGGACCACATGGAACTTGAGAAGGAAAAAGGTATTACAATTACTTCTGCCGCTACTACAGTTTGGTGGAGAGGTTTAGAAGGTAAAGGAACAACATTTGCTGAAGGTGTTGATAAAGAGACTAGAGTAAATATCATTGATACTCCGGGACACGTTGACTTCACTGTTGAGGTTGAGCGTTCACTAAGAGTTCTTGATGGAGCAATCTTAGTTCTTTGTTCTGTTTCAGGTGTTCAGTCTCAGTCAATCACTGTTGACCGTCAGATGAAGCGTTATAGAGTTCCAAGACTTGCTTTCTTAAATAAGATGGACCGTATGGGAGCTAACCCTTTTAAAGGTAGAGATGCTCTTATCGAAAAACTAGGTCACAATGCTGTACTTATGCAATACCCAATCGGTGCAGAAGACGAATTCAAAGGTGTTGTTGATCTAATCACTAAGACTGCTTACTACTTTGATGGTGACAATGGTGAAAAAGTTAGAGCTGAAGAAGTTCCAGCTGATATCGCTGATGAAGTTGAAGAACTAAGAAGTACAATGATCGATGCTGTTGCAGAATATGATGATGATGTAATGGAGAATTACCTTGAAGGTAATGAGCCAACAGAAGAAGATCTTCATAAGTGTATTAAGAAAGGTGTTCAATCACTTGCTCTTACTCCTGTTTACATGGGATCTGCTTTCAAGAACAAAGGTGTTCAGGTTCTTCTTGAAGCTGTTACAAGATACCTTCCATCTCCACTTGAGTCTGAAAAGCCAACGGCTAAGAAAGACGTTGATGGGAAAGAAGAAAATATTACTCTTGAGCCAAACCCATCTGACGATCTAGTAATGATGGCATTCAAAATTACTGATGAGCAATTTGGACAGTTAACTTATACAAGAATCTATCAAGGGACTCTTAATAAAGGTGATACTGTTTACAATACAAGAACTAAGAAGAAGACAAGAATCGGTCGTATCGTTCGTATGAACTCTAACGACAGAGAGAATATCGACGAAGCTCACGCTGGTGACATCATCGCTCTAGTTGGTGTTGATTGTGCTTCTGGTGATACTTTTGTTGGTAACGATGACCTTCTTAATATTTCTTGTGAAGGTATCCACGTTCCAATCCCAGTTATTGAACTTTCAATTACTGCTAAGGATAAGAACAACCAAGCTAAACTTTCTAAAGGTCTTCAAAGATTCCTTAAAGAAGATCCAACTTTCCACGTATTCACAGATGAAGAGTCAGGTGAAACTCGTATCGCAGGTATGGGTGAACTTCACTTAGAGATCTACGTTGAAAGACTTCAAAGAGAATATGATTGTGTTTGTGAAGTTGGTGCTCCACAGGTTAACTACCGTGAGACAATTACAACAGGTGCAAACTTTGATTATCTTCATAAGAAGCAAACTGGTGGTTCTGGTCAATTTGGTCAGGTTATCGGTGAACTTCGTCAGTTACAAGACGAAGATAAGGATACTGAAGATCAAGTATTTAAATTCCACAACCAAATTAAAGGTGGTGCGATTCCTAACGAATATATCGGTGCTTGTGAGAAAGGTTTCCAAGACGTTATGGATAAAGGTCCTTTAGCGGCTTTCCCAGTTATTAACTGTGAAATCTTCCTTAACGACGGTAAGTATCACGATGTTGACTCTTCTGATATGGCCTTTAGAATTGCTTCTCGTCAGGCGATGAGACAAGCGATTAAAGCTGCTAACCCAGCATTACTTGAGCCAATGATGAAAGTTGAAGTAACAACTCCAGATGAGTATCAAGGGACAGTAATTGGTGACCTTTCTTCAAGAAGAGGTCTTATCCAAGGTTCTGAAACTGATCCAAATGGTGAAGTTATCATCAACGCTGAAGTACCACTTTCAGAAATGTTTGGTTACTCATCAGACCTTCGTTCATTCTCTGCTGGTAAAGCAACTTATACTATGGAATTTGCAAGATATGCAGAATGTCCATCGAATATTGCTGAAGCAGTTATGAAAGAAAGAGCTGAGAAATTAGCAAACGACGATTAGAAAAAAATAAAGCCTCTCTTCGGAGAGGCTTTTTTTTTGTCTAATCTCAAAAATCCTATGAAAGAACAAACTCTCAAAACAATTCAAAGTTACTATCATACAGATGATCCTTCTCACGACTGGAATCATATTTTGAGAGTGGTGAATACTTGTAAAAAGTTTGGAGAAGAATTAGGTGCAGACCTTGATCTCTTACTACCAGCGGCCTATCTTCACGACATTGTAAATCTTCCTAAGGATGCGAAGAATAGGAGTGACGCTTCAAAACTAGCTGCGATGAAGGCTAAAGAAATATTAAAAGATGAAAGTTTTAGTGAGCTTCAGATTGAAAAAATTTGTTTAATAATTGAAGAACATTCATTCTCCTCAGGATTAAAAGCAACTTCTATAGAGTCGCAAACTCTTCAAGATGCTGATCGTCTGGATGCGATGGGAGCGATTGGAGTGATGAGATGGACCACATGTGGAACAAAGATGGGGGCAGAATATTATCATCAAGATGATCCGTGGGGAGAGTCAAGAGAACTAGATGATAAAAAGTATTCTCTCGATCATTTTGAAAAGAAGCTTTTAAAGCTTAAAGATATGCTTAATACGAAGCCTGCGCAGAGAGAAGGTGAAAAGAGACATCAGTTCTTTTTAAACTTTCTAAGTACCTTAAAAAACGAAATGAACCTGTAATAAATTCAGGATTTTCTTCTTAACAAAACCTTGTCTTTTCTCTTTTCCTTGAGTTATGTACGTTAAATCATCGAATTAACCTATGTTTGGGAGAACTGTTAATGAAAAAACTTATCGCCGCTTTAGCTTTATCTATTTTAGCTTTTGGAACTAGTGCTAATTTACCAATTCTAACTTTTAATACTGAAATTGATTGCGTGATTCCAGGGCACGGATTTGGATGCTCGGGAGATTTAACTCTACCAATTACAGTTGATGGTTTTGCGACAATCAAAAACAATACTAATAACTTTAAAAAGAAAGTAACGACTTTAGATGATTTAGAGTTAACATTAGATGCAGCTGAAGCATTAGGTGGAAAATTCTTAGTTAAAGAAGGACTAAATAACCTAGTCGTTCTTGTTGCCAATCAAGACACACAAGAAATTACTGAGTACAAAATCAATTTAAATGTAACAGTGAACTGGGACTACTAATTTTTAAGATAGCAGGAAGCATAGCCAATCCCTAAGGTGAAGCTTTGATGACCTGCAAACCACATCTTTAAATAATCACCATCAAAATAGACAGTTGGGGAACGTATCTCTCCAGCTGTCCATGCAAAGTCAGAACGATCAAAAAGAGAAGCACTATTGTCAGTCCAATTGGAAGTACCATCACTAGAATAAGCGTGATGTAACTTTCTTTGTGTATCAGTACCGCCATCGGTGTACATCACATCCGTAAAAAGGTGTACTTGCCCATTCATGACAATTGGGTTGGGAGTAGAGTGGCCTTTCCAATTAGAAGATCTGGCATAGAGTGTTTGATCTGGATCATAAACTCTTTGCGGTGCTGACCAAGTTGTACCATCACTGGAAGTAATTAAACCAATAGTCATCAGTTGATCATTAATTGTTACGCCACCAGAAGTTGTAATATATCCTTGGGCCGTGAAGTAGAGATAGATTTGATTATTAAAAACAATGGCACCAGGTTCCGCGACAACAAATTGATCGAAATCATCAGGGACAGCGGCACCACCAACAGAATCTAAAATAGGATTTGATCCGCTCTTAGTCCAAGTAATCCCATCTGCAGATGTTGCATAACCAATTTTAAAATCTGTGGCAGTATTGGTTTGATAGCCAGTGTAGAACATATAATAAGTTCCATTGAACTTAACAACGTTGGGAGTTTCGACAGATTTATCATCCCATGCGCCACCGGTTCCTTTTTCTAAGACCGCTGTGCTTGGGCTTAGTGACCAGTTGATAGCATTACTTGAAACGAGACGGTAGATTTTGACATTACCATCAAAGCCAACAGAAGCACTGGCGTACATAATATACTGTCCATTCTCATAAATAACACTTGGGTCATTCCACATGGCATTGGTAAAAAGATCATTTGTTTGAAGAATTGGATTACCGCTATAAGCACTAAAGCAACTAGGAGTGAGAAGTGAAAAGTCGAGAGTGGGTGTACGAGTAGTGACAGGAGCGGGCTTACTTTCTTCCTTCTCTAAACATCCAGTTAAGAGAAGCAATGAGAAAAGACTTAAAAGTTGTATTGTGAGTTTGAGCATTTGTGTCCTTCCTTTGACTCAACAAATTTATTATACCCTATAATGGAACTCCATTTCTAGTGAGACAACCAAGTAATATTAAGGAGTTATCCTGGAAAAAAAGATTTAATATCTGGGCGAAGATAACCGATAAGAAAACTAGGTTATGAGAAAAGTCATTTTATTCACATTAATAAGCTTATTAAGTTTTTCAGTTTTTTCTGAAAGTTCAGCTCCTACAGAAAGTGTAAGGCCAAAACCAAGGCCTGAGAGAGTGACTGTACCAAAGAAGATTCGAGTAACTCAAGTGACAACTTTTAGAGACACCAGTTTCTTTGGTGGGCAATCAAACTTATTAGGAATACTTAATGCAGGTGATGAGGCAGAAGTATTATCTGTGAATACAAATCACTCTGAAGGTGTGGGTTTTCAAGTAAGAATTACGACTGGGCCGAGAAAAGGTCAGATCGGTTGGGTTTACTATGCAAAGAATCCTAATTCACAAAAGATCGAATTATTAGATAAAGAAGATAATGTCATTGAAATGCCAAAGCCACTCTCATTATTACCAGGTGAGGATGAAGAAAGATGGGCTCAGTATTCAGGAATGCAAGGTGTGCCTCTTAATGTTCAAAGAGACATTATTATGGGGAAGGAATTTAACCAATACTTTGATGACCTTGCTAAAGAAATGGTGAATCTCGGTGACGGTCAGATGAATCAAAGAGGAATCCCTCAACATATTTCTAGATTAATGTCTGATAAACAAATTTGGAATGAGGTTTCGACAGGGGATATGGAAATAGATTTAGATCGCTATCGTGGTGGTAACTATTTTCCTTTTACAAAAACTTATACTGATGAAAATGGGTATTCTACAAAAGCAACTTACTGGGCGAAAGCGTCCGATGAGTTTCTTTCTAATATTCCAGAAAATATTAGAACGGCCATTAGAAGTAATCAGCTTGAAGGGTGTGAACCATCAAAAGAAGAAGGTGTACCAAACCCTGAGGAGCTTGGTGAATGGAATACTGGTTGTCATGTTCTTGGCTATGCTACTCTAGGAGACCAACATTTCGATATGCTTTCAACTTGCTTAGATAGTCTTAAAGCAAAAGTTTTAGAGGGTGCAGGTTCGGGGAATTCAATCAATAGAGATACGGCCTTTAGAAATATGTATTCTAAATTAAATTCTAAAGAACAAGAGTTTTTGGCCATGACGATTACTAGCTTCGGTGAGGCAGGAATTTTAGCACCTCCTCTAGAAGAAATGGTTATGGTGATGAAGGTTCTTCAAAACAGAAAAGAGTATGCTCAGAATAAAGGTTATCGAGATGCAAACGAACTAGATGCTGCTTTACAAAGTTGGCAATTCTCAATGTATAACTCTGGTGATCCTAACTGGAAGAGGGCCATTCGTTCTAATAACTCAAACCCTCATACTGTAAACTCGATTAAGTCTTATATTCTTTTTCAGAACACAACATTTTCTGGAAGTTCAAAGATAGATGAAGTTTATCACTATCATACTGAGTATGTTAATCCAGACTGGAAAGACAATAACAAGAAAGTTAATCCTGTACTTAATGGCAGGTCCTTAAAAACTTCTGGTAGAAGACATATCTTCTATCGAAATATTCCATGGTCTTTTAGACATAATAACTGGAGTGGGAAGTGAAAAAATTAATTGGCTTATTTTTATTATTAAGCCAATTAACTTTTGCAAATCAGTGGTCTATTGAAAAAGTAAAAGATACCTATAACTTAACAACAAGAAAATCTTCAAAATTATATTCTTATTTTATTCCTACTACAGGTAGTGTTCCGAAAGTTATTAAAGAAGAGATGATAGGAGAAAATCTTCTTAAGGTTATCTATTATTCAGGCTCTGCAGGGACAAGCCAGATTGTTAAGTCTTATCGAGCTGTTTTGATTGATAAGAGAACAATGAAATTAATACAGGACCTTCCTTTTAAATATGAATTAGACAAAGGTTCAAAGTTAGATCTTATTCAACCAGAATGGTCTATTAAAAATAACCAGTTAAGTGTTATAGATAAAGAGTCTGGCGTTAATTTCAAATACCCATTGAAATAGTCATCTAAAAAAATCTTTGGAATTATCGAATTTACCAAGAATTGACAAAGCCATAACCCTTGCCAAATCCATTTTTGCTAACATCCTATGTGTGAAAGAAATAGTTCTCTAACGTAAAGGAGTTCACATGTTAGTAAAAGTATCTTTTGACAATGTTCCTTCAAGCAAAGCTTTTAAATCATTCGTTAAAGGCCAGCTGGCCAGAGTGAAAGAAGTTCTTGGTGACAAGGGAAGGGTTGAAGTAGTTGTGTCTGCCAATGCTCATGAAAAAGAAAGTCGAATGAAGATGCTTTTTAAAGGAAAGCAATTTCATGTAAAAGCAAGTGCTGACAACTATCATGCAGCAGTTTCTAAGGCCCTTGATAAGTTACTAAGACGAGTTAAGGACAAAAAAGATAAAAGATCTCTCCACCGAGGACGTGACCTGGTTTTTGCCTAGTTTGTGAAAAACTCATTGTTCTCTGGTTTCTCTCTCTAAAGGACGGCTCCACTGCTACTGGGGCCGTCTTTTTTTTCAGACTAATATTTAGACCTTGATTATTAGATTGGACTAATATATAAGTAGTCCATTAATTTTATTTGTGCATCGTGCAAGGACTTGAAAATGTTAGAAACTAGCCAATTACAAACTCTCGTATCAGTTACTAAAGCAGGTAGCTTCTCAAGAGCAGCTGAAGACCTTGGAGTGACTCAATCGGCTATAAGTCAGTCAATTAAAAACCTTGAAAGAAAGGTAGAGGTAAAACTTTTTAAGAGAAGTGGGAAGAGAGTTGTTCTCACTCCAGAAGGTGAAAAGCTTTATACCTTGGCACAAAGTTTCATTAATTCTATGGATGAAACATTAGAAGAAATAACAAATGATAAAAACTCTATGACGGGATCAATCAGAGTTGGAACACTGACAGGGATTGGTAAAAGTTGGTTAGCACCTCAGATGCTACAATTTGCCACTGAACATCCAGATCTCACTGTTTCAATCAATCTTGGATTTCAAGAAGATCTAGTTAAAGACTTCGAAAACTATCGTCTCGATATGCTCGTTCTACCAGAAGAATCTCTACCAAATTTAGGAGAAAAAGAACTTATTGGAGAAGAGGAATCAGTTCTTGTCTTTCCTGAAAACAATGATAATTTTCCTGTAAATGAAAATATGACACTAGAAGAACTATCTAGCTATCCAACGATTCTTTTTCAAGAAGAAGGTGATGGGCTTTATTTAAAATGGTGTCGTGATCGCTATGGGAGAATTCCAAAAAAGATTAATAAGCGTTATGTTATTAATAGCCACGGGAATATGCTTCAAGCCGTTCAAAAAGGACTGGGTCTTGCTGTTGTTCCTAAACATGTTCTTAAACGTTCATATTATAAAGATAAGGTAAATCTTATCGAAAACTTTACGGTCAAAAATGGTCGTTTCTTTGTGGTTTATCATAAAGATGCTTTAGAATTAAAAAGAATTAAAGTAACTTTGGATAGATTAACTTCTATTGAAAATCCTTTTGGGAAGTAATGGTTAAAACAAAATTTAAAGATGGAACTAAAGTAGATGAGAGTATTGTGAACTCACTTCCTAAAGATGTTCTAAGCTTTATTCAATTTGTTATCAAGCGTGACTTTGAGTTGGTTCTTGTAGGCGGTTCTGTTCGCGACTTTATTCTTAATGAAGCTTATGGATTAGACTTTGATTTCGAAATTACCCATAGTGATCTTTATTCTGATGAAGCTTGGGCACAGAAACTAGAAGATCTTTATCAAGATATTAAAACTCAGTTTGATTATAACTTCGAGTTAGGTAGCTTTAAGGTTCTTAAGGCAAGATATAAAACTCTTGATATTGAAATTGCTCCTGCTAGAGAAGAAAAATATAGAGATGGTGACTTGTCTCACAAGAACTTTGAAGCCATTTATCTGACTGCAAAACCTTATAGTGAAAGAGCAGCAAGAAGAGACTTTACAATTAATTCCCTTGGAATTGAGTTTAAAGAAAATACCGTCACTTTTCTTGATCCTTTTCATGGGGTTGAACATCTTCTTAATAAAGAGCTAGAGAATTGCGGAAGTAATTTCGATAAAGACCCTGTTCGATTTTTAAGAGCTATTCGCTTTATGATTAAGTTTGATCTAGAACTTACTAAGCAGTTGAAAGACCAAATGAGACAGATGAATATTGAAAAGGTGAGTGCTCACTACTTTAATTATGAAGCCAATAAAGTGGGATATAATACTTTTTTTCTTAAGCTTACCAAAATCTCGAACGAATTAGGGGTCAAGATACCTAAGGCCTTTCAGGAAATGAAGGTAAATAATTTAGCTAAGAGTTCTAAAGAACAATTCATCTTTTCTCTTTTGATCCAAAATGAATTAGAGAAGGTAAAAGATATTGCAGACTTCTTAGGCTTTAGTGATAAATTATTAGCGAGAATGAATGTTCTCCATGAGCTTTGTTTTAACTTTGGTGCTTTAGATAAGAATAATATAATAAAAAATCATAAACTCACTGATCACGCTGGTCATATTTATCAAATCTTTCAAGTTTATAAGAATGAAGGCCGCTTATTTGAAGAGCTGGCCAAAAATTATAAAGAGTTGAGTAGCTATCTAGAGTTATTTTACTCTTTTAAAAAGAAAGATCATCAGCTTACTGTAGATTTTTGTCGTGATCATCAACTTGATCAGAGTCATTATGGAACAGTGGGGCTACTTCTAAATTTAAACTTATTATGATTATTAAATCTCTTAATGAAATTAAAGATAAAGAAAATATTTTAAAAGAAATAAAAGATATATTCTTTGAAAACTCTACTGTTCAATCTTTCAAAACAAATGAAACAAAAGAAGCCTTCTATCAGAAATGGTTAGGGCGTTATGTGGATCATTTTGAAAATAACTTCTTAATAGCAATTGAAGAAAATCAAGTTCTCGGATACTTATGTTATTGCCTAGATACTCATTCTTTTATTGAAAAATTTGGTGCTCTTGGAGGACAGGGAAGGTTTTTAGAAAATCTAAATGATTTTCCTGCCCATCTCCATATGAATTCAAAAGTCTCAGGAAGAGGGATAGGGAAGAGTCTTTTTCATGAATTTGAGAAAAGGGAGAGGGCCCAGGTTAGTGGAATTCACATCATAACTTCTCCTGATTTAGGGAATGTAAAGTTCTATGAAAAAATGGACTTTAGCTTCAAAAATTCCTTTGAATTAAACCCCCAGACAACCCTCTTATTCATGGGTAAGTCCTACAATATCAAGTAGTTACTGCCTTGCCAAAAGACTCCGAAAATGGTTTAAAAAGTCAGGGAGTTTTTATGAAATTATTATCTTTTTTAGTACTTTTCGTTACTTTATCTCTGTCTACTCATGCTCAAGAGTCTGTTATTGATATCGATGCGACTCAAGCAAATGGGGCTCAGTTATTTGATGATGGTCACCCAGATAATCTTTTAATCGCCATTGATAGACAAATTAAGGTGATGAAAAAATCGAATTTAAAAGGAAAGGTTAGAGTAGGAAGTTTTGAAGGAACTCTTAAGGATATTTATCTAGGTGTTTTGAAATTAAAGGCCCTGACTACCCAATGGAGTGATTGTTTAAAAAATGAAGAGTCATCTCATTTATCTAAGCAAGAATGTCTGGCCAATTTTACAGCAGCATTAGAGAGAAATTTTAACTTCTATAGGCCATTGTCTGAAAAAGGAAAGGCCCATTATACAGCTTACTTTAGTCCTACTTATAAAGCTTCGACTGAAAGAAAAAACTCATTTCAGTATGGAATTTATCAGGCACCAAAGAACGCCTCACTTGTTAAAAAATATACACGTAATGAAATTGTCTTCGATAGAAAATTAGAGCCAGAATCAAAAGCACTCTTTTTTATTGATAACCCTTTCGATCTTTTTCTTCTTCATGTTGAGGGTGGAGGAAGAATTATAGATGTAGATAGTGGAAAAAGTTATTTTCTTAGTTATGAAACGACAAATAGAAAGAAGTTTGCTTTCATCGGTCCTTACATGAAGAAAAAGGGTTATATTACAAATGGAAGTGTTAAGTCTCAAAGATCATTCTTAGATAATAATAAAGAATTATGGAGAGAGATCTATGATCAAACTCCAAATTACGTTTATATGAAAGTTACAAAGTCTGAACCTTTGGGGATGGAGAATATTCCTCTAACCTCAAATAGATCACTGGCCTTTGATAGAAGTAAGTTCGCAAGAAAAGGAATGATCGTTTTTGTCGATGTGAAAAAACCAACTCGAGTCAATGGTCAAATTCAATTAAAAGAACATAAGAGAATCTACTTAGATCAAGATACTGGTGGTGCCATAAAAGGTAGTGCTCGTGCTGATCTCTATTTTGGATTTGGAGACGATGCCCGTTTTGCGGCAGACAACGTTAATCATTATGGGGATATGTTGCTCGCTATTTTAAAATAGAGGAGCAACTAATTCACAAACTTTTGAAAAATACTGATACTCATCGACTTGATCAAGAGTTTCAAAAATTACATTCTTATTTTTAAGCTCTTTTAAGAATATCTTTGTCGCATCAATAGTTCTTTGATGAATATCGTGCATGAGAATAACACCGCCACCAACTGGTTGATCGATTTCAAAAGCTTCTTTCACATACTTAGTTTTACCCCCAACACTCTTTTTTACAAAGCGATAAGCAGTTCCACCAAAAATATGTGAATCGATAGTTTGGGCAATGTCTTTAGGTTCCATATTTGAAACCCAATCAGCAGTATCGATGTCCCAAAATGCAAAATTGATGCAGTTTTCATTAAAGAGTTTCTTTCCAACATCTCTCATCACATTAAATTGATGATATGTTTTATTTCTTCCGTAAGCTCCATAAGGAAAACGGTAATAAGCATGTTTTTGATTATAGAAGTTTTTAACAACTAAAATAGATTTTTCGAGATTCTCAAAATACTCACTTTCGCTTCGAGTGTTACTGTTAATATGCGTGTAATCGTGTGAAGCAAGGATGTGTCCTTCGTTTACGATCCTTTGAGCAATCTCTGGAAAAGCTTCAATTCGAGAAGCAACGGCAAAGAATGTCGCCTTAACACCATGTTCTTTTAAGGTATCGAGAAGTTGTGGCGTTGTCTCTGGATGAGGTCCATCATCATAAGTAAGAACAACTTTATTTGATTGATGAAGACTTTTGGCCAAATATTGGGCCCAACCTCTATGGTCTGAATTATCTGAGTTATAAATAATATCATCTTCTACAAATTGCTTATATGGAGCTCCGAGGTTCTGGTGGACACCACAAGCAAGAGATGAAGTGATAGTTAAACTCAAAATACTTCCTAAAAGCTTGACCATATTTATCTCCTTTGAACGTGGAGTTAGATTATGTTGCACAACTCCGAACTACAATCGCTATGCGTCAGATTTATGTGATTTTATATGTTTACCGAGAGCTTTTGTCGGAAATCTCTGCCTAATAAAAATTTGTTTGCACTAATTTCTATTTAACCTACAATAGAAAATGAATTAGTGCACAAATAGGAGGTGCTCTATGGCCGATATCCACAGAATACTTGCAGACCACCGTTCAAAAAAGAAAGGTCAAAGTCCAGATACACAAATCGAGGATGTTCCAACTGCAACTTCCAGTGAGATACCTGATATTTTCTTTGATGAGATCTTAGTTGAAAATAAGTTATCAAGAATGGAGATTATCGTCTTCATGTACATCTACAGAAGGACATGGTGTCGACCAAACCTTCACAAAGAGTTTGGTATTAGCCAACTACTTAGTCACAGCGAGATGGCCCATAACTTAAATGTCGAGGTCGAACAGGTACTAGGGGCCCTTAGGTCTCTAGAGGAGCTGTCGTTTATTTCTACCATCAGAAGTGGGCAATATTTCGTTCGTAAGTACTTTACGAAGGAAAATGATGAACGCTTTGGTCAGAGCTACCACGACTTTGAACTTTAATAATTACAGATAGTTATATCATGTTGAGAGAGAGAGACTCAATTAAATCCATTTTCCTCATGATAAAATAGACCCAAGGATTTGTGGGGTTTAAATGAATCAGGCTACCAAAAAGCAAGGAGTTAAAGTTCTCTATATCGGTGGGGACAAAGGCTTTTGGCAAACCATTCAAAATAGGTTTCTCAGACAATTTGATACGATTGACTGGGAATTTCACACGTGGTCTGTGAAGAACGAATTGGAAGCACTCTCAACTTTTATTGATGTGATTGATTTCAATCCTCAATTTGTTTATCTCGATTTAAGTGAACATAAGAAACATTACTATCCTCTTGGCCAACTTCTTGGGAGAGATAATTTCTTTCATGATATTCCTGTTATCGGTCTGATTGATAAAAAAGAAAAGATTAAAGAGTTTCTTGCTCTCTCATTAGACTTTATTTTTGTTAAAGGTGTTGAGACCCATGACTTTGTTTATCATCCAGTTTCAATAGCTATGCCTAAACAGGTTAAGAAATTAGATTTTGCCTTGGCGAAATTTAATAAAGAAGTAGAGCTAAAAGATGACTTACGAGTTGGTTATGTAACACCGCTATCAATTCACCTTGAAGGTAATCTTCCAATGGCCCCAGGTGAAAAGGTACGTATTAAGACTGAACTTCCTACGAAGAATGTTCCAAGTCCTTCCTTTACTCTAAGAAATATAGCTCAATCAAACCTCTACTATCCTTTTCAATATGCTTATGACTTCGATATTGATTTCGTTGATCCTCCAGAATTTGAAGAGTCAGAACAAGACGATGCTCTTGGCGAGGAAGATGAGAAGAAGAGGTTGGCCCAAATTAAGAAGGCCAAAGAAAGTCGTCGTGAAAAAATTGCAGAACATGAAGGTATGCTTCAAGTTTGTAAGAAACGACATAAAGATTGGGTCTTTCATTCAATGGATCCAGATAGCGAAAAAGCAACAAAGGTTCTCTTCGTTGATCGATGGATGAGAATTTTCTCTGATCCAAATATGAGACCTATTGATCAATATAAATTTGGATTGAGAACTCAGACGATGCTCTCAGACGAGTTTGAAGATATTGATCAGATTAGACCTAATATTATTGCAATTCAATTGGTTTCACAGATTCCTCCTAAGTACCAAAGAGTTCATGAGTTGGTAGTGGAAGAAAATAAGAAAGGCGAGACCGATGAGTCTCCTCCTGAGTACCCTGATTTAGAATTAAGCCCAGAAGAAACTCAGTACTTAGATGTTTTGAGAGAAAATCTTAGAGATTGGGAAAAGTCTGAAGTTGAATTCATTGGAAATTTGATAAAAAGAATTAAAGAGATTAATAACTACTCACCCGTTATTGTTCTTTTTAATTGTTATTTTCAGAGTAAAGAGGCACTTCAAGAATCTTTTTCTTATCCATTAGTGATGACCAATACTAATTGGATTAAGCTCGATAGTATAACTGGTATGGCACAGATTTTCACTGAAAAGCATAGAGCGAAAACAGCTGAGGCCATTAAAGCAAAAATTGATGGCTTAAAAAAGAAAGATCCCCAGAAATATAGGAAACTCTCTGCTGATGATATAACAGAGAAGAAATTCTTTATTTCTAAGAATAGTGATATGAGTTTCGCCGAAGTTAAAATTCCTATAAAGATGAGGACTCTCACTGAATCAACTGTAACTTTTTCCACAGAAAAAGAATTACATCCTGGAACTTTTAGAACGAATTTTCCAGTAGAAATGTCTATTCGTTTAGTTAATGTTGAAGATGGAAAATTTTCAGTCGTCGATGCGGGTGAGCATGTCTACAAAGGACTCATTCATTCCATTACCGAAGATGAAAAGAAGCAAGTACGTCGCTATATTAATGACGTCTTCTTTGAACCACTAATGGAAAAAAGACAACAAGAAGATGCGGCTTACTGGGAAAAACATCAACAAGTGCTTGCAGATAAAGAAACTGATGAAGAAAATGCTGAAGAAAGGGCCAAGGAAACACTTGGACTGAATCAAGCGAATGAAGGTGAGGCAACTCCAACACCAAATGACGAAGAAGTTCCTTCTGAGTAAGAATCTATATCAACTCATTGAATCACTATCAAAAGAATCAGCTAATCTATTAATTTCTAACATTTCAAATCCTGATTGAATTTATTCATATAATGAATTTATGAAAAAAATCGTTATTGTTTTATCGCTCTTATTTTTAAGTCTCGAGTCCTTTGCTCTCGTCAATGTCGGTGGCTATGTCCCCTTTGGAAGAAGTACTCAAAAAGAAGTGGATGGAACTCGTAATACTTTAGATTTAGATCCGATGATTAGCTTCAATACAATTATCCCAATGATTTGGAGTCAATTGTTTATGCCTGAAGCAGGTTTTGTTTTTCATAGCTCTGGAGTTGATGGAGCAAGTAAGAGAACGACTTTTCTTTTGCTAGATTTTGGTTATCAATTCATGCCTAAATTTGTCTTTCGCTATGGAGTTGGAACTTTTATTACCAGAATAAAAGGAGATGGTGGTGTCAAACAAATGCAAAATGGTTTTGGAACAGACCCATTTTATCTGCCATCGAAGTCTTCTAAAAGCTACAACACGACTCTTGATTTAGGAGTCGAGTATGGAGTTGATGCTAATTATGCCCTACGTTTTCAGACATATATGTTCAGTCCTTTTGGCTCGAAATCAAGAAAGTTAAGCTACAGCTTTAGCTTAAGCTACTACTTATAGGTGAGATAGAGATGTTAAAGATTTTAGTTAGTTTATTATTGATATTAGATTTGAAGGCCTTTACTTTAAACTATTCAAATGAAGCTCACTTCCAAGTTGATGAAGTGACGATTGATGTAGCGGGAAATAGCTGTGCAACAGCTGGTTACAATTCTGCAGCCGAGCTTCTAGACGCGGCTTTCGAGGCGGCTAATGAGTTTTGGAATAGGGTCCCAACATGTGCATTAAAATTAAAGAAAGGAAGTGTGAGAAGTTCTGTTGATATCTCCTCTGACTCACTTGGAGCAGCAATAGCTAAGGCCAACACTAATACCATTCTTATTGGATGTAGTGATAACTCGAGTATATTTTCTGCAGGAATTTTAGGAGTGGCCAATATCAATGCTAATAATCAAAATCAGGCCGCAGTTCTTATAAATAACGTAGATACTTCTTTTGCCAATCTTGATGCTCGAGAAAAACTTGCTACGATTGCTCATGAAATGGGTCATGCTCTTGGTGTTGGACACAGTAGTGATCCAGTTGCTCTAATGTACGCGAGTGTAGGGGGCAAAGTTCAAGAAAAATTAACAATGGATGATTACAATGCTTGTACTTATCTCTATCCTCACGACAGTCCAGGTAGCTGTAGTGCAGTTCCATTTATTGGTAAAAGTCCAAAAGGCCCTCAAGACCCAAATAATTTTATAGGCAAATCTAAAAACACAGAAGAGAAATCAAATGCCAATTGGCCTTTTAATATTTTCTTTGGTTTTGCCATCATTGTGCTTATCTTTGGTTTAAAGCGTGATCGATTCTATCGATTATAACTCTCTCTTAGAAAACTTTAAGGGGTTAGAATACGTTTTTACATTTGTAATCTCTTTTCTTGCCTCTACCTTACTACCTATTGGATCAGAACCGTTTCTTATTTTAGTGGCTAAATTTAAAAATCCCTTACACCTACTGTTGATAGCAACAGTTGGGAATACCCTTGGAAGCTTGATTAATTATTTTATTGGTAAGTTTTTGTCAGAGAGGATGAAGAGCGAAACAATTGAAAAAATTATGCGCAAAAAAGCTCTTATTAATAAGTATGGACCGGCTACAGGACTTCTATGTTGGCTACCTATCGTTGGTGATCTCTATGCAACGGCCCTTGGTTTCTTTAAACTCCCATTGCTAGTGACGACGTTCTTTATCCTGATAGGTAAGTTTTTAAGATACCTGATCATTTTACTGCCTTTTATGTGATTTCTATTCTTTTCTTACACAAGGTTTTAGCACCATTTTTTAAGTTAAAATTATTTCATCGTTATATTTGGAGGCAATATGAAAAAGTTATTAGCACTTGTTGTTTCGTTCTTAATGCTTGGGCAAGTATTTGGAGCAAACTTACAAGCTTTTAAAGAAAGATTTGAATTTGTTAGAGAAGATGGAAAGCTCATGTTAGTTAGAGATAAGTCTATTACGACGAGCTTTAATTTAAAACTCTATGTGGAATTTATTAAAGAACTTCTTATTAAAGAACAAGCTTTAATGAACACAGAGATGGACTATGATCAAAATCTTAGAGATTTATTTGAAGAACAAGATATGTCATTAGTTCAAAACCTTTATGGTGATAAAGCTGATATTGAATTAATTGTTGATTCAATGAAAGAACTAAAGGGAATAAATTTTGAAGCAATTTTTGCCAATAAGCAATTTAAGGAATTCGTAAATAAAGTAGAACTTAAGTTAAAAGATGTACTTCTTATGGCCGATCCTAGAATTATGGCAAATGTTGCAGATAGTGCCTTCTTTTATAAAAAGAATGTTACGTATCAAGTGATGACATGGGCACTGTCTCTTGCAAAGAAAATGTTTTCTCAAGTGCCAATGTTAAATACTGCTTCTTATGTCGTGAAGAAAATGGCGAAGATGTTTGCAGATAAAAGACTTTTTCATCAAAATATGCTTCTTCATTACTTAGAAAAATTCCCAGCTGAAGAGTTAGGAATCACACATGAAGAAGCGAACTTAGTTTTTTCTTCTATCTATGAAAGTAGAATACCTTGGTTTGCTTTTTGGGAAAGTTCAGCAGCAAAAGCTAATTGGTCACGTTATGGAACTTCTAAGTTTTTCCAAAACGTAAGAATGGTTAATAATAATTTTAGAACTGTTCGTCGTTCTTACGATTCTGTTGGTAAAAGATTAAACTACGGATTCCAAAATGCTGTTTACAAGGGAAGAAATGTTGTTCTTAATCTCTTTGATAAAGAATACATGTTTAGCAAGAAGCCAAGTATTGCTATGGAACTTGATTCGCCAAAGAAAGTTAAGAGAATGAGAACTATTCTTCATCTAGCAGGTCTAGGGTCTAGTTTCTTACCTCTACCAAGCTGGATTAAGGATATTGCCCAAAACTTCATTAAGAGTTTCTATGAAAAGCAGCAATTGACTGAAGGGGCATTAGTAGCTCACTTTGAAGTTAATGAAAATGAAGAAATGATTAAAAAGGTAGTAAATCAATATTTAAATCCTTTTGACTCAATTTATCGTTAATTAAGATAAAATATTAATATCAAGGCCTTAGTTGTTGTACTAAGGCCTTTTTTTTTCATAATATAACCTTATGAAAAATCTAATCGCTCTATTATTTCTTGTTATTTCCCTTAACTCATTGGCCTCTGTGAAGATTACTCTTTTTGGAATGGGACAAAGTCAGTCTATATTTAGAGGAGCTGTAACTTATTCTAAGCCTTCGGCAATGTTGGGGCCAAGTTTTACTTTTTTCGATTCAATTGTTTTAGCAGGACCAAATATTTTCTTTAAAGCCGGAGATAGGAATAAAGATTCTGTTACCTATAAAATAGGTGTTCGCTATATTGACGATAATGTCCCTATGTTTGTTAGTGAATCTAAGAATGATTTTAAAAATCAAAGACGTAATACAATAGAATCTTATGCAGAGGCCAGCTATCGTTTTGGTTGGAGAAATAAATTTGGCTTTTCCACAGAATTAATGAAAGAGTGGAAGAGACATAAAAAAAGTATGGCGACTTTTTCAGCTTTTGCTCCAATTCTTCCTTTCACAAGTCTTAAAGGAACGATTTCTCTTGCTCAAAAAGAAATGAATCAATATATATATGGTCCTTCTGGAACATCTGGTGTTGGTTTTTCGAGCTTGAATATCAATACTGTGATTCCCTTTGTCCCTTGGGAAGGTATTGCGATGCTTGGGGCGACTCAATATTGGATCAATAAAGAAGCAAATCAAAATGCCGAGTATATTCGTGGAGATGATAAAAATATGAATTTCTACTTTCGAATTATTTGGAATGTTCTATAATACTCATATATTCAAAATTTAATTTTTTGAGGAAATTATGGGTAAAATCTTTATTTTTTTAATCTGTCTTGTTGCTGGTGGGCTTTACTACCTTCAGCATAATTTTGATGTGGCCGAAGGTGGTTTTAAGAAGAAAGAAAAGGCAACAGGTGCATTTGAAGAGAAAAAAGAAGTGACCTTACATAAGTTTCAAAGTGGTGACTGTCTTACCACCCATAAAGATGGTTGGGAATTTACTAAAATCTATGAAGCTACCGAGACACAATATACTTTCTTGGACTGTCATCAGTATAAGGGCTGTGTCGCAAAAAAAGAGACTCAAAAGAGAGTTGAGTTTGAAATGGGAATGGGAAAGGCACGAGTCATCCCGTGTCCAAGTGTTAGAGGTCAGGAAATCTAGCGAGAATTTTCCATCGACCATCCTCTCTTTCTAGAATTGTGGCACTACCTGTTAGTACGCCAACGCTCTGACTTGTTAATCCAAGTATTAAGTCACCCATAAAAGGCTGGTGTCCTACGAGAATAAGGTTTTCTTTTTCTAGAGTATAGAAATGATTTTCCCATTCTTCGGTGTCTGCATTTGGAGTTAGATTTTCATGTACTTCAAACTGTTTTAATTGCAGATACTCTTGAATTATTTGAGCTGTTTGCTCAGCTCTCTTCAATGGAGAATGTAGTAACTTAAAGCTTAAGAGGTCAAACTTATCACGGTTAAGTTTGAGAAAATTAGACAACTTTTGAACTTCAACAATTCCATTATTTGATAAGGTTCTATCAAAATCATTTCTATCAGGAAGAGCGTCACCATGTCTTATTAAAATTAGTTTCATATTATACTATAATAAAACAAAAAGGATTTTTGTGAAACGTCGGAATTTCTTATATATTAGCGGCTTTGTATCCTCAGGGATTGTATCAGGCCTTTTCTATGGTTTAGGTCCTTGGTATTCAAAAACAGACAAGAAATTCAAAGTTTTATCAAATGCTCATATAAATGTGATTACATTATTATCTCCTTATATTCTTGGAATATCAGTGACAGAATATGAATTGTTTAAAGATAAGCATCATATGAATATAGAAAGCTTACTAAATAATGTTTCGAAGTTTCAAAGTCATGATTTAAAAAAACTTCTTTCTCTCTTGAAAATTCGTTTCATTAAAAATCTCTATAAGAAAGACCCAGAAATCTTTTTAAATTATTTAAAAGAATCAAGTAATCTTCAATTAAAAGAAGCCTATAGAGGACTCATCGTTCTTGTAACTACTACTTGGTATGATATGCCTGAAACTTGGGAAAAGATATCCTATGAAAAACCAGAAATTTGATATTATTGTCATAGGTAGTGGAGCTGGTGGAGCTCTTAGTGCAGAACTTTTAAGTCAAAGCTCTAAAGTCCTACTTATTGAAATGGGTCCTTATCGAAAAACATCAGACTTCGATATGAATGAAGGTAAGGCTTATGTCGATTTATATCAAGAGTCTGCTGCAAGGTTTACAAAAGATAAGGGAATAAAAGTTCTCCAAGGTCAAAGTGTCGGTGGAGGAACAACAGTTAACTGGACTTCTAGTTTTCGCACGCCGAAGAGTGTTCTCAATCATTGGGTAAAGAACTATGGTTGGAGTCCTGACTTTGTTCGACAGATAGAAGATAATTTTCCTTCCATTGAAGATAAGTTTTCTATTTCCCCTTGGGATATTCCTGAAAATGAGAATAATGCTATTTTAAAAAGTGGTCTTAAAAAAATGAAAATCAAGGCCAATATCATTCCACGAAATGTTAAGGATTGTCATAATCTTGGCTATTGCGGAATGGGTTGTCCTAAGGGAGCGAAACAATCAACACTCGTTAATTGTATCCCTAACTTTCTTAAGAATGGAGGGCAATTACTTCATTCCCAAGAGGTTACATCTATAGTTGAAGAGCAGAAAGTTTCAAAAGTCATCTTAAAAGATGGTAGAGAGTTTGAATGTGACTATATATTCTTAGCTGCCGGGGGAGTTGGGACACCTGCAATTTTAAAAAGATCTGGATTAGCTGATCCATTAGATTTAATCGGCAAGAGAACATTCCTCCATCCCGTAGTGGCCAGTGCCGCTATCTTTGAAGAAGAAGTGAATCCTTTTTTTGGAGCTCCCCAATCTATCTATAGTGATCACTTTATTGAAAATCCTATTAAATGTGGTTTTAAATTAGAAGTGCCACCAGTTCACCCCGTTTTATTAAGTTCGATAATTCCAGTTCATGGCAAGTCCCATTCAAATTTTATTAATCAGATAAAAAATCTCAATGCGATCATTTCTCTATTTAAAGATGGATTTCACAAAGAGTCTCAAGGAGGGAGTGTTGAACTCAATTCTTATGGGCAACCTGTTTTGAATTATCCTATCACTGGTTATATGTGGGAGAGCTTTAGAGAAGCTCTGAAAATTATGGTTGAAATTCAATTTGAAGCGGGAGCGAAGCAGGTAAGTGCTCTTCATAAAAATGCAAAACTATGTAGTAGTATTAATGAATGTTTAGATGATATTAATAAATTAAAAATGCAAGTGATAGATATGCCGGTTATGAGTGCTCATGTTATGGGCGGTTGCTTGATGGGGGATGATAAAAGAGCCTCGGTTGTCGATATGTATGGGAGAGTGAGAGGCTTGAAAAGAGCATATATTGTCGATGGATCACTTTTTCCAACTTCTTTAGGTGTTAATCCTATGGAATCTATCCTAACATTATCTAAAGTAATAACGGATAATTTTATGAGAGGTCATAATCTATGACATTAGATCAAATTGAGACATTCCTTGCTGTAGTAGAATGTGGCAGTTTTAAATCAGCTAGTGAAAAACTATTTCGTAGTCAGCCGGCTTTAAGTGTTGCTGTTAAAAAACTTGAAGAAGAATTAGGAGTGCTCTTATTTAATAGAGAAGATTATCGTCCTAAACTTACGGAACAGGGAGAAGTTTTCTATGTTCGTTCTAAAGAGTTATTTGAAAAAGCTAAGACATTAGAAAGTTTTGGTAAAGAGCTTGGTCTTGGTAACGAACCTGAAATAAAAATTGCCATAGATGGTATATGTCCACTCCCAGATGTTTTGAAAGTGATTAAGGTTTTTAATAAAGAAAATCCAAGTACAAAGATAAATTTAACTTTTGAAATAATTGGGGGGGCTCCAGAAAAACTCCTTAAAGGGGAAGCACAAATTGCAATTTCTCCTGGGTTAGAAGTTGATCTTTCCCTTTTTAATATGGAAAAAGTTTTCGATGTTCCCATGATACCAGTGGCATCTCCAAAGCTTTTTGAAAAAGAATATAAGACAATTAATTATGATGATTTAAAAGAATACCCTCAAATAGTTGTAAGAAGTACCAGTGAAGAAGAGAGTAACCGTAGCTATGGAGTTCTTGAAGGCGGACGTCATTGGAGTGTCGGTGATATGCAGTCTAAAAAAGAAATTATTGTGGCAGGTCTTGGCTGGGGGAATATGCCTTATCATTCGATTGAATCTGAACATAAGTCAGGACAATTAATTGACCTTTCTGAAATTGGTCTCATACAGACAACAATCCCTATGTATTTGATGACGCCTAATAAAATACCCCAAGGACCTCTAACTAAGAGAATGTTCGACCTCTTTCAACAATCCCTTATATAATGGCCAATTATAAGGCAATGTGCTAATTAATTCCTAAGGAGCACATATGAGTCAAAGTTTAGAAGAACTAGTTTCTGAGTTTAAGCAATTTGCCACATGGGAAGATCGTTATAAGCATCTTATTGCAATGGGAAAGAGTTTAGCCCCAATGAATGAAGATTATCGAATTGAAGATAATAAAGTTCGTGGTTGTCAGTCTCAAGTTTGGCTATTCCCTGAATTGGTTGATGGGAAATTAGTATTTCATGCCGATAGCGATGCCGCTATCGTGAAAGGAATTGTTGCTCTTCTTGTAAAAATTTATAGCGATAAAACTCCCGATGAAATTCTTGCTACTAAGCCAGACTTTATTGAAGAAATTGGCCTTGCTCAACATTTATCAATGAGTAGAGCAAATGGTCTTTCAAGTATGCTTAAACAAATCTCTATGTATGCATTGGCCTTTAAAACTAAAATAGAAATGGGGATTCAGTAATGAATGGATTTAATATTAGTCGTCCTAGAAGAAATAGAACTTCAAAGGCCCTGAGAAATTTAATTCGTGAAAATGAACTTACAACTAATGATCTTATTGCACCTCTCTTTGTAATTGAAGGGAAGAATGAGAAAGTTCCTGTCACTAGTATGCCAGGGCAATTTAGATTTTCTATTGATCTTCTTGTCCAAAAGGTAAAAGAACTGGAGAAGTTAGGTATAAATTGTGTTTCACTTTTTCCGGCCCTTGATGATTCAATAAAGGACTCTACAGCTACTGAATCATATAATGACAATGGTCTATTCCCTACCGCTATCAAAGCAGTTAAGGATGCATGTCCTGATATGCTGGTGATGACTGATGTCGCTCTTGATCCTTATTCAAGTGATGGGCATGATGGAATTGTTGATCCAAAGACGGGTGAAATTCTCAATGATCAAACCTTAGAAGTACTGGCTAAAATGTCACTCACTCAAGCAAAGGCTGGAAGTGATATTATTGGCCCTTCAGATATGATGGATGGACGTGTTGCTTATATCCGTCAGGCACTTGATGAGGAAGGATATAAGAATACTAATATAATGTCTTACACTGCCAAGTATGCTTCATCTTTCTATGGACCATTTAGAGATGCTCTCGATAGTGCACCAAAAAGTGGTGATAAGAAAACTTATCAAATGGATTTTGCGAATAAGAGGGAAGCAATCAGAGAACTTATTCTTGATGAGAGTGAAGGTGCTGATATCCTAATGGTAAAACCAGGACTAGCATATCTTGATATTCTTTCAGAGCTTAGAATGAATACAACTCTACCTTTAGCTGTTTACAATGTAAGTGGTGAGTATGCCATGGTTAAGGCAGCTGCTGAAAAAGGTTGGATTGATGGAGAAGCTGTGATGATGGAAAGCCTAATGGCCTTCAAAAGAGCAGGTGCAGACATGATTCTCACTTACTTTTCACAAGAAGCAGCAGAATTACTTCAGTAAAATCAGTAGCTTATAATCTTCACTTTTCTTTTTTCACAAGATTTGATACGTGATGTCTATGAAAAATTATATCCTCACACTCTGTATCCTAATGGCCGGCACAGTAGGTGCCAATGACTTAGACCTTATTAAAGATTTTGATCTCGATGCTACCGAATATCAGCAACAAAGAGAAGTAAATGAACTCACTGAAGAAAATAGTGAAACTCGTTTAAAAGAAATCATTCTTACTGACGACGAAAATAATGTCGATCCTGAATTAGATCAGAAGAAATTTATAAAGATGGCTTCTCTTGCTGGAATAGCGGTTGTTCTTTTTGCTAACGATCGTGAAATTCAAGATTTTGTTCAGGAAAATAAGAATGACTTCACCGAAAAGGTAGCGGTTTTTGGTGAACGCTTTGGAGCTGGAACATATTCAATGGCCTATCTTCTTTCTGCCTACGTCGCGGGTAATTACATTCTTGGAGTTGTAAAAGATAACGATAAGCTAAAGGCCTATGCTCTCTATGGTATGAAGTCTGTTGCTTATGCAACTTTGTTAACTCGTTTAGGAAAACATCTCTTTGGCCGTGTTCGTCCAAATAAGACTGATGATCCTTATGACTTTGAAGGACCAAATATTAAACATGTTAGTTTTCCATCTGGTCACACGACGATGGCCTGGTCTTTCGCAACTTTTTTAGCTATCGCTCATAAAGATAAGCCTATCGTTCCAATTCTGGCATACTCTGCTGCGACCATTGCTGGACTTTCTAGGATACATGACAACGCCCACTGGGCATCCGATGTTTTTGTTGGTGGACTAATTGGCCACTTTGTTACGAAGTGGGTGATGAAGAAGTTTCCTAAATTCGACATTAATGGAAGAAATTGTGACCGCAGTGATCTTTGTGGTGAAGATGATCTTCCATTTCCTAAAGTAACTCGTAAAGATATTAATGCTGAAGAAATTCAATCAGAAAAAGATAAGCGCTTTATGATGATTCCAAATTTCTCTACTGACGAGTATGGAAACTTTAAAATGTCTTTTACTTGGATTGAAAAGTCCAAAGAAGAGAATACAGAAATTTTAAAATTCTAAGTAAATGTTCAAGGTACTAGTTTAAATGTCCCTTTAGACATTTAATCATGATCAGGTAATGAAGGTGGTTCAATATCAGAATCATCTTCATCATTACGTTCAGTAATATGATACCTAACTTTCTCAACTCTGACAGATGACTTTATCTCTTGGCTGATTCGATCAAGGGTTCTTGGGTGTATTGTTAAGAAGATGTTGAGAATCATTTTCTTCTTATTCTTATCGAGAACATCTTCATAAATTTCATCAATCTCATCAGTTTCACCGAGAACAAGTGGAGTAACAAACTTCTTCACACTTCCAGTCGAGAGAACTTCAAGGTGATAGTATCTTTGGTCTTTCTCTCTTTCCATTAGTCCATAAATTGGCCTGATGACTCTGAGAACCACGAGAACTGTTAAAGAGAAGATTGAAGCTGTGAGCGGATAACCTGCTCCAACAGTATAGCCGATAGCCGCTACAACCCAGATGGTAGCCGCTGTGGTTAGGCCGATAACATTTCCTCGACCTTGAATAATGGCACCCGCACCAAGAAAACCGATACCACTGACAATTTGAGCAGCGACCCTATTGGGGTCAACCATGCCACTAACTCCTTGTATGGTAAGAAGCGAAATCGTGGTGTAAAGACAGGCTCCAATACAAATAAGCATGTTGGTCTTAAGGCCAGCGGCCTTCATTTTTTGCTCTCTGTCATAACCTACTAAGCCACCTAAAATCATAGCGGTAATGATTTGAATTCCGATTCCAAAATAGATACTGACAGTCCCAATCAGCTCAAGCTTCATGGTTTGAGGAAGACCCACATTCTACTCCTTGAATATGTCTTAAAGTAAAATTTTAATAGTTTAGTAAATGGATTGTCTACTTTCGAGTTAAGTTGGTTTAGGCAAAAAAAAAGCACGCTCAGGGCGTGCTTTGTTATTTAAATTCTACTCGTCGTCGTCTGGTATCTTTTTTCCCTTGTCGTCAGAATTCTCTTCCATATCTTTTAAAAATGGAATCTTAGTAATTCTATAAACCTTCTCTTGCGAAACTAGTCCAGAGTTACTTCTTCTCTTAGACTCGTTACAGAAGTTATCAACATTTCTATCGAAGTCTTCGGCACCTTGAACTAAGATCCCTTCAACTTCACCAGTCTTCTTATTAAAAACAGGTGAACCAGAGTTTCCAGCATAAGTATCAAGGTTCGCTGTGAAGTAATATCTCTTTCTAAGGATTGATCTAATTGGCCTAATTAGTTCTCCAAGATTTGCAAACTTAACCTTAGCTCCATCAGCAATCTTCTGAGGTAATCCAAGTGGGTGACCGATAACAGCAAGTTTAGTTCCTGTTCTGGCCTTACCTTTCTTTCTGAATTTAAGTGGAGTACGACCTTCAACAGCACGGTCTAGCTTGATAACCGCATAGTCTTGAATCTTAGTAAATTTCTCATTGAGTTTTTGATCAATGATTTTCTCACACTTATAAACATTATTCTTATCAATCTCAGTTGTTCCGTCTGTGTAATCGAAAACCCATGAGTTTGTCTTACATTCAAACTCACTAGTCATACAGTGACCAGCAGTTACTAGAATATCTGGAGCGACTAAAAACCCTGAACATGATGGAAGAACATATTGTTCAGAGAATCTTTCACCCATACAAAGATCTTGAGCTTGTTCAGCAGTTCTTAAAAAGAATGTGAACTTCTCTGGATCATTAAAACTTGGAGTTAGCTTGTGGTTTGATACCATTCCCGCAACACTCTTTGCATATTCTCTGAATTCTCTATCAGGGTATTGAGCAGTATCGTAACGGTTATCTTCACCGTAGATAATTTTAGTTCCGACATCACCACCAACAGCTTGTGGCATGAAGGCCAACTGACCGATGAGTAATAGTGATGAAATGGTAGCTTTTGTCTTTTTCATAACGCCTCGCAATTATATAAACGAGGAGAAAATACACCCTAAATGTAGGAAAAACAATGATGATTGTAATACTTGCAGACTATCTATATCAGGCCCTAAGAGCTTAATATGATTCTATTTTTGCTGTTCTGACCTTACCTTGATTTTCACCGGGATTCTTTTACGTTTTTTCTCTTGTGAGATGATGTAACCCATTGAAATTCCAGCCAGCCCTATCGCAATGAGAATTTGAATATCCATTCGAGCCTCCTTGAGGGCCATACACTATTATAGCGTATATTCCATTTTATCGGAAAGATAGGAAAGCAATTCAAGGGAAAATCTAACTTTTACCTGATTTCAAAAGGTTAGATTTGTGCGAAGCACGAAATATGGTCACTTTATAAGAGAGATGAGCCTGTCTTCATCACCAGGTCTCAAATCGAGCTCCCAGTGGGCTTCTGGATAAAGGACGGCACTAATTCCTTGTTCACACTGGCCAAGACATCCAGAAGCATTCACTCTCACTTTCTTATGAGGGAATTTCTCTTTTACCAGTTTTTTGACCTCTTTTCTGAAAGCAGGAGCGACTTCTTCACCACATTTTCTTCCTTCAGAGTCGATGTATTGGCAACGAGTGCAGATGAAGAGATGTTGTTCAAATAATGATTTTTCTTTTTGTGATTCCATACTTTTTTTTAACATATCTGTTAAAATAAATTGAACATAATTTTTAAAAATTACCATTAAAAAGAATAAGACAAGGTATCAAAACATGGAAATGAGTTTAGACACCAATCAAAAAGCATTTGAGATTAATCTCAATGATAAGATCTACGGAACATTTGCTGAAATCGGAGCTGGACAAGAGGTTGCCAGGCATTTCTTTAGGGCCGGTGGAGCTGCTGGGACGATTGCAAAATCTATGTCGGCCTATGACATGACTGTCTCTGATGCCATTTATGGAAAGTCTGGAAGATATGTAAGTCAGCAAAGACTTCAAACTATGCTTGATCATGAATTTAATCAATTAAAAGAAAGACTTGATAAAGATCGTGGAGATAATACAAGATTTTTTGCCTTTGCTGATACGGTAGCTGCAAAAAGTTTTAAGTACACAGCTGATTGTCATGGTTGGCTTGGTATTCGTTTCCAAGATGAATGTTGTCAAGAACACTCTCAGATTATTATTCACGTGAGAATGCTTGATAAGGCCAATCTTCAGCAACAAGAAGCTCTTGGAATTATCGGTGTGAATCTAATCTATGGTGCATTCAATCGTTTAAATAATCGTGAAGAATTTATTGAAAGTTTAATGGATGGAATTTCGCTTGATCGAATCAAGATTGATTATATTCAGGTTGAAGGACCTGCTTTTAAATCTGACCCAAGACTTTGGCCTCTTGAGCTAGTAAAGAAAGGTTTTTGTTCTGCTGTTCAATTTGATCATGACGGTTCAGTTCTTCAGCCTAAAGATGCCCTTTATAAGAAAAATATCCTGATTTGTCGTGGTTCCTATAGGCCACCAACTTTAGTTAATGTTGATATGTTAGAAATGGGATTAGATCAATTTAAAAAAGATTCTGGTGAAAAAGATATTCTTGTTCTCCCTGAAATCTCCATGAATAAACTTAAAGAAAGAGGTAAGGTTGATACTGAGGATTTTCTTGCAAGAGTTGATCTGATTAGTACCCTTGGTTATCAAGTTATTATTTCAAGTTTTGAAACCTTTGGAGAATTAAATCAATATTTTAAATCATGTACTAATGGAAAGAGTGCCTTTGTTCTCGGTTATTATAATCTTTCTGAGGTTTTTGATGTTGAAAAATATAAGGAAGAAAATGGTGGCCTGCTTTCAGGGATTGGAAATTTAACTGCTAGTGGTACAACTCTTTACTTATATCCTGCTAAAAATGACAAGGATGGAAGTATTCTTGATAGTAATGCTACAGAACTTTCAAATGAACTGACGTGTGTACTTAACTATCTTAAAGAGTCAGGAAAATTAGTTGATATTAAGAATTTTAATAAGGATGCTTTTCATATTTGGTCTCGTGTCGTTCTAAAAATGATTCAGAATGGCGAAGATGGCTGGGAGGAAATGGTACCTGAGACAATTGCTAAGTTAGTAAAAGAAAAATGTCTTTTTGATTACCCTTGTGATGTTTAATGATTTCAGTATAATTATTTTATGCCTAAAACAGATGATGTACTATTAATTGATGATGATCGTGATATCTTAGATACGCTAGAAATGTATTGCGAAAATCTAGGGGTTTTTAGAAATATCATTAAGGCCAAAGATGGAAGTGAAGCTTCTAAGAAACTGGCCAATCAAACTTTCTGTGTCATTCTTATGGATGTGAATATGCCTCGTAAGACAGGTGTTGATCTCCTTAAAGAATTCGATAAAACAAATGAGAATACTCTCGAGTCTGTCATTATTGTTAGTGGAGAGTTGAATAAGAACGTCATCACCAGTGCTATTGCTGGTGGAGCAAAGAACTTTCTTGTTAAACCATTCGATGAAGATCAGTTCACTGAAAAAGTAACAGGTGTTCTTAAAAAGGTTAGACCTGATCTCCTTGATTAATACTTTCTAAAGTACTTCTATGATTATTAAAAGTCATTTTGTTAGCAGATATTTCTTTTGCTAACTCACTCGCTCTTTCATGTATTTTTCCTGCAGGAGCTACTTCTTTATGATTTCTATTTTCAGCAGGGATAGTGTGTAAGGTCTGAGTTGGGAATGCGAAATCTATTTCCATTTCCTTGGCGAGTCTTAAGATATCTAAGAGAAGACGATGTTTTTCTTGCAGCTCTTGTGACCAATCAGGTACCTCCCAAAAGCAATATAGAAGAATATCTAATGATGAGCTACCAAGACCATTAAGATAGACATGGAAATAATCTTTTCGCGTATGAGGATGAGCAAGAATAATTTGTCTAATCCCTTCACAGAACGCCTCAATCTTTTCTACAGGTGTATCGTATTGAATTCCAAGCTTTGTATTAAATCTTCTATATCTTCGTACTCCATAATTATCAATATGAGCATTCGTTAACTTCCCATTAGGAAGAGTTATTTGCGAATTATAAAAGGTACGAATACGACAAGATCGTAAGCCAACTTCTTCGATAGTCCCTTCCACTTTATCATCAATAACGACCCAGTCACCAATTCTAAAAGGACGATCTAGTAGAACTGTAATTGACCCAAAGATATTGGAAATCGTATCCTTGGCGGCTAGGGCAAAGGCAATACCCCCGATTCCCATACCAGCAAGAATGCTTTTCATATTTAGTGTAAGTGAGTCTCCAATAAAAATTATTCCAACGGCAATAACAAGGAACTTCGATGTCTTTCTAACTAAAGGGACAAGGATATCATCAAACTTATTTTCACTTTCGAGGGCCTTCTTTTCTAGGAAAAGACAGAGCACATCAACAATATGATGAACGGCAATAACTGCACCTACAGTGAAGACGACGATACCACCTCTTAAAAACCAACTTAAAATTGAAGGTGAAAACTCAAGAAGTTTAACACCCACAAGCCAAACACCTGCAAAAGAAAAGACACCAATAGGAGCAGTGAATTTTCTTCTTAGTTCTTCAGAGATGGAAATTCCTTTTCTGGCCAATAATCTTATGGTCAACGAGGTGATATAAATTTTGATTAGCTTTTCGATTATGAAAGCAATAAAGACGAGGAAGATAAGACCAAGCCATTGACCATTAAGAAGTATAAAAGAGCGATTACTCGTCCACTCAGGCATTCTATTCTTTATTCTTTCTTTCCATGTAATAAGAGCATCAACACCATCGACAACCTTTGCTGATTTCGTGAAGCGCTCATAATGCTGAATTGTATCTAAAGTCTCTTTAGAGAACTTCCACTGTTTTTGATTATTGAGAGTGAGAGAAATTTCAACATGGTACTCAGTATTATCTAAGAAAACGGTGTCTTCTTTATATGTGTATTTTTTTAAAGACCCCATCTCTTTTGGAATTTGTAATACATCTACCTTTTCTAGGCGATCAAGAGTATTGATTAATTGTATGGCAGCAGTCTCTCCAACATTTGTTCTAAGTGCTGGATCAATATGATTGAGGTTAAATGTTTTAGCAGCAAGAGCGAGACCTTCTTGGTTTCCTTTCTTATAAGCAACAATTGTTTTCAAATAATATTTAAAAGTTGTTTGAGGAGAACTGAAGTCTGCTTTAGGAAAATTCTCATTACCAAAAATATTAAAGGTTACTAGTGAAAGAAGAATTAATAATTTCATCATATTTTATCCAAGTTGTTGAATTCCTGAGCATTCTAGCAAGCTTTGAAAAGATTTAAAAGCATACCCTTGACGCGTTTAATATGGCCCCCATCTTATGTTTATAAGAACTTGCATAGGGAGGTTGCTATGAAAAATTTTGATAATATTGTTACTGGAGCTATTGAAATCGCTCAGACAGAAGCGTTATCTCGTAAGCACCCAGAAATTTACCCAGAGCATTTAATGCTGGGCTTGATAAGAAATCCAGCTTCTTTTAGTTCACGAGGACTTAAAAAAGAAGTAAAGGCGATAGAGAATTTGTTAGCGGCTCTACCAACTGTAAGTGGAGAACTTGATCTAGAAAATATTAGACCATCTTCTAAGTTAAGTGCATGGCTTACTTACGCTTCTTCTTACGCCACTCAAAATGGGAAGAACGAAGTTACTGAAAAAGAGCTATTAAGATTCTTACCTAAGATTATGCCCGACTTTCAGATTGACTATGAAAAACTTAACTCAGAAGAAGAAGAGTCTGAAGTTCCAAGCTTTCTCGTTAATCTCAATGAGATGGCCACTGAAAATAAATTGGATCCTGTCATTGGTCGCTCAAAAGAGATTAGAGCAGTGATGGAGATATTAGGAAGACGCGGAAAGAACAATCCTGTTCTTGTCGGTCCTGCTGGAGTTGGGAAGACGGCAATCGTTGAAGGACTTGCTGATGCTATTGTAAAAGGAAAGGTGCCTGATGTTCTTAAAGATAAAACGGTTTATTCTTTAGATATGGGTGCCCTTATGGCCGGAACAAAATTTAGAGGTGAATTTGAGGAAAGATTACAATACTTAATAAAGTTTTTAAAAGAAGAAGCTGGGCAGTCCATTCTCTTTATCGATGAAATGCATCAGCTTGTTGGAGCTGGAAAAACTGATGGGGCGATGGATGCCGCTAATCTTCTTAAACCTGCTTTAGCTCGTGGAGAACTGAATTGTATCGGAGCAACAACTTTTGATGAGTATCAAAAGTTTATCTTAGGAGATAGTGCTCTTGATAGAAGATTTAGATCTGTTCCTGTTCATGAGCCTTCTAAGGAAGATGCTGTAGAAATTATGATGGGATTAAAAGATAAGCTTGAGGCCCATCATGGAATTAAGATTAACGATGAAGCAATTTTTAGCTCAGTATTTTTAAGTACTCAGTATATTACAGATAAGAATCTTCCAGATAAATCAATCGATCTCGTTGATGAAGCGGCTAGTGCCTTAAAGCTTTCCGCAGAAGCTATGCCTGCTAAATTAGTTGAGCTAGAAAGCGAGATCCGTTCTAAGAAGATTTATGCCCAAATGGAAGGGGATAATAATTCTCTCAAGAAAGAAATTGAAGAACTAGAGGAACGATTTAAATCGGAACGCGATAAGTGGGAAGAAGAAGTTCTTTCTGTAAAACAAGTGAGTGAGTTAAAAAGAGAGTTAGATCGTTTGAAATTTGATCTTGAACAAGCTGAAAGAAATGCAGACTTTGAAAATGCCAGTAAGCTTAAATATTCTTTGATTCCTGAAATAGAAGAAAAACTTAAAGAGGTTAATCACGATTGGACGCTTAAGACAGAGCATATTGCAGGGGTTATTTCTAGACAGACTGGTGTACCAGTGGAAAAGATTTTAAAAGATAAGCAAGACAATATCTTAAAACTCGAAGAATTTTTAAAGCAAAGAGTATTTGGTCAAGATGAATCGTTAACAGAAATTGCGGACACTATTTTAACAGCACACGCAGGTTTAAAAGATGAAACAAAGCCAATGGCTTCATTTATGCTTAAAGGTCCAAGTGGAGTTGGTAAAACAGAGACTGCGAAATCTTTAAGCGAATTTCTCTTTGATAATGTTGAAAACCTTATTCGATTAGATATGTCTGAATATAGTGAAAAGCATAGTGTGGCCAAACTGATTGGAGCACCTGCTGGTTATATTGGACATGACGATGGGGGAGTATTAACTGAAGCGATTCGTAGAAAACCATATAGTGTAATTCTTTTTGATGAGATCGAAAAAGCTCATCATGACTTTTCTGATATCCTCCTACAGATTCTAGATGATGGTAGGTTAACAGATAACAAAGGGAGAACGATTAACTTTAAGAATACTATTATTCTTTTAACAACGAACTCTCAAAACCCTGAGTTGGATTTTAAACCTGAAGTTCTTGGGCGTTTAGATGGTGTCTTAGAATATAACTCTCTAGGAAAAGATGTGGTTAAAGGGTTAATTGATAAGCAAGTTAAACTTCTTAATGAAAGGTTAGCTTCAAAGAAAATTACGATTTCTCTAGATGATGAGGTGGTAAATATTCTTAGTGAAAGAGGTTATGATGAAAGATATGGAGCAAGGCCGCTGGCTAATGTCTTCAATAAATTAGTCATTAGACCGCTAAGTAAAGAGTTACTACAGAACTCGTCGACAATGGAAGGTAAGTTATTGAAAATTGGATGGAAAGGTGATGATTTAATTGAGATTCGCGACTAATTAACTCAAGAATGAGCCCTTAGAAACCGATAAGATCAGTATGAAATTATTATTTCTACTGATCTTTTTTTCACTCAAGTTCACGCCTTTGCTGGTGATAAATCAGTTATCAACTTTTCTGCTGATAAAACAAAAATTAATAAGAAAATAGAAGTCGAATTTGAAAACGCAACAAATCTTTTCACTTTAAAAGTTGAAGGTCAGACAGTTAGAACTTTTCATGAAATGAAAGTTGATGAGTTAATTGATCTTCTCAATGATGGATATATAAAAGATGAGTTTCATGAAGACTCACAGAAAGTATTAAAAACAGTTCAGCTTCTCGATGCTGTTTCAGATCCAAGTGATGAAAGATTGATTACAGCTTCTTTACTTATGCTTGAGGATTCCATTGATACAATTAATAACCCTCCAGGGGGGAATGGTGATTGTGAAGAGCATGAGTACTTTAAAAACCGTGGTCCTGGAATTTCTGTCGATATTGATCCAAGTAAAGAAGACTTATCAGACCCTATTCTTGATCAAGTAATGGCCGAACAGGGTTTTTTCAGGATGGGAAGACTGACTGGTATGACTCTTGATTTAAATACGACAAACGATAATATCGGTCATGGTCTCTATCGTGCTTTTGGAGGGGAGAGAAGTGATGCTGTTGAAGGTGATGATCGTGGCTCTACTTTTGGTGTAGACGGAAGGGCAGAGTTTGAATTTGAGAAAGGTTCAATTGCTTTGGATATAAGTAATAGAGGCTATGGAAGATTGGCACCACAAACTCGAATATTCTCTTTTGGTGGAGTCGATTATGAATCAACAAATAGGTATTACACTGATGAAAACGGAAATTACTATCAAGAGTTTCCTAATGTTCAAAATATAGAATTAGAAGTTAAGAGATTTGTAGGTGAGTCTGATACCTATGTAAAAGTAACTCCTGGTGTGACCATTAGGGATGATCAAAGTGGTCTTTCAAAAGATTTACAAGAAGCATGGCACTCAATGAGTGAAGATTATATCCAATATAATTATGTAGATCATATGGATAGGGAAGAAGCTTTCAATATTCGTTTAGAGATTGGTAAGGAATTTGTTCTTCATGAGAATAATGTCCTTCCTGAGACAAGGTTTACACTTTATTCTTAAGACATCGTTTACACTCCGTTCTTAATATATAAACCAAATGGATCCTCAATAGGCTCCACTCTTCTTCCCTTATCGTCAAAATAACCTAAATCATAATCTAAA
>JAAEST010000034.1 GCA_024229115.1 Oligoflexia bacterium
AATATCATAAAGGTCTTTTTCAGATTTGCTGGGCTCATCTGAAAAGAGACTTTAAGGGTATTTTAAAAATAGGTGAAGCCAAAGGAGCTTCTGAAGCTATATCCTTTGCTAAAAGAATGGAAAAGCTCATAAAAAAACTAATGTCTGTCTGGTATCTCTTTAAAAACGGGAAAATATCTCGAGATGAGTTAATCCAGAAAACAAAATCGGCAAGATCAGCGATAAAAAAACATCTTAAAAATCATGAAAATTCACAGGAGAAATCTGTGCATACCTTATCACGCAAATTGCTGAATCGTGCTGATCATCTCTTTACCTTTGTATTTTATGAAGGAGTTGAACCAACAAACAACATAGCAGAAAGAGGAATAAGACCTGCTGTGCAGTGGAGAAAAATATGTTTTGGAAATAGAAGTGATAATGGCGCTGTCCTTACTTCAAGACTATTGACTGTTACTCGTACTTGCTGGCTGCAAAAAAGAAATCCTCTTGAGTTTCTTGTTGATACTATTACTGCATTGAGAGCTAATGTCCTTGTTCCTTCTCTGTTATAATTATGTTGTCAAAGAATTTTTACAGATAGACGGGTGAACTATTACATAAAAGTCTATCTATTGTGGAAGCACTTATCTTAAAAAGCTTTTCCTTTGTCTCATCATCAATCTCCATCTCTTTATGCTCCT
>JAAEST010000035.1 GCA_024229115.1 Oligoflexia bacterium
TGTAGTGTTCAAAAAATAACTTCCGTTTTTAAACACAATATTTACGACTACCTCTGTATCGTTTAATCAGCTTGTATTTTTCTAACAAGCTAAACACTAACTCTCTTTCTTCAAGTCTTTGCTTTCGCTTATTAAGTTTTTTATTAATAAGCAAGCACAACTTATTTTCGTATTCAGCATATAGTTTATCACGCACATCTTCCTTATCTTTCAAAGGGGAAGATTTGAACTTTTCATATGCTGTTTTGTATCCATGGGCCCTCCAGAGCCTTTCTCTATTCAATACTCTTTTGGCCTTATCTAAGCGTTCATCAAGAGAAATTTTCTTTTTACTTACACAAGTAACTAATCGCTTTAGCTCCTTCACTGCGATCTCTGCTCCACCATTATGTTGAGGTGTAGCAGGGAGACTTTTCAGATGGATCACACGTTTACTTTTAAGAAAGCTCTCCATTTCTTTTGAACAATAAGCACTTCCATTGTCACTCATATAAACCAGTGGCATCTCTTTATCTTTTAAAATTGATTTAACATTTTCACTGTTCATACTATCAACTTGCTTCGCTTCTATAATTTCAAAAGAGCATCGGTCCTTTATTACTTCTGCATAAGTTCTTTTTTTATTTTCTTTTAAAAAAGTTGCATCTTGTGTCCAAACTACATTACTAAAAAGAACATCTACATTCTTTGATCTGTTTCGTTTGTATTGCCACTGAACTTTTCTCTCTTTCATCTTTAGTTGTGACACATACTTTTGAATCAGATCAACGGATTCTCCTTTAAGAGCATAGGCCACTGGTCTCCATCCAGGTCTTCCTTGACGTAGCCATTCTTCCTTAACTAATTTTAGTAATCTCAATTTGTAGTTTAACTTTCTTGTTGGTCTTCCAATTTTTGGACTTTTATTTTCCAAGTAATTTTTCTTCCAACTTCGAAGTGTTCGCTCTGACACATTTAAACTATTAGCAACATCACTCGTCTTTAATCGTCGTCCTTGTTGTACCAATAGTTTTGCGATCTGTTTCTTGAACTCTCGGTCGTATCTCTTTCGTCTTGGGCTTCCTGCCACGTTTCGCTCCTGCTTTCTTCGCTTGTTTCTTCTTCAACTCTCTCGCTTTCTCTTTCGCAAGTTCCTCTTTGTACGTCACTTCCTTGCAACCTGGCATCGACCTCAGAATCTCGATCAAACGATCTTGCATATAGATCTTCTTCTCTAGTTCCACTATCTTCTTCTTCAGGTATTTTGGATCGTCTTCTTTGTTCGTCATATTCTTCACTTTCTTTGGTTGTTTCAAAAGTCCCGCACACATTCCCGAGATAGCTTGTTGACTCATCTGCCAGATTCGAAGTGGAGGCATCTCTAATTTCACTCCCGCTTCCTCTTTCGAGATATGTCCCATCCAATACTCCATGATCGTTATCGCTCTTTGGTGGGCAAGCTTCCTCTCTTGTTCGCTCGCAGCTTCCCAAAGCCCTCTCACTGGTATTGCTATTCTCGGTGGCATCTTGAAGCTCCCTTTGCGTCGCCCCCTCTTGCCTCTCTTTTTCTTCACAGTATTCTCTTCCTTCTGATCCATATTTTCTACTACTTTCTGTGTATCCATTTCCAAAGTTTTCATAATCTATCTCCGTAGTTTCTCCATCAGGCATATTCACTTTCAATTTACCTTTCTCCCCATGAATCGCGACGCGCTTCTCTCCAACTTGTCCGACAAAGTAAAATGGTTTTCTTGGCATCTGATCAATTGATAAACGAAGTTCATTATTTGTTAAGTTATTCTCAATCGCTTCTCTCACTTGATTCTCAACTCCAAAGAATCTATCTGCTGGAGTTACTCCACCTATTCCTTGATGAGGTCTAAAGTGATTGTAGTGATTCACATAGTGTGCAAAACGATCTCTTGCTTCTTTTAAATCGAGAGGCTTCGCTCGATTCCAAAACTCTATTCCCACTGTCTTCCAAAACCTTTCACACTTTCCTAAAGTTTGAGGATGATGAGAACGCGAGACAACATGTCTCACTCCTTCATTTGTTAATAGTTTTTGGAACTCACTTTGACCTCGCCAACTAAAATACTGACGACCTTGATCTGTTAACACCTCTTGAGGTTTTCCAAACTTCTGTACTCCATCTAAGAAGCATTCCATTACAAACGCACCAGTTTGCTTTAAGGCCAAGGCCCAAGAGACAATATAGCGACTATGATCATCTTTGAAGACAACCAGATAAACTCTTTGTCCCGATCTCTTTAGAACAAAGCTTGTTATATCTGACTGCCAAAGTTGCATTGGATTTGCCCGCTCAAATCGCCTAGGCAGTGGTGGTGATTTCTTTTTAGGGGGTGCTTTAGGCGGTTCGTAAATCTCTTCTTCAACTAAGACCTTTTTAATAGAGTTGGGAGAGACTTTAACTCCCTCAAAGCGATACAAAAAGTCCTTAAGTTTCTTTAAACCAAACTGTGGTAGTCTCTTTTTAGTCTCCACAATGACATCTTTTACTTCCTGCTTTAACTCTTCACGCCCACGCTTCTTTCCTTTTCCAAAAATCTTTCCATTCCAAAGCCCTTGTGGCCCTTCTCTTTGATAGGTTTTAAACCACACGTTGATCGTTCTCGGATTAATTCCCCAAACACTAGCAAACTCCTTTTGAGTCATCCCGCTTTTCATATATTGCTCAACAGCTTCTTTGCGTTGTTCAGGACTGTAATGCTTTTTATTTGGTATAGACTTCTGCGTTGCTTTTTTAATCCACTTGCGAAGTGTTGCATTACATACTGGTGCATTTTTACAGTATGCCTCTACTGATAAGTTTGATTGAAAGTAATCCTCTAAGATTCCTTTCTTCTCTTCGTCTGAGAATCTCTTGTACGGTTTTTTTGACTTGGCTGACATTTCTACCTCCATTTGGTTGATGGAAGTAGTCGTGAAACTATGCGTGCTTAAAATTTAAAATGGAAGTTTTTTTCTTACACCCTACAA
>JAAEST010000036.1 GCA_024229115.1 Oligoflexia bacterium
AGTTGTTAGGATCAGGGGTGAAAGTTTATGATACGGCTCTACACCGTACGGCAGTTTTGTTATGGGAGAATCACGAAGCGATAGAACGAGAGTTGTCAAGTCGTGCGAAAGAGATATTTTCCCTTAAAGAGACGGTGGTTTTATATGATTTAACAAATACGTATTTTGAAGGAAGCAAAAAGGGTAGTAAAGTCGCTGGGTATAGTAAATCAAAAGAGAAGCGCAATGATTGCCCTTTGATTACGTTATCCCTTACGGTAGATGAAGAGGGCTTTCCTAAGCAAAGCAAAGTGTGGAAAGGCAATGTGTCAGAACCGGATACGCTTGAGGATATTTTGTTGGAATTAAAGAAAGAAGAAGGCCTGTTTCCAAGCCAAAGGACAATTGTCATGGATGCAGGGATTGCGACGGAAGATAATCTTGCGTTGATTAAAAAGAACCACTTTAAATATGTAGCGGTTTCACGCAAGAGGACATATGATAGCTCTTTGTGGTCTGGAGTGGAAGAGGAGAAGATAGCTTTATCAGATGGGAAGACTATACTGAGCATGAAATTAGTTCGAACAGAAGAAGAAGTTTTTCTTTTATGCCACTCTGAAGCGAAAGAGGCCAAAGAGAGTGCGATTCTTTTACGTCGTGAGGAGAAGTTTGAACAGGAGTTATTAGCGATAAAAAAGGGATTAAATGAGAAAAGGAAGCTCAAGAAATATGATAAGATCATGGAGCGTATAGGTCGTTTTAAAGAACGATATAAAGTTGGTAATTTATATACGATAAATGTAAAGCAGACTGACGGTAAAGTGACTGATATTCAATTTGAAAAAAATGAACAATGCCATAAAAAGGA
>JAAEST010000037.1 GCA_024229115.1 Oligoflexia bacterium
ATCACAGAACTTAAGCAACTTACAAAAACGGCAAAAATTACAGATTTATCAAAGGCTTTAGGTGTTTCACCATCCACAGTTAGAACATGGCGATCACGCGAAAAAATCCCTGAAAATATTTTTCTTAAAGCTGAAGAAATAGCGCAAGATCGAGACGGTTTTGGGACACCTAAAGGATATGTCACTCTAAATTTCTATGATGTGGAAGTTAGTGCAGGTCATGGGGCACTTGTCGAACGAGAAGAGAAGTCGACTGAAATTGTCTTTAGTGAAAAATTCATAAGCAAAAGTATTGGTGTTAATCCTAATGAAGTTTTCTTGATGCCAGTTAGAGGCGATAGCATGGCACCAACACTAAAAAACCAAGCTTTAGTTATGGTTCATAAAGTTGACGAGTTTTCTGGGGATGGTGTTTATGTATTTCGCTTTGATGGTCAGCTGATGGTCAAGAGACTTCAGTTCATGCCAAAGGTGATCAAAGTGGTAAGTGATAACCCTACTTATGAAAACTGGGAATTACTCAAAGATGATTTGAAGAATGAAGATTTTCAGATTATTGGCGAAGTAGTTTGGTCAGGACAGAGAATGTAACACGTAGAAGTATTTATGGAGTGCGGTACTCCCATAG
>JAAEST010000038.1 GCA_024229115.1 Oligoflexia bacterium
AACAATGATACAGAAAATGAAACTTAATTTAAAAGAAGAAAATTATATGAAAGTATTGATATTGTACTTTTCAGCCACAGGAAATACAGCTAAAATTGCAAAAGTAATTGAAGAGAAATTTAAAGAGAAGGGGGTGAGGGTCACTATGTCTGAAATCACCTCCTTAGGAGAAAGACAAAGGAAGATTGATTTCGAACCTTATCAAGCGGTAGTATTTGGGGCGCCTATTCACGTTTGCCGGGCGCCGAGAGTAGTGAGGGATTGGTTGAGAACTTTGGATGGTCAAGGCAAAAAATGCTCGATGTTTTTTACGTATGGTGGCTTTGGTGTCCATCCAACTCATTATTCCACAAGAGAAATATTGAAAGAACAGAATTTTATCGTTGTGTCATCCGCTGAATTCTTAGGCGCCCATACATTCAACCTTGGTGGCTGGAGGGCTATGGGAGATCGACCTAATGAACTCGATTTTGAAGTGGCAAAAGATTATGTTGAGCTTACCTGCAAAAGATTTACTGGTGAGGATGATAGAATATTAGGTGAATTGGAAAAGACAGAATATACGGAAGAACAGCTTGATTCTGCCGAAACATCAAGATTTAAGGTGCTCACACAACTCCCGTCCAGAGGTGGCGAAGAGTGCAGCATGTGTTTGGTTTGTGAGGAATTATGCCCCACTGAAGCCATGGAAGCTGAATCGGGCGAAGCTGACAAGGAAAAATGTATCGCCTGTTTAGCATGTGTATCCAACTGCCCTGAAGAGGTTCTAAAAATAAACGATATGTCTAAAACCTGGTCGTTAAAGTTGGATATGGAAAAAGTTACCGAAGAAAGCATCAAGGAACAAAAAAGCAAAATATATTTTTGAATAAGTACAGGGGATTAATATCCTCATCCATGGTCAAAAAAGCGAAGGATCATTTCCACAATTTATTGCCACCTA
>JAAEST010000039.1 GCA_024229115.1 Oligoflexia bacterium
GATGGATATCATGCATGCTCCAAGGAATCTAACAAATACGTCACTATATTCACCGGTTGACATGAACAATCTTAGAGTTAAATCCGGAGACAGGAAAAAACCGATACCTGCCGGGAGAAGATAACCGGCAAGATAAAAAAGACTATATCGTGTGTATTTTTTCATAGTTGGAGTGGTATTCGTAAAGAGATTATTTCACAAGTTTTTCTGAAGACAATACTTCTCTAGAAAACTGAGCCACTTTTATTTTGATAAACTGAGCCAATGAAAAAACGGCAAGAGAGAAAGCGAGTATTGATATAATTGAGAGAGATAAGTAAGAGGGAAAGGAGAGTCAAGAAAGGGTGATATATTCTGTGGCAGAAATAATGGAGCAGGCTATAGATAGACTATCAATACAGATGTGATACAGGATGGACAGAGAAGAGGTTATCATCCAATTTAACAACAGAGATACGGCATAGTTTACCTATTAAGGAAGAGGTATCTAACAAGTCAATCTCACGACCTACAAGGTTAGTAATCCATCGGTAGAAATAACTTTTTTTTGAACCTGAAACCTTTAATGTAGCAGAGAAGTCATGCTCATTGAATTTTGAGTCAGAGACAGTAAAGATGAAACGGAGATAGAACCCTGATTTGTTATACACCTCTTCAACGTCAGAAATTCTGGCATCATGTTGTCCTTCTGAAATATCCTTAAACGAAATAGTCATAACAAACTCCTCTAATAAATTATTTTGTCGAATAATCAGCTCTGAAGGGGCTTAGCTCTTAAGCTCGTACAATTTTTCATATTGATAACATGGCTATTTTCCAAGAGGCGATCAATCAGGGCTGCTGTAAGCTGGCTATTTTTAAAGAAGGAATTCCACTCACTGAAGCCGAGGTTGGAGCTTATCAAGGTTGTAGTTTTCTTATATCTTTTGTGCATCAGGGTAAAGAACTGTCCGGTCTGAACGGGCTCCATCTCAACATATCCCAGTTCATCAATGTGCAGACAATCATAGGAAGCAAACTTTCTGATTATATTTTCTTCGGAATGGTCACCCCGTGCTCTGTAAAGCATCTCAACGAGCTCAGGAAAAAGAACAGCTCTGCCTGTATAGTCACGGTTAATGGCCTGTATAAGGAAAGAGTTGGCAAGACCAGTTTTTCCCACACCGGTTGAACCAAGCCAGATGATATTCTGCTTCTTTTCCATGTAGTCAAAGGAATCGTATATAGAGAGGACTTTCTTTTTGTTCAGTTTCGGCTGTCTATGAAAGGGAAATGTCTCTATAACAAACTCCTCCTCCACCTTTGCACGCTTTAATCTCATCTTTCTTGAGTTTTCTCTCTTGTGATTATATTCCTGTTGGACAATATACTTAAGCAGCCTGACATTAGAATAGTTTCCTTTCTGAGCCGCTTTTATATGCTCATCCCAGTTGGCAAGCAGTCCATTAAGACGGAGATATTTGAGCATTTTCACAAGGTCTTCATCCATTGTCATCTTCCTCTAATAATCTGTCATATATTGATAAGTCAACTTCATCACCAAGGTGGCCTTCTATATAGGCCTGTGAGTTTTGAAACTCTTTATCGATCTCTATAAAAGGCATTTCATAATCACTGTCCTTCAGCTGCAAAAAAGCTATTCGCTGTACTGTTTTCATATCTGTTATACGATATTTCAGAGCGCGCTTTATGGTTTTA
>JAAEST010000040.1 GCA_024229115.1 Oligoflexia bacterium
AGTTTTTGATCCATGACTTTGCACTCCATCCACGGCATAGCTATAACCTCCTGTTACAAGAAAATTATAACTGACCGTTTTATTTAGAAGTGTAAACGATGTCTCCGGTATAAAGTGTAAACGATGTGTCCGGAATGGACCCTTAGAATAACAGAGTTCGTCCAGCTGTTCGCCACTGGCAATGGTGGAGGTGGTGGGAATCGAACCCACGTCCGAAACCACATCCTCACCCGGCCTACGTGCGTAGTTTGCAGTTTTTGTCAGCAAACAAGACTGTACGATTTTGTGAAACCGCCAAACCCCGGTGAGTTTTTAATAACAGACCCGGCAGGTTACCAACCTAGTTAACCTGCAGATTGAACAGGATTGGTAGTTTCTGTTTCTTGGGACTACCCCCTCAAGCTATTTAAGCGGCGGCGTTAAATAAATTAAGCGGCCATAGCTGGAGCAAAATTAGATTCTGCAAATATAGTTTGGGCTCCTTTTTACCAGGACCGTGGAGACCAACCTGGGCACGCCCGTAAATGCATCCGTGAGTCTCGTCGAAACCAGGACACCCCCATTACAAAGCTAGAGGCTAATATAGCACTAAACCGTTGATATGTCTTGCATACATAAAATTGTTGCATAAAAATGCAAATAACACTTGCAATCGATCCATACTTGCACCATAATGCAAATATGAAGAAGAAAGAAATAGAAAAACTCTCACAACTCTTTAAAGTACTCTCGGATCCAAATCGACTCAGTTTGATTGGTCACCTCTGCGGCTGTCGCGAAGCTAATGTTGGTGAACTTTCTCAATGTTGTTCGATTGATCTTTCGGTAGTTAGTCGACATTTATCGAAGCTCAAGGATGTGGGTGTGCTTGGTGCACGAAAAGAGGGAAAGACGGTTTTCTATGATCTTAAGGCCAGCGACCTGGCCACCCTTCTACGCGAGCTCGCTGATGAAATTGAAACCAAACACAAAACCTGTTGTTAAAACAGAAAGGATGAAGTCATGAGCAGTAATGATGAGCAAGTTAAAGATCAAAAATGCAAATGCTGTAGCTGTTGTGGTTGCAGCTGCTGCGACTAGATCGGTGCCCTCTTAACAGAGGGCATTTTCAAATCTAAAGCTTTTGGAGTCCGGCCATATTGTCATACCATACTGAACCTGGCTCATGCCCTTTAAAGACGGCCTGATTATTTTCAAAAACACCAATGATAGTTGTCTCCATTCCCCCGCGAGTAAGAACACGATCTCCTGCACGGAAGCCAAGATTTTCTTCTAGCTCACGCCATAGTTTCTGAAGATCTAAAAACTTTCGAGTGCCATCAGGAAAAGTCACAACACTATCACCTGTTTCAAAAAGATGATCGACTTTGACTAAGATTGGTCCATGAACATAGAGAGCATGAGAGCCTACTTGAAAGCCATCAAAATTTTCAACACCGTGAAAGAGATAGTTATCATGGTAGGCCTGGATTCGCCCGTTAGAGAATTTGACTTGTATGCCGGCACCATGAGCATCAATAATTTTATGAATCTTTACAAGTGAACGTCTATTATCTGGCCAGCTCTTATAAACAGCATACTCACCAACACAATGACCGTACTTACAACGAACTTCTTTATAAGGCTGAAGACGAATAACCCTTACCAGATAAGGAAGAGAAACTTGCTTATCTTGAACAAGTGCCATTCCATTTTCAAAGAGATCCTTGATATAGGCCTGTCCACCGCGCTGAGAAATATAAACATTTTGAAATCGTTGAAAATTTCCAAACTCTTTCGTAGATAAAACAAGTTTTTCAAGACTCATCGTTTTTCTCTGTGCACTTGTTTTTCCTTTTTGTTTTACGAGAGCGAAACCATCTTCAAAGAGATTGATAATCTTATAAAACCATTTGGTATGAGTTGGGTAATAAAGATTTTCATTATGAAGAAGATAACTCTTTCCGATTTCAAATCCATCGAGTTCTTTCACAACAGTGGCGAAATCATCCCTTAGAGCTTTCCAAATTTTAGGTCCTGCCTCACTTTTTAAATGAAAGAAATGTCCTTCAATAGAAGAAACAACTCCAACAAGCTTGTCACTCTTCACATGGACTTCATCACCAACGCAAACGTCGCGAAAACAATCAACAGCAAATGTAGGTAGGGAAATTACGAATAGTAATAGGACTGCACGAAAAAACGACATAACTCTCTCTCAAAAATTGCACTCCCAAACCAAAAGTAATATAAACAAATAAATAAGAGAAACCAACAAGTATTGTGATTTTTACAAGAGGCTCCATGGATCCAATAGTTATCTCATTGAAAATAAAGAAAATCATGAAGGCAAAGAAGCTAAAATATAGCGATCTTGCTAGTCACCTTGAAATGAGTGAGTCGGGAGTAAAGAAGCTCTTAAGTGGAAAAGACTTCAGCATGAATAAACTCTCCCTCATTGCCGACTTTCTTGAGTTAGGACTTGTTGAGTTGATTGAAAGTTCTAAAGAGCAGGAATTTGTGGAGCACAAGCTTAATGGCGAAATCGAAGCTTTCTTTGTTAATAACTGGGATCACTTTTGTTTCTACTGGCTCTTCGTGGCTGAAGTCACTCCCCTTGAAACGATTCTTTCAGACTACGGCCTAGAATTCAAAGACGTAGAAAAGTATTTACTCAAACTCGATTCATTCGATCTCATTGAATATCACTCAAAAGAAAAAATAGTTATTAACGAAGATAATTCTTTTACTTGGGGAGCAGATGGTCCATTAGTTAAAAAGATGCTGACTACTTGGTCACACTCTTTAATGAATGACTGTGTGGAAAATAACAAAACTAATGGTCGTAGAATGGGACTCTTCAGTGTGCGTATGGGTCGCAAAACCATGGAAGAATTCACTGCTGAAATGGGTAAGCTCGTTCAAGAATTCACCGAAAAAGGGGTCTATGATTGCCATACTGGAAAGCAGGATTTAGTGAACTTTGCCTTCACTTATGCCTTCCGTCCGCAGAGTTTTCCTGAGAAAGTAGACTTTTTAAGCTAAAAAGTTCCCAATCTGGGTACTTCCTAGAACTTCATTGAGAGGGCACGAGAAGCCCTGTAATCTGGTTTTAACAAATAACCAGGAGAAAATAATGAAGAAATTAATCGTAGCCATGGCCTTAGTTCAATCAGTATTCGCAGCATCAGTTCAGGACACTTACTTAGCTCCTGTAGAGTTCAAGAAGTTCACTGTAGACTTCCATCATGCCGACTGTGTAGCGAGCATCTATAAATCAAGACTTGATGGAAAAATGAGCTGTCATGCCACAATTTCTGGTGATGCTGTAAAAGACTTATACTTCTCAGGAATCATGATGAAGTCAGGATTTCCTAGAAATAGCAGAAAGATCGTTAACAACGAAGCGAAGTATTTATTACAAAGAAGTGATCTTGCTTGTACGGCAGTAGTAACGATCTCACCAACAAGAGGAAAAGATTTAAATATATCTTTCAAGTTCACGAAGTTAACAAGAGATGATCACGCTTCAACCGTGATGTGCTCAAAGAGATTAATCGAAAGATTCGGTTACGGAAACAAAAAGCAAATGAAGTTTGAATTCACTGCCATGGTTCCAACATTATAAAAAAGAGATGGCCTGGGTAATCCCAGGCCTATACCTTTTCCTTCGGAAACATAATAATAATCTTGTCATCCTTCGAATCAAAGATCGCCTCATTCTCCCTCACTCCGTAAGGAACGCTAAAACTCTGATTAAAAGTCGAAAAGAAATTCGAAGAATTACCATTTTGCGAGCTTGAACGCTTGGTCTCTCCGCGAATGGAAATCATGCCATCCTTGATATTGATATCGATCTTCTTATTCGAAATATCCTCCCCAAGAATTTCCACATACTTATAATCCGCATCCTCAGAACGATTAATTTTGATGGAGGAATTATTGATGTAGCTGAAATCCCCGAAGAATGAATTCTTAAAAGCATTGTCGATCATCAAGTCCATTTGTCTAAATGGATCATTGGCCTGTGAGCTTGTGAGAGTTAGAAAAAAACACACAAAACCCATTGAAATTATTTTTTTTAAGTCTTTCATAAAGCCTCCTGTATCTTTGTCTAAAATAATAATATCGCGAAAATTCGTGTCAAGAGTCAGGAGGACAAAAATTTTTTGTAAAGATATTGTCGGCCAGAAATAGCGACAACGTTTTCAAACAAAGAGTTATTTTTAACTCTTGAAATGGTTGGGGGGCTAACGGATAAGTATGAGCCCCCTTTCGCATTAAAACTTGTAACTAATTCCTAGACTAACGTAGTGTCTAGAATAGTCGTAGTTATCTTCATCAGATAAGTTCTTGGTAAAAGAATATTTTCCATCAAGAAATAACTTCTTTGATAATCTTTTATCAATTCCTACAAATGGACTTAAGTTTTTTTCTAGGCCGCGAACACTTTGATTTTCATAATCAATGAAAAGCATTGTAAGACCTGTCTTAAAAGTCAGATTCTTAGAAAAAGTAAGCAGGTTTTTATTTTTATAGATTCCCGTCAGATAATAAGAGTCCGCATTATAAAGTTCATTTCGTGTCTTTTTCTGATCATATCCGATTAAGGAAATGTAAGTGACTCCATTCTTTCTTTTAATCACTTGAGAAATATTTAATGAGTACTTAGAAGAATCAAGGAGCTTCGAGTATAGATATGTTCTCTCATATTTAACTTTAACTGAAGATGGTCCAATCTTAAAAAGATTAAACTGCTCACCTAGACTTACTCCATACTTGCGACTATAGAAAAGAAAGTCTTTTTGTGAAAGATAATCCTTTTCAGTTAACTTATAAGTAAGATCTAAAGACAACTTCGCAGTTTTCCCAGAGACTTTATGATTCAATGACGTCTTAAGCCCACCATTAATACGGTACTCATCGTTCTTATAGATTTGTGTATTTGAACGATCGAAAAAACGATCAAACCCGAGATTAATATTTGGAGAGATCTCAAACGACTTTCTCCTATAGGCATAACTTACAGAAGTTGAAGTTTTACTAACAGCTCCTGATTTATTTTCAGCTTGCGCACCTGTAACATCATCAGGAATAAGTAAAATGTTACTATCAAAACCTACTTCCTGTTTAACATTTCCCCAAACACTATGCCTCTTAACTCTTTGGCCGGCGATACGGTACTTCTGAGATAGTGAATTAAGACGCGTAATTATCTCACTGGCCAATGCTGAATCTTCATCATAATGAAGAGCTCTTTGGTAATTTGGAATAACTTGCTTTAGGGCATATCTTTTCTGAGCCTTGTTCCCTTTCTTCGTTCGTATCATTTCTTCTTTCATCTCAGAGAGTTGAAATAATGATGCTTGCTTTAACTGATCATTTGCTGAATTTAACTTAAGAACATTATTAAAATACCCCTTAGCCGTTTTTGGAGATCCTTGAAGCTTAAGAATATCACCAAGAAGATAATATGCTTCAGCATCTTTCTTATTAGAATTTACATATCTTCTTAAATTGGTCTTCGCCTCTCCCAATTCATTTAGATTATAATAACAAAGTCCTAACTCATAAAAATACTTACTATCTTTTGTAACATCTTTCCTCGTAAAAAAAGAAAGGGATTTCTCGTAGTCTTGAAGTGCTAGATAGATTTTCCCTTTGATTGAATTTTTATTACTTTTCGATGTTTTTACTTTATCAATAAGTTCTAAGGCCCTAAAAAGATTCCCTTCTCCCATTAAATTTTTTACTTCATTTAAAGATTGGGCATGAATATTAAATGTAAATACTGCTAATAAAATTATTATTCTTTTCATATTACTGTACTCTGATTTTAAGTTTAATTAAGTTTTGAACAGGAAGTTCAGCTGAAAGTTCAGCCACTTGTTCAACTTCCATAAGGTCATTCTCTTCTTCTCTTACAACAATCCCGGTTGTGGCCAAGACAGGTCTAGGTTTCTCTTCGACCTTTTCATCTTCTACAACAATCGTCGCATCTTTAATAACTTCAGAAAGTTTAGGAAGAGAAGCGACTTTTTTTGTCTCACCTTTTAAAAAGTTTGCGACATTTAAGACATTTACTTTAACTGTCTTCCCAGGATTAGCTTTTATTGTTGATTTAACGACATCAACTTTTTGCTTAAGTTTGTATAGATCTATAGGACTAAGAACAATCGGTTGACTTGGTTTTGTTTCATCTTTTTGAACAGTGGAAACTTCTCCGGCATTTACTATAACAGAGTCATCAGAATCAAGAACGTCCATTAATTTATCTATATTAACCTCTCCAACTTCTGTTATTCCAACCATTGCAACAGAGCCAGAGAATGTGATTGTCGAAGTTTCGAGAAGTTTAGGATCAAAGTTCGCTATAAATTCAGTCCCTCTGACACCAAGAGCACTATTCTTTGTTTTAACTAAGAATTTATTCTTACTCTTCTTCTTATAATTTGGTCTTACTTTTGCCTTTAATTTCCCTGTTAACAAAGTCACCATTCCTGGTTTTTTTCCAGGAGCACTATTTATGATAACAGAACTATTTGGAGCAACTGTAACTGAAGACTTATCCATCATAAGAAGTCTTGCAACACCTTTCTTCTGAGACTTTACATGATCGCCTTCATATAACCATTGTCCTTTCTTTAAAAGACCTTTTTTCTTTAGGGCCTTAGAAACAAACTCTACTTTTCCTCGCAGTAAAGTAACCTTTGCTGTCTTCTTCAATGCAGCCATTACTTGAGAGCTGAATAGAAGAACGAATACTAAAATAATATTTTTCATAATTAATCCTTAATTATTGTTGTAAATAAACTTCAACGATGTCTGTTGTAGCATTGTAGAAAGAAACTCCATTAGAAGTTTGCCCATCAGTTGAGAATGTTCCTTGAGATAGACCTTTTCCAAAAATGTAATACTTTGGTCCAGGTGTAACGATCATAACAGGAACAGGGATTCCATTTCCAACAGGAATTCTCATTTCTTTATTTGTACCTGTACTAATGACAGTTCCGTTACCAATGGCAATTGTTTGACTTTGAATATTTTCAGTTGTCTCGCCATTAACATAATTTAAGAGATAGACAATCCCTCCAGTAAGTCCTGGCCCGGTACATCCTGCTCCTGCAGCAGTAGGAAGAGCCCCTGAACACATTGCAAATCGAACTTTAGGAATTGTTGAATTTGCAGCAGGATCTCTTTCTGTAGATTTTGCAAAAAGTGTATTTGTACAAGCAGTTTCACTAAAATCGAGAGTTAGCTCAATTGTCTGCCCGTTTAGATTATAAACTGCTCCGTTATTTGCTCCAGCACATCTAATATTTTGTGATATTTTATTTCCTGAAGTTGTATTTGCAGTATAACCAATACCTCCAAAACGATAACTTCCATTTGGAATCTCCATAACTGCAATATCATTTTCATCAGCTAAGATCTCTGCGTGAGAACCAATAACCCCCTCAATATTGGCAGCTCCAACAACAATTCCACCATCTAGGATCGCTTTATCACTTGTTTTACCTAGAATAACTTTAGTGAAACCTGGATTATTAGATTCTGATCCACATGCAAAAAGAAAAAACATGCTCAATAAAAAGAAAACCCTCATAGTCACCTCATAAATTAAAAAGAATTTTAAATTTATAAAATGCTACAAAACGTAATTCGAAAACTGAATTTATTTAAGGTAAAGAAAGCTTATTCTTGATTACGACCCTAAAGTATTCATCGAAATTGAAAGCAGAAGATTCTCAACCGTTTCCTTTTCTGCATCCAGATTCTTCACTCCAAGAAATCCCATATTATCGAGAGTCACTCTCATCATCATGAGCGTAAGATAGATTTCTTTAAAGAGTTCTTCAGATGGTGAGGCTTCAAGTTCTTCACCGATTTCAACAAGACGATTGCGAATTTCTTTAAGGCCGATCATTTCCGGGAAGTCACCAAGCTCTTCCATATCTTCCTCATTCATCATCACTGAAATTCCAATATCTTCTTCAGTTAAAATCATCTGCACATCATTTCTAAACTCAAGCACAAGAATTGTATCATTCTCATCCCCTTGAGAAATAAAGAAATCGCGAAGATCAATTTGTGAAAGCTCTATTTGAAAGTTGCTAACACTTTGAAGAAAAATATTATTGGGATGATCACTAACCATCGACCAGCCATCCACTTCATGGACAGATTTTTGAAGGGCTTCCCACTCACCTTCGAGGTGATTGAAAAGTGCACTCTTTGTATTGGCACCCAGTTGCTCAATTTTAATGATGTCGGCAAAGACCCCTTCACAAAGATTATCCATCACCATGTAGAGAATCTCGTTTTCAAGGGACTCGATATATTCCTCTATCAAATCCGCCGCTTTTTCCACTCTCCCATCGTCCAGATAGCAAGTCATCAGATTGGAGATAACTTCCGAGTCAGGAATAGTGAAAAGCTCTTCTGCCGTCTCAAACGCAATCACAGCACTACGAGGACCACCTTCTTGGGCCAAGGCCACCCCATAAATCTTCCAAAATCCCGCCTCTTTCTTGTGATTTTCAATCTCTTTCTCACAGAAAGACTTAAGCTCACTAAACTGAGCTTCCTCGATATACTTCTGGGCCTTTGTAAAAAAATGACTCATGGCAAACATCCTCTTACATCATTATACAATAGTTGCCAAAATACGCCACACTAGATATGACTTAAAGCTAATTTTACCCTAACGAGATCCTAATGAAGAGAGTGCAACTACTTGTTATCGCATTATTGTCCCTAAGCAGCAACGCTCAATGGAATAGTGCCGCGAGAGATTTGGAGAAAATCTACGATCATCCATTCCGCGATGAGGTTATGACCACCGTTTGGGGAAATATCGTTAAAACTCGTTTCGCTGAAAGATCAAAAGAAAAAATTAAAACTGAATCCCGAACTATTTATGCCGACCTAAGACTTGCGCAAGATATGCCTTATCACTATTCCTACTCAAAGAAATGGAAGAGCGATGAGGCCAAGCCCGTCTTTGTTTTCATTCCAGGAATCTTTTCGCCAATCGATGGTTACCAGGCCAAAGATATGGTTCGTCGTTTTGTTAATCTTGGTTATCGAGTTGTTTCATTTTCAAACCCTTTGGGAAAACAATATCTCGAGGCCGACCCAAAACACGAACTTCTTGATCTTGAAATTCAAGCAAAGATTTATCAGAAGGCCATCTACAATATTCTCGATATTTTAAAAATTAGAAAGCAGTGGAATGGTCACGCAATCATTGGTGGCGTGAGCTACGGGGCACTTGCTTCAAGTATCATCTTCACTATTGATCAACGTCTTTCAAGAAAAGCTCGTAACCAAAGTTACCTCAATCAGCTTGTTATCTTTGGTCCACCTATGAATCTTATTAGAAGTGCTCAAAGACTTGATATGTATATTGAGCAAACGAAGACTTATAAATACTTCGACTCCCTTCCTAGGGCGATTCAAAGTTACTTCCATCTTAGAAATATGAAAGATCGTAACGATGCTACCTATGAAACTCATATGATGGCGCGTGAAGCTTTAACGCAAGAATCTTTTGTGAAAGGTTTAGCAGGAGCAGTCAGCACTTATAGCCGCGTGAATGGACTTAATGTCGTTCCTAAAAAAGACTATAAGGCCTGGAAGAAAAAACTTCGCTTTATTCCTACTTTCCAAGACATGAGTTCTAAGGCCTATAAGAAAATGAGCACAACGAAGATGGCGATTCTTTCTCGTTGGATTCTCGAAAGTAAGTCTCTTATTCAAGGAAAACCAAATAAGAAGATTATGATTCTTGCGGCTGCTGATGATGTCATCAATGATGGCGTTGATCCTAAGCTTAGAGGTCTACCAGAAACCATGGAACTTCCTTTCGGTGGCCACTATGGTTTCCAGTGTCTTGAATGGTTTGATCGCTTAATTACGGCCCAATTCAAACTAGACTAAACTAGAGCTCAAACGTTCCTCGTACAATTACTTCCGTTCCCGTGTCATGAACATAACTTGAGTCATCAAGCTTATACTGAATCACGTCCACATCAACTGGCACCATATAACCAAAGAGCCATGAAGAGCGAAGGCCAAAGTAATTACTTCTTAAATCACTATTACGTTTGAATCCACGCCCAGTGAAAATATATTCTGTCTTAATAAAGTCTTGCCCAGCAATTAGATTAAGTTTCTTTAAATAGAAGGGAGAAAGACCCCAACCCCAACCGATGTCACCCAGTTTATAATCAAGCTCGAGATTATAAGTAATCATCTCATTACCGAAAGCATCGTTAACATCGAGACCTTTGAAACTATGAAAGGATGAATAATCATAGTCAGTAAATCCCCCACCATAAATCACACCGTCGAGAATTCCTTTCTTATCAAGCTTTCCATAGGTTCCTCTAGCATGAAAGAGCATATCCTTAAAGAGTTTAAAGTGCGGTGAAAGCTGATACTCATAACCCATGTAACGATCAGCATATTCTACATCTGAAAAACTAAAGTTAAGAGAAAGATCAAGCCCTTGAAAGAAGTCGTCATGCTTAAGCTTTGGAAGGACAATTGTATTATTAAAGTACGCTTCTCTCAGATCACGAGTCGAAACAAAGTCAGTAATCTTCTTTTGCCCAATTCCTAGATTGGAGCGCATATTAAAGAAGCCTTTCTCCCAAGTCTTCGCAAAGCCAAAACCATAGAGTTCGTTTTCATCAGGACGTGAACGAAGTGAAGTCTTCACAAACGTTCGATCATAGTAAGCCACTGTACTTAACCATCCCCAGTCATGAACGATTGAACCAGTTGGAGTCACTTCATCAAAATCAGGAAAGTATTTAACACTTAATCGAATCTGATCTTTATCGAGTGGATCGTTAAGATTTGTCGAAACCATCCATGTATTAAGATTTTCTCCACCTACATAATTGATCGTCCAATAATGAGGAAGAAAGTGGCGGGCCGAAGGATAAGAACTGTCGGCGACATTTGTCGTTTCAGGTTTTCTTTCGACGTCCCCCACAGAACGAACTGTCTTTGTTCTATTAGATCTGGCTTCTTCTCTTAGTTCTTTAATGATTTCGCGACAGCCATGCTTAAGAGAATAGAGATTCTGTGGATCTTGCTTCATATAAACCACAGTATTATTTTCATCCCAACGAAGAGCACTCACACCTTCAATCCAAGAATCTTTTAAAGTCGTCACTCTCGCTTGATCTAAAGATGTGTAACGACCAATCAAAATTTTATTTTCTTGATGAAAGAGAAAATTATTGTCACAAGTTGCTAGCACACGAGTTGGTTCATTAAAGGAAGAAAACTTTCTCGTCTTTTTGAAATTTCCATCCTTATATTCTACAAGCCAATATTGCCAAGCTTCTTTTAAGTTATCTCCATTCACCATCATCGCCACAAACTCTTTTCCTTTGAACTGAAAAGTTTGTGCACTTTGAATTTGAACATACGGAGGTAGACTTAGTTTTGCTTTCTCTTCAAATTCTTTCTTCGTTTTAAGATTGGTATCGACGATATGCCAGCGACCATAATTGAATACAATATTATACTTCTTTCCATCCTTGGTCTGAAATGGGTAATCCCCTTTGATCTCTGAAAAAGAATTGAGTTCACCATTTTCCTTATTTACCACAGAAGCTTCTTTTTGCTTCTTCACTCGCAAGTAAGTACTCGTATTAACCAATAATTCATTTTCGTTTTCACTGCGAACAATGCGATCAATATAAGGAGGAACACGAAATTCTTTTGATGTATCATCTTCTAAATCAAGAGAAACAAGTCTTTCAATACGATCTCCAAATTGAAGAGTCCAAAGTTTTCCATCAGCAACAGTGAAGTCTCTTTGAAAAACCATAATGCGATCATCTTTTTGAATTGGAATCTGAACGAAGTTCTTTTTCACAACAGGCTTTTCTTGGAAGGCTTTTTGATTTGCAAAGAGCTCTGCTCTCTTTCTCGTCCTCCACTCCTTGAAGGCCACAGTCGCCGTCTTTCCAATACAACGATCAAAAGCAATATTTAAAAAGAAAGGAATTTGAGAAGAATTGAATTGAACAATACATCTAATGGCCCCAGGCTTTTCCATTTCCACTTCTGTTAAAAAGAGCGCCCCCACCCAATAAGGATATTGTCCATATGGATACTTAAGAGGTTGATCAAGACATTCAATCTCGTCACAGAAATTATCATCCATCAGACGAGAATAAGTTTCAGTGACAAAGAGATTATTTTTTGGACGACCTCCATCTGTGAAGTAGGCCTCTCCCCAAGTCGCAATCCCTTCAGTGAACCAACGAGGTGTGACTCCCCCTAATTTTCCAACTGAACCAAAAATATTTCGAATACCTTTTAAGATCCCACGAGTTTGATCCATATGAACAATGTGAATCAATTCATGAAGAATAAGTCCTTTTAACCAATCTGCTGAATTAACTAGATGCTCTGAGCCAACTGGTGGTTGGGTAAACAAATACATTATATTTCTTGGAAAAACAGTAGCCGCACCATTTGCTCTGGTATATTCCTCTTCCACGACCACGTGAATATTAGTCGTCGGACGATACTCAAAGTAATCGAAGATCGGTAGAGAATCTTTCTGAAAAACTTCGATCACTCGATCAACAAACGCTTTTTGCTTTATGTCAGCATGGATTTCGAATTCGACTTTTCCTAGCTTCGTTTCTAATTCAAAAGTATATGTTTTGTTTTCGCTCTTTCCATCATTCGTTCCATAGTTAATTGACGTCGATGAATATACTTGACTAAAAAAGCCAAGCATTAATATGGTTAGCAAAAACCTAATAATATTATTACTTTCTTTCATGTTCTCCCCTTTCAAGGGTATACCTTTTTGACTATAATAGATGCACATGCATTTTAAAGGAGTGGAAAGATGTATTCAATAAAAACAATGGCCATGGCACTTATTCTAGCGGTAACACTAGGAGTAACAGGTTGTGGTTCTTCAAAAAAGAAATCAAATAATAACAGTGGTGCTAATCCTTCAATGGAAAGCTCAAACAGATCAGATGCTGCTTTTGAATTAAATGGTGACTCTGACTCTGGAAAAGCTGGTGCTCTTCAAACTGTATTCTTTGGTTTTAACTCAGCTCAACTTTCTTCAAGCACAAGAGCAGCATTAGATGCTAACGCTCAAGTTCTTAAAGACAATGACGATGTTGAAATTCAAGTTGAAGGTCACTGTGATGAGCGTGGTGGTGTTCAGTACAACTTAGCTCTAGGTGAAAGAAGAGCAAGAGCTGTTAAGAACTACCTAGTAAGCATGGGTGTAAGTGCTTCAAGAATCAGTACAATTTCTTTTGGTAAAGAAAGACCAGTGTCTTTTGGACATGACGAGTCTTCTTGGTCAAGAAACAGAAGAGCGAACTTCGTAGTTACTGACAAATAATGATCAAAACTTTAGTTATTACTTTTTTATTAATAACTCTTGGGGCGTGCGGTTTAGCGACAACACGCCCCAAATACGAAATGGCCATGGCACAAACTGCATTTTTGGCCGCCAGAGACGCTAACGCACAAACACTCGCTCCTGGTTTTTTTAGAAAAGCCGAGTTCTACTACCTAAAGGCCAAAAGTTCTTACAAAAGAAAAAACTTCAATAAGGCCAAACAGTACGCGACTTTATCTCAAAAATTTTCAGAAAAAGCAGAAGCGGTTGCTATTCGTAAAAAGGCTTTAGAAAACCTCTAAAGGTAACAGGATATCTGTATGCATTCTAAAATTTTTATTCTTTCTCTAATTCTCATTATTAGTGCCTGTAAAACTCGTGAAGATATTGCCAGAGAACAAATGGTTGATAACATCGCTGTTCAGGTTTCAGACTCACAAAAGCTTAGTGCTGATATCACAGTGAGAATGCAATCAATTGAAGAGAGACTTAACTCTATTACCGGAAAAGTTGAAGAGACTGAATACAATACAGGTCAAACTATTGAATCAAAAATGAAAGGCGTTGAAGAAAGACTCGCCGTCATGGAAACAAACTATGAAGCTCAAACAAAGCAGCTGAGTGCCATTGAAGGAAAACTAAAACAACAAGATGAATATCTTCAAAATGTTTTAAAAACTCTACAAGGACTTTCTTCCAAACCTAAAAAAGTGAAAGCAAAATCTCCTTACCAAGCGGCCATGAGTGAATATAAAAGAGGTCGTTACAAGACAGCAGAGCCGATGCTTGAAGATCTTCTTTCTAAGAAGCTTAGCTCTGGTCAGAAAGCGAGAGTGACTCACAATCTTGGTATGATTAATTATATGAATAAGAATAATAAGAAGGCGCTGATTTATTTCAGTCAGCTTTTCACTAAATATCCAAAGTCTGGTTATAACAAGAATGGACTATTCTTCTTAGCAAAGACTTTTGAAAGGCTTGGTCAAAAGGAAGAGGCCAAGCAAACGCTTAATGAATTAATTGCAAAGTGGCCGAAGGCCAAGCAAGTGAAGAAAGCGAAGGCACTTTTAGGGAAGCTATGAAAAAACTAAAAATTTTATTAGTCCTCATCGGACTAATGTCTCTGACAGGATGTCAGTGGTTTATTGATCAAATCGATGACAAAGAATACGATGTGATCAATCTTGATGGGAAGAATCTCTCACTGGTCTTCTCTCATAATATTAACGGTGAAACTCATCCTTGTGGTTGCCGTCACTTCCCTCTCGGGGGACTTCCTCAAGTCGCTGGTCAATTAGAAAAATTAAGAAAGAAGAATGAAGTTATCTACGTGGACACCGGAGATATGATCTTTCCAAGTGTGAGTGTTCCAAAAATTGTTGATAAGTCTCTTTCATTCACTGCCAATGGTATTTTCCAAGCAGTTAGTAAGCAAGGACTTAACTACTTTGTTCCGGGTGATCAAGACCTCGCTAAAGGTGTTGATTATCTTGCCAGTCTCTTAAAAGGTTCGAAAGTAAAACTTTTGGTTGCTAACCTTGTTGATGAGAAGAAATTTCCTCATAAGAAATGGGTGAAGATTGAAAAAGGACCTCACGCAATTTTCTTAGTAGGTATCGTTCATCCAAGTGTGTACCAGTATCAATATCAAAAGCTCTTTAAAGATCCAGTTCAAAGTCTCAAGGAAGTGGTAGAAAAGCTAAAGAAAGATGAAGGTTATGATGAGAAGTCTCCTTTCCATCGTCTGGTAATGCTAAGCCACGCGGGAAGAGATAATGATGAGAAGCTGGCCAAGGCCGTTCCACAATTTGATTGGATTATTGGGGCCCACTCACAAAGCTTTATTAGAAATCCAATTCCTGAAGGAAAAACAAATATCGTGCAAGTTCTTTCTCGTAATCACTACTTAGGGGAAATTGAATTTAGAATGGATAAAGATAAGAAGTCTGATCAATATAATATTCATGAGATTAGAGATGAATTAAAAGATGAGCTAAAGCCAAATCCTTACCTTGCTTTCATTGATAAACATAAAGAAGAACTCAACAAGATTCAGTCTTCTGAACAGCAAGCTGATCTTCCTCCTTCAGACAATCAAATGAAAACATCTGCTTCTTGTATGGAATGTCATGATGATCAAGTGGCCCACTGGCAAAAGACTCCTCACTCAATGGCCTTTGCCACTCTTCTTAATGCAAAAGAAGAAAAGAATATGCAATGTATCGGTTGTCATAGTGTGGGACTAAAAGATCCTAATGGATATCAGAACTTTCACAATATTGTCAGATTTGATGGCAAACAAGATACGGCTAAAAAAGAAAAGTATTGGAAGGAAGTCTCAGAGGCCTTTGGAAAAATTGAGTCTGTAAGAAAACTTAGTGCTAAAGAGCTCAAGGGTCATGCAGTAAAATGGCAAAAGATTGATGAGAAACATAAGGTCACTCATAATTACGCCAATGTTCAGTGTCTTAATTGCCATGATCAAGATTCAGAGCACCCTTTTTCAGTAAAAGAAAAACAATCAAAAGCAAGCATGCAAAAGAAGTGTTTAGAATGTCATGACCCTGATCAATCACCAGAGTGGTACTTTAAAAAAGAAAATGGTCTACCAGGTGATCTCAATCAGAAGGTTTTAGATAAGCATTTTAAAGCTATAAGTTGTCCAAAAGCTTAACAAGACTCTTTTGATATCTCTTATCTTCAACTTGATAAACGCTAATATGTGGAGCTTTCTCTAAGGTCCACATTTTCTTATCCTTCATCGTTAAGCCTCGATAAATCTCTTCCCCCATAAAATAAGGGATCACTTGATCGGCCTTAGAATGAATAACCAGTGTCGGTTTCTTAAATTGAGAAATATTTTTTTCTGGAGAATGTGAATCAGAAACGAGAACGTAGGCCAGAGGACTCAATGGCCAAAGAAACCAAACTTCTTTCATCTTCTCAAATGCGATTTTCTTATAACTTGTAAAAGTTGAATCAAGAACCACATAATCGACAATTGATTCATGGGCCGGAAGTGTTTGCATCAGAATATTTCCACCTAAACTCTGCCCCATGGCCACGAACTTCTTTGCTCCTCTCTTCTTTTGTATTTCACGGGCTTTCTTAAAAGCATGGAGTCCATCTTGATGAACACCTTCTAAATTTGGAGTCCCTTGACTGAGTCCATAACCACGATAATCAAATATAAAAACATCATAACCATACTTTGTAATCCACTGAATACTTAGAGCATGGGAGGAAAGATTTTGAGCATTACCATGAAAGAAGAGTACCAATCCCTTCACTTCCTTGGCCTTTGTTTTCATATGCCATGCGTGGAGGCGATGATTATCAGAAGAATTAAAGTAAATATTCTCATAATCTATTCCAAAAGCTTCAGGTCTTGAGTATTGATACGACGTCGGCATATAGAAAAGATGAGTACACGACGTGAGAAATAAAATTGCTAAGAGAAGAAGTGCTTTAATAATAAACTCCTAGGGAAAAGCTTAATGTCGAGACATCTACTTTATTATTACTCTCTAAGATAGATCTTAATCTTAAATCAAAATTAGGAGTAAAGGTATAACTTATCTCAGAGTCTAACTCATAATTAAAACGAGGATTCTCTAAGAAATATAATTGTGGTCCAAATTCAATTTTAATCTTGAGTCTCTTCTCTTCATTACTGAGGGCAATGATTTTAATCTCTGGAGCAGGAGAAAAGTTCTCTTTATAAACCCCATCACGAGAAGAATAATCAAAACGAGCACCAATCAAAGAACTGACGAGAACATTATCAAAGTAGAAAGAAGTCCCCACAAGTGCATGCAACCTTGTCACCGAACAAAACTCACAGGTCTCATTTCCAAAGTATCTTTTAATTCCATTAAGTCCCACACTCCAACTCACTTCACGACTATAGAATTCGATCGGATGAAGAGAAGTTACAGAGGCCAAGGTCCACTCTCCTTCTTCAAACTTGTCTTCTTCTCGATCATAGGCCAAAGATAGTGCGAGAAACTTAAACTCACTAAAGGGCTCAAGTCCTTCATCGTAAGACATAAGATCCGTATAACCCGATTGAAATTTTATCTGATGATACTTACGAGTATCTACAATTGAACCCTTATATTCTAATCGCCTTTGAAGATGAGCGTATTGAGGATCATTATTCCATTTCTTCTGAACTTTTAACTCGGGACTCTTTCCCCCAAGAGAAGCCCTCTTCGCCAAAGTCTCATACTGATACTTCTTTTCAGTTTCGCTAAGTTGCCCTTTGGCCTTGAACTCTTCTAATTGATTCCATTTAATAAGAGCATCAAGAACTTTTCGATTTTCACTTAGCGTTTTTTCCTTAAAGTGCTTTTTTAATTCTTTCACTTCTTTTGTATTGAGTGTTTCTAATTGCGTTTGAAACTTCTTTTGATTCGAAGCTCGATAGGTAACTTTCTTCACAAAACCTTCTTCCTTATTAATCGCCTTCACCAAATCAGAAGGAAGATAGTACCAAGGCTTAGGAAGTTCTAAATTCTTTTCTAAAACCACATCAAGTAAGCGAGAAAGTTGGTAAGAACAATTCTCCCAAGTAAAGTAATAATCAAAATAAGTGGTGTTATAGAGCTCCCAAAGATGCATCAAGAGAAAGTCTATTTGTCTTTGATTTAAATTGAGGGTGTAAATATAGAGATCTCTATTTTCAGCATGATTATATTCGGCCACTTTTGAATAGTACTTTTTGAGATCATAGAGACCCGGATATCCTCCAAAGATTCCCTTCCAGGCATAAATAGGGGCCCAGTCTTGAGTAAGAATTTTGGCCTCAAAACTAGTGGCATAATCAAGAAGATCACCCTTTCCATTCTTATTATGAAATTTTAAAAATGTATGGCCAAACATAGAAGCCGGATTATTAGGATAAGCAGTAGAAAAGACTACCGAGACATCTCCGGCATTGATCTCTTTTTTCCACTTCTCAAAAGGCTCACACTTGAAGCTTAGTTTTTCAATAAAACCATTTTCATGTAACCACTCATAGCGAGAACGAAAGGCACAGGCGACAGAAAGATTAAAACGCCCATATCCCTTCACTTCATTCTTCTTTAAGAGCTCAATGGTTTTTGTAAGTTCTTCCTCAGGATTGATTTTTCCTCTTTCTGATAAATAAAAGAGGTCGCTATCATTTTCTGAAACACCTTCAGTATAGTGAAGAAGATTAAGCCATTGTCTTTGTTGTTTTGAATCAAGCTTTTGAAATAAAGAAGCCGCTTGAATTGAAGCGGCTCCTAATATTAAGAATGTTAAAAAGAACTTCTTAGATAATTCCACAAGATCTAGCAAGACTCTCGTTAGTTAGAACTTGAAGTTGCATATTTTGAACTAATTCTTTCGCTGAATCTGCTGATGGAACAACTTGAGAAAAGTTCTGTTGCATAGTTTGTGAGAATACTGCTGAATCACAACCCATTAATCCGGCCATTGAATTAACATACTCACCTTGTCCTTGAGACATTTGAGCAACTAGTTGTGGGTAATTTGTTTCAGAGAAGTGTAATTGCTTCGCTTCGTTCTTTACGATCGAGTGCTTAGCACATCCTGAAGTTCCAAAAGTCATCGCAATTGTATTTAAAAAGAAAGCATTTGTTGTTGCTCTTAATGACGATGATACGAGTGAATTTTTCTTGAAAACGGCCCAACCAAGACCACATCCTGATGAGCTATCTGCTGCATATAGATTTGTTGAAATAAGTCCTAAAAATAGACCTAATAATACTAAACATTTCTTCATTGAATCCTCCTTGAATTTCTCAAATCCTACCTATTATGCTAGGATTTTTACTACAATTAAGCAATTTTATTGACGTTAGAAATATATGAAGAAATTAACTGTTTTAGGTATTGAGACTAGCTGTGATGACACTTCTGTTTGTGTTATTCGTGGTGAATATGGACAAGCAAGTGAGAGACCTGAAGTTCTTGCTCTTGATTCTTTTAGTCAGGAAACACTGCTAAGAAAATGGGGCGGTGTTGTTCCAGAAATTGCTGCAAGAAATCATTTAGCCAAAATCGCTCCTTTAATTGAGCAGGCTCTTGAGAAGGCCAACGTAAGTTTAGCCGATATCGATCTCTTAGGAGTAACAACTCATCCTGGTTTACTAGGCCCTCTTCTTACTGGCCTTAATGCAGCGAAGACACTTTCTCTCAAGCAAGAGATTCCTATCCTTCCAGTAAATCATCTCTATGCTCACCTTGAAGCTATCCATATTAGCGAAGAAATTAGTTATCCTTACTTAGGTCTTATTGTTTCTGGAGGTCATAGTCTCTATCTTCTAGTGAGCTCTCCTACCGAGTTTGAAATTCTCGGAACAACGATTGATGATGCTGCCGGTGAAGCTTTCGATAAAGGTGGAAAACTAATGGGTCTTGGTTACCCAGCAGGAAGAGAAATTGATGATCGTGCAAAGTTAGGTGATGCCAATAAATATGAATTTCCAATTGGTCTGCGCCAATCAGGAGACGCCAATCTTTCTTACTCGGGAGTGAAGACTAGTCTTCGCCAGTTCCTAGAAAAGAATCCTGGAGTGACTGAAGATGAGCAGGCCATGAATGATCTCTGTGCTTCTTATCAGCACGCGATTGTTGGCCAGTTAAAACTAAAAATGAGATATGCCATTGCCCAAGTGGAAGACAAAGGTTTTAAAGATCTTCAGATTGTTGTTGGTGGTGGAGTTGCCTGTAACTCTTATCTAAGAAAAGTTCTCACAGAAACTTATAAGAATGTTTCATTCGTTCTTCCAAGATATTGTACTGATAATGGAGCCATGATTGCGAACTATGCTCTTCGTACATTTGAAGAAAATCAAATCCCTTTTCCAGAGTGTTTAGGAATTGATGCCAAAGGAAGATACTTAAAGAAGAGTGAACTTCAAACAAAAGGCCAATAATTGAATAACTTCCCTCAGGCCAATAAAGCACTCGGACAACATTTCTTAATCGATCAACGAGTGATCGAATCTATTACAACAAATTTTAAAGAAGAAGCGAGCTCAATTGTTGAAGTCGGTCCAGGACCAGGTGTCCTTACTAAACACTTAGGGCAAATTGATCTTCCAATTTTTCTTGTAGAAAAAGATGAGCGCTTTCCTGAACTTCTTAAAGAGTTCGTTAAAGAAGAAGATATTTTTCTTCATGATGCGCTTAAGTTTGATTTTGAAGCGAAATTCAAAGAAAAGGACTGGAGTAATGTATGGTTGGTGAGTAACCTCCCTTACAATGTAAGCTCCCCTCTTCTTGTAAACTTTCTTCAATACCCAACAATTAAATATATGACTCTCATGTTTCAAAGAGAAGTAGCCGACAAAGCATTCCCTATTGATACACGAGAAGGAAAGGCCATGAATAGTTTGTTGGCCCTTTCTCAAAATTACTTTGAAGTCTCTCTTCTCTGTAAAGTTCCGAAAGGTGCTTTTCAACCACCTCCAAAAGTTGAAAGCGCTGTTCTTAGTTTTGTAAGAAGAGATAATCCTGTCGTGCCTCTTTCTGAATTTAAATCATTTGAAAAATTCTTAAGACATCTCTTTCAATTTAAGAGAAAGCAAATTGGAAAGATTCTTAAGAGCTATCAATCAGATTCAGGAAAGATTGACGAAACACTTGAAAGAATTGGTCGTGCACGCACGGATCGTGCTGAATCATTTAAACTTGAAGAAATACAACAACTCTATTTAGGAATAAAAGTATGAAAAAACTCCTCTTACTTTCTCTTTTTATGGCCTCAACACTTAATGCCTCTCTTCCAGAGTTTTTTGGAACAGGTGTGAGTACTTCGCCAATTGGAAATCAAGGAAACTTTGATCTCAATGATCCAAATAATATCTACTACATTCCTTCATACTTAGGGTTTGCAAAGAAAGTTTCTGCTACGGCAAGTGCTTACCTGGTAAACACAGACTTCAAAAGTATTAGTAATGTTGTCACTTCAAACTCAACAACTGGTGAGTCTGGATCAACAACAACGACGGGAAATGTAAAAACGGATTATAGCGATGTCACAAGTGGTGGGATTAACTTCATCCTTCCTATTCGTTTTGATACAGCTGGTGCTCTAGGAATCTCATACTTTGGTCCATTAGGTACAGTAACAGAAACTGATTCTGGTGATCCTGTTCTCCCTGAATACGTAATGTATCGTTCTCGTTATAAGCGTAGCCAGATTCATGTGAACTACGGTCATGCTTTCAATGAAAATTGGTCAATGAGTTTAGGGACTCATATTGGTTTTCAGGCCAGTGCGAGAGTAAGTACTAACGTTTCACTTGGTGATAGTTTTGGTTCTCGTGGAGCTTCGCAAACAAAGATCTCGCCAAGTCTTGGGGCGATCTTTTCTATTCTCCATAAGGGAGATGACTTTCGTCACTACTTTACTTACCAACAAGAAATGAAATCTAATCTTGAAACGGTGGCCACTGGTGATATTTCTGATCCTCCCCTAACTCTCATTAATATTGGAATCGATAGTATGCTCTATTATGATCCTCATACTTTTAGATTTGGAACGACTCTTCAATTTGATTCCTTTGAACTTTACGGTTCTCTAGAATATCAACTCTGGGGTAACTACAAAACGCCAGTACTTGTAGTTAGTAATAAGGGGGGAACAGTTAGAGGTTCTTCAAATTACGAAAAGATTAAAACAAAAGATATTATGATTCCAAAAGTTGGAATCAAGTTTATGCCACATTATCGTTGGGGACTAATGGCCGGAGCCTTCTATCGCCCAACTCCAATTGATTCTGACTTCAGTGGAGCCGGCAACTCAATTGATACTAATGTTCTAGGACTTACCTCTGGATTGACGTATGACTTTAGAATGTTTAAAAATGACGTCCAGATTGGATTCTCTGGTCAGTACCACAAACTTAGTTCTAAGAAAGTCACTAAGACTGCAGGACAAGAAAGTGGATCAACCGGATCTAAGATTGGTGCTCCAGGATATGAAATTGGAGGATCAGTTATTGTTGTACAATCAGGATTGAAAGTAAGTTTCTAAGGTAAAGAACTCATGGGTAAGAAGATTATTGCCAAAAATAAACGAGCTAGTTACGACTTCGCCCTCGAAGATCGTTTCGAAGCGGGACTTGTTCTTCAAGGTACTGAAGTAAAGTCTATTCGTGCGGGCAAAGTTACCATCGCCGAGAGTTACATTACGATCGATAACAATATGGAAGCTTGGATCTACAATATGAATGTGGCCCATTATGAATTTGGAAATATCAACAATCATGATGAGCGCCGAAAGAGAAAGCTTCTTCTCAATCGCAAAGAAATCGAAACTATTTTCCACGAAATGAAATCAAAGAATATGACGATTGTTCCAACAATCATCTACTTCACAAATAATCGCGTTAAGCTTGAAATCGCCTTGGCCAAGGGGAAGAAGATGCATGATAAGCGTCAGGACAAGGCTAAGAAAGACGTAGAACGTAAACTCCGTCGCGGCGACTACAGTTAGATCCAGTAGAGAACCATCGAGACGTAGGTCGAGAGGAAAATGATTCCTGGAATAAGGGAGAAGTTTCTTTTGATAAGATTTAAAAGCAACAAGAAAATCGCAGCACTCGCAAGAGCAGTAAACTCAATTCGATAATTTCCAGTCATATCAACTTTATAGAAACCAATTGAACCAAGAACAAAGGCCACATTGAAAATATTAGAACCTATAATATTTCCTACAATGAGGTCAGTATTCTTCTTCTTCCAACTCGCAATAAGTGCTGTTACTAATTCAGGAAAACTTGTTCCAAAGGCCACAAAAATAGCAGAGATAACATAAGCAGAAATCCCCAAGGCCTTAGCAATAAAAGTTCCGGAGCTAACTAAGTACTCTCCTCCTAGAAATAGGAGAACAAAGCCACCAAGAAGTTTTACAAAGATCAAAAATTCGAGTTCGTGAATCTCTTCGTCAGAAGACTCCTCAACATTTCGAAATTGTCTTTGCTTTTTCATCTCATTAAAAGTGATAAAGAGGTAACCAGCAAAGAAGAACGCAAAGAGAGCTGTGGAAACTAAGTTAATCCCAGTAAAAAATAGTGCCACACCTAGAAAAGCAGTCAGGATAATATGATAGATAAATTGCTTTCTAATTTCATCTCGAAGAATATGCATGGAAGAGAGAAGCCCGCTCACCCCTAAAATTAAAAAGAGGTTGGCGATATTACTGCCTATAATATTTCCGAGTGCTATTTCAGACTCTCCTCGATAAGAAGCAAGCTGAGAAACAAAGAACTCTGGCAGAGAGGTTCCAAAACCAATGAGAAGAAGTCCAATTACTAAAGGAGAAAGTCCGAAGTACAGACCAATTCTTTCCGCAGCATCAAGAGCGAGCTCTGCCCCAAAATAAAGGGCAACAATAGAAAGAACGAGTATAGCGACTTGCAACATCATAAGGATTCATCCATAATTTTTTATATAACAATATTAGAACAAAAAGCTTCATATGAAAAAGATTCTCGATCAATTAGAAAAAAAACAGTTCGTACTGCTCTCCATCATTTTGGCCATGGCCTGTGACGGAGTTCTCTTAGGGTATCTCTATCTCAAGTTTTCTAATCGAAAATTCTTTGATCTGGCCATTGATCAAATCAAAGCATCTGATCCACAAGTTGCTCAGGCCCTTGCCCCTGAATATGTGGAACAACTTTTTATGCTCATGATAAACACATTAATCCTAATGCTCTTATTAGTTGCTGTTTTCCATGTGATTATTTTTATTTTCTATAGCAAAGAGAAGTCATTCGCGATTAGCTATCTAAAACTTTATAGCTATCTTGCGATCCCTGGATTTATTCTTTTTACTTTGGCCAATATGTCTTCACCACTTTGGGCAATTACATTTTGCTTAGGTGCAATCGTCTATGTCTTTCAGGTCAAAGGGATTAAGCATCACTTAAGTGAATGATGGGGCAATAAAAGAAACCTCATCAGGCTTCGTCCAGTCTGGAAGAGTTTTATTTTTATTCATATAAACATTCTTTCCGGCCAGAGCTAAGAGAAATGATTCAAAGGCCCTAGGATTTCTTACCAGCAATTCAAGATCATGATCGTAAATAAAGACATTGAGTTTTTCCTCAACTCTCTTGATGATATCTAGTTTCGCTTCAGGACCTTCTTCAAGATCACCCATCATAATGATATCAGCTTTCTTAATCACACCTGCTCGAAGTAGCTCCACTAAGATGATTTGGGTATTTGATTCAAAGAGATCAAGATGATTAGGAAAATGTCTTCTCAAATAAGAGAAACGATGTTGCACCATCAGCGATGAGTTTCCATAAGAATCAAAACTGGTATTAAATAATTCTAAAAGCTGATCGTAATAATAACACCAAATCCAGAAATCAACTTCCCTATTCCAATAAGGAAGATAACCTTTTTTCAGTCGTCTTTTAAATGAACGAGAAATAATATGAGTCGTGGCCGGACGATGAGTAATATCTTTTAAAAAATCAAAGAGGTCGTCAGCATTACGAGCAAACTCATAATCCTTTGGATTTTCTGTGGCCATTCGTGCATCTTCATCAAGAACACTTTGAATATGTCCTTTTACCGCGACCACATCTGGATGAGGACATTGCATATGCCCCGGGCATTCGATCTGACAAAGTGAACATGTAGGTAAAGTGAGTGGAACATCGAGAACTATTTCTTTAAGTCCATACTCTTCAATCCAATCGCGGATCGCCTCATCCCCACTTGATCCTTCCGAGTCTTTAACTTGTAGTAACGAAGAAAGAAACCAGCGTTTTTCATCTGGAAAATATTCTAAGAGAGAAAAGAAAAACTGATCACGTCTTCCGCCCTTAAGACTAAGTCCTGCTACATTTTGACGTTGATTGTTTTGCGACATGCTTCTCCTTAAGAAAGAGAAGGTTCAACTTGGAAATCAAGAACTGTCATATCATTCTTAGCGACAAGTTCTTTAACTTTTGAACTAGAGTTTTCTCCATGGATTAGAAGAAAACATCCTCCTCCACCGGCTCCACAAACTTTAATACCAAGTTCGGAAACCTCTTCCTTAATACTATTATACAGGTTTTCCATTTCAGGTGAAAGGATGTTTGGAAATAACTGACGTCTTACTGCCCCTTCCTGTGAAATTAATTCAGGAAGTTGTTCAAAATTCTTATTTTTGATGGCCTGATAGGCATTGTGAGAAAGTTTAGCGATCTCGCCTAGCCCTTTTCTTGTGGCCTCAACTCCATCAAAGAATTGCTTATAAACTTCCCAATTATTAATTCCACTCAAGCGAGTGATTCCACTATAAACAAGAGTGCAATTCTTTTCTAAGACTTCTTTTAACTCTGAACTATAGAGCTGCTCGACAGTGATTTCTCCTGGGGCAGCCTTAAGAGCAAGAACTCCTCCAAAGAGAGCTGGGTAATAATCTTGATAACCAGCAGGTCCACAATTGAGAATACGTCCTTCAATTTCATTCACGATTTGAATGGCACGATCACGATCTAGCTCTCTTCCCGTATATTGGCAAAGGGCTTTGTAAAGAGTAACTCCCATAGAAGAGGAACCACCAAGTCCAGCACCGGGAGGCGATCCAGATTCAAGTGTCACTTTTAAATTTTTATGAATTCCAAAATGATCGATGATCTGGGCCACAAAGCTTAGAGGTCCAAAGTGATCTCCATAAAGTTTTGATGATTCAAAGTCTGATGCAGCAAAGAATTGTTTTGAATCATAATCAAGAGAGATTATCTCAATTCCCTCTCTCTCATCTTCTTCTAATTTAACCTTGGCCTTAAGACCAGTCGCTAAATTTAATGTGACAACATTAGGAAGAATTAAATTAATAGGACGAAGATCAATTGTTCCCCCTAATAAATCAACTCGTACACTTCCCTCAACAGCTACAGACTTTGTCATAATTACTCTGAGTAAATTCCGATATAAGGAAGTTCACGATACTTACCGGTATAATCAAGCCCGTAACCAATCACAAATTTATCTTCAATTTCAAAAGCAAGATAATCAATATCTACTGGGTGAACATTTCTTGCAGGCTTAAAAAGAAGTGAAGCCAATTTTACACTCGCCGGCTCTCTTGAACCAAGAAGTGCTTTTAATGACTTGATCGTTAATCCCGTATCAACAATATCTTCTACCAAGAGAATATGCTTTCCTTTGATTTCTTTTTTAAGATCCCATTCAATCTTAACTTGTCCAGAACTTGAAGTATCATCTCCATAAGAACTGGCCGCAATAAAGTCGAGCTCTACAGGGATATTTAGCTTACGAATAAGATCCGCCGTAAACATGAAAGCACCATTAAGAACACCGACAACTGTTAGCTCTTTACCTGCATAGTCTTTATTGATCTGATCAGCTAGCTGCTGAATTCTATTTGCAATTTCTTCTTCACTTAAATAAACGTCAACGGCCATAAAGTCCTCACACAAAAGAGTTATTTAGAAGTTCACCAATGCCACCGGCACCTGGAACAATATAATGTTTTTCACTTAATCCTCTTTCTTTCTCAAGTTGTTCACCAGGAACAGTCTTAAGAATTTCAGGATCACTTAATCCACGATCGTAGCGAAGAGCATAGATCTCAACATCCGGATGATCTGCTTGCATTCGGCGAACATACTCAGGAGTAATAATAAGGTGAAGGGCCACATATTTTTTCGCCTGCCCAGCCACTCTCTTCTTATAATGATCAACACAGTAACTTAGACTTCCTCCCGTCGCTCCCATCGGATCAGGAAAGAAGACCACAGCATCTTGTTGATCTCCTCCAATTTTAGATCCACTCACATCAACGCCAATCACTTCTTCTTTATCATTAACTTTTCTATTAATGTAGAAATGATCTTGGCGAATATTTGGTTGAACTAAAATATGGTGACAAAGTTCGTATCCTAAATGAGTCGGAAAAGTTCCCGCTCTAGCGAGGTCGACAAAGATAGCTCTTTGTTCAGGATCAATAATTTCATTATCTATAATCCCCTGCTCTAAAAATTCTTTCATACGAGTATCACTATGATTTTTAACAATATCGAAAGTGTTACTGAAAGCTTCAATAAAGAGTGATTGATAAAGAAGTTGAATTTGTTGATTGAGAACTGGTTGAACAAAACCAGGTGTAGAAAACTTCGTTAACACACTGGTACTAAAAGGATGAGAGAGAATATGAACATTCTCTCCCAAATTATGTTCTAAAAAATGGCTATGCGTTGTCATTCATCATTTCCGGTCTCTTATTTGCTGTAGAGTTTAACGGAAATGAAAAGGCGAGTAAATCTTCATCTTCATCAGCATAATCCCAATGAGTACGACAACGTGCTTCATATAAGTCTGTCTCACCCACGAGTACTTGTTCTGTTGAATCTGGATCTTTACGATATGTCTTCGAAGCAGGCGCACCACATACTGTGCAGATTGCTTGAATTTTATCCACTCTATCGGCCATACAAAGCAGGGCGGGAATAGGACCGAATGGACTTCCTGTAAAATCTTGATCGAGACCAGCACAAATAACTCTGATCCCTCTTCTTGCCAGTTTCTTAACAACGGTAATAATCGCTTCATCAAAGAATTGAATTTCATCAATGGCCACAACTCTCGTTGAGTCATAAAGCCTTTCTAAAATTTCTGCTGATTTAGCAACTGGTTGTGCTGTCACTGCTAAAGAAGAGTGACTAACAACATCAGTCTCGTGATAACGATCATCAATTGCTGGTTTAAAGATCTGAACTTTCTGTCTGGCAATTTGAGCACGACGTACTCTTCTGATAAGTTCTTCTGTCTTTCCTGAAAACATTGGTCCGCAGACCACTTCTACTGTTCCTGACATCAAATGTCCCTGGTTAAGTCCTACCATCTCTAACTCCTTTAGATTTCGTAAGTCTTTGTTGTGTTGTGTGTGTTTTTTTCCTAAAGACAATGATTACAGAGACTAAAGCCATTGTAAATTAGTCTGATCATCAGACTAAAAGCGTCACTAATGATTTTAAGAAGATAGATTTATTAAAATTTCTTACAGGTGCCAGCACACTTTTGGGACTCACTGAGTCCCAAAAGTCTCCGCGTACCTAGAAAGAAAGAATCAGCATCACAATAGAGATCATCATCAGAGTCATCGCAAGGAAAACTAAGAAAGCTGGAGTTAAGAGAACAAGGAGACTTTGAAATTTATTAAGTCCTAAGTTCCTTCTAAGTCCCGCATAGATATAGAAAAGTGATGTAAAGAATTGAACCACTTCTCCAAAGAAAGGGATCACTAGGAATATATGAGTTGATAATGATGAGTGAACAATTTGTTCGGCCACATGATCAATATCAACCTCGTCTCCGAAAATATGATTACTCATCTTAATGATATTGATCCAAAGTTTCGTGTAGAACCAAAGAAAGAGTGGAAAGAGAACCACCTTAAGAAGGATTGAGTAAATCGCAATCTTTTGTCCAGCTTCCTGATAAGCAAAGAGATCGAGATTATCCCCTTGGAAAATTTGAAAAGCTGACCATCCTAAATAAAGGGCCATTAAATCATAGAAGGCCTTAAAGAAATACATCAACCATGAACAACTTAAAGCTTCAATAATTGTTAGGCCTTCCGTTTTGGTGGCCTTTTTTACTTCTTCAAGATTTTCTTCATCTACTAATGACAATTGATTATCATAACGTCCGATTAAACGACGCTTACGAAAATACTCTTGCTGAGCAAAAGGGTGAAGAGCACAATTAAAGTAGAGATTTAAAACTTCTGTCATTATAAAAAGTAACTTTCAAAATTTACGACGATTGGATATTTTTCAGCAACCTTCCAAACATAGCCAAAGTTCTCTAATTCATTCCAAAGAACTAACTCGCCTTTAGCTAATAGTACCTGATATTTATTTTGTTGGATAGTAAGCTGAAACGCCTTTCTGCTCTGCTGGCGAACTTTCGAATCAAAAATTAAGTAATCAGCTCTTTTCCCGAGTAATTCACTCAAATGAAAAAAGCTTTTATTCACAGCTTCATCTTTCGATCCTACTGTTTTGGCCTTAAAGGTATTTCCAAAGCTTAAGGCGACTTGCCTCTCTTCGCTACCGAAACCAATGTTGATTAGGCTTAAGTCTTCTTGATTCCTATACGGAATCAAGTCCCATACTTCTTGGACATGAGCAAAGAAAAGTTCCGCCTGCCTCTTTCCAGCTTCAAAAACAACTTTCATCTTTTCATCGGCAAAGAAATAACCTTCCCTATTTCCATACTTCTTAAAAAGAGTGAATTTATAATAGCGATTATCATTCAAGATATACATCAGCGTTGAGACTTCATCAGAAAGTTCTTCTTCTCTTACATAACTATCAAAACCATGAAGTTTAAGTGCTTTCTCTAAAAAGATATTCAACATCGTTGAATAAATTCCCACACTCTTTGGAGGCTCTGGAAAAGTTGATCCTTCATTGAAGCGAATTTGAAAAGGAATATTGCGATTATTCTTAATCTCAATGGCCTTAAGCTCACTCTTTGCTAAGCCTTGTTGACCAAAAACTCTCGCCTCACGAAATTGCTTGGCTTGCCAGTTAAGCAATTGAATAAACTTATTATAACGAGAGTCATTATTGTGGGCCTCTTCTTGGCGATACGCCGTTTGAGCAGCCGTTAGGTTTTCGGCAATCACGTATTTTACTTTTTTATTCTCAATAATTTTGACATAGAAATTTTGATTGAAAGCGAGTTTATTCCCTAAGATAAACTTCATCTTACCTCTCTGAAAACGAAACTCTAGAAAGTTATTTTCACTAGGAAAGAAATCTTTTTCATTAGAACTATTAATTTCATCGATAGTTTCTTTTACACGAAGATCACTTAAGGCCTCTAAGAAAGCTGAAAGCTTACGAGGATCAACAGGATGATTTTTTTCAGTTCGAAATACTTTATTCTTGTCTCGTTTTAAAGTGACATGGGAATTTTTCAGCTCAATCAAATCCCCCATCAATTCAGTATTGACGATATTTTGATTTACTTTAGTCTCTTCAACTTTCTTTATATCTCCTAACTCTTGAAAGAAATAAGTAAAAGTGAGAAGACCAACTAAAATGAGAAAGAGTATCCCGTTTTTTTTCATAGCTTAAAGTTTTGCCCTTCTTCTATAGACAAAGAAAGAAGTTCCAAAAAGAATAATCGGTGCAAAGAGCACACTAAAATAAAACATGATTCCTACTTCATGGCGACTTAGAAACACTGGTTCATCTTTAACAATTGGATTATTAAATGAAATAAGATTCTTCTCACCTGTCAGCCACTTTAAAGAGTTGGCCACTAATGAGAAGTTCTTAGTAAATTTCGCATAGTTATTGGAAACAAAAGATGAATTTCCAAAAGCCACAATACGAGTGTTATCTTTTTCAACAGCACCAAAGTATGAGATTGGTCCTTTGATATCTTTATCTTCATTAAAAGTTATCTTGCCGTTTATGAACTCATCAAGACTAGCATCGGCCCATGCAGCAGGATAAGCCTGACTCAGTCCTAATGGTTCAAAACTTTTGGCCAATTCAGTATCACCAATAGAGCTGACAGAACTGGTCAGAGGAAAGAAAATCGCATCTTTTAATTCTTTTGTAATGTCATGATTCGCATTAAATTGATGAACAATCGGAACACTTCCATTACTTCCAGTTACATACTTCAAGCGATCAATAACAATATTATTATGAATTTCAATTCCGTACTTATGAAGCCACTTTCTAAAGTCTGAGATAACATCAGATTGAAAGTTAGGATCAAGGGCAACCAATAAAGTTCCACCACGATTGATATAATCACTAAGAACTTCTAATTCTTTTTCAAAGAAGGCGCCTTTAGGACCCATGATCATGACAGCTTTATATTCACTTGGAATTTTAGAAGTTTGCTGTAATAGAAATTCTTGAATTTGATAAGAGCTATCGCGAATCACCGAATCGAGAAAGCTACCTCCATCTTTTTCCTTATTTTCTAAATCAAGAGTCTGATGATCTTTTACGTAACCAATAATAGGGATATCAGTTCGTTGAAGGTTTACAAGTGTATTCACAAGATCGAGTTCTGAGATTTCTTTTAGCTTAAGCGACTTTTCATTATAGGAAATAATAAAAGTAGGATCTTTTTCAATATTATATTTCTTAACTTGATCAGGCCTGAGATTTACATCAATATATTCAGCATTTATATCATTCTTTATGAGACGATACTGCTCTAAATAACCGCGGGCCCTTCCAAAGAAACTCTTATTGGCAAAAACCTTCACTGTTACTGGTCCCTTCATTTCTTTTAATACTTTCTGAGTTTGTTCAGTCAAAGAGTTATGCCCTTTCTTACTCATATCTATAAAAAAAGGATTCTTAAAAGCGAGAAAGTTAATCACACCAAGGATTGAAAAAATAAGAAGGGCTGAGATAAAAGCGCTAGAAAGACCTTTGAAATATTCTGACTTATAGAAGACAGAAAACTTTTCTTTAAACATGATGATCAGACCAGCACTTAAGAGCAAACTAAAGAGAGTAATCGCTCCGTTTAAAAGAATAGATTCAGGTATTGTGATCCATAGGGCGATCACCACCATATAGAGAACTATATTTAAACCACTAAAGAGAATAAACGACCAATTCTTCATACTCTCCCTACCATTTCCTAGACTCTAAAGAGAGATGAGTTAAATAAAGGAAGAACCCAATAAATGAGAACATGAAAATAAAGTCATAAGACTTAATTGATCCCAGAAGAAATCCTTCCGTGTGAAAAGTAACACTCAAATATTGAAAAATTTGTGCCACCATATAGTTATTCAAAACAGAACCACTTAGTGGAAGAAACATCATCCCCAAAAGAAAACTGAAACTGAGGATGGCCGCAATAATTTGATTCTTAGTGAGCGATGAAGCAAAAAGGCCCACAGCTAGAAAACAAAGAATCGTCATATAAGTTCCAAGGTAACTTGAAAAAACCATATACCATTCCGAATAACCAGATATCGCAAGTAAGATCGGAAAAAGTATTGTCAGCCCTAACAACGCGAGTACCGTCACAGAAGCCGCAATGAATTTTCCTAAGATAATTTGCAAGTGAGATAATTGGGAAGTCAAAAGAAGTTCAATTGTTGAAAGCTTCTTTTCCTCCGCGAATAGTCTCATAGTAATAAGTGGGGCAAAGAAAATAAATATATAGTTGATGTTTCCAAAGATTGGAAAGAAGACCGCTTGCAAGAATGATTGTTGTGTAAATTCTTTACTGACCAAAAGATAGTTAAAGAAAAGAAATCCCACGAGCAAAGAAAAAATTCCTCCCAAAACATAAATGAGAGGGGAAGAAAAAGTATCTTTGATTTCTTTTTTAGCCAGGATGAGAGTTCCCTTCATCATGAATTCTCCTCCTTAATGGCACTTTTAAAAATATCTTCAAGTGTTAAATTTATTTTTTCAAAAGAAAGAAGATCGCAGTGATTAGATAACCACTTTGTCCACTCTTTCATCTTGTCAGCATCCTGATGGGAAATCTCAAGGGTATACTCCCCTTCTTTATTTTCAACCATCTTGATCTGAGTATTTTCAAACTCATAGAGAAAGTTCTTCTCTAATTCAATTGTCCACTTCTCAACCACTACTTTGACAACCAATCCTGATTGAAATTGTTTTTGAAGGTCTTCGATTGTTCCTGTTTGGATAACCTTTCCCTTATTAATAATTGTCACTTCATCACAAAGAAGATTCGCCTCATGAAGATGGTGAGTGGAAAGCATCACTGTATGATCTTTTTTAAGCTCTGAGATTAATCCACGAATTTCTTCGATCGCCTCAGGATCGAGACCTACTGTTGGCTCATCGAGAATGATGATTTCAGGATTGGCCACGAGCGCCTGAGCAATCCCAACTCTTTGCTTGTAACCGCGTGAGAGATTTTCTATCAAACGATGGGCCACATCTACCAGGCCACATTTCTCAATAGCGTTCTTTACCATCTCAGTCTTATTATTATCGTTGGTCTTGAAAGTCTTAATGTCGTAAACAAAGTTTAAATAATCACTCACTTTCATCGAACCATAGAGAGGAGGAAATTCAGGAAGAATTCCAATACAACTTTTGGCCTCATCTGACTGAGTGAGAACATCGAAAGAATTGACTTTAATTGAACCAGAGCTTGGCGGAATTAATCCAGCGATTAATTTCATTGTCGTGGACTTACCAGCACCATTTGGTCCCAGCAAACCATGGACTGTCCCCTTTTTAATAGAAAAAGAAATATTATCGAGGGCAATCACACCAGGATATTCTTTTTTAATGTCTACTAAACTAATAGCAGATTCACTCATTAAACTCGCTCCTTGAGTTAATTTTGTAGGACAACAGTCAAATACTAGCAAAAAGATTCTAATTTGTTAAAATTATTCCAAAAAATAAAGCTTGCAAGAGAATTCCCGATAAGGACTCTATGAGAATGATTAATCACTTTAAGCAATTGACCCAAAAGGCCAATAAAATCATCATTACCACCCATATTCATCCAGATGCTGATGGGATTGGAAGTGAAATTGCCCTTTGTATGGCCCTTAGAATTATTGGAAAAGAGGCTTACTGTGTGAATGAAGAAGAACTTCTTGATCGTTATAAGTATCTTGATCCAGATAATGTTCTCTGTGGTCTAGAAACTTTTAACAAGAATCATCCAGACTTTTCTCCGGATCTTTTTATTGTCACTGATACTAATTCACTCCATAGAATTGGAACGAATATTCAAAGTTTAGTGACAAAGAGTAAGGACCTTCTCTTCATTGATCATCACCCATGCCCAAAGGAAGTTGCCGCTATTCATTGTATTGATACAAAAATGGCCGCCACAGGAGAGCTGGTAGGAAAACTCATCGAAAGTCTTGATATTGAGTTTACTAAAGAAATTGCTCTCGCCCTTTATACTTCTATTCTTATTGATACTAGTTCTTTTCGTTACCCTACGGTAACAGCGAATACTCACCTTCTTATTTCTAAGCTTATGGATACGGGAATCGAACCGCCAGAAGCTTATAATAAGATTTATGGTACGAAACAGATATCATATATGAAGCTATTAGGAATCGTTCTTAGCTCAGCCGACTCAGCAGAAGAAGGAAAGATTGGTTGGATGAAGCTTACTGAAAAAGATATGAATGCTTTTGATGTCGATTCTGAAGACACCCATGGTTTTGTGAATCATCTTTTGATTCTCGATAATATCAAAGTGGCCATGATGTTTAGAGAGATTGGTAACCAAGTGAAGATCTCTATGAGAAGTGCTGGTGATATTGATGTTGGAATAATGGCCCAGGCCCTTGGTGGTGGTGGACATGATCATTCTGCGGCAACAATTATCGAAGGTAATATCGATCAGGTTATCGAAGAAACAGTTCCTAAAGTTCAGTTAATGTTAAGACAAGATCTGGACTAGCTCTGTCCTAGAATCTTTGAAAGAACTGCTCTTTCCTTTTCCCCAAAGTCAAAAGCACCCATACTTAAAGCAGACTTTAGCTTTTCCTTAGTATTTGGATCATTAGGATCATTCTTTTGGACATCTCCAATGACTGGTTCGTCTTCAGTAGGAGCATTAGGATCAAGACTCTTCACGACTTCTGGAGTTTCTTTCAAATCCTCAGTTGCTTCAGGCTTTATCATTGGTTTTTTTTCTTCTATCGTCTTCGGCATTGGGTTAGCCGAATCTTTTGCTTTCTGAGTTTGAAGGTTAATACTCTTGGCCTTTTGATCGACTTTCACTTTGGTAGCTTCATCCATAAAGCCAACACCAAGCTTTTGTCCCTTCATTGGCTTATTCGCTTTCTGAGTGCTGTTAGCGGCGACCTTATCACGGATCTCTTGAGCAGACAGTCTCATCGGAGCAGGACGCTCTTTTGCGGCAGATTTCTTGCCCTTACCCTTCTTCTTAGAACTCTTACGAGAACTACCTTGAGTGAATGTATCAAATATACGCATATTATCCATAATACCCTCACTTAAATTCTATCAAATGAGTAAAACCAATAATAGTTGGCAATTTTTTAACCATACCCGAGAAAAGCGTTAAAGTAAGGTTTTAAGGGGGTTTCGACAATTCCGAAATTGTAAGTAACTGAAAAAAAACAAATTTTAAAATTAGTAATTGACCTTTCTAAAGTAAGGGCAATTATTGCCGACCAAGTGGTTGTAATGATTTTTAGATTTGATAGTCTAAGCGACGTCAAATAAGTGAGAGAAACAGTAAGTTAATTTTATTTTTTTATATATAGGTTTTAGATTTTTGTTGTCCGTCTGTTCCCCCTGTCCGTCCACTGCTCTAAAGTTTAAAGCCGTCAAAAGAAACGACGTTTCTTTTGAGAGTGAACCATGAAACTTATGAACTTTGCAAAAACAAAAAACTTTTTACTAACAATGCTGGTTGGACTAGCTCTACTCTCTACTTCATGTGGTGATGGAACAAGTTCAGCGAACCTACAGATCCCTGGTGTTAAGGGACCTACAGTTACAATGCAACAAGATAATGTTCTTATTAGTATTGTACTTGAAAACGTAGAGCTTCAAGGTGGGCTACGTTACAACATTCCAAAGTATGAAAATTCATACATTGAAATTTCACCAGACCTTCAATCAAGCGGAACATTAATGTCAGTTTATGTTTCTCTTAAAGACGTATTCGAAGGAAACCTTGATCTTCTAGATCCACAAGCTCTTCCAGGTGGTAGACCACTTCCAGGTGTAGCTTCAGGTAAACTACCAGCAGTAGCTTTTACTATCCAGAAGTTAAGAAATGTTTCTTTCTACTTAGGGCCTAAGCTATTTGGTATCTTCATGCCAGTTAACCTAGACATCGGAACTAACAACATCATCTCTGCAAGATTCTACTCAGGTAAAATCAGAGCTGGTAACCTTTCAATGGTTGGTAAAGATCAAAATGGTGAAAACTCTGGTTTCCTACTATTACTAGATATGGGAAGCAGCGTGAAGAAAAGACTTAAGAAAGTTTACAAGAGATACAATTAGAATAAACAATGCAAAGGCTCCGAAAGGAGCCTTTTTTGTTTGTGAACAAAAAAGTTTTTGCAGAAATGCCTTGTGATTAATCTGAAAAACTTCTTTACCTTCGCAGAAAACTACTCATTCTTTTCCTTGCTCTTCTCAAAATCAACAATCATAAAAGTCCATTTATAATTCGTCGATTTATCATTCAGAAGTCTGATATAGACTGGTCGTTTGACATCATCGATATCGTTATAGACCCAAAACTCTTTTCCAATAATAGAGATAATATTCCAAAGTCCTTGGTGAATATTTTGATCCACAAGATACTTTAAGAAACGTAGTCTCATCGGTTCATCAATCGTACCAAGTTTATCAAAGCTTACCATGTCTTGAAGTGCTTCACGTGTTTGATAATCTTGCAGAGGGCCTTTTAAGGCCGTAATCATTCTAGGTGTAAAGACATAGTCTTTCTTGAACTGATCCATATTTACCATTTCTGATTTTGCATCCTTCTTCTTCATACGACGATAAGCAAGCTCAAACTCTGAAGGTAAAGGTTCAGGTGTTGGCGTTGGCTTTGGCGTTGGTCGAGGAGTCGGCGTTGGTGTCGGAACAGGTGTCTCGACAACCTTAGGCGTAGGCTTCGGTGTTGGAGCCGGTGTAGGTTTTGGCGTTGGAGTTGGAACAGGTGCTGCTTTTTCAACAAAGAGAAAATTATCTAATCCTTGATCATCAAATTCCTTAAGGGCACCTGGTGTAAATATCTCACCTTGAAGATACTTCGAATTTGTCGCTCTAAGTTTTTGAAAAACATACTTATAAACTTCATCGAGACCTTGATACTTAAATTCCTTTCTCTTAAATAAAGAAACGAAGCGATCAAGACATTTTCTTCCAAATCCGCCATCATTAATCACTCTCATCACATGAGACTCAAGAAGAATATCAATCGACTCTTCTACGTAACTCATTCCATAAAGATGATCTTCTTCACTACAGATCATGCCAATGAGTTTACGATCCTCTTCACAAGAACGAATCATTCCCTTTTCAATTTGCTTAGTGCTTTGGCGACAATTATCTCCACAGCTTTGATGGATTCGATACTCGGCGATGGATAAGTCGGATCTATTTTTTAGATTTCTTTTCCAATTAGCAATTTCGCTCGAATTCATTTTATAAAATTTAGCGAGATCAAAGTCTATTAAGTAACGATATTTTGCTCTTCTCAAAAACTTCTTCATTTCTCTAGACTTAGGACGACATTTTTTGAAGATTTGATTCCAATCGAGATTACATGATGACTCTCGTAAACCTAAACGAAAGCTTAGAATATTATGGTCCTTAAGCGACTCAAAGAGATAACTAATCGTGAGAAGCCTAAAAAGATATTGAATATAATCTAGATTTTCATTCAAATAGAAGTTTGGACATTGAGACATATAAGGAATTTCTTCGAACCACATTTTCTGCCACTCAAAAATATTTGATTCGAGCCTCTTATTAATAAAATCATCATAGAAAATCTTATCTTTAGGAATCGGAGTATCGGTATAGCGATTATAGTCTTGGGCAGGATCAAGAGGCCCATAGTACTGAGGAACTTTTCTCTCCCCTAAATGAGTCTGATCATAGAACGAGTTTGAGGCAAACTTAGTTGCCTCAATACCCGTGATGCTAAAAGTAGCAATAAGAATAAGTATTAATCTTTTCAGATTAACTCCTATTTAATAAACGCCAAACTTAATGCCGGAACATAAGTGATAATCACTAGAGCAAAGAGCAATAAGATCAAATAAGGAAAAGATGCCTTATAGAGTTCTGTTACCGGTTTCTTAAATCTAAAACTACTAATAAAGAGGTTGATTCCCACCGGAGGTGTAATATAACCAATCTCTAAGTTCGCTAAGAATATAATTGCTAAGTGAACTGGATCGACTCCAAATTCAGCAGCAATCGGAGTAATTAGTGGAACCACAACAATGATCGCACTAAAGATATCCATTAACGCTCCCACAATAAGTAGGAAGATGTTTAAGAAGAAGAGAAAGCTCCACTTATTATTTAAATAAGTCTGCATAAATTCTAAAATATGCATTGGAATTTCTTCGTCTACTAACCAGTTTGTAAATCCAAGAGCACAACAAAGGATGAGAAGAATCCCACCAACAAGACTCATACTATCTTTGATAATTCTTGGAATATCTTTAGTAATTGAAATATCTCTATAAACAAAAACTTCAATAATAAGAATATAGAAAGCTGTCACAGCGGCGGCTTCAGTTGTCGTTGTCTTTCCAGAGTAGATTCCATAGAGAACACCAACAGGAAGGAGAACTTCCCAAAAAGAACCTTTAAAAGCTGCAATCAGTTCTTGCATTGAAAAAGGTTTTCTTGAAAGAGCTTGTGTCTTATCTGTTCTATTCCTCTTAGCAATAACAATTGAATAAATAGAAAGAACGGCAATCAATAAGATCCCCGGTAAGATACCAGCAATAAAGAGCTTATCAATATCAACACCAGTTACTAATCCATAAAGAATAATTGGTAAGCTTGGTGGAAAGAGAAGACCTAATGATCCTGAAGTAGTAATAAGTCCTAAGCTAAATTTTTCATCATACCCTTCATTATTAAGGATAGGATAAAGAAGACCACCAAGAGCAATAATCGTAACTCCTGAAGCACCTGTAAAGGCCGTAAAGAAAGCACAAATTACTAAACTAACAATCGCAACTCCACCAGGTAACCAACCGAGAGCTGCATCGGCCAGCCTTAGTAGTCTTTTTGGTGATCCAGACTCCGCCATCATATAACCAGCGAGAGTAAAAAGTGGAATCGTAAGAATTGTTGCTTGTGAAGAAATCCTATAGATCTCAATTGAAATGGCCGAAAGCTCAACATCCGTAAAGGTAAAGGCCACCAGAGCAGCCAAGGCCATAATGACAAAGAGAGGTGTTCCTAAGAGAGCGAAAAGAATTATCAGTAAACCTGAAACTATTTCCATCTTACGCCTCCTCTTTGTTTGTATTTGTCATATGTTCTTCCATTCCTGCCCCTGGCTCTTCAAAAAAGCTTTTTAAAAGAAGAAAGAAGAATCTATAAGTGATTAATGAAAATCCAAAAGGAATTAGAGAAACAAGATACTTAGAGTGAATTCCCAAGAAAGCAGCTTTCCCATACTGAGCTTCAACTTTAACAAAGCCAATACTCGATTGAGCAAGCCAAGCGAGTGAAACAAAACTAATCAGAGCAATCGCTCTTCCAACCCACTGGTGAGCAACCCAATTTTGTTTTGATTCTAAATACTTTCCAATAATATCAATTCCGATATGTGTCTTTCTTCCTGTAGCGAGAACCCCACCAAGAAAAGCACTTAAGAAAACAAGGTGTCTTACAAGTGGCTCTATCCACATAAATCCTATCCCAAACCAGCGAAGGACAATATTAGCGACAGAGAAGAAAAGCATCCCCACCACACAGGTAATTAAGAGGACACTAGAAAATTTTTCAATTGCATCATCAAGCATCTTAAATGGTTTTAACAATGCTGACTCCTTGTTTTCTTTTTTATATCTTAAAGTGTTTTTAACATTTTATTTAAAGCTTCTCCTGAGAATAACTTCCCTTTAAGCTTCTTCATAATATCTTCTCTCATTCCTTGAGATCTTTTTACATCTGCATCTGGGAATTTAATAAACTGAACACCAGAAGCCTTAATTTGCTTAAGGGCCTCTACGTTATCTGCGATATTTGAATCATTAACTTTCTTTAAATAAACTTTCGCTAAATCATTAATCACCTTCTTATGCTCTGGAGAAACTTTCTTCCAAACCTTGTCTCCAACTAAGAAAGCACCAACAGAGTAAGCAATTGGGAAATCAACGAGGTACTTAATCTTTGTATTCCACTGCAGAGCAACCATCCCCATCGGTGGAGCATATGCCGCTTCAATGATTCCCGTAGAAAGAGAACTTAGAACATCTGGAAGAGCGAGAGGAACAGCACTCAACTTCATTGAATCAATCATCGTCGCAACGATTTTATCCCCTTCCCATGACCAAATTTTTAAACCTTTTAATGAATTTAGATCTGGTGTGTTTTTTTGACTTACAAAATAAACCATTCCTAATTCAAAGAAACCAAGGTTGGCAAACTCAGCCTTTTCAATTTTCTTATTAAAGTAAGGACCAAGTTTTTCTACTGTACTCCATGCCTTTGCTCTATCTCCACCAAATACAAATGGGATCTCAACTACACGAACATCTCCAGCAATTTCACCAAGAGTTTTACCTGTAAAAACTCCTCCACCTAGTTGACCAACTCTAATTTTTCTTAGAACATCATGCTCATCACCTTGAGCTCCACCAAAGTAAAATTTAAATCTTACTTGATTGTCAGTGGCCTTTTTCACCTCTTTACCAAACTTCTTCATATGCTTGGCCCAATTCGTTCCTTCTGGAGCAAGGACACCAACTTTAATTCTTACTTTCTTAGCTTCAACTGATAACGTTAACAATAAAGCGACAACATAAAATAAAACTTTGATCTTCATCATTTACCTCTTAAATATTAAAATAAATCGTTTTCGTATTTCTTAATAAAATTAAATCTTTTCACTGCAATCGTTTGATAAAGCCTTAAGCGCTTATTCGCAAACTCAGGTCTATCCTTTCTATCAGGACTCCAACGATTAGCCTCTTTATGAAGCTTAGAGAATTTCTTCATCGCCGCTTTTTCTTTGGCGTAAAGATCTTCATCTGACATTGGAATAATGTAATATTGGAGATAAGCCACTCTCGCTAACCAGTTGGCAGGATTTTCTTTGATATACTTTTCAAAAATTTCTTTTCCTTTCTCAGGGTTTCCACCAAGCATACTTGGTCTTCCCGCTTCATATGAACCGTAGAATATCTGACAAGTCCCATGAGCAATATCTGGCTTTTGCTCACATACCCAATCAAACATTCCTTTGACGATTGGTAATTGTGCAACAAGGGCCATATTCGTTCTTTGTAAATTGATATAGCTCCCTAAAGCTTGAGCAGTGAAGAGTACACCTTCAAGTTCTAATTCTGAACTTCCTAATTCATCGTCTAAAATATTTTTTACCCCATTAGGTTCTCTTACAGCTTTTCTTAATTCATCAAAAGTTACATCATTCACTTCTAAAAATTTAAGCCCGTAAGAAATTGCTTTTGAATAATGATTAAGTGCTCTTTCTTTGTGACGAGATCTTTCTCTTTCTGCATAGAGGTCATTCAAATAAAGAGTTTCATGAACACCAAAGGCATAGCCTGAATAACCTTTAGTTGCTGTTACTAAAAGATTTTCATCTTCTGGTCTCACGGCCAATAGACCATCAACCAAGGCCAAGTTTCCTGGCACAGCATTCTTAAAATTTTCCCAATCTCCTTCTTTTTCCAACCCTGGAGTTGCTTCAAAGAACATAGGAGTAGCGGTCTTAAGGGCCATGTTTCTGATGGTTGAACAGCCCGATGTAATCATAATTAAGCTTAATAGGATGAAGATCGACTTCATAACTCAGGTACCTCATTTAAAGTATTTACGCGTTTTTACCTAAAATTTTGCCCTAGATTTCAACTATTTACAATTTCGTGGTGTGTAGGGATTTCTTGCCGTTTGACTAAGCGTGTAATTTCATTGAACTTATGATAAACTATTGTAAAGAAACCATTCTTCACTGCCGAAAAGAGATGAAATGGTAAATCGATGACCAAGGAGTCGCGTATTGAAATCAGTTTTATTCTTTAACTGATTCAATGGCCCACCGAACTAGTTTCCGTGAGTTGTTGAATCAAAACAAACAACTAACTTTAAACACGGAGACAATCATGAAACTTGATACAAATAAGAAATCTAATTCTATCGAAACAATCGCCCCTACTAAGGTGGTAAAAGCTGGTTCTATTTTAATGCCGGCTAAGAAAAGAGCTGTTAGTCTTAAGCCAAGTCGTTCAATGAAAGGAATGAGAAGCTTAAAGCCTAGAGCATTTGGTGTTTCGGTAACTAAGAAAGATTAATTCTAGTTACGACCTTTTCTTTTAATAACTCTTCTCTTTTTGGAGAAGCTCATCTGGATGTTTTTAATAGCATCTTCACGGGCGACTTTAAGTTGATCAATTCTCTTATTGTGAAGATGGTCTAAGTAATTCTTTCTCGCAATAAACATATTATTGATAAAAGTAACCTGCAGGGCCTTAAGTTCCCTGAAACAAAGCTTTCTCTCTTCGCGACTAAGCTTATTACCTTTCTTTGCATTATCGATAGCACTTTGATCATTAACAGTGTCATTTTCTAAAATCACTGTGGAGAATTCCCCTTCACAAACTCTCTTCTTATTTTCCATATATTTTTCTAAGGCCAAACGATAAGTATCAACTTCTTTGAAGTAATTTTCTGGTGGAAGCTTCTTGATAGCATTTAATTGTTGCTTAACTTTCTTAGTATATTCAAAAGTTGTTCTTACTTCATTTGCCTCTTGAGCAAAGATACTAAAACAAACTAATAAGATAATTGCTGAGAATATTTTCATAGGGTTATTTTCGCAAAAATTTGACCATATTAGCAATGGCCTAGATAAAGAAATCGCTCCATCTCTGGCCTTTTTCAAGCTTTAAGAAGCTTTTAGCCTCAGTGACGAAGTGTGATAGTGGAAAACCTACAACATTTGAATAGGAACCATTAAGATTCGAGATAAAAGTTAAACCTTTCCCTTGTATTCCATAAGCGCCTGCTTTATCCAAAGACTCCCCTGTCTTAAGATAATTCTCTAAGATTTCTTCAGAAATGGGATCAAAAGTTACATCTGTTTTAACAGCAAAGTTTTTTATATTCTTTTCATTACTAACCGGATCAAGCATCATCATTGAAACACCTGTCACAACAGAATGTTGATGACCACTAAGCTCCATTAAAATTCTGCGAGCATCATCCACATCTTTTGGCTTTCCATAAATCTTTTCTTTAAGACAAACCATAGTGTCGGAAGCAAGAATAAAAGGAAAATATAATTTCCCTAGTTCCTCACTCTTTGTTTTTTCAATGATATCCCAAACGGCTTGAGCCTTTTGCTCAGAAACATCCTTCGCAATTTCTTCAGGAATTGAAAGTTCAGAAACTTCTTCAATATCTGGAACAATTATTTCAAATGGAATATCCAACCAACCAACAAGCTCTTTACGACGAGGTGACTGACTAGCAAGAATAAATGAAAGTTTATTTTCTGACGGCATTGATTCTCTTCCAAAATGATTTCTGAGTACTGTTTAGTACTTCATTGTTACTATCAGAAATCACTTTATCAGAATCTTTAGAAATTAAATAGTATGAAATCGCTCTGTTCACAAATCGAATAGAGTATTCAGAGTCATCAACACTTTCTCCTCTCTCAAGAAGCTTCTTCTTAAACTGCTCCGCAGTAAGAAGATTACTCGTCTCGACTCGCCTGGTGTATTCATTAAGGAAATCAACTCTTTTCTTAAGCTCGCCATTTTCCATTGAAGTCCAAAGACGATAACCATTAATCGTAGCTAAACGATCTTTAGAAGTTTCATTGTGAGCGAAAGAAGAATATTGCTGATAGAAAATTTCTCTCGCTATCAGAATAGAAGGAATATTAGAAGTTAGGAACTCTGAAACTCCTAATGACTTTGGAGGAATAAATGAATTCGCTGATCTTCCCTTTGGATCAATAGAAATCCATTGATCATCACCGATATCCATTTTTTCTACATTATTAAAACCTCTAAAAGTTAATTTTAAAAAGCTATCAATTTCTTTTTCAACATTCATGCCCTGCCATGTTGGAACTCTCTTCTTGATATAAGTTTCATTCGTGTTAAGAGCAACAGCTTCGAGAATGATATTTTTCCCGAAGAGATTCCCATTTGGGAAAACAAGATAATTATAAGTAGGCTTTTTATAGATTTTTTCGTTATTCTCTTTAATCAACTGATTTAGTTTCTTGTATTTTTTTAGCCCTTCATTATTTTCCACAAGAAAAGCGTAGAGATCTTCTTCTTTATAATTAAGTTTTTTAAAAGCCGGATTCGCTTCATACATACTAAGCGGAAGAAAGAGAGCATCCGTTTCTTTTGATTCACGAGGCTTATAATTATGAGGCAATCTATTTTGCCAAAGAACATTTCCATAGTTCACTCTCGCATGAAGAAAGTTTGCATCTTCGCCAATATTAATTTCTTTGAAAGACACAGAACTGTTAGGAGAAATTCTTACAAGTGTTCCATCGATCATGAAAATCCAAAGATAAGAATCATCAAAATTGATAACCTCATCTCCTTCTCTAATGGCCGAACGATATCTCAGTTTGTTAAAACCTAAACTTTTAAAAAGTCGGCAATCTCCAACACAATCAATCACTCTACCAATAAGCTCTCTTAGATTTCTTTCAGCTAAATTTCTTCTCCAACGAGGCTCTTTATCAGCAAGCGCAATATGCTGTTTCCACTTGTCTAAATCGAGAAAATTTCGCTCATTAATGCTTTCCCATTTGAAGTAACTATTCTTCTCTTCCTTAAATTTCAGACGCTCTTCACGCTCTACTTCATTAGTTGGAATCAAATCAAATCTTTCCACTTGCGAGAAAGTTGAAAGAGAAATCAGGGTAATGGCAAAAAACATTGCAATTTTCATATGTTAGCTGATCGGGGCAATTTTGATCGGTCTTTAACATAACTATTCAAAATGACTTTAATCTGGTAGAATTTGCCCCCAAATCACCACTGTAAATAGTTTAAAACAGGAGTCTCAAGTGGCTGAAGATCAAAACCTGGATTCATTCTCTTTCGTTGAAGCCGAACACGGCGTACTCAAATTCTGGAAAGATAAAGAGATTTTCAAAAAATCTCTCGATAAAACCAGAGGAAATGATCCATATATTTTCTATGATGGGCCTCCATTTGCGACTGGACTTCCTCACCACGGTCACCTTGTTGCTTCAACGCTAAAGGACATTGTTCCTCGTTACTTCACGATGAAAGGTCGTTACGTTGAAAGAAGATTTGGTTGGGATTGTCATGGACTTCCAGTTGAACATGAGATCGATAAGAAATTAGGAATGTCAGCACAAGATGCTGTTAAGAAACTTGGTGTAAAAGGTTACAACGATGAATGTCGTTCTATTGTTGATCGTTACACAAATGAGTGGGAAAAAACGATTACAAGAATCGGTCGTTGGGTTGATTTTGAAAACGACTATAAAACTATGGACACTCCGTTCATGGAATCTGTTTGGTGGGTTTTCAAACAACTTTGGGATAAGAATTTAATCTATCAAGGAACAAGAGTTGTTCCTTTTTCTACGGCCCTTGGAACAGTCCTTTCAAACTTTGAAGCTGGTCAAAACTATCAAGACGTTCAAGACCCGGCGATCACTGTACTATTTAAAATCAAAGACGAAGATGCTTATCTTGCTGCTTGGACAACAACTCCTTGGACACTTCCATCGAATCTTTGTCTCTGTGCTGGTGCAGATATCGATTATGTAAAAGTAAAAGATGAAGATCTTGGAAAAACTTTCTACATGGCTAAAGATAGACTTGAAGCCTACTCAAAGAAGAGAAACTTCACAGTTGTTGAAGAAATGAAAGGAAGTGATCTTAAAGGAAAAAGATATGAGCCACTCTTTCCATACTTTAATAAGTTTGAAGCTGACGGTGGTTTCCAAGTTTTAAATGATGATTATGTAACCACTGACGCTGGTACAGGTATTGTTCATATCGCTCCAGGCTTTGGTGAAGACGATAATAGAGTAATGAAAGAAGCAGGACTAGAAGAAGTCTTTGCTTGCCCAGTTGATGATGCTGGAAAGTACACTCATCATATTACTGATTATGAAGGTCGCTATGTAAAAGAAGCTGATAAAGACATCATGAAGCGTTTAAAAGACGAAGGAAAGCTTTATGAGCAATCAGTTCTCGTTCACAGTTACCCATTCTGTTATCGTTCAGACACTCCACTTATCTATAAGGCCATCCCAAGTTGGTATGTAAGAGTTGAAGAAATCAAAGCGAGACTCCTTAAGAGTAATGAGCAGATCCACTGGGTACCTGGTCACATCAAAGAAGGTCGTTTTGGTAAATGGCTTGAAGGTGCAAGAGATTGGTCAATCTCTAGAAATAGAGTTTGGGGAACTCCACTTCCAGTATGGTTTAACAAGACAACTGAAAACTTTGTTTGTATCGGTTCCATCGAAGAACTTAAAAAATACTCAGGTGTAGAAGTTGATGATCTTCACCGTGAAAGTGTTGATGATTTAAAATTCACAATCGAGGGTGAAGAAGGTGAATATCAGAGAATCACTGAAGTACTCGACTGTTGGTTTGAATCAGGTTCAATGCCTTATGCTCAACTTCACTACCCATTTGAAAATAAGGAAATCTTTGAAAAAGGTTTTCCTGCTGAGTTTATTGCTGAAGGTTTAGATCAAACACGTGGTTGGTTCTATACTCTTACTATTTTAGCAACTGCTCTTTTCGATAAGCCTGCTTTTAAGAACGTTATTGTTAACGGACTTGTGATGGCCGAAGACGGAAAGAAGATGAGTAAATCTCTTCGTAACTTCACGTCACCAGACCTTCTGATGGAAGAGTACGGTGCCGATGCGATGAGACTCTATCTAATCAACTCAGGTCTTGTGAAAGCAGAGGAAATGAGATTTGCAGATGCAGGTGTTAAAGACATGGTGAGAAGAGCACTTCTTCCATGGTTTAACTCATATAAATTCTTTAGAACATACGCCAAAGTTGATGGTTGGAATGTAAACGACCACTTTGAAGAATCAGAGAATATCACTGACCGTTGGATCATTTCTAATCTTCAAACTCTAAAGAAAAATATCAGCGTCGAGATGGAAGGTTACAGGCTCTACAATGTTGTTCCTGCCCTCTTTACTTTCATCGAGGATCTTACAAACTGGTATATCCGTCTTAACAGAACTCGTTTCTGGGCCGATGGACTTGAAAAAGATAAGTGTAGCGCTTACTCGACTCTCTTTACTTGTTTGAAAGAATTATCAGCGGCTATGGCCCCTTTTGCTCCTTTCCTCAGTGAGTTTATCTATCAAGACCTACGTAGTTTTGTAGCCGATGGAAAAGGAATGGAAGAGTCTGTTCACTTATGTGACTACCCTGTTGCTGATGAATCAAAGATCAATTCAATGCTTGAAGAAGCAGTTGATAGAATGCAACAGATTATTCTTCTCGGAAGACAGAAGCGTACAGAGGTAAAGATTAAAGTAAAGACACCACTTGCTTCATGTACTGTTGTTCATAAAGATCAAGCCTTACTAGATGAGATTAAAAAGCTTGAAGAATATATTCAAACTGAATTAAATATCAAAGAAATCACTTATAGTACGGAAGAAAATGATTTCATCACTCTCTACGCGAAACCAAACCTACCTGTCCTTGGAAAAAGACTTGGTAAGAGAATGGGTCAGTTTATGGGAATGATTAAAGGCCTCTCAGGTGATGATCTTCTCAAGCTTGAAAGCGAAGGTTCTATTGAACTTGGTGGAGAAAAGTTTGAATCAACAGACTTCCTAATCTTCCGTGAAGCTAAAGAAGGAACTAATGCTGTTTCAAATCGCTTCATATCAATTGATATCGATTGCAATCTGACTCCTGAGTTAATCAGTGAAGGACTGGCCAGAGAAGTTGTGAATCGAATTCAAAAGACTCGTAAGGAAGATGGACTTAATGTTGATGATAGAATCAATGTTGTCTTCAACGCTTCGGAAGAGCTTTCTAAAGTGATTGAAACTCATAAAGACTACATCAGTAAGGAAACTCTCACTCTCAGCCTCACAAGCGGAGATACGACAGGCGGAGCAGACCTCCCTATTGATGAGCATGCCTTCTCTTTAAAAATTACAAAAGCCTAATACCTGTATAAAAAGATCAGGATCTAATACTGCTCCCATTTTCTCCGATAAGGAAATGGGAGTCTATTATGCAAAGAGTTTGGGTACTATTTTCATTTGTTGCTGCTTTTCTAACTTTTACAGTGAGCCTAGATTATTTTCAATCTGATGTGGGAGATTTTCGAAATTTCAGAAAAATCTCTTCTCGCTATTCAGTCTATGAAGAAAAAATCCAACCATTATTTGATAAGAGATGTGTTGCCTGTCATGCATGCTTCAACTCTCCTTGTCAGTTAAACTTAACTTCCTATGAGGGACTCTCTCGTGGTGCTACCAAAGATGCTGTTTATGATCTCGCAAGATTTTCTAGCACAAAACCAACACGTATTTTCTGGGATGAAAAATCGGATAATGATTGGAGAGACAGAGGATTCTTCAGTGTGATTCATCCTCCAATCAATGAACAAAAGAAACAAAAAACTATTCTTGAGTTAATGGTCAACGACCCTGAAACAGAAGATGAGAGTGTACTGGCCCAAAAACAAGAGATTTCTTTTATCAGTGAAGAAGATAACTACTGTGCCTCCCATGACTACATTACTGGAAAGAGTGCGAACAAAAGAAGAAAGAAGAGAAAGACGGAAGTGGAAAGCTTTCTTAACGTCAATCCTCTTTCTAAAATGCCTTTTGGTTTTCCAGCAATTGAAAAGAGTGAGTATGAAACCCTCATGAGTTGGATTGAAGAAGGGGCTCGTGGGCCAAATGGTTTTAGAGGAACGCAAGGACTAGACTTTAGACTTTATGAACTCTCTTCAGAACTCAAAGATAAAGTTCGCGCTTTTGAGAATTTGCTTAATGGACCATCGAATAAAGACAAACTTTCTTCTCGTTATATCTATGAAAAATTATTCCTAGGACATCTCTATTTTGAAGACTATGAACCGACATCAGGAGAAGATATCACATTCTTCAGACTCGTTCGCTCTCAAACAAAGACAGGTTTAATCTATGAGTTACCGACAACAAGACCTTACGATAAGGTTGAAGGTGGTAAATTCTATTATCGTCTTGCCCCATTACGGGAAACACTTGTTCATAAGACTCATATCACTTACGCCTTAAGTGACAAGAAAATGAAAAGATATAGAGAGTTATTCTATGATGCTAAATGGAAAGTTTTTGATGTAAAGCTTCCTCCTTATGGCAAGAAGTCTTCTTCGAATCCATTTATTACTTTCGCACAAATTCCTGCTAAAAGCAGATATCAGTTTATGCTTGATAATGCTCAGTTTATCGTTATGTCATTTATCAGAGGACCTGTTTGTAAAGGACAAGTTGCTGTGAATGTAATTGATGATCACTTCTGGGTGACATTCATCGATCCTGAAAAAGATCCATTTATTAAGAATAATGAGAGGCTTAAAGAGATCGCTCCTTATATGTCTCAACCTGCTTCTCATGGAAGTAAGTTTAAAGGCTTTGGTAAGTTCTATAAGAATCAAGTGAAGTATCGTGAACTAAGGGCCAAGGCCTATGAAGAATCGGAAGCTTTGACCCTTGATCATATTTGGGACGGCGATGGCCATAATAAGAATGCTTTCCTCACAGTTTATCGTCACTTTGATAGTGCCACAGTAATCAAGGGACACAGAGGCTTTGTCCCTAAAACCGTTTGGACAATGGACTACCCTATTTTTGAAGATATTTTCTATAACTTAGTTGCTGGATACAATGTTTTTGAGGCCCTTCCTCATCACTTGAAGTCTAGGCTCTACATGGAATACTCAAGAATAAATTCTCAAGATACATTCATTAGCTTTCTCCCTAAAGAAATAAGAGAGAAAGTGAGAAACTCATGGACGATGCCAGCTAAAAAATCAAAGCCTGGAAGGTTTACGGAATACTTCTATAAACATTTACCTGATTACCTTCTTTCATCAAAAGCAGACTTAAAAATGAAGTATCGTTATCCTTACCTGATGGAGAACGTGAAGACTGAAATTAAATTTCAAAATGATGCCTATAGCGATAAAGCTGAATTTTTAAATAGTATTTGGCTACGCAATCAAGACCTTCTTATTCCTGATTATATTAACTGTTGTGAATATGGAGCTCCAGAAGTGAATACTATTGAGAGCTTTGAAGACTTTAATCTCGCCTTGAAAAGTATCTCTTCTAAGAAAGGGAAATATCCGAAATATTTTCCAGACTTATCTTTTATCAAAGTTAATTCAGAAGATGGAGATAAGGCCTATACACTTATTCATAACAAGGCCCATTACAATGTCTCTTATATGTTCAGTGAAGGAAATAATCTCCGTCCGGAAGATGATACTCTTCACTTTCACGAAGGCTTTGTAGGAAGCTATCCTAACTTCTTCTTTGAAGTTGAGCTAGATCAAGCTCAGGAATTTATCTCCGATGTTAAGGGAATCAACTCAGAAGAGAGTTACCAACTGTTTATTAAGAAGTACGGAGTTTCCAGACATAATAAGGGTTTTTGGAACGTCTTTGATTTTTTCACTGAGGAATTTAAAAGAATAGCGCCAATTGAGGCAGGTATTTTTGATCTCAATCGATATGAAAATTATTGAGCACGCTCGTTCGCAAGCATGATTTCAGTGATTTATATTATGAAAGAAAAAATTGGCCGAAAAATTCATAAATTCACTCTGAAAAAATCCGATACGGAGTTATCATTAACTTAAGTCCTAACAAGAGAGTTAGCATGGGACAAAATATACAATTAGAAGGCCAAGTTAAAATCTTTAAGCACAAGAATAGTCGTGGAAAACTTGGTGAATATCCCTTTAAACTCTCGGTTAAAAAGCCTGAAATTGTTGATTGCCTGATGAGTAAGTTTAAGAATCTAAACTTCTCTGAAAAAGAAAAGCAATTACTCTCGGCCAAGCATAGAGAAATTATTTGTGAATACACTCAAATTAAAGATACAGATTTAACAAAGTATTCAAATAAATTAATCAAAGAACTAAAGAAACATAAAGATGAAGCGATCACAATTAAGGCATCAGACTTTGGTGCATTTGTTTGTTTAGCTGCTATCTTTAGTGGGAAATTACCTCAAGAACAGAATTGGAATTTTGAGCTATCGAGTACTCCAGTAAAGCTTTTCCCGAAAAGCCTAGTGAAGGATAAGTTTGCAGCTCAATCTTTTGACGTTTCTTTTGTTGTCTCTTCAGATTGTTGGCTCAAGCCTTTTAAGAGTCTTTCTGAGTGCCCAAAATACATGAGTTTTTCTTGGCTTCATCACGAAAATGAAGAAAATCTTATGAGCGTTAGTGCTGCTTAAGCCTTTCTTTTTGACTTAGCTATATTCCCTTGAGAAAATTCTTTCATGATATTGAAAGTATTAATGGCTTTATTATTAAGCGTCCAAATTTTCGCCCAATCGAGAAATCCAGCTAACCAAGTGGCGAGATCTAATTCGTATTATATTTACGAGAAAAATCCAGTCAATATCGTGCCTTCTCAATTTCGTCGTTACATCATTCCTCAGCTTAGGGCCATGCAACAAGAGTTCTATCTCTTTTTAAAAAAGCTCAATCCTTATTCTGATAATCTTGTGGAAATTAAAAAGCAAAGCCTTGATATCCACACCTCTTTTAGTAATTTTAAAGAAGCCTGCGGTGAAGGTCAGGAAAATTGTTATGAAAAAATGAAGGATACTTATCGAAAGGCGAAGAAATTAGATCTTCTGATTATCGATCTCAATCTCAACAAGATTAAATATAACTGGAAGGATATGAATAAACTAACTGAACTTTCTGTTCTCTTAGATAATCTCATGGTCCAAAACTACTCTCTTCTTCATAGTCTTGAAGAGTTTTTGATCACTTATCAAACAAGTTATTTTCCTTATGTTGATATGGAAAGTCGCTTTGGAAAAAAAGTTTACGATATCAAGTTCAATGGAGAGCTCATCCTTACTGTGATGTTTAAAGGCTTATTGAGGCAAGATATCAATTCAGTACTTAACCAATTCTTCTTAACTACGGAACGAATTATCGAAAGCAAAGATGGTCCTAAGATTATTGCCAATCGATTAGAAGAGCTCAATATCGCATGGAATACCTTTCATATGAAGATGACTAAGGGGAATCACAACCTTCCTAAGAAACTCACACAAACAATTAAACTGATGCATAATCGCTGGAACTCCATCCTAAAAATCGCTCTTAAATAAGTAAATACAGATACTTCCAAGTGCTAAAAATTTAGACACCTTTAGAAAAAATTTCAAAAACTCCCCTTCAAACTCCTATTTTAGATAGTATACAGCCAGTTATTTTTATTTTAAGGAGATTAGAAAATGAAGAAGTCCCTTTCTTTATTGGCCACACTGAGCTTACTTGCAAGTTGTGGAAATTCAGGAAAAGTTGATGTTACCAAGTTAATTGCTGAGCAAAATGCCGCAATGACTGGGCAAAGGTCTTCATTTGTCGACACAACAGAAACAAAGAGAACGTCAGTTTTAGTCGATGGTGCTTACTTAAATTGTGAATATAAGAAGACTAAAATGACTCAAACAACATTAGAAGTAAATAATGGTCAAGCTCTCATATTATTTGAAGAATTTCTTTCAGCTCCAAATTCTGAAAACCCAAAAGAATGTCCAGCGACTGGCCTACAAAGCTTTTTAAAAACATCTTCAGTTAAAACAGAAAGCCTCGAAGACCAAGCACAACAAGCAATCAAAGATTGTGCTGTCCCTGGTGAATGTTCAATCACGAGGGCCACGAGAAATGGTGAAGCTGTCATCGATTTTAATATTGTGACGAAAGAGGATGGCATCCTTATTAAATCAACCGGTACTTCTGTTCTTAATAATGAATCACCTTGGTTAACTCCAGCAAAGAGTATCAATATGGTTATTACAAGCTATGAGACTGGTGAAGAAATTCAAAAGATTGAACAAAGCTTTGATCTATCAAAAGTACAAATCGAAAATACAAAGAAAGAAACTTTTGAAACTTTACTTGAAGTAAAACCTGAAAGTCTTCAAGTTGAAGGGAAGAAATATTCTTTTGAAAAAGAAGGTGAGAATCTAGTAATTGATACTTTTAAGTATGAGCAAGATTTAAAAGATGAAGATAATAAAGACATTAAGTGTGCTTTTGTGAACAAAGAAATGGCCACAAAGTCATTTGGACTTGAAGGTCATCAAGCTGTTGTTATTAACAACTCTACGATGATTGATTCAGAAGCAACACCAGCTGAACTTATTGATGCTTGTACAAAAGCTGGATCTGATATCATTAGAAATTTTAATCTTCCAAAAGTTCTTAAGATCAAAAAGAATAAAAATAAATTAAAGATTGATATGAGAGTAAACGGAAAGTTTGTTCCATTCTTCAAGTCTTAGAATTAACTAAATTTTAGAAATAAAAAAGCCTCCATACGGAGGCTTTTGCAATTCCGGAAACCGGACTTTTTGTCGATTTTAAAAATCAAAAGAAATACTAGATCTTTGACCCTCTTCTTCCTTTCCCAGCTGTTTTCTTTCTTCTTTTTTCAGCTGCTGCTAATTTTTCTTTTAGCTTGATAGAAGGCTTTTTGTACTCTTGGCGCTTTCTGTATTCTTTAACAACACCGAAAGACTCACAAAGTCTTTTGAACTTTCTGATTGATCTCTCAACACCCGATTTCTCATCAACAACTACTTTTACATTTGTTGTGTTTGCCATAATATTCACCTCCTCTTTCTTTCGCTATACCTTCTACTGAAGGGTTTTTAATTTAACATTGAAGCCGACATAAGTTAGGATGAATACCGTCAAACGTCAATGATTATAAGCAAATAGATCATTTAAGGAGATAGGATGAGTACATCGATGCCACTTGCCCACAGGGCTCGCCCAGAGCAAGCCAGTGATTTCGTAGGCTTAGACGATTTAATCACCAAGTACCCTTTTCTCGACTCCGAGAACCCTTCAAGTGTTATTCTCTGGGGTCCTCCTGGTTGTGGGAAAACTACCCTCTCAGCAATTCTAGCTAAGAAATGGGAGCTAGAGATCTTTCCTTTCAATGCAGTTCTTAGTGGTCTTCCAGAGCTTCGTAAAATCATTCAAAGTGCCAGTGAGTCTGGTGGCTTCTTTAACAAACCAAGTATCATCTTTATTGATGAAATTCATCGCTTCAATAAGGCCCAACAAGATGCTCTTCTTCCTCATGTAGAAAAAGGAAATTTTATTCTCATTGGTGCGACTACAGAGTATCCGCAAACTTCTATAAATCGAGCTCTTCTTTCTCGTATGCAAACTGTAGAACTAAGAAAGTTAAAGGCCGATGAAGTTCAAAACCTTTTAGAAAAAACTATTCAAAACTTTGAAGTTTCTATTAATGAAAACTTAATTGAGAAAGTTGCCACTTGGTCTGATGGTGATGCAAGAAGGGCCCTCAATTACCTAGAGCTTTTAAGTAAAATGCCTCTAGAAAAACAAACAGAAGAAGCCGCCGAGAAAATCATCTTGGCCCAATCAAGACAATATGATCGCAATAACGATCGTCACTATGATGTGATCTCCGCTTTTATTAAGTCTATGAGGGGTAGCGACCCAGATGCTGCTATCCTTTGGCTGGCCGTTATGCTCGATGGAGGAGAGGACCCAAAGTTTATCGCCAGAAGGTTACTAATCTTCGCTTCTGAAGATGTTGGTAATGCCGATCCTCATGCACTAACGATGGCAAATTCTACTCTTCAGGCCGTTTCCCAAATTGGAATGCCTGAAGCTAGAATTATTCTTGGGCAAACGACGAGTTACCTCGCCTCTACAGTAAAAAGTAATGCTAGTTATCTTGCGATCAACGAAGCTCTTGCTTATGTTCGTTCAAAATCAACTATTGAGGTTCCCGCACATTTAAAAAACCATGGACCAGAATCAAAGAACTATAAGTACCCTCACAACTTTCCTCACCATTTTGTGGAACAAGAATATACTAATGAAAAGCTTCCTCAACCATTCTACCGCCCAACGAATATGGGTGCTGAAAAGAAAATCGCAGAAAGGCTTTCTGCCCTAAGAAAAAACTAGCAAAAAAAAAGCTCGCATTAAGCGAGCTCTTTAAACTAATTATGCAAAATTTATTTTTAGAAATTCGTGATCTTAGAAACAAGATGTGGATAGTCAATGAAAGGATTTCTATTTCCTTGAATCTTGTGAATCCACTCGTTTCTTTCTTTTTCCTCAGCATCAACTGGATCTTCGATATGCCATCTTCTAAGAGCTGCTTCCTGTTGAGCAGAAACTGGCATTTGATATCTTACTGAAAAGTAGAAAATTGCTCTTGCAACATTTCCTTTGTGCTCCGTTGGAGGCTCAAAGTTATGTCTTGCTCCACCAACATATGAACCATCACAGTCTCTTACTTCTTCACCATTTACATCATCAAATTCATGATTTCCTCTAACAGAGTTTGCTCTGCTATCTGTAGGATAAAGGTGGTTAAGGTCTGACTTTTGAAGGTTTTTACTGAAACGTGTAGAGAATTTTGACTGAGGCCACGTATGCTCACAGTTAATTACGTTTGAGTTTGGAATAATATTTGGTCCAACTGGACTTTGACGATTAGTGATTGTCTTACGACAGTAAACGTCTTTTACATAATAACCTTCAGAACCTTCTTCAAGGTGAAGCTTACCAAAAAGAACTTTTCTAGCACCTTTATAACCTAGATCTCTATGACCGTAGCAATTACCTTTTCCTTGAACCTCACCGCAGTGATTAACAAGAATATCGTCATGACCTTTTCTGTAAACATGCTTCATAGCTAAAAGCTTAAAAAGCTTCTCTTTAAGAGCGTCATTCTTATAAGAATTCTTTCCGAAAGCTTGTTTGTAGTCAGTTGGATAGTAGCTGCTGTTAGCTAATGAGTTGAAGGCAAGTAGTGTTAAAGCTAGTACTAAAATTTGCTTCACAAGGTTCCCCTGTTGTCGTTTTCTGACAGCATAATAGAGAAGAAATATCAGTTTGGCTAATATCTTTTTAAAGATTGACCTAATTAATGCACCATTTCTCGTGATTTCGACAACTTACATTTGCACCGCAAAAACTATAGCCTTTTGGTCAACTTTGATTTATAAAATTTAACCGATTTAATCGACGTACACACATGAGAAACCACATAGGGAGACGATATGTTCAAATACATCATTATGAGCTTTTTAGTTCTAGCAACTATCAGATCACACGCTGATGGACAGAAAGCTTGTTTAGAAAACCTTACAGATAATTATACTTACAGTACAAGACACTTCAAACTATATGATACTGATGTTGAAAGAGAATTTGGTAAGGATCACCTTGCTCAATCAATTGCAGCCATTAGAGTTCTTATTGATAAAGAAGGATGTAAGCCAAAATCAATCAACTTTGGAAAAGGAACACTTGGGCGTTCAAGTTCAAAATGTAATAGAGTTTCAAGAAGAGTTGAAGAAAGCGTAGTATGCTTTGTTGAGTCTAATCTTGGTTACTTCTGGGTAACAAGAAACTTTGAGAGTGAATACCACATCATTTTCAATCGTTGGGACTAGTAAATACCATATCAAATTTAGAATCTAAGGCCGACTCATCAATTTCAAGTCGGCCTTTGTTTTTTTCCATAATCTTTTTAGAAATACCAAGCCCTAAACCAGTCCCCTTTCCTTCTTCTTTCGTCGTAAAGAAAGGTTCAAAGATCTGATTGCGAATCTCTTCTGGGACACCTGGCCCAGAGTCGATCACTGAAAGAATAATACCTTCTTGATTCCTCTTTCCTGTTATCTTGATCCAAGGATTTTCGTGCTTTATCACTTCATCAAAAGCATTATTAATGAGATTAATAATCACTTGTGTGATCTCAGATTTACTTCCCTTAACAACAAGATCAGGCTCTACTTCATCATAGCGAACCTTTACTTTATTATAGAGAAATTTTTCATGGGAAATTATCATCGCATCTTCAATAATTTCATTTAAGCTAAATTCTTTAACTTCTAAAGCAGACTTTCCACTATAAGTAAGTCTCTTAACAGATTTAACAATCTCACCCATTCTTCTGGCAGACTTAGAAATATTATCAAGGGCCCTTAACGATTCTTCTTCATTAAACTTTTTTACAACTCTTACTGAGGCAAGGATAACAGAAAGCGGATTGTTTATTTCATGAGCAATACCTGCAGCAAGCTCACCTATACTAGCAAGCTTTGAAGCTTGAATTAAATTATTCTCACTCACGTCGAGTTCTTCTTTTAATTTTTTTACTTTCAATTCTGACTCAAGAGTATCCTTTTCTGTTAGTAAAAAACTCTCTTTCATTTTGCGAACAAATGTAAGGTCATCAATCATAAAGAGCTCAGATTGATCAGGAAGAATCACCTTGCGAGATCGAAGGATAAACCTTTCATCATTTATATTTAATGAAACATAATTTTCTTTCTTATCGTCATCCCAAACCAATTCGGAAGTTAAGGTCGTTGAAATAACATCCTCTTCATTGGAATTTGGGTAGAAGACTTTAAAAAAAGAAATGGCCTTATCATCAAAGAGAAACTCTCCATCCTTTCGAAAGAGCTCTGTCGAATATATGAAGAAGCTTTCGATATTATCTTCTCCACTTTTAACAGCTTCTTTAATGAGAATTGGAACTATGGATTGAAAAGAATTCTCAACGGGATCGAGCCTAGAGGCCACAGCTTCCACATAAGAAGATGCCGCTTCAGCTCCATAAGTTGAATCTAACCTTAAGCAAAAATGTTCCCAGAGGCTACTCACCTAAGTCTCCGTTTTTAAAACGTTTTCTAGATAAGTATTATAACTGGAAGCAAGACCTTAGTTAATGAAGATTCCTAGACAACAAATAGATTCTATTTGTAGACACTTTAGTCAAGATAACTAGTCAAATCTATTGAAGATTAGATTAAAATTACCCATCATATCACTATTGATGAAGAAGTAACCATTTCTACTCTCACCATAGCAAGCTAGAGATTGTGGAATATTTGGGGCAATCCTGACGCAATTTACCTTATTAACAATAATTTCGCCTTTACCACATACTAATTTCTTTTCTAATTTCTTAATAAGTTTCAGACTTACTTCTTCTGGATAATCAAAGAAGTTCTCATCAGCTTCCTCGTCATAAATTTGAAAGGCATTACTTTCAACTCTAAAACCATCTAATAGCTTTTCGTAACAATCTGCTTGAGCAGACTCAGCCATAGCAAAAACTGAGAAAAAAAGAACAAACAACATAACTAACTTTTTCATAATTCTTTCCTTTAAAACCCGTAAATGAACTATTCAGCTCTCTGGGGAAAAGGAATGTATGCCTGTTTCATCAAATTGAAAAGAGATATCGAACATATATTGATGAATAATGCTTATCTAATTATTAGATATATAAGATACAATAAAGGGAGACATTAGCCTCCCTTATATTATTTTAGAATAATGTACTTGGGTCCATAGTCTCAAGCGTATGATGAACATGCTTAAGGAACTTAGAACCAAGTTCACCATCTACTAGACGGTGATCATAAGTGTGAGTTGAGTACATGATATCTCTAATAGCAATTGCATTATCCGCAGTTACTACTGGAGTCTTTCTAATAGAACCTACACAGAAAATACCAAGTTGAGGTTGAAGGATTACAGGCGTCGCTGCAAGCACTCCAAATGAACCATTATTTGTGAATGTATAAGTACCACCACTCAGGTCATCCATTGTTAGTTTCTTAGTACGTGCCTTTTGAACAAGAACATTAAGAGCTCTTGCAAGTCCTGTTAGATTTAGATTGTCTGCCCCTTTAATATTTGGAACAACAAGACCATTACCTGGAACAGCTACCGCACAACCAATATTAATATCTTTCTTAAGAACGATATTATCACCGTCGATTGAAGCATTTACCATAGGGAACTCTTTAAGCGCTTGAATAAGAGCGTAAAGTACAAAGTGAGTGTACGTTAAAGAGAAACCTTCTTGAGCCTTAAAGTCATGCTTAACTGACTCTCTGAACTTCACAAGATTAGTCATATCAACTGTATCAATAGAGTTAACATGTGGAGAAGTTAGCTTTGAAGCTACCATATTCTTAGCAATGGCCTTCCTCATATTATCCATTGGGATAATTTCAACTCTATCTCCAGAAGAGAATGCTGGAACAGTTGGTGCTGCTGCTGCCGGAGCTGAAGGAGCTGATGTAGGTGCCGCTGCTGCGGGAGCTGCAGATGCCTTACGTCCACCACCAATATATTTCATGAAGTCTTCTTTATTTACTCTTCCACCAGCACCAGTACCTGTAATTGTTGCTAGCTCATCAAGAGATACTCCATGCTCGGCAGCTAGTGCCTTCACAAGTGGAGTGTAAAAACGGCGTTCTCCAGAGCTTGATGCTGCAGGAGCAGATGTTGCTGGTGCAGAAGCTGGAGCTGCTGGAGCTTCTTCAGTCTTTGCAGGAGCAGCAGAAGCTGCAGGAGCATCTGTCGACCCGCCACCGAATGGTACCGAAAGATCATCTTCAATAACCGCAATCTTAATTCCAACGTCAATTGTTTCACCTTCTGGGTAAAGAATTTCTTCAACTCTTCCTTCCATAGGTGATGGAATTTCAGATTCAACTTTATCTGTAGAAATCTCTAAAAGGATTTCATCAATTTCAATTTTATCGCCTGGTTGCTTGTGCCATTTTGTGATCGTCCCGTTAGTAATAGACTCTCCCATTTGTGGCATTACGATTTCATGCTTGGCCATATCTAAATCTCCTTAAAAATTTAAAGCTCTACCCTTCGCGGCCATAACTGATTCAGCTAAGAACTCACCAAGAGTTGGGTGTGGGTGTACAGTTGCAAAGATCTCTTCATCGATACCTTCCATTTGTCTAAATAGAGTGTATTCATGAATAAGTTCAGTTGCTTGGGCACCTACAATGTGAGCTCCTAAAAGCTCTCCATGTTTTCCTAATAGTGTTTTAACAAAACCATCTGTTTCATTTGAAGCAACAGCTTTACCATTAGCACTGAAAGGAAGTTTCCCAACCGTATACTCAATTCCTTCTTCTTTTAATCTTCTTTCTGTGTATCCAACAGAAGCAACCTGTGGCTGACAGTAAGTACAACCAGGAATATTCATTGGATCAATTGCGTGAGGGTGAAGACCTGCAATGTGTTCAGCGGCCACAACACCTTCGTGAGAAGCAGCGTGAGCTAGAAGTGGTGGACCTGCCACATCACCAATAGCATAGATATTAGGAACGTTAGTTTGGTACATGCTATTAACTTGGATAAATCCTCTATCAGTAGCAACACCAACATTCTCTAGTCCGATATTTCCAATATTCCCTGTCATACCAACAGCAATTAGACCTTTATCAAACTTATATTCTACTTCTTTACCTTTTTCGACAGCAGTAATTGTGATGTCTTTTCCATTATCTTTAGCAGAAACTTTTTCTACTCCAAGAGACATCTTAATACCGTACTTCTTATATGCTTTCTCAATCTCTTTTGAAGAGTCAGTATCTTCAATAGGAAGAAGGTTCTTTTGAAGTTCAAAGATATGAACATCAACACCAAAAGCATTCCAGAAATAAGCGAATTCAACACCGATAGCACCAGCTCCAATAATCCCAATAGACTTTGGTAGCTCTTCCATCTTGATTGCTTCCCAAGCACCAATTAAGTTCTTTCCGTTATGCTCAAGCCCTGGGAAAGATCTATAGTTCGCACCAGTTGCAATGATAATATTCTTTGCTTCGTAAGTATCAGTGTGTCCTTTATTTGAAAGAACTTCGATCGTATTCGCTGACTTGATAGTTCCATAACCCTCAAGCACAGTGATCTTATTTTTCTTCATTAGGTAAGAAACACCTTTTGAGATTTTGTCACTGATTCCTTTCGCTCTCTTAACAGCTTGGCCACCATCTAATCCCTTAAGATCAACGTTAACACCAAGGTCTTTGAAAGTTTCAATTTCATGAACCGTGTGAGCAGATTTTAAAACTGCTTTCGTTGGAATACATCCGCGGTTAAGACAAACACCGCCCATTTTATCTACTTCAATAATCGCTGTATTCTGACCAAGCTGACTCGCTCTGATAGCGGCTACGTAACCACCTGGACCAGAACCAATAACTACAACATCAAACTTCTTCATCAATTTGTATCCTCTTAATATTTAAGCTATAGGTATCTTTAATTGCAGTAACTTTATTAGGGTTTGTGGGCCCTTATGTCAATGAGACAACGACTATAATGCGCATAGATAATTTAATAAATTCCATAACTTTGACACAGGATGAGAAGGAAGATCTATTTCGTTTCTTCCCCGATGGAGTCGTAGTTTTGGACCTTGAGACAACTGGACTATCTCCCTTAGTCGACAAAATAATCGAGATCTCAGCGGTAAAAATAACACCAAGCAAAACTTCTGATTTTAACCTTGAAGCCTTTGATGAGTTAGTAAATCCAGGGATTGAAATCCCTCAGTACACCATCGATATTCATGGCATTAAAGACGAAGACGTGGCCGAAAAGGCCTCCATTGAAGAAGTACTACCAAAATTTCTCGAGTTTGCAGGACCACTTCCACTTGTTGCCCATAATGCTAAGTTTGATACCGGCTTTCTTGTTTTTGATATGCACCAACAAAATATCATGGATTTAAAAAATAAAGTCTACTGTACAATTAAAATGAGCCGTCACGCCTTTCCAAGAATGAAGAATCATAAACTTGGAAATCTCTGTGAAGAATTAGAAATCCCTTTGGAAAATCATCACCGTGCACTTGATGATGCTATAGCGGACCTCATGATCCTTGCGAAATGCCTCAAGGGTAAGAAGTCTGAAAGAATTATGAATGAAAGTTATTTGTTTAAACTTTCCGATTTTAAAAAACTAGAAAACTGGGATTTACCAGATCATTTAAAACTTCTTCTTTCAAAGATTGAAAAGCAACAATTGGTAGAAATAAAGTACAAAGGTGGGACAGTTAAAAACCAACCTCGTCCTGTAAGGCCAATTAGTTTACTCCCAATGCCTGCTGGACATATTCTCTATGGACACTGTCTTCTAAGCGATATTTATAAATCATTCGCTCTTAAGAAAATTAGTGATGTTAAAGAGTTAAATGCTGAGCAAATTAAAAAATATTTAGAAAGCTTCCACAAAAAGTTCCAAGCTAGCAAAGCTAGTAAAAAAGATGTAGATAAAGAGTCATGAAGAATTTTATTACAAAAGAAAATCTCTTTTACCGATTTCAACAATTAATCATTGTTGTGCTTCATCTTATTCTTCTTAAGTGGATGTTTTTTGCATTAACTGAATCAGGATCAATGACTACTGAACAAGTACTTCTACACTTCTTAGGAATGGCCATTTTTGGTGGTCTTCTTATTCGTGGATGTGCGGCTTGGGGAAAGTGGCATTTTGAACAGGAAAAACGTCTACAACAAAATGGAAATTCAAAAGAATAAACCCTCTATTTCTACTTGGGAAAAAGTTCTTAGAACATCTCTCAAAAATCAAAAAGAGCTAGAAAGTTTCTTTGAATGTCCTTTTCCTGAAATCAACTACCCAATTCGAATTCCCCTTAGAGTAGCAAAGAAAATTAAAGACCTTGGATTCGATCATCCACTTGCTTTACAGTATTTACCACATAGAGATGAGAACCTCTCACAAGGCTCATTAGATCCTATTGGCGATCAAAAATTTCAACATGGAAAGATCATCCATCGCTATAACAATAGATTACTTGTTATCCCGACATCTACCTGCCCAGTTATATGTCGCTACTGCTTTAGAAAGAATGAACTTTATGATGGAACTTTTGTCGATCGAGATTCATTGGAAAGAATTAAGAATTATTTAATTGATCATCCAGAAGTTGAAGAAGTTATATTTTCTGGTGGCGATCCTTTCATTCTTTCAACTTCAGTATTGAGGAAATATACAGATATCATTAAGGAAATTGATAGCGTCAAAAATATTCGATTCCATACTCGTACTTTCATAACAATCCCAGAGAGAATGGACATCGAGCTTCTAGATTATCTTGAAGGCATCATCTCTCATTTTGAAAATGTCACCATTATTCATCATATTAATCATGTCAGTGAACTAGATGAAGATATCTTAGATGTCCTTTCGAAAATGAGAAGATTACCTCTTCATCAATTTTCACAGTCCGTTCTTTTAAAGAATGTTAATGATACTTCTAAAGATTTAATCGAGCTCTTTAAATCGCTCGCAAAAGTGGGATGCATTCCCTATTACCTACACCATCCAGATAATGCAAAAGGAACTCAGCATTTCTCTTTGTCTCTGGAGCAAGGTCGCAAGATTTATCATTCGCTTCGCAACCAACTTCCTGGTTGGATGATTCCTCAATATATTTTAGATATTCCAGAGGGAGAAGGAAAAGTCCCGGCCTTCAATCCTGAGGGGTTTAAGAGCTCTGGAAAATTCATCAACAAGTCTAGCGAGCTAGTTGACACTCAGATATTTTAGGAATAAATTCTTCTCCACCAAAATGCGGGTATAGCTCAGTTGGTAGACGCTCGAACCTTACGGTTCTCATGCCATGCCTGCACGTCATCAGACGCGAACACGTTTTGCATGACTCACATTTTTCTCTACCGAATATCTTTGCGGGTATAGCTCAGTTGGTAGAGCGTCTGCTTGCCATGCAGAAGGTCGCCTGTTCGAATCAGGTTGCCCGCTCCATTTTCCCTAACATTATTTTACCGATCATTATCGTCACTCAGCGACTTCTCCTCGGTCACGTATAATACATACGCTTCCTCGTCGTCGCTTATCCTTCCTAAAGCATCGGTAAAATACTGTTGGGAAAACTGAACTAGTGACTTGAATTGAGAAGGCGAAAGTTTTGTTTGGTAAAGCCATGCAGACTGGACAAAAAAAACAGTCCCAATGGACTGTTTTTACTATTTGTAGACAATTTAAAAAGAAAATCTATGTAGAACCGAGTTTTGTCCAGATTACTTACGAAACGTATCAGAGATTGCCTGACGAGCGTGAAGCGAAGAATGTCGTTGTAGGCCATGACAGCCGAAATCGACCGCTCCATTTTAATGAAATCTGTTAAATTCGTTGTCAGTTACGTGATTCGCTCACTTCGGAGTATCCGTATATACACCTCAACTCGCTCACACTTACTTCCTAGAATTTAATCAGATTTGATTAAAATGATTGAGGATAATTTGAATGGGATAAAGGCGATGCCTGTTCACAAAAATATCAGGAAGATATTTTTGAGCCTAGCCCGAAGGGTTGAGGACAGGATGTCCGAAACTAATCAGGTTGCCCGCTCCATTCTTTTGAAATCTGTTAAATTCGTTGTCAGTTGCGTGACTCGCTAAATAGTTAATATCACGTCAAAAAAAATGATAATTGATTAATATTGTCCGTTAAATCATCCGATAAGATAACATGAGTACTATAAATCTATTCATATTATTATTCTTATTTTCATTAAATATTTTTGGTAATGTCCAAAGTTTAGAAAATACAAGAATAGAGCATTCCCCATGTGTTGACTGCGAAAATATATCTAGATTTGCTGAAAATATTGGCGATATTCTCTTTACTCTTAGCCAAGATCAAAATGTTGAAAATACCCTACTTTCAGAATTTCAAGCAAATCTAGGAATTGTCCAAGGGACAATGGCCATCAATTTAGAAATTCAATGTGCAGGAATTAGCTCAAGTGATAGCAACTTTTCAAGACTACTCAATGAAAATTTTGAAATTAAAAACAATTTTGAAGGAATAACTTTAAGTGATGACGATCTTGAAAGACTTAGTAATTTTAATCGAGAAGCAGAAGTTATTTACCTTAAAGGACAAAGAAATGGAAAAGATGTTTACATACAGCTCATTGTAGATGAGCAAGGAAGAATAAAGGTTTCTCTTTTTGAGGAAAAAGAAAGCCTTCCACTACTTTCTGATAATTCATCTGAACAATCTCAAAGCGAAGTAACTGTAAGTGCAGAGAAGACAAGTACTCAGTCTGAGACTGAAATCACAACGACAAATGAAAGCTTTGAGATTGGCAGCTCTAGTAATAACTCATCTATTTCATTTACAGGTACTCAACAAATTGTTGATGGACAAACAACACAGGCCCAAACTGGTATATCTATAGGTGGTAATGGAGATAATAGTGAAATATCTGTTAACTATAATCAAGAAGAAAGAAATGGAGAAATAGTATTATCTGAAGGCAGTATACAGGTAGGAACAGGGATTGGGTCTTCAGAAGTTTCAGCTTATGGAACTATCCAAGATAGCCTAAATGGAAGAACGAAAACTACTGGTGCTTCAGTAACGACTGTTCTTAATGAATCAACGACACTAACTGTTGATGGCAGAACAACGGATAATTCTCAAAGTGGAAGATCTACTGACCTCTCAACAGAGGTTAGCTACAATGGTGAAAGAACAGAGGCCACTCTTTCTCATTCCCAATCAGAAGATGAAGATGGAGATCAGACTTCGCAGACAAACTTATCAGCTTCTTATAATGGAGATAATGGACAAGTATCCGGCAGTATCACTGTCGATGACAGTCAAACACAAGCAACAATTCAAACTGAAAATGAGCGTGAAACATCCTCTGGGATAACTTTATTAACTCGAACAACGACAAGTACTATAAGAGATAATGAATCAGATTCAACTTCAGCATCATCCACAATAACACAAACAGTAACTGGCCCTCAGGACGGGAATACTCGAGTAACTGCTTCAGTTAGTACAACCTTTGACTTTCAAGAAAGTGAAGAAGTTAAATTGTCTTCATATCTAGATGCTAATTTTGCTACTCGTATAGGAGCAAGTGAATTAGATCTCTCTGTAACTTTAGATGATCAAGGTGCCTATCGAGCAGAGGGAGCGTATAGAAGGTCAATTGGAGAAAATCATTCCGTTGGAATAGGTGTGACAACTGATAGTGAGGTAGAAGATAGAGTTAGTCTTGAATATAGATATGAGTCTCAAAAAAGTAGAGTTTCTTTTTTATTTGAAGGAAGTTGCGAGCTAGAAGGGTGTGCAGACAAAACCGTAACTGTTGGATTTGAAATTAAATCGAGGGGAACAAGTCGGCCGACGAGTAAACCAAGTAGTCTAGAAGAACTACCTTTAGATGAAAAACTTCAAATAAAAAAAGAAATAGTGCGAGTTAAGATTGCCGACATAAGTCAATATAAGAAACTCGTCACAGAGAATCCTAATAAAAATATTCCACCACCTCCATGGTTCAATGGAAGTGTCGAATATGAAACTGAAATGCTAAAAAGAGACATTGCAGACCTAAAAGCAGGAATAGAGATTCAAAGAAGAAAGAACCAAAGTAGTTCAATAAATTAGTCACATCTCAAAATCAAAGAAGTCGAAGAGTTCTTCTTCATCTTCAGGAACATCGTCCCCTAGAAAACCGATGTTATAAAGAGCATCTCCAGACATGATGAGGGCAGATTTACTTATACCTAAGATAACTCCGTCATGCTCCATTTTTATTTTATTAACAAGACCGCCGTTAATATTTCTGAGCTCACCAACGACTTCACCTTTCTTCACGATTTTCCCGCGAGAGGCTTCGCTTATGAGAAGGCCACCCTCTTTGGCCCTTATCCATTTCGTTTTATTGATGATGATTTTATCCTCGATGAACTTCTCTTTCTCATTGATCATTCCATAATATGAAAGAACACTTTCAACAAGGTTTACTCCATACTTTGTAATAGTCTCATCAATTCGAAGACCTTCTCCTCCCTCGAAAACGATACAAGGTTTTCCAAGATCATTGATTGACTCTCGAAGGGAACCATCTCTTAAAGAGCTATTCACAACAAGTGGGATACTGATATTATCAACGAGTTCTTTAATCCCCTTCGTCTTTAAATCACAACGAATCTGAGGAATATTAAATCGTCCTGCTCCCCCAGAGTGAAAGTCGAGAAAAATATCCCCATACTTTGTTATTCTTTGAAATATAAAACGAGCAAAGCGAGAGCCGAAGCTACCTTTTTCAGAACCAGGAAAGCAACGATTGAGGTCTTTGCGATCTGGAAGATATCTTTGTTTATTTAAGAACCCATAAATATTCACAGTAGGAATAATAATAAGAGTTCCTTTCTTTAATTTTAGTTTTTTCTTCATTACTGACTGAGCAATACGAAGACCATTGATCTCATCACCATGCACACAAGCTGTGACAACAACACAAGGAGAGACTTCCTTTGAAGCGCGATAAACGTAAACAGGAGCTTTTACTTTTTGAAATCCATAAAAAGAAGGAAAGTCTACAAAACCACTTGTAGCTTTTCCAACCTCATAGTTTTCAATATCAAACTCAAATAAGCTTTCTTTCACTAATTATCCTTTTTAACCTTTTGGTAATTCTGCTCAACATATTCAATAATCTTTATGGCAATATTCTTTTCAGTACATCCCTCAATCCCTTCAAGACCAGGAGAAGAGTTCACTTCTAAAATCTTAGGACCACTACCAGAACGAATGATATCAACACCAGCCATATTGAGTTTCATAGCTTTTGCCGCTCCGATAGCCACCTTTCTTTCCTCAGGAGTTATCTTAATTGGCATTCCAACTCCTCCACGGTGAATATTCGAGCGAAATTCACCTTCCTTAGCTTGTCTCATCATTGTCGCAATGACTTTATCACCAACAACAAAACAGCGAATGTCCGAGCCATTGGCATCTTTAATAAATTCTTGAACAAGAAAGTTTGCATGAAGTTCTCTAAAAGCATCGATCACACTTTCTGCCGCTTTCGGAGTTTCGGCCAATACAACTCCTCTTCCTTGTGAGCCTTCAAGGAGTTTCACAACACTTGGAGCACCACCAACTAACTCAATCAGTTTAGATGTTTGTTCCGTACTATTTGCAAAACTTGTTTTTGGAAGAGGAAGACCTTTCTGAGAAAGAATCTGAAGAGATCTTAGTTTATCTCGAGAACGACCAATAGCATTTGATGAATTGAGACAGTAAACGCCCATCATTTCAAATTGCCTTACAATGGCCATGCCGTAACTACTGATACTCGCACCGATACGTGGAATAATCGCATCATAGTTGTTAAGCTTCTTATTTTTGAAATAAACCATTGGCTCACCAGTAGTGACATCCATAAAACATTGAGTCGGTTTCATAACATCAATTTTGTGGCCTTTATTTTTTGCCTCCTCAACAAGACGCTTTGTTGAGTAAAGACTTTTATTGGATGATAAAACTAGAATATTCATATTACGCTCTCAATTTTCTAAGTAGGATAAAAGCAATATCATCATCTTTTATCCAGTTCTTCTGTTCATTACATTGTTTAACTAACTCTTGAAAAGTTGAATCAAACGTTCCTCCTGAGATTACTTCATCAAGCTCTCGATGGGAAATATTATCAAAAAGACCATCCGTTCCAACAAGGCAAGAATGTCCTTTCTTCATCGACATAATAGAGGTTGAGTGAATTTTTACAAACTCATCTCCCATGAGCGTATTCACAAGATTTCTTTCAGGATCCTCTAAAGACTCTTCCTGGGAAATAACGCCGGCTTCAACTTTTAGGCCAACAGGAGAATGGGGAGTTGAGCTATAAACCTCTCTTGAATGGGAATTCCAATAAATAGCCTCAGAGTCACCAACGCAATGGAAGCTTACTCCAATACTGCTTAAGCTTCCAAAAGCAAGAGTGGATTTTGCCCCGGCCTTCAACTCAATGACTTCTTGGTTTGCATGATGGATTAACTCATGCTCTGAAAGGTTTTTATTTGTAAGGAAGAATTCAGATATTGCCACGGAGGCATCTCTTCCTCGAGGGTGTCCACCAGCTCCATCAGCAACTCCAAAAATAAGTCCTTTTTCATGTTCACAAATAAAGAGAGAGTCTTCATTCTCTTCATTCTTCTCTTTTGCAAGACTTCTATTTAAATAGTAGCCAATCCTATAATCTTCAAAGTCGAAGATTTCACTTTGTGGTTCAAAACTATCTTTAAGTAGAATCTCGACTTTACTAGGCTGCATCTGACCAATCCATTGTTTCGAGATGATATCTTAGATCTGAAATTGTCTTAAACTTTTTTAAGATAAGCGTTCTCTTCAAACCACAAATAATTTCTTTAAGAGATTTCGGTAATTTCTTATAATGCTTATCACCACCAAGAATGTCATAGAGAATTCTGATAATTTTTACAATATCTTCTTCGCGATTATCCTTCTTCGAATCTCCCCAATGATGAAGATCGATAATCTTTAAATCAAACTCTAAGCCAAATTTTTTAATAATAATATTATCAAGATGGAGATCACCGTGATACTCCCCTTCATAATGAATCGAGTCTACGCCACAAACAATTGAATAAATTAAATGAATGGCCGGAAAAACTGCAATACGTTTACTTTTTTGAGATTGAACAAATTTATAAAGAGATTGCCCTTCAATATATTCTGAAATGATACAAGCAACTTTCTCACCCTTAATGGTAATAATCTCATGAGAAAGATAATCCATGACAATAGGACTATCTCTTAACTTATCGAGCTTCTTAGCATAGCGACTACTAACCTTAAATTTTTCATTTCTCTTAGGATAGAATAATTTTATCGCTCTCACACTATTAGTATGTTGTTCTACAACTTTGTAAACCTCTCCTTCGTATCCTCCTCCTAAAAAGGAATCAACAATAAAGCGGTTAGAGATAACTCTCCCTTTTTGAAGTTGAAATTCGTGGATCTTACTTTTCATATTCTACTCTCTAACAATAAATTCAATCTTAATATCACTTAGTTTATCAAATAATTTTCTTCTGGCAGTTAAAGGCCACCACTCATAAAGAAAAATATTAATTGGCTTCCACATTGAAACCCATCCCAGCAAAAGAAATCCTTCTTTTAAAAATGATTTAAGCATATCATTCTCTATCGTCTTGCTTATGGAATAAGAAAAGAAAACACTTATTGAGAGAAAGACCAGTCCAATCATTAAAGTTTTAAAGCCAAGTTTAAATATAGTCTTAATTTTCTTTTCACAAATATCCATGCGGTAATGAAAGAATTCATGAATGGCCATGACACCATTGACCTTTAGATCACCAGTTAACTGTTCTTTGAAAATAATTCTGAGTTTTCCAAGGCGGGATAAACCAATCTCTTCTGAACAGGAAAGAATGTATTCAAAAATATCATCATCTAAATCCTTACTTCGATAAGGATTTGGATCACGTTTATCAAAGAGCTGCTCAAAAGATTCTACATTAATCTCAATTACACATTTCTTATCTTCAATTGGGTACCAGCTCTTCTTTTTCATAGTACTAACGATATCCCAATTTCACTTAAAGTCATCATTATTTTATTGAATTTTAATAAGACTAACTGACTAATTTTATGAGCTTCTCTATAAAAATTGCGTATAGGAGAATTGGCAAGGGAAGTCCTAACAACGTACCCGTCATAAACTTTCGAAAAGGGACTCCAGACATGGCCATGGCATAATTGAGAATAGGTGCCGTAGCGAATATCGATCGCAATATAATGGTGATAAGAACTGGCCTTTCATCTAATTTAGCGAGCAACCTCTTCACCCATTTATTATCGATTTCTCTTATTGCATCTTCCCCAATAAAGTGAATAAGATGAAAACCAACAATACATGAAATATAGGCGGCAATAAGAGTTATAAAATAGGCGTTTACTTTACCCACCCCCCAGACTGCTCCAATAAGAAATACCCAGCCAGGGACATAGAGAATATTTCCAATACAAAAAAGCAAAATGAAAATTAAGGTTGATATAAGAAAATGTTTTTCAAAAACTGCTTGAATCGCTTCAGGGGTAAAATATTCATTAGCACCAGTAATCCCGAGAATAAAAATACAGAAAATAATAAATATTGTGACTTTGATAAATTTCATTCAGTACTACTAGTAACCTACTAATTTTATTAACAAATAAAGAAAACTTAACTTTAATTGGTCTTTATAATTTAGTATTTTAGATGATTCAAAAAGCGAAAGGTACTAAAATAGCTTCTAAAACTAATTAAATAGAAAAATGGCAAAATCCCTTAAGGACTACAAGAATACTATTCTCATTGCTGATGATAATATCACCAGACGCAATAATACGTCCTCAAGACTTAGACTCCAAGGCTATGAGACAGAGTTGGCCACCGGAGGCTTCCATGTTATTCACCTACTTGAACAGGCCAAGAAGAATGACTTTCGATATCGAATGCTGATGATCGTTCAAGATATGGAGGATATGGCCGGTAAGGAAATCCTCTATTTAGCAAGAGATATAGAGAAGAAGGAAGCTATGCCTATTCTCTTCCTTTCTCAAACGAAGGATGCAGAAGAAGTGCTCAACCTAATGCAAGCTGGTGCTAATGAGTATCTTGCCGAAACAGATAATTTCAAGAGCACTCTTGATAAGGTAAAGAAACTCGCTCCCCTTCGAAAGTAGATCACAAAATATTTTACAAAGTAGCTAAATTATTGATATGACTCTAGGAGTTAATAATTTGGAGTACTTATGAAAAATCTTGTTCTTTTAGTTGTTTTAGCTATTTCTACTGCTGCTTTCTCAAATACGGGAAATATGAGAACTAAGATTGATAATAGCCAGGCCATTAACATTCAAGGTGAATTCCAACAAAAGCCTATGACTGAAGCTCAGAAGCTTAAAGTCATCAGAAAGAAGCTTGAAAAGCAAAATGAACTTCTCGTTAAAAAGAAAATCGAAATGATGAGATACCAGCAAGAAGTTATGCTTATGAAGAAGATGCAGAAGGTTTTTAACGATCAGATGAAGAAGATCGAAAACCTATAACCGTCAAATCTTTTTACACTATCCATTATCTTTACACACCTTAAGCAGACTTAAGTCCCTGTTTTCATAGTCTATTTTTTGGCCTCATATTTGTAACTAATAATTTGATTTTTAAATTTTTAGGAGGCAAAGAAATGAAATTTCCAGCGAAGAAAATGACGATCGCTCTAGCTCTAATGGGATTTACTTATAGTTCCAATGTTGTTTATGAGTATCAAACGGGACAATCTATACTAAGAAGTATCGCCTCTGTTGTGGAACAAGCTGAGCAAGTTTCAATTGAAGTTACTGCTGAAAATTATGATGCCCAAGTTGAGAATGTTAAGAAATTTAGAGATCAGTATTTTGACAAAAAAGCAGAGCTCTTAGAAGAACTCAAAAAAGAAAATCTAAATACTAGTGAAGTTAGAGAACTAGAAATTAGTAGTAGAAAAATAAATCAACTTTCACAAGATGTTTCAATGCTAGGTAATAGATTAGTAGCTTTTGGTTCAGACAGTGAAGGAACTGAAGGCTTCGAAAATAAATTTAAGCAAGAAGACTATGATGCACTTTTTGCTAATGAAAAATATGTAGACATCAGCACAATGCTAGAAGATGCAGCCTATACTGCTTATCAAAATCATGTAAACTCACAAAATCAAAAAATTGATAGCCTTGGTGATCAACTTTGTCAGCAGAACAAAAGTATCAATGGTCTTGTTGAAAAGATTGAAGACCTTTTAAAAGACAAGAAAGAAGTTGTGGATGCTTCAAGTGATGAAGACAAAGACGAAGATAAGGACGAAGATGATTCGGACAGAACATTTGCGATCGATTTCTCTTCATTCATGGATCCATCAATGTTCTTTGCTCAAATGCAGCCAGCGAATATGTTTAGTGAGTCAGCAGGAATTGATCCTAACTTCCTACTTCTCTCTCAAATGATCATGCCAGGAATTCCAGGATTTGGTGGAAGTACAAACCTTTATTATAATCCAACTTATAACCAAAGCTACTCTCCAAGTATTCCAATTATGGCCAATGAAAATGCGAATATTTTTGGACAAGATCTTCAGAGTCAATTTTTAAGACCAGAGTACCCACAATACATTCCTCAAACAAAGAGAATGCCAGGGGCTTTTGACTTTATTCAACTTAACTAAAATAGGAATAGGATACTAAGATGAAACTCTTTAACTTTGTACTTTTACTTTCATTAGTTTGTGTAAGCTTTCACAAAGTAGAAGTTTCATCTTTCCGTCTTCCAGCGAGTGAAAATACTGAAGAGACAGAACTCTCTCAAGAGCAGCAAATCTGTGAAAATGAAAATAAGATTGCTTCTCTTAAAAAAGAACTTGATGAGCTCGAAGACAAGAGAGAAGAATTAGAAGAACTACTTGATAAAGCACTCGCTAAAAATGATGAGCTTGACGGTGGTACTTCTTCCGATAGGAAGAAGAAAAAAGTTAAAAAAGGATCGTACGAAGATCTAAGTAATTACATGACAGCAGCCTATATGTACCAAATGTACACAATGGCCCCAACAATAAATTACCTCAATAACCCAATTCATAACTCATCTAGCTCTCAGCTAGTAAGCTACCTTTCTGCCGTACAAATGAATCAAAGAATTTTTGAAAATAAGTGGGCTGGAACTTGGACACCAACGTTTACTCCTAATGGTGATTTAGTCGATTACCAATATGGACCAGCAGGTGTTTATACAAATCAATTAATTGAGCAAACTTATAGGCCTGAACACACGCTTGAAAGCTATTATAGGTCTCATACACCTAGAGGATCATTTGCCTTCTAAGACCGAGTAAACCCCTCTGTCTTAAGAAAAAAATAGGCAAAAATTACCATTTTTTTCTAAAGAGATTTAACTGATAGTCGATATGATTTTAAAGGGAGCAATTAAATCTCTCCCCCTGGCATTTGGACGCCAGTTCCCCTCGAATGAAGGAAAGGAAGATCCAATGAAAGAGGCAAACGTAAGTACTGCCCACAAGGGCAAACTCATTATCAAAAAGTGTCACTCATGTGGCCATCTCAACGAAACATATAAAGAGCAGCAACGATGTGGTGGATGCAAAAAAAGCTTCTTACCTGCTAACTATTTTGGAAAAGTTCACGCTCAAAACGACAAAGACTTTGAGAAGCTTTTTGCTGACTCAGAGGAATTAAGAGAAGAGGATCTGATCAAAGGAATAAATGTTCTCTGGTAATAGAGAATCAGGTACTTTTCTACGCGTCATTTCAATAATGAAACTATTCTAAGGACCTGTGCTCATGGTACGCTTAACTTATGAGCACACAACAAACAACACACACAACGACTCAGAAACAACAATTATCACCGGCCATCTACAGACTTCTTGAAAAAAGAGGACTCAAAGGGGCATCTTTAGAAGAGTTCCTTTCATGGGATCTTAAAAAACTACCTAACCTAATGGCCATGCAAGATATCGATGTTGCTGCTAAGAAAATCTTAGAGTGCATGGATCAAAATAAGACTATTGGAATTTATGGAGATTATGATGTTGATGGTACAACTTCTTGTGCTCTCTTCTATCACTTTTTTAAACTCTTCGATATTGAAGCCAAGATGATTCAACCTAGTCGTTTTATTGAAGGCTATGGTTTACATCCATCATCTGTTGATAAGGCCATTGGCCAAGATATTGAGCTGCTCATAACTGTTGATTGTGGAATCACAAATAATGAAGCCGCAGACTATGCTAAAGAAAGAGGATTAGACCTTATCATTACTGATCATCACAAAGATGCACGTAGTGAAATGCCTGAAGCTTTGGCCATTGTAAATCCAAACAGAAGAGATGAGCCTGCTGACAATCCACTTAAAGTTTTAGCTGGTGTTGGTGTGGCCTTCGCTATTTGTGTGAAGATAAGAACATTACTAGAAGAAAGAGGTGAAACACCACCTACTCTTTATCCTCTTTTACAATTTGTTGCCATTGGTACAATTTGTGATCTTGCGAAACTAACTCCAGTTAACTTAAAACTAGTTCGTCACGGTCTTAGTCAGTTAACAAGCTCAAAGTATCCTGGAGTAAAAGCATTTTTTACTCCTGAAGAAAGACAGAATAAGTTTTGCTCATCAGAGAAGCTTAGTTTCTTTATTGGACCTATGATCAACTCAAAGGGAAGATTAGATCATCCAGAGAAGGCCCTCAATCTTCTTTGTGCGGCTGATGGAACAGAAGCCTATGAGAACTTTTCACATTTAGAAATTTCAAATAAAGAAAGAAAACTTATTCAAGCAGAAGTTTTTGAAGGTGCGAGAAAACAAATTATGTCTTCACTTGGAGATCATGAGCATCTAATCTCTATCGCCTATCAAGAAGACTGGCATGAAGGTGTTATTGGTATTGTGGCTTCCAAACTTGTGGAAACTTTTAAAGTTCCTGCCATCGTATTTAGTAATGCTGAAGAAGAGGGAATCATTAAGGCCAGCGCTAGGTCAGCAGGAGACTTAAGTATCTTTGATTGCCTGAATAACTGTGCCGATCTCTTTGTTAAGTTTGGTGGGCATAAAGCGGCGGCAGGTCTCTCTATGCCAAAAGAAAACCTTGATGAGTTCATTCGTCGCATGAATGAGCAACTTGTAGAAATCCCTGCCATTCAAAGAACTGTTCAGAACTTTTACGATATCGAAATAGCAGCAGAGGAAATTACTCCTAAGCTAGTTAAAGAATTAGAAATGTTAGAGCCATTTGGAATGGGGAATGAAAAACCTGTTTTCAAAATGAAAGGCTTTAATATTGATAACTTTGATCTTCTTAAAGATGTTCATGTACGTTGGAATCTAAGTTCTTCAAATGGTCAGAAGAAACTGAGAGGAATTTCATTCAATTATATTGATAAATGGGGATGTGAGCATCCTGAAGAACTTTTCAAAGCACAATCTCGTAATGAATTATGTGCTTACTTCACTTTAGGGATTAATCGTTTTAAAGGAAACGAATACGTCCAACTCATGGTTGAACGTATTTCGTCACAAGATATTTAGTCTCTGATAATTGTTACTTTATTCATTACCATGTCAGTTGTTGGTCTATCCATGGCACCTGTCGCTGTTGTTCCAATCTTATTTACAACATCCATACCTTCGATAACTTTACCAAATACAGTATGTCTTCCATCAAGATGAGGAGTTGGAGCTAAAGTTACAAAGAACTGAGAACCATTAGTTCCTGGACCAGCGTTGGCCATTGAAAGGATTCCTGGACCATCATGAGTAAGTGAAGGTACACATTCATCTCCAAATTTATAACCAGGTCCACCCATTCCTGAACCATCAGGACATCCACCTTGGATAACAAAACCAGAAATCACTCTATGGAAAATAAGGCCATCATAGTAGTTACCTTCTCTCTTTGTTTCTTGTCTACCTTCAGCTAGGTTAACAAAGTTCCATACTGTTTCCGGACATTCTTTAGCATATAATTCAGCTACGAAGTCACCTTCAGTTGTTTCAAATTTAACTTTTAGTCTTTCTAAATCTTCTTTGTAGTCAGATTTCTTTACACCTAATCCAAACATAAATTCTCCTATCTTCTTTTATATTTACCAATAATCTCTTTCGTTATTTTCTTATTCTTCATTCCATAAATATAGAGCTGCTGATTACTTCTAAAAATTCCATCAAGATGTAATACATCATGAGGAGTTAATTGAAAGTTTTTATCAAATGCAGTCAGTGCTTCAAATGGAAGGATCTTAATATTACTTTGTAAAAGATTATTCTTCTTTAAAATTTCATAAAGCTGAGTATTATTTTGGCAGAAACTTACAATAACTGGATGGCCACTTTCTAAGAAGTCACTATTGCTAAGAACTGACTTCATAGGCTTTTCTTGATTAATAAGATCATCAACTAGATAAATATTAACTCTCTTATAAGTCGGTCTTTTAAAACCAAAAATCCCCGCTTGAACCTTCTCGATGGCCTTAAAAAAAATCTTTTCCTCTTCTTTTAAATTAAGAGAAGAAACATGATTTCTTGATTTAAGTTCTTGAATATCTTGATTAATAAGAAGTTGTAACTGAAGAACTTCGTCAAACTTCATTTCAAATGACTGAGAAACTGCTTTAAAGTTTAAGAACTTAACATTCTCTGTACGAAGACAACTAGAGAATGATGAACGATTAGTCCAATTTGGTGTTTCTGGAAGAAAGTAACGAGTGACTCCTGAATTTAAATAATAGTCATTCAGTTTTCTTCTTTCTAAACCCTGACTTGTACAACCAATAAGTAAAACAACTAGTACGATATATATATTTTTCAATCTTCTACCTTTGTAAAAAGCTGATTGAGTAATTCTATTACAAGATCAGACTTTTTATTAACCTGATTAAAATCAAGAGATTTAAAGTTCTCTTTGATTAATCCTTTCTCTTCTACATTCATTGAAGTCAGAACATCATCTTTTTCGACATGTCCTTTATCAACGGCAATGATATCTACTCCGACCGTCATCATGATCTCACGACCAAGATGGCGAAACTCTGGAGTTTCCAATGTTAAAAATAGGCCATCTCTATCCATTAAACTATCAAGAGAGGTCACTTCAAAACCAGTAAACACTTTCAAACGTGGCACTGGCTCCACAGGTTTACCTAATTTATTTCTTTCATGCTCAGGCATAGCACGCCATTCCATCATCTTCTTTTCAAACAAGCGACAGTCATTTTGAAAGTCTTCATTAATATAAGAAAGACATGGTTCAACGACTTGCTCATAGAGAAAAGTATTCTGCTCTTTAATCTGTGCAAATGGTTCAGCACTAGAGCAAATGAGATTGAGAGTATTTCCTTTCTCCCTCATCCAATCAGCTAAACTATGAAGTAAGAGGGCATTATTAAAACCATCTCCAACAAGTGCAACTCTCTTGTGTGATTTAATCTCTTCAACTTTCTCTAGAATATCTTTGCCATAAATAATTTTTTCATTTTCTCTCAGAAAGTATTCATTGAGTGCATAAGCCCCACCAGGTCCCATCTTTTGAGATTCACTTGCGAAGGCCCTCGTATCTAAGACAACATCAAAGTCTTCAAAAGCTTCTACCCCTTTTTTCAGAGATTCAATAATCCCTTCTCCTAGTTGTTCAAAGATCTCAGGGTTCATTTCTTTTTGAGACTCAATACTTTCTTGAGGATCTCGATGATAGAGAACACGAAAGAGATCTAAAAAGCGAGAGCGTCCCTCGATTTCTTCTTCACGTGCTAAAAATCTTTTACTCACTTGATGAACATTCGACTTCTTTATCACTCCTGATTCTGTAAGAGCTTGATGAAGAGGGATAAGATAATGATGTAAATACTCACTCACTGTCGCGAGTTCTGATAATTGCTTTTCTAGCTTGGCCTGTTGCCTACCAATCTCACTAGTCAGCTCTTGCCAACTACCAAGTGCTAACTCAGGAGAAAGAGCCTCTAATCTTTGAATGATTCCAGCAGGTTTATCTTTTGGATGAAATAAAATTGGATGCCCACCAAGATTGGCCACTGTCATGGCCACTTCTATTCCAAGCGGACTACCACCAATAATCGCTATTTTCATAGCTTCTATCTACCACGGAGTGGCCTATTCGGCTAGAAATGGAGAAATAACACAGTGTTTAATTAATAGAAAAAGGCCTTAACATCACCCTTATCTACAGTGCTATGCTCAGCAAACTTGTATAGGAACTCAATAAATGAGCTAAGGGCCTCAAATGAAGGCATACTTTTGTCAAACTCACACCCATATTGCATGTATGTAAGACCGTCTTGACCAACAAACTCATTTCCATATTTCACATTAACTAAACAAGGAATGTAGCTATTCTTCGAAAAGTATAGCCTCATCTTCACTTCTGTCCCTTGATCAATCTTCTTATCTTTTTTAACGTTCCAAGGAACTTGGAAAAGACATCCTTCTTTTGAAATATCAACGAGCTCTACAGGATAGATAACTCCATCTTGATTGATAACTGTATAAGCACCAAGAAAATTCTTAAATACAATTCTTTCAAAAGCTCTACGCTTCTGTTCAATGTTCTCTTTTCTTTTTCCAATGAAATCAAGTACTTTGTCAGCCATTTAATCCTCCTGTATCAAGAGACTTATCGGCAGATAAAATTAGAAACTAAAGACCTTTTTCCCATTCAGGAGTTTGACCAATTTCCTCCAGAATCCTCTGATAGGACTCTAAGCGACTGAAATATATATCTAACTCCTCTTGATCTATTTGACCGGAGTGAAAAATGCACCCTTTAACATTCTCGGTGTGGGCACAATCTTTGAACTTACAGTTAACTCCCATTTCCTCAATATCTGGGAAGTACATAATCAGATCTTTGGGATTAATATCTTCAAGGCTAAAAGACCTAATCCCTGGACTATCTATTAAGGAGAATAGAGGGAGATCAATAATTTCAGACCAAGTTGTCGTATGGGATCCTTTTCCAACCTTCCCAACATTCTTAGTTTTCAATTCAACTTTACCACCACTTAAGTTAGTAATGGTCTTACTCTTTCCCACTCCTGATTGGCCGAGAAAGATTGCCGTTCGCTTGGCCAAGGCTTCTTTTAATTCAACAATTCCTTTTTCTAAGAAACGTTGTTTATATTCTTCACCTTGAAGAGCCGATATTTCAAAACAATCAACTCCAAGAATTGAAAGTCTCTTTTCTTCGAACTTTAAATCAAACTCATCTTCCTCATATTGATCCATCTTATTAAAGACAACAATAGGTTTTATACCCCATTGACTAGCACGAATAAGGAATCTATCAACAAGCCCTCTCTTGTAAGCAGGCTTTGACACTGACATAAGAATCACTAAGAGATTACAATTCGCAGCTGTAATTTTCTTTTTATTTTCTCTAATTAAAATACGAAAGATCTCAGACTCTCGTTCTTCTACTTCATCAATTTGATACTCACTAGTGCTTTCATCATATGAAAGCTGAACAAAGTCACCAACAACAATTCCCTTCTTAAGTAATTTTCCTAGAGCAGTTGCTTCAACGAGCTCCCCACTTTCTAGAAGCTTACATTCAAATAATCTCTTCGCTGATCGATAGACTCTCGCTCTCAAATTGAATCCTCACTCATAAAGCCTGACGGAAAGAAGATATTCTTAGAATCAAACTTCTTCTTTAAATACTTAAACATCTTTCTATGAATATCTTGATAATAACTATTAATAAACTTCTTTTTAATTAATCCAATCCCATGCTCAGCAAATGGAGACCCACTCATAGTCTCAACTTTCTTATAGAGTTTTTCTAACTCATTTTGAGCATGCTCTACTTGGTCTTGATTAGGCATAAAGTTGAAGTGCAAATGAGCATCTCCAAAATGCCCAAAGAGATTGTACCCAATTCCAATATCTGTCCAACCACGATAAAAATCAAGAAGCTCATGAAATTGTGTTCCCTTCACTTGAACATCTGTCCCTTTCTTAACCACACCCATCTTTTGATTTTCTTCAAAAATATATCGAGGTATATTCATTCGAAATTCTCTAACCGACGGTGCAGGAACTTCAAAAATATCTTCTTCGGAGATCGTTTTGAAACTAATTAAAAGCTTTTCATAAACTTCTTCAAACTTTTCATTCACCACTTCTAAAAAGATAAGATCACATCCAGATCGAATACGCTCTTCTTCTGGTAAGAACTTTGTAGAGTTCTCATCAATTAATTCACATGAGATGATCGACTCTCTCATTCCCTGAACTCCATAGAAAACTTCCATATGAGGTTCATAGTTCTTCTCCCACTTAGGAAGAGCAATAAAAATATACTGAACATTTTTTTTAGAGGCTGTTCTCAAGATGACCTCAGTCACTACTCCTAATTGTCCTTCAGTTCCTGTCATTAAATCAGTTTCATATTCTAAACGAGGAAAAGGAGCATTTTTAAAACGAGAGTAAGCCTCATAACTTTCTTGGTATTGTTTAAGCAGTTCTTGGTTTTCTTTAAATTCATCAAGCTTAGAGATTTCCCTTTCGCTATCTAGAATTACTTCTTCACCTTGAGCATTCACATATTTAAGGCTCTTTATTTGATCTCTTAAAGTTCCATAACCAAAACATCTCTCACCTGTTGCAGAGGTAGCAACCCCACTAAGAACAAGGGCAAGTTCCTCGGTAGGAGAAGTCATCACCTCTCTTGCTTGTGAAGAGCAAAATTCTTTGAGATCTTTCCAAGTAACGGCTCCTCTTACAAGAACTTCGTCACCCAGCATCTTCATTTCAGGTTTTAAGTTGGCCAAAGAGACTTTTGAAATATTGGAAAGGCTTGCAATTTCATTTGCTAGAACTTTTTCATAGGGGATAACGGTCGAGGTTTGAGAACCAAGATAAATAGTTGGAACCTCAGACAAAATATGGTCCTTTAGCTCCTCTAAACTCTTAATAGTCTTGAACTTTTCGATACAAATTCCCCTACCGCTCTATGGTAAAAATTTACCATGATACTATAAATATTAATAGGTTAATGAATCAATAATCTTGACATCTGCCTTTTTAGGCCCTAAATTGGCACTTCGATTTAGGTCGCAATGCATCCGTAGCTCAGCTGGATAGAGCACTCGCCTTCTAAGCGATAGGTCGCAGGTTCGAATCCTGCCGGATGCGCCATTTTTCTCCAATATATTTCATTACACATCAAAGCTTAAATAAACTGCAATATATTGATTAGTAGGATTCGATCTTTTTAGGGTTCGCTGAATGCTGTCGCATTCAGTGCCGGATGACATTTTTAATAATTTTAATATGTTACAAAATACAAAAATATTTTTATAAAGCTTTTATCATGTTGAGTTAACCTTTTAGTTATGTTATACTTTAAGTTAACATGGGGGCGACTTGTATAAAGTCATATTAACTAAAAAATGTTCAACGAATCTATTAAGGGATAAGAAGTCAGGTGAGTTAACTAATAATGATCTTCTTTTAATTCGGACTTGGATTAGTGAAATGACAAACTTTGGCCCCGACTACATTGAGTCATGCGGTCATTGGAATGATCATGAGCTAGAGGGATGCAGATTAGGTCAGAGATCATCTAGTTTTAGTTCATCAGGAAGAATTATTTATAAGATAAAGAAAAATAAAATTGAGATTAATGTAGTTAAGATAACAGCTGATCATGATTATAGCTAAGGGAGTACTTATGACAAAACAAATTAAGGCATTATCTTTTTTAGACAGTCTTATTGATGGAAAAGTAACTTCTGGTAAGATTATTAAAGCACGAAGAGAAACCTTAGGGCTTACCCAAAAAGAAATTTATGAACTCACGGGGATTAAAACAACTTTCTTATCAGCTGTTGAAAATGATAAAAGAAACCTAGGTGTTGAAACGGCATCGAGAATAGCTGCAGCGATAGGCCTTCATCCATCATCAATTCTTTTTCCAGGAGAGATTGATAAGGATATTGCAAAGATTATCAAAAAGAGAGAGAAACTTTTAAAAAATAAAGCTGCATAAGTAATGACGAAAAAGACTAAAAGAAATTTATTAGGCTTTATGAAAGGATTAAAAGTGAGAAGTAACGTTTTTATAATTTTTGTGATATTTAACATATTTTGCTTTCAAGTCATCGCAGATACTAAGGTTTGTTTGAATACTGAACTTTCAGTTTATTGTGAAGATGAATTAGAAGATTATAAATCTTTAAATGGAAGCTTTTATTTTAATAGCCAATATTATGAGTTTTCAAGCAGAAGGTCATTTCCTGGAAAATGGTGTGAATCGACTGTTTTAAATATTCAAAAAGTTGTGCAAAATGGCATGTACTGTATGGAATTTGAAGAGAATTCTCTTGAAAGTGAGTTAACAATAAACCGAGTTAATGGAGATAAAAGGACCTGGTCTTATTTTCAATAATTGCAGTTCGATATACGTCCCATTGTGCCTACCATCTTTCTTTCATTTAAAATCGCTGAAGTTAACCACTATTCCCGATGAAGATGTAGACTCCTCGAGATTGCTTTCTAAATCGTGATTTTAGATTATAAGGATTGGTCTGGATTTTTACGTAATTTCTTTTCTGATTTTTTTGAAAGTGCTTTCACTAGCATATACGGTAGAGCCCCTGCTTCTTTTTCTACGCTATAGGCACCATAGATAACCATATCAGCTTCAAAAGTTTTCAAGAGACTAACTGGTCTTTCTTTTCCATCTTCTGTTGAACAAAGCTCAGGGTCAGAGACAACATAATTCGTTCGGCAAACAGCAGGTCTGTCTTCATAGATTTGGCAATTGCCCTGATCATCAAGCATCACACAACCTCTCGCTTCAAAGCTTAGTCGATAGAAAGAACTTGAAGAGTTTTGAGCATTGGCCTGTTTCTCTAATTTTTCAAAATCAATTTCAATTTTCTTATTTTCTAAAACGTGGGCCAGCAGATCAGCCTCACTTCTCGTTACTGTCACTTGAGAGTGACAACAAGCTGAGCATCCTTTCTTACAACTGATATTATTCTTAACGAATTCATCATTGGTGATTTCATCAATCTTCTCATCAATCTGTTGGTGAAAGAAACGTGCTCTTTTAATTGGATCTTTGATCTTCTTAACTTTAGTAGAAATGAACTTAACGATTTTTCTAAAGTATAAATCGCCCTTAAGTTTTTCGTAATTTCTTGCAGCTATCGCCGGTACGTTCATTAACTATCCAATTTTGATATGGGTAAAGGCCCCATCTCTCTATCAATTATAACAAGCATGGATACTGGATTTCTCAAGTCGGAATATTATTCCGATTTCTCCTCACAAGATGTAAGTATTATTGGCTAAACCATTGAAATTGTTCTAAACCTATAACAGTAAGAAATTGGAGCTTGATTGATTTTATGTACGCTTAATCATATTCACCTCGCCTTTGGAGAAAGAGTTATCTTTAAAGATGAAAAGATCATCATTAAAGATAGTGACCGAATTGGTCTTCTTGGACTTAATGGTCAGGGTAAATCTAGTCTCTTAAAGATCATTACCGGTGAAGTTATTCCAGATACTGTCGTTCCCCCTTTTACTTTTGATAAGTGTGACGACTTCTCTGTATTCTATGTACCTCAAGACATTCCAAGTTCTTTTGATACGAACTTAGGAGTTCAAGATCTCTTTTATCATTTCTATCCCAAGCTCAAAAAGCTTCATAACGAAAATAAGTTTGAAGAAATTGAGAGAATTGGAGGATGGAGATTAATCGAATCCTTTGAATCTTACTTAAAGTATTTTGGGATTACTGATCAAGGGCAATCCATAAATGAGCTTAGTGGTGGCCAAGTTAAGAAGATCATTTTAAGTATTGGCTTTTCTAATCCTTCAAGACTAGTTCTTTGGGACGAACCTACCAACCATCTCGATATCGCTTCCATTGAAATGTTTGAAGATGAGCTAAGAAATCAAAATAAAGCATTCATCTTAGTTACCCATGATAGATATCTTCTCTCTAAAGTTTGTAATCAAATTTATCAAATTGATCGTGGAGAAGTTAAAAATTTCTCAGGTAGTTACTCTGAATATCTTGAACACTTGCAAGAGTCCGAAGAGTTAAGAGTAAAGTCTCTCCAGAAGATTCAAAATTCTCTAAAAAGAGAAACGGAATGGATGCGACAAGGAATCAAGGCCCGTAGAACAAGAAGTAAGAAAAGAGTTGAAAACTACCATCAGCTCTTAAAGAATGTTCAATCAATTAAAGATAGGGCCAAAAGAAAAATTGATTTAGATATGACGGCAAGCAAGAGAAAAACTAAAAAGATTCTCTCGCTCAAAGAAGCCAGCTTTTCTTATGATAACTCTCACCAGATCTTCAATGACTTTGATATCGAAGTATTCAAAGGTGATAAGATAGGTCTTATTGGAGACAATGGCATTGGAAAGACAACTCTCATTAAATGCTTAACGGGAGACTTGAGTGTTACTACGGGAGAACAGTTTAGGGCCGATGACTTAAACGTCCAACACTTTAAACAAATGAAAGATGAGTGGCCTGATGATGTTACGCCAGTTGAAATTCTAGGAGAAGGAACTGATTATGTGAGCCTTCCTTCTGGGCATCGTATGCATGTGGCCGGCTACTTTCAAAAATTTCTCTTTCATCAAAGCCAACTTAATAGACCTATCTCTACATTTTCTGGTGGAGAAAAAACGAGACTACAACTTGCCTATCACTTGAGAAGTGCTGGAGATGTTTGGATCTTTGATGAACCTACTAACGACTTAGATCTTGAGACGATCAACCTACTCGAAGAAACTTTAACAAACTTTAAAGGAACAGTTATTCTTATTAGTCACGATAGATCTTTTCTTTCTAACGTAACAAATAAAACTATTCTAATGACTGACAAGAACTTAGAGTTCTTTGAGGGTGGCTATTCTCAAGCTGAAGAGTTTATCGAGGCAAGTAATATCGAAAGAAGACTCACTCAGGAAATGATTGACGAGGATCCGAAAGGATCCGAGCATCCGAATGAGGAAGCGAAAGCTTCCGAGCGAGCTTCAGAGAAACCAAAGGCCAGCTTCAAAGAGAAGCAACAATATGATGATGCTCTCGCTAAAAAAACAGAGCTTGAAGAAAAGATAGAGCAAGCCGACGGCCTCATCATGAAATTATCAGAAACTTCACCTACCGAAGAAACAACCCAGAAAATCATCCAACTGAGTGAAAAAAAGGACGAATGGGAGCTCGAACTTCTAGATACTTACGAGACGATCGAGAGTTTTGAACTAAATTATATCTCTTTAAAAAGCTAAATATCAATTATATTAAGTACTTATATAAACATTTTTCCTTGCATTAAATTTAAACAAGCGTTAGTTTAAAACAAACGTTTGAATTAAAATGGAAGATATTATGAAATACCCAATCACATTACTCACCCTCTCAATACTCCTTGCCCCTTTAAAGGCCGAGTTAGTTTCTTTAGATGAAAATAAGATCATCGAACTTTCGAAAACGAAGACACCAACCAGCCAGCAAATTGAACAAGGTTATCTTGCATCTCAAGTTCAGTTATCTCAATTTGATGATCAATTCAACTTGGAAGCGACTGGTGAAGGTTCGTATTATCGAACGAATGAAAAGCAATTTTCTCAGTTCGCCCCAGTTACCTCTCCTGTTAGAAATGTTTCCCTTGGTGTAACGAGAGCATTCAGGCAAGGTCTTGCTTTAAATGTTGGAGCATTTAGTGAACAGTTTTCAAACTCTTTCGTAAATAAAGGAACAACTGCTGGAGTAAGTGCACAAGTTTCACTTGATCTTTGGAAGAACTTTCTTGGAAGATCGGCCAATAAGAAATATGAGAGTTTAAAGAATTCATCAGAAAGAGCAAAGTTTGAATCTTCTATTAATAAGAAGGCTTTTACACAAAACTTAAGAAAGCTATACTGGTCACTGGTTGCAAATAATGAAGCACTAGTCATTACTGAAAAGCTTTTAGTTTCTTCAAAGAAGCAAGTGGAACAAGCTCAGCGACGCTTTAGAGAAAAGATTGCGGACTCAGGTGAAGTGGCGAGATACAAATCTCAAGTGGCTTCAAGAAGTGCACAAATTGTTTCTTTAAAGTACCAACGAGAAAATCTCATACAGTCACTAAAAGAACTTATCCCAGAATTATCTGACAAAGATATTAAGCTTGGAACATATAATGTAGAACAACAAGTTCAAAAAGTTTTGGCATGTACCGGGACAATTGCCCAAAACCAAGCTCCTCCTATGGAAAATACTTTCTATGATGAAGTTCTAAGTCTTGTTAAAAAAGAGAGAGACAACGAACTCAAGGTAAGTAATCTCTACAACCATGCTGATGTGAAACTCATTTCAGAAGTTAAATACTTTGGTAAGGACCTAGGAAGTAGTGAAACATTTGATGACTTCCAGGATAATAAGCAAAGAAGTTATTCAGTTGGACTTTCTTTTAATATTCCTATCGAGGGAAAGAAGAGAACGACAAAAGAGATTCTTGAGAAAATGAACCATAAGAAATATGGAGCGATGGAAGATGAAACTCTCTCAAAAATTCAAGCTTATCATGGCCAGATCATTAAGACGGTTTCTTTATTAAGGGAGATTGTTAAAAACCAACAAGAGAATACTTATCACCTTTCTCAATCTCTTAAAACGAGTCAAAGAAAGTTTAATCAAGCAAGACTTTCAGTTCAGCAGCTCGTTCAAGAGCAAGATGCTTACTTACAATCTAATTTAGATGAAATACAAACTAAACTAAACGTTATTCACACACTTCTTGATTACCTTAGTGTTTTCACAGAAACAAACTGTGAAATGAATAGGATTTAATTATGAATCAATTAACAGAATTTTTTATTAAGAACTCTAAATTTACACTTGTTCTTACTTTTGGATTAATTATCTACGGAATTCAAGGTCTACAAAAAATGAATTCCGAATCTTTTCCAAGTGTAAACTTTGCTCAATCAACTGTTGTCACTCAGTATGATGGAGCTAGTGCAGAGGATATCGAAACTAAAATTACAAAGCCAATTGAAGATGAGTTAAGAACTGTCAGTGGCCTTAAAGATGTGAAATCAACTAGTCAGTCAGGACTTAGTACGATTATGGTAAGAATTGACATGGATAATGTACCCGATGTCGATGAAGTAATGTCTGATGTTCAAAGGGCCATTGATAGAGTTACCGGGCTTCCAAGAGATCTACAAAATCAACCTAAATTCACGGAAATTAAATCTGATGAATTTCCAGTACTTGAACTTGCGGTCATTGGATCTAACAAGGATCGTAATAGAGATATCATCGCCGATCATTTAAAAGAAGAATTTGAAGATAATAAGAAAGTTCAATCAGCTCGTCTTACAGGATTTGCTCCGAGAAGATTTCAAATTAGACTCGATCAGAAGGCCCTCGTAGAAAAGCATATTGGTGTGAATGAAGTTCTTGAAAAGATTAGTAACCGAAATATTAATATCCCAGGGGGAAGCCTCAAGAATGAAAAAACACAACAATTAGTTCGTCTTGAGGGGAAAATTAAAAATGCTGAAGAACTAGAGCAAATGGTTATCAGAGCGAACTTCTCTGGGCAGAAGGTTCTCCTTAAAGATATCGCCACTGTTGAAGATTCAGAAGAAGATATCAAAGTTAAAGCTCGTTACAATGGAGAAGAAGCAACTCTTATCACTGTTTCTAAGAAAGGCGGTGCTGATACTATCACTCTGGTAAAAGAGATTAACGAGAAGCTCTTAAAGTTCAAATCGCAATATCCTGAATATCGTTTTGAAATTTATAATAATGAAAGCTCCAAAGTTGAAAACAGGTTAGATGTTCTTACTTCAAATGCAGTATCTGGTCTTATTCTTGTTGTCGTTTTTCTCTTTATTTTCTTACCTGGAAGAATTGGTTTAGTAGCCTCTCTTTCACTCCCTCTCGCCGTATTAGGTACGATGGGAATGATGCCTAACTTTGATATGAACTTAAATGCGATTACTATACTCGCTCTTGTTATTGCTCTTGGAATGCTCGTTGATAATAGTGTTGTGATTTCTGAAAACTTTACTCGCTTAAGAGAGGAAGGCAATTCACCAATGGATGCCGCGAAGAAGTCTGTAATGTCTTTATGGCTTCCAATCACGGCCACAGCCTTCACAACAATTGCGGCTTTCCTCCCAATGCTAGTAACAAGAGGTATTATGGGTGAATTTATTAAATTTATCCCTATCGTTGTGACAATCTCGCTCGTAATTTCACTCTTTGAAAGTTTTTTCTTCTTACCAATGAGATTAGTACTCGGTGGTGGAGAAGTTCAAAGAGTTGAAAGAAGAGAAGATAAGAACGACTGGTTCACAAAGCTTCAAACTAAATTTGAAGGATTAATGAAGTGGACGATCAAAAGAAGATATCTTATGACCGGTGCTTACTTTGGTCTTTTTGCTCTTTCCATTTTCCTCATGACTGTGGCGAATAAATTTATTCTCTTCCCTCCAGATCAAACTGAGATTTATATTGCACGTGTTGAAATGAACACAGGAACAAAAGTAGAGATCACAGGAAACGCCCTTTCCAAGCTTTCACAAGATGTAAAAGCAGCTCTAGGAGATGATGTTGCCCATATTGTTGCGAGAGCTGGTACTAGTCAAATGGATCCAACTGATCCAAAGGCTAAAAGTGGAAACAATGTAGGTATGCTCGTTATCTATGTGACAGATGAAGCAAAAGACACTTTAACTCACACAGAAGGCCTAAGAAAACTGAGAGATATTGATACAAAGTCTTATATTGATACTCCTGTTGCTTTTGAAGCTATGATTAACGGTCCTCCAGTTGGTAACGATATTGAAGCCACTTTTAGATCAAACTCATTTGATGAACTTGATTCTCTTATTTCAAAAATCTCAGGAGAGCTATCTAAAGTTGATGGTGTTACTGACTTAAAAGTGAACGATGTTTATGGTGATAATGAGGTTTTCATCAACGTCGACTACTCTAAGGCTGATCGACTCGGATTAAGTGTTAACTCTATTGGAAATGCTCTAAAGGCAACAATTGCTGGAACAATTATTTCAACAGTTACTTTAGATAACAAAGATGTTGATCTCATGGTTCGTTTTAAAGAAGACTTTAGAAATGATATTGAGTCTCTTAAAAAGGTTGAAGTCATGGACATGCAAGGAAACCTTGTCCCTATTGGGTCGATTGCCACTTTTGAAGTGAAGCAAGGTGCTCCTCAAATCAAGCGTTTTGATTTCAAAAGATCAAAAACTCTTACTGGTAATGTTGATGATACAAAAGTCACTGCTGTTGTAGCGAATCAAAAGCTAGAAGAGCTATATAAGAAATATAGTGCTGAATTTCCAAGTGTAAGTTTAGTTTTTGGTGGAGTTGCTGAAAGTACAAAAGACTCTATGGATAGTTTAGCGGATGCACTTGTTCTTTCACTTATTGGAATCTTTGCCCTACTCGTATTCCTCTTTAAGTCTTTTCTCAGACCAGCAATTATTATGACTACAATTCCACTTGGTCTACTTGGTTTTAGTATCGCTTTCTGGGGACATCAAAGACCAATCTCATTCTTAGCCCTGATCGGGATCATTGGATTAGGTGGAATTATCGTTAATAGTGGTATTGTCCTTATCAGTTTCATTGACCAAATGAGAGAAGAAGGAAAAATGGAACTTGAAGAGATTTTAGTAAAAGCTTCAGGACTCAGATTAAAGGCCGTTCTTGTTACCTCACTAACGACAATTAGTGGGCTTTTACCTACTGCCTACGGAATTGGTGGTTCTGATGCCCTCCTCATTCCTATGACAATGGCCATGGCCTGGGGTCTAACTTCTGGAACTATTTTAACTCTTATTTGGGTACCAAGTGCCTATGCCATCCTTGAAGATTGGAGTGCATTTATGTCAAAATTAACTGGTAAGGTTAGAAATGTTAAATTAACATCTAATACTTCAGCAGAAATTAAGGAAAGCAATGGATAAGAAAGGAACGAAAGAGAAAATTCTTGATTGTGCCAATGAGCTCTTCGCTCAGAAAGGTTTCAGCGGAACTTCTATTCGTGACATTAGTAATGCTGCTAATGTAAATGTTTCCGCCATCAATTATCACTTTTCAAATAAAGAAGGTCTTTACCAGGCCATCTTTGAAAAGAACTGCTCTTGGTTTGAAGAAGAACTTCAGCGTATTGGAGAAGATAAAAATCTAAATACAATTCAATTTGTTGAAAAGATGTACAGTTTCTTTTTAGAAAATGGTCCTTCACTTATGAATAGTTTTAAAATTCTTCTCAACGATGATGTGAATCCACCACCAAATGACAAACCAGAAATGGGACCTCCTGGTGGAGAATTTCTATTGGAAGTTATTACTAGAGATGTCGGCGAGCAAATCCCTTTTGAGGCTCGTTTTTGGGCCATGAGAATGATTTTCTCTAATCTTATCCATATGGGAATTATGATGAGTACTAGCTATGTCTGTAGCCATAAGGCCCATCTCCCACTTATGTGTAAAGAGCACCAAATTAAAGATTTTGATCATATGGTCGATGCGTTATTAGGATATATTAGAAATAACCCTAATAAGTGGACCTAATTTATGTGCAGACTTTTTGGTTTCAGAAGCGTCATTCTTTCTCAAGTTCATACGAGCTTGCTAAATGCAGAGAATGCACTTGCTATTCAAAGTAACGATCACCCAGATGGATGGGGTGTTTCTTACTACCAAAATGGTGCTCCTCATGTCGTCAAGTCTTCTACTTCGGCCATTAATGACACTATTTTTAAAAAAGTTAGTGGAGTTGTATCAAGCAACACTGTTGTCGCCCATATTAGAAAAGCAACCTTAGGAAATAAGAATATTCTCAACACTCACCCATTTCAATATGGTCATTGGGTATTTGCTCATAATGGGAATATTAAAAACTTTGATCAACACAAAGAAGAAATTAAGAAGAAGATTCATCCTCAATTCAAGAGATTCATTCTTGGAGAAACAGATAGTGAACTTTTCTTTTTTCTCATCCTAACTAAGATGAGCCTCCATTCAAGTCTAGAAGAAATCTCCTACCCAATTGAAAAAATGGCTGAAGCAGTGAAAGAAGCCGTCACAGAGTTAGTGGCTATTATTGGTGAGATGAGCAAGATTGATGATGCTGGTGAAACTGAAACTTATCTTACTTTTATTATTACAAATGGTGTTTCCATGCTTGCTCATCACGGTGGAAAAAATCTTCACTACTCTACTTATAAAAAACGATGCCCTGATAGAGATTCTTGCCCGAGTCTTTCAGCGAGTTGTGAGGCACCAACACAGGACGGTTATATCAACCACCTAATCTTTAGCTCCGAACCTCTTTCAGGTGAAAATATCTGGGAACCTATGACCCTTGGCCAAATGATTGGTGTCGACGGAAATATGAAGCTCTCCATTTTCTAAATCTAAGTAATAATAACAACTTACAAACCCTCCAAACACAATCTTAACATGACTCTTCGTGTGATTTTTCCTATTGTTTTCTCATGAGAGAGATTATTTTTACTATGGCAATGCTATTGAGCCTTGGGTGTTCTTCTGAAGAACTATCTGAATTCCATGTCTTTGTTTGTCATCCGAAATTCCAAGACATCAAAACTAAAATTGTTCATTCAGCGGCAAAGAAATTAAATGTTGCTTACTTTGATAGCCAAGACCAAACGCTAAAAAAATCTGGCGTTATTATTCGCGTTCGCCATAGACCTAATCATTCAAAAAGCGATATTACCTTAAAATTAAGATCTGATGCGATTAATGAAAAAGAATCTCTAGTTAAAAAGAAATGTGAATATGATTTTTACTTTTCAAGGAAAAAGTATTCTTGTTCATTTAAAAAGAAAGTTTCCCATCAACTTGCTCAAAAAATTCTAAATGGTAATGAAGATATTCTAAAACATCTTGATAAAGAACAAATGGATATTTTGAAATCTATTAAAACTTTAAATGGTGAACTTAAAAAGTATGGGATTGTAAATGCCCAACGTTTTGAAGTGGCTCAAGGTGAAGTTGGTGAAGATTGGACTCTCGAATATTGGCCATTTCCTAAAGGCACAAACCTTGTTGAGATTAGCTTTCGTTATGAAACATCTCAAGCTAAAGAAGCTTTGCAATCATTGAGAAACTATCTCGATCGTCATAAGTTAGTAAAATGTCCGAAAGACTTTTCTAAGACATCTTACACCCTCGACTACTTTTCTAAGACTTTTTAAAGACCGGTCTAAGTAGAATCACTGCAGTTAAGATGAGAAGAACTATCGCTAGAGGTTCTTTTCCCAGTTGATTCATTGGTCCAATAATCATCATTCTTCTTAAGTTCTCTTCAATCATAGAGCTTAGTACAAACCCTAGAACGACTGTTGCAACTGGAACATTAAACTTCTTCAAAAGAAGACCTAAATAGCCGAACATAAAACATGAGAAGATATCAAAGTACGAATAACTGACTGAGTAGGATCCAATCAAAGCGAGCCCTAGGATAATAGGTGAAAGAATTGATGGAGAAATCTGTGAGACCTTAAAAAAAGTTTTATTAAAAGTCTTTCCTATAATAAAAATAAGAATATTTGCCAGCAATAGACCAAGAAAGATTCCGTAAACGAGATTGATATTATATTTAAAAAGAAGTGGACCAGGGTCTAGATCATGAAGCATAAATGCTCCTAATAAAACAGCGTCCGTTGCACTACCAGGAATTCCTAAACATAATAATGGAATTAATGCTCCCCCAACAGAAGCACTATTGGCACTTTCTGAAGCAATCACCCCTTCGACATTTCCTTCACCGAACTTCTCTTGAGAAGCTTCTGATTCAGAATGGGCTCCTTTTTGGGCCAAATCATAACTAATAAAAGATGCAATTGTTGAACCAGCTCCTGGAAAGATTCCAATAATTGTTCCGAGAAAACTTCCTCTCAGTAGAGATTTCCAAAACTTTGAGACTAAAGATAAAGAAGAAACCTTCGTTTCCTCTAAGTTTACAGAATCATCTCTCTGCACATCCTTTGAGATTAATTTTTCTAAAACGCTGCTTACTGCAAATAATCCAATCAATAGTGGAATCAAATGAAAGCCATCAAAGAGAAAATCTAAATCGAAAGTAAAACGAGATTCTCCAGAAATTGAATCTGTTCCTATCGTAGCAATAAGTAATCCTAGAAAAAGACCAAGAGTTGCTTTCAACATATTATCTTTTCCTAGCCCTGGAACAGTTGAAAGACCAAAAATTGCCAAGGCGAAATAACTTGCAGGTCCCAGCTTTAATGCCATCTTTGCTAAAGGTAGGGCAAAGAGAACGAGGATAACTATTCCTATGGCACCCCCAATACAAGAACTGATAAGTGCTCCATTAAGTGCAAGTCTTGCTTTCCCAGATTGTGTCATCTTAAATCCGTCAATTGCGGTAACAGCACTGGCAGGAGTTCCAGGAGTGTTAATAAGTATGGCCGTTATAGACCCTCCATAATTTGACCCGAGATATATTCCCGTTAAGAATACGAGAGCTGTCATTGGGTCGAGTCCAAAACTAAAAGGAACAAAGAGGGCCACTGCAGTACTTGGAGAAAGCCCAGGCAAAGCACCTCCAAGAATTCCTAATGAAGCCCCACCTAAAACAGCAACATAAATCCAGATATTAGAAGCTAAAGCTATTACTGAATCCATAACTTCTCCCATAATGTCCCTAATTGAAATTGAATTCCTAAAATTTTATGAAAGACTGCATAATTAAAAAATGTCCAAACAGCGGCTGTAGAAATCATTCTTATTTTTGATTGTACTTTGAAGGCTAATTGAAAAAGTATCATCAATGTTAAAGAACTAATATACCAACCAAGATATTCATTGAGTGGATAGAAGATTATCACTGAAATAATCGGTATCATGAGAGAGAGATTTGCTTTAATTTCTGATGTCGTTTCTTCCTTCTTCGTCTTAATCACTAAAGCGAAGAGATTGACTAAGGTTAAAATACTTAACACAAAACCAAAACCGACTATATCAAAAGGCAGCTCACTCATCTGAATAAAGAACAGAAGGCAAATAAGAAATATAATTATATGAATCGCTTTTAACTTCATTATTTATTCTTCCTTAACTCTAAGATAATCTCTTTAAATTCTTTAAACTCATTACTGACCAGATGATCGAATTCATCTCCTTGGACTAAGTATATTTTAGAACCCTTCTTTTTTTGAAAGGCCTTCCATTCATCAGTCTCACTCACCTTCTTCACTAGGTCAGCCCAAAAGGCTTCTTGCTTTGCCGTCATCTTTTTTGGGCCAGCTAATCCTCTCCACATGATTTCATTATCAAGTTCAGTTACTCCAAGCTCTTTAAAAGTCGCGATATGAGAAAACTTATCTTTCATTCTTTCTGGAGCAGCTATCGCTATATTAATGACACCTTCTTTTCCAATGACATCACCTGGATTTCCAACATAGAGATCACAATGCTTGCCCATTAATGCGGCAACTGCTTTTCCACCACCAGAATAAGGAATCCACTTTCCTTTTATTCCTAAGGTCTTCCAAATTTTCATGGCCATAATATGATCATTTCCACCAATCGCGGGGCCACACCATAGGAGCTCTTTATCTTTTGCTTCAATAAATGTTTTCCAATCTCGAATATCTCCAGCACTATTCACGATTATCGACTCTGGATCGGTGACAAATGTTGTGATCCAATGAAAGTCATCGACCTTCAGACCTTTTCTAAGTCCTGCGATTTTTCCAATATTCGATTTTGTAACGGCCATTACAGTGTGACCATCAGGTTTTCTTTTTAGATGCTTAAGAGAAATTATTCCTCCAGCACCTGGTTTATTAACCACCAAAATTTCTTTATCAACAAACTGCTTTGCAATTGATTGAAACTTTCGAATAAAGACATCAATCGCCCCACCAGGTTTGGTATATACATAGATCTTTAAGTTTCTTTCTGGAAACGAGAACCCAGGCTGAATTGAAACGAGAATAGCTATAGTGAGAATAATCTTTTTCATAGCTACTTATGACTAATCTCAGACGAAATTAATAGCGTATTTGAGAATCCTAATGAAATCTTAAAGAAAGGTAAGCTCATGAAATTACAAAACAATCGAAGAATCTACCAGCTAATACCCATCACTTTTTTAGGGTATAATTAAAGTAGGATTTAAGTTTCGTACTCAAGAATCCGAAAAGAGATAGAGAATTCAATAACTTAGCATTTGGAGCTTATTGTGAAATCAATTTTAATTCTATCTTTTTTGGCCTTTTTCTCTCTTTCTTCTTTTGCAAGAAAACCAGCCATTGAACCTGTTAGAGGAATTAGTATTGATCACTACAAAGAAGTTAAGCCTTCTCAGGATCCAGGATTTAATTTCAATTCAACGACGGAAAGAGCTCCTAGCAACAAAGTTACCAATACAAAAACTTACCGAACAACTTCATCTGATGCAAATCATACTCCTTCAAACACACTACCAGGAGTATTCTTTCTTATAACTTTAGCAGCGATGCCTTTTGGTTTATGGTGGCTAGTTGTGAATCATAAAGATGAAGAAACTCATACAGTTCAAAGTACTCCGAGTAATACTTATGACTTTATGAAAGAAAAAGAGAATCGTACGACTCATAATGATGATGACGATATTAAGAAAGCTTCTTAATTCATTCCAGTAATGCTGGACCCGCCTTCAAGCTGGGTCCACTCACTATCAAATTTATTAAATCGAAATACACGAGTTATTAAATTATAACGAATAGCAACCTCACGAGTACCATCATTATCAAAATCAAAGAGTGTTACATCTGAACTTCTCTGCTTATAGTAATTCTTGAATGACTTATGTTCTTGCCAAATATAAGGTCCTTTATAGGCCTTAATAGTCTTGAGGTCCGAGTCTTTCATGGTGAAGAAATAGATTCGGGCGGTTCCTTCAAATTCCAGAAAATTAGTCACACCTTCAAAGAAATAGATTAATAAGATATCTACATCTTTGCTAAGCTTTCGTTTTTGGATTTTATAAATTCGAGAGTCATACCCCAAAGTATCAAATCGAAATTTAAAGAACTCTTCTCTCTTAGAGTTATAAAAATAAATCCAGTCTTCGCCGTCTCTCTTGGCAGTAAAAAAACTTTCCTCAGTTCCATCTCCATTCAAATCAATTTGATAACGATCAGACCTTGTTTGGAACTTATAAGTTTGTTTCTCATCTTGTTGGCGATCTCTGGTAAGCTCACCAGTAACCATTTGACGAAAGCTTCTTTCATCTTGAGCGATGCAATTTAAACTAATGAATATAAGAAAAAGAGTAATAGACCTCATGTGTCATATTATACCAAGTATTGAATAATCCATCCCTGTCAGGCAATGATTGACCCTTAAGCTTTTCAACTTATGACTCTTAAGGCAAAATACACTAGTAACACACACAACTATTACGCACAGGGACAATAAATGAACTTCTCATTAGCATACGTTAAAAATACCAATCAGGTACTACTTAAAAACTTTATGAGTTCTCAAAGTGATACTCCTCATAAGAGTGCCATCATGGAAATTGAAGAACTTAAAAATCATGAAGCGAAAGTGATTCTTGTTCCCGAAGAGTATGTTTCTAACGATGAAGTTTTCCAAAAACTATCTCCAGAAGTTAAGTTTGCCCCTATTAAAAAGTCAGAACAACTAAATATCGACTCTGATCAATTTGATTCGCTCGATTATGAATCAGCTCAGAATATTTATGAAAAAACATATCAATCTTGGGTTCTTCAAAACAATCTTAATCTTATTGGCAACATGTTTGAAGTTACAGATAGAATGAAAGCGCTTTGGCCAAATGATAGAACTTCATTCTTTGAAGAGTTATGGTTCCTTCTAAAGAACAACTTAGGTGCAACAAACTTAAAAGTTTTCTTTAACCATATGATTAAAGCAAAGAAAGAAGGTGAAAAGAATCAACTTACAAGAATTAAAGTTGAAGGCGACAAAATCCCTAACCCTTCAGATGCTGGAGAGCTAGGAAAGTCACTAATGGAGAACTTCCAAGGAAGATTTACTTCTCCATTTGATATTGTTGAACATGAAGACTCTGGAAAGTTTGTATTCTTGGCTTCAATTAATCAAAGTCCAGTAGTTATAATGGGTGAAGCGAAGGTATTAACTCCGCTTCAAAAACAAATTATGAAATCTGTTTTTACAGGTTTTCAAGCAGATCGTTAATCATTTCCAGCTATAGACTTTTATATTCATTCTTACTTGTTTTTTAGTAAGCTTAGTATATTTATTTCTATCAACGATATCTCGAATGTTATAACCATAAACTGATCGCCTAGAGCAATCATATTCGTTATCAAATCCGTAACTTAACTCCATGTTAGGGCTCAATTGATTAATAAATATCATTCCTTCATTAAGCTCATCAATTTCATATGCCTTGCTTAAGTTAAAATTCTTTGAGATCAAATTTTCTGGAACAATAAAGTGGATATCTCTTTTAAGGAATGAACTGTAAGAAATGGGCCTCCAGTTATTTTCATTCACTCTAAAATGTTCAACATTACAAATTTTAGCAAAAGTTCCAGCTCCCCTACTGCTTCTAAAGTCAGCATTTACCCTCTGTTGAAATCTTTCTCTAATCGGAATATTTTGTTCAAAACTTATTTTTAAAACAGAAGATTTAACTTTATTGTCGTCAAAATTGAACCTCGTAATATTTTTTAAATTTTCTTCACTAAATTCAAATGGAACTTCATAATTTTTATTATTCTTTTTAAAGTAAAACACATTATTAAAATGTTCTAGTTTTTCCCAACCATTTTTTAGAATTATAGGACTTTTTGTATTTGAGATTCCTTCACTATCGATAACTAAATGCCTCTTTTTCGTTTTTTCAAAGATCGTTGGGAGTTGAATAAAATAGCTATGATGAAACTTTACAAATTTCGAGCAATCTTTATGTGTGTCAAACCTCAGTGACATTCCTTTATCATTTTCAACAAAGATATATTTTTGATCATCAGTAAAAGAGAATAGTTGCAACTTATCATGATCCATAGTCACCAAAATTTCGCAATTTGAGATGTCTTTTCCAAGGGCTCCAACCAAGTTTAGCAATTTAAACTTAGGTAGAGAAAACATTTCGAGAAGTTCTAAATTTTTATGGACAACATTAGCATATCCACGATTATTTAATTCAATCAAAGAATGATCTAAATGAAGAAACTTTTGTGATTCAACTTCTTTTCCATTTATAAGTAAAGTGATACTTCCCTTTAAGTTAAAGTTTGTTTTTCTCTGTATAAAACCTTTATCCGTTTTTATACTTTGACTTGGCTTATCAGTTTTGAATGAACCTTGGTTCTTTCCGCATGACGTGCCAGCGATCAAGCTACCGAGTAACAGATAACTAAGCATTAGGTTTTTAAATAGTAATAGATTTATAAATTTAGCCATTGATCCTCCTTAAGAAATCATCTCAAGAAGAATTAACGGCCAAATTAACAATTTTTTAGCTAGAATGAAGATTATTTCAATATTGAAATGAGCGAGACAAAACTCTTAAGCACCAAAGCCTTTGAGTTGTTCGCCAAAGAGTACATGAAAATGAGTATGGTATACAGTCTGCCCACCATGCTTTCCAATATTTGTGACAACTCTAAACCCATCCTCTTTGATTTTTTGGTCAAGAGCAAATTCGCTGATGGCCCTAAATACCTCGGCAACATCCGCAGGTTCTTTTTGAGTCATCTCAACGACATCATGACTGTGCTTCTTATGAATAAAAAGTATATGCCCCTTGGCCAGAGGATTAATATCTTTGAATGCAAAAACATTTTCATTTTCAAAGACTTTAGTCGATGGAATTTCACCTTTTATAATTTTACAAAATAGACAATCTTCCATTTCTTCTCCTAATCAACTCTTTTAATATCGGCACCAAGATTACTTAGCTTCATAGCTAATTTCTCATAACCACGATCAAGATGATAAACTCTTTGAACTTCAGTTTCACCTTCAGCAACTAATCCTGCTAAAACTAAAGCCGCTGAAGCTCTTAAATCAGTACACATCACAGGGGCACCAACTAAAGTGTTACCACCTTTAACAATAGCCGCATTACCTTTAAGGCTAATATCCGCTCCCATTCTTACCAGTTCAGGAACGTGCATAAAGCGGTTTTCAAAAATATTTTCTGTAATAACTGAGCTTTCTTCAATCGTTGTGGCCAATGCAATAAATTGCGCCTGAACATCTGTTGGGAACCCAGGATAGGGTGCTGTATCAACATCAATTGAAGTCATCTTAGAAGGATAAACATGAACAGCTTGGTCCTCTACTTCTAGTTTTGCTCCAGCCGCTTTCATTTTATTTAAAACAAACTCAAGATGCTCAGGGACAAACCCTTCAACTTTGATTTCAGAGTTCGTCATAAGACCTGCAATAATATAAGTCGCTGCCTCAATACGATCGCCAATAGCCTCATACTCTCCGCCAGTTAATCTCTCTACTCCTTCAACAACTAAAGTCTTCGTTCCTATCCCTGTAATTTTAGCTCCCATGGTATTGAGAAAATTAGCAAGATCAGTAACCTCAGGCTCAAGAGCACAGTTTTCAATCTTCGTAGTTCCTTTAGCAAGCACAGCTGCCATAAGAATATTTTCCGTGGCCCCAACTGAAGGAAAATCTAAAACAAGATTTGTTCCAATTAATCCTTTTGTTGTAGCGTGAACATATCCTGCTTCAAGTTGAATATTAGCACCAAGTTTTTCAAGCTTAGAAAGATGGATATCAATAGGTCTCGTTCCAATCGCACATCCACCAGGAAGACTAACTTTCGCTTCGTTAAAACGAGTTAAAAGTGGACCAAGAACACAAATAGATGCCCTCATTGTCTTTACAAGATCATAAGTCGCTTCCACATGATCAATCTTAGAACAATCAAAAGTCATCGCAGTGTTATCACCAGTAATTTTAACTCCTAGATTCTCTAGAAGCTTTTTCATCGTATTGATATCTCTTAGTTCTGGAATATTTTTAAGCGTTACAGGCTCCTCACAAAGAAGAACTCCCGCTAAAATTGGAAGATAAGCGTTTTTTGCTCTACTTACTCTGACAGAACCATTTAATTTGGCAGGGCCATTGATAATTAGTTTTTCCATTATTTCCTCGCTTTAATAAAGCGTTTAGCTCCAGTTAGGTCTTTAATTATTTGAACTTCATTAAATTCAAAATGATTAAGAAGGTTACATTGTAATTCTAAATGATCTTCATGCCCTTCCATGTAGAAGAGACCGTCTTTTTTTAAACATAGATGAACTTGCTTAAAAAAATCTAAAAACCATTGATCGTATTTTTCATCATCTATAAATAAAGCAATATGAGGCTCAAATTTTAACACCTGATGATGAACTTTTTCTTTATCTGAATGAGTTTTAATATATGGTGGATTGCTCACGATGCAATCAAAGCTATTTTCCTTAACTCCATCGAGTCGATCATTGATCTTCCATGTGACGCTTGTATTTTGAGAGAGAGCATACTCGAGAAGATAGTGATTTCTTTTGGCCACATTCAATGCCTTTTCACTAATATCAAATCCTGTTATTTTTATGGATTTATCAAGATTAGAAAGTTTTCTCGCAATAGAAAGAGCGATAGCTCCACTTCCAGTTCCTACATCAGCGATGGCCAATTCTTTTTTTTCAGACTTGCTGAGAATTTTACAGGTTTCATCCACTAAAATTTCTGTTTCAGATCTAGGAATAAGTACATGTTCATTAACTTTAAATTCGCTTTCGTAAAAGTAAGCTCTTCCTGTAATTTGTTCAAGTGGTATTCCAGCTTTGAGGGAGTTCAAAAACTTATCGAGATACTCTCCCTTTCGGCTAATATTCTTCTCACAATAAGTTTGAAACTCTAAATCGAGTCTTCTAAGAGTTATCCCAGGATAATTTGATTGAAGGGCATTTTGATTCTCTTCAAAGAATCTCTCCACTTCATTTTCAAATGTTGTGACATTTGAACTAATCAATCGTCCTGTCCTTTAAGTAACTCTGCTTGGTTATGAGCGATAAGAGCATTCGTAACTTCTTCCATATCCCCTTCGATCACTTTATCTAAAGAATAAATTGTTAGACCAATTCTGTGATCAGTGAGTCTCCCTTGAGGAAAGTTATAAGTTCTAATTCTTTCAGAACGGTCTCCTGTTCCAACTAAGTTCTTACGAGCTTCGTCGACTTCACTCTTAGCTTCTCTTACCATGGCATCGTAAATTCTTGTTTTCAGAATTTTTAAGGCCTTTTCTTTGTTTTTAAGCTGAGATTTTTGGTCTTGGTTAGCAACCACAACACCTGTTGGAATGTGAGTAACCCTTACAGCAGAGTCAGTCGTGTTAACGGACTGTCCACCTGCTCCACCAGAGCGGTACACATCAATACGAACATCATTCATGTCGAGTTCCCAATCAACATCTTCTGCTTCTGGCATAACGGCCACTGTGATTGTCGAAGTATGAACACGCCCTTGTGATTCTGTTTTTGGAACTCTTTGAACTCTATGAACTCCAGATTCAAATTTAAGTTTTGAGTAAACTTTTTCTCCACTTACAGAGAAAATAACCTCTTTGATTCCTTCATCACCTTCACTTAAGCTCACAAGGTCAGTCTTGTATCCAAGTGAACGACAGTAGTTCTGATACATTCTATAAACTTCACCAACAAAGATAGAAGCTTCATCTCCTCCTGCTCCGGCACGAATTTCAACCATCACGTTCTTATCATCAAGAGGGTCTTTAGGAAGAAGAAGAATTGTCAGCTCGTCTTCCATTTTAGGAATAAGGCCTTCCTTTTCAGAGAGTTCTTCTTTCGCCATCTCTCTCATGTCTTCATCTTTCTCATTCTTAAGAATATCTTTAGCTTCTTCGATATCAGCTTTAATACTTTTATACTCAAGATAGACTTTCACCACTTCTTCGATACCAGACCTCTCTCTTGAAAGTTCTTCAAACTCTTTCTTTCTTTCGTAGAGAGAAGGATCAGACATTTTTTCATTTAGTTCTTCTAGTCTATCTACAACAGCATCTAATTTTTGAAACATATTTGACATAACTGTCTCCTAAAAAAAACGGCTCTCATGGAAAAACCATAACGAGAGCCGCTCTTATTTTTAATAAATGTCGCTAACCATTCATTGAATCAAGGAATTCCCCATTCGTTTTAGTCTTAGTGACTCTGTTAAGAATGAATTCCATTGAATCAATTGTATTCATTGGGTGTAATACTTTTCTTAAAACATATACTCTTGATAGATCAGCTGGAGTCATAAGTAAGTCTTCCTTACGTGTTGATGACTTATTAATATCAAGAGCTGGGAAAATCCTCTTCTCAAGAAGCTTTCTATCAAGTTGAATCTCTGAGTTACCAGTACCTTTGAATTCTTCAAAGATAACTTCATCCATTCTCGAACCAGTATCGATAAGAGATGTCGCGATAATTGTAAGAGAACCACCATTTTCAATATTTCTTGCAGCCCCAAAAAATCTCTTTGGTCTATGTAGTGCGTTTGAATCAACACCACCAGAAAGGATCTTTCCAGATGGAGGGACAACAGTGTTATAAGCACGAGCAAGTCTAGTAATTGAATCGAGAAGAATAATCACATCCTTTCCTGCTTCAACTAAACGCTTTGATTTTTCAAGAACCATTTCAGCTACTTGAACGTGGCGGTTAGCTGGCTCGTCGAAAGTTGAACTTACAACCTCAGCTTCTACATTTCTCTTCATATCTGTTACTTCTTCAGGTCTTTCATCAATTAGAAGTACGATAAGAGTCGCATCAGGATGATTATCTGTAATTGCGTTAGCAATGTCTTGAAGTAGAACTGTTTTACCTGCTTTTGGAGGTGCAACAATCAGACATCTTTGTCCAAAACCTTGAGGAACAAAAAGATCAATAATACGAGTCGAATAATTCGTTGGCTTCGACTCCATGTTGATTTTCTTTTCAGGGTAAAGTGGAGTTAAGTTATCAAAGAGAACTGTCTTTTTATGTTCTTCAGGAGATTGTTCGTTAATAGTGCTTAACTTAAGAAGAGCAAAGTATCTTTCACTTTCTTTAGGAGGTCTAATCTGACCTTCAATAGAGTCACCTTTTTTAAGACCAAATCTTCTAATTTGAGATGGACTTACATAAATATCATCGGCACCAGGAAGGTAGTTGTAACCTGGAGATCTTAAGAAACCAAAACCATCTGGAAGAATTTCTAAAACACCACCACCGAAAATATCTTCCTCAGCAGCTGCTTTAGCTTTAAGGATCGCGAAGATAACTTCGTGCTTTTTCATGGCAGATGGGTTTTCAACTTTTAACTTACTAGCTAACTTCGTTAACTCTTTGATTTCCATTTCCCGTAGGTCATTTAAATGCATTCGGATTTACCCCTGATTAAAATGTCTTTTGATTCTATTTTTTTTGAAATTTTCTGCAGACAATTTGTTATTAGATTATTTTTTAAAGGATGAATAAATAATGCCACGACAGCTTTATAAGTCAAGAATAAAACTACAGTTTCCCTTGCCAAGGACGGCTCAAATTAAGTAAGAAATCACCATGAATTTAAACTTTGATGAAGAGAAAATTGAACGTTTTCGTAACCAGAATATTCTCACTATAGACTACGGGACGAAGGTTGTTGGGCTTGCGTCATTTTGTCCTGGTAAAGACCCGTTTCCAATGACTTATGGTCGCATCATTGTCAAAGACGATTTGCAAGTTATTTCAGAATTGAAACAGGTTATTGAAGACGAGTTTTTTGAAGTTCTCATTCTTGGCCTCCCTCTTTTCACTGACGGTAAGGAAAGTGAGATGACGCAAACAGTAAGGAACTTTGGAAAGCTCCTTGAAAAAGAGATTGGTATTGAGCCGATCCTTCAAGATGAAACTCTCAGTTCCTTTGAAGCGGAAAAAAGAATGCAGGAAGACCCTCGCTACAACTTTAAAGTTGATCCCAAAAAGATTGACGAGGTCGCCGCTTGTATCATTTTGGAAGATTTTTTTAAAAAACACGGTTAAAGTATTTATATGAAAAAATATTTATGGGTTTTCCTTTTTGCAGCTCCTGCCCTCGCCGTATTTATGGCAGGGATTAAAGTCTATTACTCTTTGGCCATCTGGAAATATGAAGGTGAAACCATAGTCTTTGAAGTTAAGCGTGGTGATACTTTTGGAAAAATTAATGGAAGGTTATCACAAAAAGGAATTATTAGCTCGGCGAAAGTTTTTCATCGTTATGCTCAGATTAACGATACGATGACAAAGTTTAGAGCAGGTAATTTTGAAATCAAGCAAGGATCAACCATGCTTGATGTCTTCGATACACTCCTTAAAGGTCAGGCCTTAACCGAAAAAATCTCTATTCCCGAAGGTAAAAACCTTTTTGAAATTGCTCAAATTTTTGAAGCGAAGAATGTCGTCAAAGCAGATGAATTTATCAAGCTGGCAAAGTCGCAATCTTTTACTGAAGAATTAGGTATTCCAGGTGAAAGAATGGAAGGATATCTTTATCCTGATACTTACAATCTCAATGAGAATATGAGTGCTGAACAAGTAATTAGAGTTATGTTTAGCACTTTTAAAAATAAGACAAAGGAAGTGAACTTTTCATCAGCTCCTCTTGGACTTACTAAGCATCAAGTTATTATCCTTGCGAGTATGGTTGAAAAAGAAACTGGTGCTGGTCATGAAAGACCAATTATCGCCGGCGTATTTATCAATCGTTTAAAAAAGAGAATGAGACTTCAGTCTGATCCGACAACTATTTATGGTATCTATGAAAACTTCAATGGAAACCTAAGAAAGAAACACCTGCTAGAAAAGACTCCTTATAACACTTATAAAGTCTCTGGCCTTCCAGTTGGACCAATTGCCAATCCAGGCCTAGAATCGATTAGAGCTGTCCTTAGTCCAAAAAAGCATAACTACCTCTATTTTGTGTCTCAAAATGACGGTACTCATATCTTCTCAACTAACTATAGAGATCATAGAAAAGCAGTTGAGGAGTACCAGAAGAACCCTAAAAATAGACGGGGAAAGAGCTGGAGAGACCTCAATAAGAACTCTAACTAGCTGTTTTTCAAAGAATCACCAATCTTTTTACTAAAGTAAATTATCATTTATTCCGACAAGTTTTATCTACTTAGGGGAAGTACAGATTTTTCCTCTTGTGGCGAACGTGGTGCAGTAATAAAATATTATATGGTCACTACGTTGATTGGTAGAAGACGATTACTTCCCAAGGAGGAGTAGATGAAAAAGGCAGATATTGAAGAACTAAAGGCCTTATTAATTAAGATGAAAACTGAGATTATGAACTCTGGAACTATGACAAATAGTGAGGATCTCCATGTCTCTTCAGATGACCTTCCTGATGAAGCAGATTTAGCTACTAATGTGATTAACCAACAAATCACTTTCAATATGAGACAAAGAGAACTTAATAAATTAAGACAGATTGAGTTTGCACTTCAGAGAATTGAAGATGGTTCTTATGGTGAATGTGAAGATTGTGGTGATGATATTGGATTTAAGCGTCTAAAGAATCAGCCTTTCACTTCCCTATGTATTACTCATGCTGAGGAATATGAAAGAGAGCAAAGTCGCTTTAAGAAACATGGTTAAAATTTAAAAGACACTTTTAGATATTAGAAGGCCTCTTATTATAAGAGGCCTTTTTTTTTGATATTTGAATTGGGGTTTTAATTAGATTAGTTGTTTAGGTTTAGTGTATTGAGTTTCGCAGTTTTACTTAGGATACGATTTACATCCATTCCCATTTGCTTCCACTCTTTTTGAATAGACTTTTTCTGAAGCTGTCGAGTTTCAAGAAGTGTTTCTCCCTGACTAGCCATTAGGATAGCGATAGGACAAAAAGCTAATAAACCTACTAGAATTTTACTCATAATTCACTCCTCTAATTCCACCTGCTTCCTGCTGGTCATTTCCTATGATTTACGAAAACATCCTGTCTTCGCGGTTGCCCTATATAAAGCAGGCCTGATGCCAACTTTGGCATACCTAGTTTTCGGCACTTACGGCCAGTGGTGTCAAAAAAGCGGTCTTCTTTTGGCCCTGCACAATGGTGTCGAAATTTTTGACACCGCTAGAAAAGATTTCAAATCGGCCCCTCTTAGGCCCAAATTTCTGTAAATTAGTCTCACTCTCAATTTAACAACAATAAACGACCCGGAGGTCTCTCTCATGAAAAAAACACTAGTAGCTGTAGCAGCAACACTAATGAGCGTTTGCTCAATGGCCCTAACTATTCAAATCAAAGCGGATATCGACGCTGATACTCTTTATAAGAAAATCGGTAAAGATACATACCAAAAATCATACTCACTTATGTCAGGAAAAGCTGGAGTAAGAGTTCTTCAAGATGGTGAGGTTATGGTTAACCAAGTTCAAGAAGTAAATGAAAGAGAAGAAGCTTCTGGAATCAAGATTATCAAGGTATTAGGAAAGAAATCAGTAAGAATCGTTGATCAGGAAGTATCTGATGACGGTTACCAATCAAATATCGATGCTGAGGTTTCAGCTAAAGTTAAGAAGAGATTTGGTGGATCTTTAAAGTCTATCTCAATTGATAAGAATCAGCTTCTAGCTCTTTATAAGAAAGAATTAGAAAGATCAGGAATCAACCAGTTAAGATCACTTAATATTGATACTGATGAGTTGAAGCTTTCTACAAGTATTGAACTAAGCGGAATGGAGTGTAAGGCATCTGACGATACTCTTAACTGTTTCGAAAATGTAGAAATGACAATCACTGCTTCAGACGAATAGAACCAAAACACCTTAGATCTCCTAAGGTGACTTTGTTACATATCGCTATAAAAACCCCTGTAATAACAGGGGTTTTTTTATTCTGAGAAAGGAAATCTGCTGACTAAATTTTAGATGTTCAAACTTTATACACCCCTCCAATAATCATACAAAATCCCCTTCATATACAGAGCTAAGTCCTTATTTTTTAAAGAGAAATGTTGGCCCAAGCCTTGCTTTATATTTCATAGAAATTTTTAAACTGATTAAGTTATTATTTGGAGTACCACAACATGATTAAAAAAGAGCAAATCAAGAAGTTAACTGCGATTGCTTTTACATCTGCTTTTCTACTAAGCTCACAGCAGGTTCTTTCGAAACCGCCAAAGCTATTAAAGAAAATCACGAAGCCAGCACCTTCTATTAAGAAGGCAGACAAAGATTCAGTTCCATTTAACTTTGGAATTCTTAAGTCTCGCTTTTCAAGCTGGGGAGTTGATCCAGACAATAAGAAGTCATCGATCAATATTGTCCCTCTATGGAAGAAGTTTAAAGCAAAGAAGAAGATTGTTGTCGCTGTAGTTGATACAGGTATTGATCCTCATCACCCATTCCTTAATAAGAACCTTCATGTAAAAGAAGGGAAATCAAGTAAGAGTAATTATGGGATTGATTTCTCTGCGAAGAGATCAAATAAGTTTAAGCCAATGGATCAACATGGTCACGGGACTCATGTTTCAGGGATCATCAAAAGTGTTTTCCCAGAAGCGAAGATTCTTACTTTGAAATATTACAATCCACAAGCGTCAGGACAAGAGAACTTAAACTCTACAATTGAAGCTCTAAGATATGCTGTTGAACAAAATGTTGATGTTATTAACTATAGTGGTGGTGGTCCTGAGCCAGCTCTTGAAGAACTTCGTATTCTTAAGCAAGCTGAAAGAAAGGGTATCCTTGTTGTTGCAGCTGCAGGAAATGAAGAATCTAATATCGATATCAAGTCCAATGCTTACTACCCAGCAAGTTATGGTCTAAAAAATATCATTAGTGTGACAGCTCATGATCAAAACTTAAGACTATTATCAAGTTCAAACTATGGTAAGAGATCAGTTGATATCTCAGCTCCTGGACATAGAATTAGATCAGCTCTACCTAACTCTAGATCTGGTTACTTAACAGGAACATCTCAAGCAACAGCATTTGTAACAGGTGTAGCAGCTCTTTTAAAGAGTCACTTCCCTTCACTTGATACGAAGGAAATTAAAGAGATCCTAAAAGAATCAGCAAAGAAAGAGATTCCACTTCTAACAAAGTGTGCTTCTGGTGGAAGATTAGATGCTGGAAAAGCTTTTGAACTCGCTGATAAGTATATCAAAGCAAAATCTCTTAACAGATCACTTGCTAACAAAAATAAGAAAGGGAAAGTAATTTACAGACTATCAAACTAACAAATTGCTCTAATGATTAATTTGTAGTCCCTAAGAATTTTAGAAATAAATAACCTGCGAAACACATGGATGCTCCCATCAGAATTGATTGGAGCAAAAATCCAACTCTCAACATTTCATTTATTTTATAATTAAGAACTGAGTCGATGAATGTCGACTCTGTTGGTTTTTCACTTACTGCAACAGTAAGAGCTTTTAGTAGTTTCTGGGCCAAAGGATGATTGGCATTATTTTCTAAATAAACAAAAAGCTCTTCTTCATAAACTCCTAAAGTAAGAAGATAAGGAATGATCTGCTCCATCTCAAAGAGAAACATCTTCCTTCTCTCTTTGTCGTTATCCACTCTTTCAAAGAGATAATCACCAAGATCATAGAATCTCTTTTTCATTGTCCTAACATACTTACCAACAAACTTGTGATCTCGGTGGAGAACACCATCTGTTAATCGATAAAACAAAGGAGCTTTAATTTCAAAGATTTCACGCTGAGAAAAGAAACTCTTACTATCAAAAGGTGACCCAATGAGATCAAACGCTAGCTGATAGTTACACGATTCACATTCTGTATCATTGATAAAGACCGAATGACATTTTGGACATCTTGCTTGAATCTCAAGAGGATTAAAAGGTCTGTGATTGTGGTTACTACGGATAACTTCCTTGCTCATATAAATAAATTACGCAAAGTATTGTTTATTGGCAAACTTAATTGCTCTCAGTAAGATTATGTAATACTTAGCTTAAGGAAAATATGAATCAATCTTTTAAATATCCGGCGATTTACTTATATTTGCTCCCTCTTCTCGGAGGAATGCTTTACGCTCTCGGATTTCCAACTAAGTCAGGTTTTTATTTCTTCCTTCTTCCTATAATCGGAATGATTTTTCTCCTAAATGCACTTCCAATTTCTTATGGAGGAATGGAGGACCATAAGCTTTTTAAACAATCAAATTGGAAGAAAGAGATTGGTAGCGTTCTTTCGTTTTCTTTAGGATATTATCTCGTAGGATATTATTGGATTCCTTACACTCTTAAGGAATTTGGTTCTATCCCTCTCCCATTTAATTTCTTACTAGGATTATTATTTTCACTTGTCATCATGCCTCAGCATGTGGCCTTCGCTCTCTTTTATCGTTTTGCTCGAAAACTCAATCTGAAAAAGAGTCGCTGGCAAGGCGGAGTCACTTCAAGAAATATCGTGCTCGCCCTTGTAATTACATTATTAGAATATTTTGTTCCTCAACAATTTCCAGCTCATCTAGGACACCCTTGGCTTCAGTTAAGAAGTCATATTGGGCTGGCGCCTTTCTTAGGAGCCCCTTTCTTTTCTTTCGCCAGCTATTGGCTTGCCCTTTCTATCCTTTCGAGACTAAGAGCTAAGAAATTCGACTTCTTTGGAATTGGGTTCTTTGTAATCTTTCTTTTAGTTAATCTCGTAACTCCGATCTCTTTAAAAAACTCTGATCAACAATTAAAAGTAAAGCTAGTCCAGGCCAATGTTGGAAACTTTGTTAAGATCCAAAGTGAAAATGGTGTTGGTGGAGCAATCAAAGAAGTCCTTCGTCGTTATGAAACTCTTTCCCAAGAAGATAGCGAAGGTGTTGATCTTATTATTTGGCCAGAAACAGCTTTTCCCCAACTAGTGAACTCAACACTTATGAAAGCAAATCCAGGATATATTCCTACTAGCTTCAGAAAAACTTTAAATAATACAGATGCTGACTTAATTTCTGGAGGATATGACATGAGCTCCAATAGAAATAAACGTCTTTTTGAAACAGAATATAATACGGCTTTTTTCTTTAACGATGAAGGGACACTAGATAATCTCTATCACAAAAGAGTCCTTATTCCTTTTGGAGAAAGCCTACCGTTTGGACCACTTAATTCTTTCTTGGCCAACTATATTCAAAATATTTCCTATTTTGCGAAAGGTGAAACTTATTCTGTATTCAATTTAAAAAAAGGAGCGAAGGCCAGCCTCGCTATTTGTTATGAGGTTCTCTTTAGCTCCTATATCAGAGATTACTTATTAAGTTTGGATCTTAATCCTCATTTTATAATCAATCTCACAAACGACTCTTGGTATGGAGATACAAGTGAACCTCTTCAGCATCAATTCCTTACTCATTGGCGTGCTCTAGAGTTTCAAATGCCAATTATTCGAAGCACTAACACCGGGATCACCAGTGTGCTCTATCCTGATGGAAGTGAGTCGAAGAAACTTGGAGTTGGAGAACAAGGACAGATAAATATCGATATTCCGGTTGTAGAGCGGCAAAAGACCTTATTTGAGAGGTTTGGCATTTGGTTAACAGTTATATGTGGACTTATTTTTTGGTTCCTTGCCATTGTTTTTGAATCTAAAAGAGTTAAAATGTAAGTAATGAAAAAGTTACTAAAAATCTTCGCATTATCACTTACTCTAGGGGCAACATCTTGTTCATCTTACAAGCAGTTTCAGAATCTAAGTGAAGAGTTCGAAATCCCAAGCCAAGTCTTTAAATATGATTATAACCAAACATGGCTAGCCGTTCTCAATGTAATGAAGAAGTATGACTTAGAATTACAAAACCAAGAATCTGGTGTAATTAAAACCAGATGGATTGATAATACGATGGAACTTAACTTTGCAGATAGCTTCGGTAGTAGTGATGCTGTTAAGGCCGCTAAGTTTAAAATTGTTCTTAATGTTGTGAAAGGTTTCCGAGGTCGGAGAGAAGTTTCTAAAGTTACCGTTTTTAGAAGACAAATGGTTGAACAAGACTTTTTACAAGGCTGGAAAGTAGTCCCTTCTGATGGGATTTTAGAGAAAACTATTCTTTATAGAGTTGATCGTAACCTTGCGATTGCAGCACAACTTAAGAAAATTGAAGATCAAAAAGCGAAAGAGCTCGAAGCGAGTTTCTAATCTCTCTTAAAAAGTTTTATAAGAAATTGCGACCTTCTTCCAAAATCTTCTTTTTAGACGACGATCACTCTCAGGACTTTTCTTTCCTGTGATTTTTTGAAGACTATATTCCATTTCATCAAAAATATCTTTGTAACGATCTTTCTGAATCATTGTAAATAAAGGCTGAAGAGCTTTTTCAAACTTCAAATCACCAACTGCCTTAACAGCATCTTTAATGATATTAGTTCTCTTCTTATTGGCCAATTTCCCTTTCTCTTTACCTTGGTAGTAATTCTTCTTGTCATAGAGCATACTCCAGACATGACCTGAATACTTCTTCAGCTCAAGACGACGAATATTTTCAAGGGCCTGCTTACGAACGAGAAAGCTTTTGTCTTTAAGTGCCTTCGCATAGAAATGACCAAAGCGATCTTCTTTTAAAGCAAGAAGTGTTTTCAGACTGGCCATTCTCATCACCCAACTAGGATGATCCATGAACTTTCCAATAAATGGACTTCCTTTTTTCCCCATGATTCTTCCAAGAAGAAATGTAGCAATCCATCTATTCTTGTCTGGGTACTTATTACTTTTCATAACCTCAACAAGAGCAGGTACAGACTTACCCGAATAGCTAAACACTTCCTTCTTAAGAGTCATCACTTGTTTCTTTGAAAGGTTCTTAGAAAATTTAGAAAGAAGCGAATTCTTAATTCTCTTCTGTGATTCAACATTTTTTAAATCTGTTTGAATGGCAGATTTAGTAGGCTTGGCCTTCGCCCAAAGTGGAGAACTTATTAGTAAACTAAGTACTATACCAGTACCGGTTAAAACTCTTCTCATTCTCTCTCCTATAACGAAAGTTATCCTAACATTTTTTCAAATTCAGAAAGTAATTCTTCTGCAGACTTTTGCTCACCTTCATTAGCAGGAACCTCTGGGGTATCTTCTGCTTCAGAAGTCGCTTGCGCTTCATCAACGGCTGCTTCTGGAGCAGGTGCTTCAGCCGCAGGCTCTTCCGCTGCAGGCTCCTCGACTGGTGCTGGTTCTGGCTCAGCTGGAGCTTCAGCTTCAGCTTCTGGTTCTGCAGGAGGCTCAGCCTCTGCAGCAGGTTCGGCAGCTGGAGCAGCTCCTCCGGCCTGAAGTTGCTCAATCGTTTTCTTGAGCTGTTCATTTTCTTGTTGGAACTTTTTGATATTAGCAAGATCTTCTTCAATAACTTCGTATTCTTGAAGTCTTTCTTTTAACTCATCTCTTTCTTTAGAGACTGCTTCCAGTTCAGCACTATCGGCACCACCGCCGCCACCACTAGCTTGAGCAGCTTCAAGATCGGCTTGTGCTTTTTGAAGTTTTTCTTGAAGAGAAGTAATTTCTCCCTTCATGATATTTGCTTCTTCGTCAGAGATTCCACCACCATTTGCATCTCTAGCAGCGGCAAGCATTCTTTCTAGTTCTTCAATTGTCTTATCTTTTTCAGAAACAGTTGCTTTTAATCGAGCAATCTCAGCATTTTTTTGATTAAGCTCTTCAGTACTTGCTCCACCAGCAGAAACATTTCCACGTGGAAGATCAGACGTTGGAAGAACAGAAGGAATTCCTTCACCTAACTCAAGTCCACCACCTCTAAAAAGTGAAGACTTTAATGCATTACTATTTGAAATAATTGAATCTAAATAATTCTTCACAACACTAGCTGGAATTTGATGACTCAATTGATGAAACTTTTTACGGTTGTACCACCAGTAAGCAATGAAAGCAGTAATAAAGAAAATCGTTACGCCAAACATAAGGCCTAACAATTCATCTGTTGAATGATGTAATAGGTTTTTAAATAAATCCACTCTTTCCGTCCTTGGAATAAGCTGTAATTATATAAAATTATAAGGATTGACAGGGGTTGCTGTCAACGAGTTAAAGTATTTCCCTCTAGTAAATTACTTTCTTAATATACTAATTAACTCAGGATAAGTTTTCTTTGTACCAACACAAATCGTCGGAGCGAATGGAGAAAATTTTTGATTTTGATAAGTTCCAACTTTCAATCCTGCTTCAAGAGCGATCAATCCTGCCGCGGCCATATCCCAAGGTGCGAGTCCTCTTTCCCAAAATGCACCAAACAGCCCTTGGCTAACAAGACAAATATCAAGAGCAGCACTTCCAAGTCTTCTCACTCCACGAGATTTTCCCATCACTTTTTTGAAAAGTTCGAATTCCTTATTAAAAGGCTCACCTTTTTCAGCAGCAAAACCAGTCACTACAAGAGAGTTTTTTAAAGGTGTTTTATGATCTTCTATAAGAAGTTTCTTTTTTCTGCCTGTTTCATTATTTAAAAGATAAGTACCTTCGTTTTCTGCAGCGATATAGGACACATTCTTATCTGGCCAATAGATAACAGAAAGTTTTGGAACTCCCTTTTGGGCCAGACAAATACAAACACAATAAAATTCAAGTCCCGATAAGAAGTTAGAAGTTCCATCTAGGGGATCAATGATCCAAAGCCATTCTTCTTCTTCAAACTTTTTCCAGCCATTCTCTTTATCTTTTACATTGAGAAAATAGTCTTCTTCACCCAGTACTGCTGCTTGCGGGAAAACTTTCTTTAAGTTTTTAATAATAAATTTTTCTGTTTCAACATCAGCTTCAGAAACAACTCCTTGAGCAGCTTTGTGAGTGACATTAAGCTTCGATAATTTTTTTTGATAGCGAATAAGCTTTTTACCCGCTGCAATTGCAACTTCATTTATTTCTTTTAAAAGCTTAGTCTTCTCAGTTTTCTTCATTATTTGATTGTTCCTGTTGAAACTTTTCAACTTCTTTAATTAACTCTTGTGCTTCTTCAATTGAACTAGGCTTAGATGGTACGGTATATGTCTCTTGAAACCAATGACCTAAATCAATCATTTTACATTTCTCACAACAAAATGGCCTAAAAAGACTATTGTAATAATTAAATTCAATGTCACATTGTGGGCATTTTACCTTCAAAATCTTATTCATATTTCCTCGCTATTATTTTCTTTATAGCTCATCCATAAATCTTGAACAGACTGAATGAATTTATTATCAGTCTTAAAGTCATATTGATCAAGACGGTGACAAAACTTCAATTTCCCTAAACTGTTAGAAAAGAAGCAATAATCAAAATCAATTTCCTCAACTTTTTCTTCAATAACTTCTCTCTTATTGTTTTTCAGTAAATCAATAAGCTTCTTTCGAGAAACTCCTTCTAAAATAAAGTCCAGAGGTGGAGTTATAAATCGACCATCTTTAACAAAGAATATATTGCTAATTGAAGATTCTAAATAGTGATTATTTTTCTTAATCACCAAATCATCAAAACCAAGTTTTTGAACTTTTCTTAATTCTTTGGCCACTAATATATAATTTGGAATTTTTAAAAAAGACTCAAGGCCATCTCGGTATGAAGGAATCTCGACTGACTTCGCTTTATAAAAATCTTTCGTCTGGCTTTTAACTTCATCACAATGAAGCATTCTCTTTTGATCACTAGTAAAAATCAATCTTAAGAATCTTGTCTTTTCTGACCCTTCAATCATTTTAAAGTCAGCTCTAAAACCCTCTTCGATTTCTTTCCACTCATTGTCCTCTAACTCATATAAGAACGTTGAGGCCTTCTTTAGTCTAGAAAAGTGATCCTTCAAAAAGACAGCTCTTTTACCAGCTAATAATTCAATCGTGGTGAATACATAATCACCCTGTCTAAATGCTAAAGACGAGGCCAACTCTTCACTATTATCTGTCTTCTCTCCGTTAATTAAAAACATTTCTATCTCTAATAAAGATATGGTATTTAGCCATTATGAATATTGATCAACATAGTATTGCTATCATAGGCTTAGGTAATCAAGCAAAAGCTTGGGCCATGAACCTAAGAGATAGTGGTAGAGATATAACTATTCTTTTAAGAGATGGTAGCTCTTCATTTGACAAGGCAAATGAACTTGGTTTCAGCGCTTTGCCTATTTCTAAGAACTTAGATCAATTTTCTACTATTCTCTGCCTTATTCCAGATGATCAGCAAGTTCCATTTATTGAAGAGAACCAACAACTGCTGCAAGAAAATTGTCGTTTGGTTTATGCCCATGGTTGGTCTATTGCTTGTGAGGATGTGATCCAGAAATTTCCTCAATTCAATCACCTACTTCTAGCTCCTAAAGCAATCAGCTCTGAAGTTCGTTTTCAATATGAAAGTAAGGGGAAGCTTGCGGCAGTCTACAGTATCGAAGGTTCATGCCTAAACGAAGAAAGTAAAAATGATAATGAGAAATGGATAAAAGCACTGGCCAAAGACCTAGGCATCACTGGGCTTTATCCAGCAAGTGCCAGAGATGAGACCTATGCAGACCTCTTCAGCGAGCAATCTCTCCTCTGTGGACTTATGCCTTATGCCGCCAAACAATCTTTTGACTTGCTCATTGAAAAAGGAATAAACCCAGAAGTGGCCTTTTTTGAGTGCTGGCTTGAAGTAAAATTAATTGCTGACGCAATGGTCAAACTCGGACCGGAGTCCTTTTTCCAACTAATTAGCCCCAACGCCTTACTAGGTGCACAAAAAGCTCAGCATTTGCTCTTTGACAAAGTGTACCAATCGAAACTAGAAAGTCTCTATAAAGAGATTGAAGATGGTGAATTTACTGAGTTTACCAAAAGAGCTGACATTGAAAAAACTCGTGAAGAGATTATTCAATTTTGGAAATCTAGTTTACTCAATAAGACCTATAAAAAAGTTCAATCTCAAGTAATTCCTTCTTAGAATTTTTTGAGGATGCAATGAAATTAAACACACGAAAAATTAAAGCAAACAAAATCAAAACAGGAAAGTTCCCACTTCAAATGCTAACTTGTTATGATTTCCAAACTGCTCAACTTTTAGATGAGACTGAAGTTGATATGCTTCTTGTTGGAGATAGCCTAGGAAATGTTATTCTTGGTTATGAAACAACTGTTGAAGTTTCATTAGAAGAAATGATTGTTTTTGGAAGTGCAGTAAAAAGAGGTGCTTCTCATAAATTCGTGGTTGTTGATATGCCTTTTGGTTCATATAACACTGTTGATGAAGGTCTGAAGAATGCAACTCGACTCTTTCAAGCAACTAAAGCTGAAGCAATAAAAATAGAAGCTTCTAATAAGACTAATTTAGAATTAATTCAAAGACTTTGTGAAATTGGAATCCCAGTTATGGGACACATTGGTCTTACTCCACAAAGTGTTCATGAGCTTGGTGGTTACTATACTCATGGAAAAACTGATGACTCAGCAATTAAGCTCGTTCAAGATGCCAAAGATCTAGAAGATGCTGGTTGCTTTGCAATCGTTTTAGAATGTGTCACTCCGGCCCTGGCGACAAGTATTACAGAAATTCTAGAAGTCCCAACTATCGGAATTGGTTCAGGAGACTTAACTGATGGACAAGTTCTTGTAACTAACGATCTTTTAAAATTAGGTAAAAATACACCTCCTAAGTTTGTTAATCCTGTGGCTGATCTTTACCACCTTAAGAAACAATTAATTTCTAGTTATCTTCAAGATAAGAAATTTAACAGTTTAGAAAATATCAATGAGCACATCACACATTGATCTTATTACTATAGATCAAGGAAATACTAATCCTCATGTCGGCGTCTTTGTTGGTAATGATCTTACTAAGACAGTGGCCCTTAGTGATTTTGATTCAAACCTTTTTAAAGATCATCATGTTGTTCTAAGTAGTGTTGGTAAAAAGTCTAATCTTCCTACACTTCCAAAACTTGTTGATATCGAAACTTTATGGAATGATCATCTCTTTGCAGGAATGAATGTCAATTATGACAAAGAAAAGCTTGGAAGAGATAGACTCTATCAATTGGCTTTTCTCTATCATGAAAAAGTTATACCGAATAAAACTCCCTTACTTTTAATTGATGCAGGGACCTTTATCACTGTGGATATATTAGATACTCATGGCTACCAAGGTGGAATCATTCTTCCAGGGCTTTCGTCATTAGCCTCTCTTTATCCTCAGGGCGAACAACTTCCTTTAGTTGACGCTTCGGAGTTTCTCGACTTCAAGGAAACTCATCACGATACTATTAGTGCAATCACTGGAGGCGTCCAGAAAATGATCCTTGGAGCGATACGCTCGCTTAGTTTAGATAATCAGACTCTCTATCTAACTGGTGGTCTTTCTATTTTTATAGAAAAATGGTTAGAGCTTCATCCTAGTCTTGGAGATTTTGAAAAGGATCCTCACCTTATTCACAAATCTTTAAATTACCTGGGAAGACTTTGTTTAGATAAATGTGAAGGAGAATTACAATGAAACTTCTTCTCGGTGTAAGCGGCAGCATTTCAGCTTATAAGGCCTATGACTTAACAAGACTTTTTGTTAAAGCAGGTCATGAAATTAAAGTTGTTATGACAGGCGGAGCAGCGCAATTCATTAAAAAAGAAACTTTTCTCTATCTTGGAGCCAGTGCTGTCTACTCGTCTCAAGATGATTTTAATGTAAATGACTATCAAGGGATTCCACATATAGAACTTGCTAAGTGGGCCGATAAACTCTTAGTCGCTCCCTTAAGTGCGAATACACTAGGAAAATTTGCAGGAGGCCTTGCCGATGATCTTCTTAGCTCAATTTTTTTAGCCTGGGAAAAAACAAAACCAATTATCCTTTTTCCTGCGATGAATACGAAAATGTTAAGCAATCCGATTACGCAGGACAATTTTAAAAAGTTAGAAACACTTCTTCCTAATATTTTTATTCACCCTACTCAATCAGGACTTCTTGCTTGTGGAGATGAAGGTGAAGGAAAACTTTCAGAAATAGAAACAATCTTTCATTTCACAGAGTCTTTTGTATTAGTACGTAAAGAAAAAGAATTCTTAGTAACAACAGGAGCGACACTTTCTCCCTTAGATCCCGTAAGATATATTACCAATGCCTCATCAGGAAAAACTGGCTTTCTAATGGCCAAGGTTGCTCTTTCTCTTGGATATAAAGTTACAGTCATTGCTGGGATCTATGCCACTTCAGATTTAGAAAGATTGTCGGCACACCCTGATTATAAATTAGTACGAACTATTTCTACTGAGAATATGGCCAATGCAGTAAAAGAAGAGATCGCTAGAGCTGATGTCTACTTTAGTAGTGCTGCTGTTTCTGATATTGAGTTTGAATATCAAGAATCTAAAATGAAGAAGGAGCAAATGTCTGGAACTTTAGCCTTTCAACAGGCCATTGATATTCTTTCTGGAGTCATTAAGTTAACTGACAAAAAGAGATTTATTATCGGTTTTGCTGCTGAGACAAACTTAGATGAACAAATGCTCAAGTCAAAAAATAATAGAAAGCCAGTTGATCTCTTGATTGGAACGCAAGTTAATAATGGTCTACTTGGGAAGTCGAAAGAAGGCTTTGGTAATGACTTCGCTACTTATAAATGCTTGTTAAATAATGAATATATTGAATGGCTTCAATTAACGAAGCAGGAAATGTGCGAAAAATGCATCGCTATATATGAGAGTACAAATGAGTCAATTGATCAAAACGAAGAACGAATTCATTAATAAAAGACGTGCCCTTCCGGGAAGAGTCGGACTTGTCCCAACAATGGGTAACCTTCATCAAGGTCATTTAGATTTAGTGAAGCAGGCCATTGAAGACTGTGATCACGTTCTTGTCACTATCTTTGTTAATCCAAAGCAATTTGGTCCTAATGAAGATTTTGCTAACTATCCTCGTACTCTTGAGTCAGATATTGAGAAAATTAATTCATTAGAAGGAAGTGACAAGGTTATTGTCTTCGCTCCAGAAAATAATGAAGAGATCTATCCTGAAAATTTTCAAACAGAAATCAGAGTGAAAGATATTACTGATGTTCTTTGTGGAAAATATCGCCCGGGTCACTTCGATGGTGTGACAACGGTTGTTTATCAACTTTTTTCAATTTCAATGCCTCATTTTGCTTACTTTGGTCAAAAGGATTATCAACAATTTAAAGTGATTGAAAAAATGTCTCAAGATCTTTTACTTCCCCTTGGTCTTGTTATGGTACCAACAACAAGAGATGAAGATGGCCTCGCTTTAAGTAGTCGTAACAACTATTTAAGTGCTGATGAGAGAAAGCAGGCGTTAACTCTTCCTAATAGCCTTAGAGAGTTAGCTCAAAACCTTGTTGATAATAAAGATTATATTCTTTTAAAAGATGAGATTAAGAAGAAATTAGAAAATGATTCTCATTGGCAGTATCTAGAAGTCTATGATGCTGATACTTTTAAAGAAGTTCATACAGAATCTAAAACCTACTTACTTGCAGGTGCTTATCAGTTAGGAAAAGCTAGGCTTATTGATAATGTTCTTATAGGTGTTTAGAAATAAGTTTTAGCCAGTGCTCTAGTCGCTCATCAAAATTTTCAACATTAACTACATCACAAGCAGTCTCTTTTGTTGGCTCAACAAACTGATCATGCATTGGTTTTACTTGTTTATAGAATTGGGCCTCAACTCCTTCAGGAGTTCGACCTCGCTCAACAGTATCTCTTTTTAAACGGCGAGAAAAGCGAAGATCCTCTGGACAATCTACAAAGATTTTATGATCTAAATTTTCAAAGACTTGTGGTTGAGAAAAGATAAGAATTCCATCAACGAAAACTATTCTATTAGGCTCAAAATGAATAAACTCTTCAGAGCGAGTATGAGTAGCGAAATCATATATCGGTACTTGAATTGAGTTTCCTTTTTTAAGGTCTTGTAGATGCTCTCCCATTAAAGAAAACTCAAGAGCACTTGGATGGTCAAAGTTTACACTTCCACCATCCTCATCAAAGCGATGACTTTGATCAATATAGTAACTATCTTGACCTAATATTGAACAAAGATCATTACCAAGTAGTTCTTGAAGACGTGAAACAAAAGTTGTCTTACCACTTCCACTTCCACCAGAAACACCTATGATAATGATTTCGCTCATGCTTATATCCTATTTTGTATTGTAGAGACGATCACCAGCGTCGCCTAAACCTGGAAGTAAATAACCTTGATCATTTAGTCCCTCTTCAACACTAAGTCCCCATACATCTACATCAGGATGAAAATGATGAAGCCTTTCTAGTCCGGCCGGAGAAGCTAGAAGACAAAGCATTTTAATTTTTCCAACCTCATACTGCTTTAAACGGTCAATACATGCGATAGCTGTATCTGCTGTGGCCAGGAGTGGATCAATTAGAAGAACTTCTCTTCCTTTAGAGTTTTCAGGAATCTTGAAATAATACTCAACAGTATTTTTGATAAACTTATCTCTGTAGATTCCAATATGACCTGCACTCGCAAATGGAAGAGTTTCTAAAACACCATCAATTAATCCATTTCCTGCTCTTAGAATAGAAACAACAACAGGATAATCGGCCACAACATTCTTTTTAGTTTTAGCCAGAGGTGTTTCTACTTCTATTTCTTTTGTAGAGAGATCTCTTGTCGCTTCATAAGCAAGAAATCTCCCAATATCATTCATAATATCTCTAAAGGCCCTAGAATCGGTCTTCTGGTCTCTTAGAATTGTTAGTTTATGCTCAATTGCCGGGTGGGCAACTTGGTTAAAACTTTTAGCCATATTAAATACTCCTATTAAAATACTGTTCCATCACTCGCTAAAGACAGAGGAGTTGAACCGTCCTCTCTTTTTTCTTTAGCAATTCTTCTACCTGCCCACCATGTTCCCCCTTCGAGAACTTTTGCTAGTGGAAATTCATCAGCACTCTTACCAAGCTTTTCTCTTACAATATCTCCAATCTTATCGAGATAAGTCACAGTTAAAGCTCGCCATTCAACTATTAATTCACTATCTGGGCGATGAGATTTTTTATAGTCATCTTTATCTTTAAGATCGATTAATCCCATATCTAACAAAAGACCACCATTACGATATTCAGGTAATCCAGTCATTTCAGAAGCGTTCTTTACAGTGAACCCTGCTTCTTCAAAAACTTCAATGAGAGAGTAAGTAAGCCATTGTGATAGTTTGTGAAATGGAACTAAAGCTTCAAAGCTTCCTTTCTCTCCAAGAGCTGGATGTTCCCATACGTCACCAAGAGAAACACCCTCTCTTGTTAACCTTGATGGCCAAATATTTCCAAATAGAACTAAGACTGACTTTAAAAGGTCTGAAGCATTAAACTCCATTCCATAATGAGACTTCATATAATCAAGAATATTTCCAGGTCTTCCATCGACAAAAGCATCTGGCTGGGACTTTAAACATTCTCCTAAACTTCTTAAGAGTCCTGCTCTTCCTCCCACTCCTACAAGAGGGTTTGATGAACTCACTTGGAAGCCCTCTTCAATAACTTTGTCATTCACTTTCAATAGTGAATCCGCTTGAGCTTTAAATGACTTATCTCCAGAGAAAGCTCCAGCAAAGAACATATGCCAGCTAGCAACAGCTAGTCCCTCTGAACGAGAAAAGATATTACTCTCCTCACGATATTTCCAAGTTGCTCCCGCACCAGCATCAAGCAAGACAGAAGTAATCACCAGATCTAACTTCACTCTTCCTTTTTCAAGAGAATCAAGATCTTTAATCAGTTCCTCCATTTTACTATTGCGATCAATTTTTCCAACTTGGAAATGACCCCAACGAGAATGAAAAGGAATATTGAAGTCAGGATAATTATCTTTAATAACTTCTAAAACATAATCACATACTTCACCAAGCTTTTCTTCATGAAGAGAGAAATGCCCTTTACCAGACTTAACAGCTTCATAAAGTTTAAACGTTCTTTCACGAACAGCTTGGGGAGAAAGAATGTAATCAACTTCTTTACTTAAATTCATTACTTTTCTTCCTCAATTTCACGACCAAGAACTTTCTCAAGTCCTTTCTCATCTTTCACATCATCATTTGTAAAATAGCCTGCGGCTTTCTTTGCTTCCATCTCAACTTGAGCATCAGCAGGAATAAGCTCATCTGGAATTGAAAGACGATTCACAACTTCAATACCACTCTTAACAATCGCATCGTATTTCATATTCGACATTGAATGGAGGTTATGAATTTTCTTAATTCCAAAATAATTGAGAGTATCAGGCATAAACTCTTGGAAACGAGCATCTTCAACACCTGCAACACATTCAGTACGATAAAAGTAGTTTTTGGCAGAGTCTCCACCTTCCTGTCTCTTTCTCGCGTTATATACTAAAAACTTTGTCACTTCCCCAAGTGCACGTCCTTCTTTTCTAAAGTAAACAATGATTCCTACTCCACCATTCTGTGCAGTTTTAGCAGCTTGTTCAATTCCATATGTTAAATAAGGACGACAAGTACAAATATCTGAACCAAAAACATCTGAACCATTACATTCATCGTGAACACGACAAGTGAGTTCAATTTCTGGATTGGCCAAATCATCTGGATTACCAAAGATATAAGCGGTAGAGCTTCCAATTGGTGGAAGTAATACTTTTAGATCAGGACGAGTTACTAGCTCTGGGAACATCCCCCCTGTTTCTTTAAAAAGTACTTTTCTTAGCTCACCTTCAGAAACACCAAGTCTTTTTGCCATACCAGGTAAATACCAAACAGGCTCAATAGCAACTTTCGTTACTTTAATATCTTTTTCTTTCGTTACAATTTCACCATCGATCTCTAAACGACCTTTATCAATTGCTTCATAAACTTCAGGAATTTGTAATCTTGCCTGAGTGACTGCGATCGTAGGGCTAATATTTAAACCAGCCGCCAATTCTTCTTGGAAAGCTGTTTGAACATTCCCCCCCCAAGGGTCGATAGATACTAATTTTTCAGGATCATACCAGCTATCATGAGGGCCAATCGTTGTGGTTGGTTGAGTATTTTCTAACTCTGGCCTATGGTCTGCTGAATAAGCACCACTTGCAATTGATAATGCTCTATAAACTGTATAACTTCCCGAGTGACTTCCAATTGCATTTCTATTTTCAACCTCTGAAGTTGTTGCAATAACAGGCCCTCTTTCTTTAGGATTTTTTGCTCCCCAGTTGATAGGGATACTTTCCTTATAAACTTGGTTTGAGTGTGATGTTAAAACCACATGATTCGCTTTTTCAAATTTTTCCATTTCTATCTACCTCTTTAACTCATCCAATTTTGATCTTTTTGTTTTTCCCACTTCACAGTGATCTTTTTCATTTGGGTCCAAAAATCTAGACTATGAACACCTGTAATATCACCGTGTCCAAATTTAGAATCCTCAATCCCACCAAATGAGAAAGGTTCTCTTGGAACAGGTACGCCGATATTCACACCAACCATTCCTGCCTTGGCCTTGTTACTTACAAGCTCTGCCATCGCACCATTATTTGTGAATACACTTGCCGCATTTCCATACGGGTTAGCATTTTCAATTTCTAAAGCTTCCGTAATATTTGAACATCTGATAATTGAAATCACTGGCCCAAATAATTCAGTCATAGCTGCATGAGTTCCCGGCTTTACGTTATCGAGAATTGTCGGCCCTAACCAATAACCACCTTTTAAATCATCAGGGGCTTGATCATTTCTTCCGTCTCTTAAAAGAGTCGCTCCCTCTTTCACCGCTTGATCAATGGCTTCGTGAAGAAACTCAAGCTGTTCCTTGGTAATGATGGCACCCATCTTAGAACAAATTGTAGTTTCATCAGCTCTTTTCTTAATCGCTTCAATTTGTTTTTCAACAGAACCAACAGCGAGTAAGACAGAAGCGGCCATACATCTTTGCCCGGCACAGCCTGTAAAAGAATCGGCAATTCCTTGTCCTGCAATATCTGCATCAGCATCAGGAAGAAGAATAATATGGTTCTTAGCTCCACCTAAACAAAGAGCTCTTTTTCCTAGAGAAGTCGCCTTCATATAAACAAGCTGAGCAATCTTTGTAGATCCTACAAAGCCAACGGCCTTCACTTTTTCATTTTCAATAATTCCATCAACAGTTTCTTTTTGACCGTGAAGAATTGTAAGAACACCTTTTGGTAGACCAGCTTCAATAAGGGCCTCTCCAATAAGAGTCGCTGTTAGAGGAGTTTTCTCTGAAGGTTTCCATACATAGGAATTCCCCAAAGTGATAGCAATTGGAATCGTCCACATTGGTACCATCGCCGGAAAATTAAAAGGTGTAATGGAAGCCACAACTCCTAGTGGAATACGACGATACTCGCACTGAACTCCACGAGATACTTCCATTCTTCCGCCAAGGTCTAAGTTTTGAAGAGAAAGTGCATACTCAAGAACCTCAACACCCTTCATGATTCCGGCTTTTGATTCTCCGATAGTCTTTCCATTTTCAACGCTTACAACTTGAGCAATCTTTTCAATATCTCGTAAAAGAATCTCACGAAACTTGAACATCACTTGAGTTCTTTCTTTGATTGGTTTTGCTCCCCATTCAACACTTGCTTCATGAGCAAGACTGAGGGCATCTGCAACTTGCTGTGCAGTTGGAAAAGTGGCCTGTCCTACAACTTCACCAGTATAAGGAGAATGAACATCGAAGCTTTTTTCCTTACCTTCTACCCATTCACCACCGATTAAATTAGGGGCCTTTAATTGTTCGTTTGGTCTCATCCAGGATTCCAAAAGACACTCCTTGAAAATTATAAATAAATCTTTTTTTCATTTAAGAAAGAGAATGATTATAGACCTTTAGCTATCATCAATAAAATACGGATTGCGTAAATATAGTAATTCTCTCGAGAATTCGATAAGATAGAAGCATGTTAGATAACGAATTTCATATTTCTCGTGAAGGCAAAGCGTCATTAGTCTCTATTGTTTGTCCAAAATTCGATGAACATAAGACTGAAAAGGAAACGCAACGTTCACTTTTAGAACTGAGAGAACTCTGCCGTACTTTGGGTATTCCTACGGGTTATGAATATGTTCAGCATAAGAAAGAATTAAATCCGGCTACGATTCTTGGTAGCGGAAAGCTCAATGAAATTGCTAAAGAAGCTAAGGAAGAAGGAAGTTCTACACTTGTTTTCGACTTTGAGTTAACAGCTTCACAAATTAGAAATATTAAAAAGATCACAGGCATGTCTGTTGTTGATCGTGTTCACGTAATTTTAGAAATTTTTGCGGAACATGCTCGAACACGTGAAGCCAAAATTCAAATTGAGATTGCTCGTCTTAAATATGTTCTTCCTAGACTTTCTGGTTTCTGGTCTCACCTTGGTAGACAACGTGGTGGTGTTGGAGTCAAAGGTGGAGAGGGTGAGCAACAGATCGAGCTCGATAGAAGAATCATTCGTGAACGTATTGAGTTCTATAAGAAAGAATTAAAACTTATTTCAAAATCTCGTGAGCAGCAAAGAAAGAAGAGATCCAACCAGGCCATCACAGCGGCTCTTGTCGGTTACACTAATGCTGGTAAGTCATCTCTTATGAATCGTCTTTGTAAGGTTGATATATTAGAAGAAGATAAACTCTTTGCGACTCTTGATTCCACTTTTAGAACACTAACTCCCGACACAAAGCCACCAATGATTCTGATTGATACTGTTGGATTTATCTCAAACCTACCCAACACACTTATTGATGGTTTTAAAACAACACTTGAATCTGCTCTTGAAGCGGATCTTCTAATCATTGTTTGTGACGTGAGTGATCCAAACTATAAGAAGCAACTTCAAGTGACTCAAGATGTTCTTAAAGAACTTAATGTTGAAGAAAAAGAAACGATGATCGTCTTCAATAAGAAAGATCTACTTAATGATCCAATTAAAGCAAAGATCATCAAAAGAATTCATCCTAACTCTCATGTAGTTTCAAGTTTCAATAAAGAAGATGTTAAAAACCTTCGAAAGAATATCATCGACTACTTCCTAGAAAAGCAAAATAGTTATGATCTCTTTGTTCCATATGATGCCGGTCAAGCCCACTCTGTCGTGGCCAGTAAAACAAATGTGGTAAAACAAACGAACCATGAAAAAGGAATCTTCTATCGTGTTCGTGTTCCAGATTTCATTTTCAATTCAAGTGGATTAAATGAATATATCTTAAAGCCGGAAGATCCAAGAAGAGATGATCTCCTAGAAGAACTATAATCTAAGCGAAAAGCCCTGAACGAAAATAAAGACCAATCGCTACAATCAATAGAGAGATTGCGATTCCCATTCCTAAATAGAGCATGTCTTTATTATCCATACATAATTATCGGATATTACTTCAAAAGATTTTAGGTATTTATAAGGGAAAAGAATTCTTTTTGTATCGACATTTTAGCTAGTTACTAGAATAACCGATAAAGAGACAAAGGAATTATTATGAATCTACTTCTTATAAATGCCATCGTTGGTGGTATTATCGGCGGTTTAATTGGTGGTCTCGTCGGCTTTCTTTTTTCTAAATTCTACAAGGGTGACGAAAAGAAGAAAAAGTCGATACAAACAGTTATCATCGTTATTTCTATAGTTGGTTTGAGTAACTCAAATATTTTAAAAGAGCCAATTATGAATCTTCTCTTTCCAAGCCATGCTGTTTCACAGAAGCTTGAAAAGAAACTCTTCGCGAACTTAGAAAGTAGTCCTCATCTTGATGCCATAAAAAAAATGAATGCAGGAGAAGTTCAGCTCTATGTGGCCAGAGGAATGAAAAGACTCTCAAGCGAAGACAAAATAATCTGGAATAAAATTCGTATTAGTCTTGCCGGCCATGACCCCAATCTCTGTGCGGGCTTTTGGACAGGCTCAATCACTTCGCTCATGTTAATCGATGCTTTCATGAAACTTCAAGATGAAGAAATGAATGAGTTCTCAAGAATTTCAGCGAGAGCACTCCATCTTGAAATGGAAAAAGGCCTCTTCACTAATGTCCATGCAAATGCCTATCTTGGAGCACTCAAAGAAATTGCGACTAAAATGTCTCAAGATGAAATGATTAAACTCGATTCCGTTCTCACAGCAGGAGTTGGAGCAAAGAACGAAGATGCCTGCTGGGCGATGATGAAGATTATGAAGCATATTGATCAAAATCCTAAAGACCTAGCTTCGCAAACATTAGTCGATTTTCTCGCCCAATCAATGGGCAGAAACTAAGATAGTATTTTTATAACTGATTCATAAACAAGTTGAGGAGCTAGCGGCTTAATGAGATCCCCTTCCTTAGCTTCCTCTTCTCTAGAAGTAGCCAAACAAGGAATCTGCGAAGGTAAGTCGCTTAAATATGACTGTCTGTCCCAGAGAATAAGATCTGGCCCGATATCTTCAATATAATAGTCCATTGGCTCAGAACCATCATATGTGAACACCTGAAGGCCTTTTGAGCTAAAATATTTCTCAATCATGTCTCGTAAAAACTTTTCTTTTTCTATGTAGATGACTTTTTTCATTTGGCCTCAAATAGTCTAAGCTATAGACAACAAAACTATTCTGGATGCGAGGTTTCGTCAATGGTTTCTGATACACGTAAAAACTTAGTTCAAGTTCTCGATACTGAAGGGCAAATTCTTTTTAGCTGTCCAGTTGAGGAAGAAGAAAAAGCATTCGAATATGCTCGCCAGATGGAAGAGTTAGGAATTGAAGTCAAGCTCTCTTCCCCTAGCGTTTCTGAAACTCTTATCCAAAGCCTTGGAGCTTCTGAAGAAGATACTCAAAAACTTCGTGAAGAAATTATCCATGAAATAGAAGAGCACGACACTGGTTGCTGTAACCAAAAGCCTGAAGATGAAAAACTTCACTAACACCGCCAAAGAAAAATTAAAAGATCAGCTTAATTTAATTAAACGAGGCCTCTCTATCGAGACAAAAGAAACTCGTGCCATGGTGAGAACCTATGCTCGCTACACTCAAGGAAAAGCAACTCAAGAAGAAATGAATGAAGCGAATAAACAATTTCGTGATTTTCTTAAGACAATTGGTTTGGGAGCTTTAGCTGTTCTGCCATTTGCTCCCGTCACCATTCCCTTTATTGTAAAGCTAGGAAAAAAGCTTGGTATTGAAATCATCCCTTCAGGGTTTCGAGATCAATCAACTGAAGACTAAAGGGCCGTACAAACCTGAGTTTGATTTTCTTCATAACCATTAAAATTAATTTTTACTTCACTTACTAAGTTTCCATTAATTTTTCTAGTTCTTGAAGTCGCAGAAAATGAGTTTCCATCAAAGTCACCTTTGGCCACAAGAACCATAGCGTCTCCATCGCAGAATGCTTTTTCCATCATTCCTTCATCACCTCTTCTTTCTTGCCCATCGGCAACAACAGTCTGAGTTCCCTCATTGTCCGTCATGGTATAAACATTACCATTTGTAACAATCGTCGTTTCATCAAGCTGACCATCTTCTGTTTCACACATATATTTTCCAGTAAAGTCAGGACATGCGAAAGCAGACATTCCAAAGACAACTGATAATAGTACCAATAATTTTTTCATCCATTCTCTCCATAATATAAGGGCCCCAAAAATGGAGCCCTTAATTTTTAAACATTTAAAGCAGCGATCTACTCGTCAACTTTGAAACCTTTAAGCTTGTCACCAAGAGTGGCAGCTTTAACAGTTTCAGGTTGGAAAGATCCGTTGTTTTCAGCATTTACAGCAGCTTTAATTGAAAGTGCAATTTTCTTAGCATCTTTATCAATTGAAATTACCATTGCCTTAGGTTGGTCACCTTTCTTAACAACGTCTTCTGGCTTCTCAACTCTTTCTTCCGAAAGTTCTGAGATGTGAATTAGACCTTCGATTCCAGTCTCAAGCTCAACGAATGCACCAAAGTCAGTAACTCTTACAACTTCAGCTTCGATGATTGTTCCAACTGGAAGTCTTTCTTCGATTTTCTTCCAAGGATCTTCTTCAAGTTGCTTAATCCCTAAACAGAATTTTGCATTTTCTTTGTCTACTGAAAGAACAGCAGCTTCAACGTCTTGACCTTCTTTGAAAACTTCATTCAGGTTAACGTTTTTCTTAGTCCAAGAAATGTCAGATACGTGAATAAGAGCATCTACTTCTTCGTCTAGGTCAACAAATACACCAAATTCAACGATAGACTTAACTTTACCAGTTACTTTCTTACCGATTGGGTATTTCGCTTCAATATCATCCCATGGGTTAGGCTGAAGTTGCTTAACACCTAGGCTGATTCTTTTGTTTTCAACGTCAACTTCAAGAACTTGTGCTTCAACTTGCTCACCAACAGTGTAGTGCTTAGTTGGGTTCTTGATTTTTCCAGTCCATGACATTTCACTTACGTGAATAAGACCTTCGATTCCGTCGTTAAGCTCAACGAATACTCCGTAATCTTTAACAGATACGATTTCACCGTTAACTTTAACTCCGCGAACGTATTTTTCTTGAGCTTCTTCCCATGGATTAGGCTGAACTTGCTTAAGACCAAGAGAAACTCTTTCTTTATCTTTGTCGAACTTAAGGATCTTAACTTCGATCTCATCACCAATGTTAAGTAGGCTTGAAGGATGCTTAACTCTTCCCCAAGACATATCAGTGATGTGTAGAAGACCGTCAATACCACCAAGATCGATGAATGCACCGTAGTCAGTGATGTTCTTAACGATACCTTTAACGATCATTCCTTCTTGCATTTGCTCAAGGATTTCTCCTCTTAGCTTGCTTCTTTCCTCAGAAAGGATAGCTCTTCTTGAAAGAACGATGTTTCCTCTTTTCTTGTTGAACTTGATAACTTTGAATTCCATTCTTTTACCAATGTACTTATCAAGGTAACGAGTTGGGCGAAGATCAATTTGTGATCCTGGTAAGAATGCCTTAACACCGATATCAACTGAAAGACCACCCTTAACTTTTGCAACAACTGTTCCTTCAAGAGGAGTTCCAGTTTCGCAAGCTTCAGAAATTTTATCCCAAGCTTTAAGGATTTCAGCTTTGTCCTTAGAAAGAACAAGGTTTCCAAGTGGAGACTCTAGTTTTTCTAGGTAAACTTCAATCGTGTCACCGTCTTTAATTTTTAAAGTTCCGTCGAAATTTAAAAATTCTTTTGTAGATACAAGACCTTCTTGCTTGTAACCAATGTCTACCATTACGTAGTCATTTCCAATGTGAACAACTTTCCCATTGTAAACTTCACCTTCAGTAAAGTCTTTGTCTTCTCCTTGATCGAGAAGTTCGCTGAACTCTGACTTTTCTACTTCTTCAGTTTCCTCACCGAATACAACTTCAAAGTCTTCCATCCATTTTTGTTTGATTTCATTAAGAGACATAAGTCCCTCCTTTCGATTTGTTAACTAATCACTTTTAACAAATCATGTTTTTTTTCCCGATAGAATCCATGACTCAATCGAGCTCCCAGACACCGCTACTGCGGTCATTCCAAGAAATTAATAGTGCGCAAGATTAACTGAATAGATACGATATGTTAAGACTTTTTAAGGCCTCTGAGACGAACTTTTCTCTTAAGAAGACGGTCTCTCTTTTTGATTATTTTGGCGTAAGTTTCGAGTAATTTCGTTTGATAAACATCTTGTCCATGGCTCTCTAAGATTGTCTCCATTCCCTTATTCAAACTAGACTTGTAAGTATCTAAATTTAGGAGGAGTTTTTCTACTTTCTCTCTTAACTCTCGAGAATCATCTCTTTTATAGGTTTCGGCCACTGTGCCTAGTTCTGAAATAATCTCCATTGACGCAGCGGATCGAGGCATTACCACCGGAACCCCACTTAGTAGAGACTGAACGCTATAGTCTTCTAAATCTTCCCGCCTAGAAAGACCGATCCATAGATCCATCTGCTCCAAGCACTCAGCAAAGTTGGTTGGACGATAAAAGGCAATATTTTGTTCCAGGCCTCTATCGGTAACAGCTCTTTTAAGTTCGTCTGTTAATGGAAAGTCACTCCACTCCCTTTCACACATAAGAACCAGAGTGTAATTCTTTTCGTCGAGTCCTTTTTGAGTCAGAACTTGAAATGAATTAAAAAGTGTATTGAGAAAATTAGTATTGGTTTCAAGACCACTGAGATTCGTTCCAATACACCAGCGCTCACCAGAGAAACCAAAAGGGGAAGGTTTTCTATCTTCTACTTTTTCTTGAGCACAACCCATCCCTACAAATTTAATTTTTCGAGGAGGCACACCTAAATGCCCCCAAATATTTTCAACCATCTCATTCATAGGAAGGAGAACTTGATCAATACGAGAAGAGAGTGGTTTGTAATAAAGGTTACGGTAAAATTTCTGAACTTCATTCCCCTGAGTGAGGACAAGGGAGATATTAAGTCTTCTTCTAATAAAGAAAGCAATTGGCCAAAGAATCTTAATGTTATAGCAATGAATGAGGTCAATATCGAGGTCTACAATTAACTTTTTAAGAGCTCGAAGTTTATACCATTGAACAAACTTCGTATAAAATTTTCCCTTATGGTAAATAACTTCAATTCCTTGGGCCTTGGCTTTTTCAGAGAGGAAACTTTTCTTATGGCAATAAAGATAGGCCTTAATTCCATTGTTTTTGGCAATGAGACAGTCACGAAGAATTCCGCGTTCTTTTGTTCCCCAGCGATCACTGAGGCCAATAAATAGAAACTTCTTATTCTCCAGTTCTCGAGAATAGTTTTCCTTCTCTGTAGTCAACGAGTTCACCTTTTATTGAACCAATTTTTACGTTGGCCTGAAATTTAAGTAGTTTTCGATAAGGGTCATTTGAATACCAGAATACAATATCCCCTTTCTTTGAAAGAACTCCAGGGAATCGGGTCTCAGCATTTACTCTAATCGCTTCGACATCTTTGTCCATGATATCTAAAGTTTCTACACCTGCGACTTTGATCTTAATTATCCAAAGTTTTCCTCTTGTAATAACAGGAAACTCATAGACATCACCTTCATTAAGAGGAAAGCCTCTTACAAAATAAAGAGCAGAGTAGCTATCTTGATAAAAACGAGGAATAAAGACATTTCTTTCAATTTCTTTTTTCTTCCCGCGCTTAATTCTCTTGTACCAAAAAAATGTTTTTCGCTGATCTTGATCGAATAGCTGGAGGTCATCTACAACCTGCGCCGACTCTCTTTGCATTAAAGTATATTTCAGTGGAATAAAGTCTTTGATTCGTACAATACTCTCAAGACTATCATCTAGTGAATAAATCGATTCATAGAATCGAGCACTTCTCATATTGGCCTTAAATTTAAACACATCTTCTCCACCAAGAACTGAAACAGGATCTGTGTTCATCTTAATATGACCAGCAGTTATTCCTAGATAACTCACTTCAAAAACGAATTCTTCTCCCACAAAAATTTTCGGTGAAAAATCGAACCAGAATTTTTCCGACTCATTATCATATTCCTTTAGCTTTGCAGGAAAATCTTCAGGATATAGAGGCTGAGGAATAATCTCCACTTCTTCTTTTACTACTTCTTTTACTACTTCTTTCTTTTTAATAGACTTTTTTTGAGCAGTTTTAACATTCTTCTCTTTTACAGAAGAAGTCTTAACAGTTTTTTTAACAGTCTTTGTTTTGTTGTCGATAAATTTTGATTTTTGCTTTGGATCATCAACAAAGAATTTTTTAAATTTTTCATCTTTAGAAGCATCAAATTTCTTTTCGACATCTTTTGATGAAAAGTCGATAAAGCTTCTATCATTTTTAGAAGCACAGGCATTCAGAAATAAAATCAATAGTAGAAAATATCTCACAACTTAATCCCTACAGAGTTCATGATGAGTTCTCTTGCTTCAGCTTCGCCTGAAAGAAACTCAACCATAATCTCAAGATATAAAATTCTTTGGTCATCAACGACTTTCTTCATTTTAACAATATCTTTCTCTGTTGTTAAAAGGTAGGCATTTTCCTTCTCTACCTCGTCTAACATTTCCTTAACTTCCTCAATGGTAAAATAATGATGGTCAGGATAGGAATATTTATTGATTATTTCTACGCCTAGAGACTCAACCATATTATAAAAAGACTCTGGACTGGCCACACCAGCAACGCAAACCGCTCTCTTTCCGGCCATCTCTTCAAGAGAAAGTACTTTCTTATGTCCGATTCCAAAAAAGCCTGTTGGTCGATAACAAATCTCAGCGATTGGAACCTTAAAAGGAAGTGTTTTTCTAATAAGTTTCTTTAATTCTTCTCTTTTCTCTAAGGTTACCTGATCACAACGACCAAGAACCACAAGTTTGGCATCTTTGAGAGCTGAAAATCCCTCTCTCATATACCCTAGAGGTGCAACCTTGTAGTTTTCTAGTGGCATTAAGCTATCAAAGAGAACAATATTGCAATCTCTCATAAGTTTTAAGTGCTGATGACCATCATCAAGAATGACCGCATCTGGCCTTTCTTTATCAAAGTAATAATCCAGATTCTGGCTTCTTTTCTTTCCTACAACAACAGAGCCCTGCTTAATCCTTCTGGCCAGCAGAAGAGCTTCATCTCCATATTCAAATGGATTATAACCAAGTCTCTTTCCACTTCTTAATACGCCTGAACTATGCTCAAGTTTTCCTTTGTAACCTCTCATGAGGATCATAACAGATTTTTTATTTTGGTTAAGAAGTTGCGCAACCCAAAGAGTAAAAGGAGTCTTTCCTGTTCCACCAAAAGTGAGGTTTCCAACAGAAATGATTGGGACTTCAAAATCATTTTGCTTAAAAATACCAAAGCGATAAAATGTTCTTCTAATATAGTAAATAAACTCCCATAGAAGACTTATCGGATAAAGAGTAAAAGCAAATGGTTTTAAAAAGTTAGGCATGCTTTACTTCCTGGTTAATGATCGACGCCATATACTCTGGGACACTTCTGTCGTCACCTTTTACCAAAGAGACTGTCTTAGAAAGTTTCTTCACCGTTTCAAAATAGTTTTCTTTATTCGACAGCCACTTATTTGCTTCCTTAATGATATTAAACTTAGAAGCTCTCTCTTGGATTAGCTCAGGTAAGACATATTCTTCATGAACAATATTAGCTAACCCAATTGGCCCATCATAAGAAATAAATGAGAAATAAATATATTCATTCAAAAGTGAGCTTCGATAACAGATCACTGTTGGCACTTGAAATAATGAGCAAGTCAACGTTACTGTTCCACTGGCGGCAAAGGATAGGTCTGCCCAATTAAGGGCCTGTGAAATATCATCATGAGCATAGATGTAATCGATACTTTCATGATAAGAATGATAAAGTTCTTTCTTAACCGATGGCGATTCAACTATACGAACTTCAATATCATGATTTTTCTTTAATTCTTCTATTGATTCGATAAATAGTGGAAGTAATTGAGCAACTTCAAAGTTTCGTGAGCCTGGAAGAAGAAGTAATTTAACTTTTTCTCCATTAAAAAAATTCCCATCTTTAGAATGAAGCGATTCAAGTTGCTGTTGAAAATTTCTAAGAAGAGGATGAGCGATTGATCTCACTCTAGTAACTCCTCTATCTTCAAACCACTTTTTTTCAAAAGGTAATATTGTAAATAATGTATGAACACATTCTTCAAGAGTCTTTGCTCTTCCTGCTTTCCATGCCCATGCCTGAGGAGCGACGTAGTAAAGAACATTCACCCCTTCTTTCTTAAGTTTCTTGGCAAGTCTTAAATTAAAATCTTGAAAATCGATTAAAATAGCTGTTTTCGTTTTTCTCTTTTTTACTTCATCTAGGATTCGATAAAAGGCCTTAAAATAAAAAGGGATTTTCCCAATGACTTCACTGATTCCCCAGCTACTAAAATCATTTAAATGATAGAGACATTCAAATCCCTCAGAGACCATTTCATCACCGCCAACTCCCCAAAATTTTACCTCTGGGCAGTCTGCAATAAGATCACGGTAAAAACTCATGCAATGTTCTTCGCCTGACTTTTCACCTGCAATGATGAGACAGTTTACATCTGACATAAAACTCTTTCTTTCTTCTCTAAACTTTCTAAAACTTTATTCACGTAGAAAACTGCTTTTACGCCTGCATCTCCATCAACAAAGACTTCTTTGTTCTTTAATATTGAGTGGTAGAAATGATCTTGCTCAATGGCCAAGTGATCTCGCCCTTCATATTCAAGAACAGTTTCCACTTCATTGCTATCTTTATCAGCAACTTTCACAACTCTATTCATCAGATCAACACGGGCCATGCCTTGGGCATTGATCACTTCAAGACTTCTTACTTCTTCAATATTATTTCTTCCGACAATAATTGTAGCTTTAAGATTTCCTTCAAATTCAAAAACTGCTTCTACATAATCCCAATGTTTCGTTCTAATCTTTTCTCCTGTAGCCGTTACCGCCATAGGATTCGTCTTAAAAAGATAGAGAAGAAGATCGATATCATGAATAAGAAGATCTTGAACAACATCAACGTCAGTAGCTCTTCCTTTAAAAGGTGCGACTCTTGTGAGATTCACGATAGAAGGGTTCGAAGTGAACTTTGAGATAAGATCAAGCTTTTCCCATGCTTCGTGGCATCTTTCACTATGACCAACCTGTAGAACAAGATTCTTTTCTTTAGCCAAGCTATTCACTTCCTTGGCCTGATCATAAGTACTTGTTAACGGTTTTTCACAGAATACATGTTTTCCATTAGATAATAGTTCTTTTGTTATTTCATGATGAAAAATAGTCGGGCTTGAAACGATATAAGCATCACAAAGTTCTAGTGATTCGCTAACTGTTCTCACAAGATTAATTTCGGGATAACTTTTTTTAATATCGGCCCATGCTTTCTCATTAGGCTCAACAATACATGTAAAGTTTGTCATTTCATGGGCATGAATCTTTTGACCATGCCATTTTCCTAAATGACCATGTCCTACTAAACCAACTCTTAAAAGTTTTTCACTCATATTATTCCAATTAAGACATGAATGGTGCGATTCCTACTTCAGAACCTCTAATCCCATCAGACATCTCTTTAATAATCTGGTTATCTTTAAATTCTTCCATATATTCTTCATGATCAATATAAGCTCTCGGACTTAGTGGAGAAGCTTCCATCAGACGATAGAAATCGACAACTTCAGTAATGACTTGCTTTTCATAACCTTGCCTTCTTAGCCCAATAATATTGATTCCTTTAAGGCGAACTCTGTTTCCATAAGCAGTACAAAAGAGAGGAACATCACGGTCAACAGCACTAGCTCCACCAAGATAAGCACCACGCCCAATAGAAACAAATTGAGAAATATTAGTTCCTCCACCGATGATCACTCTATCACCAACGCGAACATGACCAGCTAAGTTTGTAGAGTTAGCGATCACACAGTTACTTCCAAACTGTACGTCGTGACCAAGGTGTACATATGACATAAAGAGATTATCGCTTCCAACAATAGTCTTCCCTTCTTCTTTCATCGTTCCACGGTGAATACTTACATATTCTCTAAAAATATTATTATCTCCAATAATAACTTCCGTAGGCTCTCCCTTATAACTTAAGTCTTGAGGAGGATGACCAATGGAAGTGAATGAAGAAAAAGTATTATTTTCACCAGCACTTAAATGACCATCAAGAATAGCGTGGGCTTCAACTTTACAATTATTACCAAGTTTTACATTTGGACCAATGATGGCATAAGCACCAACTGAAACATTGTCACCAAGGACTGCTCCATCTTCAATGATAGCCGTTTTATGAATAGACATTATTCTTTCTCCTTGAAAGAAATTGTTGCGAAGACACTCGCCTGACTCATTAACTCGCCATTGTGATAAATTTCACAATCGTGATTCATAAACCCACCACGAACTTTTGTACATGTCGTTCTAATTTCTAGTTCATAATCAGGAAGAACCGGCTTTCTAAACTTGGCATCTGAAACACCTAAGAGAGCAACATCCATTTCTAAATTACTAGAGTCCTTATGAATTTTTGATAAGCAAAAAGATGAAACTTGGGCCATCATTTCCACTTGAACAACACCCGGAAGAATTGGTTTACCTGGGAAGTGTCCAGCAAAGATTGGATGATCCGCTCTTGTAAAGAAGTGGCCTTTAACTGTTGATCCGACCAAATCTTTCGTTGTTAAATCATTTTTTCCATTCGCTGCTTCAGGTAACTGAACCTCACTAATAGAATCAACAAAAAGAAACGGATCTCTATGGGGTAAAAAATTTAAAACATTTTCTTTTTCATAAATCATAACTGCCTCAACTATTTCAAAGAATTTTTTCTTAAGTACGCTACACCTTTTAACCATTCTCTCAATGGACGTGCTGGATGTCCTCCAACTTTAGCCCCATCTTCAAGATTACCTGTAACCATGGCTGCCCCTGCAATCTGACAAGCACTGCCAATTTCTAAATCATTTCCAACGGCGGCTTTTCCACCAATGACCGTGTAATCACCGATACGAGCAGAGCCCGCAATGGCACATTGACCGCAAATAATAACTCCACGTCCAAGCTCCACATTGTGAGCAATTTGAACATGATTATCTAACTTGGTCCCTTCTCCCACAATCGTCGGAGAAAAAGTTCCTTGATCAACACAAGAATTGGCACCAATTTCAACATGGGATTCAATAATAACTCCCCCCATATGCCAGACTTTATGATGAACACCTTTATCAAAGTTGTATCCATATCCATCAGCTCCAATAACTGTCCCAGAATGAATACGAACATTATCTTTAATTATTGAATTTCGATTAATAGAAACATTTGGCATCAACTCACAGTTTTCACCGATCTCACTTCCAGATGAGATGACACAACCAGAGTGAATAACAGTACCACTACCAATCTTCACATTTTCACCAATAAAGACATTTTGTGAAATGACAGCAGTCGGATGAACTTCACCTGTTCCCATTTGTCTGCCATCGACAACATCATTCATCTCTCCAAACTTGAGATCAAAAAAAGGCTTACTTATTAAGCACATTGATATTGGAAGATTCGTTGTCGTTATAATTGCTTTTGCTTTAGCAGAAAGGGCCTTCACACCTTCTTCATCTAAGGACTCATAATACTTCTTATCAATACAAACAAATATATTCGTCTCTTTAAGATTTAAATATTTTTCAAAGAATTTTTTATTGGAAATGAATAGAAGATGGTCTGCACTAGCATTTCTGAAAGTAGAAAGGTCTTCAATCGTGTCTTCAGAACTTCCATTTAGTAACTCGAGATTAGCGTCTACTTTTAAAATTTCTTGAACTTTTAATCCCATATTTTAATTCCTTAAAATGCAAAAAAGGGGGACAACTCCCCCTTCATCTATTTTAAAAAAGTTTTTACTTTCTTTCTATTTATGGGCCTTATCATAAGCCTTAACAACGTCACCAGTAATGTCTTTTACATTCTTTGCAAAAACAGGACTTGCTGTTACCTCAAATACTAAATCGTATCCACCCTTCTTAGAAACACTATCAATAATCTTTCTTACTCTTTCAAGAATTGGCTTCTTAAGAGTTTGTTCTTTAGATTGAATTTCTTGTTGATACTTCTGAGTTTTCTGCTGAAGAGTAATGATCATTTCTTGAATACTTCTTTCTTTCTTAAGACGAGCCTTATCATTCATAACTTTGCTCTTCTTTTGATATTCAGCTTGAGCTTTTTTAATCTTATCTTCTTCTTTTTTGATTTCAGCTTGCTTCTTATCAAACTCTTTCTTAAGTTGAGCTCTAACCTTTTTTCCTTCCTTAACAGTAAGAAGAACTTTTTGGATATCAATTCTCCCAACTTTAGCCTGGGCCATTACTGAAAAGTTTAAAAGTAGAGCAAAAACTAAAATAATCGATTTCATCATTTACCTCATAATCCTTGGTATTAATTAGAATAATTGTCCTATATCAAAATGGAATTGGCTACCTTGACTATCTGCTTCATCACCCATTGGATAACCGAATTCAAATCTTAGAACACCAATTGGCGAGAACCATCTAAATCCAAATCCATAGTCACTGTAGATCTTCATATTATCGTAATCTCCAGCATGTCCAGCATCAGCGAAAACAACCCACTTAAGGCCAGCTTCACGAGCTAATGGATGTTCAAACTCAACAGTCGCAAAAGTTGAGAAAAGACCTCGGGAATTAAATTCTCTAGTTGAACCATCACTATAAGTTGCAATCGACTTAGGACCAATGGCTTCATAACCATAACCTCTTAAGTTCCTTGCACCACCAAGAGCGAACTTCTCAGATCTTGGAATTGGTTTACCGTCAACAACTTCTAACTTAGAAGCAAAGAGTCTCGATCTAAAAACAAGATCTCCCCAAACATTATAGAAGTAGCGACTATCAAACTCATTCTTAAACCATTTCTTGTCACCACCAACACCAGCATATTCAGTGGCCAGTCTTAAGTAGTAACCAGCGCTTGGCTCAAACTTGTTATTTCTTTTATCGCGAATGATGGCCACATTAACTGAACTCGCAATTCCATTTTCAACTTCTTCATCAATTGTCGGGTCATCAGCAGACTTAATTTTAGTATCTTCAAACTTATAAGTTACAAAGAGAGAGGTGTAATCAAAGATAGGATAACCAACTCTTAAATCGAAACCTTCTTTCTTATAACTAAAGGCATCTGAAGTTTCGTTTGAATTTCTGAAGATGTCTCCACCTGCTGTCCACTTCGTATCAAAAAGATAAGGCTCAGTGAAACCAAGGTTAAAAGACTTATTTGACTCAGAAAGAGAAAGACTAAAAGATAAATTCTGACCTAGACCTCTAAAGTTATTTTGAGCAATTGAGGCCTGCATGAAACCACCAGTCGCTGTTGAGTAACCAGCACCTAGAGAAATCTGCCCAGTATTTCTTTCTTTAACTTGAATCTCAACATCAAGAACGTCATCTTTTCCTTTTGGAGAGACTGTGTTGAAAACAACACTATTAGGTTCAAAGAACCCTAATCTATTCACATTTTCTTTTGATCTTCTTAATTTAGAACCAGAGAACTTCGTTCCTTCACGAATCAGAAGTTCACGACGAACAACTTTATCTCTCGTTTTGCTATTTCCTTTTACAGAAATTTTTCCGAAGTAAGCAATCTTCCCTTTCTCAAAACTAAATTCAACATCAACTTTATTTTCCCCAGGAACAACCTGAAGAGTTCTTAAAACGTTAGCAAAGGCATAACCTTCGTCTTGGTAAAGCTCAGTTAGTAACTGAATGTCTTTTCTTAAGGCTTCTTCAGAGTATGTATCACCTTCTTTAAGAGAAATCTTTTCTCTTAACTCTGGATCAGGAAAAAGTACTTCTCCATTAAATGTAATTGAATTAATTGAGAATTTCGGTCCTTCAGTAATCTTAAGAGTAATGAAAACCCATTTCTTATCTTCAGATACAGTAATCTGAGGTGATCCAACATTAACTTGGAGGTAACCTTTGGTCTTATAAAAGTACTTAATTCTTTCAATATCCGTTTGAAAGTTAAACTCTTTAAAGTTTCCAGCTTCAGACATAAAAGAAAAGAGGCCTTCTTCTCTTGTCTCCATAATATCTTGAAGTTGAAGATCACTAAAAGCCTTATTACCAAGGAAAGTTACCTTCTTAACTCGAACTTTGTCATACTCTGTGACTTTAAAAACTAATTCTAAACTATCTTGTGCAATTTCTTTTAGATCGTACTCAACTCTCGCAAGATAGAATCCTTTTTCTTCATATTGCTTTCGAATAGTTTCCAGATCATTTTTAATTGTGTTGATATCCAAAATGGCAAAGTCTTTAGTCTTCATCTCTGCCTTAAGGTCATCTTCATCGATCTCATCATTCCCTTCGAAGATAATCTTAGAAATGATCGGCTTTTCTTTGACGATGAATTCAAGAATATCTTTCTTACCAACTTTACGATGATGGGCCTGAACCCATTCAAAGTATTTAAGTGAGTAAATTTTTTCGATATCTTTTTTGAGGATATAGTTTGTAAGGCGAAGACCTTTTTTTGATGCAATTTTTTCTAAGATTGCTTCTTTTTCTACTTTCTTAAGACCTTTGATTCTTACGCCATCAATTCTGAATAATCTTTTACGAGGACCTAAATCTTCTAGCGCAATTAGTGCTTGAGAAAAGATAAAAGCAAAGAGCACAATAAGAATTTTATTAGTATGATTTCTAATCAAAGTTACACCTTAATTTCTTAACAGATCAAAAAAGTCTGAGATAGAAAAAATATCAATAATTAAGGCATATTACAAACTAAACCGTCTCTAATGTGAATGGAATGAGAAATTTTTGATGCGACCTGTGGATCATGGGTAACAAGAATCATCGTTGCGTCAAATTCGCTCGCAAGCTCTTTTAATAGGGCTGTCACCTTTTCACTGTTCTCAGTATCTAAGTTTCCAGTAGGCTCATCGCATAATAACAACTTTGGTTTAACGCTTAATGCCCTAATAATATTTATTCTTTGTTGCTCTCCGCCAGAGAGTTGGAAAGGAAACTTCTTTAAGCAGTGCTCAACACCAAGCAGCTTCGCAAGTTCTTTCGCTCGAGACTCAATTTCTTTGGAATATCTTCCTCCGATCTTTGAAGGAAGGAGAATATTTTGAAGACAGTTCATGCTTGGTAGAAGAAAGTGAAATTGAAAAACAAATCCTACTGTTGAATTTCTATAGTGAGCTAATTCTTCATCATTCATTCGGTTAAGATTCAATTTCTTATCATCTACGTTAATGATGACTTCTCCCTCATCAGACCTTTCAAGTCCTCCAATAATATAAAGGAGCGTCGACTTTCCACTTCCACTGGCCCCTTGAAGAGCGTATTGTTTTCCCTTCTCAAGGTCTAAATCAATTCCAGCGAGAGCTTTCATCTTTCCATATTTTTTAACAACATTTTTAGCACTAACGAGAGACATTAACTGAACTCCTTTCTCAGTCCATGAAGAAGAGATTTCTTTTTAATTCTCCAAATTGAAATTCCATAGGCCATAATCAACCATAATAAGGCCAATCCAAAGACAAGAATAACTTGTTCTGGCTGAATTAATAATTCAAGAGAACTTAAATAATATACGTCTGCAGGCAACTCTAAATAAGAAATATTATTTAAGGCCCACTTAAAGATTTCAACAAAAACGAGGGAAGCTAAACAAGATGTGGTCCAAATGAAAAAGATAAAGAGCATCCATAGCTTGTTGATTTTCTTTTGACTCATTCCCAGAGCACGGTAGAGAAAGAATTCACGGGCCTTTCTTTCGTTGAGAAACTTAACAAAGGCAATCACATTGAAGATTGAAATTAAGACGATCACTTGAAGAATTAGGGAGATCGTATTCTTTTCAATATCAACTGCTTTTAATAAGTAATGAAAATCGTACCAATAAGGTTTCACTCGATATTCAATTCCTAACTCTCCTTCTAATAGAAGAGAGTATTCTTCAATAGCTGTTTGCCTATCGGGAAATTCGTCTCCGTTATCCATCTTAAAATTTGTAGGAATATTAAGAGAAATACTATTCACTTTTTCTTGAGAGTTTAGAATCTCTTGAAGTTCACTCAGTTTAATATAAACAATTCGAGAGTCTTTTTCATAAACATTGTGAGAGATAGTTCCCACAATAGGAAAAGTATGAAGTTGCGGTAGATCAGCACTTTCTTTATTACCATTAGCAAGTGCAATAACGACCTCGTCTCCCTCTTTTGCATTTAAACTCTTGGCCAGAGATTCACCAATGACCACGGCTCCCGCTTTGAGCTGCACATTCATTCCAGTGATCGCATTAAAATTCTGATCATCAATCCCAATGATTGAGACCCCTTTTGATTGATCATCTGAAACAATAAAGCCCTCACTTAATATGGAATAAGAAACTCTTTCGATTTTTAGATAATCAAAAATAGGTTGAACTTTATTTACTTTGAAAAATCCATTATCTGAAGTGATTGAAATTTCACCTGAGGCGTTTTTTAATCCTTCCTTTAAAGAATAAACGAAACCATCCATCAGCCCTATCGTACAAAGAATCACTCCGATACTAAAAGAAAGTCCTACAAGAACACCGAGAACAAATTTTCTTGCTTGCGAGTCAAAGAATAGAGAAAAGAAAGTATGTCCAAACACCTAGGACTCTCCTCCCACTTGAACACTCCATCTTAAAAAACTATCCATGAAACCATCAAGATCACCGTCGAGAACTTTATCAGCATTACCACTTTCGAAGTTAGTTCGATGGTCTTTCACCATTTTATAGGGATGAAGAACATAAGAACGAATCTGTGCTCCCCATTCAATTTTCTTTTTTGAGGCTTCCATTTCATCGTCTTTTGCTCGTTGTTCGGCCAAGGCCAAATCATAAAGTCTTGATCGAAGAACTTTCATGGCCTGCATCTTGTTTTGCAGCTGACTTCTTTCATTCTGACAAGTTACCACAACACCTGAAGGCTTATGTGTAATTCTAACTGCAGAGTCCGTTGTATTAACTGACTGTCCACCAGCTCCACCAGAACGATAAACATCAATTTTTAAATCTGAATCATTGATTTCAATTTCAATATCATCATCGACTTCAGGTGAAACAAACATCGAAGCAAAAGAAGTATGCCTTCTAGCATTGCTATCAAAAGGGCTAATTCTTACTAAACGGTGAACTCCGGTTTCAGACTTAAGCATTCCATAAGCATAAGGACCTTCAATAGTCATAGTTGCCGACTTTATTCCGGCTCCGTCACCAGCTTGGACATCTAAAGTTTGTACTTTAAAATTCTTAGATTCGGCCCAGCGTTGAATCATTCGATAAAGCATGGAAGCCCAATCACAAGATTCTGTTCCACCAGCACCTGAGTTAATTGTCACAATGGCATTATTAGGGTCAGCTTCCTCACTTAAGAGTACTTTTTGTTCGGCCTTTGCAAATTGTTCAATGAACTTATCGTATATATCACAAGCTTCGCTGGCCGAAGATTCATCCCCCTCACCTGCATATTCTTCTAAGATTTCAAATTCATCATAGAGATCTTGCAGAGACTGGTAGGTATTATAAACATCTTGGAGTAGACTTTTCTCTTTTTGAATTTTAGCGGCATTATCAGCATCATTCCAAAAGCCTTCGAGGGCTTCCATTTGGGCTATTTCTTCTAATCGATCAGCTTTCTTATCGACTTCAAAGTGACCCCCTTAGCGAAGCTAATTTATCACTAAATTTTTTAATTTCATTTCTAGATTCATCAAATTTAATTTTTAAATTTTGATCCATGACTATGCCTTTAATTGTATCGAGAGACTTTTTAAAATATCTTCTTCAAAACCAAACATTAGATCTTCTTCTGCTTGGGAAATTTCATGGTCGAAGCCAAGTAAGTGGAGAAAACCATGTGTCAGAAGGTGAATAATTTCTTCTTCTGTCGTTATATTAAATTCTTTTCCTTGATTAATGGCCACATCAAGACAGATATAAATATCTCCAAGCTCGGCCATCCCAAAAATATCTTCTTCCCCTCCCCTCAAGTTTTCATAGAGAGCAAAGGAGAGAACATCAGTAATTTTATCTTTATCGCGATAATCTTTATTCAAATTTTGAATTGTTCTATTATCACAAAGCTGAACACTAAACTCGGTTTCAAAAGTTTCATCAATAAGCTCGTGTTCAATAATAAAATTATAGAATGCATCAGTGAGATGATTCAGATACTGATTAAGTTTTTTGGTATCAATATTCTTGAGATCTAAACCTTCAACAATAGACCAATTGAGAACTAAATTCCCTTTTTCATAACAATCTAATGTCTCATTTTCGGCCATGACAATCCCATGTAAACATTGTTACCATAATGCTAACAAACTAAACTCTGGGTGTAAAAATGGAACTCACTGAATTTAAAAGACTTTATGATGTTGTTGCAAAGCTAAGGGATCCTGATGGAGGTTGTCCTTGGGACCTTAAGCAAACACACCAATCTCTTCTTAGGTTTCTGCAAGAGGAAAGCTATGAGTTCATTGACGCGGTAGAAGATAAAGATGATAAGAAAATGGAAGATGAATTAGGAGATGTCTTGCTTCAAGTTCTTCTTCATAGTGTCATAGGAAAGCAAAGAAAGGCCTTTGACTTGGAGAGCGTTTCTAAAAATCTCGCCGATAAGCTTGTCCGTCGTCACCCACATGTTTTTGATAATCCTGAAGGTCGAGAGTTCTCTGATGAAGAAATCAAAGAAAACTGGCAAGCAATTAAGGGACAGGAAAAAGAATCAGAAGAAAAGGTTTACGCTATCAATAAAGATATCCTTTCCATGCCATCGTTACTTAGTGCTTTTAAAATTGGAAAGAAAACTGAATATGTTAATTTTGACTGGGATGATCATCAGCAGGTGGCCTATAAAGTTGAAGAAGAATGGCAGGAACTTAAAGAAGAAATTGTTCCAGGGGCAATTAATAAAGAAAGGGCCTTTGAAGAGATCGGAGACTTTCTCTTCAGTAGTGCTCAATTGGCAAGGCACCTAGGTTTTGATCCAGAGGAAGCTTTAAGACAGGCCAATAAAAAATTCTTGAAACGATATAATGCAATGGAAGAACTCATCCGTCAGAAAAATCTCAATATGAAAGAGATGACTCAGAATGAGCTTGATCAATATTGGCAAATCACAAAAATGAATGAGCGTTCCGAATGAACTTAATTTCAAACCTTTCTCCAGAAAAAAGAATTCATGGTTGTAAAATTCCAGTCCTAGGGCTTACCGGTGGGATTGCAAGTGGTAAATCAACTGCTTCAGACTTCTTGGCCAGTAAAGGCTTTAAAGTCATTAATGCTGATAAATTAGTTAAAGATATTTACGAGACAAAAGAAGCCAAGAATTTTGTAAGTCTCGTTTGTCCTCAAGCCGTTTCTAATGACTTTATCCATTTTCCAACATTTCGTGAGTTTGTTTTTAATCAAGAAGAGATGATCGAAAGAGTTGAAAATTTTATTTATCAGCGAATGCCAGAGAGGTTTCTCAAAGAATGTGAGGGGCATCCATGGGTTATTTATGATGTTCCTCTTCTATTTGAAAAGGAGCTCGATGAAAAAGTAGATACGATTCTCTTGATTGCTTGCTCTCGAGAAGAGCAAAAGAAGCGTTTAATGGCACGAGATAATTCTTCTGGAGAAATGGCCGATAAGATTCTTGATCTTCAATGGCCTATGGATGAAAAAAGAAAGCTTGCACATCATATTATTGAGAATGATCATTCTATTGAAGATCTCAAAAAAAAGCTCGAGGACTATCTCGAGCTTGATGATTATTTCATTTCTTGATTGATTGCGATGAGATTGTCATCAGGGTCTTTAAGAATAAACCACTTTGTTCCCCAATGAGTAATTTCCGGTGGTATCACGACTGAATCTTTGTCTGTAATTGAATCAAAGGCCTCTTGAAGATTCTCTACATTGAGATGAACTGTTGGCCTTACCCCATTCATCCCTTCTCTCCACGCGTGATCTGCACCCTGATCGCCACCCTCGGATCCTGTTGAATCCTCATGATCACCATGATCTTCAGCGATAGCGAGAGTGAAGTTTCCTTCATTTTTTAAGATTGCTCCTCGATGGCCAGGGTTATCTCCCCAAGTCGTGACGACATTCATCTGTAATTGATCGCGATAAAACGCTAGCGTCTTATCCCAATCAGATGGAGCGATAAATAAATGATCAAACGTTGCTTTCATTATTTAAATTCTTTTCAAACTCTGGTTCTACATGAAATTCAATTTCAACTTCTTCTCTTACGATACGACCATCTACACTTTCGCCGCCATCATTTTTTCTTTCTAAGAGAAGCTTCTCTGTTGTTTTCGCAATTTCTCTATCAGTGTTGAATGATGTGAAGAGATCGTGCATTGAAGATACAACCTGACCATCAACTTTTTCACCCATTCTAATCAAAGATCCAGCTTTGAAAGAAATTGTCTCTATTAGTTCTTTCGCTTCATTCATAACAGCTTTAAACTCTTGAAGGTTTGGAACTTTAGAATCTTGAATTATCATTTCACACTTACTCAGTCCTACATCCATACTTCTAACGAGACCACTGAATTCGCCAAAGACCTTCTCAACACCTTTCATCTCTAACTTAATACGACTAAGGCTTTGCTCTAGTCTCACATCCCCGCCTTCACGCTTCATGAAGATAAGAGATTGCTCCACACTTTGTGAGAGTCTTCCTTTGAGGTCATCAATTTCTGAACGAATGGCCTTAAAGTCATCTCTAAGAGCACTAACTGTAGCAAATGCTTTGGCATTTTCGTTAATAACTCGATCAGCTTTAATGGCAGAATCGAGAACGATACTTTCTTCTCTTAAAACCGCTTGTGCTGACTGAACAGATTTATCAAGAAGCTCTTCCATTTGGAATCTTAAATCAGTCCCATGAACAATCGAGTCTCGTGTTGTCTTAAAGTTTTGAATCGTTTGATCAACAACCTTTCTTCTATCACCTTCAACTTTCTCAACATCATCAAGAAGTTTGTACTGATCATAAAGTTTATTTTCAAGATCATCTATTTCAGCAAGAAGACCATGCTTTTGCTGAGAAACTAAATCATGATGGTTTTGAAATCCGTCAAAAATATTTGTGATCCCTGCGATTTCAAAGTCCTTGATAATTTTATTTTTAAATTCATTATTGTATGAATTTGAAGCTAAAGCTTCTAAAGTTTTCTTAATTGGAGAAACAATGGCTTTCGTTTGATTAGAAATTGTTTCTTCTAAACTTCTCAATGGATAGAAGAAGATCATAATTCTTTTTTGTCCAGCATACTCTACTGGTGAAACATACATTTCAAAAGGACTCACTTCTTCTGTTTTTCTATCTTTCAATTGAATTTGATAAATCCCAGCAATCCCTTCACGTAGGGCCATCAGTACAGGATCATCATCCCCAAGATTAGTGAACTGTTGTAGATAGTCCCAACTAATATTTTCTTCTCTCTTATTCTCAAAATTCCAATGATTGAAGAAAAGATTATTGGCCCAAACCATATTCAAGTTACTATCGAGTAGAATTGAGCTAAATGGTACTGCCTCTTGAAAAACAGTTCCAAAACTCATTCTCTTGTGGATATATTCTCTAAGTCTCGTGAGTTCTGTTTTAAAATCTTGAGACATTCTCGAATCAAAAGATGCTCCTACTGGAATAATCATTTCTTCGATAACTCTTCTCGTATAATACTCAACATCTTTGTAAATCTGTTTCTTATTTCTACGATAGACAATAAACCCTCCAAGAAGACCTAACGCTAACACTCCAAGAAGACCAAGAAGACCAAAAGTTAAGTTTCTTGCATTCTTTTCAATTCTAATTTTTTGTAATGAAATTTCAGGTTCAACTACAACTAACCACTTATCATAAGCAGAGTTAAGTTTGACATGAGCAGAACTAAAAGACTTTAGTCCTTCTAAATATCTTTCAATAAGTTTCATCTCTGAATTGAGAGTCTGAATCTTAGTTAAGATTTGTTGCTTATCTAGTGAAGTAAGAACAGAGTTCGTTGTAACTGAGATCATTGTCTCAATATCCTTAGAGATACTTCTATGGAGATTATTTAAAGAACGATATCTGAAGAAACCTGGAGTACTAACTCTTCCTGGTGAAAGTTTCGTCTGGATACGACGAGACATTCTCGTTAATGTTCTCCAACGATTCTGAACAACAAAGTTATTAAAGTCTGAAATTTTGTTTCCTAAAACAAGAACAACCTTCGAGAGGTTTGAACTTTGAAGAAGTCCTTTTGTTGAGCTTTTAGTTACTTCGATTTCTCTTTCTAGGTTTCTATATTCTTCTACGTTTGCAATTTGATCCAGTCTACGAACTTCATTTCCGAAAGATTCTAATCTTTTGATCGAATCTTTAACTCTGTCGTTTTCAACTAGTTTTCTAATTTCAACAACACTATTTTTTGCTTTTAACTCTTCTAGTTTTAAACTTGCCTCAAATGAGCTGGTGATATTTCTTGTATTAAGAAATCCATCGTCCCAAAGAAGTTTTACACCTGTACCTGTAACTGCAATCACTGTTAGTAAGAGGCAAAAATAAAATGCCTGCAAACTTCTACTCAAACGTAGCTTCATCTCTAACCATCCTTAGCGCAAAAATGTTCCAAAACCTATTTATTAAAAATAGAGAAAAAATCGAATTCTTTGTATGTTTTTGAATGTGACTTAACAACATCCTGTTCCTTGTCATTGACCTGATTTGTAGACAAACATCCTGTTTTGTACTCGCGAAAAAGACTCTTCGTGATTCTTTTTCCCTTACTAGGTATTATGAAGGAAATAGGACGAAATAAAAAGGCGAAATGCAGAATTTCACCGTCCCAATCAGCTCCTAAAAAATCCCTAGTAACTTTATCAGTTTCTAATAAAGTTCCATCACTATTGATAACGAAGATTGGGTGTTTTCCAAGATTTGCTTCATTGAAAAACTCATCCAAAGTTTTAGAATATCGAGTAAAACCATCGGACAATCCTAAAACAAAGTCATCATTTAACTCATAACCTCTAACATATTTTTGATTGGCCAGCTGTTCCTGAGTATTTAGATCAAATTCTATATATAACCCATCGCTCTCTTCAGAGATTTTGTAAGTGAGCATACATCTTTTTGAAAAAAAGTATCGATAAAGACGATATGTTTCATCTCTTTTTTCGAGTAAGTTTTCAGGGTTAATTTTTGTTCTTAATTTACAACTTTCAGGCGTTATCGAAATAGTAATATTTCCACCTGAATAAAATAAATTTGTAAGACCAATAAACTTTGGGAATACTTCAAAAAGATTATTCCATCTTTCTAAAGAGAAGTTTTCTATTTTCTTAACATAGGTAAAATCACATGCAGCATTGATCGTTTGATAGAAAGTCTTAACATAGTCGTCAACTCTTCTCTCAAGCCATTTGACTACATGATAGTGTGATTTTTTGAGGTTCTGCCTTTCAACAGCACCTCTATAGATTTCTGAGAAATGGAAATGAAGCCTATCTAAAATGGGAGAAATATCAGAATTACCTAATTGATAGAGGTCTTCTAATGCTCTTATTCCCGACTGTAATTGACTTTCTAGCTTCTGATCCATTTTCATCCTGAAAAAGGATAGGTAATTTAGCTGGCCAGATCTTCAGGCCTTTCAAAAACCATCCTAAGTTTTGCTTTTAACTTCATAATTGCTTGCGTGTGTAACTGACTCACTCTTGATTCTGTTACATCAAGAACCTGTCCAATCTCTTTAAGATTAAGGTCCTCATAATAATAAAGAGATAGTACAAGTCTTTGCTTCTCAGGAAGAGTCATAATACCTTCCTTAATCTTATCTCTTACATTTTTATAGCTAACAGCATGAAATGGATTTGAAGATCTGCTATCTTCCATTAATCCGGCCATTAACTTCTTATCCCCTCTATTAAAACTTGCAGAGTCATCAATATTAAGAAGACTTACTGATTTTGCTTTATTGAGAAGGTCATGAAATTCATCTTGAGTACAATTTAGTTCCTTACACATTTCTTCATCAGTAGCAGGACGACCTAAATCACTTTCAAGCTTTGAATATGTTCTTTCAATTAATTTTGCTTTTTCTCTTACAGAACGAGGAACCCAGTCTTGTGCTCTTAGTTCGTCTAGAATCGCTCCTCTAACTCTAAACTCAGCATATGTTTTAAATTTATTGTCTCTTGTTGGATCAAACTTATCGATTGCATCCATTAAACCAATTACACCACAAGAGATAAGATCATCTAGTTCAATATTACTCGGAAGTCTCGCTGCAATCTTCTGTGCAATAAACTTAATTAGTGGTGCGTATTCGATGATAATTTCATCTTTTGTTTTCGCATCGATTTTACATTTATAGTCTTTTAAGTTTTTTAATTTCTTTGCCAGAGAAGACATCAGTAGCACTCCTTACTAAATTGATGATTGAACTTCTTGTTCAATTCTCTCCCCACTAAAAAGAGGGCGAGATGCGGACAAGGATACATCGGTACCAATGTTCTCTTCGGTGAACTTTTTGACCATTTTAGAAAAACTGATATCTATTTTTGACCCGGCAATATTTAACAGTTCCTTATCAAATTCGTCGACTGAACCCTCTTTTAAAGGGACTCCGCCTAGGATATTTAATCTGGCCGATAAAAACTGATCAACAGTGTCAGCTAAACTTTTAACAAGTCTGCAGTACTGCTTCTTAGAACTTACCTTATTTAACAGGAGATGATTTTCATTCACTCCATATCTATTCTTTAAAATTTTAATGAGAGAGTAGCTGTCAGTGATTGAGCTCTTGTCTGGCGTCACTACAAAAAAACGATAGTCACAGTAAGCACTTAACGTTAGAGCCGGCTTATTAAGGCCAGCAGCACTGTCTAAGATGATAAAATCATAGTCTTGCTCATGCGTGCTAATGATATCGGTAATAATCTTCGCCCAATCAAAGCTCTGATCAAATAACTCATATGATCCATTACATGCTGGTAGTAAATGAAAGTTTCCATCTTTATGGAGAACTTCATCAAATGACTTACCTGTAATGGCCATTGTAAAAAAGTTATTATCTAGAGGAAGACCAAGTTTAACTGCGGTATTACTTAAATTGTAATCACAATCGATAAGTAATGTTTTAAATCCTTGATCTGATAATAATTTGGAAAATTTCAATGAAGCAGATGTTTTCCCTACTCCACCTTTTCCACTGGTAAAACAAATAGTTTTAGCTTTTTGAAAATAAGTGTTTCCTGACTCATGACTTTGAAACGATAAAAGCCAATCTCTGGTTTTCTCTTCCGACATCCTGTCTCCCGTAACAACCTCATCCTAAGGTCTCATACGTTTAATAAAAAATTTAACTACACAATTTGAAAAATACCGGCCAACACTCTTTCTGCTGAGGCGGCTTCAAGGTCATCAGGTACCATCGTTCCAGTACCAAAAAACATCATAGGAAGATTCTCATACTCATATGAAAGATTGAAAATTGCCCCATAATTTAAACATAAATCTAAACTTGAAACGACCATCCCATTGGCCAGTTTCCCGTATTGATTTAACACCTTCTTATTATAAATTTCAGAATGAATTGCGCAAAGAGATACTAATACTTCCACCTTGCCAAATGAACGTCGTACCCCATCGATGAACTTCTTCGTCTCATTCAATTCATTCGTATTTGCTTTATAGTCAACAAAGACATTTAGTCCTTGTTCTGTCGCTTTTCTAATCTCTGAAATAATCTCTGGAATTGTTGATGCATTAACAACATTTAATCCAAAAACTTTTTCAGTAAAAGCGTTAGCATTTGTTTCACAACATCTAATAAGAACACTGTCTTTCTTTAAAGCACCAAGCTTATACATCATAGAAGTTTGTCCACTTCCTCCTTCAGAAAGAAGAATCGTAACGACTTGCTCTTCTTCAGAATCAATCGTACTAAATTGTGGCATTGCTGTTGTAAAGTTTGTCATCATTTCTCTAAGAGCAAATTCAAATACAGCATCAGAGCTTTCAACTTCCTCATCTGATAATTCAAAGATTGCTTTCTTAGAAACTTTTGCAATGTATTCATCGTTTATATTTAAAGACTTTAAAGTCGATCTTAAATGATAAATACCTGCTGGTTCTTTCTTATCTAGCTTTTGAACATTTCTACTTAGCTCAAAAAGTTTTCTTTCTAATTCTTCAATTTTTAATTGCTGTTTCTCAATAACTTGAAGTTGTTCAGAAGAAACTGTTGTTTCAGTATTGTTAACAGGCGCAAAATCAAGTGCTGGCTCGTTAATCTCTTGAGTAACTTTAGCAGTAGGTGCTTGAGATATTGCTGGTTGAGAAGAAGGAGTCGCCGACTGAGGAACATAACGATCTTCATTCATTTCACCGACACCTGATGAAAGAAAGTCATCTAGCGAGTTTTTAATTTTACTTCCAATATCTTTTACTTGCTTAACTTGTTTATTAAGGGCCACATTTCCATACCCACCAACTGAACCAGGACTCTTCACTTCATGACGAGCATGGTTTCCTTGTCCTTGGTCATAATCATCAATCATATTTGAGATATAGCTTGAGTTATTTTGATAAAACCTTTCTTTATTCTGATCACCTAAAGCAAGATCTACTTTAGATTTCTTCGTGTAATTTTTTTCAGAAATAGCAGCTGTAATTTCAATTTTATTTTTCTTGAAAGCACCCTTCAAACCTTTATTCGTAACTGTCTTAAGAATAATAGCGTCTGGACCTAATTCTGCTTTAATTGTTTTTAGGGCTTCGTCTAATGAATCAGCTTCAAATTTTCTTATGTACATACTATAACCTCACCGTCCCTAGTGATCTAATGTTGGCATCCGGACTCAACTCGTTATGCGAAATGACTATTAAGTTTGGAATAAACTTTTCAGTTAGCCTCTTAAAGTGTGATCTAATAACTGGACTACATAGAACAATCATCTTCTCACCCATATCAGTGGCTTCATCAATTTTTTCATTTAAGCTTGCAAGGATAGTTTGTGTAACTTTAGGATCAAGCGATAGCTGCTGACCTTGCTCAGTTTGAATAACATTTTGAGCTATTGACTCTTCAATCCCTCGATCTAGAGTAAACAATGGAACATCTCCTTGTTCGCTACGAACGGCTTCTGTAATCGTCCTGTACAATGCCTGCCGAGTAAACTCAGTCAGGGCGTCCGTCTCTTTCATTGTACCACCATACTCTGCTAATGTCTCAAGGATTGTGCGTAAATCTCTAATTGACACACCCTCTCTTAGAAGATTCTGTAAAACTTTCAGGACTTGTCCCAGGTTTAAAATATCTGGTATCAAATCGGCCACAATCTTCGGATGTGATTCCTTAAAGTTATCCATTAGCCTAACTAATTCTTGTCTACCTAGTAGCTCAGAAAGGTTACTCTTGAGTACTTCAGTCAAGTGAGTGGCCACAACAGTTGAGAGATCTACTACAGTATATCCATTGTATTGAGCATCTTCTTTCTGATCTTCAGAAATCCAAACAGCAGGTAGACCAAAAACTGGTTCAGTTGTTTCAATTCCATCAACTTTCTCAATAACTCCACCTGGATCCATCGCTAAGAAGTGATCCATAACTAAGTCACCTTTAGCAACTTCGATACCTTTAATTTTTACTGAGTACTCACCTGGCTTTAACTCGAGATTATCTTTAATTCTTACTGATGGAATAATCACACCCCAATCAATGGCAAATTGTTTTCTAATATGAGTGATTCTTTCCAGAAGATCACCATTTTGTTCAGAGTCAACTAAGTTTACTAAGCCGTAGCCAACTTCAAGTTCAACAAGTTCAAGACCAAGAAGATCTTCAAGATTATCTGGTGTAGTTTTCTTAACTTCAGATTCAGCTTTCGCTTTATTTTGTTTTTCTTTTTCAGCATTCTGCTCAATTTTATAAGCAGTAAAAGCAAGCATTCCACCCATGGCCATAAATGGAAACATTGGAAGACCAGGAACAAGGGCAAAAATAAATAGTACAGCTGATGCCATATAAATAGCTTTTGGATGAACCGAGAATTGCTTCTGCATTTGAGAACCAAGGTTATCATCAGAACTATTTCGAGTGGCAATCATACCAGCTGCAGTAGAAATAATAAGTGCTGGAATTTGAGAAACAAGACCGTCACCAACAGTTAATAAAGTAAATGTTTCGGCGGCTTGAGAAACTTCCATTCCATATTGTGTAACACCAACAATGATCCCAGCGATAACGTTAATCGCGGTAATGAGAATACCAGCAATCGCATCACCACGAACGAACTTACTAGCACCATCCATAGACCCGTAGAAGTCTGCTTCATCAGCAACTTCTCGTCTTCTTTGTTTCGCTTCAGCATCATCAATAAGTCCTGCATTTAAATCAGCATCAATGGCCATTTGCTTACCAGGCATTGCATCTAACGTAAATCTTGCAGCAACTTCAGCAACCCTACCGGCACCTTTAGTGATAACCATAAAGTTGATGATAACGAGAATTGTAAAAACGATAAGACCAACTACATAATTTCCTTCAACAACGAACTCACCAAAACTTCTAATGATCTCACCAGCAGCAGCTTCTTTATCAGAACCACCACGAAGAAGAATGTTACGAGTTGAAGCGACGTTAAGAGATAGTCTAAATAACGTCATTACTAGTAAGACTGTAGGGAACGTACTAAAGTCTAGAGGCTTTTTCGTATAAACAGAAACAAGCATGATCACAACACTTAAACTAAGAGTCAGTGCTAAAAGTAAATCAAGTACCAGAGGTGGTACCGGAATAATCATCACACAAAGAATGACCATCAAACCGATCGCAATGGCGAGGTCTGTATTCTTTGTCAAAAATTTGAAGCGATCAAAAATACTATCCATAGTGGTTACCTAATATTAATTTCCGTTTGCTTTCCGCTAGCAACGGCTTTTCTTTTTCTTTTTAGTTTGTATACAAAAGCAAGAACTTCAGCGACAGCTTTATAGAGATTGCGAGGAACACCATCTCCAATTTTAACTGTCTTATACATTGCTCTTGCAAGAGGAACATTTTCTACAATTGGAATATCACTCTCTTTTGCAATTTCTCTAATTTTCATGGCCACAGCATCAGCACCTTTTGCAATAACCTCAGGAGCAACCATCGTAGCCTTGTCATACTTAAGAGCAATCGAGATGTGAGTAGGGTTAGTGATAATAACATCAGCTTTAGGAACATCGGCCATCATTCTCTTTTGAGACATTTCTCTTTGAATGGATCTGATTCTTTGCTTGATCTCAGGGTTACCGTCTTGTTCCTTTGATTCCTTTTTCGCTTGTTCTTTTGTCATCATGAGTTTCTTTTTGTAGCTAAACTTTTGATAAGCAAAATCAGCAGCAGCGATAATGGCAAGCCCCGCAAGGATAGCGAACACTAGTTTTGTTACAATCCATTTTCCGTGAAGAAAGCTCTGAGTAAAATCAAGGTGAAGAAATCCTTGGAATGAATTCAAATCATCTTTGATAAAGTAATAAACGATACTCATCACAAATATGAATTTGAAAACACCTTTAATGGCCTCAACAAGTGATTTCATGGAAAAGAGTCTTTTGATCCCACTAATTGGATTAATTCTTTCTGGCTTAAGCTCAAGAACCTCTGTAGAAAATAAAAAACCTATTTGAGCAACATTGGCAATCACACCAACACAAAGAGCGACCAAGCAGACTGGAGCAGCACACTTAAGGGCAGCAAAGAGAGTTTTTTGAATAACTTCTTTTGATACTTTTTGAGTATAGGCTACAGCAATATCTAATCCATACAGATATTCCATCAGTCCAGACATCACTTCATAAATGTAAACAAGACTTAGAGTAAGAGTCATGGCACTTGCTGCTAGAACAAGAACACTTGTTAACTCTTTCGAAGATGCTACCTCTCCACGCTTACGAAATTCTTCTATTCGATGGGCGGAAGGGTCTTCGGTTTTCTCTGCGTCTGAATCTTGTTCGTCTGCCATATTGTCCTTACATTATAAACTGGAACCACTCGCCCAGTTTCTCCGTATATATTTTGAAAGCAACTCTGAAAAACTCATCAGAACTTGCTGCAAAAACTAATAATCCCATTCCGATGTTCACAACAAAACTCACCATGATCACATTCATCTGTGGAACCATTCTGGCAATAACTCCAAGAACAGAGGTAATGAGTAAGTTAATGAAAATCATTGGTGATGCTAACAAAAGTGCACTTAAGAAGATTCCTTTAAAGACACCGACAAAATATTCTGGAGACTTCGCAAAGTTTCCAAGATCATAAATATGAATTGACCAAAAGCTATTAAACACACCCTTAAACATTGGAATTAAAGCTCCACTTGAAAGAATGGCAATCAAAAGAGTCCACTGAATCATTTTTTCAAATGGACCAACTTGCTGAGCACTTTGTGGATCGAAATAACTAACGGCACCAAAACCAATCTGTTGAGTAATAACAGCACCAGCTGCAATAAAGAGATTCATTAAACACTTAACGAGGTAGCCAATTAATAATCCCGACGCTGCATAGAAAATAGTAAGCGACCAAAAGTTATCCAGCCCCATGTAAGCGATGTCTTTAATAATTTCACCTTTTACATGTGGAAAGAATGCAAAACTAACAACAAGAGAAAACAATGTCTTCACCACTACTGGAATCGAAGTGTTATCAAAGATAGGTAGTTGCATTAGAATAACAAGCCACCTTGTGAATACTAACCAAAAGATCACAATACTTTGATAATCTTGGATAGTAACGTTGATCATAAGTCTCCCTAGTTCTGACTAATAACTTGAGGAATATTTAATATTAATTCTCTAGTAAAGTTTGTGAGTGTTTCTGACATCCATGGTGCAAAAATAACCATGGCCCCAACAATTACTAGAATTTTAGGAATGAATGAAAGTGTTTGCTCATTGATTTGAGTAACCGCTTGGAAAAGGCTCACTAAAATACCCATGAACAATGCTCCTAAAAGCATTGGACTAGCAACGTATAACGAAACTTTGATGGCCTGATTTGTAATTTCACTAAATACGTCGTAACCCATAATTCAACACCTTAATTAAACGACCTAAGAATAGATCCTGTTACTAATTGCCAACCATCAACTAATACGAAAAGTAATAATTTAAATGGAAGAGAAATAACCACTGGAGGTAACATCATCATCCCCATGGCCATTAAAACTGAAGCAACTACCATATCCAAAATTAGGAATGGAATATAAAGTAAAAAACCAATCTGGAAAGCTGTTTTCAATTCACTAATAATAAAAGCAGGAATTAAAAAGTGAATTGGTACTTCATTAACAGTAGCCGGAGCTGGTTCACCTGTAACATCATAGAAAAGAGCGATATCAGCTTTACGCACTTGTTTAGTCATAAATTTTCTTAAACTTAATTCAATCTTAGATATCGCATAAGTTGAAGAAACCTTCTTGGCCATGTAAGGTTTAAGAGCTTGGTCATAAATCTCTACACCAGTTGGCTTCATTACAAAGATTGATAAGAAGAGAGCAAAACCAATCAATAATTGATTTGGTGGCATGTTCTGTGTGCCAATAGCTTGTCTCATAAAAGAAAGAACAACAATGATTCTAGTAAAACATGTACAAAGAATTAAAATCGCCGGAGCTAAGGTTAACACTGTAAAGAGTGCTAAGATTTCAATCGTATCAACAAGGTTTACCCCTTGTCCGAAATTGACAGATAAACCCGGAAGGTTCGTTGAACTTTGAGCTAATGCTGAACTAGCAAGTAAACTCAATCCTAAAGCTACTGCCAATTTTAAGATTTTTGAAAACATCCTGTTTTCCTCTTCTCTCAAGTAAGTCCCTACTTATTGTAGAGACTTTAAATTTTTCATTTTATCTTTGATCTGATCAGATAACTTCACTTTGTCCGTTGATTCTGATTCAGCTAATAACTTATCTAGTCCGCTACTCTCAGCAGCCGCATTGTTGTTAGCTATAGTTAGCTCGGTTGCTACCGCAACCTCATCTTTAAGCTTAAATTCTTTTTCCGTTTCATTCGCTGTACCAAGATTAGTATCGAAGTTATCGCCAGCGATTTGCCTTTCACCATCTTTCATAAGTCCGGCCACATCATTTACTTCACTAATTAACTGAAGACCTGACTCGCTTGAACCTACTAAGAAGACTTGATTATGAGCTCTCACAAGTACTAACGATTTCTTTGGTCCGATATAAGTATTGTTGATTACTTCAACCACTTTTGTAGAACTTAAAAAACTTAGCTTTGACTTTTTAAATGCACCTTTTCTCATTAACTGAACTGCTCCCCAGAAGAAAACGAGTATCAATCCTAAGAATGCAACAAACTTACCAACATATGTTCCAAGAGAAAACGAAGACTTAGTCTCACCTTCAAGCGCTTTGGCACTAGATTTACTCGCTGCTTGAGTCACTTTGACTTCATCCTTTTGTTGTTTAGTCGGGGCCGCCTTGGCCACTTTCGCTTTTGCAAGCTTAACTTCTGGAACACTTGCCTGATCTTTCATCAACTTATCAAGATAGCTCTCATCGTAGTCAGTTACAGCTTTTTTCGGGTTCGGTATAGCCGGTTGTCTATTAGTATTTAAACTAACCGCTTTCTTCGCTGTTTTAATTCTCGGGAAAGTTACATCAAAACTCTTATCTCTAAGTGTGACATTAATTTTTCCTTGATGCTTTTCAACGTTGTATGGAAGTACAACTCTGAATCTCACTTTATTTTTAGTAAACTGATAGGCCTGAAGAGAAGTATCAAATTTTTCATTAAGAGTTATGTTCTTTTCAATCTTTGGCCAAACATATGAGTCAGGAATGGCTACCTGAATAATATTCTTCTTAACCGTTAAGATTGGTGTTCCCCTAAGCTCTCCTTCATAAAACACTTCTGCTTTACTAGTGTGAGATCCATTTTTAAAAGCAATTTTACCAATCTTGGTTTTCTCTTCGGCTTGAGAGCTTATCGAGATCATTGCTAAAAATACGAGAACAATAATGTTTTTAATCATAACTCCACCTTTTCTTATTTTAAGGTCTCAATTCTTTCTACTGGACTAATGATATCCGTAAGTCTGATACCAAATTTTTCGTTAACAACAACAACTTCACCTTTTGCAACAAGCTTCCCGTTTACTAAAATCTCAAGAGGCTCACCAGCAAGCTTGTCTAGTTCTAAAACAGAACCTTGACCTAGCTGTAAAAGGTCTTTAATAATTACTTCCGTTCTTCCTAATTCCACAGTTACCTTTAGTGGAATATCTAAGATGAAATCTAAGTTTTGAACTTTCAGTTTATTAAGAGCATCGTCCCCAGCTTTTACTTCATCAGCAAGCTTCGCAATCTGCGCTCTATCCGCATCATCAAGTCCAATTGGTTGTGCTACTTCATTTTCGTTGTTATTTTCTTCCATTTCTTATCTCCCCAAACTTATGCTTTCTTTTTATGATTCGAAAAATCTTTTGTTACTTGAACTGCTCTATTCCCTTTATGAACTCCGATTAAGCACTTCATTTTTTCAACGCCTTCAACATCTAAGCTCACTTCACCACTGGCTTCTTGTTCAAGTGGAATGATATCTCCCACTTCTAATGTGACAAGATCACCAACAGTCATCTGCGTTTCACCAAGCTTACAAACAACAGTACTTGTCGCTTCTAAGATGTGCTCATTCATCGCCTGAGTCCAGATACTATCTGCGATATCGTTATCAGTTTGATAACTTGAACTTAGTTTTTGCTTAATTGGTTCAATTGTTGAGTAAGGAACAACAATCATGATCGTTCCAGAAGCTGATTCGAATTCAACCTCAAGAGTCGTAGCGATAATTACATCTGAAGGAGGAACAACACCAACGAACTGAGGGTTGATTTCTGTTCTTAAGTATTGAGCATCAATTCTATGTACTGGGGACCAAGCTTCCTCAAGATCACCAATGGCCATATCCATTACTTTCTTCATGAATGAAAGCTCAATGGCCGTAAATTCTTTCCCTTCAATTTTCGTAAAAGGTCTATCCGTTCCACCGAAATAAGAATCGATGATGGCGTAAGCTAGTTTAGATTCGAAAACAAGAAGAGCAGGTCCTCTTAGTTCATTAAATCTCATGATACACATACACGAAGGAATCGGAAGTGTGTTCACGAATTCACCGAACTTTAAAAGGTCAGTTGAAATCATTGAGATTGTCGAAATCTTTCTTAGTGAGTTTGAGAGAGATACACGAAATTGCCTAATGAATCTTTCATAGATAATTTCGAGGATAGGCATCCTACCTCTAATAACCCTGTCTTGATTGGTGAGATCATACGTCTGTATATTCTCATCCATATCATCATCGGCATCAAAATCCCCTCCGACATCTCCATCTCCGAGAATATCATCGGCTCCACCGTCATTAACAGCGTTTAATAGTGCATCTACTTCATCTTGACTTAGTACTTGTGCCATGTTTCTCCCCTCCTGGGAAAAATGATGGTTAATGGTTTGACCAGCATCCTGCCAGCCGCCTGCTACCTTAGTTTATTTGGAAACTAACGTAGTAAACATCTATAACGTTGCCATCAACTAGAAATGAGTTAATAGCAGCTTTAATTTCTTCTTTAAGGAAGTTCTTCCCTTCAAGCTTTAGAAGCTCTTCAGGTCTCTTCGAGTTTAAAGTCGAAATAATCGTATCTCTAATCTGAGGTTTTCTAGATTTAAACTCTTCTTCCTTCGAGTCTTTAGAAAACTTCAGTACAGCATTCATTCTCACAAAGCGACGAGGGCCGTCTCCTTGAGCTAAGTTGGCAGTGAAACCTTCTAATGGGAAAAGGATCCCGTCTTCTTCTACGGCCTCACCAGTACCTTCTTTCGTCTCTTCTCCATTCACCTTAGCCATTTCAGCTTTCACAACATCTTGAATGCTAGATTGTGCAGTCATCTTCTTATGCATTTCAAATTGAAAATACGCGATACCTGCCATTGCAATGGTATTAACTAAAACAAGAACTGTTAAAAGAGGATTCTTTGCGCCGCCCGCTTTATTTGCCGGGGGCTGAATATCCATTTGTTGTTCTGCTTCGGCTTCTGCCATCTCAAACCATCCTGGTTAAAGTAAACTCTGGAGGGAGGAAAAAAGATTCACTCCTGTCAAAAATTATACAGTTTGAATTCGATGACTTCAAGTAGAGGAAGATAAATTAGGAAGTAATTTCCTCTTTTTCTCTGACAGTGGAATTTTTTACCTAGTAAAACGTCATTAATCTGACAAAACCATGTAAAAGACTCAGGATATCTACAACTTCAGTGCCAATTTGACACAAAAAAGCCTCCATAAAGGAGGCTTCGATATTAATTCGTTTTGATAAAAATCAAATTAGAACATATCTTTCCAAGCTTTTCCTGGACGGAATTTTGGAAGAGTCTTAGCTTTAATTTTGATTTTCTCACCAGTAGCTGGGTTAACACCCATTCTAGCTGCTCTTCTAGTCTTAGAGAATGTTCCAAAACCGATTAGAGAAACGTCATCACCTTTTTTAACTGTCTTCTTAACTACATCAAGAAGAGTCGCTACAAAGTGATCAGCGTCTTTTTTTGTTAAGTGTGCAAGTTGCTTGTCTTTTAAAATAGCTTCGATTAGCTCTTTTCTGTTCATTCTAACTCCTAAACGTTAGTGTTAATGGGATATTAGAATGTTTACGTATTTTATTTTAAATGACAAATATTTTTTAAAAAATTTATTAAAAAAATTTTTTTTTGATTTTTTCTTGTGTTTTTTCTTTACAATTTCTTTTGAAATATATCCAGAAACAGTGGAAAGGTAGATGAATAAAGGCGGTGGGAGGTTTGTTTTTTAATAATTTTTTTTAAGTTAAGGCAAAAAAAAACCTCCTAACAAGAGGAGGTTTTTATACTATTAGTTCTATAGTGCTCGTCTAACCGAAAGCAAAATCTTTTGCTTTCTCTAGACTCGCTAATTCAGCTTAATTTTTCCGTCTTTAACTAAACGATCAATGATCTTATCAAATTCAGAAACAGGGTAAGCTCCTCTAAGTGGAATACCATTTAATAAAAAACCAGGAGTTCCTTGCATTCCAAACTTAGCAGCTTCCGCTTGATCTTCTTTAATTCTATTCATAACAGCAGCACTTGATTTATCTTTGTCGATTCTCTTTTGATTAGCACCAACTTTCTTAGCAATTTTCTTAAGAAACTTTTCACCCATTCTTAATCTTTGAATATCTTTAAAGATTTCATCATGGAAGGCCCATGCTTTCTCTTCACTTTGAAGTCTAATGGCCTCATGATATTGAGCTGTAATCATCGCTTCTTTGTGAAAGCTTAGTGGAAGATGCTTGTAGATAAAACGGATATTCTTACCATACTTCTTTAGAAGAGCTTGAACATTGTTAAATCCTCTCTGACAGAATGGACACTGAAAATCTGAGTATTCTACCAGTGTGATCGGAGCATTCTTTGGTCCTCTAATCATTTCATCTTTTCTAATTTGTGGCTCAAGAGGATTATTGAAAGCTTCTTCAAACTTTTTCTTCTCATCTTCTTCTCTTTTCTTGGCCATTTCTTTTTTTGCATTTTCAGCAGCAAATTGAATTGCTTCAAGAAATTGAACAGGATTTGCTTTGATAGCATCCGCTAGAATTTCAGGGTTTTCTTTTAATACTTTGGCAACATCATCTTTCTTCACACAAGAAGTCGCGAGAAGAGATAACATTAATAACATTGATACAATTTTCATTCTACACTCCGTTTTATATTCAATTGTTCTTATTAGTATATTTTCTTTCGATAAAGTCTAAGTACTTATTTAACTTTCGGCAAGCAGGTCTTAAATAAGGAAAACCAATGAGATGAACTCTGGCCGAATGATTTCCTTTCAAAAAAGACCTCATGGTAGCAAATACTCCAAAAGCTGGAGTGGCTACTTTTAAATATAGATGCGATGCTAGCCAGATATAAAGAATTAGCTGGGTAACAAAGAACGCTATTAATACTGAACTAAAGATACCGTTCTGTCCTTGTAAAAAGGTTAGAACCTGCTTTTGTTGAGGCAAAGTCTCTCTCGCAAAGTTAATCAACTCATCATGAAGACCCATCGCAAAGGTATATGTGATAACACTTACTAGCGAGAGGCAAATAAAGAGATAGAAAGAATAATGAAAGAAGAACATCGTCTCAAAACGTGGATTATGTATCTTTGTATACTTACTAGGAATCTCAATCTGCTTTAACTCTCCATTCTTTCTGAAGTTATCAATAATACTAAAGAAGAACTCTGCAAAACGAGTTAATAAAGAGAGATCATTGAAGAAATCAGGATCATAACTAGCATTCTCATCTTCAAGGGCCTTCTCACAATAGTCTCCAATAATTCGAAATGGCCTCAAGAGAATATCTGAGACATAAAGCCCAGCTACTATAAGGAAGATGAAGAGAATCGATAAATAAGGAACGAAGTTACTCATCTTATTGAAGATATAGTCATAGTAGGTCGATCTAAAGTTATCAATTCCAATTAATTCGTGAGATTTAAAGAAGAGATAATCGACTTCAAGTAAGAGAATAAACATCCAGCCTACAATAATGACTGATAAGAAAGGTATCATCGTCATCTTAAAAGAGGTCCAAACCCTAAATTTAGACTCTTCATTCTTAGTGAATTTCTTAAGCGTGCTATCAATACTCTTAGCAAGCCCTAGATTTTCGGACATTTAAATACCTTTATTCCTTAGCAGTTACCCACCTTTCGGATGATAGAAATAATTATAAACCATGGAAGGGCTTTAAAGGCTTAAAATGACGAAAATTTTCCAAAAATTGACAAGAATTTAGACAACTGTGAGCTTTTATACAATTTCACTGATTATCTTTAGAACACTCCCTCTTAAATAAACCTAGTAAATTCAATTACTTATGTGTAACTATGGCTATTTTAACGATATGCATAATTTTGGCACGGGTTATGCAGTATAAACAGCAATATTAATTTATCGGGATCAAAGATTAAAAAGACCTTAGTAAGAGGAGAGAAAATTATGAAAGCGTTTAACTCAATTAAGTTAAAAGCACTATCAAAGAAGATTGCAACATTAGGGTTCGTTGCAGCTTTAGCGATCGGGTGTGGAAAATCAGACAAGAACAAAGTTAATTCTAATCAAATTAGTAACAACCCAACTAGCAACCCTGTTAGTTTTGGTAACAATACTCAAGCGAGTAGTACTTGGAATAACTTAAAGTCACAATACAGCTGTAGCGGTGGTCAAAACCCATACAGAATGAATGACAGAGTATTCACATTACAAGGCTCTTCGTTTGGAAATAGAATCTATGGACAAATGCAACCAGCAAGTTCTTTTTCAGGAACAGCCGGAGAAGCATTCTTTGGACATACAATGGGAACTAATGACCTTTACGCTATTACAAAAGTTGTAAATGGAAACTCAGTTCAATATTACGTAACTGTATCATTCTGTTCATTCTCACAGAACAACATTGAGATGCTAGGTAACAACAGCAGCTTAAGTAACTTTGGGATTGATGTACAACTTGATACAAGTATTAACTGTCAGGCAGGAAATATTCTTCAAGGTGGGATTTCATTTTCAAACCAGTCACTACAACAGTCTGGTATGAATCCACAAGACGGAAGATCAATTTCCCTAATCAGCGGACAGTGTCTCTAAGATTAAAAAGTAAATTAATAAACGATTTTTATGAAGCCTAACTCTCATTGGGCTTCATAATCTCTCCCTCTCAAAAATGAGGAGTAAGCATCTCTCTCTCTCAATCATTGCTTACTCCTTATTTTTTAAAACCTTCTAAAATAAACTCGGTTTCTTCTTAATTTTATCTTTCAAATATAAATGAATTCCATCAGCGACTGCTGTGGCATAAGCTTCTTGGAATTTCTTGGTTCTCATTTTTCCAACTTCACGATAATTAGAAATAAACCCAGCTTCTAAAAGAATCGCTGGTCTCTTGGCCAAGGCCAAAACATAGAAGAGTCCGGGCTTCACTCCTCTATCAACCATTCGATATTTTCTTTTAATTTTCTTTCTAATCTGACCATGGATACTTTTCGCTAATCCTTTACTTGAAGTCACAGTTCTATCAATAACTAAGTCAGTAAGAATCTTGTCAATAATTAAGGCTTCCCCTTTAAGGTCTTTGTTTTCAACTTCCTCAACTTTCTTAACGGCGGCATCATCATGATTATCAAGATAGTAAGTTTCAAAGCCATTGCTAGACTTTTTCTTACTGGCGTTTATATGGATCGATATAAAAAGATCAGCTTTTACTTTATCTGCAATCTCGGCTCGATTGGCCAAAGTTAAAGTTCGATCAATAGATCTTGTTAAATAAGTACTATAGTTTTTAGAAAGTTTTTCTTTTAAGCGTAGTGCGATTCCTAAGGCCAGGTCCTTTTCTTTTATTGAGTAACGCTTCTTCCCTTTCTTATAATACCCAGAGGCACCATGATCTTCTCCACCATGGCCAGGGTCAATGAGGATCGTATATCCGAAAATATCTGAAACACTCAAAATAAATATGAAAGCTACAATTAATCTCATCATCGAAAACTAAAGATTATCTATTAATATATTTTTTTCAACTTATGTTTAGGAAAATAGTGGGCCAAAATCTTCTTATAACTCCATCCCTTTCTGGCCATATCGAGAGCACCTAATTGGCATAGTCCAACACCATGCCCGAGTCCACGTCCATAAACCCTAACTTTGTTTGAGTTAAAAGAAATTCTAAAGTTATTGGATGGAAAAAGTACTCTTCCAAAATATCTTCTAAATGTAGACTTCTTAATTTTTACAAGGTAGTCACCTAAGTAAATTCTAATTGTGCGACCATAAAGTTTATGAGGAACAACTCTCATTTTTCGTTCTAAATATAAGGTCGCTTTCTTTTCAATAAAACCTTTATCGATACTCCAAGAAAGAAATTTTCTAAAACGTAAGAGATCTACTTTTTGGTGATATTTTTTATCCTCTCTTTTTACACATCCCTTACAAGGTACACCTTCATAACCGGCTACTTTATTTTGCCAAACATGATCAGGCCTTAGTGTATGACCTCCACAAGTTGCGTGAAAGAAGATTGGAGTCATCATCTGCTTATCACCAGTGACTAAGATCTCACCTTTAGTACTCCAAGTAGCTTTATCAGTATTTTGATTTGTATCAAAGAAGCTTCCACCAACTTGATGCTTCTCAGAGCTTTCAAGATCAAAATAAGTTTCGTATCCTGCTTTCTTTTTTGTTGCTCCAGTCTTAATTTTCTGAAGTGCGTATGTTCTGGCAGCAACGGCCTGTGCTTTTAATGCTTCTGTTGGCCAGACAGCGTTCATTTCTTTAGCAAGAAGACCACTTATATATTTTTCCATGGTGGTCTCTTGAACCACATCACACTTACCAGGTTTAGGAGAAGTAACGATATGGATATCTCCAGTGTATTTTTCTTTTTCAAAAGCAATAAGACCCGTTGGACTTCTTAATGAAGCCAGAAGAATAGGTTTTTTGAAAGTCTTCTTCTTTGAAACTCCTGAACAATTAAACTTAATACTTTTTCTTCCACGAAAATGTTTAACATCATTACCAATATGAAATTTTCTTTTCAGGTCAGTTCCACTTAAGAGAACTTTTCTAAGATCTTTTTTTAATCGAACTTTAATTTTCGGGATATGTTCACGTTGACCATAAACTTTAGGAGTTGCAGCTTGTAGCTCTGCAAGTACCACCACAGCAAATAAAAGTGTAAGTAGTTTAACTATTCCTATCAGTTTCTCTTCCTTGAGATGCTCATTCATGAGTCTTTTCACACACTTCCCAGTGCAATAGTATTTTATACAGTGAGCGTTAAGAACTCAAGTAGGTAAAACTTGAGTTATTGATTCAGGAACTCCATAACTTTTTGTAAATCAATCCAAGCAGAACGCTTCATATTAGGATTTATCTGCAATAAGTCTGGGTGAAAAACAGGAAAGACGCTTAATTCTTTAGTGATATCACCAGAGTTCAAGTTAAGCTTCTGGAGCTGGCCATGAACTTTACTGAGCCTTTCTCTCTTGCCCATTAATAAATTTGTAGCAAATGCCCCGAGTGAAACGACAACCTTCACTTCAGATTGATGAAGATGCATAAACAACGAATCTTCTTGATGCTTAAGGGCCTCTTCTTCAAGGCTCTTCTCAAGGAAAAGTCTTTGCCAACTTCCTTCCTCTAATTTCATGGCCCCAATCATTTTACTTAAGAGATCAATATTAGGATGATCACTATTAAAGTCTTTTGGGATTTCTCCTACGAACGCAACTTTTGCATGAGGAGTTTCTTTATCAACAACTAAATCTTGAGGAGACTCAACTGGTTCAATTTCTTTCGATTCAGTTTGAGTATTGGCACTTTTACCAACCAACGCTTGTCCATTTGTGAGAGTCACTGTTTCAGTATTCTCTTCGCTTGCTTTGGTATGAACATAGTCAACCATCTGATCAACAACTTGTCCGATAGTCTTTTCTTCAGGAGCAATAATCTCCTCAGTAACTTCTATCTTAATTGCTTCGCTATTTTGCTCTTGAAGCTCATTGTTTTTTAATTGATGGAAGAACCAAGGTGAGCTTTTGAATAATTGCCCAGCAAAGGTCTTGGCCATGGCCTCTTTTCCTTGAGCAAGATTATTTTGAAAGTTTAGTATTTTCGAAAAATTCGTCATTATTGTCTGAAATTTGGCCTTTTTTGCCTCTAAATAAATAGTTTCTTGGGTAAAAATATCCCAAAATCATAAATTTAGCCAGTTTGGTTAAGAGAAGTGCCGTATATGTCGAAAAATTCATATAAGCAAGGCACAAGTGCCTGTTATCAGGAGTAGAATAAATGTCTCAAGACTCAGATTTCAAGTTCGAAAGATTTGAAGAATACTTTGGAGATGTGAAGCAAGTAAAAAGACAGATCGATGACTGCAATGTTTGTGGAGCAAAATTAGTATTCACCCATCTTTCAGACTACAAAAACTTATACATTCAAGAGACCGCAAGATGTCCTGAATGTGGCGGAAAACACCGCAAGCTCATTCACATTCTTAACTAGAATGTTTTCAGGGAAGGACAGGAAGTCCGAATCTGAATTTCAATTTATAGAATCTTTTAGAAACTCAAAAATATTTAAAGCCGTTTTCTTACTTACACTAAATTCTCTCATTAATTGATCAACACTAAATTTTTCCAACTCCTCTACTGTCTTTGTCATCTGAGATAGAATTTTCTTCTTCGTCCCAGGTCCAATATTAGGAATTTGATCAACCCAGCTAGTAATCGTTCTTTTACTTTCGGCCTTGTGGTGTAATCTTCTTGAAAAGCGATGGGCCTCGTCCCTCATTTCCACTACGATCTTCATCAAACTTTTGCACTTTTGAAGAATATAAGGATTTGATCGACCAGGGATAACCAGCCTTTCTTCTGAATGAGAAACTTCACTTTTTCGAAAAGCATTTTTTCCAGCAATATTCTTAGCTTTAGCAATTCCAACAACAGGAATATCAATCCCCGCTTCTTCTAAGACTGTCCTAAAAATACTTACCTGTCCTTTTCCACCATCAGCAATAAAAACATCAGGAAGGTCGCCAGACTTAATTCTTCTCTCAAGCACTTCTTTCATCATGGCAAAGTCGTTATTACCCTCTTCTCTTGTTTCAAGATGATAATGTCGATAGCGGGCCTTATCAGCTTTTCCTTCGTGAAAAACAATCTGCGCCGCCGTTGGAGAACTTCCTTGAAAGATGGCCACATCATAACATTCAAGAGTTCGTGGTCTTTCTTTCATAGAAAGAAGTTCTTTTAGTTTATTTAGTCCTACATAGACAGATTCTTCATTGCTGATTCTTACTCGCTGTGATTCAAAGGCCTGATCTTTAGCAAGTTCTGCTATTGATTGAAGAGACTTTGTCGGCTTCATCACTTTAATATCACCAATCGTTTTTATCGCTTCGGAAAGTAGTTTTACATTCTTATCATTGAACTGATGAACAATCGCTTTTGGTAAAGTGTCGTGCGTCTGAGAATAATATTGGAAAATATAATTGAGCAAGGAAGCTTCAATTTCATCGATACTTTCCACTGTTGGAAAATGAAAGTTCTTATGCCCTAAGAGAACACCATTTCTTACCATGTATATAGCAAGGTCAGTTTCAATTTCCCCTTGGTGATAAGCGAGTATATCTACATCTTGATATTTAGAATCAATCTCTGCATTCTTTTGCTTAGAGTATTCAACAAATTCCTCTAGTATTTGAATATTATCTCGAAGGATGGCAGCTTCTTCAAAGTTCTCTACTTCAGCTGCATTTGTCATTCTCTTCGTTAAAACATCAAGGCCTTTCTTCCCCTTACCTTCAAAAAAACCGGTGGCAAGCTTTAGATCTTTCTTATAATCCCTATCATCAATTTTTCCAACACAAGGAGCACTACACTGATGGATTTGATAGAGCAGACAAGGTTTAGTTCGTGAATTAAATTCTCTTATTGTGCAATCACGTAACTGAAATGATTTAGTTAATATGCGAATCACTTCCGAAATATTACTACCATGAACAAAAGGGCCATAGACGCTTTTTTTTGCTCCCCTTTTTACCCTTCTTTGATATTCAATTCTTGGAAATGGTTCATTGTTATTGATGAGAACATAAGGATAACTCTTATCATCCCTCATCATTATATTGTATTTCGGCGAATGTTTTTTAATTAGATTATTCTCGAGAACAAAAGCTTCAGTTTCTGTCTCTGTAAGAAGAAAATCAAAGGTGCGGATATGAGAAACAAGTATTTCTGTTTTAGGTGTTTTCGCCCCATTTTGAAAGTAGCTTGAGACTCTGCTTTTCAAGTCTTTTGCTTTACCCACATAAATAACTTTCTGATGACGATCTTTCATCAAATAGCATCCAGGCTTTCTAGGAAGGGTTTTCGCCTGTTCTAGAAGCATCTGCTGCGTTTTACCTATGCGGTCTGTCTTTACTTTATCCACTGAGTCTTTTACCTTTTAGCCTTGTTTTTAATATCCCACCAAATGAAGGAATATCATGTCAAAAATCGGTGTAGGCAAGGAAGTTTTATCCTATTGTAATAAATGTAAGTTAACTTTAGCACATATTATTGTGACGATGAAAACTGTGTCTACTATTGGAAAAGTAGAATGTAAGACATGTAAAGCAACTCACGCTTACAAGGATCCTTCAGCTGTTAAAGCAACAAAAACAAAAACTGGTGGCCTCAAAAGAAAAGCTAGCAAAAAAACTGAGTCTATCTCTGACATGTGGCTAGAACTCGTTTCAAAAGCAACTTCTCAATCTCAAAAATACAGCCCTCGTACTGAATTCAAGCAAGGTGACGTTATTGATCACCCTAAGTTTGGTCCTGGTTTCATTGATAAGCTTATCGACAACGATAAGATTCAGGTGATTTTTAGACACGAAATCAAAACTCTGATCCACAATAAATAGTAGTTCGCGAAATTTAAAAATGTTCCAAGAAGGCTTGTTCTTTTTAAGGACTAGATTTGTGGGAATTTATAGGAAGCGAAGGGTGACACGAAAGGAATTTACATCAAGTAAATGACTGAGGGGAACTCAAGCTGACACCTAAATTCCCCAAAGATTGTTCTTAAAAACCGAAACCGCCGTATCCGCCGATCGAGAATTGGAGCCCCAAGTTCCCAGCCGCATATGGAGTACCACCAAAGTATCCACCGTAGCCGGCTCCACCCATTCCGTATCCAGCAGCTTGTTGTGAACCGTAACCGTAGTTGGCTCCCGCTTGCTGATAGTTATTGAAGAGTGCTTGTGCTCCTGCTTGTGCAGTTGCGTAGTTACCTTGTCCTCTATAGTTTGCGTAAGCATTACCAGCTTGTGCTCTATATTGGGCTTCCATCCACTGATTTTGTTGCTGTTGCCAGAAGTTTCCTCCGCCCCAGCCACCAGTGTTACCCCAGTAACCGCCACCGGCTCCTCCACCTGGTCCGAATCCACCACCGCCAGGTCCATAGAAGCCACCGCCTCCACCTGGTCCGTAGAAGCCTCCGCCTCCACCTGGTCCGAATCCACCGCCAACACCGATACCGATGCCACCGTTATACATACCTGGTCCACCGAACATTCCACCTGGAACTCCACCGGCAAACCCGCCCGGGTAGAATCCGCCACCCATTCCAGGGGCACCGAAACCACCGCCGAAGCCACCTGGGTAACCACCCATTCCTCCGCCGATTCCAAGGTTAATTCCGAAACCACCGCCTAGGCCTCCGCCACCCATTCCTGGGTAACCGCCCATGCCAAATCCTCCGCCCATTCCAGGACAAGGAGCTGCAAAACACATCATTCCTCCGGCACCAGGGAATCCCATATTAATTCCTCCACCGAGACCGAATCCGCCACCCATACCAGGGTAACCGCCCATTCCGAATCCGCCACCCATTCCAGGATAGCCCATTCCGAACCCGCCACCCATTCCTGGATAACCCATTCCAAAACCACCACCCATTCCTGGGTAACCGCCCATTCCGCCACCGATTCCAACGTTGAAACCGATACCGCCACCCATTCCAGGATAGCCTCCACCCATGAGCCCAGCACCAAGACCAAGACCTAATCCAAGACCTAGTCCACCAAGACCACCGATGTTACCGTAGAATCCGCCACCCATTCCTGGGCCACCGAAACCACCGCCATACATTCCACCACCGTAACCAGGGTATGGACCCATCATTCCGGCCATGAATCCTGGTGAGTAACCTGCACCCATCCAAGGATTTCCAAATCCACCATATCCGTTACCACCGAATCCACCGAAACCAGCATAGCCACCGTAACCATTACCGTTACATGTGTTCATAAGGTTTTCTGCTTGATCAGGAAGAATCGGATTTGATCCTCTTGTAATATTGTAATCTAAATAAGAATTGAATCTTGAAGTACACGCTGCATGTCCAGCCTCGTAAGCTCCGGCCCAAGCTTTCTGAGATTTATGCTGATATCTAGCGGCGATATAAGTTGAACCAACTAAGGCAAGTGGAGCGGCTACAGCACTAAGAGCATCAACCCATGGGTTACTCTCCTCTTGTCCGTAGAACATACAATCAATACAGTCTGCATCACTCGCAATTTCTGCTTGAAGACAATAACGATATTCTCTTTCAAACCTATTAGGATTGATTTCGCTACAATCATCAAATCTTCCTGCGTGGGCAAGCTCGACTTGTGCAAAAGTTAGTGCCAATAAGAAGCTAAATATTGCTTCTCTTGTTACGAATTTTTTGGCCTTTGTTAAATTCATTGCGTTCTCCAAATTGCAAATTTGTCTCTTCAACCGATTATCTCATTCGACTAATCGGTGAATTTATTAAAAAACTTTACCTTATGGCTTTACATAATCGTAACTATCTGAGATTACAGGGAAATGACAGGAAAACTAATATTTGAGTGGTCTTTACTGGTTTTAGGCATCGTCGCTCTAGTCTACGCCATGATCGTAATTAAAGAAGAAAAGAAGTCTTTTCTAGAAAATGCCATCACTATAAAGATAGGACCTTTTTCTTTTTCAATCCCTTCTTGGTGGGGTGCCACTGAATCTAATGACAATTTTCAAAAGTATGAAAGAACAGACACTCGTTATGAATGGTTCTGCGAATATCACTATAATGAAACGGGAAAAAATAAACGCTCAATTGAACAGCATATTGGTGACATCTTAGAAGAAAAGAAAATTGAGTTTGATCAAGATGGTGTGATCATTGCAAATCCTGTTAGTTTTCGAAAAGTAAAAATGTTTGAGCATCACCCAGAAATAAAGTTTGCAAGAGTTGAAGGGACAGCAACTCAAGCAGGAATTACTCGTATATACTTTGACTGTTTTCTTCTTCACCCTAACGAAAATGAGGATGATGATAGTTATCTCTTAGCTTTTAGTTGGAGTAGTGTTCTTAACGGTGCGGTTGAAGGTCCCTACTTTGAAGAAAGTCTTTACTCAATTCGATAAATTTTTATGAAATAAAAATATTAAAGGCTCCAATCGGAGCCTTTAACTTATAATCAATTTAGTTTTTCTTTTAATTCTTTTTGGTACTAAAAGCACGGATCTTTGAAACTAAGAACTCAGAGATTTCTTCATCAGTTCCAAAAACATCTTCGATTAAATCACAATCCATTAAGAACTTTGTGATTCTATTACTTGATTGGTGAAGTGACTCTACTAAGTAAAGACCACCGATATTTTCACCAGAGAAAGACTTGATAATTTCTTTTCTTGCGTGGTTGAACATTTCTGATTCAGTCACATCTTCAGGAAGATTATCAACTCCCATTTTTTCTTCAACTTCTTCAATCGCTTGGTCTCTGATATCTTCATCAGTCGCAAAGCTAACGCCAAACTCCGTGGCCATTGCATCAACCAACTTCTCACGATTTGTAATATCAAACTCAATAAGACTACTCTCATTTAGAAGATTGATCGTGTAGTTGGCCAGTGTGCGCAACGTTTCAAAATCTGTTCTCATGAACATGTCCTCAATTTAAAGACCCCATGGGTCATATTAGTTTCTATTTTAGTCTACCTTCTAACTCAAACTCACACAAGAAAGTTCTTGATTTTTTGAATATTTATTTTCTTCGTAAAATTTTCTTTAAAATCTTTCCTTCTCCCAATAGGACCAGCGTCAGTCCATACCCAAGAGCACCACTAATACCAGAGGCACAAAACGCGGTTGCACGGGTGAAAAAGTCTGAATCAATCTGATAAAAATTTGTTTTAACTCCCCATGCCAAAGCAAAACATACTGCCCCTGCAATAAGGATTTTAAAAATTCTTATATCCCATAGTTCTGTAAACTTAACATTGAGAAGACGACTCAAAAATCCCCACTGAATAGTAGAATTTAAAACCATTGAAAGGCTTGTTCCCAAAGCAAGAACAACAAAACCATATTTAGGAGTGAGTGCTAAACAAAAAATTATATTCAAAGCAATACAAGCTGTAGATATAAAGACTGGAATCTTCGGTCGATCAAGGGCGAAGAATGTAGGAGACCACAATTTATACCATCCATAGAAAGGCAGCCCAATAAGATAAAACTTTAGGGCCAAGGCCGTTTGAATTGTATCCTCCCTATCAAAAGCTCCCCTCTCAAAAACGATCTGAACTGACTCATCTCCCAAAACATAGAGAAGCACTGTTGCTGGAATAATAGTGAAGAAGCTCATGAGAAAACTATGCTTAAGAATATCTAAGGCCTCGCCCTTTAGCCCTTGTTTCCATGAGTCACTAAAGTGAACAAGGTTACTTCCTGCAATACTGACAGAGAGAATTCCTACCGGAAATTGAAAAAGTCTAAAAGCATAGCTTAACCAACTAACAGCTCCAATGACTGTTCCGGTGGCAAGGATTGTCGTCACTAAGACATTGATCTGAGTAGCGGCAATTCCAATCGTTCCGATACCTATTCTTTTAAAGATTCTTGAAATATCTGGGTTCTTAAAACTCGTCAGCGCTTTAGGAAAATATCCTTTCTTGATAAGCAGTGGAATTTGAATGGCCATTTGAGCAAGTCCACCAGCAACAACACCAATCCCCAGAGAGAGAACTTCGTGCATCCCCCTTTCATTAAGCCAAGGAGGAAGAAGAATCATACAGGCAATCATAAGAACATTAAAAAATGCTGGTGCAAAACTTGGGACAAAGAAAACTTTAAGAGTATTGAGAACACCCATAAAAAGTGCAGCTAAAGAAATGAGCACTAAGAAGGGAGACATGATTTGAACAAGAATTTTCGTCAGTTCAAACCTTTGAGGATCATTAGTGAATTGCTCATTGGTAAAAAGATGAACAATTTCTCCAGCAAAAATAATGATGAGAATACTACAAAGACCAGTCACAATCGAAAGAAAGACGGCCATCGTTCCCATGAGCTTCTTCGCCTGCTCAGGATCTTTTTGATTAACCTCGGTAAAGATAGGTACGAATGCAGAAGAGAAAGATCCTTCTGCAAAGAGGTCTCTAAGGAGATTCGGAACACGATAGGCAACGGCAAAAGCATCAGTGACTCCACTTGCTCCAAACATAGCGGCCATCACCTGCTCTCTGACGAGTCCAAGAATACGACTACTGAATGTCGCCAAGGCCATCTTTATTGTAGAAAAAATCAAAGACTTCTTCTGCTTTGTGCCATTCCCTTGGCTATTTTGCGATGCTTCCAAGTCACTTTTCCGTTTATTAAAGTTTTACGCTTCCTATAGCTTATGATAAAAATTGTCAGCTATTATAAAGTTTATTTTAATTCAGCATTTAGCAGAAGAAAAATATTTATTAACACTTTCATAGAAAGGAGTAGTTTCTAATGGACACAACTAGCTTTCTGGCAACTTCACCATTTGTAGGTCTTGCCGGATTTATCTTTGCTATCCTTACGTACGCCTGGGTTGTTAAACAACCAGCAGGTAATGCGAAAATGACTGGGATCGCGTCACTTATCGAATCAGGATCAATGACATTCCTTAAGAAAGAATACAGTATTCTTGTTCTTTTCTTAGGTATCGTTTGTGCTCTTCTTTGGAGCCGTCTTGGTATGAACACAGCTGTTTGCTACATCGTTGGTGCTTTCGCTTCAATGCTTTGTGGTTTCATCGGAATGAAAGCAGCAACTAAAGCTAACGTGAGAACAGCTGAAGCTGCAGCTCAAAGCGGACAAGGTAAAGCTCTTTCAGTAGCTTTTTACGGTGGTTCTGTAATGGGTATGGCAGTTGCTTCTGTTGGTCTAATGGGAGTTGCTCTTCTTTATAAATGGATCTCAGGTTCTAACCCTAACATTGAAGCTCTAAACGGTTTTGCAATGGGTGCCTCTTCTATCGCTCTTTTCGCAAGAGTTGGTGGTGGTATCTATACTAAAGCTGCTGACGTTGGTGCTGACCTTGTTGGTAAAGTTGAAGCTGGTATTCCAGAAGACGATCCAAGAAACCCTGCAACTATTGCTGATAACGTTGGAGACAACGTTGGTGATACTGCTGGTATGGGTGCTGATATCTTCGAATCATATGTTGGTTCAGTAATCGCGACTATGTTCATCGGTTCTACATTAGCTGGTGGTTCTAGTGCAGTTTACCTTCCTCTTATTGTTGTAACTATTGGTTTAATTGCATCAGTAATCGGAATTCTTTCAATGAACGTTCTAAAAGGATCTGATCCAGCTTGGGCACTAAGACTTGCTCCAGTTGTTGGTCTTGCTGGTCTTTTTGGTGGTTCATACTTTGCTGTTAAAGCATCGAACTTTTCTGAAGGTCTTTTCGTAGCAGGTTCTCCAGCAATGGGTCCTTTCTACGCAATGGTACTTGGTTCACTAGTAGGTCTATTCATTGGTCTTGCTACTGAATACTATACAGCTGGTGAATTCTCTCCAGTTAAAAAAGTAGCTGAAGCTGGTAAAACAGGTCCTGCTACAAACATCATCGCAGGTCTTTCTGTTGGTATGTACTCTTGTATTCCAGCAATCATCCTTATCTGTGCTGGTATCTTCTTCGCTAACAAATTTGCTGGTCTCTACGGAATCGGTATTGCTGCTGTAGGTATGCTTGCAACTGTTGGTGTAACAATGACTGTAGATGCTTACGGGCCTATCTCTGATAATGCTGGTGGTATCGCTGAAATGTCTGAGCTTGGACCAGAAGTTAGATCAATCACTGACGGTCTTGATTCAATCGGAAACACAACAGCTGCTGTTGGTAAAGGTTTCGCAATTGGTTCTGCTGCTCTTACTGCTCTTGCAATGTTCTCTGCTTACTCAACAGCAGTTGGACTTGAGACAATTAACATCATGACTCCTCAAGTTGTTATCGGACTATTCATCGGTGGTGTACTTCCATTCTATGTTGGTGCAAACACTATGAGCTCAGTTGGTTCTGCAGCTCAGAAGATGGTTGAAGAAGTTCGTCGTCAATTTAGAGAAATTCCAGGAATTATGGAAGGTAAAGGTAAACCTGACACTGAAAGATGTGTTGAGATTGCTACAAACGCTTCACTAAAAGAAATGATCGCTCCAGGACTTGTTGCTGTACTAGCTCCAGTTCTTACAGGATTCCTTCTTGGTAAAGAAGCTCTAGGTGGTATGCTTGCTGGTGCTACAGTTACTGGTGTTCTTCTTGCACTTTTCATGGCTAACGCTGGTGGTGCTTGGGATAACGCTAAGAAAGCTATCGAGCAAGGTCACGTTGAAGGTGAGAAAAAAGGTGGGGAAGCTCACAAAGCAGCCGTTACTGGTGATACAGTTGGTGACCCATTCAAAGATACTTCAGGTCCAGCGATGAACATTCTAGTTAAGCTAATGAGTATTGTAGCGTTGGTAATTGCGCCTTTACTATAGTCCGCCCACGCATTGCAGGCACTAACGTTTCTGCAACTGCATGACGGTAAAGCGGCGATCAAATAACTACGTTCTTTGTTCTCGCCGCACTAGTTATCGCTCCACTTCTATAATCTTAAAAGATATTAGATTTTATATAAAGGCCTCCATTTGGGGGCCTTTTTTTTTACTCAATAAGTAGTATGTTTCTCCTATGAAAAGACTGTTTATTCTCTCATTCATTATGCTTATAGGTGCGGTTATTTATAAGTTCTATGAAGATCCAAATTTGTTAAAGACGGAAATGGATCATGGTCAAAAGTTTATTCCTTTAGAAAAGAAGCAAGAAGCTATTTCAAAAAAACCTGCTCAAAAGAATATTCAAGTAAAACGTAAAACTGTTTATAAGAAGTCAGAAGCGAGCTTATCACCTGCTCCTGCTAATGACTCTAAAAGTATTCGAACAATGGTTCCGGTAAAGCGACAAGATCTCGTTTACCAATTAGATAACGGTGACGTTATTGTGGAGTATGTGGAATTAGATAATAAGAATCTGATTGCACATGGAGATATTATTGTTGGCGACTATGACAAGATTGCCGATTATCAGGATGGAAAAGAGCCACTAATTATGCCTTTTCCTAAAACATGGCCTAAGGGAATTATTCCCTATTCTTTTGCCAGTAATTTCCCGATGAAGGATGAAGTTCTTAACGCTATAGAATTAATTAATACTCAAACTAATGTTAAGTTTGTTGAAAAGAAGAGTAATGATCGAGACTATGTTGAGTTTGAATATTTGCAGGGTAGATGTATTTCAAATGTTGGTTATCTTACTGGAAAACAAAAAATTGCACTCAGTGATGGATGTACTACAGGAAAGATTCTTCACGAAATGATGCATACACTTGGTTTCTTTCATGAACAGAATAGGGCCTCATCAAGAAACTTCCTTAAGGTTCTTTGGGAAAATATTGATGAGAAAAATTGGGTTCAATTTAAAGTTATTCCGAGACAACTTATCACTGATGAAGATTATCCATTTTCTTTAAAGACACTAATGATTTATCCTTCCTATGCTTTTTCAAAGTACGAAGGGGACTTCACGATAGTTACTGTAGATGGTGAAGAGATTGAAAATCGTTATGAGAACTTAACGAGAATTGATATCGAAAGAATAAACAAGTTATATCCTAAGGATAAATAATGAATGCTTGGTTAAATGAAAATGCATCTTGGTTATGGCCTGTTATTGGTCTTCTTATTTTTTCTTTAAGTATTGTTATTGGTTTTCTCTATTCGAGTTTAAAAACTAATGAAAGAGTAAGTCTTAAAAACAAGCTCGATGAAAAACATGAGAAAGCGAAAGCTTTCGAGCAACAACAAGAAAAGACAAAGTTCATCAATGAAAGCTTAAGAACTATCACTCTAGCTTGTATTCAAAACCAATGTGAAATTTCTGAAGGATGTATTCGAATCAAGCACCTTCTTCAATCTTCACCAGATTTAATGACAGGTGGTCACGATTGGAGCGTCTTTTTTGAGTTCGAAAGTAAACTAAGAAAGTTTGCAACTCATGAAAAAAGAAATGAGCTCTCGTCACAAGAAGCTTTTAATGAAGATAAAGAACGATTTGAGCTTGAGAAAGAGTATCATGAGAAATTTATCAAAAGTTGTAAAAATCTTTATGAAATCTTAAAGTCACAATCTATTCATTCAAAACAAGATCAGTTACACTAGTATTATGAATAAAACAGTTAATCATATTGATGTTAAGTCTCCCCTTTCTTGGGACGAATACTTTATGCTGCAAGCAATGATTGCAAGCTTTCGTTCAAAAGATCCATCAACCAAAGTTGGAAGTGTTTTTGTCGATGAGAATAATCATCAGATAACAATGGGCTACAATGGTTTTATCGCGGGTATTGATGAAAAAGCTCTTCCTTGGGGAAAAGACTCTAGTGTAGGAACTGAAAATCAAAAGTATGGTTATGTTGTTCACGCTGAAGCCAATGCTATTCTCCATGCAAAGGGAGACCTCTCAGGAACTCGTTGCTATGTAACACTCTTTCCTTGTAATGAGTGTGCAAAGTTGATTGCTTCTAAGAAAGTTTCAGAAGTAATTTATCTTTCTGATAAACATCAAGACAAAGACCACACGATTATGGCCAAGAGAATTTTTGACCTCGTGGGTATCAAATATCGCCAAGTAGAAGTCACTAAAGAACTTATTTCGCGCCTCAATGAACATCTAGGCGCACAACTTTTAGAAATTTAACCCTTTTTTGCCACCACATAAACCACTGAAAAGCCGTCTGAAAGGCCCTTTTGGCCCTCTCATTCTTACAATGTCTCGACAGTTGGTAAGTAAGTGTTGGATGAAAGCACGTGCTAGAGCGTTTTGCGGGCCATAGACTTTTAATTAGGAAAAGGGATCTTATCAATCAGGACGATAGTAAGTTTACACACACACCTAAAATCCCTTTTTAAGACGAGAACTTTAGCAGGGAGGCATTTATGAAGTTAGCTATTGCAGCCGAGACTTCGAAACATCCAACTAGGAAGGCGGATTACAAAGTATGGTACCTTGAAATGGACTCACGAGGTACGGTCATGGGAATGGGTTCAGTTACTCGTGAAGAGCTTGTCCAAGATCTCTTCAAATCTTATCAACAGACTGGAAAATCTAATTGGAGGGCCTTTAAAAAAGGTCACGATAAGTCCACTCCAATTGAGCTATATGATTTTATAGCTATGAACGGTCAAGAGAACACTCACTTTGGAAATTTACCAACTCTTGATCAATTCCAAGAAACGCTTAATCAACTTAAAGCAAATATGGAGTTACGTCCTATTGCTTGCTAACACATTGTAATTATTGAGATTATGGGGCTGTATAAAAGTCATACGGCCCTGTAATTTTAACCCTAATGAAAGATATCTAATCCTATCGTATTGAATCAAAAAATAACGATACCGAAATCTAAGAATAACTCGGAGGAGTTATAAGTCTATTATCTAAGATATTGCTCTGTGCACAAGAGTGAAAATATCTCCCTTTGTAGATTGGAACTTCTTTCAAATTGAACTACCTGTGCTTCATTCATGTTATTTAACTTAATAGAATTACTCTTAAAATCTGGGAATTTGTGATATATATTTGAGTATTAATACATTAGAATAAAGATCGGAATCCCTATGCTTAAAGATATAGATAAAACATCTCTTGAACACATTTTACCTTTGTTAAAGCAAAGCTATTCTGATGTTACCCTTGATGATGAAGTTGAATATTTCCCTCGCGAAGAAGAGAGTTTAGGTTGGTGTTATTTTGAGAAAGATGAATCCCCATCTTCATTTTTAAGATACTTTATACAAGGAGAATCACCCAAATTCGCCACATTTGAATTTATCATTTCTGATAACAGTAAAAGCGAATTTAATGCTTTAAGTGATTACTGCTTTGCTCGTGCGAATTTACTAGAAAACATAATGCAAAGATTTGAGCTTAATGAGAAACAAAAAGCTTTCATACCTAATCTTGAAAAATTTGGATTTAATGAAACAATCATTTACTTAACTTTTCAAAAAGACCTGTCGAATGGTGACTTTAATCACCTAATTGATGCATCGGCGAGCGACTTTAAGCAGATTAATGAATGTTTATCATGTTTTCAGATCTTCTCAAATAAGAAGCTACAAGAATTAGTGGAATCTAAAAGTATTCATTACCTAAAGATTGATAATGAAATTGTCTCAGTTGCGTGGATTAAGTTTGAGCAAGATACAGCTGAACTTACTGAAATTGCTACAAGGTCTGATTGGAAAAATAAAGGCTATGCGAAGACTCTTTTAAACAGTATTGAAAAATGGTGTTTTGCCCAAGGTTATAAGAAAATATTCTTAAAAGTGAAAGAGGAGAACCTTCCTGCTGTTAATCTCTATAAATCATTAAATTATAGCAATAACGTAAATCTGAAGGAATATTGGGTTTATAAAAATAGATCATAGACTCTAGTTTTTGACTTCAAATGCGCTCTAACAAATACAGAGTTCATATAGACTAAAATACTAGTTCATTAGAACAAGGTTTAAATTAAATAAATGCTTAATAAAAATATATTTCTCTCAAGTTGAGGTGTTGGACATTCTTTCAATTAAGATGCCTCTGAATCTTCGTAGAGCTGGTAATCACTCCTCTGCTCCTCTTTTAGTCTTTTCACACGATTTCTAAACTCTTTCATTTTTATGTCTAGTCTTTCTTTTAGCTCAATTGGATTAAGTGTTTCATATTTACTTTTAAGATCTGACTTAACTCTTTTAGAAACAAAAGGGGAGAGCATCACCCTCTGGTATGGTGTTAATGGAGTATCGTATTCCTTAATATATTTTGATCCAACACGTTTTTTAGATATAAGCTTTTGCTGTGGAACGAAGAAGTTTTGAAGTACGTTAAAATAGCTCCTGTAAATTGTATCCATATCAAATATTAAATCGTCAAAATCGAGTCTTTCGTAACCAAACAATTCCCTTACATGAGTAAAGTTCTTCTGTTCTACATGTGCAGCATCATTCTTCCTGTAAGGCCTTGATCTAGTAAACTTAATGTTGTTACGCTCAACTAAAAAACTATGAAGAGGTTTATTTAAAAACTCAGTCCCATTGTCAGAATGAAAAGAAACTGGGGTAAAGGGTATTTTGGCAAATGCAGAGATTACAGCATCGACAGAATTAAATCCACCTTTTCCAAACATCGTTCTATTTTCCGTCCAACCTGTATGTTCATCTGTAATTGTCATTGTCCATATGAACTTACCTGATAATGAGTTACCACAATGAGCAACTGTATCAGCTTGTAAGTATCCAGGCCTGTCTGCGAAATGCTCAAATGACTTAACAGGAATTACATTTTGATATTTTTTAGATCTTCTAGTTCCCGTGCGCCTACGACGTGCAAACTGCTTCTTATATTCTTTTAAATACCTATCAATCGTTGATGAACTCATTGAGAGGATTTCTTGCTTTACATCAACTGTAAAGTTTGGTCTTTGATAGAACTCTAGCCATATAGGAAGTGCTGCAACCATCTTTTTTGAACAAATCCTGCCCATGACATGCCAAAGTTTTTTAAGATGAAATCTAGCGTTCTTAGAGTAGGCTATAGTCCTTCCAGAATTCTTCTTACCAGTCATATGACCTTCGGCCAATATTCTTATTGCATGTTTTCTTGAATAACCCGTGACATTGCAAAGTTCATTTAAGATTTGAGACTTACCTTTCTTAGTTGAGTTAAAATATCGTCTTCTTATAGCCTGAAGGTACTGAGATTTAAATTCCAAAGTCATTGAAAATCCTTATTTTGGTGATAGTTTTCTGATTCATTAAATGTGGTTTTAGCAGACTTTTGAAAATTTTGGGTAGCATTTTATTTTCTATAAGAGTTTTAGAAAACTTGCTTAAAAGTAATGAAAGAAGTGTGTATAATCTATTTAACAAAACGCACCAAATCTAAAAATCTGCTACTTGATTCAAGAGCAGAGGTTAAGCCTTAGTTGGGTAACGTTTTTTGTGATTCAATTCGCTATTCATGAGAAAATCTTCTCATGAAAATCTTAATCAATATTATCGCTATTCTTTTTTCGGCCTCATTACTAGCTAGTGAGTACGCGAATCTTGAAGGTGTCCATGCAGGTATTGATTGGAATCCTAAGGGAACTCAATATTGTCGTTTAAAAGTTTTTCTTAACTACGATGAAAATGGAGAAGAATCTTTAAGCATCACGGCCACTCATCGCCGTAAGAAATTATTCAATCAAATTGTAAGTTCAAAAGATCTTCTAAAATATAAAACTGAAGATGGAATACAAATTAAAGATCATAAGAAGAACATTCTCGTCATAAAAACTAATGATGATGGTGAATTACTTTATTTTAGTTATGGTCCACGCTTCCTAGATACTACTTCTTCTTTTGTTTTTTCTGAAGAGGTTTTGCTTTGCTCGAATAGTAATCCAGCTTATTTTTTCGGCAACCGTGAAGATTAAGAACTTTCTTTTTAGATTCCCAATATTCATTTACTCTTTCCCTATAGTTCACTAGATTTTTACTTTTAAATGAGGACATTAAATTTTTAAGGTCGCCTTTATAAATAACCTCAGGCTCTCTTGCAAATTGATAAACAACACAGTCCATATTTTTCTTATAAAGACTAAGAGCCGTCTTCATATAAAAATTTGGAGCTGCTCTAAAAACACTAAAGAGATCTTTCGAATATTGAACATTCTTTACGCCTTCAAAAATAGGAACAGACATTAAATATTTAAGAACTTCTTTATCTTGAGCTTCAATAGACATTGTTAAAAACTTATCCCAAGCTTTATTTCCAGGGTACCCTTTACGTTCAACTAAGCTATAGAGAAACTTCTTTTTAAATACTTTCTCTCTTTTGGTGAGCTTTCTTATCTCTCTCTTTTTAGACGAAGCGGAAATATTTGCCGACATAAGAAGTGATAACGTCAAAATTATTACTTTTTTCATAATATAAATCCTCGTATTTCTATTTTAGGCAAAACATCCTCGCTAACAATAGGCAAAAAAAATCAATAAAATATTGTTAGAGAAAACTTTAAGGAGAGCTCGATGTTCAGAGTCACTATTTTACTATTAATTTTTCTTTCAACAAGTCTTTTTGCACAAGGTGGAATTTCGACTTGTAAAGAACAAGACCCTAAGCAAAAGGATTATGAATGTGGAAGTTGTGATCGTTCACTAGTTAGTAGTGTCTATGGAAACTTAAAAGATGTTGATGGAAATGAATATAATGATGGTGAGCCAGGTCTACTTGATAAACTTGTGAACCCGGAGCTTGCAAAGAATGATGATGAAAAAAATCAACTGCAATCTATCAAATCAATTGAAGATATAGTTGCCATTCTACCAAATGATATCAAAAAAGATGTGGTACTCATGAGCCCTTCTCGCTCTCTTCAGGAAGGACCACGATACCTTATGAAATCAGCAAATGCTGAGGTTGTCTTTTCAGTGAATGGTCACCCAGAAAGTACTATGGGTGGTGGCCAATCAATTGAGATGCTTGTTTGGGATGGAAAAACCGGAACCTATCAAATGGCCGAGATCTCAATGAGAGGTGGGAAACCAACAGTTAAAAAGAACCCAAGAAAGTGTATGCACTGTCACGGAAGACATCCTAATATTAGACCTGTCTTTGATCCTTATAATTTTTGGGCCCATACAGTTCCTTTCACGAGAGATGACTTAATCGGTGGACCGGATCCTTCGAAGTGGCCAACTGATACTCATGAGTATCTCGACTTCCTAGATAAAATTAAAACGGATGCAGCGAAAGAGAAAGAGACGGGTGAAAGAACTCGTTGGTCAGTTCTTGCTCCAATTCTAGAACAAAATGATCCAGATGCTATTAGAAAGTTTTTTAAAAATTCAAAGACTGATCGTGCAACTTATAGAGTTCAAGCAATGGATCAAACTCCAGCTCCTCCAGGCTCTAGTCCTTTTGATGGAGGACCTTCAGTAAGACTCTTTGATAATATGTACTATAACAATCACTGTCGTCTCGCTCGTATGATGGAAGATAAAGAAAATAATCCAGCTTTTGATCAAAATAAATTCGCAATTGCCGCTGCGGCGAAAGGATGCTTTTCTCAAGGTGCCAATAGCTACAAAAGAATGAAAGAGTTTTTCCCAGATGATTTTAATAATCAAATGGAAAGATATTTTAAGGGTCGCTACTCTTGACCAGCCGACTCTCCAGAGGGTTCTGGATTTGAGGCTCTTTATAATGATACGAAAGTAGGACAAGAAGCTTACTTTGCTGACCGTGTGGGAAGAAAGCTATGGGCCACTGAAAAGAAGTATATGGAAAACTATAAAGCAGAGATGGATCAAAAAATAGCTCAAGCAAGAGAAGCTGGAAAAAATGATGAAGAAGTCGATGCTATTAGAAGAGAGTATGAGATTAGAGCCTATGAAGCAGCGAAAGAAGATATTCGAATTGCTAGAGATAATTCTCAACTAGCTGATAGAGAAGAGAGTATTGATGAAGTAGCCCCTCTTCGCTATGTCCTAGAAGCAAGTGGAATGGATACAAGTCTTCTTTCAATGTCGGTTGATCCAGAATCATATACTTTTGGAGATTTCTTTTCGAATCTTAACGATTTTGGTTTTGTGAAAGATTTGAATGGGCGCTCATGTAATGATCTTAAGAAGATGAGTCAAGATGCTTTCCAAAATGCTGACAATAGAAATGAGCTACTTGTTTCTTACACAGATGCGGCTACACAATCATGTCGTAATCCATGGGATACCTCTCCCCTAACATTTGGAAACGAAGATATTCTTAATCAATTAGGAGTTGCCAGCTTAACTGATGCCAGAAATCAGCTTCGTACTGATGTGAAAGAAATCTTTGACCAAGAAGGTTGTAGTGGTTGTCACTCTATGGGGATCAAAGGAGCTCCTCCTATTCCATTTGTAAGTATGAGTTCTCTAGAAAGAGAGTTAACTAATTCAAGTGGAGAGATTGGTGATCTTGCAACGAGAATTTGGAATCGTGTAAAGAGAGTCGATGGTCAACATGGAGTTATGCCTCTTGGAGGACCTGCTTTAGAAAAAGAAGACAAAGATAAGATTAAGCAATTCTTAGAAACTTTCAACTCTCCTTATGCTAGAAGAATTGCTGTCAGTGATGGAAGAGTTGATGATCTCAACCAACGTAAACCTCCAACAAAAGGTGAAAGAAATACTCAGATTATGAATGGATTAAATCCAGATGGTACTGAGAAAACTGGAAACTTTAATGGAGGAGGCGGTGGCTTCAATGGTCCTCCAGGTGGTTTTCCTGGTGGAGGCTTCCCAGGCGGTGGATTTAATGGTGGGTTTAACAACTTTAATGGAACAATTACCCAGCAACAGATTCAACAACAAAAAATGATTGAGGCATATAATAAAAATGCTACTGGATTTAATGGCTTCCCACCAGGCATGGGAATGATGGGTGGACCAGATGCGGCTATGCAACAGGCTGATATCTTCTATGCATATTAGATAACTTAACGCTACGTCAAAAATAACTTCTAAAAAGGGCCATCTTTATGGTCCTTTTTTATTCTATCCTCGTGCAAACGTGGCTATAATCCATGGGTCTAAAAACATAGCCTAGAAAGGCCTACAGGGGATTTACCATGAGCACATATATTGTCGTTTCAGACGGTATGGACAAAGAAATTTTTAAAGATTTACAAGCTGTGAATGAGTTCGAAGTTTTCGAGGAGCCAAAGATTTCTCAAGAAAAACTTCAGGAACTTCTTCCTAAAATTGAAGGACTTGTTATTCGTTCTGCAACGAAAGTAACTCCCGATCTTTTAGAAAAAGCCCCTAACCTAAAGTATGTAATTAGAGCGGGTGAAGGAACTGACAATATCGACAAGGTTGCTTGTGGACAAAAAGGAGTTAAAGTTTCAAACACTCCTGGTGCTAATAACAACTCAGCAGCTGAACATGCGATTGCTCTAATGATGACTGTTCTTAGAAAAACTGCTTGGGCCCACAACACAATGGCCAACGGTGGTTGGGATAAGTCAAAATACACTGGAGTTGAGCTAGCAGACAAGAAAGTTGGTATTGTTGGATTTGGTCGTATTGGACAGATCGTTGCAAAAAGACTTGCTGGTTTTGATCCTGAAGTTATCTTCTTTGACCCATTCGTTGAAAAGAGTGAACTTCCTTACGCTAGAAAAGCCAAAGACCTTAATGAAATTTTTGAAACTTGCGATATCGTAACAATTCACACTCCACTTATGGATGCAACTCGTGGACTTGTTAATGCTGAGTTACTTTCTAAACTTCAACCTCATGCAATTCTTGTGAATGCTGCAAGGGGTGGAATTGTTGATGAAGAGGCACTTCACGCACTACTTTCTGAGAAGAAATTTAGAGCTGCTGGCTTTGATGTATTTGCAACTGAACCACTTGAAGAAGATAGCAAGCTTAGAAAACTTGATAACCTAGTTCTTACTCCTCACCTTGGAGCTTCTACTGAAGAAGCACAGGTTAGAGTTGGGTCGATGGCCGTGAATCAATTAAAAGAATTTTTTCTCAATAATAACCTATTAAACGAGGTAAAAGCGTAATGCAATCTTTAGCAATTATTGGTTCACAATGGGGTGATGAAGGAAAAGGAAAGATCACAGATCTTTTAGGTCAAAAGTGTGATGTTGTTGTTCGCTATCAAGGTGGAAACAATGCTGGTCACACTATTATCGTGGGAACAAAGAAAATTGTTCTTCACTTAATTCCTTCGGGAATTCTTCATGACCACTGTGTTTCAGTAATCGGTCATGGGGTGGTTTTTGACCCAAGAGCTTTCAAAGAGGAATTAGAAGATGTGAAAAGAGGTGGAATTGATGTTACTCCTCAGAAGCTTCGAATCTCTGAGAACTGCTCTGTTATCACTTTCTATAATAAGTTATTAGATGGTCAAAGAGAGGCCAAAGGTCCAGTTAAGATTGGAACAACTGGTAAAGGAATTGGTCCTGCTTACGAAGATAAAACTTCTCGTAAAGGGATCAAACTTAAAGACCTAATGAATAAAGAAGTTCTAAGAGCAAAGCTTGAAGCTAACTTAATTGAAAAAGCAGTTCTTTTCGACCATCTCTACAAAGTTGATTATCCAGCAGTAGAAGAAGAAGTTGAAAAGCTTTTTGAATTAGGAAAACTTATTGAGCCATTTCTTTGTGATACTTTCAGCTTTCTTGATGAGAGTATTCAGCAAGATAAGAGAGTTCTTTATGAAGGTGCTCAAGGTGTTCTTCTTGATATCGACTATGGATCATATCCATTTGTAACAAGCTCTTCTACTTCAGCTGGTGGGATTTACACTGGTGCAGGACTTCCTGGGAAATATGTAGACGAAGTTTTAGGGATCACAAAAGCCTATACAACAAGAGTTGGAGAAGGTCCTTTTCCTACTGAGCTCTTTGATGAAGTTGGTGAAAAGATTCAACGTATTGGTGGTGAATTTGGTGCGACAACTGGTCGTAAAAGAAGATGTGGGTGGTTAGACCTTCCTCTACTAAAATACACAGTAAAAGCTTCTAATATCACTTCTATTGCCCTTACAAAGCTTGATGTATTAAGTGGTATTGAAAATCTTAAACTTTGTTACGCTTATGAATATGAAGGGAAAGAGATTGACTGTGCTTACCCAGGTATTGATCTAGCGAAAGTTAAGCCATTAATGAAAGATATGAAAACTTTCAATGATGACTTTAAAGACAATAATCAATCATCAGAGCTTCAAGAGTATATCGATACGATTGAAAAAGCTGTTGGAATTAAAGTTGGGATTTTAGCTCACGGTCCAGAAAGAAGTGAGATTAAGTTTAAACAAGATTATTTTCAATAGAAAAAAGACATTTAAACAAAATAAGAAGGCTCCTGATGGAGCCTTTTTATTTGTCTAAATAAAGCCTTTATCTTGTATAGAAAAGTTCTACTTCAGGTCTTATCTTCGCTGAAGCAAGTCCCGGGAAGTTAATCCCAGTTGTTAAACGAATTCTTACTCTGATTGTTTTAAGTGCCCAATCATAGCCTTGATCAACTTGATCATTTAGTACGTAATTCGTTTTTTCATTTTCTTCAATTAATAAGTTTTGAAACATATTTTCCGAAGAAAAAGTTAAGAATGAAAATAAAGATAGTGCTAATACAATATACTTTTTCATGAGTTACCTCTTGTAATAAATTTCATAAACAGCTTTACTAGAAGTTCCAGAAAGCCCTAAGAATCCTGAGTAAGAAAGACTAAAAGCTACCTTGAACTTATTAATCATCCATTTACCCTTCCCTTCTTTCATTGATTTAGAAAATACATTTCCAATCTTGAAAGACTTCTCTAATCCCTTACGAAGCTTCTTTCTCGCAAAGAATTTTCCAAGTAAGGCATCTTTCTCAGTGATTTCATAATCACTTCCAAGGTTGTCTTTAGAGACAGATTTGGACTTTTTAGTTGGAACTAAGAATAGTTGTCCTACAACTTCACCTTTTGCTCTTGAAAGAGAGAATAGGTTCTTCTTACTAAGACCAAGTCCTACAGAAATTTTCTCAAGTTTGAAACCATTGTCTGCAGCGAGTGCATAATCAGACTTTGCGAGATCATTGATAACCTTTTGAACTACTTTGTTCTGAGTCTTAACCTTTGAAGCCTTTGGCTTAATTGACCACTCAAGTCTTACACGAACATCTGCAGAAAGCTCTGACCACCAGAATACATTCCCACTCTGACTAACAGAGATATTGAGACGGAACTTATTAGGGGCCCAACCATTAGTTTGAACACCTTCAAGGTCTTTAACTTGAGTGTGAATTAATTTAATTCTCTCTTCAAGGATCTTTCTAGTTTTGCTTTTCTTCTTTGGACTTACTTTTTGAAGAGCTACTTCTAAAGTTGGCTCAACTTCTTTCATAAGTTCTTCTGTTGAAAGCTCAGATGAGAGAACATGGTTAGCATTAAGCTCTTTACCATTTTCTTTCTTCGCCTTTCTAACCCAGTAGATTTCAACTGCTGAAGAAGCCTTTGCTGAACTTAATCCTAGAATACCACTCTTACTAAGAGCAATATCAGTTTTTTGACCAGAAAGCTTCCAACCACCAAAGATTGAATCACTTTCTGATGACTCTAGAATTTCTTTTTGAGTTTCAGTAATCATCTCCATCGAGTCGATTACTTTTAATTCTGAACCTTTATTCGACTCACCTTTTTCGCTAAACCAGCTAGAAGGTACCGTGTTGGCCCATGTACTAATTGAAATTAAAAATACTAATAATGTTTTCATTTTCACTTACCTCCGCCTTACTTCTTCCCATCTCTTTTAAAGATGAATCGTTGTTTTAAGGCCAGCCCTAGATCCCATGGACCAAGACCAATCTTTCCTTCTAAACCTAGCCCTAAGCTAAACTTTGATAGCTTATAGCTTGAACCAGCAAGACTCTCTTGGCCGTTAAGACCACTAGCCGCTTCATTAGCTTGATTTAGAATGTAAGTGAAACTCTTCTGATAAGACTCTTTTGAGAGTGTCTCAACTCTTTCAACACCGTTTTCATCTACCATGATTACCGGCAAGCGTGCGTGTGCCAGATTCATCATCATCAATGAAAGAATAAAAACTTTCATCCCCAACTCCTTAGTTTAACGGACCCCAAAATACCATTCGAGTTTGGTAAGTCAAACTTTTATTCCAAGACACATACAGTTATTACTGTAGTACCTCGCAATAAGCTCTTCCATTTTTAAAGTCTGTAATATAAACCGGCAATACTTGGTTCTTTAGGTTTTGGTCAGATTTCAAATAGACTCTGATGTAGTTTGAAGTATACCCTTCCCAAAGGCCTTCTTTATTGCGCCTCTCAAAAAGAACTTGGCTACTTGTCCCTACTTGGTCTTCACTAAACATATCTAGCTTGGCATCACCAAACATTGTTAAAGTCTTTACTCTCTGTTTTTTGATTGGATGTTGAATATGATTATCCATTCTCGTAGCCGTTGTTCCCTTTCTTCTCGAATAAGGAAAAACATGGAAGTGAGTAATAGGAAGTTCTTTTAAAAGATTGTACGTATCTTTAAATTGTTCTTCTGTTTCTCCTGGATAACCAACGATAACGTCAGCACCAATCCCAGCATTTGGAAAACGAGTAATCACTTTATTAATAATTTTCTTATATTCCTCAACAGTATATTTTCTGCGCATACTCTTAAGAATCTCATCGTTTCCACTTTGAAGTGGAATATGAAAATGATCCAAAAACTTTGGACTCGATTCAAGAACATCTAGGAGCTCATCAGTAATTGTATTTGGCTCAACTGAAGAAAGTCTTAGTCTTTCAAGACCTTCTAAATCCAATAAGGCCTTCACAAGATCAGTTAATTTTTCACCTGATGATCTTTCATACTCACCAATATTTACACCTGTGAGAACAATCTCTTTAAAGCCTTGATGAATTAAATTCTTCGCTTCATCTAGAGCACGCTCAACAGAGATCGCTCTCGATCTCCCTCTGGCCTGAGGAATAATACAGAAGCTACAAACGTAGTTACATCCATCTTGAATTTTTAAGAATGCTCTCGTATGACCTTCGGCTGAAGAAGTCGCGGCACCATAGAAGTCTGCCGTCTTCTCAATATGAACAGAGTCTTGCTCCTCTTCTTCCAGGTATTCAAAGACTTTGTATTTCTCAGTCGTTCCTAGAACAAGATCAACACCAGTCATCTGAGAAATTCTTTCGCTATCCATCTGAGCATAACAACCAGCTACGACAATTTTTCCATCAGGACTACTCTTCACTGCTTTTCTGATGAGGTTACGGCACGAAGAATCTGCACCATCAGTCACAGTACAAGTATTGATGAAAACAACTTCGGCCTCATCACCGAAATCAACAACATCATACCCACGCTTCTCAAAACCTTGGGCAATTGACCCTGTTTCAGAGAAATTTAGGCGGCATCCAAGAGTGTGAAGAGCGACTCTTTTCTTAGCCTTTTGCAGGTTTTCTGAATGGTTGTTATCTTTGTTATAACTCAAAGTTATTTACCTCTAGATAGCTGATATCAATAAAGAAGCCACAATAGAGAATCTTCCACATAGCGACAAGAGTAATTGTAAAAACTAGTGAATTTTTTACCATTTTTCGTTGACAAAAATGGGTAAAACCTCTATTTTCAATCTCACGCATTTTGATTGTGGTCCCGTAGCTCAGTTGGTTAGAGCATCTCCCTTTTAAGGAGAGGGTCCTGTGTTCGAGTCACAGCGGGATCACCATTCAAAATTCATGCGGTCTGACGAAATAAGCTAAGAAAATGCTCCCATCGTCTAGTCTGGTCTAGGACACCGCCTTTTCACGGCGGTAACAGGGGTTCGAATCCCCTTGGGAGTACCAGTTTTATATAAAGCCCTGTTTTTACAGGGCTTTTTTTTTGCAAAAAGCAATCTGTTCCAGTTTGTTCCGGCCGTTCCAATAATTTATTTTTCAACAACCATTCTTTCAACTAACTCAACAGCTTCTTTGTTAAGAGAATTAGGTGCATCAGTATAAGTCTTTTCGACTACCTCTCGGGACTTCCAACCACCTGCTGCTTGAGCTGCATCAAGGCCCATTTCTTGCCTTACAATATTGGCCATGGCCTTACGAAGAATATGTGTTGATTTAAATTTTGAATACAAACCGGCCTTCTTTAAGGCCTTGTTATATTGATATTGAATCATTCGATAACTAACTGGTTGACCATCATTTTCAAAGACAAAATTAAGTCTTTCTCCTGTTGATTCTCTTACAAATTCACTTAAGGTTTCCGAACAATTTTCTTTTCTCTTTAAAAGAATTTCTTTCATTCTCTTATTGATAAAAACAATACGTTCGTCCCCATTTTTTGGAATTTCTTTGAGTCGAACAAATCTCTTATGCTCTCCCCAAATAACAACATCGCAAACTCTAATCAGCCCTTTTTGAAAATTAATATTCTCCCATTGAAGCCCTGCAATTTCCTGACTCCGACCAGCCATATAAAAGTGAATCTCTGCAAAATCTCTCCAAAAGTCATCATCAAAAGAAGCAAAGAATAACTTCACTTGTTCTAATGTCATCTTTGTTGAGTTTCTCTTAGGCTCTCTTCTTATAATCCCCATTGTCTTATGTCTTTTAAGAACAGGCATGACAAACATGGAATCGTAATTTTCTCTATACCAATTAAGGAATGCTTTTAGGGTTTTAAGGTCATTATCAAAGTTCTTTCTCTTTCGGTGACCAGTCTCTATCGCTTTCGCTACTTGTTTTTCCATAAAGACATCTAAAAGCTCTGAAGTGATCTCTGTCATTTTTAGTGGCATGAGATCGGGAAAGAAATTCTTGGCATACTTGAGTCGATCATCAACGGTCTGGGGTTCTAACAATGGGAAGTATTGTCTCTTGTAAAGTTCCCAAACTTGCCCAAACGTAAATCTTTGATCAACTCCGTTTTGTCTTACCTGAACAACTGATTTTAAATCTCTTTGATAGTCATTTAGTGAGATTCCTTTTGAGATTTCTGTTCTAGTTAATAATGGATGAAAATTTCTTCTCCAATTAACAGCATCTGAAATCTTCTCAAAAGTTTCACTATATTCTTTTCTATTCACTGTCTTTCTGGCCACATACTTACCAGTTACAGTGTCTTTACGAATACCTTTATAGTTCTTTAAGGTTACAAATCTTTTCTTCATTTCAAATCTCCTTCTAAAACCCAATTAAGGATTTTCTCTGGAATGAAATAAACAAACTTACCTTTTTTAACTTTCGGTATCTTCTCATCTGATACTAAGTTATAGATATGTCCTACAGAACATCCTAGAAACTTAGCTACGTCGCTTACACGCCAAATCTGTTTGTTAAAGAGCCCGTCAGATAATACAGAATTACCCGACAAGGCCAAAGATACATGATTTCCCATGAAAACTCACCCCTCTTTAAATTGAATGTAAAAATGTATTAAATGAATTAAGAAATACCGATGAGTTAGAGATTCTCTTTCAGTATTAAAGTGATTCAGTTCTAAAAGCCTATCAAGAGAAATAAATGAAATACAAGTGAAAAATACATACATGATTCACGAATTTTCGTGAATTTTTAGCTATATAGAACTTTCATACACGATTGCCCCAAGTACACCAATATGGTATACTTTCTATATTAGGAGATTGAATGGACACAATCGTTTATTTAAGCAAGAAAGCTCAAAAAGACGTTAATAAAATTCCTAAGCATATACTGATTCAATTTGATCTATGGGTAGAGATCGTTGAAACCCAAGGATTATCAGCAATGCAGAAGATAAAAGGTTATCGTGACCATGCTCTAAAAGGAGATAGGAAGGGACAAAGGTCTTCCTCATTGTCACGAAGTTGGCGAGTTATTTATATCCTAGATAAAGCAACCAACGAAATAGTCGTTGATGTTTTGGAGGTTAATCATCATGAATACAAAAAATAGAGTTCCTGCAAAGAAGGTCATCAGAAAACGTACTGGGCATATTAGCTTTGGAGAGATGCTTCATTCGTTTAGACAAGCTCAAGAACTTACACAAGTAGAGATGGCCGAGAAACTTTCCATTTCGAAACAAGACCTTTGCAACATTGAAAAAGGACGAAAAACTGTGAGTGTTGAAAGAGCTGTTTTATTTGCGAAAGCTCTAAAAATGCCTGCAAAAATATTTGCTAAATATGTTCTTCAAGATCAGCTACAAAAAGCTGGATTAAAAGGTGAAGTTGAAATAACTAGTGTTGCATAATACCAACTCTAGTTATTTTTTATTAAGCACTTATTTCTTTCTTTTATTATCCATATCTATTTAACTTCTATTTTTCACTCATTCTTTCATAATTTATTTTGTTCATATTCATATTCTTATACATCGCCCCTGCCAAATCCCATCTCTCATTTCTTATCGCTACAAAATTGACCATAGCCTCGAAACTTGGTTGAGGGGGTATGGTCAATTTGGGAAGCGTATAAGTATAAGAGATATAAGGAGAATTCGGCAGGGGCGAAGATTTAATTCGCATCACGTCGCACTCATGATGCAAAAAACTAAAAGAGTTCCTCAAAATTCCAACTTCTATTTTTAAAATTAATTTCTGAATTTCTATAATCAAACAATTCGGGTGATAGACTTTTATCGAGAAGTAATATCAATTTTTCATGATACTCACTCTTTAATTTCGACAAGGTCCTTTTATATGACTCGAAAGTTGATCGCTTATTAAAGACATATAGGACATAATCAAAGTTCTTTGTATTTAAATAATATTTAAACTTCGATTCAACTCTTCGTTTTGACTTTTGAGTTAGTTCTACTTCTAAGGCCATTTTGTAATTTTGGCCTTTCTTTATACAATTTAATTCTCCATCAGATAAATAAGAGCCAGTATCAAAGTTTAAACTACCAGACTCAAAGTTTTTAAACTCTAATAGTCGAAGAAGTACAAAAGAAGATACCATGTCGTGAAAAAGCTCATCCTCACTTTCATCGTATTGGCTATTATAAGAAGAAACCAATCCTCCTCTATTTGTCAGGAATACATAGTCTTTTTTAAATCCACCTTTAATCTTTTTTATTAAGTTCGATTGGAATAATCGGTTAACGATCCTACATAAAGTAGAATAATGCATCTTAGAATTGATCACTGAATATAGCTCTTTGATAGAGACTACTTTTAATCTTCCAATCTCATTTAAAATTTCAATTTCCCTTGAATTTGGTAAGTGAATACCTGAAGTTTGCATAAATCTCCCATGACCTACTCAATGAATAAATATTGGCCTTAAACTAAAAATGTAAATTTGATAAATAATCTAGATATACTGATGAGTAAAAGTCTCTTTCAGTATAGTTTTGATTCAATATAAAAAGCCTATCAAGACTTCTTTGTAATAATCAAGAAAAATGCTCGCAAAAATTCACGAACTTTCGTGAAATCCGGACAAATAGCTACTTTTCAATTATCAAGATGTCCCACATTCTGTCATTATCACTTGGATTTTTAATAAAAAGCCCTTCATATCCATACATCTCTTTAATAGGTGCTTTAATATACTTTTGAGCTTTTTTAAGGCTTTTACACTTAAGAATTACTAGACTGTGACGAGTTCTTTTAGAGTCTATAAAAATGACCTGAGATTTCTTAGATAGACCCTCTTTCTTTGCTCCAAAAAGCTTTTCAAAGAATATCTTAGATTTTTTATTTGCTTCAATGACAATAGCCTCAAAAGCGTAAACACCATTTGGATGAGAAGATGAAAAAGGAATTCGCTTAAGACCTTTTTTTGGTGGTTCATACTCTGTAAGCCAAAACCAGATGTTTCTAAAAGGCACATGCTTAAAATCTACAAAATTCCAACCCGGAAGAACATCCTTACTGTTTTCCTTCCAGTTATAGTTCCTATGAAACCAATTAGCATTCACCCCACGCTTTTTCTTTATCTTGTCATAAATCATTTTAAGCTTACCTGTACTTTTAAAAGAGAGGCCTGGCTTTTTTTTCTCATCCTCTTTATACTTCGTAGAGATGAACTCAAGATACTGATGATCATCAAATTTTATGAATTTACATATATTTTCTTTGGGATGAACAGTAGTAAAACCTAAATCATTAAAACCCATTTTAATGAGTTTTTTAAAGAACTTGTGATTTGTGTCTTTTGTAAAGCAGTGATCAAATATTAATTTGGACATGTATATTTCCTTTTATAAAACTTTCGTCGTATTTGTGAGATAGTCTTCTACTTCTTCTTTGCATCTAGGAGAAAGATTTTCATTTCCATGAAGATACTTTAATGCCGACTCTTTTCCTTCCAATATAAGAAGGCACTTAATTGTAAAGTAACTTATATTTTGAGCCCCTCTAGGCTTAAGTTCTTCATAAAGTCTAGAATACTTAAGTCCTTCTTTTGCCCACTCTTTAGCCTGAGATTCTTCGCTATCTTTAAAATGTGCATACGCAAGCATAGTCGCTCCAACAGCACATGAGAAATGAGCTCCTACATTTTTGTATTTCTGATAGTGGGATAATCCGAGTTCATATTGCTTTCGATATTGCTTAGAGTGATAAAAGTATTCATTTTGTACTCTTAGCTGAAAATCTTCTGGCATATCATCAATTTCATCTAATAATAACTTTAGGCTTTCTACAGCATCTTCCAGTTCTTTCTCCCAACCTGCTTTCATATATTGAGAGTTGTCAGCTTGTAACGTAGAACTATAGAGTCTAACCCATTTTGAATTAGGTTCTTGCCTTTTAAGTTCAAGAGCTTTTTTAAGTTTATCCTCAAAAGTTAGTCCAGAGCGACTAATTCCCTTAATGACATCCAGCATTTTTTCTTCATATTCATTCATTCAGTAATTTTACTCCAAAAGAGAAATTTATATTATATTTTTTAGAATTAAACTATATCTGTACCGTTTTGTTCCGGCCGACACATGAAAAAGCATGAATTATGATGAGAAGATATGAAAGTAAAAAAGGCTAAGTGGTTAATTTCATTCGTAAGTTTTTGTTATTAGGGCAATAAAAATACCCCCATTATAGCCCCTTGGGAGTACCAGTTTATAAACCAACCTTCGGGTTGGTTTTTTTTTGCCTAAATTTCCGCTCTAGAGCGGAAGTCTTTTATCAAAAATGAAATTCACATCTTTGAAATATAAGTTTGAGCGTTACACTGTGTGCAATATTTTTGGCCATTTACATCTTCTACACAAATTTAATAGAATACAGCAAACTCAATAGCAGAAGGCGTATGGAACTATTTAATACAGAATTTGTCCAAGACAATAACCACATCTTTCAGGCCAAGAACTTGGTCATTAACCCTGAACAAGAAACTGAAATCAAGCTTCGTGAAGAAGTTGCTGAAAGAAGTTACGACGATTATTTAAAAGAACTTTCACATCATCATTCAATTCCAGTGATGGATGTTGAAGTTGAAAACTTTTTAAAACTTATTCCACAGAACGGAACAATTATTGATGTTGGTGGATGCTGGGGTTGGCACTGGAGAAAGATTGGTGAGCAAAGACCAGATGTAAAAGTAATTATTGTGGACTTTGTAAAAACGAATCTCATTCATGCAGTTAATGTACTTGGTGATTTAATTAATAAGCAAATCTTTCTTCTTCATGGAGATGCGACTTCACTTCCATTCGAAGATCATTCATTTGATGGTTACTGGAGTGTTCAAACTCTTCAGCATATTCCAAACTTTGAAGACTCAATTGATGAAGCATACAGAGTGTTAAAGCCTAATGGTCAATTCGTTAACTACTCGCTTAATAATCAATCGCTAATCAAGCTTATTATGAAAACTCTCGGTAAGAAGTATCATGAAGTTGGATATGTAGATAATGTCTTCTACCTAGAGCGTTTTTCTAAGAAACAAATTGATTATATCGAAAAAGTCTTTAAGGGAGCAGGGCAAAAGAGATACTCAGAAATCCTTTTTAAGCCTAGCCTTAAATTCACAGTTCCAGGGTCTCATGGATTCTTAGGAATGATTGATAGTAAGCTCTCAGGGTCTCTTCTAGGAAGTTCTGTAGCCAGACAGAAATCATTTCATATTCAAAAGAAATCATAAAAAAAGGCCACTCATTCGAGCGGCCTTTGCGAATCTTTGATCAAGATGTTTAGAACTAAAGTGCTAGTTCTAACTGATCAGCTGTATAGAAATTTTCTTTTACAACTTCAATACCATTAATTCTGTCGAAGAATCTTTGTTGATATTCAATTCCTGTGTGTGGAAGGATTTGAAAAGTTGGGCATACAAAGTTTGTATAATCTGAAACTTTTAAATATTCGTAAGTTCCATCTACTGGTCTATCATCTCTACTTGCAACATAATGAATTCCGCCACAAGCATCTACGAATGATCTTACAATTGGTAACTCAATTTTCTTAGTATAAATAATTTCAATACAAAACATGTGTGGCTTACAGTTTGGTGCATGAAGAAGGTCTAGAGTCACAGTGTTCTTCATTTTATTAACTGTTAATTCTCCAGAAACAAATTCCTTCACTTCTTCTGTAGACTGCTCTGTTAAGATATTCGCCTTGTAGATTTCAGGATAAAGTGATCTTGCTTGAGTTGTGATTGATGTAATTAAAGCTAGTAGTAAAAATAAGTTTTTCATAATTCCTCCAAAGTATTTTCTGAACACTTTTTATCGAGGAGCTTGAAACTCGTAAAATTATATTTACTTCATCGCACTCATTAGCACAGCTTATCACCTACACTATATCAATTACGACCTCATAAGTATTAGTTTTTATGATAATTGGAGAAAATCTTCCTCTAGAACCTGCTGTATTATCTTCTCTTTGAGGGCAGCCATTGACTCGACTTCACCATGGGAAAGAATAACTTTAGTCTCTTGAGCACTCACATGAGAAATAAAATCTAATATCTCGCCCTGGTCTGCATGAGATGAAAAGGCCATCGAGCTGACAATCGTCGCTTTTACTTCAATCTCTTTTTCTTCATGGCTTACCTTTTTTTCTCCAGCTATTAATGACCTTCCAAGTGTTCCCTCCCCCTGATAGCCAGGAAGAAAGATGAAATCATCTTCATTTTCAGCGAACTTTGAAAAATGCTTCAATACACGTCCACCAGAGAGCATGCCACTCGAAGAGATAATTAAGCGAGGCCCATCTTTTTCAAATAATTCATTTGATTCCCAAGACTCTCGGCAAAACTTGAATCTCAGGAAAGAGCGTTCAAGATCCTCTTTTGAAACTTGAAAAGAGTCATCATGACCCGATAATATCGCTTCACTGGCCCTGATTCCCATAGGGCTATCAAGGAAGCAATCGACTTCGAGTTCTGGATGATCTCTTAAAACTTTATCTACAAGATACATTAGTCCTTGGGTACGTGCGATTGCAAAGCTAGCAATAAGAATACTAGACCCTTTAGACTTCCTTTCTTTAAGTAACTTTAATACTTCATCATATTGAGTAATTTGAGGCTCTCTCTCTCTATTTCCATAAGTAGATTCACTAAAGACATAATCATATTTTTTTAGATCGAGGTAGTCTGGTTCTTTCATTAATATGTCATCTTGTCTTCCTAGGTCTCCTGAAAAAAGAAGACTTTTATTTCCTACAAAAACTTCCAATAATGAAGCTCCAGGAATATGTCCTGCGCGATGGAATTTTAGTGTGAAAGCACCTATCGTAAATGATTCTTTTTCTTTCTTAATGATAAATCTCTTTAAGCTATGATTCACTTCGGCTTCGGAATAAAGAAGCTCACCATATTTGCTCTTCTTACCCATATTTTCGGCATTCTTCTTCGCTGTTTGTGCCATTATGGAAGCACTATCTTCAATTACAATCGTTGCTAATTTAGAAGTTAAATATGTTGAGTAGATATCTCCCTTGAAACCTTTCTTATATAATCGAGGGATATATCCAGAATGATCCAAGTGAGCATGAGTAAGAACAACTGCTTTTAGTTTCGCCAAATCAATATCTAATTCTTCCCAATTCTTTTTTTCAACTTCCCATGGCCCTTGATAAAGACCGCAGTCGATAAGAATACTATCCTTTCCAAGTTCTAAAAAATGCTTTGAACCTGTAACATTCTTATTTGCACCAAGTTTCTTGTAAATTATTTCCATAGCTAGTTCTTTATTTTTTTAATCTCGTTTAAGACTCTTGTAATTCGAGAATCAGTTAACCCAATATCTTTTAATAATTTCGGTTTCTCTTTTATTTCATCAATAAGAAAAATTTCGCTTTCAATAAGCATCGATTTTTCACTCTTCCTTAAAGAACTTAAGCAGGTGATAGGATGCAAATTATTGTCACGAATGACGTCTTGTAATGTGTTTTGCGGAGGAAAGTTTGCTCCCCAAAGATTCAATCCCGCACAAGTAGAGTATTTAATAGCATCATCTGAGAAGCTTGTATTTGAAACAAGCCAAAACTCATCATACTTATGACCAATTTCTCCTTGTTCAATATCTAATGCTCTCGCCTTCACATAGAGTGCCGTCTTAATGTCATTTCTTCTATCTTCCGTTCTATGAAACTTACACTCTACTAAAATATTCTTTTTCCCTTCAGCTATAACATCAACTTCATGAGTGACACATTTTCCTTCGATATAAATATTAGTCTTTGTTTCATATCCTAATTTTTGAAAGAGACGAGCGACAAATTTCTCAAAGGTATAACCATCAGGACCTAATTCCATAAGGGCCCTTTTAGTTCCATAATAAGCAGATAAGGGACGAGAAATAGTTCTTAATCTTTTGAAAGCTAGATTGTAAATACTTCTTGAAGTAATCCCCTCATAAACATTATCACTAATATATTCGAGTACTTTTTGCACAACTTCATCATTCGCTCCAGTAAACTCAAGAGATTTTCTAAGCTTCTCATAAGAGAAGTCTTGAAGTTGACCATTATTCTTCAGTACTTTTATTTGATTCATATCATAAAGCCAGTTTCTAAAAATTAAACTACAATCATTATATATGGATAAACTAGATTTTTGGCAATTACTAGCAGGCCTTGGAATATTTCTTTTTGGCATTTCAAGAATAGAATCTGACTTAGAAAGTCTTGCTAGTCATAAATTTAAAAGACTTTTAGAAAAACATACCAATAGTCATCTAAAATCTATACTCATTGGAACCTTTTCGACTGCTCTTCTCCAGTCAAGTTCTGCAGTTACTCTAATGCTACTTGCTCTAGTTGGAAGTGGTGTCCTGCAGTTTTCTCATGCCGTTGGGATCATACTTGGAGCCAATCTTGGAACAACTTTTACAGGTTGGATCATTTCGACATTTGGATTTAAGGTCAATATCTCTAAGGCCATTTATCCAATGATTGGAATTGGTTCCATTCTTCACCTCTTTTTTGAGCGCAGTGAAAAAATAAAGCGCTGGGGAAGCTTTATTCTTGGAATAGGTCTCCTATTCTTTGGTCTAAATTTAATGAAAGATAGTGTATCTCAATTACAGGAAAGTTTTAATATTAGTAGCTTTGCAGATTATCACTACCTTACTTTTGCTCTCTTTGGATGTATCTTTACCGCGATCATCCAATCAAGTTCAGCGACAATGGTAATTACACTTACAGCTTTAAATGCTGGCATTATTGAATTAACACCTGCAGCAGCATTAATGGTTGGTGCAGATTTGGGAACAACAGGGACAGTAATACTTGGTGCTTTTTCAGGAAGTTCAAAGAAGAGACAAGTCGCGGCAGCTCACTTCTTTTTTAATCTAATCACAGATATTGTCGCCCTTGTTTTTCTTAAATGGATTCTTATAGGAGCTGTGGCCATCGCAGGTAGTGACAATCCTCTTTATGCTTTAGTTATTTTCTATAGTGGTTTTAATGTTATTGGGATTCTACTTTTCATGCCATTTCTCAATACATTCACTCATTTTATTTTTAACCTTATCCCGACAACTAGTAATGAAAATCAATATAAGCTAGATATCGATCCACTTCATCCTAGCTCTGCAATTATCTTACTTGAAAATGAAATGTTTACCTTTATTGATAAATCTATTTCACTCAACCATAAACTTTTAACTCATAAGATTGATTCTAAGATGTTCAAACAAGATTATCATCATCTCAAGCAAATAGAATCTGTTCTTATTACTAATATTTTGCAACTACAAAGAGTTTCTCTCAATGAAATTGAAAGTTTAACTATTGATAAGATTCTCAATGTAATTAAGAACTCAAGTTTTTCTACAAAGTGTCTTAAGGATATTGAACATAATATCCAAGATTCTTATGAGCTAGATGACACTCGTATACTGATAGAAAAATTATTAGATGTTCAGGCCATCACACTTAAAGAACTTCAAATTGAAAGTCATCAGATAGAAGAAGATATTAATGACTTTGAAGATTTTATGAATTTTAGTGTTAAATTTAGAAAAAACTATCTCGACTATATTAATGAAATTCATCTCTTTGATGGAAGTGGTGACTACTCTCTTGATTATTCAAGTCACTTTAACTTAAATAGAGAGATTTATAACTCATGCTACTTTATCACAATTGCTGTAGCCCAAACTAAGCTTAAACCTATTGAATATAATAGCTTTTTAAAGTCTCATAGTAATCTAAATCTCTTAACCAATTAACTCTTCTTAAAAGAGATTGTGTAAATGATAGGAATGTAGATGAGTGTAATGATTGTACCAAATACAAGTCCCCAACCCATCACTAACATCATTTCAGCGAGCATTGAATCGTATCCAGCAATTCCATAAGCTGTTGGTAGGACCCCTACAACAGTTGTTAATGTTGTTACGAGAATTGGACGAAGTCGAGTTGAAGCGACTTGAGAAATATTTTGATAAGTTAACCTTCCTGCCTTTTCTTTAGCTTTATCAAGCTTATCGACCATGACAATGGCATCATTGATAACGACACCAATCATACCAAGTGCACCGATAGCCGCAAAGAAACCATAGACCGTCATTCCATGTGTAAATAACGTGATGACAACCCCAACCAGACCAAAAGGAACAACTGAAAGAACAAGAATTGGTTTAAAAGCCGAATTAAAAACAACCATGAGAATCATAAAGATAAGAATGAATACTAACATGATAGAGCTTTGAAATTGCCCCTGGCTTTCTCGAGAATCCTCAATTTCCCCCTTAAACTTAAGAACTGAAGTTGGAAACTTATTAATGATCTCTGGAAATACATTTTCTTCTAAACGCTCAGCAATTTGTAAAGGCGTGACTTTGGAGCCTTTTACAGGGTTTGCATAAATCATTGTTGATCTTTTAAAGTCTGAACGTTGGATACTTACAGGCTTCTTTATATTATTTATCGAAACTACATTTTTAAGATAGATAAGTTGTCCCGTACTATTTTTAACTTTTAGTTTTAGAAGTTCTTCAAGGTCTGATTTATTCTTATCAGGAACACTAAGCTTTACTGTAACCTCTTCATTTCCTTTATTGATATCATAAAGAATACTTCCCTCGACAAATGAACGAAGCGTCGTAGTCACAGCACTTGAGTTGACATTGAGGCGGCTTAACTCTTTTTGATTTAGCTGGATCATATACTCATTTTTAAGAAGCGGCTTTTCAACTTCTACATCAGTAAGATCCTTATCTTCTTTAAGCTTTGATTCAATAAACTTAACAACAGCGTCTCTGTTCTTATCATCATTTTCTTGAACTTGAATTTCAACAGCACTTCCTGAGGAATGCCCCCAACGCCCCCTTAGGAAACGAACACTCTCAAGCCCCTCTATTCCTTTACTTTTCTCTTCCCAGTTTTTTAAAAGAACATCTAGCGGTGTTGGGCGATTATTCGCAGGAATTAATTCTACTAAAATTGACGCTTCATTTTCTCTGGCCTCACTTCCTCTTCTAGAAAGTCCGATACTTGATCTGACAGCAACAACATTGTCCTTATCTTTTACAAACATCATTTCAAGTGGCTCAATAGCCTTTGCTGTTTCATATCTTAAGAAGCTCTTATCAGCTTTAATCTTAATAAATACTTCTTTGCTTTCTTCTCTTGGAAACATCACAAACTTCATCTGTGTCTTATAAAGGTAGGCGGAAGTTCCCAGTAGAAAAATAAGAAAGCCTAGAATCCAAACTCTAAAGCTTAAAACTTTCATTAAAAAGTTTTCATACTTCTTTTCAATACGATGAAACCAGTGACCTGCCACATCTTCTTTTTTGCTATCTAAGATCTTATTCTTGGCACTCATATGGGCAGGTAAGATAAGAACAGACTCCAATAGTGAAGCGATCAACATCAGAATAACAATGAGAGGGATATAGGAAACAAGTTTTCCAAAGAATCCTTCAAAGAACATGAGTGGAACAAAGGCCGCACAAGTGGTCAGAATACTTGCAAGAACATGAGTGGAACAAAGGCCGCACAAGTGGTCAGAATACTTGCAAGAATAGGTTTAAAGACATCATAAGAACCTTGTACAGCAGCATCAAATGAATTCATTCCCTCTTCTTTAAAGCGAGAAATATTCTCTGCAATGATAATGGCATCATCGACGACAATCCCTAGGACAATAATGATTCCCGCCAGAGTCATATTATTTATGGTGTAACCTATTAAATTAGAGATAATCAGAGTGAAAGCAATACAAAAAGGTATTCCCATCGCAACCCAAAAACCGGCTTTAAGGTTTAAGAAGATAAGAAGAACAATGACAATGAGAAAGAATCCCATAACCCCATTTTTTGAAACGATATCTAAACGGTTGGTTACATCATAAGATTCATCATCCATAAAAATAACTTCAATCGGAGCATCTTTATTTGATTTCTTGAAATTGGAAATAAACTTCATGACAGCTTTCTGAGCAGAAATAATATCCGTTGAAACATTCTTACGGACATTGAGAAAGACGGCCTCATGTCCATTAATTTTAAAAATAGAATTACTTGATTCAAACCCTTCTTGAACTGTGGCAACATCCTTTAACTTTATTCCTCCACCTTCAAAATTTGATCTTAAGACTAAACCTTCAAGATCATTTACTGTTTCAAGTTCATTCAAGGCCGTAACCTTACTCTCTCCACGATCTTTCATAGAACCAATTGGAACTCGAACATTATTATTTTGGATTTGACTCTTTATTTCTGAAAGCGAGATCTCTTGTCTTTTAATTTTCTCAGGCTTCGCAATAACTTGTAGTTCAGGCTTACGATAATGGGACTGACTGATAGAACTAATTTCTTTGAGGGCCAAAATTTGAGACTCAAAACTCAGAACATACTTTTGTAACTCTTGGCGGTCTTTAACATCTAAGAACTTCTTTTCCTTATGATAAATACCAATATCAAGAATTGCTTTTTCAGCACTTTTAAATTGTCTGATACGAGGAAGGTCTCTTACTTCAGAAGGAAGATTTGTTCTAAGGATCGCATCTTTAATATCTTGAGCAACATCTGCTTTATTAGGATAATCATCATCAAGAGTAATTCGAATTGAACTTGAACCGACACTTGATGTGGTTTGAATCTCATCGATACCGGCAATTCCCTTAAGTTCATCCTCTATAGGCTTAGTAACAAATAGCTCAACATCTTCTGCAGGAGCTCCAGGATAGACTGCGTTTACACGAATCCAATTACTTTCAAACTCGGGCATTTCCTCTTTGCCAATATTCTGCCAAGAGAAGTATGCAAAAATAATAATTCCAAAGAAAAGGATATTTGATAAGAGGTGACGCTTTGTGAAATAATTGATTAAACTTAACATCTATCTATTCTAATCAAGTGAGTTCTCAATTGGAAGTAATTAGTCGATTCCCAAATATTGGACAAACCATCTTTTCTAAGATTTCTGCCCTTTCCAATCAAAAAAAGGCCATTAATTTAGGCCAAGGCTTTCCTAACTTTGAAGGAGATGAGTTTCTCTATCAAAGACTCAAGTATTATATTGATCATGGTCAGAACCAATATGCCCCCATGACAGGAATGCCTAAACTTAGAGAGATCGTTACCCTAAGGCACCAAGAAATTTACGGCAATGCTGTTCATCCTCAAGATGAAGTAACAATTACGGCCGGAGCTACTGTTTCTATTTTCTGTGCACTAAGTGCCCTTGTTTCTCCCGGAGATGAAGTTATCTCTTTTGATCCTAGTTACGATAGTTATACTCCTAATATCGAACTACTTTCCGGGGTCTCTAAGAGAATAAACTTAACAGCGGACTTTCAGATTGATTGGGATTTAGTAAAAAAGACCGTCACTTCAAAAACAAAAGTGATTCTTCTCAATACTCCTCATAATCCAGCAGGGAGTGTCTTAACTCAAGATGATCTTGATAAACTTTGGGATATTGTTAAAGACAAAAATATTTTTATTATCTCAGATGAAGTCTATCAACATATTATTTTTGATGGGAAGAAACATCTCTCTCCTTTCAATGATGAACGAATGCGCAATCGCTCAATCGCGATTTCGTCATTTGGTAAGAGTTTTCATGTGACAGGATGGAAAGTTGGTTATGTTCTTTCTTCAAAAGAGTTAATGACTGAGTTTAGAAAGGTTTATCAGTTTATTAGCTTTACAACATTTGCCGCTCCCCAAAGTGCTCTTGCAGATATGATGGAGAAGAATCCAAATTACTTTCAAAGTCTAGCAAAGTTCTATCAACAAAAGAGAGACTTTTTAAGGGATGGCCTAAGCCACACAAAGTTTAAAGTTCTTCCGTGTGAGGGAAGCTTCTTTCAATTAGCAGACTATTCAGAAATCAGTGATAAAGAACAGAATGATTTTGTCATGGATTTAATTGATAGTCCGGGAGTGGCCACGATTCCTATCTCAGGTTTCTATCAAAGTGCTCCTAAGAGTCAAAAAGTTATTCGTTTTTGCTTTGCCAAGACGGAGGAAGTTTTAGCACAAGCAATAGAACGATTAAAAACTATTTAGCTATTACCTGCACACTTAATATGAGTCTCAGGATCCTTCATATGATCGATTCTTACTGTTTTATCACCTTCGCAAAAAGTCATTCCATATTCATAGTCATGTAATTCAATCTTTACACGACGACAACTTTTCTCATCAACAGTAATAATTTGAACTTCTTTAACTAACCATTGATCACGGCAAGCAGGACGAGTATGAGGAACATTTATAAGATAACTATAGTTATGATGAATCTTTCTTTCGTTTGCTAAACCTGGAGTATAAATAAGATCAGAATTTCTCCAAGGCTCATAACTTGGTGTTGTTTCACTCTTTTCAATTTCTTCTTTAGTAAATGAGTCTTCTAATACGTAGGCATCAACAAATGGATTGTTTTCTTTCTTTTGCTTATTCCATCTTTCTACTGAATAGTTAATAGACTCAAGACAACGTTTCTTTAATTGCTCAGGAGCTAACTTACCAACCTTTTTCTTTCCTTGACCTAATTTAAATTGCACATGAAGAAGAAACTTTTGTTTCCCAGATAGCATGTCATAAAAGCCTTGAGCAGCAATAGAAGTGCTAAAAAGTGCGAATAATACTAAGATTGTCTTTTTCATAATTCCCCCGAATACCTATATAGAAGCAACATTAAGGCCAGTTGCCCTATGAAAAAACAGTATCTTAGCCCGTTTTTTCGTCTAATCTCTAGACATGTCCAAGAACTAAGACACTCTAAAAAGACATGTTCGCAAAAAAAATTGTTTTTTTCGCTATTCGTGGATTTATTTTTGGATGGCCACTATAACCGCCTCAACAAAACATAACAGCGTTTGAAAAATTAAAAAACGCTTTTTACTAAAACTTTTTTGGAGGTATTTTATGAAAAAATTAATCGCTTTAGGACTTTTACTATCAGTTAGTGCATTCGCTAGAACTTCAATGACTGGTGACAAGATTCACTTTCAAAGTGTTTCTACTTGGGTTAACTCTTACTACAGTAAGTCACTTTGTTTCGATGGAGAAAATTTCCACGCGAAAGTAAGACTATGTTCAGAGTGGACAAATGACGATGACAGAAGATGTACAGCTTACCAAATTGTAGACGCTGTTCAACCACAAGAATCAACAAGACAAAGATGTAAGCAGTTTAGTTCAGACCGTGACGGTGGTAACTGTGAAGAATGGGAAACAGTAAGATACTTCCAGTCTGAAAACAGAACAATTAAATTCTACAGAGAAGATTCAGAAGGTTCTCGTGACCTTATTAAGACAGTAAAATTAACAGTTCCAGCTTGTAACTAATTAAAATTACTGTACTCCGAGAAAGCGGGTGGCATTAGCTGCTCGCTTTTTTATTTGTATATTTTTCACAAGTCTATACATAAATTTTCACAAAGAGAAGAAATATGCTAGCAATAGCAACGATGAATATCGAAACGAACGACATTCACTCCCTGGAAGCCCAGGTGGCCTTGGACCTCATGTCCTACCTTTCTAAGTTTTCTAATCAAAACTTTGGTATCCGTGTTCTCTCAAAAGAAACAGGTCTCAATGAAAAGACAATTAAGCGCTTACTCAAAGAACAAAATAAGCCAACCTATCAGACTCTCTATCTACTCTACTCTGAGTTTTTGAATGAGTATGAGATGGATATACTCTTAAAGAAAGTTCCATCTCTTGTAGCTCAACGAATAAGTCACTACTCACCTGATAAAAAAGAAGTGAAGAATTCTCGCCTTGAAGAACTGCTTGATACTTTAAAGAAAGAGCCTGTTTTAGCAGAGCTATTTATTCTTGCTGGCATGGGCCCTCTCTTGAAATCAGTAATTGGTTTTAAGTATGGTCAGTATGGTTTGAAACTTATTGATAAACTTTGCCAAATGGAATTAATAATTAAAGTGGATTCTGATACTTTTGTACTTTCAAAATCAACACCAACTCTTGATGGCGAAGCAATCAAGTTTCTAGGCGAATACTTTTCTCATCGATTTGCAAAACCTGAGAATGCACATTTTGAAGGTGAAAACTGCCTTTCCTTTTACGCTGAATCTTTAAATGAAGAAGGGTTAAAAGAATGGTTAAGCGTAGATTCTCAAGCTTTTTATAAGAAAATGGAAATTGCAAATAACCCAAAATATAAAGGTAACATACCTTCATTTACCTATACTTGTACCGACACAATTGAAACAGGAAAAATACAATGAAAACGATACTAATAATCTTAATTACCACAATAAGTGCTTATGCTGGCATTGGCGGTATTGCAGGTGGAAATAATAAATTCCAAGTTGGAGATAAGATTCTCTTTCAAAGACATTCAACTTTCGTTAATGCTCATTTCAGTCGATCATTATGTCATAATGGATTTGATTATGAGGCTATGATTAGTAAATGTATTGAGTGGTCTAGAGATGATGATAGAAAGTGTGTTGAAAGAGAGATCATCAAAGCTTATCAACCAATGGATAGCACCCGTCAAAGATGTAAAAAGTTTGAAGATGGTACTTGTGTGAAATGGGAAGAAGTTCTTTTCTTTCAAAGTCCTCATAGAATTGTCGAAATAAAAGACGAAGACGGAAATGTTAAGAAAAGAAAGAAGGTAACTATTCCAGAATGTAAGGAATAGCTACCTACTAAAATTAGAACTTAAATGATAACTTGCCGCTTACTATGCTTGTATCAAATACATTTTCATATTGAGCGGCAACTCTTAAAAAGAGTAAATTTAGTTGTGCCCCAACTAAGAACTGAGTACTACTTCCATCAACAGTTGAGCTTTGTGATGTTGTAAAAGTCGTATCAAAGATTCTTGCACTTCCACTGGCCTTCAGAGTCGTCTCTCTTGAAACAGTTCCAACACCAATAAATGGCTCTACAATAACAAGGTCCGCACTCGCCAATAATTGGAAACCACTAGTGGAATTATCCAATGAGATTGTCGTATTAACTCCATCAATTCTATCAGAGTAATTAAGGTCTCCTGAAGTGTAATGACCTCTAATTGCGAGATCAACCATAGGAAGATCAAATAACTCAGAGAAAGTATACTTCAATCCAAATGATGTATTTTTTAAAGAAACATCCCCGAGTTCAGTTTCCGGCAGGGCAATTAACTCTCCAGTAATTCCGAAAGGAACTGAGACTGCTATATGAATTCCCGCATGATAAAGAGAATCTAAATTATCGGCCGTAGGGTCTTCTCTCTGAGAAATCTCTTTAATCTTAGGAGCGTCTGTTTGACCAGCAACTAAACCTACCTCTACTCCAATAATGTCTCCTAGTGGTGATGCTGGAGAAACAGGGCGATGGACAAAGTTTGCAGAAAATTCTTTTGAAATCGAATCAAGATCACTACTTGTAATATTATCAAGACTTGGTGACCCAGCAATGACTGATCCGCAAAGGGCAAAACTTATTAATAATTTCTTCATAGACACTCCTTTATCTACTTCTTCTATTTCTTAATCTCTTTCTTAACTTCTTTCTAAATTCCTGAGGGGTAACTTTCTTTTTTTGAGAATTCATTCTCTTTTTAAGATTATTCTTCATCCCCTTCTTCATCATTCTTTGTCTTCTCGCTTTAACCTTTTTCATTCTATTTAAGACTCTCGACTTGAGAACTTTTCTTTTTCTCTTTCTTAATTTTTGAATTTTCTTCTTTATTTCTGCTCTTCTACTTTTTCTAAGTTCAGCATTTCTAAATGAAGTCCCTTTTGATTTTCCGTCAAACTGATAATCTAACTTTTTTCCCCAGTCATATTGATGAGGCGTTGAAAGGTTCCCCTTTTCAACTACAACACCATGACCCGCTTTTATATTCTCATGATCACCGTCTTCTTTAAAAATATCGATACTACCTGAGTTGACGTGAGCATAGTGATGTCCTTCCTCTTCTGCGAAAAAGAATCTTGTTCCTCTCACTGCGACTGCAACTTTTTCGTGTTTTACGACAATACTTTCCTTACCTGCATGCTTAAAGTGCATTTGAAGAGAACCTTTAATCAAATCAATCGTCGTATGTTTTCCTTGATCGCCTACTTCATTAATATGTACTTCATCAATGATTAATGAAGTACCTTCATCTATTTTTAATTTTGAGTTGTTTTGAAAAGAAAGAATAACAAATGATTTGTCACCAACTCTAATTTCATCACCAACTGAAACTTTAGAGCCCTTGGCCAAAGAATAGCTTAAATTATTTTTTAGGACACTTGCTTTTCCCTTTATGTGAAAAACTTCAATACTTGACCAGCATAGCGTGGAATATAGAGAAAGAATAAGAATTTTAACAATCTGCAATATAGACATATGTCCCGCTAATAAAAAGAATCGTTTACTGTCCTCTTCTTTAATTATATATGAAGCTAAATTTTACGGGAGAAAAAAATGAAATTAATGGGTGCACTTTTACTAGCGTTTTCTTTTACTTTTAACGTAATGGCTTGTGATACATACGAAGCTCAAGTAATTGCTAAAATTGAAAAAGTTGAAACTGATAGCATGACTTACTGTACTGCTAAATTCACAGTTGATTCATTCAAAATGTTTAATGAACATCAACTATGTCCTCTTTCACTGGGATATGTTCTTCAAAATGGTGTTGAGTTCAACCTTGAAAATGGACACGATTGCGAAATTACAAATGGTGAAGTTATCACTGGATACCTTTACACAAAAAATGGAAAAGTTTACTTAGACTAAAGAGGAAACTCACTAAGAAATTCTTCGATTAAATATGGCTCTACTTCAGATTGATAAATCTTTTGTAGAGCTTCTTCTTTTTGCTCTTCTGTTAATGGAGCAAACTTTTTACGCTCCTTCTTATCCCATGCCCATCCCCAAGCAGTTTTAGCTTTTATGGGAGAAGCATGACCAACAACAATTCCGTAATACATGAGATTACCTTGAAACTTACCAGCCGCTTCAGTAACACAACTTCTTAAATTTTTATCAGCAAGTTTTCTTTGATCTCTTGTTCCAGCAACCCAATACGCAAGATCATGTTTGATACAACAGTGGGCCCATAGGTTAGGTTCTTTTCTTGTCCCCTCAGGATATCCAGTACATAGATCCGTGTAGAAAGCTTTCATTTCTTTCTCTTGTACTTCACCTTCAACGGCATACGAATTTGAAAATCCTATAAAAAGAAGGATTAAAAACCATAATCTCATTATTTAAGATTATAACGAAAGCTTCTTCGAAGCCCTAGAAATGTAACAATTTCAAAGGGTGTTAGGATTAAGACGCTTTTTTAATGCGAACATAATAAGGTTTCGGCTCATAAATGATTTCATCGGCATTGCCTCTCTTAAAGCAGGTCTCAGGACCTCCCTTATTAATGAGCACATGCTTGAAGGCTTCATCTATTTTCAACCACTTATCACGTAATACCTGAGGAGCCCCTACTTTCTCAAAGGCTTCTACTAGTAGTTGTTCTCGATAGTCCAGCATATCCTCATCGATCCAAATATGAGGATGAGCGTCCTTAGGAGACCTTCCACAAAACATTTTTGGACCACCCAAGGCCTGAACCATAAAGTCAGTCTGTTGGCTGGTAATCACCTCTTGCTTGATATTTCTGAAAATCTTCATGAACCAAAGATCGTTGTATACGATTTCATAGAACTCAGTTGATACTTTACTAACCCAGTCCTTTAATTCTTCATCTGTCATGTTAAGATCACTCATAGTGTCCTTATCGGACTCTAGAAGAATTTAATAAGAGCTTAGCCGCCAATTTTCTTATAAGAAATCTTGATTTTGATCATATATTCAATAACTTGATCCATCTTTTCACCATGGACTTCAATTTTATCGTCTTTATACGAACCGCCGACGCCCAACGCTTTTTTAAGTGATTTGGCCATCTTCTTACACCAATTCTTATTTTGAGGAAGGTTAGAAATCTCAATAACAGTTCTTCCTTTCCCTGTGGTTAATCTTCGCAGGTGAAGCTCTAAAGTATTTTCATCAACAACTTCATTATCAGCTTTCTTATTTTTATTCTTTGCTCTTAAGTCTCCAGACTCAGAGCTCCAAACGATGTCACCTTTGCTCACGATTGCTCCTTAGGTACTTTTCTCTTAATATATTCCAAAAACTTATCAAAGGAAAATAGATGAAAATACCTAGTGCGAAAAAAGTGGCCCATGAGATTACTCAGCATGGTCATACAAGAGTCGATAATTATCATTGGCTAAGAGATGATAACTGGCAGAAGTTTATTCAAGGTGACTTAACTTTTGCTGATAAAGACGTCGAAGCTTATGTGAATGATGAGAACGCCTACGCTGAAGCTGTGATGGAAGAAACAAAAGAACTTCAAAAAGAATTATACGATACTCTTGTTTCTAGAATTAATGAAGACGACACTCAAGCTCCAAGAAAGCATGGGGACTACTTCTATTATTCAAGAATTGAAAAAGGTAAGAACTATCGTTACCACTGTAGAAAAAAAGGAAGTCTTGATGCTGCTGAAGAGATTTATATCGATGAAAACGTAGAAGCTGAAGGAAAAGGTTATTATCGCATCGGTGGTTTGAAAAGAGCTCATGGTGATCGTTATATATTACTTTCAGAAAACAACACAGGCTCTATGGAATATTCTGTAAGAGTTAAAGATCTTGAAAAAGGTGAATATCTTTCATGGGAAGTAAAAGATACTACTGGTTCTACTTGTTGGTGTGGCGATTACGAACATATTTATTATATTGAAAGACATCCAGTGAATGGCCGTGGTCAAAAAATATATCGTATGAATATACATGAAGGACCATCTTCAAAAGAGCTTATCTTTGAAAAACCTGACGAGCTGGCCAATCTCTTTATGGGAATCTCGCCTTCTGCAAATGATGATTATATCTTCATTAGTTTAGGTGACACTAACTCAAATCAAGCATACTACATGAAAGGAAAAGACCCTAAGGCGAAACCAGAGTTATTCTGGAAACTTCAAAAAGATACGCTCGTTGAAGCTGATTATCGCGATGGACTTTTCTATATAATGAGTAATGAAGGTGGTCTCATTAATAACCAAGTTTATACGTGTGAGGAAGGAAATATCTCACGTGATAACTGGAAAGTATTCATAGAGCACAACCCTAACCTCTACATTCAGTTTACTGACCTTTACGAGAATCATCTTGTTTACTTTGCTACAAATAATGAGAAGGCCTTACCTGAAATTTATGTAAAGGATCTTAAGACTAACGAGACTAATAAAGTAGCAATGAAAGATCAGGCCTATGAGCTAAGCTATATCGGTGCATTAGAATACTCATCTCCTACAATTCAATTTGCTTATGAGTCACCAATTACTCCTGTAGAAACTCAAGAGTTAACACTTTCTAATGGGAGTATTGAGATTGTTAAAGAAGGAAAGTGTCCAAACTTTAATGCCTCTGAATATCAAGTGGAAAGAGTGTATGCTCCTTCACATGATGGACAAGAAATTCCTCTTACCATCATCTCAAAGAAAGGTTTTAAAAAGGATGGATCAGCTCCGCATTTCCAATATGCCTATGGGTCTTATGGTTACTCAATGCCAGCTTTCTTCTCTCCAAATATTTTTGCACTAATTGATAAAGGTTTTTCATTTTCAATAGCTCATATTAGAGGTGGAGCTGATAAAGGATATCAATGGTATCTTGATGGTAAGATGAATAAGAAGTTAAATACTTTTAAAGATTATATCTCCTGTACAGAGTATTTAATTAAAGAAGGTTACACTTCAAAAGGAAAAGTGACGGCTAATGGTGGAAGTGCTGGTGGCTTATTAATGGGAGCTGTTAGCAATATGGCCCCTGAGCTTTACAATAGTGTTATCCTAGATGTTCCTTTTGTTGATGTTGTGACAACCATCTCTGATGATACTCTTCCTCTCACTCCACCAGAATGGAATGAGTGGGGTAACCCAATAAAAGATAAGGATGCTTTTGAATATATGATGAGCTACTCACCATATGACAATGTAGAGGCTAAAGATTATCCGCATATGCTTTTCAACTCAGGTATTACTGATGAGCAAGTGACTTATTGGGAACCAGCAAAGATGGCCGCTAAGCTAAGAGAGCTTAAGACGGATAACAATACTCTCCTGTTAAAAATTAAGATGACGGCTGGCCATGCAGGATCGTCTGCAAGATACAAGGCCCTTGAAGAGAAAGCATTTAGTTATGCTTTCGCCATCAAAAGCCAAGGTCTTATGTAATTAAGATTTTCGTTCAAAATCAGCTTCGATAGTATCGGGATCGTTATTATCGAAGCTGTCATTACGATAGAATTTTGGTCCTGTCGTTCTTATAGTCACTGATCTTGATGTGATTAAATGTTTCTCACCAGATTCACCACCTAAGGCCACTAACCAAGAGAAAAGAACTAATATTGGATGATTATGCCAATAAGAAATTGTCGCCAAGACAGCCACGAGAATTCTTGGGGCGAAAAACCAAGCCACCCACCAGAGAAATCCTCCACTAGCTATACTCGAAAAAAGAAGAGTCAGTCTTGGAAAAATTGTCAAACCAATGAGAAGAAGGACACCATGCTCTTTCCAGTAATCTTTATAAAGGAACTCGATATCAAAGACATTCATTGATATCGAGACTCCACCGGCAATTGCTAAAAAAGTTATAAAAATCTTAATCATAATCTATGAAATTGTAACTCCATCTACTCCAAAATATGGGAGATGACAGGTACCATTATTATAGATCTCTTTCGAAGTTCCCCAAAGAGAATTTATACAATCAAAGAGATTTCCAGAAATCATTGTTTCAGAGAGGGCAAATTGAATTTTCCCATCTTTGATATAGAAACTATTCTTTGCAATTCCTGAAAAATCACCATTGGCATTAGGGTTTCCACCTGAGAAGCGACCAAAGAGAATCCCTTCTTTTACCTGAGAAACCATTTCGTCAAAACTCTGCTCCCCTGCTGGCATATAAAGTCTTGAAGCAAAGTTAGTAACTTTTTCTTGTCCTAATTTATTCTTTCCATAAAGACCAAGAATATAATTCTTGAGAACACCCTTATCAAAAATTTCCAAATCCTGAGACTCAATCCCATCGCTTGTTAGAAAATTAGGGTTTGCAAAAACTTCATTTTGAGGAAGAGATTTTAAAGTCAGTAATTCAGAAGCAACCTTTTCTCCAATTTTATCTTGAAAACGACTTGTTTTTTGAAGAAGCTTTCCAGTCCCTAAATGCTGAAGGATCATTTGCAGAAATCCTTGAAGACACTGAGGAGTTAGAATCGCCTTCCCAGTAAAAGTATGACCTACTTTCTTTGTGTGAAGGTGTTGAGTCGTTTCCTCTAAACTCTTTCCTAATGAACTTTGCTCAAAAACACCTTTATCAAATGTTTTAAAATCAAATGAATCGTAGTTCATTGAACTAGAGTTCTTTCCTTCTTGAGCATTAAATAATGTTCCAAAGTTATAATAACTCTTTGTGATATCATTCTTAGCACCATTAGAGTTAAGCATCACAGTCTTAGTTCGGTAGTACTTACAACCAGCTGAGCGAATGCCAATCACTGGGTATTTCTTTGAAGCTTCTTCAACATATGTATCAATCATTTTATACATACCATCTCTATTAGCTTCCTCATCACCTATCGACTTTGTTACCTTCGTATCTCCTGGAGCGATATCAAAAGCTTCATCTTCTTTTCCGGCTACTGCAGTTGCTAAAGCTTTCTCACAAGCAAGATCAATGTCTTCTTTTTCTAACTTATTTACTGAGTACTTACCTTCTTTATTATCTTTGATCACTTGAATATCGATTGAATAATCATCCACTGATCTCATCAAGGTAAATTTATCATTTTCATAAACCAGTTCATCAAAGTAGTTTTGAGAACAATAGACTTGAGACTTATCTGCACCAAGTTCATTTAATTTCTTTACACAATATTCTGAGATTTCACTTAAGTTCATTACTTACCTCCTACGTGTACTTTACACTTCAGACTTGGACCACCATGAGAAACAATCATTCTTTGTTTCTTACCGCAGAATCCTGTTGTTCCTACATGGAACTCATCACTTACCATGTCTACTGTTTTCAACATGTCAAAGGCCACACCTGAGATCGTTGTATCCTTAACTGCTTTACCAAGTTTTCCATTTTTAATTTCGTAACCCATCGTCACACCAAACATGAACTCACTTGTTAAATCAGCCTGACCATTTGAGCGTTCGATAAAGTAATATCCATCTTTAATCTCACTAATCATATCTTCAAGCTTACTTTCACCTGGTTCAATGATTGTATTTCTCATTCTGATGAGTGGCTCATCATTATAAGCAAAGGCCCTAGCGTTTCCTGTTTCTTCTGCATTATAGAAACCAGCAAGCTCTCTATTATTCATGAAACCTTTGAAAACACCTTTATCAATAAGGACAGCATCTTTTCCTTCAACTCCTTCATCGTCAATGTAAACAGGTACTGGAAGTTCTTCTCCATTATAAGTGTGAGCGTAATCAATCATCGTGACGAGATCAGTCCCAACTTTTTCATCAATATAATTACCTGCCACACTTCCTGCTTTCACAAGATCAGCCTCAGCAGGATGTCCAATCGCCTCGTGAGCAAGAACACCTGTCACCGCTGGAGAAACAATCACGTCTTTTACACCAGCTGTCGCGTGGACTCCGTTAGCCTTATCAATCACATGCTTATAAAGAGTTTCGATCTTTTCATTGATCTCATCTTTTCTATTCAGGACATCACCAGGGCGACCATTACGACCAAAGAAACCAGTCACACTCACAACTTCATCATCTTTTTCGTATGAAAAAACAGTATAGAGAACAGTTCTTGGAAGAATATGGTAAGCCTGACTTCCAAATGAATTAGTTAGATTTTTTTCAAGTTCATTGAAAGCAACAATCACTTGAGAACTCTTTAGATCAGGATATTTCTCTTTGATATAAGCACAAAGTTCTTTTCCGTAATCAATAATATCTGCTTGAGTCATCACAACTCCAGCACCAGTGTAATCTTTTTCAAAATTAAAAGAAGTATTCTTTAACGATACCTCCTCACCTTTTTCTTTCTTCATTTTTGCCATGAACATGGCATTTGTCTCAGCTTTTTTGATTAGCTCATCAACTGAGTCTGTTTTGGCCATTGATGTACTTGCAAAACCCCATTCTCCATTCACAAATGTACGACAAGATAAACCTGAAGAGACTGACTCTTCATTGTTAACTAAGTCACCATTCAAGAAGGCAATAGTAGAAGTTTTGTTTCTTTGGGCCCTAAGCTCAGTGTAGTGCTGAGAGTTTTTAAGCAATCCATTCACACTAAATTCTTTCACGAAAATTCCTTTTTTTAGTTTGAATGTGATTGTAGAAAAAAGACGACCTATGGGCCACACACAATGGGCCATAGGTCTAAGCGATATAGTCGGTTACTTCCCCATGCTCGCAGGAGCTGGTTCTGTCATATTAATCGATGAGTTTGCTTCATTATTTTGATTTTCTTTCATGCGTCGAGCACATTCTCTGAAAGTAATTAAGTCCCCTTTTTCTTCATCATAAACATGAAGGAAAATACTCTTAAGTGACTCGAGCATTGTTAAACTTCTAGCTTGATGAAATACAGGGTTTTCATTATGACATCTTTCAAGATTGTAATTAGGAATCTTGTGACTTAAATGATGAAGGTGGTGATAACCAATATTACCAGTACACCAATGAAGAAACTTTGGAAGCTTTAAAAAAGAACTTCCCATAATCGCCGCTTCAAAATAACTCCATTCTCCATTTCTCTTCCAGTAAACATCTTCATATTGATGCTGAACATAGAATAACCAAGTTCCTAGTAATTGAGCCATCATTAGAATTGGAAGTTCAACCATTAAGAACTCTTTCCATCCTAAGAAGTACATAGCAGTTGGAATGAGAATCGCAAGTGCAATATTTGTAATATAAACACTTCTTCTCGCTTCTTTTGTATTTCCTTTTTCAGTAAATCTAAAAGTGAACCAGAATAGGTAGATTGGACCAATGATAAAAGTGACAAAAGGAAAACGATAAAAACGATATTGAAACTTTTCCATTGGAGAAGCACTTTCATACTCTTTTAAAGTCATTGTCCAAACATCACCCGTTCCTCGTTTATCAAGGTTACCACTTGTTTGATGGTGAGTTGCATGATTATTCGCCCACTGAACATAAGGAGTAATTGTTATAATCCCAGTGATGTATCCAACAATAGTTCTTAGCTTTTTAGATTTGAAGAAAGAACCATGTCCGCAGTCATGCATAATGATAAATGTTCTTACCATAAATACCGAGGCCACTAATGAAAATAAAAGAGTCAGTCCATAGTGAATACTCAGCGACTTATATGCCAGGGCCCAAAATACAAAGAAGAATGGAACAGTATTAAAGAATTGAAACCAGCTTTTCTTGTGGTCGGCGACCGCATAAGGCTTTACTATTTTTTGCCAATTGATAGAATTTTCCACGAATACCTCCCATGCATTCAACTAAATTCTACCTTCCAAATGACCATCCAATTGTAAAACAAAAGTAAATAGAAATACCTAGTAAAAACAGACACTTACCTCATCCTTGTCATCACTTTTTGACCCTAAATAAAAAGAGATGTTTAATGATTAGATGAACTATATAAAAGAATCCCCATTTGCCAAAAAAACAGTGCTTTTAACATTCTCTACCTTCAGTATCTGGCTTGCTTTTCTTCTTCTGGGAGCATTTCAAATAATCTCTCTCTCATTGAGTATCGCAATCTGTGCCATATGTTCCTATATACTTTTTACCCCTATGCACGAGGCTTCCCATGGAAATATTGCAGGTAAAATTCAAAAATATAAGAAGCTAGAAAAGCTTATTGGATATTTAAGTGGCTTCTCCCTCTTCATTCCCTTTCCGATGTTTCGAGTTCTCCATCTAAGACATCATAGTTTTACTAATGATAGCGAGAAAGATCCTGACTTCTGGGTGGCCACCAATGCCCCTATTTTCCTATTCATCAAATGTTTCACTATCAAGCCTCACTATTATTATCATGCTTTTTTTAAGGCCACTGAGCCAATGAAGAATCTCTATGTGAATACATTTGTTTGCATTGGTTTTTATATTCTTCTTGCAGGAATCATGAGCTTCTTAGGACATCATCTCTTTATCATCATTTGGTTATTAAGTTCAATTATTGCTCTGGCCTTTCTCGCCTTTCTCTTTGACTGGCTACCACACTATCCTCACAAGCAAAAAGGAAGATATAAAGACACAAGTGTGATTACCTTTAGATGGCTAGATGAGATTATGCTCTTACAAAATTATCATCTCATTCATCATCTCTATCCTAGAATACCTTTCTATCATTACAAAAAAACTTTCAAGCAAATCGAAAGCGAATTAATTGAAAAAGAAGCCACAATAATAAGATAAAAAAAAAGACCCATTATGGGTCTTTTAAATTTATCAAAAAATGTTTTTAGAATTTTTAGATAAGAGCGTTTCTGTGATCAATTGTTTCTTCACCATTAGCAAAGAAAACCTTAATCTTGTCTTCACTTAAAACTTCAGTCACGAATCCTCTTCCAAAATTAGCATGCTCGATAAAATCTAATTTAAGATAAGTTTCATTAGCATCGTACTTCCTTGGATTTATACTAGGAATCGACTCTAAGCTTTTCAAGTGAGCGAGTTTTTCAGAAACTTCATTCAACCTAATGTCTGCTACCATTTCACAACCTCCTGTAAATTAACTCAAACTTCTTTTGAGGGGCTCAGGGACAATAATTATACCTAAAATTTATTTATAATGGTATTAATTACGTCTAATAATGACTTACTTTAAGCTAGACAGGTTAAGTACTTAGAATTAAACAGTTTATTATCTAATATTGATTTGTTGGCAGGCATTTTCTTACCTTTTCCATAAGTTGGGCAAAGGTAAATGGCTTAACTAAGATTTCTTGAATGTTATGTTTCACCGCAAAAAGAACATCCTCTCTTTCTAATGCTGCAGAGACCAAAATGACCTTCTTTCCTTGATGTCGAAGAGTTCTTCTTAATTGTCTGACGAATTCTAATCCACTTTTTCCAGGTAAGTTCTTATCCACAATCACTAAATCGAAATGCTGATTATCAATTTTGAATGTGGCCTGAGCAGTATCATGCGCCTGAACACATTTTAAAGTAGGCTCTCCAATTTTTAGAAATGCTTGAATGAGATCACAGACTTGGTGATCATCATCAACAATCAAAACCTGTTTCTTTTGTTCAACCGACATTCACTTTTTCCAGAGGAGATAGGAATTCTTCTTTTGTAAATGGTTTAATAATAAAGCCATCTAATTTGAGTTTATCCTTATCCTTATTGAACATTTCCATATTTTCTTTGCTTGAAAGATAGAAGACTTTAACTTTTTCATTCGACTTTCTAACTCTACTAATCATATTAGGCCCATCAATATCAGGCATTTTTATATCAGTAATAATAATATCGACATCTACTTTTTTCAGCAGAGCGATTGCATCATCAGCACTTGTCGAACCAATAAAATGAAATTTTGTATCTTCAAAGAATTTATGACAAAGATTTAAAACTTGGACATCATTATCAACAACAAGAACTCTAACCCCATCAGAAGCATCAATTTTTCCTAAGAAAGCATTATTGCCAGCAAAACTACTTACTTCAACAACTGGTAAAGAAACTCTAAAGCAGGCACCTTTCTTACCTTGAATATATTCAAGATCACCTTGATGAGCTTCCATAATTCTTTTACTGATAGAAAGACCTAATCCTGTTCCTTTCCCCGCTTCTTTTGTTGTATAGAATGTATCAAAGATTCTTTCAATATTATCATCTTTAATTCCCGGGCCATTATCATTCACTGTTAAATGAATTTGATTATCATCTGATGACTTCTCTAGAGAAATTGAAACTTTTGGTTTTGAGACACCTTCACTTACAGCATCGAGAGAGTTTTGAAGAAGGTTTATAATTACTTGTTCTAACTTACCTTTATTAACCCATCCTACTATCGTTCTCTTATTATCATTGAACTCAAGATCAACTTTCTTTTCTTCATATATTTTTTCAACAAAAGTTAAAGACTTCTGAATCAATTCATTAATTGAACAATATTCTTTATTCTCTTCATCTTTTGTATGGAGAAACTCTTTCATATTAGAGATGATTGTTTGAATTCTTTTATGACTTTCATCTATATTTTCTATACAAGTAGAGATTTCATTTTTTACAGAATTTAAGTCAGGATTATCGAGCATAAAACCAAGTATCTCTGTATTACCGCAAGCGACGGTAAGAGGATTATTAATCTCATGGCTTACACCTGCTGTAAGCTCACCAATTACCCTTAATTTATCAGCTTGTACTACTTGATTATGAGATGCTTTTAATTGTTCTAATTGCTGCTTATATTTTTCAAAGAGAGTTTTTTCAACACTAAGATCATTAAATGTAAGAACAACATATTCATTGGCCCAAAATGCACGACAAACGATTGTGTAAACTGAATCATTAAATGTGAAAGTTAGTTCTTCACTAATATGAACGGATTTCTCTTCACGAACATTCTTTATAATACCTTCAAGAGTTTCTCCAATTCCATCAAAAAGATCTATAATACTGATCTTTTTTAATTTACGTGGAGTTAACTTAAAAATCGTAAGAAATGCTTGGTTGAAGTAAATAACTTCATTGTTAGCGTTGACCGCAGTCACTGGCTCAAATAAGTCATTACACATTTCAAATCTTTCGTTCATAAAAACCTACTTGATAAAACTAAAGTACTGAGCCTCAATAGCATCAAACTCTGTATTCTCTCCAGAACATTTTGGACACTTTACTGCAGGAGCTTTCTTTTCGATAATCTCACTAACATTGAGGTGATGTTTGAATTCATCATCACAATCTTCACAAAAATAAGGGGCAAATAAAGATTCGACGACTGCGCCTTCCTTCACAAAACCTTTAACCATTCCCATTTGTTCAATAATAACTTGAGTACAGTTACGATAAACAATCTTTGCATCATCTGAAATAGTACCAAGGTAATTAATCCATTCACGAATTCCACATGAATTAATACTTTCAATATCTTTAAAATCAAAAACGTAACTTTTAGCATTTAAGTTAGTCGCTTTTCCAAAGTCCGAATCTTCGTCAATAATTCCTTTTAACTTGATTTCAACTTCATCTGAGCTAATTTCTACATTTAGTTCCAATTTAGAACTCATGTTCCCTCCGAAAAATTCATATGAATGCTTGTCATTCTTTCCAAATATTTTTTAGTTCTTTTATTCTTTTCAATAAAGGCAATAACCTTTGTACTCTTTCCACTCTCAATATCAAAAAATAATCCATTGCTCTTTTTGAGAGTGAGATAAAGTCCTAATCCGGCACCGCCATCTTTTTCTTCAGGACTTTTTTCAACAACAGCACGCATGAGTGATTTTAATGCCGTTTCTCTTGTTAATTTTCCTGAACTGTCTTCTACTAAAACACCAACTCCACAATCACCTTGAAACACACAGAACTTAATCATTTCATTTTCTAAGACAACTTTATCTTTACGATTTTGAGAAGAAGTTTCATCTGAAGAATGATAAAAGGCATTGATCAATAATTCATTACCAATTTGAAATAAAGACTGCTTAACCTCAGTAAAATATTCTTCACAATTGATCTTATCTAAAGAGTTTTTGACGATTTCATTTACCTGCGTGGAGTCATTTAATTCTTCACAATATTTTTCCAAATTACTTCCGACTATGGCCTCTATAGAGATTCCCTTTCGTGCCATTTCCTTTTCACGCTCTAAGAGAGATGAGTTGCTTCCGACAATAGCCTTCGCAGGAGTTTCCAGCATCATCATTAATAGCGATTCAAAATTTTCACTATCATTAAAAATAATTAAGTCTTCATCACTTTGTGTACTTTTATTAATTTCGCTTTTTTGACCTAAAATGAGAAGAGTTACGTCATCATCATTTCCAACATCACCGGAAAATTCAAAAGATTCTTGAACCATTACTTCACATATCTCTTTTAGATCTTTTTGGTTGTGACTTGCAATACTCTTTAGAAATCGTCTCTGACCGTATTGTTTCTTCTCATTATTTTCAATTTCAATTATTCCATCAGTAAAGAGAATCAATCTCTCATTTGCCTCTAGTTTCTCACGATTAATACTAAATTCGGCATCACTCTTTTCGCCCATACGTGAACTAACATCTCCCATCATTGGAATAACTTCTTTCTTATCTATAGTTTTTGTATAGTCATACTTTAATGGCGGATTATGACTAGCATTAATATATTCAATCTCTCCAGATTCATTATTTATAGTCATAACAAAAGCTGTCATCAACAGATCCCCTCCAATTGAGGCAATGGAATCATTTAACATTGAGGCAAAGAGACCAACATCAACTTTTTCTTTATTTAGTAAGTGAAGCGACTTTTCGAAATTCTTTAAGCAACAATGTGCAGTTGCTGTAATGAGAGCAGCCGGCACTCCATGGCCAGTGGCATCGGCGATAGCAATAAAAGTTTGTCCTTTATACTCAAAGCTCCCCCACCAATCACCTCCACACTCAGAAGCCGGTGTGTAGAAACTTGCAATTTGAAAACCAGAGGTTTCTATCAAGTCATTTGGAAAGAACTTATCCTGCACAAGCTTTGCAACCGCAATTTCGTTTTCCATTCGTGCTTTTTCTTTCATTTCATCAATATATCTTCTAATTTCTGAAGACATAAAATTAAAACTATCCGCTAAAGCTCCAATCTCATCATTTGTGTCCGAATTGGCAGTTTCATCAAAATTCCCTTGAGCAAAACTGAGAGTTTTTTCAGAAAGAAGTTGCAGTTGATTCGTGATCTTCCTGCTAAAGAATATTCCTGCAATAACACTTACAGAAAAGATCAATAATCCAAACATGAGACTTTTATTAATCAAAAAGTCAGCCGCTCTAAAAGCGATGCCTCTTTCAATATAGTTAACGACATAGAAATTCCATTTATTAGATTTTGTAGTTCCAATAATTTTCGTCGTACTTTGCTCTTCCTTAGTTAGAACTCGATCTACAGCACTACTCTCATTTTTTTCTAAATCTAGTTTTTCAAACACACTGAGTTGTGCCTTCTCTGATTTAATGAAATCATTCCTCGACCATGCGATAAGGCGATTGAACTTACGAGAGGTATTAAGAACTTTTAAGATAGGTACGATATCAAGTTTTGCTGTAATGTAGACATTTCTTGAAGAATCAAAATATTGAGAATAGATAAAATTAGTCTCTCCTAAGTTAATCACTTTAAACTTAGGAACACCATTCTTTGTCAGATCAGTATCAAAAACCTCTAATTCCAACTTAGATATTTGATTGTCGTTTAAATATTTATTTGAAATGAGGTTAATAATCTCTTTCTTATCTTCGCCAAAGGTTCTAATTTGAACGACATCTTTTTGCTCTAGAAAGAGCCTCTTTGCAGATGATAAATCTGTTCCCTTTAAACTTGAAATAATCGATTGAATAACAAGTAAATTAGAATCTAATGATTTCGTTACAAATGAATTGATGTCTTGTGACTGCTTCAATACATCTTCATAAACATTAGCCGCTTTATCTTTTTTAAATAGGTCGAGAGCAAACCAGACGTAGGTACTCAAAGCCATTACTAAAAGTAAAAGAATGGCCAATATAAGCTTGTACCGAATGGGAAACTTAACCTTGCGAATCAATTTTTCCGCCTATTTCTAAAAAACACTATAAGTTATGATAATTATATAAAATTTTGGGAAATTAGTATGACAAGAACAAAAAGTGCCGATCACATTCTCGTGGCGATAATGATTGCTCTTGCCCTCTATAGTGCTCACTCAATATTCATTGATAAATTTAATACTGCTCAAAATGCCCCTATACTCAAGGCCGGAGAAGTTCTGACCTTCAAAAACTCGGTTAAACGTAAGACATCTCAAATTTTCTCATGGTTCGATACATTTAAGGGTGACTCTCTCTATAATGGAGATTCAATTTTTACCTATGAAAACTCTAGTGCAGATGTCCTCGTTTTTGGTAATAAAGTCAGTCTTGCTGAAAATACTCTGATTAAAATCTCCGACGTAAAAGATCAAACAATTGATCTAGAAAAGGGATCTGTCGATGCCACAACCATTGATGGCGAATATCTTACGCTCTCAATTGCAGGAGAAAAAGTAAAGGTTGGCGGTTCCCAAGCTAAAATTCAGATCAGTAAGACAGAAGAAGGTAAAAGAATTACGGTCAAAGATGGAAAGGCAAAAGTTAAGATCGGCGATCAAACTATTGATGTGGATAATAAGCAGTCTATAAATATTGTTAAATCAAATGCCGTATCTCAAAAGCCACTTTCTCTTAATCTCTATCCTCTTCATAAAGAGAAAATCTATTTTACCAATAACAAAAAAATTGAATTTAAATTTGAAAGTCTTGAAAAGGAACCCTATTTTGAGATCTCACAAAACTTTGATTTTTCCAAGTCGAGAAAATTCCAAGCCAAAAATGGAAATGTAAAACTCACTCTTAATAAGGAGTCTAGTTACTACTGGAGAATATGTAATTATGATCTCAAAGAAGATCAGTTCTGCGATATTTCCCAATTTGAATTAATCAAGGCGAAAGCTCCTAATCTCTACTTGAGTGAAGATAAGAACCAATATTACATAAACCAAGACATCGTGTTTAATTGGGAACATGAGAGTGAGAATTATAAGATTTTTCTTACAAGAAATGGCTCTAAGATTTTAGAACAAGAACTCACTTCTAGAAAATTCCTTTATACTCCTCAAGAAGCAGGAAACTATGTTTTTCAAATAAGACCAATTTATCCTCAACAATTAGATCAATCGATCATCGCAACAACGAAACTGATTAAAGTGATTCCAATCCCTAAACTGGCAGTTGTTAATCACATTCTACCGAATCAAGATGAGAAGCTGATTTACTACAATAAAGATGATGCAAAAATCTTTTTTAAGTGGGATAACCCACAAAATATCAATCAATTTATTCTTCGAATTAATGATAAAGTGATCAACACTAAGAAGCCGTTCCAGACAATACTTCTTGAAGAAGGTCGTTATAGTTGGGATGTCACGCCTCTACTTTCAGAGTCTATTACTGGTCCAACTTCTGATTCTTCAAATTTCTCTATTGAATTCAAGAAGCCTTCTTCTAAGCCAGAAGAAGGGACAATTATTGAATTAGAAAGACCTGGGGATGAAGTTTCTTTTGAATGGAGTGGTGAGGATCAAAGATTTCTTTTTGAAGTTTCAAGTGATAATCAATTTGAAAATATCATTCATTCTGAAACGACTACTAACAATTTCTCAAAGTTTTCTTTCGGCGAAAAAGGTACTTATTTCTGGCGCTCAAAGATTATTAATTCTCAAGGAAAGGTTATTTACTCTCCTCCAAAGAAAGTTATTATTCAACCGGGAACAATGCCAGAACCTATTCAACTTGAAGAAAAGAAGAAAATTAAAATTTTTAGAAAGACATCTCATTTTTTATTAAAAGTTCTTGATTTCTTTATCCCTAGTGCTCATGCCAGCGAAGCTCAAACAATTCGCCTCGAATGGCCGGCTACTAAGAAGGCAAAGAGATATATTGTTAAAGTTTATAGTGATCCTAATGGAGAAGATGAGATCATCTCAAAAGAAACATCTTTTCCTCATCTCGATCTAGAAGTTGAAGAACTTACTTCCCTTTTTTACAAAGTTGCGATTATTGATCATTGGAATCGAAAGACAAAGTTTTCAAATCTCTCTGAAGTTGAGATTGTTTATGAATATCAATCTCAACGACCAATTAAGTTAATTCTTCCAAAGCATAAGTCATCCTTTGAAACGAAGAAGAAAAAGAGAATCTCTTTTCAATGGGAATCACAGAAATATACAGAAAATTATCAAATTATTATTTCTAAGAATCTCAACCTTAGTAATCCCATCATCGATAAGAAAACAAGCACTAATAAAATATTATTAAACCTTCCTAAAGGCAGATATTATTGGAAAATTATTTCATTTGATAAAAATGGAAAGAGAATTAATTCTAGTAAGAGAAGACTTGTTTCTTTTTATACTCCAAGAAATAAGAAGAAAAGTAATAAAAAATCGATAGTAAGCTCGACGAAGAAGGTAAAAGTATCACGCTATCACTTTGAAAAACATTTACCTATATTACTCTACACTCCTTCTAAGTTTTCACTAGAACAAAGCTCAAGTGCTCATAATGTAAATATTGATGGGACTTTTCTTAATAGTATTACTTTTGAGGGAAGATATCTTTCTAAATTTAACTATTCCCTTCAAAGAAGTTCGGGAGAAGTATTTTCTCAATATGGCTTTCAAATTCTCGATCTCTCAGGAAATTATCTTAGTCCTTATAGCCAAAAGTTCATCTCTAACTCATTTATTAATTATGGGGTGAAAGCAAAATCATTAAAAATTTTTCCACTAAGTGGAACAAGCTTAACTGAACTTAATAAGACACTCTTTGGAGCACATTTAGGGTTAAGCTTTGGCAACTTTTATAAGAGTCATTATGAAGCCACCCTTGGTTATGTCATGGGTAATTATAGTGGTCTTCTTGGTACACTTAAGTTTCGTTTTAAAGAAAAATATATTCTCGGTTTTAACTATGAAAGTGGTTCTTTTGAAGAAGGTTCTAGTAAGGTTGATTTCTCTAATCTTAGCTTAGGGATAGGCTCTTCTTTTTAATTTGTGCTAATTCGCTCTCATTCGTCCTAATAAGAAAATAAAACTGAATCCTAAAAGAAAAGTTATGAGATGAGGAAGCTTAAAGTTCTCTTCCCCTCTTATCGCACATGAAATATCACTGTTAAAGTTTTGAACTCCTAAATCAGAAGTACCTGAAGAGATTGTAATCGTTTTCGTCGTTGGAGCTGGAGAAACATTTCCTAGATTATTAAAGGAACCATCAGAGTCACCAAGCCGAGTTAAACCTGCTCCGCCTGCTCCACCTGCTCCACCATTACCAGCAGCAGCTCCACCTGATCCACCTGTTGCCGTGATATTAGCTCCACCTGCGATAACAATTTGCCCAGCTGATTGTAACCATATGGCCCCACCAGATCCACCGCCACCTCCAGCACTGTGAGTATTTCCTGCTCCACCACTACCACCATTGGCAGTAATATTAGCATTCACATTGATATCTCCACCGGCAATGATTCTCAAATTTCCACCCGAGCCACCACCGGCCCCAGCAGCATAGAGTGTTCCGTTATTATCGCCACCTCCTCCAGAGCCACCCGAGCTTCCAGAGAAAAATGTTGTTTCAAAATTATTAGCGTTACCATAAATCGCACTTGCAACGACAGCCGCAGGTGTTCCAGCACCACCAAGGTCTTCTGTTCCCTGGCCTCCATTTCCACCAATCACCCCAAACGAACCACCAGCTCCGCCGCTGCCACCAGAGATACCTCCAATTTGACTAACACCAGCTGTCCCAGTTCCTCCGCCACCAGTTCCTACACCACTACTTCCAGTACAAGGTGCTCCACAAGTATTGTCTCCACCTTTCGCTCCACCTGCTCCTCCATTACCACCAGTAGTTGTAGTAGGACCTGCGTTCCCTGCTCCACCATTTCCGCCATTAAGATTGAAAACACCATTGATGAAAACATCATTTTGAACTTTGATAATAAGAGCAGCCCCACCTACTGCACTAAAGTCAGCTTCTCCACCAGCTCCAATAGTTAGTGAAGTACAATTATAAGTTCTTTGACCAGCATTAAGAGTCGCTTCTGTGCAAGCCCCATCGGCACCAGTACCAGTATCAAGAGAATGAACTTGGAAGTTTAAAGCAAAAAAAAGGGCGACTACCAGAAGGGTTTTTTCTTTCACATCCTAATGGTAGTCGCTATGGAAAACTATGTCTATTCTTCGTCTTTATTAATCTATTTTCGTAATCTTAACTTGAGTGTAAACCTCTGGCTCACCAAAGTTTGCAGCTACACCAAATCCAACAATTGTTCTTGAAGCTGAACATCTATGTTGAACTTCTATTTCTGCACCGGCCGTTAAAACAACTTCCCCTTGAATGAAAGAAGGATTAACCCCACCGTAAGATGTATGACTTCTTCCCGCTGTACCCACTAAAAGTGTTCCTCCAGTCGTCACATTAACTAACTTAGCTTTGTGAATATTATCTAAGTAAGCTGGAGCCACAACCTCAACATGGTACTTACCAGCTGGAAGTGCAATTCTATTAGAATTAAGAGCTGCAAAGCTATCACCTTGAAGATTATTTAAATCTCTTGTGATCCAAGAACCGGCAGTACAGTCACCACCATGTGTTCCACTTGGCTTAATATCTTTTATATAAGCAACCTTAATGGCTGTTCCTTGAGATCCATTCTGTGCTGGTAAAACAGAAGCAGGTAACTTTCCACTCGCATCTAACTGTGGAATCTGTCCAGCACCTGTACCAGTATTAACTGCAATTGTATCTGTACTAGTGATCGCTCCAGCTGTTCCACTACCTGGTAAAATTCCATTACCTGCAGTTAAAGAAACAGTAGCATCATCACCTTTCTCACCCTTTTCACCTTGAAGTCCCTGAGGACCTTGCGGACCAACTGGACCGGCAACACCTTGAGGTCCTTGTAAGCCTTGAGGACCTTGTGGACCAACTGGGCCGGCAACACCTTGAGGTCCTTGCTCACCCTGTGGACCTTGCGGACCTACAGCACCATCGGCTCCATCTTTTCCATCGGCTCCGGCAGGACCCTGTGGTCCTTGTGGACCAACTGGACCGGCAACACCTTGAGGACCTTGTTCCCCCTGTGGACCTTGCGGACCTATAGCACCATCGACTCCATCTTTTCCATCGGCTCCGGCAGGACCCTGTGGTCCTTGCGGACCTATAGCACCATCGGCACCAGCAGGACCTTGAAGACCTTGCGGTCCTTGTTGCCCTACAACTTTAGATGGAGTCCAACTCGTTCCATCCCAAGCTAATACTTCGCCAACCTCAGTTCCATCTGCCATACTGTCTGAAGGAACCCACATATTCCCATCAAACTTTAGGACTTGGCCGACTTCTGCATTAACACCTGGAAAAGAAACTCCATCGATATAACGTTGCAGAACCTTAATAACAACTTTTGCCTGACCACGTGATTCCCGTGAAGATAGACTAGCTGAAATTTTATTTCTCACCCTTACTTTTTCATTTGGATTCAAACCATTACTACATGATTCAAAAGATAACTTCTGACCTAAGACACCTCTTCTACCTTTATAAGAATAAGTACAAGTAACATCATCATCTAACTTTACTTGTAACTCACCTCTACTTCTTAATAGAAAGCCTAGATAATAAACATACTTAGGAAGAACAACATCTCCATTAATCGATTTAGAAGATGACGAATTAGCTTTCGTATATAAAGACACGTAAGAAGACTTAGACTTATGCTTCTTATGATGGCTTGATCTTCTCGCTTCAGCTACTTCGACACTTAATAAAGAAATCGAAACAGCGAGGATAAATATGAAGTTCTTTTTAAAACTTTTCATACTTAAATCCTAAGTTCATTTTTCTAAATATAAGGGTAAATTCTCTATTTTCTACTAAGAAATGAATGATTAGAATAAGTTAAGTCCTAAAGTCGTTATTTGCTCTCTCAAACGGAAACTGTTTAAAAACGTCAAAAAACACAAATAATTGTCAATTTTTCGAAATATTTGAAATCGTCGATTATGGTTATCTTTCTTATCTAGTTGAATATTCGATATTACTCTTACGATTTTGAGATCAAGACCTTTATTCATGGGCGAGTGGTATAATAAGGATATGAAAACTAATGAATTAATTAGTGCCATTCTTCGAGATAAGCCAATCCTCATTGTCGATGATGAGCCGAAAATTATTCATGTTATTCAAAAGTACTTTCAAAAAGCTGGAATTGATCTAGGCTTAGTTGTCACCGCCAAAGATGGACAAGAAGCTCTGATGAAGATTCAAAACCAAGAGTTCGGTTTAATCATTGCCGACATTGTGATGCCTAAGAAAAGTGGTTTAGAAGTACTTAAAGAACTAAAATCCCAAGTTAGGACAAAGAAGATTCCTTTTCTTCTCATATCTGGAAATCTTCATGCAGAAATTGTGAAACAAGCGATTGTCCTAGGTGCTAAGAATATCGTCTCAAAACCCTTTCACTACGAAGGTTTCATGGAAAGGGTCTTTCGTGCCGTCGGTGACCTTGCTATCTAATTCGTCTATAATATAGGATAGGATTGGGTAATAAGGGAGTATTCTTGCCAATTATTGAATCAAATTATTTGTCTCCTAAAATTTTTAATAATGGACATGTTCAAACGATCTATCCTTACTTTTTTAGAAAAGTTAAAGGTGTCAGTTATGTTCGTGTGCGTATTGAAACGAGGGACCATGATTTCTTGGATCTCGATATAAACCGTACGGGATCTGATGAATGCATTATCCTTACTCATGGCCTAGAGGGTGACTCAAACTCTCCTTACATTAGAGGAATGACTAAACATTTCTCTGATCTTGAAAAGAAAGATGTCATTGCATGGAATATGAGATCTTGTAGTGGTGAACTTAATAGACTTCCTCAATTCTATCATGGTGCAAGTATTGATGACCTTGAAGAAGTTATCAATTTTGCCATTCAGGCTGGTTATAGAAAAATAAGACTTATGGGATTTAGCTTAGGCGGAAATTTAACGAGTTTCTATCTTGGGTACAAAGGAAAAAGTCTCCCTTCACAAATTGTAGGTGCCTGTGTTTTTTCTAGTCCTGTTTCACTCGGTGGTTCCGTTAAAAAACTTGATAACTCAAAAGTTGGAAAGATCTATACTGAATCATTTCTTAATACCATGAGAAAAAAAGTTCACGCTAAAGATAAAATTATGAAACTAGAGGGAATAGACCTTGAAAGAGTCGATCGGGCGAAAGACTTCACCGAATTTGATGATGCAGTCACAGCTCCCCTTCATGGTTTTAAAAGTGGAAAGGATTACTATCAAAGGGCCAGTGCACTTCAATACTTACATAATATCGCTGTTCCAACTCTCCTCGTTCAATCTAAAGATGATCCTTTCTTGAACAAGGATTGTTTTCCAATAAAGATTGCCAACCAAAATAATAACCTCTTCTTAGAGGTTACGCCTGGTGGTGGTCATGTAGGATTTATGAGTTTTAAGAATGGTTTTAATTATTGGAGTGAGTCTAGAGCTTCATACTTCTTTAAACAATTCGCCTAGGCATTAAGCCTAGGCGATAAAATGTTAATCGATATCTAAATAATATTTTCCTTTAGCACCTTTATAACCTTTAACTAAAACATAGTAGTAACCAGCTTTTACAGACTTTGAGAATCTCTCAACATCTGATGTACTCTCACTTTTTGCGATAACATTTCCACTAGCATCTACTAAGTACATATCTAGATCACCTTTTGAGTGAGTGAATTTTAAAACTGCTTTAACAGATGAGCTAGCATAGAATCTGAAGAAGTCTACGTCTTTAGAGGAAGAGATTGATCCTCTAACTCTTTTCGATCCACTTAATTTTGTCGCTCCTTCCATCGTATCATTTCCTTTAGGTCCTGACTGAACTGGTGATCCCCCAGAACTTCCACCTGTTCCTGAACCAAGCTGAACTGAAGGATAGTTTGTGTGGATATCTTGAACAATCTTATGCATTGGGACTGCATAGTTTTCATAACCTCTTCCCATTCCGTTATTTCCATATCCAGCATGGTGGATGGCCACAACTTTATTTGAAGAGCTAGAAAATACCGGACTACCAGAAGAACCACCTAAAGTATCTGCATTATGAGAATACTCAGCAGCAACTTTAGTTACTTGTCCTGTTGAGTATTTCTTCGTCCAATCACAATCTCTCTTTGTATAGTAGTCACAGTTTTGTTGAACAACATAGATATTTGATCCTTTTCCAACTGGATCATCTGATAAATCAACGACTCCATATTCTGCACCAGGATTTCCCTCACACTTTAATAAGGCATAATCTAGGGTTCTATTATTTCCGATAAATTGATCACACTTAAATCTTTTTTGAGCTGACTTTGCCACACCTTTTACATGATCAAAAGTAACAGTAACTCCATTTGCATGTGATGCAGAAGGAATACAATGTTGGTTTGTCATTAGGACATTATTAGCAACTAAGAAACCTGTACAACGACTACCCATTTTAGGAAGATCGATATCCGCTACGGCCTTAGCATTTTGTTTCATTACAGATGAAGAAGAAGTTCCTATTTCTCGCCATCCAAGATCACCAACGATGATAGACCCAGTAGTAACTTGCCCATTACCTGCATCTTCAGATTGCTTACCACAGCTTGAGATTAGAATTAAGCTCATGAGCGCGACCATCATTGAATAATAACTTTTAGAACTCTCAAATTTTTTAAACATGGTCCCTCCTTTGCCATGTGATTTGAAACTCTAGAATTGAGTTTCCGAAAATCCCAGTCATTAAACACCAATAAAGGAAGGTAAGACACTGACAAGTTCTGTCTGTTACTAGATGTAAGAAAATCAAGGAAGTATTTGAAAATACAATAAATATGAAGAATCAGAAGAAGTAATATTTTGACACTAGTGACACTATGAAACCAGTTTTAAATATCTATGACTTTTAAACCTTTTGATTTTCTAGTTTTTAAACATGGCGGAAGGTTTTCAATAATGATTTCTTCTAAGGCATCAATATGCTTCTCTTTTAAAAAGAGACGGCTATAGACTAATGAGACTTCTCTTGTTGGCTGAGATCCTTCAAACTCTCTAATTAATTTCTGTGAAGAAGGTTTCAAGTTCTGTGTCGCCATCTCAGGAATAAGAGTATATCCCCCAGCTGACTCAACCAACCTTATTAAAGTTTCAAGACTTCCTGACTCAAAAGAGAAACCTTGTTTATTAGAGTTTCTAAATTTACAAATATTAAGAACCTGGTCTCGAAAACAGTGACCTTCATTCAGAAGCCAAAGCCCTTCATTGACTAAGTCTTTTTCTTTTACCTTTTCTTTCTTATAGAGCTCGTGCTCAGGACAAACATAAACCTTAAAGTTTTCATAATAGAGAGCTCTTTCAACCACCTGGTCATTAAAGAGAGGTGTTACCAAAATACCTACATCAATTTGATCTTTATCAAGACTTTTTAGAATATCCTCTGTTTTCATTTCCTCAATTTCTAATTGTATCTTAGGGTATGTTGCTAAGAACGACTTCAGAAAAAGAGGTACCACATAAGGACTTAAAGTTGGGATAACTCCAATTTTAAAAGGTCCATTTAATTCATTATCAGAAATAACTTCTTCAATTTTATGATACTCAAGTAAAACTTTTCTTGCCTGAGCAATAACTTTTTCTCCCTCTTCAGTTGGAATAATCGGTTGCTTCGTACGATCAAAGAGAATTACTCCTAATTCATCTTCAAGTTTTTGAAGTTGCATACTGAGCGTTGGCTGGGAAACATGACAACTATCCGCCGCTTTTTTAAAGTGACGAAATTCATCTACTGCTAAAACATAATTTAATTGAGTAATAGTCATATTTATCAAAACCTGTTATTTTCTTAATCATAATTTAAAAACAGGGGAGCCACAAGGCTGAGAGGTAGAAATACGACCCTTATAACTTGATACAGTTAATACTGTCGAAAGGAGTTTCATGAAAACACTATCACCACAAATTGATTTCCATCAGGCCATGAGTTCATTTGATTGGACTATTTTTGTCGCCATTATTCTCATAACACTTGCAAGTGTCATCTGGGGGCAGATGAGAATGAAGAACGCAGACTCAGAAAAAGCTACAATGATTGATCACTTGATTATGGGTCGCCAACTTACTCTTCCACTCTTTATCGCAACTCTTGTTGCCACTTGGTACGGAGGAATTTTTGGTGTTACTAGAATAAGTTTTGAAAAGGGTATTTATAGCTTTCTTACCCAAGGGGTCTTTTGGTATATCTCCTACATACTCTTTGCTCTTTTTATCGTAAAGAAAGTAAGTAGTTACCAAGCAGTCACTCTTCCTGATTTAATGACAAAAATGTTTGGGCCATACAGTGGGAAACTTAGTGGATACTTTAACTTCTTCAATGTTCTTCCTATCGCTTATGTCATAAGCATTGGCATTCTTATCCAAACTTTTACAGGACTCTCTCTCCTCGCTTCAATGTCGGTAGGAGTTTTCTTTGTTGTTCTCTATTCATTATGGGGAGGATTTAGATCCGTTGTTTTCTCAGACTTGATTCAATTCTTTGTAATGTGCTTAGCTGTTTTTCTAGTCATTGTATTTAGTGTGAGTGAATTTGGTGGCCTTAGCTTCTTAAAAGAAAATCTTCCGGCCACACACTTTTCACCAACAGGAGGACAAGCTCTCAGTGTAACTCTAGTTTGGGGATTCATTGCTCTTTCCACTTTAGTTGATCCTAACTTTTACCAAAGATGTTTTGCCGCTCAATCACCTAAGGTTGCAAAGAAAGGAATCCTTCTTTCAACTCTTGTTTGGGTTTGTTTTGATATTTGTACAACTCTTGGGGGAATGTATGCAGCCGCCACTATTCCTCAAGCTGAACCAAATCATGCTTACCTCATCTACTCACTTCAAGTTCTTCCTGATGGAATAAAAGGTTTTGCTCTAGCAGGTATTGTGGCCACGATTCTTTCGACACTTGATAGTTATTTATTTTTAGCAGGAACAACAATTTCTTATGACCTTGCTCCCAAGAGATTTAGAAATAGGATTTCAACTCAATATCTAGGAACTATTTTTGTAGCCATTCTCTCCATTATTTTAGCTGTGTATTTTCAGGGAAATATTAAAACTGTTTGGAAAACCTTAGGAAGTTACTCGGCGAGTTGTCTTCTCCTACCGGTTCTCTATGGCTATATGTTTCCAGGAAAAATAAAAGATAAACAATTCGTTTTTTCTTGCTTGCTAGGTGTCGTAGCCACCTCAGTTTGGAGAAATATTGAAAAGGCCGGTTTCTGGGCAAATATTGACGAACTTTACGCAGGAATTATCTTCACTACGCTTGGCATAATTCTCTACCCATTCTTTGTTCGTGACGCACGACAAAGGTAGTATTTTCTAGTTAAATTCGCTATCCTATCTCGATAAATTAACAAGGTAGTTAACGTGTCTAAAGATTTAGAAAATCAAAAGAAAGATGCTCTTTTTTATCATGAAGAAGGTCGTCCCGGAAAAATTGAAGTTACCCCGACTAAATCAACAATCAGCTCTAGTGATCTAGCGAAAGCATATAGCCCAGGTGTTGCCTGGCCATGTTTAGAAATTGCAAAAAATCCAGAAGATGCTTTTAAATATACAGCAAAAGGAAACCTCGTTGGTGTTGTCAGTAATGGTAGTGCCGTTTTAGGTTTAGGAAATATTGGACCTCTCGCTGGTAAACCAGTGATGGAAGGTAAAGGTGTTCTCTTTAAGAAATTTGCTGACATTGATGTCTTTGATATCGAAGTTGATGAGCCAACAGTTGAAGGTATGGTTAATGTTGTTAAATCACTTGAGCCAACTTTTGGTGGAATCAACCTTGAAGATATTAAGGCCCCTGAGTGTTTTGAAATTGAAGCACAATTAATTGAGAAAATGGATATTCCAGTTTTTCATGATGACCAACATGGAACGGCGATCATCGCAGCAGCTGGTTTCCTCAATGCCGTAACTCTTACCAATAGAAAGTTAGAAGAAATTGTCGTTGTCTTCTCAGGTGCTGGAGCAGCTTCTATTGCTTGTGCCAGACTTTTTATCGACATGGGAGTAAAAAGAGAAAACCTAATCATGACAGACTCGAAGGGTGTTATTTATAAAGGCCGTGGTGCTGGAATGAATAAATACAAAGATGAGTTTGCTACTGAAAGAGATTTAAAAACTCTTGAAGATGCCATGAAAGATGCGGATGCATTCATTGGTTGTTCTGCAAGAGGAGTTCTGACAAAAGAAATGGTTAAGACGATGGCCCCACATCCAATCATCTTTGCCATGGCCAACCCTGATCCAGAAATTTATCCAGATGAAGTGGCCGAAGTTAGAGATGATGCCATCATGGCCACGGGAAGAAGTGACTTCCCTAACCAAGTAAATAACGTTCTTGGATTTCCATTTATTTTCCGTGGAGCCCTCGATGTTAAGGCTAGAAAAATTAATCAGGAAATGAAAATAGCTGCAGTAAAAGCACTTGCCGATCTTGCAAAAGAAGAAGTTCCTGACGAAGTAAAGCTTGCCTACGGAAACCAAGATTTTTCTTTTGGAAAAGACTATATCATTCCTAAACATTTTGACCCTAGAGTTCTTACAAGAGTAACTCCAGCTGTAGCAAAAGCAGCGATGGATACTGGTGTAGCTCGAGTTAATATTGAAAACTTCCAAGAATACACAGCCAACCTAGCCAATAGATTAAGCCAAACTGCTTCTTTCATGAAGAACTTGAGAGATCGTTTAACTGTCCACGTGAATAAAAAGAAATCAAAAGTAAAAATGGTTTTTGCTGAAGGTTTAAATACTCGTATTCTTCAGGCTGCTGATGTTCTTAAGCGTGAAGGAAGAGTAGAACCAATTCTTCTTGGTGAGCCAGAAAAAATTAAAGAGAAAATGTCTTCTCTGGGTTTAGATAACCTTAAAGAATTAGAAATTATTGAACCTTCACAAGACGCCTACTTTAAAGATTACTACATGGAGTTCTCAGAAATGAGACAAAGAAGTGGAGTAAGTGTTTATCATGCTGAAGATATGATGGAACAAGAAAACTTCTTTGGCTCAATGATGGTAAGAAAGAATAGAGCTGATTGTGTTATCAGTGGACCGACTCTTGATTATGGTTCATGTTTAATGCCTATTATCAATGTGATTGGAACCGAAGAAAGTGTTAAAGCCGCAGGTATTTACATACTCGTTTTTAAGAACAGAGTTCTCTTCTTTGCAGACTGTACTTGTCAGATTGATCCTAATTCAGAAGACCTTGCAGAAATTGCAGGAACCACAGCTGAGTTATTTAAGCAATTAATGGGCCGTGATCCAAAAGTTGCTTTCTTAAGTTACGCAAGTTTTGGTTCTAATAATCATCCTGCTGCTAAAAAGATGAAGAAGGCCGTACAGATTACGAAAAGTCGTTACCCAAATATGACTGTTGATGGTGAGCTTCAAGCTGATGTTGCTGTTAATCACGCCATTCTTAAGAAACTATTTAACTTTTCATCACTTGATGGACCGGCAGATGTTCTTATTTTCCCAGAACTTAACTCTGCCAATATTAGTTACAAACTTCTATCACAGCTTTCTGATGCCAGTGCGATTGGACCAATTCTTGTTCCAATGAAGTCAACCGCGAATATTATTCAAAGAACAGCAACTGTTTCAGAAATTGTTAATATGTGTAACCTTACGGCGTTAATGTCGATGGAGAGAAACTAATGGAAAAGAAAATAATTAATACAGAAAAAGCTCCCGCTGCTGTAGGTACTTATTCCCAAGGTGTTGAGTATAACGGAGTTCTCTATTTCTCTGGTCAGATTGGACTTGACCCACAAACGATGACAATGAAAGAGGACTTCAAAGGGCAAATGGATCAAATCCTTAAGAATATCGATGCCCTTCTTAATGATCAAAATTTAGATCGTACAAATATTATCAAGACTTCAATCTTTGTAACGGACCTTGGTAACTTTGGAATGGTGAATGAAGCTTATGAAAGTTATTTTCAAGCTCCTTACCCTGCTAGAAGTTGCGTTGAAGTTCCAGCTCTTCCAAAAGGAGCTCTTGTAGAGATTGAAGTTATTGCCGGAAGGTAAGAAGGAATAACGAAGGAATGTTTTCCAGCAAGTATATTTTTGAGACTAAGAACACGAGAATGATGAGATATCTTCGAAACTTTATCATTCTCATGTTTATCTTTGTCCTCACATATCTTGCAGCCGGCTACCTTTTCATTCTCAGTTCAGATTTAGAGACAAAGAAATCAAAAGAAGCTTTTTATAAAAAGGCCCCTGATCTCATCGTTGTATTTACCGGTGATAAAGGTCGTATCCCTTATGCCCTAAAGCTTGCTAAAGAGTATAAGTCCTCACAAGTTTTTATTACTGGTGTTCATAATAAGAATAATCTTGAGACTCTCCTTGAACCGCTGCCTATTAAAGATGAAGTTAATAGTGAGAATATTGAAATTGATTACCTGGCAAGAAATACTATTGAAAATGCTGTCGCCACATTGAGGCACCTAAGAGAAAAGAGAGGGCTTAAAGACATTCTCGTCATTAGCCACGATTATCATATCTTAAGAATTAAAACGATCTTAGGAGCAATCCGTTCTGATGAAGATGATTATCAGTTCTACTTCAGTGCAATCACTACTGATTACTCGATTTCAAATAATTTCAAAAAACTTTATAAAGAAGTTTATAAGTTCTTACGCAGTTTCTTATTTTTAATGATTTGGGATTCTGACTTAGACTCTGTTCAGATCGAACTCTGAAAGGGACGCCAAGTCCTTTCAGTTAAACTCTGTGAACGGAAATAACTTCTTCGAGAGTTTCAATACCAGAGATGGCCTTTAGTAGTTCACTATAATCCTTCACTTCAATTTCAAAGATAAAAGAACCTTTTCTATCTGGAAGAGACTTTGCAAGAGCGGAACGAATATTTACTCCGTTTCCGTTAATATTTTTCGAGATTTGAGAAAGAATACCTGGTTTATCATGAGTAATAACTCTCACATTCACAGGATGCTTGAACTTAAACTCAGAGTTCCACTCCACATGAACAGTTCTCGCGAGATCACCTTGTTCAATACGAGTACAGCTTGAATGATGAACTGTAATTCCACGTCCACGTGTAATATATCCACTAATAGGGTCACCAGGAATTGGATTACAACACCTGGCCATTCTCACCATCACGTCATCCAGACCATCCACAATAACGGCATTATCTTTATTTGCTCTATGTCTTGCAGTTTGAGAAACCTTCTTCGAATAAGAATTAACTTCTTCTAGTTTCTTATCCTCATCTTCAATTTCTTCTGGTCCAATACTTGGAAGAGCATGCACAACTTTCTTGGCTTCAAACTTTCCTGTTCCGATATTGATGAAAAGATCATCAACATTTGAAACACTTAGTTCATCAGCTGCTTTATGGATTTCGCCATTCTTTTCAACACTTTTTAAATTCGTTCCAAAAACCTTCAGGCACTTATCTAGAATCTCACGACCAATTTCTTTATTCTTATCTCTTTCAACTTTAAGAAGCCATTGCTTAATTTTAGTCTTGGCACGACTTGATTTAACAATTGTTAGCCAGTCCTTTGAAGGAGTTTGAGATTTACTTGTCAGAATCTCAACTGTGTCACCTGATTTAAGTGTATAGCGAAGAGGAACCATTTTTCCGTTCACTTTGGCCCCTACACACTTATTTCCTACTTCCGTATGAATCGCATAAGCAAAATCGAGTGGAGTTGCTCCATAGCGAAGTTCTCTTACATCACCATTAGGAGTGAAGATAAAGATTCCACCAACATCGAGATCATTCTTTACAACGTCCATAAACTCGTTGTTATTAGAAACATTCTTGTTAAATTCAAGAAGCTGCTCAATCCAATCGAGTTTCGTACTATTACCGGCCACACCTTCTTTATATTTCCAGTGAGCCGCGATCCCTGCCTCTGCAATATGATCCATATCGTGGGTACGAATTTGAATTTCAATTCTTTCAGCACTTGGACCAATAACTGTTGTATGAAGAGACTGATAACCGTTCACTTTTGGAATCGCAATATAATCTTTAAATCTCCCAGGAATAGGAGTGAAAGAAGAGTGGACAATTCCAAGAGCTTTATAACATTCAGTAATATTACTTAAGATCACTCTAAAAGCGAGAAGATCATGGATTTGATCATAATCCATTCCTCTGGCCTTCATTTTTTTATATATTGAATAGAAATGTTTAGGGCGACCTTTTACATCCGCTTTCATTCCATATTCAAGAAGCTTATCTTGAATCGTTTCGATGGTCGCATTGATATACACATCACGATCCGTTTTCTTCATTGCCACTTTTTCGGCCAGGCGATAATAAATATCAGGATGAAGAAATCTTAAACAAAGATCCTCAAGTTCAGCTTTTACTGAGTTAATACCAAGTCGACTTGCTAGAGGAACATAGATATCAAGTGTCTCTTTAGCAATCTTCTTTTGCTTCTCATCTGAAACATATTGAAGTGTTCTCATATTGTGCATGCGATCCGCGAGTTTCACGATAATCACACGGATATCTTTTGCCATGGCCACAACCATCTTACGAAAGTTTTCGGCTTGGCTTTCCTCTTTTGTTTTAAACTTAATCTTAGAAATTTTTGTCAGACCAATAACAATTTGAGCCACTTCAGAATTAAACTCTCTTTCGATCTCAGCGGGGTCGATATCACAATCTTCAACAACATCATGAAGAAGTCCTGCAATGATACTATCTAAATCGAGTCTTAACTTAATGAGAGTCGCTGAAACATTAATTGGGTGAATAATATAATCTTCACCAGAACTTCTTTTTTGACCTTCGTGAGCTTTTGTTGCGAAGTCGAATGCCTTTTTAAGCATTTCAAAATCAGCATCAGAATAATAAGCTTCCACACGACGTTTTAAATCATCGTATCCAATTTCTCTCTCATGTGAAAAATCTAACGGTCGAAACAACTCACTATCCCTCTAATATACTAGCTACTATTCGTCTTAAATCAGCATAAGCTTTATCTAAATCGTCGTTTATTACGCAAAAATCGTAATCATTCTGTCTTAAAATCTCTTTTTTTGCATTTTCAAGGCGAACATTGATCACTTCTTCAGAGTCTGTTCCTCTTCCTCTTAGTCTTGCTTCAAGCTCATCAAGATTCGGAGGGGCAATGAAGATGGCCTTCGCCTCATCACCAAACTCCGTTTTCATATTGTCAGTCCCTTGAACATCGAGATCAAAGAGCAGCGAGAAGCCATTATCGACTTTTGTTGAAACAAAGCCTTTGCTTGTTCCATAGTAATTTTTATGAACAAGGGCCCATTCAATAAAATCCCCTTGTCCCTTCTTTTTTAGAAATTCTTCTTCTGAAATAAAGAAATAATGTTTTCCATCAACCTCACCTTCACGCTGTGGTCGAGTTGTAAAAGAAACAGACCAATGAAGCTGTCTGAACTCTTCTTTTAATCTCTTAATGAGTGTTGATTTACCTGAGCCAGATGGGGCAACGATAATAATGATTTTCCCTCTCAAAACTCTATCCCCTTATTCTAAATTAAGACCTTGCTCTCTCATTTTCTCTAATTGAACTTTCATTTGGACAACAGAGTCTGAGATTTCCTTAAGGCTAGACTTAGAGCCTATAGTATTTGTTTCTCTATTAAATTCTTGAACGAGGAAATCTAGTTGCCTTCCAACTTCTCCACCCTTATCCAAGATTTCATTTAACTTTTGAGTATGTGCTTCAATTCTATTGATTTCTTCATGAACATCAAGCTTTTCCATATAATAAACCACTTCTTGAAGATAGCGTGGCTCATCAATATTGAGATCTTTTCCAAATTCAGAAAACTTCTTTTGAAGCTTCTCTTCTACATTCTTTTGGAACTCTGGAATTTGTTTTTTAATGATTTCGTAATGACTAAGGTAAGCATCTCTATGCTTTTCAATAACCTTCTTCATTTTTTCACCTTCAGAAAGGCGACTTTTCTTAAGGTTTTCTAAAGCAACATCCATTGCCCCCAAAGTTAATTCCATTAATTCTTGATCTTGAGACAGATCGTAATCTTTCATGAATTCGCTTCTTAAAAATTCCGTTGGAGAAACATTTAGCTGATAACCTGTAGCCAGCTCCTTAACCTTTGAAAGAAAGTCTGAAACCTTCGTTTCATCGATGTCATCAAACTTAGAGTTCTTCTCAGATCTCTTGTAGTTCACATAAATGTCAAAGCTTCCACGACTGAAGCTATCAGACACCTTCTTCTTCAAATCAATTTCAATAGAATTATATACAGAAGACATTTTCAGTCTTACGTCTCTAAATCGATTGTTAACACTCTTCGCTTCTACTGTGACGGTGTAATTATCACCAGTCTTTTCACCACGACCAAAACCGGTCATCGATTGTAATGACATATAAACCTACTGTGGAAAGTTGTTGGCACCAGAATGATCGTGAATCGTTTGGTTACCCATTCTTCTAAACTTATTGAATCTATGCTCTTGAAGCTTTTCTACAGAAAGTTTTGAAAGAGCTTTAATTTCTTTTAATATTGTTTTCTTAACAGTTTCACTAGCAACATCGATATCGCGATGAGCACCACAAGCAGGCTCAGGAATAATGGCATCAATAACTTGAAGTTCTAATGCTTTATTTGGATCAAGCTTAAGAGAGTTCGCGGCGACATCACCTTTTTTAGGGTCGGCCCAAAGAATAGAAGCGCATGATTCTGGAGAGATTACTGAGTAAATTGAGTATTCCATCATCAGTACTTTATCTGTTACCGCGATACCAAGAGCACCACCAGATCCACCTTCACCAATAACGACTGAGACCATTGGAACTTCAATATCAAACATGTCAGCAAGGTTTTCAGCGATAGCTGCAGACTGACCTCTTTCTTCAGCACCAATTCCAGGATAAGCACCAGGAGTATCAACAAATGAAACAATTGGAATATTAAAACGTGAAGCCATCTTCATGACTCGAATAGCTTTTCTATATCCCTCAGGTCTTGGCATTCCAAAGTTATGCTTCACTTTTTCTTTTGTCTTACGACCTTTCTCAATCCCAACAACACACACTTTTACGTCATCAAGATATCCAAAACCACAGATCATTGAACTATCGTTAGCAAAGTATCTGTCACCTGCAACTTCATGGAAGTCAGTAATAATTTTATCAATGTAATCTACAGTATGAGGACGTTGTGGATGTCTTGATAAAAGAACTCTTTCCCATGGAGTTAAGTTTCCATAAATTTCTTTTGTTAAAGAACTTACTTTCTTTTGAAGAGCTTTAATCTCTTTACTAATATCTATTTCAGTTTTCTTTTCGGCCTCTTGAAGTTCTTCAATTTGTCTTTCAAGATCGCGAACAGGTTTTTCAAAATCTAAGGTAAAATCATTTAAGAGATCACTCATCTCTCACCTCTCATGCTAGAGAAAATAACTATTTATAAGGGTGAGAGAATAGTAAAATTATTAAAGGAATACAACTTTTGACGCAACGAAAAGCCATTGAATATTAGTTAACATCCCAGCCTTGAACCGATCCTCTTTCAAAATAAACGTAATGCATACCGTTATTATCATAGAAGAGCCATCTTTCGTTTTCATTTCTAGGGTTTCCGGCCACTTCAACTCTTTGAGGTCTTCCCCAAACTTGCATGACTTGATCTTTGGTCATACCTAATTGAATAGCACGATCATGAAGCCCGCGAGGTCTCACGCTGGCGATTGATCTGTAATTAGAAACATTATCATTTTTTCTTCTTGGTCTTTCATAAGAAATATTTTTAGCAGCAAGATAATCCATTTTCTGGCTTGTTGTTAAACCAATGAAATAAATCTTCTCACTTGGATCATCAATGTAATGTTCCACTTGAGAATATAATTGCTTGTCATAAACATTCATTGCACGCTCTTTCTGTCTAAGCTCATTGTACAAAGAAAGTTCTTCCCTGCTTTCTTGAAGACTTCTTCCAGAAAGTGGAGTTCGATCAATAATTTCATCATGGGAACGATAGGCATAACCTGAATCACCAGGTGTCGTTGGAAAATCTCTTCCCGCAACAAAGAAACCATCAGACTCTTGATCCATTTGATCTATAAAAGTTCTGTTTTGTAGTAAGCCCGCACATCCACTTAGTAAAAGTAGAAGACTTAAGGCCAGTGATGATTTCATAATTCCTCCTTACCGATCCACACTGGAATCTTAATTACCTATCGCCATTGTTGGAGGTGCCTTTGAGGCTTAAGGCCCAAGAATCCGCTAGCAGGAAAAATTGGCCTATTTCTGAGGCGTATTTGAGCCTAAGTCCCTGAATTTATATTAATAATAGAGCTAAGTTAATCCCCAGAATTTCCGATAAGTTAAGTAGGTTTGATAGTCTAGAGATAGGCTAAGAAGATTTGGAGTATTTTTGAAACTAAGTAAATGGGAAGCAATTGAAGAAAGGCTCAATGACTTAATTAAAAAGTCAGGGGAATTCTTTAGTTCAACTGTGACCAAACTAACTCCAGGTAAAGTTAAATCGAAACTTCGCCAAGGCTCTCTCAAGTTTAAGGCCAACAAAGGAAACTTTAAGGCTAAGGCCATTGAATATAAATCAAAGGCCGTTGAAAAAATTGGATCATCTAAAGAAAAGGCGCTTGTTAAAGTTGTTGAAACAAAAGAGAAGGCCAACGCCATTGCCATCAAAGCAAAGGAAACGGACTACCGAAGCGTTGATTACAAAGCTCTCGTTCTCTCTTTCTTCGCAATCTTTACTCCACTCCTAGTTAAAGTAAAAAAATGGTACTTAAGCCTTGAACCAACAACGATCGTTTCAGGAATTACCCTTTCGTCTGTGGCCATGCTTGCTTCCATTACCATTTATCAAGAAACTTCAAAGATGAGTGAGAAGGCCCGTACTCCAGCATCAGAACTTGTCGAACAAGTTGACAAGGCTACGGCTATCTCAAGAAGACCAGCTTACTTTAAAAAACAAGAGAAACAATTTGTAGTCTCTAATATTGCTCTTCCAATTTACCTAGACTCTGCAAAAGAGAAAGGTATGAAGAAGCTAATCATCGACTTCTCAATAGAAAGTTCAAATAGATATATCAAAGAGTATTTTTGGACTAAACCTCACCTACTTCAAGACAAGCTCAATACAACGATTGAGCCTATCTCGATTGACTTTCCATTAAATGTTGAAGGTAAAGAAATTATCAAAGATAAAATTAAAAGAGAGATCAATATTCTTATTAAGGATCTCAAAATCAAAGGTGAAGTAAAGGACGTTCGTATCCATCGACTACTAGGCGGATAGACAGGCCTTCTCTTTTACTAACGACTTCAAAGTATTTTTAGAAATTCCTAATATCGAAGAAGCTCTTCCAATATGTCCTCCTGCTTGAAGAAAGACTTTACGTGCATGTTCCCTCTTAATTTCATCTAATGTTTGAAACTCATCTATGTGCTGGCCTTGAATATCCAAACTCACTAAAGAATGATCATTTGAATCTAACTCAAGACAATTCTCACCAGACTTAATTTTCTTTTTTTCTAAATGACCTTTCATTTGCCTAAGATTTCCTGGCCAAGGATAGTCTAAATAAAAGGTTTTAAGTGTGGGAGTCAGCTCAATATTTAATTTTTGAAGAAAGTAATTAAGAGCATCCTCCTTTTTTTGCCTATCATTCCTAAGAGAGCTTAATTTCAAAACTGATTGAGAAGAAAGGCGAAAATATAAATCTTTTCGAAAGCAATCTTTCTTGACGAGCTGATGGAGTGGTTGACCTGAGGCAAAGACCATTCTTACATCTAGCTTCTTAGAGATATTTGATCCCACTGGACTTATGGTTTGATTATCAAGAAAGAGAAGAAGTTTCACTTGGATATCTAAGGGTAAAGAATCTATTTCATCTAGAAAAATAGTTCCACCATTAGCAAACTCAAAAGCACCGACTTTATCAGTATTCGCTCCGGTAAAAGATCCTTTCTTATGCCCAAAGAGTTCAGACTCAATGAGGTTTCTATTCAAAGCTCCTAGGTTAAGCTGTACGAACTCTCCCGGTCTTCCCGACGCTTCATGTATTCTCTTGGCCACTGATGACTTACCTATTCCAGTTTCTCCTTCAAGAAGAATTGTCATCTCAGAGTGAATAATTTTTTCTCCTAAGCTTTCAATTTCCTTTTCAAAGAGATCGATTTCAAGTGAGCAGCTTTTTTTAAAGATAAGTTCGTTGTATCCAAAGCTAAGTTTATCTCCACGACTTACCCAGGCTTCTCTTGACCAAGTTCCATTTATTTTAAAGAAGTGATGCTTAAGGCTTTTAACTAAAAAGCGTCCATCTTCTGGTTTGTGAACAGGACCATGCCAGCAAATAACTGCTTGAGCTTCACCAGTAAGACTTGGAAGAATCAACTCATCACCGCGCCACTTTGGTGAATAAGTTTTTTGAAATTTAATATCGAGCTTTGTTCGATTCAATTTCACGGTCCTCTTATTCCCCTGCATTGGTCTTATCTCAATAAGATCATTTAACCTAAAACCATTTGATTTAATTTGATTTGGTATTTCGAATTCCATTATTCCTCCTTTCACTTGAGACTTCTTAGCGAGAGAATCAAAATTTCACCAAAACAATGGTCAAATATTTCATATTTGGAACGAAGAGCTTGATAAACTGTTAAAATCTAGAGTACAAAGTCTGAAATTAGGAAATATTATGAGTTTAGTTATTAAGAAAGGTTCTGCTAAGTTTCGCTATGGGATGAGTAACCCAGAGCAATTAGCTGGATGGTTAGAAGAAAATCCTGAGGCCAAAGGTGTAAGCTTTGTTGGTCGTTCTAATGTTGGAAAGTCTTCCACTATTAATTCCCTTTTTGGTAAACAAACGGCAAGGGTTTCAAAAACTCCAGGAAGAACCAGAGAAATCAATATTTTTGAATTTGAACTCCAAGGAGATGAGACTCAGACGAAGTACTTTCTCTTTGATTTACCTGGTTATGGATTTGCGGAAGTTTCAAAAGAAATGTCTAAGAATTGGCAGGTTCTCATGAATACTTTCTTCACCAATATTTCTAGAAATGTTCTAATGCTTAATCTTCAAGATGCCCGACATCCACATCAGCAATCAGACATTGATTTTCAAGAGTATTTAAGAAATTTCAACTTCGAGACTTTTCTTGTTTTTAATAAGCTTGATAAATTAAAGAAACAGAAAGAACGTGCCGCTCTTGATAAATTAAAACCTCAAATATTCAAAGAGTATACTTGGGTTAAGCAAATTCATTTTGTATCCGCTGAAAAAAGAACTAAATTAGAACAACTTGAACAAGCAATTGTTAGTTATCTTCTTGGTCAATCGCTTTAGATTCTTTTACTTCACTAGTTTTTGAAATATCAACTGGTCCTTGAGCAAATCTAATTTTGTTCACTTCATCTTCAATTTCTTCAAGGTCTTGTTCACAATTTTCAATGATATTAATTAACTCTTTTACTCGAGGATTATTCCAGTCTAGCTCACCATTACGGATGGCCTTCACAACAATTGTCCCAACTTCCTCATAGGCTTCATGAAGATTCGTATTTGTTTTGGTAGCACTAAGCATTTTCTTACCAATCTCAGTGGTCCTCTTCAATTCTTCCTGACATGTTTGAAAAATTTCTTGAACTCTATTCTTCCATTGTGGTGTCTTCTGCATAAGTGCTCCTTTCCTACCAAGTATACGCTATTGCCCACCTTCTTGAGAAGTGGGTATATCTGCTAGAATACTTATAAGTTACAAATATTTATAGGCCATATATGATTAAATCAATCAAGAATAAGATTCTGACTCCCCATAATTATTTCGATGATGTCTTCGAAAAGTTATTGGAAAAGTATCCCAATGGAGAAGATCCATGGGGTCTCAATTTAGAAAAAGCAAAGAAATCGATTGAATATATCTGGCCACTTTATAAGAACTATTTTCGCGTGAGAGTTTTTGGTCAAGAGAATGTCCAAGACCAACCCTATATGGTTATTGCTAATCACTCTGGACAAATAGCTATTGATGGAATGCTCATCTGTACTGCTTTCGCTATGGAAATAGATCCCCCTCGAATTCTTAGAGCGATGGTAGAAAGATTTTTTACCGCTCTTCCTTTTGTGGGAACTTGGGGAGCAGAAGGCGGAAGCGTTCTTGGAGACAGACAAAATTGTTTAAAACTTTTAAACAAAGGCGAATCTGTTCTTGCTTTCCCTGAAGGTGTACGTGGTGTTGCTAAAAGTACGAGTGAGTACTATAAGCTTCAAAGATTTACCCGCGGCTTTTATCGAATGGCACTTACAGCTCAAGTTGATATTTTGCCAGTGGCCGTTGTTGGAGCAGAAGAAGTTTTTCCTTGGGTCTATCAGGCCAAAGGCGTGGCCAAGAAAATGGGACTTCCCGCTCTTCCTCTTTCCCCACTTTATTTTCCACTACCAAGTCCTATTGATATTTATATTGGAAAACCAATTAAGTTTGAATCTGATCTTTCTCCAGAATCCTCTGACTCTCAAATTGATATTCATGTTGATGCAGTAGAAAGAGAAATCCAAAGAATGGTTAATGAAGGCTTAGAGAAAAGAAGAAACTTCTTTGCGAATGTTAAGAGATAAGTATGAGTGAGAAAAAAACAAATATCTTAATCATTGGAATTGCAGGTGGTCTGGCTAAAATTCTAGCTGGTCTTCTTGTTAAGAATAAGAATTATGAAATCACAGGTGTAGATCCTCGTTCTATTAAAGAGGATATCAAGCATGAGAATATTACCTATAAGCAAATGAGATTTACTCGGGGAAACTTTGAAAGACTCTTTCGTGATAAAGAATTTGATGTTGTTTTTCACTTGGCCAGAATGAGTCACTCAAATACCAATCCCAAAGCCAGCCTTGCTCAAAGGTTAGACCTCAATTTAATGGGGACCAAAAGGATTATGGATTTAAGCCTAAAGTTTGGGGTAAAGAAATTAGTTATCCTCTCTACTTATCATGTGTATGGTGCCCTCAGTGATAATCCTGTTTTTATAGATGAAGACTCACCTCTAAAGGCTTCGATTAAATATCCAGAACTAAGAGATGTAGTTGAGATGGATCAAATTTCAACGAATTGGTTGTGGAAGAATAAAGATAATATCAACACTGTCGTGCTAAGACCTTGTTCGATTATCGGACCGCAAATTAAGAACACAATGACTCAATATCTAACGTCACCTTATGTTCCAATTTGTATGGACTTCAATCCAATGTTTCAGTTTATTCATGAATTTGATATGGCGAAAATTCTTGAACGCTCTATCGATGAACTTCCAACAGGAATTTATAACGTGGCCCCAGACGAAACCGTCAGTATCAAGAAGGCCAAGCAGATTTTAAATACTCCAACCGTCCCAGTTCCCAGCCTTTTTTTAGAAAGTACAGCATGGCTTTTAAGTAACTCACTGTGGCAATTCCCCAAATATCTGATCGACTATATCAAGTATTCTAGCATAATCGACAACACATTATTGAAGGCCCACCTTGGTCATGAAGACTTATTTCAATACTCTACGGCCGAAACTTTGGAGCTTTCTAGCCTGTAGCGTAAAACTTATACACTTTAAATAAGAAAAGTTGCGAACCCCTTTGAAAATTGGATAAAATTTCAGTGTTGTACGAGACATAGGAGGTTACGTGCAAAGATTTACGCTGAAGCTATCCCTTGCTCTTTGTTTATTGGGACAACTCTTTTTGGCCTTTTCATATGGCACAACGATCAATGGTTTCCAATTTTTACTTTTAGATTTTAGCGATTCATTCGCTACCAGTATCGACATGCTCTTATGTCTTGGCGTAGCCATTGCTACCATTGCTCTGCTTTTCTATTCTAACTTTAAATATGCGGCTTACTTTATTAGTGCCTGGTTTATTACTTTAGGAATTACAAAAACTGTTCTTCACGGTTCATTTGGTTGGGAAGTGGCCACTCTTGCTTATGGTGCTAGATATATGCTTCCGCTAGTTATTTACTTCTATGCTATCAACCAAAAAGAAAAGGCCATCAGACTGGCCCAGTTTGGAATTGCCCTAACATTTGTTGGTCATGGTATTGAAGCCATGATGCTTCACCCAGGATTCCTTGATTATATGTATGACTTCTCTGAAGTATATTTAGGAATTATCCCTACACAAAATATTGTTGAGACGACTCTTTTCTTTATTGGAATGTTAGATATTCTGGTTGGATTTGCTGTCATCTTTAATCGTAATAAGTACTTACTCTGGTGGTTAGCATTCTGGGGAATCCTAACAGCAGGATCGAGACTGACTTACCATGGAATGGAAGGATGGTATGAGTTCATCCTGAGAAGTCCTCATTACCTATTACCAATTTTCTTATATCAGACAAGACGTTATAGATTAACATCATTTAAATTTTTAAAGGCCAAGGATCAGGTACCATGTCAAAGTTTATCAGCGGAACAATCTTAAGTTTATTTTTATTCCTAAGTTTGAGTCTTAATGCTCGTGAGATCGAGCATATGAGAGTCATCTGGCAAGAAAATCCTTCACATGAAGCATATATTGCGTGGACAACGAAAGGACCAATTCCAACAGGAAGAAATAGAGTTTACTTCGACACTGTTTCAAGAGGCGGTGAGCCTGGAAAGTATACGATGCAGAAAAAAGCTTTCTTACAAAAGCCTTACTCGTATAGTTTCAGCATGCTTCATGCGGTAAAACTAAAAGATCTAAAGCCAAACACAACTTATTATTTCGTTATTAGAAGTGGAAAAGACAAGACAAAGGAGTTCCACTTTAAAACTGCTCCAAAGAACGAAAGTTTTGAACTTCTTTTTGGAGGAGATAGCCGTAGTGATAGAACAATGAGAAGAGAAATGAATATGCTGATGAAACAAATGTTTCAGGCAAATCCAAATATTTATGCTCTTGTTCATGGTGGAGATTATATTGCGAATGGTTTTAGCTGGAAGCAGTGGAAAGCATGGATGGATGATCATCAGTTAACAACAACAGATGAGGGACGTGTTCTCCCAATTATTCCTACCAGAGGTAACCATGAACTTTCACGTGCTCTCTTCAACGATATCTTTATCTACCCAGGGAATATCATTCGTCCTAACTACTACACCACAAAGATTGGTGATTTCAGCTTAATCAACCTTAATACCAACTGGGTTGCTGGCGGTCCTCAAAAATGGTGGCTAAAGAAAGAACTAAAGAAAGCAGCTAAAAGCTCAAAATGGATTGTTGCAAACTATCACCGTCCAGCTTATCCAGCTGTTAAGAAAGCTGGACGGGCTAAGAAACATTGGGTTCCACTCTTTGAAGATTATCAAGTGGATATTGTCTTTGAAAGTGATGGTCACACTCTTAAGAGAACTGCCCCAATCTATCGTGACAAAGTTAACTTCGAAAGAGGGATCACTTATGTTGGCGAAGGTGGTCTTGGTGTTAAGCAAAGAAACCCAAAAAGAAAAGATGAGTGGTACTTCCAAAGCCCAGGTTATGCAGTAAGTGCTCATCATGTAATGAAATTAAGAGTTGAGTCTGAAAAAATGATTTACTCTGTTCATACGGCTAATCTCAAACTATTTGATCAAATGGAAATCTTTCCTCGTAATAGAAAATAAAAATGCTTCCAGCACTTTTTACACTATTTCCAATTACCCTCCTCCTACTCGGATTCTATTTTAAACAAAGACAAAATAGTAAGAACGAAGTGGGAGGTGCTATTTCTCTGCCAAAAAGTTTTTGGCTTTGTTACACAATAGGTTCGTGGTTCTTCCTTCCCATTGTTTTTTTATTTCTTAATGTCGATCAAGGGATTAAGTACGTTTTTATTTTTCACCTTTTAAGTTGGTGGCTAAGAGGCCCATTAGAATTAGTGATGATTTATAAATGGTTTAACTGGTCACCCCGCTATGGAATTACTCATGACCTCTTTCACCTTATAGGTGTCAGTGTCCTCTTCTATTATTTTTGGCCGATTGAAGTAACAAGACCTACTTATCTGGCTATTTTCTATATTTTTGGAATTATTATTTCTACTGTTTTTGAAACTCTCTTTGCCATAATGTTCTTTAGGATCAGAGGCGAAGAAAAAAAGAAAATCTACTTCGCTTCAGATGAGCCTGAATGGAAGTTTGTAAATAACGTAACAATAATGGCTAATATCATTTGTTTTGGTCTTCATTTTTTAAACTCATTTTGGACTTTTGAACTGGCACTATGAAAAAAGAGCTTAAGGTTACATTCATTAGACCATCAATGACTGAGCACAAAGCATCGGATGCGCTAGAGCCACTAGCAATTGCCATGCTTGCCTCATACAGTCCTCCTTATGTTCAGCATAAGTTCTATGACAACAGAATTGAAGATATTCCCTATGAAGAAGAAACTGACCTTGTGGCCATTACAGTCGAGACTTATACTGCAAGAAGAGCGTATCAAATAGCTCAAAAGTATAAGGCGTTAGGTGTTCCAGTCGTCATGGGTGGTTATCACGTCACCTTTCTTCCTGACGAAGCTCTCCAGTTTTGTGATGCTGTCGTTTTGGGAGACGCTGAAGAGACTTGGCCGGCATTAATCGAAGATTTCCGCCAAGGAAAGATGAAGACTTCCTATAAAGCAACAAATACCAAGCCACTTACTCATATCACACCTGATCGTTCTATCTTTCAAGGAAAGAGATACGGTCCAATACATATGGTTCAATATGGAAGAGGGTGTCGTTTTAATTGTGACTTCTGCTCTATTAAAACATTTTATAAAGACTATCTTGATCAAAGACCAATTGATGATGTCATAAAAGAAATTGGAGCACTTAAACATAAGCAACTCTTTATCGTTGATGACAATATCTATAGCTATAAAAAGCAAGCCATGGAATTCTTCAAGGCTCTCATCCCGCTTAAAATTCGTTGGTCGGGTCAAGTCAGTATCGATGTAACTAAAGATCCTGAGTTAATGAGGCTGATGAGAGACTCAGGTTGTATCTCTGTTGTTGTTGGTTTTGAATCTCTTGATATAAAAAGTCTTAATCAAATGAGAAAGGGATGGAATCTTCGTGGAGGTGGCTACGATAGGGCCATCAAAGTCTTTAGAGACCACGGTATCATGATCTATGGAACATTTGTTCATGGCTATGATAACGACACACTCGATACTTTTAAAAATAATTTAGAGTTTGCTATTGAATCTAAATTTTTCTTGGCCAACTTCAATCCGTTAACACCTACTCCTGGGGCAGAGCTCTATAACCGACTCAAAGCTGAAGGAAGACTCATTAATGATCCTTGGTGGCTTGACCCAAATTATAAATATGGTCATGCCCACTTTCATCCAAAGAATTATACAGCAGATCAATTAACGGAAATGTGCTTTTGGGCCAGAACTGAATTTAATAAATATGGAAATATTCTCAAGAGGGCCAATGACTTCAGAAGTAACTTCTCGAGTATCTATCATGCAGGAACTTATCTTGCGGCTAACCTCGTCACGCGATATGAAATTAGAAAGAAGCATGGAAGTTTTATTGCTCATCAAAATGATCCTCTTCATATTGATCGTAACTTTGTAGGACAAATGTCATGAAGATTACCTTAATCAAGCCAAGAATAGGCAGACAAGAAGATTCCTTCTATATCGATGAAGGTAGAATGGAACCGTTACAACTAGCTGTTCTTGCAGGAATGACTCCAGATGAATTTGAAGTCAAAATGTTTGATGATCGTTTTGAAGATGTAGACTTTGACGATAAAACCGATCTTGTTGCCATTACTGTTGAAACATATACGGCCAGAAGGGCCTATGAAATTGCTACAGAGTATCGTTTAAGAGGAATCCCTGTTGTCATGGGAGGAATGCATGTCACTCTTATTCCTGAAGAAGCGAGTCAGTACTGTGATTCTATTGTTACAGGAGATGCGGGATGGATTTGGCATCAAGTTCTCGCCGACTTTAAAGAACATCGTAAACTTCGTAAGCATTACAAATCAATTGTTGGCGCTCCTCAGGCCAATAAGTTTTTTCCTGATCGCGGAATATATGCTGACAAGAAATATCTCGATGTTGGTCTTATTCAATTCGGAAGAGGATGTAAATTTGCCTGTAGTTTCTGTGCGATTTCAGCTTACTTTAACAAACAACAATTCGTTCGAGATCTTGAAGATGTCGCTGAAGAAATTAAATCTCTTAATAACAAACTTATCTTCTTTGTTGATGATAATATCGTCGCTGACTTTGAGGCCCTTAAAGACCTCTGTCGCATTCTAATTCCATTAAAAATTCGCTGGGTAAGCCAAGGTTCAATGGATATGACTAAAGATCCGGAACTAATGGATCTTCTTGTTAAGAGTGGATGCATGGGTAATGTTATTGGCTTTGAAACGATTAATAAGTCTAATGCCCGTCAATTAAGAAAAGCTCCTAACTTCTTTCGAAGTGATTTCTCTATGTATGAAAAGGAAGTTGGTGTCTTAAGAGATTTTGGGCTTCAAACTTGGGCGGCCTTTACATTAGGTTATGACCACGATACGAAAGAATCTATCCTAGCCACAGTTGATTATGCGATTAAGCAAAAATTTTGCTTTGCCGCTTTTAATATTCTCGTTCCTTATCCAAATACTCCTCTTTATAAGAAGATGGAAGAAGAAGGACGACTCCTCTTTGATGGAAAATGGTGGCTTCATCCTTCCTATCGCTTTAATCACTGTTCTTATAAACCAAAATGTATGAGTCCAGATGAACTCACTGAATTATCGTTTACCTGTAAAGAGAAATGGAATAGCTGGAAATCAATTCTCTATCGTTACTTTGATCACAAGACTCATATGAGAAATTTGGTCAAGACAGCGATCTATTGGACCTATAATCCAATTTACAGCAAAGAGAATTTCTCTAAGCAAGATATGTACTTTGGTCTCTTCAATCATCTTGATAAGGAGAATAAAATTCTCCACGAAAATAAAGAACTACTTTTAAATCCTGATCTTAGTAATATTGGTGATTTGAATCCTAAAATGAAGAATCATAATTTTACAATTGAAGACAATGTGGATCTTACTTTAACCTATGAACAAGCTACTTCCCTATAAGCAAGATATTTACACTTTGTTCATGATGAGTCTTTGTACTTATCTTCTTTATGCACCTCAGTTTATTGAACTAACTCTCCTACAGTCATTTTTCTGGTTATTTTTGAGTCTTATCGTTAACTTCATCGTCAATCTTATCAATCATAACCACTCTCATGTTGGAACATTTGGATATCGACCTTTAAATATTTTCTTCGACTTTTGGCTTACCCTCAATAGAGGGGCTTCAGCGATCTTCATCAAGATCATTCACAATATTAATCATCATACTCATTCTGGAACTGATCAAGATTGGTTTTGCCCTGAGAATGAAGGCAAGGGAAGATTAATCTTTCGCCCCCTCGTCTATCTCAAGCAAACGCTCAAACGATTTAGAGAAGGTGCAAGATCATATTATGATCAGATGCCAAAGGCCTTTAATAAACAAAGAAAGTTAGAGAATATTTTTATCATTACTGTCATTCTCTTTTGTCTTTATAATAATTGGAAGGCATTTATCGTTTTTGTTTTTATTCCTTGGTATTTTGGAAATATGTTTCTTGTTATTACCAATCTCATTTTTCACAAAAATGCCCTTCCTCATGACAAATACAATATCAGCTACAATTATGTTGGCCGCTTTGAAAATATTATTTTTCTCAATGGAGGATACCATACCGCCCATCATCTCAAACCCAATGTCCACTGGTCCCAACTAAAAGAGTTGCACGACCAAGAGGTCGCCCCTAAAATTAAAGATGAGTATGTAAAAGACAGTATGTTTACTCACTTTAAAGAAGAATATTTTAAATTAGGTTACGAATAGGCATGAACAGAGAAGAACTCTTCGAATATTTTCCTGAATCTTGGTACCCACTGTGTTTATCAGATGAAATTGGCAAAAATGAAGTAAAAACAATTAAGGCCTTTTCTAGTGAGATTGTTTGCTATCGAAATCAAGATGGTAAGGCAGCTATTATCAAACAGTACTGTCCTCACATGGGAACGAACCTATCGAATGCTAAGGTAACATCTAAAGGACTAGAGTGTCCTTTTCATCTAAGAACTTTTGATACACATGGAAAGTGTCTTGGAATGTATCAACATGATAAGATTCCTGCCAATGCTCACACTCAGTCATTAAGTGTGGTAGAAAAGTTTGGAATCATCTTTGTCTATTTTGGTAATGAGCCTAAATTTGAATTTCCTAAGTTTTCGAGACTTGAAAACCAAGAGGAATATCGCTCATCTTTTGTGGCTAACTATAATCTAAATACTCCTTATCAATCACTTCTTTTTAATGGGTTTGATACTCATCATCTTGGTTGTATTCATAGTCGCGTTGTTTCAGACAATCCCATTTTCAAAGTTGAGAATGATTATCTTTTAACAGCCGAATATTCAATGAAAGTTCTTCCTAATACTTTCTATGACAAAATTGTTGGATTAATTAATACCAAGGAAAATCACGTTCGCTTAGAATGTTGGGGCGGAAATTTCCTCATCATTACACTAAAAGATACAAAGGATAATATTCTTATTACCTCTTTACCTATCAGTAGAAACAAGTCTCGAATCTTTTTAACGAGTATGTCTACACCAGTTGGAGCTATCAAAGGTCTCTTTCAGAGTTTTAGATTAAAAATTTCAACGATTCTAGGAGTTGAGTTTTTAAAGCCTGATATTAGAATCATCAATGATATGAAACCAGAGATTCGAGGTCTTTACAATGAGCTTGACCCCGGAGTCGTTAGCTTTTGGCAATACTGGGACAAGCTTCCTAGAAATCCTGACTTTCAGAAGTCTTTTCTTTTTTAATAAATTTAAGATAAATTTTATAAGTCAGAAAAGCTAGCATGAGTCCTGCAGGTATATCTAGTATATGATGCTGGTGAACAAGAACAACGGAAGCACAAATAAGTGCTAACCATGTCAATAAAAGTAGAAAGTATTTTCTATGATCTCTATAAATAAACCAAATTCCTAAACTTGCATAAGTCACATGCATTGAAGGAAGAAGATTGTGCGGCTTATCTATAGAATACAAAATATCATAAAGTAATTGAAAGTGTTCATGAACCTCTGGTCTTGGAAATCCCAGTTCTGTAGGAAAGATAAGAAAGACCGGTGCCGCCAAGGTAATTGAAATCATCATTGTCTTGGCATAGTCCTTCATCGAATCAACAGAAAGAACAAATAATACAATCATAAGTAAGATATCGAGACTTCGATAAAAAATCATCATTAGAGGCCAATGAGGAATTTTTAACTCCCAATCAAAATAGAATTGATAGAGATGGCCTTGCAACGAAGCATAGTGATTACATAAACCATAAACGAGAACAAAAAATCCCATGGCCATTCCTTGCCATAGTAGATAGTTCTTAAATTTCTCTTTAAATGTCTCCTTGAATGAACTACTGACCATATTTCTCTAACTTAACCATCTTATTTTGAAGTTCGATATAGTTACTTTTATCAAGTCTTTCATAGCGATAGTTTATTTTCCCTACTGATTTAAGATAAGGGACAACCTCTACTGGAAAAACAACCTCATCTCCATTTATTTTCTCTTCCACTGAAGCAAGTAATCTTAACAGCAGTGCGGTACAACTATTTCTTCTGAATGAATAAGGACCAGGAATAGTTGGGTCTTTAATCCAAGACTTCATCACATCTGCTAATCTCTTTCTTTGTTCCTTACTTAAAGGAAGAATATAACGATCAATATAGCGATCTTCTTTGACAAGATAATCATTGATGTAATTTTCCCATTTATCAATAATTGGGAGGACTTCATAGCCTCCGTAGTATGCTTTTAGATTATCTAGATTAAAGTCATTAAAGTCTGCAATGAAGCTCACTCCAAGATCTTGATCAGGAGATTTTCCCGAGCCTACAAAGCGAATTAAAACATGCCCAAGCCATTGATAATAGATTTCTCCAGCTTGCACATAGACAACTTCAACCCCATCGATTTTAAAATCTGAAGAAAGAACAAGGTCTGACATTTTTTTCACTGAATCTAGAAATTTCTGATTCTCTGTTTCAAATTTTAAAAGCTCTTCTTTAGTAGGTGGTTCTTTAGAACATCCTAAAAGAGTGACTAAAATCATCAACATAATCGACATATTTTTCATGCTATAATTTTATCCTGTATGAAAGTGAATACCAACCACAAACCGACAGTTCTGAACCTCTTTGTTGCAGCTTTTAGTTATAGTTGTGCCATCTTCTTTTTGTATAAAGTTAGTCACGAAACTTCTTGGGGAATAAAGTTTCTTTGGGCCATTGCATTTGGACTTATTAATAACACTATCTTCTCCCTTCTTCATGAGTCTGTTCATAGTGCTTTTTCAAAGAACAGAAATGTTAATGATTGGTTTGGAAGAATATCTGCAGCATTTTTTCCGACATCCTTTACCATGCAGCAAATTTTTCACCTAGGTCATCATAAAAGAAATAGGACTGATGCTGAACTCTTTGATCAATTCTATCCCACAGATAATATTTGGATGAAGAGATTTATTATCTACACTTTGCTAACAGGTTTTTATTGGCCTAGCTCCCCCTTCGCAAATTTAGTTTTCCTAGTTTGTCCTTGGCTTTTTAAAGAAGAGAAATTTAGAAAGAACGACCTCATGGCCAAGAGTAGTTTTGATGATATGTTAACTGGGCTTGATCGAAAGAGTGCTCCTCATTTTAAGATGAGATTAGAGATTCTCTTTTCTATTACTATTCAAGTTGGACTTATCTATTTCCTCAATATTAGCCTTGGCGAATGGTTTTTGGCCTATTGGACATTTGCCATTCTTTGGTCAAGTCTTCAATATACTGACCATGCTTGGTCAAAAAGAGATATTCGTGAAGGAGCTTGGAACTTTAAAGTAAGTAAGCTTACCCATCTTATCTGGTTGAATTATCATTACCATCTCAACCATCATCGTCATCCCAATGTTTCTTGGTATTATCTTTCTAAGATTTCCAAAGAAGATGACCCAAATCCAAGTTTTTGGGAAATCTATTTTAAGCTCTGGAAAGGCCCTACTCCAGTCACTGAAGAAAATCCTGCTTTAACAGATAATTTCCACAAAGAAATCTATGAAGGAACATCAATTCATGACTACAAGGAACAACAGTCATGATGGTTGTTCTTCTTGTTGGAACTATCTTTCTAATTTTTGGAGTTCTCTTTTCATTACTCTATCTACATTTCTTAAATAATGCCAAAACACTGCCAGCGAAAGTCTATGCTATCGAAAAATATATCTCAAAAACAAGATCAAGAAATAGCAGCTCTAGTTCTGTATTTTATAGACCAATTATTCAATATAATTTCCAAGGTAATGAGGTTCTCTTTCAAACTTCCTATGGCTCAAGTCAAGTTCATCATGAGATCGGACAACGAGTAAAAGTACTCTCTTTGAATAAGGGTGAAGAATATGTACGTCTGAAAGGAAAGATCGCCATTATTTTTCCTCTCATCTTCATCGTAATAGGACTCGGTCTTCTTACTTTTTTCTTCCTTCAAAAACATAGTCTTAACTTTATTATTCTAAGTGTTTCTTTATCATTAACTGGGCCTCTTATTCTGTACTTTCAGCTAAAAAGAAAGAACCTATTTGATCAAATGATTGACCATGCCCTCAAGACAAAAGTATTAACAGACGATGATCTTGCAAAGAAAACGATTTTTAAAAGCAACGCTGAATTAAACAAAGAGCTTAATAAGAATTTTAAAATTGGCTTTATTATGACTCTTATTTTCCTTGCTCCCTGCCTCTATGGAGTTAACTACTTTTACTCGAAAACAAAACCTGAAAATATCGAGAAGATAAAAATATTCTTTTCTGATTTCTCTCAATGGAAGATTTTTCAAACAATCGATATTAATAGAGACAAGGAGTTTCTAGGCTTCCTAATTCTTTCATTTTTCTCATTAATGCTAATTTACAGTCTTATTTTTCAAGTAAAGAACAGAAAATAGCCACTTTGACGGCTTGCTAAATGTATTTAGCTATTCATTTTCCATAGAAAAACAGCTAAGATTATCGTCGATGGCCCGGTGGTGGAATGGTAGACACAGCGGATTCAAAATCCGCCGGTAGCAATACTGTGCGAGTTCAAGTCTCGCCCGGGCCACCACTCGAACTAGAGAAAGCAAATGATTTTGCTTTTGGTTAGTGAGAGATGAGCGACCTCATTGACAGTGAAAGAGCATAAAGTAAGCTGAGCGATCAAGCCATTTAAATGCATTGAAATGAATAATCCAGCTTGGATAAGATGAATGAAGAAGTTCACACCTAGCTAGTGAATCTTCTCGTTCCTTAAATTGATGATACTTAGTTGAAAGAACAAATTGCTCTACGATTCCTTCTGAAATTACTGTTTCTATTTTTTGTTTTTGATAGAAAGGCATCGTGAACTCAAATTTGGGTAAGCTCTTATCAAGAACTTGTACCCTCTTAATACCTTGGTCATAAATTTCTTCGTATAGCTTTATTTCTTTTGAAATAGGTGTGAACATAACTTTTGCAAGAATCATGAAATTAACAATGAGAGTAAATTTAATCAACTTAGAATTTATCTTTAATTCTGATCTCATCACAATAAAAATGATGGCGGCAAGAATATAGTTAAACATTAAGAATCGAACTTCCTTATGAGGAATCAAAGAGTGAATCACCAGGAAAGATAGGAATGCATATCCGTAGAAGTCGATTTTCTCTTTCTTATAGTACTTAAAAAGTCCAAAGTATAAGAGAATTGAGATGGGAGGAATTCCAACGAGCAAACCTTTTAATAAATAATACCAAAAGGGTGCCGTCCCAAAGTTTGAAGCCTTAGAATTTAAGATATTCTCTCTAAAATAACTATATGGAGTAAAAACAGTTTCCCCATAACCCCAGCTATCAATGATCAGACCAACTCCAATAAACAGAAGGACTGAAAAAGAATGAATTAAGAACGACTTTATATCTCTTCGTTTTATAAGGCTCCATATATTTACAAAGAGAATGGCTACTCCCATTTGATATCTAGCTAAAAAGCTTAAACCAAAAAAAAGTCCTGAAACAAATGGGCCTTTCACTTTTTCTTTTTCAGATAGGAAGAAATAACTACCAAAGAGAAATAATGATGTAGAAAGACTTTCAGAGCTTGTTCGAACTAAGAAAAATGGAACAAACCAAATTAAAATGACATAAAGAAGTGATTTTTGGATATCTTCTTTTAAATCAAATGTATCTAAACACTTTTTAATGGCAAAGATTCCTAAGACTCCATTAAACAATCGTATTAAGAAGGCCTGTGAAAATGGATCTAAGAAAGAAAAAGGCTTCAACAAAAAATAATAAAGGGCAGGCTGAAACCATGACCTAATCTTAAGATTAAAGTCCCAGTTAAAGATGGAGAGGTCAGTATAACCACCCATTTTTAAATTAATAAGTTCTAAAATCTGGTAGTGCTCGTCAGGATGTAGAAAACCCGCTGAAAAAAATGAACAAACAAGAATTATAATTAAAGATAGAATAAGAGGATTCACGACTTCTTCTTTCCTACTACTAAAAAGGTATCTCTTCGATAGTGAACCTTTCCATCAACGAAGACAATTTCAAGATCTAAGTATTCAAATAATTCGACAATCTCTTTCTCTGTCCAAACATGATGGTGGATACTCGCAGAGTTTAGCAACTCCTCTCTTTCCATATGCTTATAATGTTCTGGCATTAATCCCTTCTCTACGACATTTTGGAACCAGTCATCAAAATGTGTTGGATCATTATAGGGAACATCATTTTGATAATCTTCGATCAAATGATCTAACGATGTTACTTTTCGTAAACTATCATTAGTTCTTTCCTTATGCGGTAGAAAAAGAAAGATATGCCCACCAACCTTTAAAACTCTTAACCATTCTTTTAAGGCCTTAATAGGATTCGCGATATGCTCTAAAACGTGCTCGTTTAGTAAAAAATCAAAAGTTCCATCTGGATAAGGAATTTCATCGCCTTTAAAAAATACTTTCGCAATTGAACCGTGAACTCCATGCTCACTAAAAGCATCTGAAAGAACTGTCCTCTCAGTCGGGGCAATAGTTCTGGCACCACAGCCTATTTCTAAACCATAGCCTTCGCCTGCATACTTTTTAATGAGAGATCGAGAATAGCTTCTTCTATGAGGTCTATTGAGGAATTGATAAAAGGCCTTAAGCCCCCTATCTTTATAGAGATTCTTGAAATAATGCAAAAAGTCATTATTTTCGAATTTGTAATCACTTAACTCTAAGTGCTTATCATTGCTACTCATGTAGTGATTATACTGATAAGAACATTCTTTATTAACTACTAATTACAAAAATCTTTCCTGAATCAGTAGAAAAATACACTTTTTTATCAGGACCAACATGGACATTCCTGATTCTCTCCTCAAGGTCTTTATACAGCTCTACTTGTTTTGTAATTTTTCCATTTTCTAGAAAAACTTTTCGCAAGTGACGACTCCCTAGGCAAGCCAAGTAAAACCCAGACTTATCTTCTTCTTTAAAGAAAGTAAGTGCCGAAGGTGAAATACTAGGAGTCCAATAAACCAAAGGTTGCTCATACCCTTTTTTCTGCCCAGGTCCTATGGTTGTTCCCCAATAGTTTTTTCCATAAGTAATTATCGGCCAACCATAGTTCTTACCTTTTTGAAGCAGATTGATTTCGTCTCCCCCCAGAGGTCCAAATTCAGCGGTATAGATTTTTTTCTCAGCTGGGTCATAAGTAATACCTTGAGGATTTCGATGGCCATTGGTCCACATAATGGCCTTACCATTTTGATCAATTCTCAGAACCATCCCGTTATGAACACTATCATCCTGAGACTTTTCTCTTTCTCCTCGATCACCAATTGTCATATAAATATAATTTTCGACAAAAATAATTCTTGATCCATAATGTCTTGTATTTGATGACTTCGCATTGGCCACGAAAAGATCTTTCCAAATTAGATTGGATGTATACTCGGCTTTTGCTAATGCCGTTGTCGACTCACCACCGGAGACTTCTTTACTGTAGGTTACATACAGATATTTCTTTCCTTTCTCATCTCTAGCTTTAATATCTAGTAATCCTCCTTGGCCTCTTGAATAAACCTTAGGAGAATTTAATTTCTTCTTTTTATTTGTCATTAAATTGAAATGATAGAGAAGCCCTTCCCTAGTTGTAAGGATAATTTCATTCTCTTTTATAAAGTCGAATCCCCAAATTACGTTCCCTGAACCTAGATCAATAAGCTTTTGAACTTTTGCCCCTGTCGTAAAATTCAATATTAAACATACAAAAATAAATAATAATCTAAAATTCTTCATATAAACCCCATTAAAACACTTCTATGATAAACTCTGTTTATGAAAAGAGTCATTCTTTTAATCCTTATATTTAACTGTTTTTCAGTTTTGTCTATGAAGTTAGCAATCGAAGACTCATGGCCTCCCTATGCCAAAAAAAATGGCGAAGGGATATCTAAAAAAATCATTTCCCAAGCTCTTAAGAATTCAGAATATAAACCAACATTTCTAGTCGCTCCCTATGCAAGAGTTTTATACCTAACAAAGTATGGAGAAGTTGATGGTTGTCTTAATGTTACAAGACAAGAATCAACGGAAAAAGAATTCCATTTCGGAAAAGAACCACTATTAGAAGCAAAAGCATACTTTTATTCTGCAAAAGATAAAGACTTCCAATTCAAAAGTATTAAAGATTTACCTGTTAACTTTAGGCTAGGGCTAATTATCGACTACGAGTATGGTAATGATTACGAGAAAGCAAAGATGAACTTTTTTGAACATCGGGTGAAATCCCAAAAGCAAATAATTAAAATGCTTGAGATTGGCCGCATCGATGGTGCTATCATGTTTGAAGAAGTCGCTAAGTTCACATTGAAAGAAATGAAAAAGCCTATTGGCCATCTTAAAAAAGGGTTTCATAATCATACTTCTCAAATTTATGTGGCATTTAATAAGCATAATAAAAAATCTAAAGAATATTCTGAAGCATTAGATGCCGGACTTCTTAAACTAAAAAAATCCGGCAGATACAAAAACTTATTTAAAGAAAATTAATTAAATAGAATCAACGATTTTATTTAGCGTCTCACTTGGTCTCATAATTTTTGCAAGCTTACTTTCATCAGCATGATAATAACCACCGATATCAACGCAAGAGCCTTGAACTTTATTCAGCTCTTCTACAATCGTGGCTTCACTTGCTTCAAAACTATCTGCAATAGCTCCAAACTTACTGGCCAGTTCACTATCTTCAGTTTGGTTAGCAAGAGCTCTCGCCCAGTACATAGCTACATAATAATGTGAGCCTCTATTATCTAGCTCATTCACTTTTCTTGAAGGTGACTTGTTATTATTTAGATAGAGACTATTCGCCTTATCAAGAGCATCAGCTAAAACTTTGGCCTTTTTATTTGAAGTCTTTTGAGCAAGATCTTCAAGAGAAACTGCAAGTGCTAAGAACTCTCCTAACGAATCCCATCTCAAATGATTTTCTTTTACTAATTGCTGAACATGCTTAGGAGCAGAACCGCCAGCACCTGTTTCAAATAGCCCTCCTCCAGCGAGAAGAGGCACAATTGAAAGCATTTTCGCAGAAGTTCCTAATTCAAGAATTGGAAAAAGATCAGTTAGATAATCTCTAAGAACATTTCCAGTTACAGAAATAGTGTCCTTACCAGCTTTCATTCTTTCACAAGAGTATTGAGTAGCTTCAGCAGGACTCATAATTTTAACTTCAAGACCATTAGTATCGTGATCTTTAAGGTATTCGTTTACTTTCGTAATTAAATTAGCATCATGTGCTCTTTCGCTACTTAGCCAAAAGATTGCTGGATTACCTGTAAGCCTCGCGCGTGTAACTCCAAGCTTTACCCAGTCCTTAACGGCAATATCTTTTGTCTGGCACATTCTCCAAATATCACCAGCCTCAACACTAAATTCAAAGACAACGTTATTATCTGAATCAGTAACCTTTACAACTCCATCAGCAGGAATTTCAAAAGTCTTATCATGTGATCCATACTCTTCTGCTTTTTTGGCCATTAAACCAACGTTTGCAACATTCCCCATTGTAGTGACATCAAAGGCCCCATTTTCACGACAGAAGTCCATCACTACCTGATAGACACTGGCATAACTTCTGTCAGGAATTACTGATTTAGTTTCCTGAAGTTTTCCATCTTTATTCCACATCATTCCAGAAGTTCTAATTGCTGCTGGCATTGAGGCATCAATAATTACATCACTTGGAACGTGAAGGTTTGTAATTCCTTTATCTGAATCTACCATTGCAATATCTGGTCTTGACTCATAAACAGCTTGTATCGCTGCTTCAATTTCTGATTTTTTGTCTGCTGGAAGCTTTTCAATTTTAGCGTAAACATCTCCCAGTCCGTTATTTGCGTTAACTCCTAACTCTTCAAATTCAGCTGCATATTTTGTAAACACATCTTTATAGAAAACTTTCACACAGTGACCAAAAATAATTGGGTCTGAAACTTTCATCATTGTTGCTTTCATGTGAAGAGAAAAAAGCATCCCACTATCTTTCGCGTCTTGAATTTCTTTTTCAAAAAATGAGCAAAGAGCTTTCTTACTCATTACCGATGCATCGATAATTTCATCTTTCAGTAAAGCAACTGATTCTTTTAAAATAGTCTCGTTTCCAGAAGAATCTACATGACTAATTTTTACACTTGTTTCTTTAGGCATAATCGCTGACTTTTCTTGCCCAAAAAAGTCACCTTCACTCATATGAGAAACATGGCATCTATTATCTTTTGTCCACTCACCCATAGAGTGTGGATTCTTTCTTGCGAATTCTTTTACCGGACCAGCTACACGACGATCAGAGTTCCCTTCTCTTAGTACAGGGTTTACCGCACTTCCAAGAACCCTTGAGTATAGGGCCTTCACTTTCTTATCTTCTTCAGAGTTTACTTCTTCTGGGTAATTAGGAATTGAATATCCATGATCTTGTAACTCTTTAATCGCTGCCTTTAATTGAGGAATTGAAGCCGAGATATTTGGAAGCTTTACAATATTTGCTTCTGGCTTTTTTGCTAGTTCTCCAAGCTCACTAAGGGCATCTGCAATCTTTTGATCGTCTTTAAGATAATCTGATAAATTTGCTAAGATTCTTCCAGCTAAAGAGATATCTCTTGTCTCAACATTCACTCCTGCTTGTGAAGTAAAGGCCTTCACGATTGGAAGAAAAGATTGAGTCGCTAAGTAAGGGGCTTCGTCAGTTTTTGTCCAGATGATTGTGCTCATAGTCATTCCTGTAGATTATAGTGTTAACCGATAATTTATGACACAACTTGGCTATTAATGAAAGACTCGGAACGCTAATTTTTCTTGCCTATAAATTTTTTTGATTTTGGATAAAATAGACACACAATTTTATGACGAAAAATAATATTAAACACTATAACTTACTGCTCAAGAAGAGAAATATGATTGTTGTTCTCACAATCTTTTTTCTCTCTGTTTTCGTTTACATCGCCCAGTTTATTGTTGCATCAAAGAAAGAAAATCACGCTCGTTTAATTAACATGTCTGGTCGACAAAGAATGCTCTCTCAGAGAATCTCTTTAGATCTCAGTCAGAACTTTTTTTCATTAGATAAAAAGAAATCAACTTACAAAAGTGATTTAACATTATTCTTAGAAAGCCATCAATACTTAAGCTCTCAATCATCAGAAGATATTAAGTCTTACTATAGAGATAATGTTTCCCCTATTGTCGAAAAGTTTTCTGACTCTATTAAAAATATTGAAAGCCAAGGTGATATAAATTTTGTCGTAGATTTTGCAAAATTTGAATTATTGAAAACACTCGATCTAGCCGTTAAAGAATTCGAAAAGGAAGCTCAAAAGTTTGATTCACTCGCAACCAATATCAATAATCTTTTTCTCTTTTCAATTATTCTCACTTTATCCTTTCTTTCCTTTAAAATTTTAAGACCTCAACGCCTTAAACTCGTAGAGACTCTAGAAGAAATGGATGAAAGACGATCGGAAGCTGAAAATGCACTTAAGGCGAAAGCAAATTTTCTCGCTAATATTTCTCATGAAATTCGTACCCCTCTTAATGGAATTATAGGTATTACTGATATTTTAATAGAAGAATTCAATACTAAAAATGATAAAGAAACCGCTTCCCAGCTCTCTCTTGTTCATCAATCAGGAAACACTCTCAACGATTTAATTAATGATATTCTGGATCACTCTCAGATGGAACATGGCTCACTTAAAGTCAATGCAGAGGCTTATGATCCAAAAGAGATGGTTGAACTTCTTACTAATATGCTCTCTCCTCTAGCAAAGCAAAAAGGGATTGAGCTAAAGGTTAGAAACTTAGATAGATTCCCAAAGGAAGTTAAAACAGATCAACTAAGAACGAAGCAAATTCTCATGAACGTGGTGAATAATGCCATCAAATTTACAAAAGAAGGTCAGGTCGTTATTGAATGCGACTATGTACAAGAAGAGAGGCCTTTACTTGTTTTCAAAGTAAGTGATACAGGTGTTGGTATTGCTGAACATGACCTTGAAAATCTTTTTGAAAGCTTTAATCAAATTGAAAATCCTTATTCAAAAACCCAAGAGGGAGCAGGTCTTGGGTTATCTATCGCTAAAAATCTCATCGATCTTCTGGGTGGAGATATAGAAGTTCAATCAGTTCTTGATGAAGGTACAACTTTTACTATTCAAATTCCGGCTTTTCTTCCAATGATAAAGACCAAAGTCATTAAATCAGATGATAAGAAGGCCCTTGAAAAAGATGAAGGTGAAGAATTCAAAATTAAGAATAAAGTCTTAATTGTTGAGGATAATAAAATTAATCAAAAAGTCATTGTTAAAGTCTTAAAACACTTTAACCTTGAAAGCGACATCGCCAATAATGGAAAAGAGGCGGTAGAAATGGTTCGAGATGGTATTTATGACTTAATTTTGATGGATCTTTCTATGCCAAAGATGAATGGCTTTGAAGCCACAATTGAGATTCGTAAATTCAATCTTGAGGTCCCTATTTTTACTCTAAGTGCGAATGCTTTTGAAGAAGATAAGACAAAGGCCCAAAAAGCAGGAATGAACGAATTTCTGGCCAAACCGATCAGAAAAGATGAGCTTGCCAAGCTTTTACGTAAGTATTTTTAGTAACTTAATCCCTTAAACAAATCCAAAGACCTATCTGTAAAAATTCAATCCATGATATAATAATCCTAATAAAATTAGGGATTTAACTTGAGAATATTATTTGTTGCCTCTGAAGTTATCGCCAGTGAACCTATGGGGATCTTGCAGTTATCGGCCATCTGTAAAAAAGAAGGCCACGATACACAACTGGTTACTTTAGATAGAAATGAAATTGAAAAAGTTTTTTTAGACTACAAACCACATGTCGTCGCTTACTCATGTATGACTGCGGATATCTCAAGTTTTAAAAAAGCTGATTTAAAAATCCTCAACCTTATATCTCAAATGCCCCATAATGTTTTAAGAATTATGGGTGGACCTCACCCAACTTATTTTAAAGAAGTCCTTGAAGAAATGGACCTCGATGCAATATGTGTTGGAGAAGGTGATTACGCTATTATTAAAGTTTTAGATGCATTTAAGAACTCTGAAAAATTAATAAACATTCCTAATATATTAAGTCGAGATCAAAGTGAGCTGATCAAAGAACTTCCGAGTAAACTTGATGAGCTTCCTTACTCAGACCGAGATATTCTCTACGATTATGTACCTCATTATCAATATATGGGACTCCGTTCTTTTGTGACAGCAAGAGGTTGTGCTTTCAATTGCACCTACTGTTACGTTCACGCCTACAATGAAATGTTTAAAGGCTATGGTGATGTCGTCCGACGCCGTTCTCCCGATGATGTCATCAATGAGATAAAAGAAGTCATTCAGAAATATCCAGAGACAAGATTGGTTCGTTTTGCTGACGATACTTTTATTTATCAAGTAAATGATTGGTTTTTAGAGTTTGCTCAGAAGTATAAGGATGAGATTGGTCTTCCATTCTATTGTCTTATGCGATCCAATACATTTACCGATGAAATAGCGAAAATTCTCTCTGAAATGGGTTGTATCTCTGTTGGCATGAGTATCGAATCAGGTAATCCAACAATGCGCTCTCGAATTCTTAAAAGATATATCCCTGATAAAACAATTACAGAATCATTTGAAATCGCCAGAAAGTATGGAATTAATACTTATGCGAATACAATGCTGGCCTTACCGGGAGGATCATTAGCAGATGATCTCCATTCATTTCGATTTGCCAGAGATCTCAAAGTTGATGCCCCAACTTATTCCATATTCTGCCCTTATCCTGGACTTCAACTGACAAACTATGCTCTCGAAAATGGATACTTAGAAGAAGGCTTTAATTATGAAAATAAATATGGCTCACCTAGTATCCTTAATTGTTATAGTGATAAAGAAAAAGCGATTCAGGTAAGACTCCAACACTTAGGTCCCCTATTTACAACATTACCAAAATGGCTTTCTCCTCTTCTTTATTTTCTTATCAAGCTACCATTAACAGCTCTTTATCATAAGATTGGAGCTCTTTTTGAAGTATATATTCTTTCAACAAAAGTATTCAAAAATATTTATCCAAAGAACCCAATCGTCTTTTTTAAGATAGCTTTTGATTCTATAAAATATGCTCATAAGGCCAATGATGATTCAAACTCTAGGGTTGCCCCAATTCTTAACTTAGAAGGTGGACCAAGTCGTGACATTAAAAAGGGATAATAAATTTATTTCTCTCGAAGAGGTATCTGGTCTTCAAAAGAAAGACGTTGATTATCTGTATCGTAGTCATGTGAATAGTTCACTTTATTCAGTTTTTAAAATTCTAGGATTTTCCTCTATGGATATAGAAAAAGCCCAAGGGACAACTATTTATCTTAAGAATGGTCAGGAAGTTTTAGACTTCACTAGTGCCTGTGGAACTTTAAACCTAGGGCACAATCATCCCGATATTATACAAGCTGAAAAGTATTGTCATGAAATGAAGTTTATCGACTGTCTCAAGTTTGGTGTAAATAAATTACAAGCTGTACTAGCACACAATATTGCGTCTTTATTGCCAGAGCCACTTGATACTTCATTTTTCACGGTATCAGGAGCTGAGGCCAATGAAGCTGCTATTAAATTAGCTACACGAGTCCAAGGTGAATCAAAGAAGTACTTTATTAGAACAAACGGATCTTTCCATGGAAAAACCCATGGGGCATTGGCTTTTACCGAATCAGAAAATTTTGCGAAGGGCTTTCATCTAGGTTTTCCAAAAGAACAGATTATTAGTATTGATTTCAATTCTATAAATCAGCTTAAAGAAGTTATAAAAAAACATCCTCACCAAATTGCCGGTATTATTGTTGAGCCCATACAGGGGCAAGATATTGTTGTTCCAGAAAAAGGTTATTTAAGAGAACTAGTCTCTTTGTGTCGGCAAGAAAATATCATTACTATCTTTGATGAGTTTAAAATTGGTTTAGGTAGAACCGGTGATCTCTTTTACTTTTTTCAAGAAGACACTGTTCCAGATATTTTAACGTTATCCAAATCTTTAGGTGGGAGTAAAAGGGCCATTGGAGCAATGGTTACCAGTAAGAAGCTTTGGAACAAGGCCTATGGTAAGAAAAAGGATTCAACACTTCATAGCAGTACATTTACTGGTCTAGGCGAAAGCTGTGCCGTTGGAATAAAGACCCTTGAGATAATTTCTCATCCAGAGTTTCTTTCTTCAGTAAAAGAAAAATCTTCCTACTTCTTTGAAAAGCTCAATCAATTGAAAGAAAAATATCCTCAAAAAATAAAAGGTATCCGCGGAGCGGGTCTTATTATTGGTATTGAATTTAACTTTCCTGCAACAAACTCTGAGATAAATATTCCTTTCGTAAAAAATGCTCATATTGCAATGTCTGGAAGTATTGTTAGAGAGCTTCTCTTAAATCACAATATCCTCACTTATTTTAATGGCTCTTCCCCAGAAATACTTAATGTGATGCCTCCCCTCACTGTGAGTTTAGAGGAAATTGATCAATTCATTGAGAGCATGGATAAAGTTCTTTCTACAAGTTTTACTAAACTTATTAGTAAATTTTGTAAGGGAGCTGTTCTATGATTAATAAGTCTTCTTTTGCAAAACTTTCACAGAAAGATTTTGCTAATGCAAAAGGATTTCCCCATTTAGAAATCAAAGAGGCCATTTCAGTTGAGATGGCAAAATCACTTAGCGAAGACTTCAATAATCTCAACCCTGAAGCACTACAACTCTACTCTCATTTTAATGCCAAGGTCACAAGCTCAATTGGAAGAAAATATCTCTCGAATAATATGTTAGAGACGATTGATTACTTTCAATCGCCAGACTTTTTAAAGATGCTTGAGACAATTACCGGTCTCAATGGACTACGGGCAGATAAGGGATTGGCCCAAGGTGGAATTCTAAATTATCCAGCAGGAAATTTTGTAAACCTACACACTGACAATCTCACTCATCCATTTGATCATAGTTTGAAAACTGCTCTTACAGTCCTTCTTTATCTTAATGAAGAATGGGAAGAAAGTTATAATGGTGCTTTAGAGATTTGGGATAATCATGCCAATCGTAGAATTAAATCTTTCCATCCTTCTTTTAACAAAATGGTTATTTTAAAAGCTGGGGAAGATACCATTCATGGCCTTCCTGAAATAATAAATTGCCCCAAGGGAATGGGAAGAAAAGCGATTGTACTCTGGTATTACCAAAAAAGTGATGAGACTATTTTTTCACCAACTAAATACTATGCTCGGCCTCAAGATCCAATTTCGAAGAAACTTTCAGTCTTCATCGGAAATCAACTACTTAAAGTTTATTATTTCCAGCGTAGGTTCCTAGGTGATTGGGATTACAAAATAACTAAGGTTATGAAGCTTTTATCTAGATAATCCATTTGACCCTGCCCATTATCCTTTGATATTCACAATTCATGGAAAAATTAAATCAACTGCACAAAGATCTTGAAGTTCACCCAATGTATTCTAAGTTAACAAACTTAGATAACTTAAGAACTTTCATGGAAACTCATGTCTTTGCTGTCTTTGATTTCATGAGCTTGCTTAAATCACTTCAAAATAAAGTGACTTGCACAGAAGTTCCTTGGAGACCTTCTCAATACTCTTCTGAAACAGTTCGAATGATTAATGAAATTGTCATCGCTGAAGAGTCTGACGTTGACCAAGATGGAAAAGCCGTCAGTCACTTTGAGCTTTATTTAAAGGCCATGGATGAAGTAGGAGCTAACACTACTGAAATCAGAGACTTTTTAAGCACTTTAGATTTATCAGTACTCCCTTCTCATATTCATAAATTTGTTTCATATCATCTGCAACTTTCTCAAACTGGGAAAACTAGTGAAGTCATGGCGAGCTTTTTCTATGGAAGAGAAAAGCTACTTCCAGATCTCTTTGAACAAATTTTAAAAGTGATTGATGAAAATAATCTCAATGCTCCAACCCTCAAATACTACTTCGAAAGACATATTGAATTAGATGGTGACTCTCATGGACCACTTGCACAAAAATGTCTTGAAGAGATTTGTGCTGATGATCAAAATGAATGGCACCTTGCATTTTTAGCCGGTAGTAAAAGTCTCAACTTAAGAAGTCAGTTATGGGACGGTGCTCTTGAGCAAATGTAGTTAATTATTTACCATCAAAACACTCCTTTCTATTGGCACTTCCCCTCTCAAATTATAGAATCGTGACAATTTAAATTGTCTTATATATGCACTGAGCAACAGGAGCTATCAATGATAGAAAAAGCATACTATGAAAACCTAGGTGTGAACTTCAATAGAGGCGATAAGAAAGTCTATGTTGATTCACCAATGAGTACTCTCGTAGAGAAAACACTTCTTAATGGAGAGGGAAAATTATCTAAGTACGGAGCGCTTACAGTAGAAACTGGAAAGCACACAGGTCGTTCGGCCGGTGATAAGTACGTTGTTAAAAGTCCAAGTACTGAAAATACTATCTGGTGGGAAAATTCACTTTCAGCAATGACTCCTGAAACATTCGCAAAACTAAAAGAAAAAGTTATTGGTCACTTAAATGGCGACAACGATCTTTATATTACAGAAAGAAGTGTTGGAGCTCACAAAGAACATAATGTTGGTGTGAGACTTATTTCAAACCGTCCTCAACATGCACTCTTTTCGAAATACTTATTTAGATACCCAATGAATCAAATGGGTGAAAAGGATTTCACAATTCTTCATGCTCCTGATCTTAAAGTAGATCCCGCTGAATTTGGAACTAAGTCAGAAACAGTTATTACAACTTGTTTTGATACGAACACGACTATTATTGTAGGAACTTTCTACGCTGGTGAAATTAAGAAGAGTATGTTCTGTGTTCTTAACTACCTTCTTCCAGAGAAGAATATTCTCCCAATGCACGCTGGAGCAAACAGACTTGAAAATGGGAATGTTTCTGTATTCTTTGGTCTTTCAGGAACTGGTAAAACAACTCTTTCAACAGATGAGGGAATGTACCTTATTGGAGACGATGAACACGGAATGGATGACGAAGGGATCTTCAACTTTGAAGGTGGTTGTTACGCTAAAACATATAAACTTTCTCGCAACGGTGAGCCTGAGATTTTTAAAGCAGCTTCTACTTTTGGAGCGATCCTTGAGAACGTTGTATTAACTGAAAAAACAGGTGAGCCTGATTACTACAATAACTCTCTTACAGAAAACGGAAGATGTTCTTATCCTCTAGATTTTATTGATGAAAGAGAACCTACCAGTCAGGGTAAAGTTCCTAACCATATCTTCTTCCTTTGTGCTGATGCTTTTGGTGTACTTCCACCAGTAGCAAGACTGACAAAAGAACAAGCGATGTTCTACTTTGTTCTAGGTTACACAGCGAAAGTTGCAGGAACTGAAATTGGTGTTAAAGAGCCAACGGCTACTTTCTCTCCATGTTTTGGTGCTCCATTCATGCTAAGACACCCATCAAGCTACGCTAAGCTTCTAGGTGAATACCTTGATCGTCATGATATTAAAGTATGGCTTGTTAACACTGGTTGGACTGGTGGTCCATACGGTGTTGGACAAAGATTTCCACTTAATATTACAAGACAAATTATTAGAACTGTTCAAGCAGATACTCTTAATATTATTCCAACTGAAACTGACGAAATCTTTGGCTTCAAAGTTCCTCAAGCAGTTAGAAATGTTCCGACTTCATTCCTTCACCCGAAAGAGTCTTGGGCCAATAAAGAGAAATTTGATATTAAAGCGAGAGAGCTTGCAGCAAGTTTCCACAAGCAAATGGAAAACTTTGGTGATTTCTATAAAGAGAATATGGCCGGAGCTCCTACTTACAACGCTTAATCGAAAATTACATTTTCTATATAAGGGCCACCTACTAGGTGGCCTTTTTATTTAATGGCCCTGAAACTTTATATCTATTTTCAATGATTGAAAGTTTATACAAACAGCAGTTAAAAATATCGATTCGAATACTTTCATCAGCAAGACTACCAAGATAATTTCTAACGATTCCACCATGAGTACTGATCGCAATATTTTCAAAACCTTGATTCTTATACTGGTCGATCACTTCCTGAACTCTTTTAATAGAACTCCCTCTACTTTCTCCACCAGGAAATGAAAGATCAAGATTGCTATGTCCTTTGATTTGAAACTTATCCCAGAAATCAATACCAAACTTATCCTTGATTTCATCTACCGTTAAACCCTCAGCTTCTCCAAAATGACATTCTCTAAGTTTCTCAGTCGTGACGATTTCAATATTCTTTCGGCTAGCCACCTCTTGAGCTGTATAAAACGCCCTTTTTAAGTCCGAAGAGATAATAATATCCAACTCAATATCGTCCATAAACTTAGCCAATATCTTAGCTTGATCAAGCCCCGTTTTATTCAACTCTGTGTCTGTATGACCCTGACATCTCTTTGCAAGATTCCAATCAGTCTCGCCATGCCTAAAGAAATAAAAATTCAAATTTAACCTCATCTAAATTTGCTCAGTGTGAGTTCTTATATTATAAATGATTTATGGCATATGAGTATTTAAAATCACTTCACATCATTTTTGTGGTTACCTGGTTTTCAGGTTTATTCTATCTCGTACGTCTTTTTATCTATCACACTGAAGCAAACGATAAGCCCTCACCAGAGAAAGAGATCCTCATTAATCAATTTACCATTATGGAAAAGAGATTGTGGTATGGAATTACATGGCCATCTGCCATTCTCGTTTTTATTTTTGGAGGAATGCTGGTTAAAGACTATCTCCCTTTAACTGATCATCCTTGGTTGATGGTTAAGCTTGGTTTTGTTTTCTTTCTCTATCTCTATCATTTAAGCTTAGGAAAGATTTTAAGAAATATTCAAAAAGGTCTTTATAAATTCAGCTCAACTCAACTTAGAGTTTACAATGAAGTTGCCACTATTTTTCTTATCAGCATTGTGTTTCTGGTTGTCTGTAAAAGTATCCTCGATATGGGCAAAGGAATTATAGGCCTCATCATTTTTACTTTTGTCCTCATGAGTGCCATTCGTATTTACAAGAAGATACGCTCAAATTAGTAAACTTCTTGTTAAGAATTAGACATCCCCTTGTATCAAATTCAGTATGCATGCTAAGCTCATTACATGAAGAAACTACTCACTATTACTTTATTACTAGGATTTACTATGTTCGGTTTTCTTAAAACAGCTGCTGGCGATGAAAAAGTTGGTCACACTTCTCCTCACCTAAAAGAACTTGATCCAGATAAAGTTAATTGGAAAGAAAAAGATGATAAATACTGGAAGTCTGTGCTCACTCCAATGCAGTATAAAGTAACAAGACATGAAGGAACTGAAAGAGCCTTTACTGGTCAGTTCTGGGACCATAAAGAAAAAGGTATTTATACCTGTAGTAACTGTGGTCACGAACTCTTTCATTCAGACACAAAGTTCAAATCAGGAACAGGATGGCCAAGCTATTACCAACCAATTAGGTCGGAGAATGTTGGAGAAAAGAAGGATTCTAGTTTTGGTATGACTCGAACTGAAGTTCATTGTTCGCGATGTGGAGCTCACTTGGGACATGTCTTTCCAGATGGACCACAACCTACCGGTCTAAGATATTGTATTAACTCAGTTAGTTTGAACTTTAAAAAAGAAAAGTAGAACAAACTAAAACACTCCACTATTAATACGTTACATTTCAACCTGTAAGAAAAGGATAGTTCTCACTCCGTTTCTCGTTTTATATGATCTTTAAAAATCAAAACTAATAACAAAAGGAATTGTTATGAAAACTACTCTTATTTTGAGCCTACTTTTGTCTGGCAGCTTAATGGCTCAATCTCCAAAGAAAATTATTGCTAAATTTAAAAGTGGAGTTAACCCACAAGAATTAAAAATTGATGGAAAAGTAAAAAAACTTTTTTCTAATGTTTACGTTATTACAAGTAATAAGACTGAAGAGCTTAAGAAGTCTCTTAAAGATGTTACTGTTTATATCGAAGACAATGCTCGTACTAAAGAAAGAAAGCTTCCAACTATTGAGCCTATTTCTTTAGAAGAGCTAAAAGGTAATAGTTCAAACTTTAATGATCCACTAGCGAATAAAGTTTGGGCATTTAATGATGCTAGTTCAAATGGTGTTTCTGTTGAAAAAGCTTACACAGCTTATCCTAATAACACGACAACAGAAGTTATCGTTGCTGTTGTTGACACTGGTGTAGATTACAATCACGAAGACCTAAAGAATGTTATGTGGGTAAACAAAGGTGAGATTGCAGGAAACGGAATTGACGATGATCAAAATGGTTATGTTGATGATGTTCATGGAATCGACACACTTGATAGAGACGCAGATGGAAATGCAACTGGTGATATGATGGATACTCATAGTCACGGTACTCACGTTTCTGGAACAATTGCAGCTCAACAAAACAACGGAAAAGGAATTGCTGGTATCGCTTCTAATGTAAAAATTATGGGGATCAGAACAGTTCCAAATAGAGGTGATGAAACTGATGTAGATGTAGTTGAGTCTTTTATCTATGCAGCAAAGAATGGTGCAAAAATCATTAACTGTTCTTTTGGAAAAGATCATAATGAAGGTGGAATGGCAGTAAAAGAAGCTATCGACTTTATTGGAAAAGAATATGGAACATTAGTTATTGCTGCTGCTGGAAATAGTTCTAGAAATATCGATTCAAGACCGACATGGCCAGCAAGTTATGAATCAGAAAACCTACTTGTAGTTGCTTCAACAACAAGTAGAGGATCGATGAGTTACTTCTCAAACTATGGAACAAAGAGTGTTGATATCGCAGCTCCAGGAAGTAGTGTTTACTCAACAACTCCAAGAAATAGATATGGTTCAATGTCTGGAACAAGTATGGCCTCTCCAACAACAGCTGGTGTGGCAGCTGAAGTTCTAAGTCACTACCCTAATCTAAGCCCAGTTGAACTAAAAGCGGTTCTCATGAACAACACAACAAAGAGTCGTTCATACAGCAGAACTTCTAGTGGTGGTAGAGTTGACCTTTATAACTCACTGAAATCACTAGAGTAAATATAGGTACATTTAACTAATTTGAAGGCTACCTTTTGGTAGCCTTTCTTTTTGCCTAATCATCTAAGAATAATTCCAAAAAAGTTGTAACATTTCCTAAAACTCATACACTTATTGATAAACGTACTTTTTGAGGAAGTGTATGAAAAAAATTTTGCCGAAGTTGATCCTAGTTACTGTTGTTATTACTCTTATCATCGTTGTTAAAAAATACGATCTCACAAGCTACTTAACCTTAGAGTACCTAAAGGCCAATCAAGATAAATTTATTAGTTTCTATAATCAAAATAAGTTTCAAACACTTTTAACATTTTCTGGAATATATATTCTTACCACAGCTCTTTCTCTTCCAGGGGCTGCGATTTTAACTCTTGCCGCTGGTGCTCTCTTTGGATTGGTTACCGGAACAATCGTTGTTTCATTCTCATCAACAATTGGGGCGACTCTAGCTTTCTTAGCGGCGAGATACTTACTCAAAGATTCTATTCAAAGTAAATTCTCAGATAAGTTAAGAACGATAAACGAAGGTATTGAAAAAGATGGGGCCTTCTATCTCTTTACCCTAAGACTCCTGCCAGTATTTCCTTTCTTTCTTATCAATCTCATAATGGGACTAACTCCTATAAAGACTGTCACTTATTTCTTTGTCAGTCAGTTGGGTATGCTTCTAGGAACTATTGTTTATGTAAATGCTGGTAGCCAAATCAGTCAGATTGACAGCCTTAGCGGAATTTTAAGTCCAAAACTATTAGGATCATTTGTTCTACTAGGGATTATGCCTCTAGTTGGTAAAAAAATCCTAGAAACTATTAAAGCGAATAAAGTTTATAAAGGATGGAAGAAACCATCTAAGTTTGATTACAACATGATCGCTATTGGTGGAGGATCTGCAGGTCTTGTGACTTCTTATATTGGAGCTGCAGTAAATGCTAAAGTTGCTCTTATTGAAAAGCATGCCATGGGTGGTGACTGTCTTAACACTGGATGTGTTCCTTCAAAGGCATTAATCAAATCTGCAAAAGTGATGGCCTTAGCAAAGAATTCAGAAAAATATGGAATTGATTCAGTGGAAGCGAAATTTGATTTCGCGAAGGTGATGGAAAGAGTTCAAAATGTTATTAAAAAAATTGAGCCTCATGATTCAGTTGAAAGATATACTAATCTTGGAGTTGATTGTTATGAAGGTGAAGCAAAAATTATCTCTCCATGGGAAGTAGAAATTAATGGAAAAGTCCTAACGACTAGAAATATAACTATTGCCACGGGAGCCAGACCCTTTGTTCCACCAATTCCAGGCTTAGATAAAATTGACTACCTTGTCAGTGATAACCTTTGGGAGATCAGAGAGCTTCCAAAGAAATTCTTAGTCCTAGGAGCGGGACCAATTGGTTTAGAGATGGCCCAAAGTTTTGCAAGGTTTGGTTCAGAAGTTTCGGTCGTAGAAATGGGAAATCGTATTCTTGCCATTGAAGATGAAGATGTTTCTGAAGAATTAACAAAGAAATTTAAAGCAGAGGGTGTCAATGTTCTCACAAATCATAGGGCCAAAGAGTTTAAAGAAGGCATTCTGATCTGTGATCATAATGGACATGATGTTGAAGTTCCATTTGATAAAGTACTTATCGCAGTAGGAAGAAGGGCCAATACAACAGGTTTTGGATTAGAAAACTTAAATATAGAAATTAGAAAGAATGGAACGATTGAAGCCAATGAATATCTTCAAACAAATTATCCAAATATCTTCGTTTGTGGTGATGTGACAGGTCCATTCCAACTCACTCATACAGCGGCTCACCAAGCTTGGTACTGTGCTGTTAATGGTCTCTTTGGACAGTTTAAAAAGTTTAAAGTTGATTACAGCGTGATTCCTTGGTGTACCTATACTGACCCAGAGGTTGCTACTGTTGGTCTCAATGAGAAAACAGCAAAGGCCAAAGGTATCTCCTATGAAGTTACGAAATATGGAATTGATGATCTTGATAGAGCAATTGCCGATAGTGAAGACTTTGGGTTTGTTAAAGTTCTTACAAAGCCTGGTACAGATAAAATTATTGGTGCGACTATTATTGGTCAGCATGCAAGTGATCTTTTGATTGAGTTTATCGCGGCAATGAAGCATGGATTTGGGCTCAACGCTATCTTAGGAACAATCCACACTTATCCTACAATGAGTGAAGCCAATAAATACTTAGCAGGTAACTGGAAGAAAGAAAGAAAACCAGAAGGGCTTCTTAATTTTGTAAAAAAATATCACGCTTGGAAAAGAGGATAAATATTTAGAGCTTGTCTCCTAACTCGGCAAGCTCTTCAAATTCTACTTCTAACTTTTCTGAAAGCTTTGCAAGTGTCACCGACAATTCACTGATATCTTCTCCACTCTGCGCCTTTTTATCCATTAACATTTGAAACTTTGATATCATCTCTTCTATTTCAATGATCTTTTCTTCTTTTTGCTCAATCAACGCTTCAATTTTTTGTCGATTGACGGAAGATTTCTCTTCGACTTTCTTTTGTTCATTTCTAATTTCTTGATGCGTCTTTTTAGAGATCTTCTCAACAGGAATTTCAGTATCACCCCAACCAATTTTCTCTAGAAAGTCATCATATGATCCAAGAAAGACTTGAGCCTCTCCATCATGAAAGATGATTAATTTATTGGCCAGTTCTCGTAGCATAAACTCATTGTGAGTAACAAAAGCTACCCCACCTTCGAACTTCTTAACTTCTCGAGTAAGAGTTTCAACCGATTCCATATCTAAGTGGTTAGTAGGTTCATCAAGATAGAGAAGATTTACTGGAGTTGCTAAAATTTTCCCCAGCATAACTCGACTCTTTTCTCCACCAGAAAGAACCGAGATATTCTTTAGAGCATCATCTCCTGGAAACATCATACTTCCACAAATAGATCTTACTTCAGTTTTAGAAAGTTTCTCATTTGAACTAAAGACCTCTTGCTCAATAGTATTTTTCTCATGAAGTCTTTCAATATTGGTTTGTCCGAAATGCCCAACTTTAGCAGCATTATGATATCTTATTTTTTCTTCTGGAATTGATAAGAACTTATTCATAACATTGAGTAAGGTAGACTTACCTTTTCCATTCTTACCTATAATTCCTATTCGATCTCCACGGTTGATATGAAAAGATAAATTTTTAAATAGTAGGTTCTCGTCATATCCGAATTCTAAGTTACGAAATTCAGCAATCGTCTTTGAAGGGCAGTCTTTATACTTAAATGAAAAACCAAACTCTGGAATCTCTTCAAGCTCATCAAAAGATTCCATTTTCTCAATTAGTTTCTCTTTAGACTGCGCCTGTCTTGCCTTTGTTGCCTTGGCCTTGAATCGATCTATAAATTGCTGAAGCTCTTTCTTCTTTTTCTCTTGATTGACTCTCGTCTTTTCATAAATCTCCTCTTCTTCTTTGATCTTGGTATAAAAGTTTTCAGTATTACCTTTTAGCTTTTTAACTTTGCCACGATGTATTCCCATGACATCAGTGCAAACAGCATCCATAAAACTTCTATCGTGAGTAATAAGAAGAATCTCTCCAGGGAAAGTAACAAGAAATCTCTCTAACCATCTTAAAGAGACGATATCTAAATAGTTAGTCGGCTCATCTAATAATAATAGATTAGGTTCCTGAACAAGGGTCTTCGCCAACTCAATTCGAACCTGATATCCCCCAGAAAAATCATGAGGACTCTGCTCCGTCATTTCATCATCAAAGCCTAATCCAAAGAGAATCTTTTGAGCTCGGTATGTCTCGAACTCCATGTCCTTTGGAAGAACTTTCATGACCTCTTTTATGACACTGTCCTCAGTAAACTTGATATGTTGACTCAAGCTTCCCAAGCGATAGCCTTTGGGAATGGCCACACTCCCAGTATCCGGAGTCTCTGTCCCTAAAATGACCTTAAACAGCGTTGATTTCCCTGTTCCATTTCGACCAACTAACCCAACTCTATTCTTTGGAGAAAAGTTAATATTAATATCTTCGAAAAGGACTCTGGCACCAAAGGATTTAGAGATATTTTTTAGCTGAAGCATTTTGTTTTCTTAGTTACAATTCATATGTTATCAGCAATAGTATTTTACAAATTTATATTGTCAAATTGACTCAACGCAAGGATTCAAATGAGCGCGAAGGCCCTTAAAAATATTGCTGTGGTTGCCCACGTAGACCATGGAAAAACAACACTTGTTGATGGACTTTTAAAACAATCTGGAACTCTTTCTGAAAAGGAAGAAGGAACAGATAGAATTATGGATAGTGGTGATATCGAAAGAGAAAGAGGTATCACAATTACAGCTAAGAACTGTGCCTTCAATTGGAAAGACTATAAGATCAACCTTCTTGATACTCCAGGACACGCCGACTTTGGTGGAGAAGTTGAAAGATCTCTTTCAATGGTTGATGGGGTTCTTCTTCTTGTTGATGCTTCAGAAGGTCCACTGCCTCAAACTCGTTTTGTTCTTACTAAAGCGATGGAAAGAGGAATTAAAATTGGTGTTGTTATTAACAAAGTTGATAGACCAGATGAAAGAATTGATGAAGTTCACGGAGAGATCGAAGATCTTTTTCTTGAATTAGCATCAATGCTCAATATTGAAGATTTTGATTTAGATATTCCTGTTCTTTATGCATCAGCGAAAGAAGGATGGGCCTCTAATGAAAGAGGTGTTCAAAAAGATAACCTCCACGACATCTTAGATTTTATTGTTTCTGACTTCTATCCAGTTGCTGATTTAAGCACAGAAGGTGGATTCCAAATGCTTGTCGCCAACCTTGGATATAATACTTTCTTAGGAGCACAAGTTGTTGGTCGTATTGTTAGAGGGAAGATCAATAAGAACGAGCAATATACAGCTATTCAGAAAGATGGCAAAAAGAACTTTAAAGCTTCAGCCATCCAGGTTTATTCAAAACTGGGAATGGAAGAAGTTACTTCAGCTGAAGCTGGTGAGATTATTATTCTTTCTGGTCTTTCTGATGGAAAGATTGGTGATACGATTTGTTCTCAAGATGCTCTTGATGCACTCGAAAGAATCGAAGTTGAGCCACCAACAGTTAGTGTCAACGTAAGTGTGAACACTTCTCCACTATCAGGAAAAGAAGGTGAATACCTTACGAGTAGAAAGCTAGAAGAATTTTTAGAAGAGTCTTGTCGTCAAAACGTTGCCCTTCAATATGAAGAAACAGATGATCCAAAAATATATATGCTTAAAGGCCGTGGTGAGCTTCAGCTTGCAATTGTTTTTGAAGAACTGAGAAGAAGTGGATATGAGTTTATGGTTTCAAGACCAGAAGTTCTCTTTGAAGAGATTGATGGTGTAAAAAGTGAACCATATGAAAGAGTTGTTCTTGATATCCCAAGTGACGCCACCGGAGCAGTAACAGAAAAGCTATCAACGAGAAAAGGTAAAATGGATAACATGATGCCTATCGGAGAAGATAGAACAAGGGTCACTTTCGTAATTCCATCACGCGGACTAATTGGATATCGTTCACAATTTTTAACTGATACTCGTGGTGAAGGTCTTATGTCCTCTGAGTATATGGGTTACCAACCATACGCAGGTGATATGCTTGCGAGACAAAATGGGGCCATCATTGCTGACCGTCCAGGAAAGATGACTCCTTATGCCCTATTTAACCTTCTAAGTCTTGGTAAACAGTTCGTACTTCCAGGACAACAATGTTATGAAGGTCAGGTTACTGGTGAGCATACAAGAACAAATGATACAAATGTAAACGTAGTTAGAGAGAAGCACCTTTCATCAGTAAGAACTGCCGGTAAAGATGTTAACATCTCCCTTCCTCCGATCCAGCCAATGACAATGGAATTTGCTATGGACTGGATCGATAATGATGAATGGGTTGAGGTTACTCCTCAAACTATTCGAATTAGAAAGAAGGAACTAGCTGCTAACAAGAGATCAGTTATTCGTAGAGAAAAAGAAGAGAAATAAATATTAGATTTAAATTAAATAAAAGGAGTTATTTATGTTGAAATCGTTACTACTATCATTCTTCCTTATGACATCTGTATTTGCCGGTGAGAAATACGGTGTAAAAATGCCAGAAACTATGACAGTTCTAGGAAAGGACTTGTTACTTAATGGTATGGGAACAAGAAAAGCAACTTGGTTAAGAGTTAAAGTTTATGTTGGTGGACTTTATGTTTCTAAGAAATCACAGGATGCGAAATCTATTCTTGATCAACCAAATCCAAAATTCATCGATATGTCTTTTGTAAGAGATGTTGAAGGTCATAAACTTCAAGGTGGATGGTCAGATGCTTGGAAAGCAGCTGTTCCTGAAGCTGATCGTAATGAACTTAAAACTCATTTTGATAAGTTCAATGCAACTATGGGTGATATTCAAAAGCATCAAAAAGTTCTTATCACTTTCACTGATAAAGGCGTTAAAGTTGTCTTTAATGGGCAAGACAAGGGAACTATTGGAAATAAGAAGTTCGCGAGAGCTCTTTTAAGTGTATGGTTTATCAATGCTGCTGATGAAGGTCTTAGAGATGGTCTTCTTGGTAAGAAAAGCTAATATTCGTCGTATTTTTTCGAAGACCCCCTGACTAGTTCAGGGGGATATTTTTCAGCATTCTTCTTCATTTTCTTTCTTATAACTTCTTCTAAATCAATTTTTAATAAGTCACAAATTCTTAGAAGATAAACTGCAACGTCTGCGACCTCATCTTCAACTGAAACCTTTTTATCAGTCTTCATTATTTCCCATGACTCTTCTTCTTTTAACCATTGGAACATTTCCATTAGTTCGGAAGATTCGACATTAAGGGCCATCGATATATTTTTTGGACTATGAAATTGATTCCATTCTCTCTCGCTAGCAAAATCAGCCACGATATTTGTAATTTCTTCAATTGGGAATGTTTTCATAGTATCTCACTCGTAATTTCTTGGGTGGCATTCTTTGAAATATCAATTTCTTTCATTTCTAAGTCTAAGCATTTATCAATGGCCTTAAAAATTTCATCTGAAGATAGATTTTTTTCCTCAATAACGATTGAACCTACTTTTTTATGAGCTTCCATAGCATTATGGTATTGCTCATTTTTTTGAGCGATTGCCAATGGAACGAAAATAGAAGGTTTCCCTAGGGCCATTAATTCAACGACTGTTCCAGCCCCTGCTCTTGAGATAACCACTGATGAATACTTCATAAGTGCAATCATTTCCTCGCCAAAAAATGCACTTGTGTAGTAATCGGCATTATTAAGTTTTGAATACTCTTCTTCAAAATTTTTTCCAACTTGATGAACAATAGTAAACTTATCTTTCAATTCATCTAAGTTATCTTTAATCAAATTGTTTAAAAGAAGAGATCCATTCCCTCCACCAGTCACAAATAACACAGGCTTTCCATCACTGAGATTAAAAGACTTTAGAATATTATCAAAATCAACTCTTTTCACATTACCAATCTCTGGTCGAAGAGGATAACCAGAAAGCAGTGTTTTTTCATTTGGGAAGAACTTCAAACTTTCTTCAAAAGTTACAAAAACTTTATCTGCGAAAATTGAATTGATCTTATTCGCAAGACCAACACGACTAGTTTGCTCATGAATATACATTTTCTTTCCAGTCAAAAAACTAGCTATGGCAACTGGTACAGTAACAAAGCCACCGGAACAAAAGACAATAGAGTTTCTTTTTCCTAGTAGAATAAAGAAAGATTGAATAATCCCAATCATAACTTTAAAAATATCAATAAAATTTTGAAAGCTTATATAGCGTCTAAGCTTTCCTGTCATAATTGATTGAAATTGAATATTTTGTTCAGAAATTAGTTTTGATTCAATACCATTAGCATCTCCAATATAAGAGATTTTAACTTCAGGATGATTTTTCTTTAGATGATTAATTAAAGTAATAGCAGGAAGAACGTGACCACCACTTCCACCACCAGAAAAGACAATTTCTTCTACTTTACTCATAGATATAGTTTATTTTATTGAATATGGCCTGACTAGCAGAATATGCACTCGACCAAGCCCATTGAAAGTTATAACCACCCAGCCATCCTGTAACATCTAAGACTTCTCCAATAAAGTAAATATTTTCAACAAGCTGGCTTTCCATAGTCTTTGAGCTAATCTTATCTAAACAAACTCCCCCTCTGGTGACTTCTGCTTTTTTGAATCCTTCTGTTCTTAAAGGAATAAATTTCCAATGATGAATCAAGCTTTCTATTTCTCTTATTTGATCAGCTGTAAGATCAGCAATACGCTCATCTTCAACTCTTAATTCATTTACGATGGCGAAAGCTAACTTCTTAGGAAGGATAGTGACAAGAAGATTACTAAACTTATTCTTTCCTTTAGACTTTCTCCAAGAATTGATCATCTCTTTAATATTCTCATTGGGTAATAGGTCTATTTCAACTTCGTCAGCAGGCATCCAATAAAGACTGATTTTCAAAATTGCAGGTCCACTCAATCCTTTATGTGTAAATAAAAGATCATCTTCAAAATGATAGGAGTTACAAGAGACTTTTACAGGAAGAGAGAGGCCAGACAAGTCTCTTGACCAAATTGCTTCATCACCGCTGAGGATAAAAGGAACGAGAGCAGGCTCAGTCGGTCTAATTTTATGACCAATTTTTTTACCAATCTTATAGCCTAAATCACTGACACCAATACCAGGAAAGCTTAATCCCCCTGTTGCCAAGACAATATATCGACTCTTTAGTCTCTTCGTATCAGTAATGATTTCAAAAGACTCATTCTCATTTTTTACATCTTTAACTTCACAATCTAATTCAAATTTAACTCCAACGTCACGGCACCTAGTAAGTAAAAGCTCTAGTAGAGATTTAGATTTATTTTTACAGAATAACTGCCCTAGTTTCTTTTCATAATAGTTAAAGTTATAACTCTCTAAGTACTTTATAAAATCATCAGAAGAGTAATTTTTTAGAGCTGATATAGAAAATTTTACATTTGAGCTCTCATAATTTTGATGGCCCACGATCTTGTTTGTGAAGTTACAATTGCCCCCACCACTCACAATGATCTTCTTTCCAAGTTTTGAATTCTTCTCTAGAACAAGAGAAGGTATTCCAAGAAGGCCCAATTGCAATGCACAGAATATTCCAGCTGCTCCACCACCAATAATAATTACCTGACTATTTTCTTCCATCTTTCTATGCCGGACAAATATTCCACTGCGAAATAAATAAAATTCACTAAGTTAAAATTATTATAACTCATTTATTTTAAAGGTTTTTTATGAGAAAAGTTTTCGTTGTATCAAGTCTCATTATTTTAGGAATTCAAACGGCCTTAGCTTACTACATTAGTTATTACTGGGCCTTTACTTTTATTCTTACCCTACCATTAGTTATCCTCGGATTTTATGAGATGTTTCAAAAGAAGCATACGCTTATGAGAAATTATCCTCTCTTTGGTCGCGGACGTTATCTAATGGAAGAACTGAGGCCAAAAATATATCAGTACTTTATTGAATCTGATACTGACGGAACACCAATATCGAGGATTCATCGTAGTGTTGTTTATCAACGAGCAAAGAATCAATTATCTACAACACCATTTGGTACTCAATTAGATGTTTATGAACCAGGCTATGAATGGATAAATCATTCTATGAATCCAGTAGATCTCCATTCAATTAAGCCAGACGAATTAAGAGTTTCAGTAGGTGGACCTCAGTGTTCTAAACCATATTCATTATCTATTTTTAATATCTCAGCTATGAGCTATGGGAGTTTAAGTTCCAATGCGATTGAAGCCCTTAACAAAGGTGCCAAAGATGGAAACTTTGCTCACAATACAGGTGAAGGTTCAATTAGTGATTATCACCTAAAGCATGGTGGAGATCTTATATGGCAGATAGGAACAGGGTACTTTGGATGTAGAGATGACCATGGACATTTTCATCCACAACGTTTTGCAGAGAGAGCAAATCTGCCGAGTGTCAAAATGATAGAGCTCAAAATTTCACAAGGAGCAAAGCCTGGACACGGAGGTATACTTCCCGCAAAGAAGAATACTCCTAAAATTGCAAAAGCAAGATGTGTTGAACCATATACAGAAGTAGTATCTCCAGGTTCACATTCTGCTTACAAAGGTCATCATGGTCTTCTGAACTTCATTAAGCAATTAAGAGAACTTTCAGGCGGAAAACCTGTGGGGTTTAAGCTTTGTGTTGGAGACTCTTCAGAATTTGAAGAGCTTTGTCAGGAAATGGTTTCAACTGGTATCACACCTGATTTTATCACTGTTGATGGAGGAGAAGGTGGAACAGGTGCCGCTCCTCTAGAGTTTAGTAATAGAATTGGAAATAGTTTAATCGATGGTCTAATTACTGTAGTTGATCTTCTTAATGCCTATGACTTGAAAAAAGATACCAAAGTCATTGCATCAGGAAAAATCTTAACTGGCTTTAATATTGTGAAGGTAATCGCTCTAGGAGCTGATGCTTGTTATAGTGCTAGAGGAATGATGTTAGCACTAGGGTGTATCCAAGCTCTTATTTGCAATACTAACAAGTGTCCTGCAGGTGTTGCCACTCAAGATGAGTCCCTATCTAATGGACTCGTTGTTGATGACAAATACAAAAGAGTTTCAAACTTCCATCGCCTAACAGTTGAAGCGGTAGCCGAAATGATTGCGGCGAGAGGATTCTATTCATCTAAGAAGTTAGAACGTTCTCATATTTGGAGAAGAGTTAACGAAACTGAGATTAAGAATTATTCTGAGATTTTTCCTGAACCAAAAGTTGGATCAAAATTAACAAAGATTGCCTGAGGTAGTATGCAAATTTTAATAGTTGAAAGTGATAAGCAAACTAGAGCCACATTAGAGCTAAACCTAAGAAAAGAGTTCGATGTAAATATTCATGTTAAGGATGATGCCACAGATGCCCTTGGAGTCTTAGAGCTTTTCGATGATTTCATTGCTGTGATTTCGCTAAATAAAGTTGGTAATGAAGACACGGCAAATAAAATTAAAGATTCTGTTCGTGAAGGTGTCCTCTTCTTTATTATGGGTGATACTGATATCGAACCGAACCCAACGACCTTTCTTATCGATGAATATCCAGATGTAAAATTTATTGCGAAGAAAATTCGTGAAAAAATTAGTGCTGATAAAAAAGAGGTCATTAAAAAAGTAAATGATTCTATTTCATATAAAAAGCTTAGTCTTGATATCCTTACCTATATTTCTACAACTCCAGTAGACCTTTACGTGAAAGTTAAAGCTCAGGGAAAATTTCAAAAATATATCAATCGAGAAACAGAGTTTGAGCAGATGGAAGTTCTTAAGCTCGAAAAACTAGGACATAAATATTTTTACACGACGGAAGATGATTTTAAAGTTTTCCTTGAATATATCACTCTTCGACTAGGTCAAACTTTTGATACTAATGATTTAAATAAGGCCACTCAAAAAGAAATCACACAGAAGTTTTTCAATTATCTTTCAGAGCTAGAAATGAAACCAGCTATTGCTGAGATGGCGAATAAAGCAGTTGATAGTATTTTTGAGGACCTAGACAAACAAAAAGATATCAAGTCTTTATTAAATAAAATTTTCAAAGATAATAAAGACTTCAAATACCAGTCATCGATGATGACAAGTGCTATCGCTCTTTCTTTGGTAAGCAAATTTACTTGGTCTAATGAAGCGATCAAAAAAGATCTTGTTCTTTGCTCATTCTTACATGATATGAGCTTAACTGAACCCGATCACATTAGGGTACTTACTGAATATGATCTTAATCAAATTATTCTTTCAAATGAAGAGACTGAAAAAATAAGGCATCATGCAAAGCTGGCTGCTGAAGTTCTTGAAAAATCGGATAAAATTCCACAGTCGACTATTAATCTTATCAAGCATCATCATGGAAATATTGGAGGTGTTGGTTTTCAACAAAAAGATCTCAGTACCGCCATTTCTCAAGTCGATCGTCTCTTTATGGTAAGTGAAGCGTTTTCTCATCAACTTCTTTCTTGCCCTTCAGGTAAAGTAAACCTCAAGGCCATGGCTAAAAAGGTTAATGAACTCTACCCAGAAAAGGGCTTTGAAGAATATGTTGAAAAATTCTTAGATTGCTTCAAAGGATAAAGACTTACCTCTTATTCACATCCGTATATTTTTCGCTTACAATAAAAGTGACATGAAAAATTACATCAATTTAAATAATCGTGAAAATATCGTAGGCCTTATTGCAGATCTCATTTCCTCAAAGGAGCAGATCTCTTTCTGGCAAAAATCGAAAAAGCCTCGCAAGGTATTCTCTGCTTTACCAATGCTTGTAGACAATGACACTAAACTACTTTTCCCAATAACAGATGATATAAAAAAACATTTATGTCCAAAGAGTCCACTCTATATTTATACAGCTGAATATCGAATGGTTCTTAAAACTGAGAAAATAAAGATTGCAGATGATTTTTTAATCTCCGTGCTCCCTGAGGAAATCAACTTATTAAACTTGCGAGAATCATCACGCTTTGTTCTTCATGAAGATGATGACTCAAATGCTAGAATAAAGCTAAGCATGGACCGCAAAATTAAGGGTGACGAACTAACACTAGAAACAAGAGACATCTCGACAACTGGCGCATGTTTTCTCGTAAATACGAAGTACAGCTCTAAACTCATCGAGGACTCTTTCATCTTAATTAAGAATATCTGTGGTGTTGATCTTGGATTTATTAAGGCCAAAATCATTCACCTATCCCCATTTGAATCTTCAAGCAGAAAAAAGCAATACCGAATGGGCGTGGCCTTTGAAGAACCTATCCAAGAAGATTGCTTCACTCAAATCGTTGTTAAAAGCTTCTAAAACCATCGCTTTAGAATTCGCAGGAAGCCTCGTTTAACCGAACATGCCACTGGCATATTCTCTAAACTCGGTGAACAAGTTCAAGTCCGTCTACAGCTAAATCACGATTAAAAAAATAAGCTTTGCTTTCTTTTTAAACGAAAGAATTGAAATGAGCATAGTCCACTATGTGAGTGAAATTCTTGAGGCATAAAATGGAATGAAAGCTTATTTTTTAAATTGTGATGGTGCCCTCCATACGACAATGGTCGAACCAAGCACAATATCAGAGGAATACGAGATTGTTTGGAGACGGCCTCAAGTTGACCTCGATGAGCTTGTATATTTGAAAACAGTGCAAAATTACAGCAGAAAACAGCTTTCTGAGTATTTTTCAAGGCCTGTAAACACTATAACTTGGTATCTGGGCAGGCTTAAGAAAGAGGGGCGATTATGACAAAAGTTATTGGAATTATTTTATCTACAATATTTTTCTTTGGACTTAGCGATGAGCTGAGTTTTGCTGTCAAGAAAACGGCTATTTTGAAGATTCACCAAGGACTTCCTGCATTAAGTGGATTTACTCAAAAGATGACAATGAAAAAAGGCCATCCGTAGATAGCCTTAATTTCATTATCTTCTTGAACAAAGAATGCTCACTGAACTAGGTTTTGAAAATTACAAAGAGCACTTTGTGCTTTAAGCTGAAATTGAGTTAGATCCTCTCCAGGAAGTTTTAGTGATAGATTTAATTCTACAATCTTGGATTTATGAACACCGCCAGCGTTACTGAAAGTTGGTGATAAACGAGTAATTTGAATTGCCTGAAGATTACCTGATATCTTACCCCCAATTATATTTCCATCACTAAACTCAACATCTGCTGATGTATCTCTTTTAAAGCGACACCAAATTATCCCTTGGTCTAGATTTTGTGTATCGCAATCAATTTTTTCGAGAAATAGCCCTTTTATTCGACGTTTGTTTTTATCGATAAAGCCTACACCATCTGTAGATAAAATTTTCATCGTAGAAGTATCTAGGTCAATTTCAATATTTGTTTCGGGCCATACCGGTGTAAATCGAGGCTCAACACACCTTATTTTAATTACTTGAGACTCAGCGAATACTTGTCCTGTAATTAGCATTGTTAGTATTACAAAAACCATCTTTTTCATTTTTATCCCCTTTTTTAAAAGATGTAGGTTAAAACTTCCTACGTTATAAAATGTCTTAAAAAAACTCTTAATCTGCCTATCGCTCATATTCGTCGACCTACAGAAAAGACCGTATAATTCTTATATGTTTTTCAACCTCATTTAGGGCTTCCTCTATTTTTAGTTCCTGGCCGGTTAAAAGATAATTAAGAGAAACATTAAAGTACTCTGCTACTTTTATATAAGGCTCGCCCTTAATTTCTCTGCCATTTTCCCAATCTCTATATGTGCTAGGGCTAACAAAAATATGATTTGAAACATCAGATATAGATGAGCCTTTACTAACTCTTAATCTTTTTAATCTGTCTCCGAATGTTTCCATTATTCCCCTCTGACATATAGATATAAAACTACTTATAATAAATAAAATGACTTATTTGTATCATTGTGATACATATTACTTATGTCTTTAATGATGGATGATGTGAAATATTTTATTACTGCCAGTGAAACCCTTAATATTACTAGGGCTTCTGAGATAATTGGAATTTCCCAACCAGCTCTTAGCTACGCTATAAAAAGGCTAGAAAACGAGCTTGGAGGCCAGCTTCTTATTAGACTAAAAAATGGGATACAGCTCACTAAACTCGGTGAAGAGTTTAAAGTTCGCTCTCGCCGCCTAGTATATGAATGGGAGCAAGCTCAAAATTTAGCGAATCCTGAAACCGGCTTGATTCAAGGGAGTTATACTTTTGCTATTCATCCCTCTGTAGCTTTATATGCTTTAGAGTTTTTTATACCAAAGCTTCAATCTGACTTTCTTGGACTAGATTTTAAGTTTACTCATGGTCTTTCAAGAGAGATGACTGAAAAAGTGATTAGTTGGGAAGCTGATTTTGGGATAGTAGTAAATCCGATCAAGCATCCTGATCTTGTAATCAGAAAGCTGTATAACGATGAAGTAACAATTTTCTATACAAAGGATGCACAAGACAAACTCATTTACGACCAAAACCTCGCTCAGTCACAATACATATTAAAAAAACTTGGTAAAAAGAAAAACTTCTCTGGTGAAATTAATTCTGGAAACCTGGAACTGGTTGCCAAACTTACAGCCCTTGGCCTCGGCTACGGTCTTTTACCTGCCACAATTGCCTCTCAATACGATAATCTTAAAAGGCTAAGTGGCTCTCCAATTTTCAAAGATGAAATTTGTTTGATATATCGAGCTGAAAAACACAATAATACAGTTAGTAAGCGAATTATTGAAACAATTAAAAGCTCAAATTTCTAAGGGTCTTCAAGTTCAGTACACCTAGCCTAATCTTTATCGCCTGTAGCGCCGTATCGATGCCCATTGAAAACGATTTTAAGCTAATAAATATTGCACACCTGAGATAATTTAAAATATTGCATGCCATATTTTATGCGATATTTATCCTTATCTTAAAAGCTCTAACTATCTAGAACCTCAAGGCTACTGCTTAGGAAAAAGTTGGCATCCATTATGTAATTACAATCTCCAACCATTAACCAAAGGAGATTTATGAAATGGCCACCAAAACTATTGTTAACTGCTAGAGATATGCTCACACTACGCTATTTGTTCAATTATAAAGTGATGACAGTCGAGCAAATATGGCGTTATCCATTCAAAGAAGAAACCGATATTGGAAATGTAAGAAAGCGTCTTAGGAAATTTGAAAGTGAGGGACTTGTTAAAGTTCAAGCCACCATTTTCCAGGGAAAGATACAAAGATATTTCTCAATTACAAGGAAAGCTTTAACCATTCTACAGGAGAATGAAGGACTTGAGTTACAGAGAAAGCAACTTGAAAGTAATTCAGTTATTCACGACCTAGTTCTTGTTGAAATCGGAGAATGTTTGAAGAGAACTAAAAACTGTCTTTTTTATTATCCAGAAAATGAACTTCAGTGCATTTTTGGTAATAATTTTGGCTTCCCAGATGTAATTGAAAATAACTCTGATGCTTTCCTCAAATTGAAGCTAGGCGGTCAAAAGTTTAATATTGTCATAGAGTACGAAAATTCTGCGGCATCAAAGAATAAATACAGGGAACTTGTTCATAATTATTATTACCCAGAGTATATCAATGCTGTTTTTTTCTTTTATCAAAAGGACTGGATCAGAAAAACTATTATCGAAGAGGAAGAAAAAGAATATCCAAACAAAAATCCTAAGTTTTTCTTTTTCAAACTCAATTCGGACAAAATTGATCTTGAAAATTTAACCTTAAAGGACAGAGGAGGTTATGAACTTGAGCTTAAAAGAAAGAAAATTGCCTGACCACTGGGCGATCTCTCACAGATGGGGCAGTTTTCTACAAGTATCTGAAAATATGGCAATAGACAATCAAAAAATTGAGTTAAAAGTGGGGTTTAGATGATTTTTATAATTAGGGATAAATTCTCTGACTAAGAGAACTACTGGAAGGAAAAAATGGGAAAACAAAGAAGTAAATTTAAAAGAACACCTAGTAAAACAAGAGGAATACCAATTAATTCTTGATGAAGTAGTCAGTATTATTTATGATGAGCTAGTCAATAAAAAGTCGTCTCCAAACGATCTCTGTTCCTCCGGCTATAATGAAGGAGGAAATCATGTCGCATAAAATCTGTTTTTATATTCGTGTCTCAACCGAAGAACAGGCAAAAAATTTAGAAGGCTCCATAAAAAATCAAAAGGAACGCTTACTTGAAGCTGTGAAGTTTAAAAATTTGTCAGGAAACTTTGGTGAAGTTGTTTCAATTTACATTGATCGAGCTAAATCTGGAAAAGATACCAATAGACTAGAACTTCAAAAGATGCTTTTTGAAATTTCTCAGGGAAAAATTGATCTGGTGATGGTTAGTGAAATCTCTCGTATCTCAAGAAATATGAAAGACTTTTCTGAAATCTGGGAGCTGATGAAAAAGCACAATTGTGGTTTTTATTCCCTAAGAGAAAACTTTGATACGACGACCGCCGCTGGTGAAATGGTTCTCTACACTATTGCTAATATTGCTCAGTTTGAGCGTAGACAAGTCAGTGAAAGAGTAACAGCAAATATTAAAGCCCGTGCTAAACGCGGACTTTATAATGGAGGTAGTGTCCCTTTAGGATTCAAGCTTGGAGAAAAGAAAGGTTATCTTGAACTGGATTATGAGATGGCCGATCTCGTTAGACTTTGCTTTTCAACTTACCTTGAAAAAGAAAGCCTGTCTCAAACAGCCAAGTATCTCAACGATCAAGGCCATACTATTCGCAGGTGGAAACAAGGTGGTGGCAAGTTTAAACGCCTCGGACATTTCAGCGTGGATAATCTGCACAAGATTCTTGTGAATAAGGCCTATATTGGAATTAAGATTTTTAAAGATGGTGACACTCATAGTGAAACCGAAGCTGTATGGGACGCCGTAGTTGATGAGGATATCTTTAATCGCGTGCAAGTTAAATTAAAGAAGAATCTAAGTAAAAAGAAACCACACTCAAAGAAAAGATATCCTTATCTGCTTTCAGGAATCACTTTTTGCAAAGCTTGTGGAGATGCTATGTGTGGAAAATCTGCGCATGGAAATGGTGGAAAAATTGGCTATTACGAGCACTCTTGGGCCACAAAAAGAAATTCTACGCTTACGAAAAAGATTTTTGATTGTGAACCAAGGCGAGTTTTGGCAAAAAAACTAGAGCCACTTGTAACAGAAAAGGTAGAAGCGATTCTTTTTCAAGATGAATTTGTAAAAGTTCTTTTTGAAAAATTAAAAACAAAGGTTAAACAAAATTCATCTGTAAGCGAAGTTAATTCCTTGAAAGCTCAAATCTATGGGTTTAACTCTCAAATAGACGCCTTGGCCGAGAGACTTTCAGAGCTTCCCACGGAGGTTTCTGCCAGCCCGATCTATAAACAGATGGGAAATCTTGAAAAAAGAAAAAATGAATCGATTGAGCTGCTTGATAAGCTCTCAGACGCGCCAGAAACTGATTTTCTCGTCAGCCTTGATGATTACCAAAGCTTTGTAAATGACTTGAGAGAGCTGTGGCTTAACGCCAATTCGGCCACCAAGTCTAAGATCATTCAAAGGCTGATTCATAAGGTTGAGGTGGGAGTTGATTCTGTTGTGATTCATTACAATGTGGATAAGAGAAATTTAGGCCCTAAAATAAAAAAGCCAGACTCAAAGTCTGGCTTTTTTAAAAACTATCCGAATGGTTCGAATAGCTTGACAAATGGTGCCGCAGGAGGGACTTGAACCCCCACGCCGAAGCACTAGATCCTAAGTCTAGCGTGTCTACCAATTTCACCACTGCGGCTTGTTTCGTGAGAAGTATTTTTACTAATAAATGAAATATTTGGCAATAGTTAGGCGGCCTTTTTCTTTGATAAATTTTGCATTTTTCTCTCTGCGTCACGAAGCTTATTCTCAAGAGTTTTCTTTTCAATCTTCATTTTATTAAGCTCTGCCTTTCTCTGAGCAAGCTCATCTGTAGACTTCTTAGCAACCATTTGGAGCTTCTTATTCTCAATTTCAAGCTTCTTCATGAGCTGAGTATTATTAGCGTCAGACCCTTTAGCACCGTTACTTGCAGCCTTGGCGGCACCTTGATTGGCCGATTGAGCGGAAAGAAACTTCATCTTCACTTCTTGTTTTTTAATTTCTTGCTGGAGATCTTTTACCTTTTCTTCAAACTTTTTGAGGAGCTTTTTGGCCGTTTCAGCTTCGCGCTCTTTTTGTCTCATCTGTGTTTCAACTTCTTTGATTTTAACTAATGTAGCCTGACTATTAGATGAATTTTGTTGAGCCATTTCTAGCTTCTTTTCTAAGGATTTAATTTGGCCATCTTTATCAGAGTTACCTTTCATTAGCTGAGCGAGCTCAACTTCTAACTTCTTCTTCGCTTCGATCATTTCACTGACATCATTAGCATCAACTGTTTTACCATTTTCTTGATTGGCCTTATTACTTTCATACATAAATGAAATTTTCTTTTTCAGTTGCTCAACTTCAGACTTCAATTTCTCATTCTCTTTTGAGACATCACCGTTTCCAGCCTGTACTAATTCTGACTTCTCACTAACCTGCTGAGCATTTCTTTCTTTTAATTTTTCATTCTGTGCTTTCGCTTTAGAAAGCTCTACTTCAAAACGCTTACGTTCTCTTTCTAGAACTAATTCTTTATCTTTTAACTGTTTTTTTACAGTTTCAAGTTCTCTATTTGCATTTTTAGAATTGATGAGAGCATCTCTTGAAGCCTGCTTTGATTCAATTGCTTGCTTTTCTTTAACTTCTAGCTTTTTCTGAAGCGAAGCGATATCGCCTTCTAACTTCTCAGTTTGATCACTATTTTCTGCTTTTTTAATTTCTTTTTTCTTTGCTGCTAACTCTGCCTGTAGATTTTCAATTTCTTCTTGATCACGTAATTCCCTTTCTGTCGCTTCATCAGCTTCAGCTTCTTTTGCCGCAATCATTTTCTTTAATTTTTCAATTTCAGAGTTACCACTAGAAATTTCTTTAATAGCATTAACTTCTTCTTCTTTTGAAGCTAGCTCTTCTTGTAGTCTCTTTAACTCTGCTTCATCTTCAGGTGTCATCTCACTAGATTGAGCTTCCCCCTTCTTAAGCTCAATCCTCTTTTGAAGCTTATCTATTTCAGATTCTTTGATCTTTTGGGCTTCATTATTCTGCTGATTCTTTAGCTCATTAGCTCTAAGTTGCTTTTGTAAGTTGTCGATTTCAGCTTTATGATCTTGGATATGAATTGGCTCTTTTGGATTTGCTTGTTCAAATTCCGCAACCTTCTGTGCTTTCTTAGCCTCATCTTTTTCTTTGCGAACTTTTTCAACTTCAGTTTTAAGATTAGTCAGCATTTTTTTCATTTTGCCAAGCTGAGCATCTCGAACTTTTAAGTTACCTTTTAGTTTTTCAATCTCTAGTCGATTTCTGATATCTATAGAGCTATTCATTTCCTTTTTTGAGAGAACATCTTCTGTTGCGTCCTCTCTTAAAGCATTTATGAAATTTTCTGATTGCTCATCATTTGTTCCGAGATGGTTTCTTACGATCATTCCAATTTCTTTATCTATCGTTGCCTTGTCCGCAGTTCCTCTCAAGTCATTGAGCTTACCTTTAACCTCAGCAACCATTTCAGACTTTTTAACTTTCCATGTGTCATCATTTATTTTTTGTGTGACACCAGAAATACGATATTCAGTCTTGTCTTCTTCCTCAGGAGAACCTTCAATACGAGTAATGTCCTGAGTAAGATCATCTGTCACACCAGAGATAGTTGTGGTCTCTTCATCTTCTTCCATGGTTCCACGAACCATATAAGTTGCCTCATTGGCGGAAAGATCCTCTAAAGATCCAAGCACGGACTCTAAATAATCGTCTTCATCTATTGCCCCAGAAACCACTTCAACATTGTCTTCAAGAATATCTCTTTTCTCATCATCAGTAATACAATCAACAATTAACTTTTTATCTTCTTCAGTTAAATCTTCAATCGATTTTTGATCCGGATAAAGTTGTAGGTACTTCTCCAATAAAGTGTCATTAAAATCTACAATCTCATCTACTTCAGCAGACTTTACAATAAACTCAACAATTCTCTTAATTTTGACAACATTTGATGTCTTATCGAAGGCTGAAAGTTCATAATTTTCAGCTCCCTCACCTGGTAAATCCTTTATTTTAAGATCATGCTCTTCTTTCATGAGAAGAACTTTAGAGCTGATATTATTCACACCCTCTTTAGTCTTATCTCGGCAAGAATTGAATTTACTTACAAGTAATGATGGAAATCCATTTTCTTTTTCAAAACTTGGATTCTTGCACCATAGACCCGTCAAGGTTAACTTCTCACTGTTTTCAATGTGATTAATAGAAAAGAGATCTGTATGCCCAAGAGCTTCACTTAACAACGTTTTGTAAGGATCTTTACTTTGAGTTTCAAAACTCTCTGTAATATTTTCTAAAACAAACCCATTCACTGGAGCGACGGCCCTAACAAAGAAGCAAGAATCATTAAAGCCAAAATAAATATCCGCAGGGAAATCTGAAATATCACTAATTTTTAAATATGTTAGATATTCGACAATACTCACAAGAAATCTTCTTGCATGAAAGAAATCAAATCCTTCTTGGTGAGCAATATCTGACACAACATCTGAGTAATAACCAATATTCATTGGGTCAATTACTTTAAGGTTTAGGAGTTTATGAGTCTCTTCACCAAACTCTTCTTGAGTGGCCAATCCTCCAGATTGAGTTAAATGAGTCTCTAAAATTTTCTTTGGAATAGGAAAGTGAAAGAGATCTCCATAGACTACACCATGAGAACCTGAAGTAAGTGTTTCTTTTACATCACTTGAAGAATCTTCAGAAATGAGAAGACTATCATCTTGAACAAGATGACTAAGTTCACCTTCACCGTGAGAAACCTTATCAAACACTTCTTTCAGTGCTTCACTCAGTTGATCAATATGTGTTTTCTTAGCTTCACTCAAATTCTATAAACCTGCTACTTCAAGATATTCTTCATCTTTTCTTTCAAATTCTTCTTTCAATCTAATAATCATTCCCGATATTCTTTCGCCACCTGGTTTCTTATCAAAGAAAGCGATAGTTTGTTCCCAAATATTTTCGTCATTAAAATGAATGGAGGCCATTCCAATAATTATTAATTCAAGATCACTTAACTCATTTCCTTTTAATTTTTTTGGAAACCCTTCTCCAAAAAAATCTTCATGGTGAACTTTTATAGCTCTAATTAATTGTTTGTTACGAACCTCTTCTTTAAAAAAGTCGTGAATATTATCGATGTGAGAATCAACCTCACTTTTGAAATCACCTTTCATTTCTTCTGACTTTTTTGAAAACTCATTTTTGTCATGGACATCAGTAAACAAACTAGAATGAGTTTCTAATCCATTTTTTAACTCGCAATAAAAGATGGCAGCGAATAACTCTCTTAAAAAGTTCATATCGTTATAACCAACCATTAAAGCAATCAAACTCCCCATCGCACCTTTTAATAAGCCATTCCACGTTTCTTCACGGTGTAGATAAAAAGCTTTTTCAATGAATTCTTCATTAAAACTCTTTACAAATTTTTCGAAAAGAAAAACATAGTTTCCTTTCCACTTTAAATTAATATGTGTTTCAAAAATAAATTTAATGAAATCGTTTCTCGTCTTCGCTTTATTTTTTTCTCGATGAAGTATATGACCTTCTAGGTTCTCTAATTTTTCAACAAACTCTAAGGCCTGGTTAATCCAGTCAGGGTCTTTGAGATCTTCAAAAACTAAATCCATTTTTTTACCATCTAGTTTTTCAAAAACTAAACTCGCGAGCTCACCAGTTTTAGATAACAAAACTTTCTTTCCACTTTTCTTTTTCCAGAAAATATCAAATGGATTTAAAAAATAATTTTTAAGTGCATTAATATCACTCAAAATTAACCTCACTAAAAATAATTGGAACCGCCTTAAAACAGCCCATTACCCTTACTTTTCGGCATTTTAGATAATTTCTTTGAATAATTTGTGACTGAGTAACGTACTCAAATACTCATATTTTTTTATTTATTTTTTTTAGTAATTTTGCAAAAAAAAAGGCTTCATAATGAAGCCTTTTATATAAATAAATGTTTTGCTCAACTATTCTTGAAGTTGAATTGGGTTAAAACATCTGTACTCATGAGTACCTGATTCTGCTTTAACCTCTGGATATTTCTGACGACATTCATCAGTTGCATTCCAACATCTTGGGTGAAAGTGACATCCAGATGGAGGATTCATTGGACTTGGAATATCTCCTTCAAGAAGAATTCTTTCTTTCTTTAGAGTTGGATCTGGTTTTGGAATAGCTGAGAATAATGCTTTAGTATATGGGTGTCTTGCCCCACCATAAAGCTCAGAACTTTCTGCAACTTCAACCATATTACCTAAATACATAACGGCAACACGTGATGAAATATATTCAACAACTTTAAGATCGTGAGCAATAAATAAGTATGTAAGACCTAAATCTTTTTGAAGATCCATAAGTAGGTTCACTACCTGTGCTTGAACAGAAACATCTAGAGCAGAAACTGGCTCATCACAAACGATAAACTCAGGCTCAACAGCAAGAGCTCTAGCAATACAGATTCTTTGTCTTTGCCCACCTGAAAATTCATGTGGATATTTATTAAGAGCATCTTGTGGAAGCTGAACTTGATCAAGAAGTTGAAGAAGTCTTTTTCTTCTCTCTGACTTATCCATACAAAGCTTATGAATATCCATTGGCTCCGACAGAATTCCACCAACAGTCATTCTAGGATTAAGAGAAGCATACGGATCTTGGAAAATAATCTGCATTTTTCTTCTCATCTCTCTCATTTGATTAGAATCGAAGTCTACAATATTTTGACCATTAAAAATTACTGACCCTGAAGTTGGTTCAATTAGTCTTAGAATAGAACGACCTAACGTCGTCTTACCACAACCAGACTCTCCAACGAGTCCAAGAGTTTCACCTTTTTTAATTTTGAAGCTAACGTCGTTAACAGCTCTAACCGCACCAACTTCTCTACCAAAAATTCCACCCTTAATTGGAAATTTCTTACATAAATTTTGTACTTCTAATAAGTATTCGCTCATCTATTATTCCTTATCCTTCCTTAAGCTAAAGGATGAAAACATCTTACTAAGTGTTCGTTACCAATTGATTCAAGCTTAGGCTCACCACCGCTTCCCTTACACTTCTCAGAAGCATAAGCACAACGACCTTGGAAATTACATCCTTCAGGAAGTTCAAATAAACTTGGAACCATACCTTCAATTGTTGGTAATCTATCTTTCTTAGCTCCCGTTGTTGAATCAAAACTTGGGATACTTTCAATTAAACCTTTTGTGTAAGGATGTTGTGGATGTTTGAATAGAGTTTCAACATCAGCTGTCTCAACGATTTGCCCACAGTACATAACCGCTACATCATCACAAGTTTCAGCAACAACACCAAGGTCGTGAGTAATCATAATGATCCCCATTCCTAATTCTGTTTGAAGCTTTTTCATTAGCTCTAAAATTTGAGCTTGAATCGTTACGTCTAGTGCAGTTGTTGGCTCATCAGCGATAAGAAGATCAGGCTCACAAGCAAGAGACATGGCAATCATAACCCTTTGTCTCATACCACCAGATAACTGGTGAGGATATTCTTCAACTCTTTGCTCAGGACTTGGAATCCCAACTAGACGAAGCATTTCAATTGCTTTTTCTTTTCTTTGAGCTGGTGAAAGCTCCTTTTGGTGAAGCTCAAGAACTTCTTCAATCTGGTTACCAACAGTAAAAACTGGGTTAAGAGAAGTCATTGGCTCTTGGAAAATCATGGCCACTTTGTTTCCACGAATTTCTCTCATATGATCAAGAGGAATATCTAAAAGATTCTTATCTCTAAATTTAATTTCACCTGCAGCGATATTACCTGGAGGAGTTGGAATAAGTCTCATAATTGAAAGTGCTGTTACTGACTTACCAGAACCAGACTCTCCAACAAGACCAAGAGTTTTACCTTTGAAAACTTCTAAGTTTACGCCATTAACAGCAGTAACCTTTCCACGGTCAGTGTTAAATTCGACAACTAGGTCTTTAACATCAAGAATTTTTTCGGCCATTTAAATATTTCCTTTAACTCGTATCTCTCTAATATAGAGTATCAAAATTTTACTTACCTTTTAGCTTTGGATCAAGTGCATCTCTAAGAGCATCTCCAAGAGTGTTGAAAGCTAAAACAACTACGAACATAGCAGCTGTAGCAGCAGCGAGTTGCCACCAGTTACCTCTTGCAAGTTCTAGCTTTGCATCATTAATCATTGTTCCCCAACTTGGTCTACCTTGAACACCAAGACCTAAGTAAGAAAGAATAACTTCTGACTTAATTGCCGTTTGGAACTGAAGTGAAAAGTTAATGATCACAATATGCATAACGTTTGGAAGAATATGAAGAAACAACTTTCTAAAGTCCCCACCACCAATAGCAGCGGCTGCTTGAACATATTCTCTATCTTTGTGACGAATTACCTCACCTCTAATGAGACGACAGAGGTTAACCCATGATGTAAGACCGAGGGCCAGATAAACAGCAAGAATACCTTTCCCAAGAATGAAAGTAATCGCAACAAGAAGCATGATATATGGAATTGAACTGAATGTTGTGTAAAACCAAACAATCACTTCATCTACTTTTCCACCAAAATATCCTGCAATCCCTCCTAGAAAAACCCCAATAATCATTGAGATAATTCCAGTCACAAGACCTACAGACATGGCAACTTCAGTCCCTTTAAGCGTTTTTGCTAAAACTGAACGACCAAAGATATCTAAACCAAATAAATATTCTGAAGAAGGAGGAGCGTAACTTGGTCCAACTTCCTTGGCCCAGTCAGCAGCCACAAAACCTAAGTTACATAGGATAGCGAGAATAGCATAAACAGCAACGATAATAATCGATGCTACAGCAAACTTATCCTTCATTAATGAAGACCAAGCATGTTGCCATAAACTCTTTGATTTTTGTTCTTTTACTTCTTTTTGAGTACTTTGAACTTGAGCAACTTCCATTACTTAACCTTCCCTAACCTAAACGAACTCTTGGATCGACGAGCGTATAAAGAACATCCGTGATCACACTAAAAATAATATATGCAACAGCACTAAGAACAGTCATCGCACGGATAACTGGAAAGTCTGAACTATTAATCGCATTAAGAGTAATCCCACCTAAACCTGGGATACTGAAAAATGATTCGATAAGAAGCGTTCCTAAAATAAGAAACGGTAAACGAATCACTACAAATGTAATGATAGGAATCATCGCATTCTTTAAAACATGCTTGAATAGAATCATCTTTTCTCCAAGACCTTTAGCACGAGCTGTTCTCACGTAGTCTTGGTAAATTTCATCAAGCATAACAGTTCTGTAAAAACGAACATCTGGTCCAATACTAATAATGATAAGAATAAGTATTGGTAACATCACATATGGTATGAAATCAGGAAAAGCCTGTTCATATCCGGAGATTTCAAAAAGACCTAACTTAAAAGCAAAAAAGTATTGTCCAAAAAGGATATAGGCCAGAGATGAAATACTCATCAGGGCAACACAAAGAAGTACTACCGATTTATCAAGAAATTTACCTCTATAAAATGCAACAAAAAGTGAAATTGCGACTGCAATAACAGTAGCGAGAATAAAAGCAGGAAACGTTACCGTTAGTGATGGTAAAGCTCCTGCCTTAATCATTTCTGAAATTTCTTGTTTTGTCGTCCAAGAACGACCGAAGTCAAAAGTGAACGCAGACTTAACAATATCAAAGTATTGCTCAATCATCGGGCGATCTAAACCAAGTTCTGCTCTAAGTTCAGCCATTTGTTTAACTGAAGCATGTTTACCAAGCATGATTAATGTTGGATCAGGACTAACTAGGTTAAATAAAACAAAGATAATCGCACAAACACCAAGTAAAACCGGTATCACATATAACAATCGTCTAATGATATAAGTATAAATATTCACTTTCTAACTTCCTCTATAGCCGACCTTATCAGCCGGCTAGATTTTTTCTTAAAGCTTCTTAAGAGCTTCTGCTTTAACTTTTTTGTCTACGTTTAAGTATGAAGCACGACCAGCTTCAAAGTCTGTTGAAACAAAGTTCTTAAGCCATGATTGCTTAACTGTATAACTTTGTCTGTGAACACCGTAGATCCATGGAACTTCTTCAGCAGCCATTCTATAAAGCTTTTCGTAAAGAGCAGTTCTCTCTGGAGAATCTTGCATTACTGCAGCTGTTTTAAATAGTCTGTTGAATTCAGCATTGTCGTAACCAGAACCGTTTGCTCCAGGAGCTCTGTTTGGTCCGTAAAGTAACTGTAGGAAGTTCTCAGCGTCTGGGTAATCAGCTCCCCAAGCAATTCCGTAAGTTTGAACAGTTCTGTTAGTAATTTTCTTTTGAAGCTCTGGCCATGGGTTTTGAATAACCTTGATGTTTACACCAATTTGAGCCATTTGCTTTTTGAAGTACTCACCAATTTGACGAGATACTGTTGAAGCTGGACAGTCATAAGTAATTTCTTGAAGACCTTTCCCTTCTGGGTAACCCGCTTCAGCAAGAAGTTTCTTAGCTTTCTCAAGATCAGCACTTGTTCCTTTACCTCTATAAGGACTTTCAAATCCTTTAATGTAACCAGCAATCCCTGGAGGAATAACTGACTGAGCTGGAAGAGCAGTGTTGTTGTAGAAAAGCTTGTTAGCATCATTAATGTTGAATGCTAATGACATCGCTTGACGTAACTTCTTGTTGTTCTTGAAGATTTCAAGATCGTGGTTGAAAGCTGTGTAAGTAACATCAAGAGATGGTGCTACTAGAAGCTCAAAACCTTTTGCTTTAAATTCTGGGCTTAAGTTCTTCGCATCAGGAATAGCTGTATCGAAGTTATCCTTAGGAACACCAACGAAATCAACTTTACCTTTTTGGAAGTTTAACCAACGTGGCTGATCTTCAATCATGATGTTGATAACAAGCTTATCAACTAATGGAAGAGTTTTTCCACAATCAGCTGTAAGACCTCTTGCTTTTAACTCATCAGAAGCATCACATGGGTAAGTCTTCTTTCTGAAAGCAGGGTTCTTCTTGTAAACAATTTTGTTAGACTGGTCGAACTTTGGAAGTACGAAAGGTCCTGTACCAACTGGGTGGTTAAGGAATTCTTTTCCATACTTAGTTACAACTTCTTTAGCTACTGCAAAAGTAAATGGCATTGCTAAAGAGTAAAGAAATTGTGGGAATGGCTTAACTAGCTTGAACACTAATGTGTATCTGTCAGTAGCTTTAAGTCCATCAACTTCTTCATTATAGTCAACTTCTGGTAATTGAGAGTACTTGTCTCTCCACTCGTTAAGACCTTTAACTTTACCATCAAGTAGCCACCAACCAAGACCTTGTAGTTTTGGGTCAGCAAGTCTCTTAATAGAGTAAACAAAGTCTTCTGCTGTTAATTCTCTTCCCTTACCATTTGGAAAAGCAGCATCATCATGGAACATTACACCTTTCTTAATTTTGAAAGTGTAAGTTAGTCCATCAGCCGAAACCTTTGGCATTTCTTCTGCCAGGTTAGGAACTAAAGTATAAGGTCTCTTTAAGTAGTGATACTCAAGAAGTCCTTCGTAAACTCTAGCAACTTCGTTAGATGAATAACGATCGTTTGAATAGATAGGGTCCATTCCCTTTACTTTTGAAGATACAACTAGGTTAAGTACCTTCTCATTTGAAACTTCTTTCTTCGTACATGAAGTACTAAAGAAAATTGAGGCAACCATTGCCAGCAAAAACGTTTTTTTCATGATCCAATCCTTGTGTTTTGTAAAAGATTTTCAGCGACAAAAATCCTTTTCAATCAAGCAAATTCTTCTGATAGAAAAGCTAGGTTAGGTATATATATAAAAAATTACTGAATTTCCAGTGTTGACGCAGGGTCAAGATTTAGCGATGCAAAATAATAGAAACTATTGAGTACAGCTAGAAACGAAAAGTTCAATAGATGTTTCAGGCTTGGCCATTTTTGAATTCAAAAGGAGAAAGTTCATTCGTCCAAAATGACTCCCCTTGTTACGTTGCCCTTGAATTTTGAGCTGATACTGAGACCCAAATTTATAAGTGAGTTCTTCATTAGATATTACTGGCTTGTTTTTAAATTCTAAACTTTGATCATTATGGATTTGGAGTAATTCTGACAAACTAATCAAGAACTTACTGAAAGCATTCGCTAACTTCTTATTATTTCTTATCCCAGCAAGTCGTTTTGAAAATGACCCACTTAGTCTAAGTCTCTTACCGTAGTGAAGTTCAAGAACCTCTTCACCTTGAAGAGGAATATCAAGACCGATAATCCATTTCTTATTCGCCACATCATGAAAACTCTCATAATCAACCAGGTAACGACCATCAGGAACAGTGATTCTCCCTTTGCCCTCAGAGCTAAAGCATAGCTTTTTAACGAAGGGCTTCACTTCATTTAATTTTTTTGAATTATGTGTACAGGAAATTAAAAAGAACGTGGTGCAAAGTAGAATTACTCGCCAGAAGCTGGAAGACGCTTGGCCTCCATTCTCTTGATAGCTTGAGCTACTTCTCTTCTGTCCTTCTCTTCTTTGCAATTTTTTAAGGCCTTGTTGTAGTACTTTCTGGCCTGAGCATAGTTCTCAAGCGCTTCATAAATTTGAGCGAGATGCTTTGTAATAACCACATCACTGCTCACCATTTTAAACGCAATCTTCACTTCTTTCAAAGCCTTTGCGTACTGACCAGTCTTATAATAATACCATCCTAAACTATCTCTGATATAACCATCATTTGGACTGAGGGCCACAGCCTTTTGAATGAGAATAAATGCTTTTTCAAGATCATCTCCTGACTCTAACAGAGAATATCCTAAAAAGTTTAGAGCATGAGCGTTTTCAGGATCTCTTTCAAGAATCTTCGCTACAATTTCTCTGCTTTTATCATAGTTTTTAACTCGCTCATAAAGAGAAGCGAGGTAATATTCATGATTTTGTTTGAAGTTTTCATGATTTTGAACTTCCACCATATGACCAATAGCCTGATGGTAGTCTCCGGCATCTTCATAGAAATGTGCCTGAATAACTCTTAAATCAAAACCTACTGTTTTTAACTTATCTCCATTTGTTTCAACATACGAAACAAACTTCTTCGAGTTTTCTTCCTTCTTTGTTCCTTCACTTCTTTCAACTAACTTTAAAAGAAGGTTGGCAACTTGAATTCCCGCCTCTTGGAAGAGAGTAGATTCCTCTCCAATCTTCGAAAAGTAATGAATTGCATCTTCATGATCATCAGTTTTGTCATACAGAGAACCTAGGTAATAAAGAACTTTATCACTATCAGGAACAGCAGTAAGAATCTCTTTAAAAAGCCCTTTCGCTTCATCAATTCTATTAATATCTGAATAAAGAATTCCAAGCTTAACTTTTAAGTTAAGATCTGAAGGGTCTACTGCAATAAGTGTCTGCGCATAAGGAATGACTTCTTTATACTTTTGCATTTGGAACATGATATTCACAACACGACTTAAAACAGGATAGTTTTGCGGTTCTCTCTTTAAGAATTTTTTATAGATCTTGAGAGCTTGAGAATGCTTTTTCTCATCTTCATAAAGACCACCAAGACCTAATGCTGCTTGATAATAAGCAGGCTCAGCTTTTAAAGAACTTCTTAAAAAAGATTTTGCCTGCTTTACTTTACCTTGTTGAATAGCAAGTTTAGCTTTGTAGTAACTAAAGATCCCCTTACCTTTTATTCTCTTTTCACAAGAGTTTAACAAGCCATAAGCCTTCTTAAAATTTTGAGCAAGAGAATATGACTTTGATAAGAAGACACAAGCTTCTTCACTCTTAGGATTTGATTTTAAAATTTTCTTGTAAACAACACGCGCTTCTTTCTGTTGCTCAAGAGCTGTATAAACACCACCAAGAATTAAACCAATTCCTTCGTCTTGATACTTACTGTGTTTGAAAACTTCTTCTAATGGAGCTTGTGCTTTATCAAATTGACCTAATCGAATTAGTTCAACTGCATACTTCTTTTTAAGATAATAATCTTTCGGACTTAATGCCATAATGTGTTTAAATAAAAACACAGAAGTATGATGATCTCCGCGCATTGAAGCATCGTTGGCCTTAATAAAAAGATCACTTGCTAGGAACTTTACTGCATCATCTCCACGCTCTCTAGCCTGTTGTGCTAACTTGGCCATCTGCTCATCAACCCTACGAATCATCTCCATTGGATCTTGTTTCTGTGTCGATTTCTCAGCAGACTCAGTTGCAACAACTGATTTCGTTGGCTCTACTTTTGACTTCTTATTCGTTGAGCAAGAAGTAAAAGAACCTAATAAAACCAATAAAATCAATAATTTGTACATTAACCCATTCCCTTTGAGCGTTTTTCTTCTTCTCGGGTTTTGCGTCACAAATACTTAAAAAATTCGATAAACATTGGCGGACAGGCAGATTTGTCCCACTGGGCCAAGAAAAATGGGCCATGCACAAGATTTTTATAAATTGTTGATATTACAAGGTTTAGAAAACTTTGTTGCACTGTAAGATTTTTTTTCGAGTGTTATTGTTGACAGCGTTACACCAATATTGCTAATCATTGGGGCATCAAATCGAAGCAAGGCATTAAGAATTTTAAGAGTCGCCACTGGCAAACTATTGAAATTATTAAAGTCATTAAACCGAAATTATTGAAATTTCGAGCTAAATTTGAAAATGTTACACAATGTGTTAAAAAACTGCGAAAGTTTGATATAAAAACGCAGCGTTAAATTTGAGGTGAATAGCTTCACACAAATAGGGGAATTGAAGATGAATGACGTAAGAATCATTAAGCGCTATCAGAACAGAAAGCTTTATGACACTCACCAAAGTTGTTATGTAACTCTGGAAGAGATTGCTCAAATCATTAGAGAAGGTAATGAGATTCAAGTGATTGACAACAAAACTAAGAATGACATCACTTACACTACTCAAATCCAACTTCTTTTTGATCAAGAAAAGAAATCTACAAAAGCTGGAGATACGGAACTTCTTAAGAGAGTTATCCGTGCTACAGAAGGTACATTTACTGGATACATTAGAGGTCTAGAAGGTACTACAGCTCCTGAGCTTACTGAAGAGAAGCCAGCTGCTACTGAAGAATTTAAGCCATTCATGAACAATGAGCTTAACACTACTATTGAAACTACTAACACTTTAAACTAATATAGTTAAAAGGTTGTTAACTGTTTCAAGAGTAAATCTTCATGATTAAAATTATTCAAAAGAATATAGTGAAACTGGGACTGGTTACTTTAGTAGCTAGTTCCAGTTTTTCTTTTTTACACGCAAAAGAATCAATCAAAGCATTAACTTCAGACAAGAAGGCTAAGTCAGCAAAAGCGACACCTAGTGAAGCTCCTGAGCCTAGAGTTCCTAATGCCTTAAAACTCCATTCAGTTGGTTTAGGTGTTGGACAAACATTTGTTAAAGGTGACTTTGATAATTATGGTGAAGATAAAATCACTGCCGATATTATCTACACTTACAGTGCAAGCCATTCTTTTGATTTCATGGCCAACTTTCATTATTCAAAGCATGAGTTTAGACAGACTTATTCTTTAATAAGAGGACTGGCGCTAGGTATTAAGGCCAAAATTTTTAATTTTGATAGTTTCTCACCATATGTTGTCGGTGGACTTGGATTCTATGCTCCGCAAGTTAAACGAAATGTTAACGGAACGATTAGAGAATCTGAATCAAAAGTGGTATTTGGTGATCATTTAGGTGCAGGTGCTGAACTTAGGCTAAACAGAAAGTTTACAACTGGTATCCTAGCTCATTATCATAACCCCTTCGACGTTAAGCAAGAAATAGGTTCAGAAGTTGAAGGATCATATATCAAATTACTCATTACAGCACTTTATTCCTTCTAGTCCGCTAGCAAGGTTAATAGTCGTTACTGGTAAAGGTGGAGTTGGTAAAACTTCATTTGCACTTGCATTGACTAAAGTTCTTAAAGATCAAGGTCACAAAGTTGTTTACAACAACTTTGATCAGCCAATTAATGAAGATCTTCTTCAAAAAGTAAATGTTGATCATTTTCAATTGGAGTTAATTGAAAGTGCTAAATTATATATTTCAAAAAAACTAGGAAGTGAGATTGTTGCTTCTTGGATTTTAAAAACTCCTTTCTTTAAAGCTCTCTTTAATATGTTACCTGGATTGAATCAAATGATTCTCTTAGGTCATCTCATAAATATGCTTGAAGAAGACCCTAAGCTGACCATTGTTATGGACTCCCCTTCTTCGGGACACGCACTAACAATGTTTGAAGCTTCTCATAATTTTAAAGAAATTTTTAAAACTGGAAAAATAGTAGAAGATATAGAAAGGCTTCATAATTTTATTTATAGGCCAGGAGTTTTAAAAACGATTCTTCTTACTCTTCCTACAGAGATGTCGCTACAAGAAAGCTCTGAACTTGATCAAAGTTTAAAACGTAGAGATATCGCTGATAATCATATTGTCCTTAATGATTGTTATGGTCTAAATGAAGAAGTTGTTAACTCACAAGAGGAACTTCCAGAGTTTCTTCAGAGAAAAGTGAATCTTGAAGCTGAAGTAATAAAGAATCCTGAGAATAACTTAAGCTTTGCTCACTCTCACTGTGCTAGCAACAGCGCTATTGATGTTATCCAAAATATGGTAAAAGAACTCGCGAACTCAAAGGAGGACAATCATGCATAAGCCGATTGAAATCTTTTGTGGAACAGGAGGAGTTGGCAAAACGACCCTCGCAACTTCAAGAGCTCTTTTTCTATCATCTCAAGGTAAAAAAGTTCTTCTTATTACAATTGATCCAGCGAAAAGATTAAAACAGATTCTTAAAATGAAAGATGAAGATGCTGGAGAAATTGCATCTATTAGTCCTGATACTTTTGAAGGTTTTGATTCAAGCTTTGATGCACTTTTAATGAATCCATCTTCAACTATTCAAAAAATGGGTGAAGCTAATAATACTTTTAAAGAGTTAGATAATAGGATCGTCAAAGTTTTAACGAAGCCATATGGTGGGATGAATGAAATTATGGCCATTATTGAAGTCCAGTTTCATCTTAAGGCCCAAAAATATGACACGATTATTTTAGATACTCCTCCGGGAAAACACTTTATTGATTTCCTTTCAGGTTCACAGAAAATTAAGCATTTCTTCGATAAATCTTTTATCGAAATCTTTAGATATTTAGGAAAGAGTTTTGGACCTAAAGATTCAGGAGAAAAGAAAGGCTTCTTTGGTAAAATTGTTAAGTCTGGAGTGAACAAGTTACTTTCCTATCTTGAAAAAGTTACTGGTGAAACATTTGTTGAAGAATTCGTAGACGCCATTATTGGCCTTTACAAGAATAAAGACAGTTTTCTCATGGCCCTCGACTTTCAAGAAGACCTTAAAAAAGAGCAATTTTCAAACTGGTTTTTGGTCACCTCTGTTGAACAGCATAAGATTGAGGAAGCCTCTGAATTACAAGCTCAGGCCCAAGGATTCATGCATAAAGACAGTTTTCTCGCTATAAATAAGTGTCTTGGTCCCTATATTGAAAAATGGGAGAAAGAAACTCCTGACAGCGACATGACACACCTCAGAAATACTATGCGAGATAGAGAAAATAAGTTAAAAGAGTTTGCAGGAAAAGGTTATCAAAAAGTACTTCCTTTCCCTGAGGTTTTTCACTCAGCTCCGGCAAACCATGTCTCAGAATTGGCAAAGTCCTGGAGCGAATAAGTTTCGGGAGGACCAATGTCCTACAAAATTCATAATAAGTCACAACTCGAATGTTTTATTACTGAAAACTGGAATCGAGTTAACGAATATATTGATCAGCAAAGTTCTGATCTTCCAATTCCATTTTATACTTCAGTTGATATTAGAGAGAGCAAAGATAAGTTTGCTCCGGTAGATAATAATATTTATCCAGCTGGTTTTAACAATCTTTGCCAACTAGATCTCGATGCTTCAGGAAAACAGTTTAGAACAACTATTGAGTCTTATTCTTCTGGTGCTAAGAAAATTGGAATTATCCCAGAGTCTAATACAAAGAACCTCTTCTATTTAGATCATCTTGCTTTTCTTTCGAAAGCATTAATGGATGAAGAGTATGAAGTAAGCTTCATCAGTTTTGATGAAGATCTTTTTGAAGGGAAAGAATCACTCTCTTTACTTTCACATTCTAAATTTGAAATTAATATTCACAAAGCGAAAATCATTGATCAAATTATCTTTGCTGATGAGACTGCTCTAGACTTTGTAGTTTTAAATAATGATCAAAGTGATCCACTTGATGTCGAATGGGACAGTATTAAAACCCCTATCGCTCCATCACCAAAACTTGGTTGGTACAAAAGACAGAAGAACCTTCACTTTGAAGAGTATAGAGATGTTGCCGATGCCTTTGCCAAGAACTTTGAAATTGATCCATGTCTTCTTCAGGCACTGTTTCTGACTAAAGATGGAATAGATTTTTCAACGAAAGAAGGTCTTGAGGAATTAGGAAGTGCTGTTGATGAGTTACTTACGAAAATTAATACTGAAGATGGCGAGAGAAAGATTTTTGTAAAAGCATCACAAGGAACTTATGGGATGGGGATTTCCGTCGTGAGTTCTGGTGAAGAAATTGTTTCTATGAATAGAAAGAAAAGAAACAAAATGGATATTGGAAAAAATAAGATAAAGTTTACTTCTGCTCTTATTCAAGAGGGAGTGGACTCGATTTTAAGATATGATGATATGCCAGCTGAGGTAACAATTTACCTCGTTGGAGGAAAGCCTGTTGGTGGATTTGTAAGAGCAAATGAATCAAAGGCAGCCAATGAAAACCTCAATAGTCGCGGTATGGTTTTTAGAAAATACTGTATTAGTGAAATTCGTGAAAATAATGACTACCAGTCAAAAGAAGCTGTTTATTCAATTATTGCACGTCTTTCTACTTTAGCGGCTGCCAAAGAAAGTATTAAATTAAGTTAATGGGAGTTAACATGGAACTAATAACTGGATCACAACCAAATGTTTTAAAAGCAATTGGTAACACACCTATCGTAAAATTAAATCACATTGGTCAAGACGTTGAGTCTGACATTTATGTAAAGCTTGAGTTTATGAACCCAGGTGGATCAATCAAAGATAGAATTGGTGCTTACATGCTTGATGAAGCAATAAAGGATGGAACTCTAAAGCCTGGTGGAACGATCATTGAAGGTACATCTGGTAACACAGGTGTTGGTCTTGCAATGTGGGCTGCTGTTCATGGTTATAAATGTATTTTCGTTCTTGCAGACAAGCAATCAAAAGAGAAGATTGATAACCTAAGAGCTTTCGGAGCGAAAGTCGTTGTTTGTCCTACAAATGTAGAGCCTGAGGATCCTCGTTCTTACTATAGTGTTTCAAAGAACCTTGCTAAGACAATTCCAAATAGTTTCTATGTAAATCAATATGATAATCTTCATAACAGAAATACTCACTACAATTGGACAGCTCCTGAAATTGTTGAGCAAACAAAAGGTGACTTCGACACATTTATGGCCACAGTTGGAACAGGTGGAACGATCTCAGGTATTGGTAAGTATTTAAAAGAGAAAATGCCTCATGTAAAAAATATTGGAATCGACTGTGAAGGATCTATTGTTGCTCACTACGCAAGAACTGGTGAATACTGTGAAGCAAAGTCATATGTCCTTGAAGGTGTTGGTGAAGACTTCATTCCTGAAAACTATGACTTTGATGTTATTGATGATTGGGAAATCATTGGCGATAAGGAATCCTTTCTTATGACCAGAAGGCTTCTTAAAGAAGAAGGAATCTATGCTGGTGGTTCTGCTGGTGCAGCTATTTGTGGAGCTTTAAAATATGCTCGTAAATTGGATAAGCCAGAAAGAATTCTTGTTGTTCTTCATGATTCAGGAAATAGATATGCTTCAAAGATCTATAACGATGATTGGATGAGTGATAACGGATACCTTGATTCAAGTTTTGATGTTCAGATTAAAGACGTTCTTAAGAAACTTGGTAAGAGTGCTGATGTTGTAACAATTCAAGACACTTCTTCAATTGGTGAAGCGCTTGATCTTATGGTTTCAAAAGGTATCTCACAGCTTCCAGTTCTTACAACTGATGGACAATTAAAAGGTCTTGTTACTGAAACAAAACTTTTAAGACCTGTTCTTATGGGTGAATTTTCTAAATCTGATAATATTTCATTAGCCTTTGATAATAAGTACAAAACTGTTGATGCTAACGAATTACTTTCTAATGTTGCTGATGCTCTTCTTCAAAAAGAAGTTGCACTTGTAACTGATGCAGGAAAGGTTGTTGATATTCTAACAGACATTGATGTTCTTAAATACATCAGTGAAACTCGTACTTACTAGAGTTATTCATGGCCAAGCTTGATGCTAAAAAACTACATATTGCGACTAAAGCAATTCATGTAGGTGGACATCCTGATAAAGAGACGGGGGCGATAATGCCTCCGATTTATCAAACGACAACCTATGCTCAAGCTTCTCCAGGAAAACATCAAGGGTATGAATACTCAAGATGCCATAATCCAACAAGAACAAGACTTGAAGAATGTATGGCCTCTCTTGAAAATGCAAAGCATGGGCTAGTCACGGCCAGTGGTCTCTCTGCTACTATGCTTGTCATGCATGCTCTTCCGGAAGGAAGTACGATTCTTTGCGGAGACGACATCTATGGTGGAACATACAGAATGTTCACGACTGTCTTTCATGAAAGACATAACTTTATCTTTGTCGATACAACAGATCTAAAAACTCTTAAAGAAAAATTTGAAGAGCATAAACCTAAAGCGATATGGATTGAAACTCCAACTAATCCTTTATTAAAGATTACAGATATCAAAAAAGTAACGGAGCTTGCTAAAAAGTATAAAGCGATGAGTTTCGTTGATAATACTTTTATGAGTCCTTACTTCCAAAAGCCATTAGAACTTGGGGCAGATGTTGTTATGCACTCTGTAACGAAGTTTATTAATGGTCATAGCGATGTTGTTGGTGGAGCAATGATGACCAACAAAACATCTTTCTATAAGAAAGTTTGGACCCTTCAAAAAAGTATTGGTCCGACTCAATCTCCTTTTGATAGCTGGCTTGTTCTAAGAGGAGTTAAAACTCTCCCTATCAGAATGGAAGCTCATCAAAAGAATGCAATGAAAGTGGCAATGTACTTAGAAGCTCACGCAGATGTAGAAAGCGTTGTGTATCCTGGACTAAAGTCACATCCTCAACATGCCATCGCAAAAAGACAAATGAGTGGTTTTGGAGGAATGATCACTTTCTTTTTAAAAGGTGATATCAAAAGATCAAAGAAGTTTCTTTCAAAAGTTAAGCTCTTTGCACTCGCTGAAAGTCTGGGGGGAGTTGAAAGTTTGATTGAACATCCTGCGATCATGACTCATGCATCTGTTCCCAAGAAAGTTCGTGAAGAAATTGGCCTTAAAGATAATCTCATTCGACTAAGTGTCGGTATTGAACATATCGATGATCTTATTAATGATTTAGACCAGGCCTTTAAAGCTTCTAAAAAGTAGTCGTCTTAGGATCTTCTTTCTTCTCTTCTGTAACAGGAGCTGGCTCAATTGGAGCTTCATTAGACTTATTTTCTTCTGAATTATCAGCACCTTCCATAACAGGACGTGGAGCAGAGTTTACAGCAGGCTCAGTTTGATTAGAGATTATTTCAACTCTTTCTACTTTTTTAATATTTTTCCCCGAAAGAATACCTTCATAATCTTTTGAACTTGAGAAAACAAATGAGTTATCAAGATAAGCGTTTAGTAATTGATAAGAGCAATATACTTTCCCATGATCCGATTCGATATTTTCTTTCTCACCTTCAGCAAAGATTAGCCCATCATCTTGAATCGTCATTCTAATCGTATTGTACTTAGAACAAAATTCATCAGTCGCTTTACCAGAACACTCTTTTGTTTTCTTAATAATTTGAACAGCACCTTTTGTATTCTTAATATGAACTGGCTCTCTACAAACATCAATCATCCAACTCTTATTAATAAACTTAAGTTTCTGGTGTGAAATTTTTAAAATACAAGCTGACTTATCTATATGGAGAACATTCTTTGCAAGTCCAAATGGTTGTCCTTTATGACTAATTGTTACTTGGAATGTTGACTTGAGACATTCATTATCACTAAATGCAGAAATGTTTAAAGATAGTAAAAGAGTTAATAGAACTACATTAAATTTGCATAATAACATTGGGATCCACCTCGATGACTAAAACAGAAGCATCATGTTTTAAAAATTCTGCATTATTTATTTTCTTAAGTTGAAAGAAAACTTCATTTAAAAAGTTTTTGGCATTCGATTCTTGAGCATCTTCTAAAAGATCAACAATCATCCCCTCTTTATTAGAAGCTTTTAGATTTCTTGCAACTCCTGGTGAGATTATTGTTACTTGCTGAGATCTTTCGAGACTTCCTGAAAAATAAGCTTTTTCAAAGTAATTTTCATTCAGAGGATAACTATTACTGAGATCAAACTCAGAGACCGAGCTTGCGAACCTAAAATCGCCAAAGCTATAACCAAAATACTTTAAATTTTTCATATCGAGCTTAAGAATAAAAAATTGTAGAAGTTCAGGAATCTCTCTATCAATTAAATCAAGCTCACGACATTCATTGATGAGATTTTCAAGAAAGCTCTCAATCGACTCTTTGTCCAAGTCCTTCATTTGTGACAATTGCTCAAAGTGTGAAAGAACAATACTTGAAGTGACATAGCTTTGTGCACTTGTAAGAACAACGCAAAGTTCGCCTTCTCTCTTAACAATATCGAAAAACTCGCCACCATTACTCATTCCAGCAGCAAACTTAGAACTTAAAGTTAAGCCCTTAATTTTTTCTTGTCTTAAAGGAACAAGCTGTTCATGTAGTTTTTTAACTCTCTGTAGTTCACTAAGAGAAAGCCTCATCACTCTATTTAAAGAATCCTTTACCTCACTTGCACGGGCAAATTCAGAAAGAAGCCTTCTTTTATCAAGATGTGAACGAATCATTGGATAGTAGAGTCTGACATCTTGACCATAATCAACGACGCCTTCAATATCTCTTGTCTTTCGACATAACTCTAAAAGCTCCCACTCTTTATCACCAACAGTTTTTCCATCGTATGTGAGGATCATTGTTGCGTTGGTTACTTTACGAATAGTTTCTAAGCGGTCCTGATCTTTAGCAATAATGGCATAATCTAAAATCACAATATTTTCTGGCGACTGTAATGATGTTTTATATAAAGACCATTCCTTAATATCACCAAAAGCGACTTCAACATTATAGTCACTGAAGTCCTTTTCGACTGTAGATAGATAAAAATCTATTTTCGTGTCTCTTCTAAAGACAATTATTTGGCTCATCCTGAAATTCCTAGATTTTTTAAGGTCAATAAACCTTTGAATTTCCATTATATGCAAAGAATTTAGGTCAGTGGGATATTTTTTCGAATATTAGCTAAGTTACTGATTATTCGTTTTGTTGACCGAAAAAGTTAAAGTAATTCATGGTTTATGCCGAAGTGCACTAAAGCAACGCTAAAATATAAGTACGTGTGCAATGCGACAAGGGCCGGATAATGCCGAAGAAGAAGAAAGCAGAAAGTAGAGATAATGTAGTTCCAATTAATGGGAAGAAAAACACTGTAGAATCTCTCACAAAAGAAGTTGAAAGTCTGAAAGCTCAGCAGAAAGAGTTCTGTGAGATGGCCGTTCGTTCTATTTTACATGCCCTAGACTGTAAGGATCACTATACTTATGGTCACTCAATGAGAGTAACTTATTATTCACTCGTTCTGGGTAAAGAAATTGGCCTAGATGATGAAGAATTATATGACCTTGAAATGGCTTCTCTATTCCACGATATTGGAAAAATTGGAGTTCCTGATGAGGTTCTTTGTAAGCCAGCAAGATTAACTGAGGAAGAATTCATCGTTATGAAGAGTCACCCAGAGAAATCTGCTGAAATTCTAGAAGGGTTTAAGCCTTTTGAAAAAGCCGGAAAGTATGCTCGTCACCACCATGAAAGATATGATGGTCGTGGATATCCAGATGGTATGAAAGGTGAAGAGATCCCACTATTTTCAAGAATTATTCTAATTGCTGATACATTTGATGCTATGACATCAACAAGACCATATCGTAAGGGTCTTCCTTATGAAGTAGCTTTTGAAGAACTCCATGAGTTCTCTGGAAGTCAATTCGATCCATACTTAGTAGAGAAATTCTGTGAAGCTATGGCCAGAGAAAAGAAGAAGAACGAATCGACATTTACGCTTTCAATTATTGAAGGTGAATTCGCAAAAGACGCTGCTTAATCGAGCTTAGCGAGATATGTAATATTCCTTAAATTAAAATATAAGAGCGAAGAAACTGCTCACGTGTTCGGCCAGCTTGCTCAGTGAGCCGAAAGCAAAATCATTTGCTTTCTCTCACCTCGCTACTGAATAATCAACTCAGTAGCACCATCTTCAAGAGATTTGTCTTCGGTTGATTCCCCTGCTTGCTCGCAGAAGTCTGTAGGTTCATTAGTGTTCACATAGTATGCTTGAACTTTTGAACAGTCTTGCTCTGATACATACACATTTTTGATCACACATTCTGTCGATTTACCATTGGATTTTGACCATCTATAGTTTTCTCGACATTGAAAGTAAGCAAATTTATCAACACAGGCCCAGTGCTTTTCAACACAATTATAAACAAGTCCACGACCAGGTCGAGTATAGTTTGGTGGCTCTGTATACTTTAGAGAGTCTTCCATTTTTTTCTTTTCATCAGCGACTTTCTTTTGCTCACTTGTTTGCTTCGCAATTTTCTCCATCTGATTCTCTAAGCTCTTTTCTTTTTCATCATCTTTAAGCTCAAGAGGCTTTTCAGATTGCCCCATTCTCTCTTCCATTCCTAAAGGAACAGCATTGGTTTCAGGGGGTACATCAACAATAGGAGCTTCTGTCTTTGTGTCTTCAGCTTTTTCCTCTGGATCTTTCTCTGCAGTAACCGTCTTTTCCTCAGCTGCCTTTGGAGCTTCAGTTGGAACTGGCTCATTTTTCGGTGTTGGCACTTCAGCAACCTTTTCTGGCTTCGACTCCCTAACAGCATCTGGCTTAGTTGTCTCTGCTTTCTTTGGCTCTTCTATTATCTCATTCTGCTTCTTCGCAGTAGCAGTATCTTCTTTTTTGGCTTTTTCCTTCTTCTTAGCAGCTCTTCTTTCGGCTAATTTTTTCTTTCTTTCAGCATTTCTCTTTCTTGCTTCGGCTTGTTGTTTCGCAATTAAAGCTGCTTGATCTCCTTCTCCTGAATCATCTTTTGGAATAAAAAAGTCGACGGCAAGTAAGGCCACGACAGCAATCAGACCAACTCGAATTAATTTCTTTTTCTTTTCAGCTTTAGCAGCGTCGTCATCAAGCTCGTCCTCATCCTCATCGTCTTCTTCTTCGTCTTCCTCTGATTCATCAGACTCCACATCATCTGAACTTATATCAACATCTGTTTGCTCGGATGCGATTGCATCCTCATCTTCAGCATCAACATCGAACTCACCAGTATCTTCATCGAATTCATCATCAAACTCGTCGTCATCATCCTTACTTCCGCCAGGAAGCTTACTCTTTAAGTCTGAGATAAACCCTTGTAGTTTTTCTTTAATTTCATCCAACTTGCTCATATCCATTTCCCTGGAATCAAGTTTTGCTATTATTTAGCAAATAAGATATTTTTAATCTGTTTTTTAACTTATCGAAATTTCTAGGAAAAAGTTAAGTGGTTGATATTAATGAAGGCGTAATAAAATTCAGTACTAAGGAGCATAACCAAACAAAAGCTCTTCAGTCCGATGAATACAGGGAACTTGAAAACTGGAGAGAAAAACTCTGGAAAGTTAAACTGATAGGTAGTTACTTCCCCTCTAATATTGGTTACGGAAACCTGAGTGTTTTGAAAGACTATAAAGACAGAATTAATACTGAAGAACCTCAGTTTCTAATTACTGGAACGCAAACAGGACACAAAGAAAATCTCAGCGGAGAAGACTATGTAAGAGTTCTTTCATTTAATGAAAAAACTTTTGCCGTTAAGTCAGAGGGTCCATGTCTTCCAAGTAGTGAGACGCCATCTCATTACTCTCTCTACAAAGCTAAAAAAGATATTAAAGCTATTTTTCATGTTCATGATTCAAAAATTTGGAAATATCTCTGCGAAGAACATCCTCTCTTCACACCTGCTGATGTTGAATATGGTACTCCAGAGATGGCAAGGCAATTTCTTGAAATGGACCTTCCAGAAAAAGGTATCATTGTGATGAAAGGCCATGAAGATGGCTTTGTTAGCTATGCTAATACAATGGATGATGCTGGCGAGCTATTACTAGAACTCTATCACAAACTCAATGGGTAGAGGCTGTTTACTCATCTTCTTCCATGATCGATGAAAGAGATACTGAATTTTCTTTTTATTATCCGCCCCTAAGAAAAAATGAACAAATGGCTGAGTAAAATCTGAAGTGATGACGATTCCTTCCCTTTCCCCTCTTTGCCATAAATCGTCTTTCAAGACTTCTTTAACTTGTTCGAATGACTTTTGATCTAGTTTCTTCTTATTGACGATAAAAAGAGCGTTACAACCAGAATGAAACTCTAAAGATTTTTTTAACAAATTACTCATCAGTCCCATACTCTTTCGAGCGTTGATTTCCATTAAGTAATAGTATTTATCTTCTTCACCTGACTTATATTTTAAACTATCGATTTGAATAATATCATTCCAACCTTTTGCTCTGATCTCATCTATTGCGGGAGCTAATTTTTGTTCAATTTTATCAAACTCCTCTGATTCATAAATCAGAGAGCCTTTATATTGAGAACTTCTATCGACTATATTCTCATAAGTATAAGAGTCACCATTAGAAAGTGATGTGTGACCAAATTCAAAAACTTTCGGCAAATATGGTTCAAAAAGATAAGTAACATTATCCTTAAGCTTTTTAAGATCCGATTCCTCTTTTAAGTGAACAGTATCAATACCGCTAAATGAAAAAATATTTTTACAAATATAGTTGTACTTAAAAGGAATTGCACTTCCTTTGAGGATTGAACTCCCTTCAACACCCAATTTAAGCTTCTGAGCAAGGTCATATGAGAATTCTTTTGAGTTAATCTCCTTGGCCAAGTCAAAGTCATCATAACTTCCCCACCAAGGCTGAGCTTCTCCCTTATTAGAAATTGTCGGTACTTTACCAATATAGAATCTTATGTAATCAAGAAAGTCTTTAGAGAACTTACGACTTGTCTTAAGAGTCATTTCTGGTTTTTCTATCCAAAGAAAGAGCTCATCCCAAATTGAAAAAGGCTTTTCTATGATAGTGTTACTACCTAAGCATTTTTCATAATTTTCATTTAAATAATAGATTACTTTTTCCATTGCTTCCTATTCACAATATCGAAGTCATCACGAAAATTATTCATTTGGTTGATAAAGTGATGATCAAGCCCAGCTAACTGGCGACCTCTTTCGTCAAATATCATTCCTTTTCCACGAGAAGGAGAAATATTCCCTGGCAGTAAAGATTGATAATAAGAAAACAGGTCTTGATCCTTAACTTGTGACTTTAAATATTTTGCCCCTCTTGCCACGTGGGCAATTTCATCTTTATAGACTTGATCTAAAACATTAAAAGTTTCTTCATCACCAACTTCTTTGAAGATATTCTGATAGTATTTTGCAAAATCTAAATTTGCCTGCTCAAAAGTTAGGGCCATTAAGGCATAGAACTCCTCAAATGTTTTAACCTCTCCCATGTAATCCCAAAAGAAATCATTAACAGGATAGTCCCCAAACTCGATTCCAAGTTCATTCATTCGTTTTATATAAAGCTTTAAATGATTTTGCTCATCCTCAATAGTGGCTAACAAATTCTTTGCTGTTACTTGATCAATATTAGGAAACATTAAAAGGGCCTGAGCAAACATTTCAATGGCCAATAATTCATGATTAGCGAAGAAATGTATCGCTAGAGCTTTCTTCTCATCAAGGTGGAATGAAGTCTTTTTAGGAAATTTTATTTGTTCAGCTGAAAATTTAAGACGAGTCGGCCTTCCAGGATCTTTCATCTCATAAGCATCAAAAGAATTGAAGCTCAAATTTTTCTGGACTGTTAACTTCTCTTCTAAAGAAGTTCCATATAATAGTTGCTTACAATAATCTTCTAAGGAAAGCATCATGACACTCTAACTTATCTCTTTTTTCTTTTTCTCTTTGTTGAGTACTTACCAGAAAACTTAGAGCTTCCTCCAGCTTTTTTCTTACTGCCCGGACGTTTAAATGAGCTTTTCTTAGAGTTGCTTCGCCCCTGTCCACCTGATTTAGACTTCTTACGAGTTTTCTTACCACTTGGATTTGAGCTCAAGTATCCTTTTCTGCCTCTTCGAAACTTTCTTTCATGAAAACATTGTTCGCAAATATTAAATTTCGTATTCTCTGGAAGTTTACAACCACAACTACTACAAGTAGGAACAATTTTATTACTCAACAGAGTGTTTAATTTTTCAATGGCCAATGACTTATTGTCTAAAAGGCGAGCTTCATCATAGTAAAAATTCTTATTATTAAAATGTCGACTTAACCACTGATAGAGTTCCACACACTTAATTGAAGTTTCCAGATAATCAATATCACTCGATCTGTGATCAATTTCTTCATTCGGGATGGCCTGAGCTGCTACATAATGATTTAAGATCCAAACATAGTATTGAACATGTTCCATCAGCCCGAGATTTACTGGGGCACAAGCAAAACCAAAAATTTCAGAATTTGAAAGATTTCCATCAACATCAGCGTCTTCTACCGTTTCGGCCAGCTCAATCATTTCTTTCAATTCAACACAATAGAATGGTTGCTGGAATGTCATGGTGTTAAAAAGCCTTAGAAACTCAGAAAGTTTGAGTTGGTCAAGTCCATGCCCCTCTAGAGCTCCATTCACTTGGCTAAAGATATCAAGGTCAGGACCTACCATACATTTTTCTGATTGATCAAGCTTCATGCTTAGTGCAGAACGTACCATATCTAAGCCTTCTTCAACTTTTTGAAGACATGTAACATACCCAGTAGGAAATCTCTTATAACGACCAGCCCTACCTGCAATTTGTTTTATTTCACTTTCAGTAATGAAGTGTTCTTGATTATTGAAGTGCTTAGAAAGTGTCGAAAAAACAACTCGCTTAATTGGTAAATTCATTCCCATGGCAATGGCGTCAGTACTCACCATGATATCTGTTTCACCTTCATCGAATTTACGAGCTTGCTCTCTTCGTACTTCTGGAGAAAGACGTCCATAGACAATAGAAACTTTGAAACCAATTCTTTCAAGGTCTCTTTTGTAACGAAGAGCATTTCGCCTTGAAAAAACTATGAGTGCATCATTTTTTTGAAGTTGAGAGATACTAATTGGCTTTTCTTCAACCTCTAACTTAGTCATTCTCTCATAATTCTTTATTTCAAGTTCATCACCACAAAGCTCAACAATTTGCTTAACAAGTTCAAGAGCACTTGGATCACCACAAAGATGGACCTCTGTCGCAAAGATATTTACGAGGGCCCTTGTCCACGCCCAACCTCTTTGCTTATCAGTAATCATTTGTATTTCATCAATTACACAACAATCAAAAACTTCAGTAAGTCTGGCCATCTCAATCGTGGATGAATAATGAGTCGCTCCCTCTTTTTCAATAACTTCTTCACCAGTTAAAAGAGTCGTCACGCATCCTTTGTTGTTTAAAGTATCGTAAAGCTCAGCGGCAAGAAGTCTTAAAGGAGCCAGGTAACAACCTTTCTCAGCGGCACTTAATGCTTCAATAGCATGATATGTTTTCCCTGAGTTAGTAGGTCCCATATGATAGATAATCTTTCTCTTGATTGTTCTCGCTTGGCTATGAACCCAGAATTCTCCAATATATTCTTGAAGAATTGTTCCAGAGATATCTTTTCTCTTAAGAACCATTACTGATTTCGTTAATTTTTTAAATTCGCGAGCAAGGTACTTCTCACTTCTCCAAATATTTTGACCAATTTGATTGAAGAACTTCTTAAGTTCTTCTTCACCAATGATGTCGTCTTTAATATCTTCTTCGTAAAGCAATCCTTTTAAATAAGGAACAAGCTTAGTCTCTTGTCTCTTCGCAAGTTCAGATGGAAAAGTAAACTTCTCTTTAATAGAGTTTTTAATTTGTGACTCAAGTCTATTAATAGTACTTCTTTTAAGACGAGCTCTTTGTTTATAGAGACTTTTTTCAACGCCCTTTTGCATTTGATTGAAGAGATAATAAGCATCATCAATTTCAATTTTTTCAAGTCTCTCTTCAAAATCACCATATAAATCATCTACAAGCTTCATACATTGAGCAAGAATTAACTCTCTTAACTTTCCTCGGTAATCTCCCTGACAAGCGACACAACCACATGGATAATCCGCTAAACGCATTTCCGTATTTTCATTTTCACGGATCGCTTTTTGTGTAACTTCATGATCGTTTTTAGTTTTAGCCACCCATTCATAGATAGACTTTTTACTCAGCTCAAGAACATTCTCGTTAACTTCTCCATCTTGTCCAAAGAAATACATTTCTTTTTCAGGAAAGAGGCAGTCATCAAGAAAGATAAGATCGATGACGTTATCTCGAGATACAAATTCATTGAAGGGTATATATTCTTTAGTGAAAGATTTAGAAAGACTTGGATACTCTTTTAAAAAACTTCTAATTTCAGTTTGTATTTCTTCTAGAAAAGTAAGGACTAACTTAGCATCATCGATTTCTCGAACGAAGCTTTCATCTTCGCCAGAAAAACCATTTACTTTAATAATTGTTTTTCTTTCGGAGTCTAAAAAATTTCTAATATTTGAATAATCTGGGAGGTTCGATAGGTCAGTTTGTGACACAGTAATTTTCCGTTAAAGGTTATGCTCTCATCTAAAATAATACATGAGATGAGAGCATCGGTAAAATTACTATTAACGATCTAATTCAACAACAAAAGCGACGGCCATCTTCGCAAACTTAGTAGCATGCTCAGCATTTCCGTTTGATCTAGCAATTGTGTCATTAGCAGTATGAATTCTGCTATTCATGTCAGCTTTCTTGGCTTCAAATGGCATTGAAGCTGGGAATCCTGCCGATGTCCATGAAGCATGATCAGAACAAGCATATCCACATCTGTCATATCCCCACTTAACACCTGGAAGGTACTTATCTAGGATATTTCCAATGAAAGCATTTTGAGCTGCATTAGTGTAATCACTCATCATAACGATATCGAGATCTGATCCATTGAAGTTTGTCATATCTAATTGCATAACACCTACAACTGTCTTTCCCTTCGCTTTAAAGTCTTGAGCAATTTCTTTAGAACCAAGAAGTCCTACTTCTTCAGCTGCATATCCCATAAACATAATTGTTTTCTCAGGAACATAACCACTCTCAAGTAAAATTCTTGCTACTTCTGTCGTCGTTGCAATCCCTGAAGCATTATCATCAGCACCTGGTGCTTTAGCATTTTCACGCCCAAACCAACCAGCAACTGAGTCGGCATGTCCACCAACAACAATTACTTCATCAGACTTACCTTTAATTTCTAAGATAACTGATGGTTGTGGCCAACGATTGTGCTTATATGTGTAAGCTCTTGCATCTGTTCTACCTTTAGCAAGATCTTGCCACTTCGAAAGTAACCAATTACTAGACTCAACACCTGTTTGAGACTTGTAATATCTGTTCTTATAAGAAGAAAGCTTTTGAATAACAGAACGAATCTGAAATTCATTAACTTGAGAGATATATTCATTAACAAGTTCTTCCTGATCTAATGAGTAATCAACAAGAACTGATTTTTCAGCAAATAATCTTTCAGAGGTTGCACCTAATTCAGCCTGAGCGGCTTCAAGTGAATCATGTCTAACAAATCCACCACATCTTTTAAATTGATCATGCATTAAGTGAGACATGGCTTCGATACCAGACTCTTTCATCTTCATGATCGTGATTCCATCTTGAGTTGTGTATTCTTCAATAGAATCAATTCCTACACTTTTTTGTGCACCTAAAACAGCATCAGATCCAAGAGTGATCCAAATCTCTTTTTCACTCTCTTTGATTTCCTGTGGAATATTCGTGCTATGAGCAAGAAGTGAAGCTGAAAAAACTAAACCCAATAGGGATACAACAAATTTCATTTTGCCCTCCTAAAGCAGCTGATGGTATCTTCCTTAATGACCATCCCCTTTTATTGCGAGTGAAAATAGTCTACCCTATTTTTACTAATGCGATTACTATAATAAGTCTGTTAAGTTCTTACATAATGACAGACAATCTTTGGTAGGGTAAATAACTATAATCACAGTCTTTACACAGTGCGAGAGTTAGAAAATGAACACATGGTTAACGAAAACTTTTAATATCAAGTATCCAATTATTATGGCCCCTATGTTCCTTGTATCTAATAAGGAAATGTTGATAGCTGCGGCTGAAGCAGGAATTACAGGTTGTGTCCCTGCTCTCAACTGGAGAACTCCTGAAGAATTTGAAGAAGCGATGAAGGAGTTAAGAGAAAAGTGTTCTACTTTTGGAGTTAACCTGATCGCTAATAAATCAAATATTCAATTAGATAAGCAAATTGCTATTTGTGAGAAATATAAACCAGACTTCATTATCACTAGTTTAGGAAGTCCAAAAGAAATCATTAAAAGACTCCAACCTCTTGGAGTCAAAATCATTTGTGATGTTGTTGATGTTGAATATGCTTTAAAAGTTCAAGAGCTTGGAGCTGACGCCATTATCGCTGTTAACTCTGGAGCCGGTGGACACGCAGGACCTATTCCAGCTTCTATTCTAGTTCCAATGCTACTAGAGAAATGTAAGCTTCCTGTAATTAGTGCAGGTGGAGTTGGAACCGGAGCAGGTCTTCTTTCAGTCCTTGCCATGGGAGCTGAAGGTGCTTCAATTGGAAGCCCATTCATTGCCACAACAGAAAGTGGAGTTAATGATGATTATAAGCAGGCCATTGTTGACTACGGAGCAAAGGATATTGCACTTACGACAAAAATAAGTGGGACTCCATGTACCGTAATTAAAACTCCTTATGTGAAGAAGATTGGTCTTGATCAAAACTTTATTGAATCTTTCTTAAACAAGAATAAACAATTAAAGAAATATGCCAAGATGCTTACTTACTATAAAGGGATGAAGCTTCTTGAGTCTGCTGCTTTTGGGGCCACATATAAATCAGTTTGGTGTGCGGGACCTTCGATTGAGTTTGTAAATAAGCGTGAATCAACTAAAGAAATCGTAGATCGATTAGTCAAAGAATTTGCCGATGCAAAGACTAAGTTAGATCAAATGTCTTCATAATGTTTTTACCAGATATAATAAAACTTCCTAACTACAGACGACTCTATATTGCTGGGGCAACTTCTGAGTTAGGTTCATTTATAACAGATACAGCCCTCATGCTGTTTATTTTCAGAATTACTGATAATCAAAATTCGAGTCTTGGTTATCTAAAATCCACATTTCTGATTTTTCTCGTCTTTGGAATTATTCTTGGCGGACCAATTGGAGAAAGATTTAATAGAAAGAAGGTTCTAGTTCTTTGTGAAATTTTTCGAGCTCCTTTCGTCTTTCTCTTAGCAACGACTGCCAATCCCTATCTCATTGTTCTTTTTTCAGGTGTGATCGCATTCTTTACTGGGATCTTTAGACCAAGTCGCCAGGCCTTAATGAATGAATTAGTTCCTCCTGATAAAATGAAAGCCGCCAATGGTCTTTTCGGTAGTACCATTGCAATACTTCATTTAGTAGGACCACTCTTTGGAGCTTATGCCTTCAGCCACTTCAATGGAGTTAAAGAGATATTAGCTTTTGATCTTCTCACTTATGTCTTGGGAACCATCTTACTTCTAAGAATTAACTACTCTCATGCCATTGCTAAGAAAAGTAATGATAATATCTTTAAAGACATCCAGAATGGACTTAAGTTTGTAAAAAATCGAGGTGATCTTCTCTCTCTGTTAACAAACTCTTTTGTGGCCGGATTGAGTGTTGGAATTCTTGTTCCTCTACTCTTACCATTTACTATTGAATTTCTTGGAAAGGGTGAAAAAGAATATGGAATACTCCTTGGTGTTTTTGGCCTAGGAGGACTCATAGGTGGCTCTCTTAGTGAAAAGCTCTCCTCTCGTTTTAGTTCTTCTAAGTTGGCCTGTTACACCCTCTTAATGGAACCTATTTTCTTTTTAATTTGGATAAATGTTTTTAATTGGATTTACTCGGCTGTGATTCTCTTTGCATGGGGTGTTGTTGTCTTTATTAGAATTACTAGCCAATTAAATCATGTGTCAGAAAATGTAGAAACAAATCAGCTTAGTAATGTTCACTCTCTTCTTGAACTTAGCTTCCTTCTCCCAAATATCGCTGGTGGCTTAATGATTGGTATTACCGGAGGCTTTCTCTCCACTCGAGAATTTCTTATTTTCTCCTCTGCAATGTTCTTCCTCACGACTTTTCCAAGACTATTCTTGAAAGAGTTCCAATTACTGATAAACTATGAAGGTAAACAAGTAAATCGTGAAACCTTTATAGAATAGATTATGAGTAAAACATTTTGGTTACGTGCTGAAGATAAAGCATTTGAAAGACGAAGTCCTCTAACGCCAATGGGAGCTAAAGAGCTCATACAAAATGGTGCGAAGGTCTTTGTTGAAAAATTCGAAGATCGTATTTTCAAATTGGATGAATACAAAGCCATTGGTTGTGAGATTGTAGAAAAGGACTCTTGGAAAAATGCTCCACCATCTACATTTGTCCTTGGTCTTAAAGAACTAAAAGAAGATTCATTCGAACTAAAACATCACCATATTTACTTTGCCCATGTTTACAAGGGTCAAGATGGAGCTGAACAAGTTTTATCTCGTTATCAAAAAGGAAAGGGTAAGCTTTTTGATCTAGAGTTCCTAACAAATGATGATGGAAGACGAATTGCAGCTTTTGGAAAATGGGCCGGTTATGTGGGAGCAGCTGTTGCAACAAAGTATTTTCTGCATCAACAAGTTTCAAAATCAAAGTTTCCCCCTCTAAAAAGTTATGATGATAAGTCTCTTCTTATAGAAGAAATCCTCTCACTAAAAAATAAGTCTAGCCTTCTACCTAAAATCATTATCATTGGGGCTTTGGGAAGATGTGGAAGTGGTGCACATGAACTTCTTCAAGATATTGGATTAACTGCAACACTATGGGATTATGAGGAAACAAAAAAAGGTGGCCCATTTCCTGAAATTCTTGAGCATGATATCTTTATTAATACAGCTCTAATAATGAAGAAAATTCCTCCTTTCTTAGACAAAGAAATTCTAAAGAAAGAGAAATTACTTTCGACCATTTGCGATGTTAGTTGTGACCCGACTGGAGATCTCAATCCAATTCCTATTTATAATCAAATCACTTCTTGGGAAGAGCCAGTGTTAAAAGTTGAAAATGGCATAGATATTATAAGTGTAGATAATCTTCCTTCAGTTCTCCCTAAAGAAAGCTCTGAAGATTTTGCAGGACAACTACTTCCCCACCTGCTTGAGCTCAATGAATCAGAGAGCTTTCCAACAGTGTGGAAAAACTCTCTGAATATTTTTGAATCTAAATTAAAGGAGACCAGCTCTCTTTAGTAGAGCTTCTGGTGTAGGCTCTTTTCCTCTGAAGTTTTTGTACAGCTCCATTGGGTGAAGCGAACCACCTTTCGCAAGAATATTATCTCTAAAGCTTTCAGCTGTTTCTTTATTAAAAATTCCAGTTTCTTTGAAAGCTTCAAAAGCATCAGCATCTAATACTTCTGCCCATTTGTATGAATAATAACCTGCTGAGTATCCACCTTGGAAAATATGTCCAAAAGAACAACTCATTACAGACTCTTCAATTGTAGGAAGAACTTCTGCAGGAGCCATCGCTTCTTTCTCATGCTTTACAACATCTTTAATCTCAGTTGGGTTTCCGTTATGCCAAGACATATCAAGAAGGCCAAAACTAAGTTGTCTTAGAGTAGATCTTCCTTCATGAAAGTTAGCTGAATCTTTTAGTCTCTGAATATATTCTTCAGGAATTTTCTCTCCTGTTTCATAATGTTTCGCGAAGAGATCTAAACATTCTTTTTCATAGGCCCAGTTCTCAAGAACCTGACTTGGTAGTTCTACAAAGTCCCAATAAACATTCGTTCCTGATAGACTTTCATATTTTACTTTTGAAAGCATTCCATGAAGAGCATGTCCAAACTCATGGAAAAGTGTTGTTACTTCATTGAAAGTGAGAAGAGATGGCTTCGTTTCAGTTGGCTTTGTAAAATTACATACAATTGAAACATGAGGTCTAATGTCATTCTTTCCACTTAGGTGTTGCTCTCTATAACTTGTCATCCAAGCCCCTGCTCTCTTTCCTTCTCTTGGAAAAAAGTCAGCATAAAATACAGAAACATGACGATCATTCTCATCAAGCACTTCATAGGCCATAACTTCATCGTGATAAACAGGAATATCTCTACGTTTCTTAAATTTCAGACCAAAAAGTTTATTGGCCACGCCAAAAACACCTTTGATTACATTTTCTAATTTGAAGTAAGGCTTAAGAAGTTCATCATCTAAATTAAATTTTTGTAATTTTAATTTTTCAGCATAATAAGCGTAATCCCATGGCATGAATTCATCGGCACTTGGACCACCATTTTCAGAAGCAAAAGCTTTTAGTTCTTCCATCTCTTTAATAGCTACAGGTTTCGCTTTATCTAATAGATTTTTTAAGAACTCTTCAACCTTTGCTGGAGCTTCGGCCATTCTCTCTTCTAGAACAAAGTGCGCATGAGAATCATAACCAAGTAGCTTAGCTTTCTCGAAACGAAGATTTGCAATTTTCTTAACAATCTCTTGATTATCAAGATCATCATCTTTAGAAGCTTTTGAAGTAAACGCTCTATATAGTTCTTCTCTTAGTTCTCTATTATCAAGATAAGTAGTAGCAGGTACATAGCTTGGATATTCAAGTGTAAATGCCCATTTACCTTCATGCCCTTTCTCTTTTGCTTTAAGTGCAGCAGCTTCCTTTAATCCCTCTGGTAATCCAGCAAGTAATGATTCATCATCAATAACTTTGATGTACTTCTTTGTTTCTTCAAGAACATGATCACCGAACTCTAAACTTAAAGAAGAAAGTTCCTTCGAAATTTCTCTAAGCTTTTCCTTATCAGAATCATTAAGAAGTGCTCCATTTCTTGTGAAAGATTTGTACTGCTTAGTTAAAAGCATCATCTCTTCTTCAGTTAAGTTAAGACTATCTTTTTGGTCGTAAACAACTTTGATCTTTTCAAAAAGTTCAAGATCTAATGAAATATCGTTATAGTATTCAGTCATCATTGGACTAAATTCTTTTGCAATATTTTGAAGTTCATCATTTGATTCGGCTGAATGAAGATTAAAGAAAACTCCAGCAACAGTTTTAACTTCTTTTCCTACTTCTTCTAATGCTTCACAAACATTGTTAAACGTAGGCTTTTCAGGATTACTCTTTATTTTCGTAATCTGAGCTTTTGCGATATCGATAGCTTCTTTAAGTGCTGGTAGAAAGTCTGCATTTGATACTTTATCAAAAGGTGTTGTCTCAAATGGAGTTTCAAATTTAGTTAGAAGGATGTTCATTTCCAATCTCCTCTTTTCTTATGTGATAAACGTTATATGTCTTAATTAATGGAACTAGCAGTACTAGCCATAAAATCAAGCAAAACACTAACATAAGATCAATCAAGATGGGAGTTTGAAAGTATATTAAAAAGATAGAAATGAAGCCTTTTGACGCTCTATAAAAGATCATGTCGACAATATATTTAGCACCATACTTTTGCTTTTGGTCGAGAACAAAATATAAGAGCTCTTTTGAGGCACTAAATATTGAATAATCCATTCCTTTTAGAAATGCGAAGGTTAATCCAGTTAATAATAATGGCATACCTAACGCCAAGCACCCAAAGATCATGAGACAGAAAGAGACCGGAATACTCGCCAAAATCTTACCTTCAGAAAACCGTTTAAAGGCAAATGGAATGATTAAAAATTGAACTAGCAGTGAGAAAGCGTTCACTCCAGAGTAAATCTTTCCTAAGAACTGGGCCTTATCTCCTGAAGTCGCAAAGCCAGATTCTAATAAGAGATTGAACTTAAAAGAAAAGAGATTGATCACAAATTGAGAAAGGGCCACAAGAGCGATTATATAGAGAATATATTTCTTAATATTTTTTAAGGATTCAATTGGCCTATCATTCTTATGTTCTTCGCTTTTAGATGTAACCTTCGTTGGGCTTAATCTTGAAAATAAGAAAGTTGATATAAGGAGAGAAAAAACTCCTACTTGAATAACGACACTTGTTCCCATCTCTTTAACAAAACTTCCAACAAAGAGACCTCCAATAATTCCACCAATTGAACCAATAGCACCAAAAGGTCCATAGACAACTTTTGCTAAAGACTCGCTGATTGAAGCATTCAAATAACCCAATGTTAAATGAACGAGAAGAACAATATAAACTTCCTTAAATATGTAGAGAGGATAGGCAAATTGAAAACTCTCTCCATGTACGAGAAGAGAGAAAATAAAAATTCCTAGTGCAAATAACAATGACGTTATCACATAGAGGATCCTCACTTTCACTATTTTTTGAAAAAAGTTAAAGGCCGTAATTGAAAAAGAAAGAACGAGAATGGAAAGTAACCAAACTTTAGGAGAACTTTTTGCTCCAATATGTTCAATAAATAAAGATTCAATTGGAGACCTTAAAAGTGCATAGCCGAGTAAAAGTATCAACATATTTAGACTTAAAAGGATGAGATTAGTTTTCTCTTCCCTTGATAAATCAAATATTTGCTGGTTCATTTCATCAATATATCTTCGTATTCCCATATAGACCTTTTCTTGCCCAATACAATATAGAGCTCGCATTTATTATAATGGATAAGATTGGAGTAAGAATGAAAAAAAATAAGTGTTCGGTAGTAATTCCTGTATATAACGAAGAAGAATGTATTGAAGGCGTTATTCAATCATGGAATCGTCAATTCAAGAAAATTGATATTGAACCACTTTTTATTTGTATTAATGACGGTTCAAAAGATCGATCAGGAAAAATACTTGATGAACTTGCTAAAGAAATTCCATCTATGATTGTAGTTCATCAAGACAACGCTGGTCATGGTGTGAGTGTGAGAAGAGGTTATGCTATTGCTGTTGAGCAAGAGGCTGATTACGTCTTCCAAATTGATTCTGACAATCAATTCGCTCCTGCTGACTTTGAAAAACTATGGAATCAAAGAGAAGATTCTGATCTCCTTCTTGGAAGAAGACATAATAGAAAAGACCCTGTGACAAGAAAGATTATCAGCTCATTTTTAGCGGATTATATCTTTAACTTAAGTGGAGTTGAGATACTTGACTGTAATACTCCATTCAGACTTTTTAACAAAAATTTTCTAAAAGAAGTTCTTTATACTGTTCCTGTTGATGCCTTCACTCCAAATATTATGCTTTCCATTCTTGGAAAGAAAATGGGGCGAAACTTTGATGAAATTCCAGTATCACATTTTGCAAGAAATACTGGGACAAACTCACTCCTAAGTTGGGGTCTTGTAAAAGCTTGCATCACTGCTTTCAAGCAGCTTTATACTTTCAATTACTCTCTAAGATATCAGTATTTCAACATTGAGAATTTTTCTAAACAAAGTTATTCTAAAAGCACTGACGAAAATGTTCGTATAAAAAGTGCTGCTTAATGATAAAAAAGAAAATTTTGATTATTGGTGCAGGCCCTGCAGGAATAGGCTGTGCATTAAGACTACTTGAAAAAGGTTTTCAAGATTTTCTTATTATTGAAAAGAATGACTACGCTGGTGGATTAGCAACAACATTCACTGATGAAAACGGCTTCCTTTGGGATATTGGTGGCCATGTTCAATTCTCCCATTACAAATATTTTGATGATGCGATGGAGAGATCTCTAGGGAAAGATGGTTGGTATCATCATCAAAGAGAATCATGGGTTTGGATCCACGATCGCTTTGTCCCCTATCCATTTCAAAATAATATCCACCGTCTAGATCCAGAGATAGCACAAGAATGTATGGATACTATTAAAAGTCGTGATCTTACTGCTATCCCTCAGAACTTCAAAGAATGGCTAACTACTCAATTTGGGAAAAAGCTTTGTGAAATTTTCATGCATCCCTATAACTATAAGGTTTGGGCCTATGATAGCTCTAAACTTCTTCATAACTGGGTAAGCGAAAGAGTTGCACCTATAGATGAGAAAGTTATTGAAGAAAACCTAAAACTTAAAAGAGATCAAGTTAGTTGGGGTCCTAATGCAACCTTTCAATTTCCTAAGAATGGAGGAACTGGTGCTATTTGGAAATCTTTGGCCAGTGAAATCCCAAAAGAAAATATTCGCTATAATCAAAAGCTAACAAGTGTCGATTTAAAGAGTAAAGTTATTACGCTTGATAATGGAGAAAGCCTAGAGTTTGAAAACCTCTTTTCAACCATGCCTCTCGATCAACTCTGTTTTCTTTCAAAAGATATTCCTGATGAATTAAATAAGATGGCCAAGGACTTTAAGCATTCAAGTACTCATGTTGTAGGAATTGGTGTGAAAGGAAAACTCAGTCCAGAACTAAAATCAAAATGTTGGATGTATTTTCCAGAAGATAATTGTCCATTCTATCGAACCACTGTTTTCAGTAACTATAGTCCAAATAATGTTCCTTCATCTGAATACTATTCCCTTATGACTGAAACATCCTCTTCTTCAGATAAAATAGTGAATACTGAAAAACTTGTGGAAGAGACTATTCAAGGATTAAAAAATACGAAACTCATTCCTGAAGATGCTCATATCGTAAGTCAATTTTATTACTCTACTGAATACGGATACCCTACTCCCTTTCTTAAAAGAGATGAATACTTAAAAGAAATTATTCCTTTTTTAGAAAAACATAGTGTCTTTAGTCGCGGACGTTTTGGTGCATGGAAATATGAAATTAGTAATCAAGACCACACTTTCATGCAAGGAGTTGAATGGTCTAATTTTATTTTAGATGGTGTAAAAGAGGAGACTTTCTCAATATGATGAATCAAAGAAGTTACTCATTCGGCCATTGGTTTCTACTCTTACTCATTATCATTCCCGGGATTATTCTACGATTCTATGATCTCGACGTAAGAGCTCTCCATCACGACGAGTCTCTTCATGGATATTATAGTTATCTCTTCTTTAAAGATCCTGATAATCACTTCTATAAGTACAATCCACTTTTACATGGACCACTTCTTTATCATACGCTTCCATTTTTCTATTGGCTTTTTGATGTTTCGAAGTTTGTGATGAGAATGCCGGTAGCATTAATTTCATCGATATTATTATTTACACCTGTTTTCTTTAGGGACAAGCTTAAGTTTTCAACGGTGATTATTGTTACAAGTCTACTGGCTTTTTCTCCCAGTATTCTTTATTGGTCCAGATTTATCAGGCACGATTTCTTTGTAATTCTAGGACTGGTTATTATTCTTATTGGTTACTTTGCTCAACCACCATTCTGGAAAGCTCCTCTCATTGGCCTTGGTTCTGCTATACATTTTTGTACTAAAGAGAACTTCTTTGTACATTTTGCCTTGTTAATTGGATTTATTATTTTTGAGCATGGTTTTAAATACTTCTTTAAACCGACTCATGAATCGATTCTAGAAAAAACCGTTGATTACATCATTAAAAATATTCCTGCCTTTATAATAGGAATCGTTATATTTTCACTTATTTCAACTTATTTCTACACTTATGGATTTCAATATTGGGATGGCGTTATTGATGCCACATATAGAAAAAGTATTATCTATTGGTTCAATCAACATCAAACAGAGAGGATTGGAGGACCATTTTCCTATCTCTTTATTCTCTTAACAGTTTACGATAGCTGGCTTCTAGTCTTTCTCTTTGTCCATCTCGTTCTTTTCTATCGTTCTCAAAACTGGCTGATTAATACTGGCTTCTTGATGACTTTTCTTTTGAGTTTTATTGCTTACTTTATGTTTGAAAAACAAATGTTTCTCTACCCTTTTTTAAAGGATATTCTCAAGGTTAAAACTCACTTAGATTTTTGGATATACTTTCCGCTTATTTATCATGCCGTTGCAGTGACTGCTCATTTCTTAAAAAATGAACAATACTCTCTTGCAGTAAGTGGTTATCTCTTCTTTGCCACTTTCTTTACTTATAGCTACCTTGGAGAAAAAGTACCATGGCTGGGTCTCTATCCTCTCATCATTGGAGTCTTCTTTTTCTCATTGCATTTTACAAAAGAACTTTCCTTTCATTGGGGAATCTTCTTTATTCCAATACTCTTTTTTAATATTTATAAGACCTATGTGGTGAATTTTAAATATCCTGGAGATAAGAAATTTGCCATTACTCAGGTTCAAACAAGTCCGGAGTTTGAAAACAAAGCACTGGAGCTTCAAAAAATTTCGGAGCAAACTCCCGAAGGATTGAAACCTCGTATTCTTGCCCTCGGCTCTAATGTTTGGCCTCTCGCTTATTACTTTAGAGACATGCCAGATTTTGTTTATAATCAATCTAATCGCAACTTTAAAAGTTTTGATTTTATTTTCTTAGATCAGATTAACTTAAAAGAAGTTGAGGATATTGAGAAATTTGAAAAAACTCGTATTTCAATGAGACATTGGTGGGTTCCCGATCAAAGAAAGATCACCTGGTCTGGGTACTTCAAGGCCGTCTTAACTCTTGAACCTTGGAATAACCCAGGGACAAAGTGGTCATACCTGTTAAAAAAGAAACCTGAAATATTAATGGATCCTATAACTACTGAATAGAAATGAAGTAATCGTACTTAATATTTCCTTGGGTTTGATTTTTACCAACCCCTTTATTGATATCAAGATTAGTCGAAGAGTTATCAAGATTCTCAACAACCTGACCTATATTTAACTCTCGCCCCTTACTAACTGAAACATTCGTAGATATTTCATTACCTTTTTGATCTGTTGAAAAAACATCTAACTGATAATTACTTGCTCCGGCACGATGACAAACTATTTCAACTCTATTGCCATTCACGGTGATTGATCCTTTAAGCCCTTCAGTTAAGACAAGTCTTGAGATTCTTTCATTACTATTATTTGAAATTGTTTTAGAAGCTTGAGAGTTTCGACCTAATTGAAAGTTATCTGTTTCGCTTTGACCTTTTCCTATTCGTCTTAACTTCATATTACATTGCCCACGAACGAGCTTCTTTGTAATCACAGCACCATTTGTATTTCCAGCATACTGGCGAATAATTTTAAAGCGACGACTTATCCACTTTCTAAACAACTCTTCCCTTGAACTATCTACATTCATTTCAATACAGTTCAGGCTTTCTCTAAGGTAGATCTTGTCTGTAGGAGCAGTGATCGCACTCACATGTCCCTTAACCTGTCGTATTGACACATTTCTCTCAAAACAAAAGCCTTTTAGACCATTCGCATAGGCCAAAGAGCTGATCCAAATCATAGACAATAAACATAATAATTTCATAAACTTAACCAAATGTTTGATAACTAAAACAAAGTTTTGACGTTTTAAACCCTAGGGGTTAAAAAAAGAAAAAATCAAACAACAAGGTAATCATATCATGAAAACAATTTTAATCATTTCTATGCTCATCATGGCCCAAAATATTCTTGCCGAAGACCTTATGGTTTACACTTCAAGAAAGGAGCACTTAGTAAAAGATATCTTTAAGCAATATCAAAAAGAAACTGGTGTAAAAGTAAATTACAGAACAGGTAAAGCAGGTGCTTTAATTCAAACTATTAAAGGTGAAGGTGCAAAATCTAATGCCGATATCTTCATGACAGTTGATGCTGGAAATCTTTGGTATGCTTCAACTCAAGGTATTCTTGAGCCAACCAGAAGCGCTATTCTTGAAAAGAATATTCCAAGTCACCTAAGAGATTTAGATAACCAATGGTTTGGGCTTTCAGTGAGAGCAAGAACAATTGCTTACAACCCAAAGAAAGTAAAAGAAGGTGAACTAATTTCTTATGAAGACCTAGCTACAGCAAAATGGAAAGGAAGACTTTGCTTAAGAACTTCTAAGAAAGTTTACAACCAATCTCTTGTTGCCATGCTGATCGATCAACATGGATATACGAGAACTCTCGAGATTATCAAAGGTTGGGTCAATAACAACGTTGAAATCTTTAGCAACGATACTGCTGTTCTTAAAGCAGTGGCTAAGGGACAATGTGCCGTTGGTATTGTTAATACTTACTACTATGGAAGATTAGTTAAGAAAGATCCAAAACTTCCATTAAAACTTTTCTGGCCGAACCAAGAATCTTACGGAGTTCATATTAATGTTAGTGGTGCTGGAATTGTAAAGACGAGTAAGAATAAAGAAGCTGCTAAGAAGTTTCTTGAATGGCTAGCTTCTAAAAATGCTCAAAGAAGTTTTGCTCAAGTGAATATGGAATATCCAATTATGGAAAACCTACCTCAAAACAATGTAGTAAAAAAATGGGGAGAATTTAAGGCCAATACAAAGTTCAATCTTTCAAGAGCTGGAATTCTTCAAAAAGATGCTGTTAAATTAATGTACGAGGCAAAATATAAGTAAGAATCATTTTAAAGATAAAATTTTTAAGGCCAGGGCTTTCTATATTGCTCTGGCTTTTTTTACATTAGGGCCCTTAGTTATTTTATTAACTCAGAGCATTTCTATGCCTACAGAGGATCAATCTTCTTGGCAGTTTATCTTTCAATCAGTGGTTCCTGACCTCTTTCAAAATACATTAAAACTCTTTATTTTTACGATTCTTAATACATTTCTCTTAGGTACGACGTCCGCTTTTTTTATTTCATTTACTGATATCCCGCTAAAAAAATATTTTCAATATCTCCTTTTAACTGGTCTTTCTATTCCACTCTACGTCTTTGCATTTATCTATGTAGGAATGTTTGAATTTTCTGGACCATTTATGAGCTTCTTTCGCGAAACTCTAGGAATAAACCTTCACCAATATATCAATATCAAAGATTCCTATTGGGTATCTCTTGTTATTTCTTTTGGCCTATTTCCTTACGTCTATATTTTTACGAAAAATGCCTTTGATAATGTGGGAGAGCAGATGATCTTTGCTTCTCGAAGTCTAGGCTATTCGCCAATGAAAACTTTTCTTAAACTTATTCTTCCATATTCAAAGCCATGGATCTTTAGTTCATTAATACTTGTTTGTATGGAAACTCTTGCAGACTTTGGAGCCGTGAGCGTTTTTAACTATGATACTTTTACAACGGCTATTTATACTTCTTGGATGGCGCTCTTTTCTCTTTCCAGTGCTGCGAGACTAAGTCTATTCTTAGTAGTGATGGCCCTACTGTTATTTTTCATTGATTCGAAATTTAATAAGAAAGGGACACACCATCAAAGGTCCGCTAAAAAATTAAAATCTCCATTATTCAAACTGACAACAACTCAAAAAGTATTGGCCCTCTTCATTGTCGGAGGAATTACTTTCTTTAGCTTCTTTCTCCCTATTACCCAACTCGCATTTTGGTTTTTAGAAGGCTTTAAAGAAGAATGGGGTGAGCATTATTATTCGCTTATTTTCTCTACCTTTAAAATTGGACTGATCGCGAGTCTTGCCATTGTTATTCTGGCTTTTCTTATGTCCTATCTCAAAAATTATCTCCCGAATAAGTTTAATAATAGAGTCAATTTACTTTCTCTATTAGGTTATGCCTTACCTGGAAGTATTATTGCCGTTGCCGTCTTTCTTTACTTTAGATTTTTTGGAGACCATCTTCCCATCTTTCAAACGGGAACATTGGCTGTATTGATTCTAGGACTTCTCATTCGCTTTCTCTCAGTGGGATTTAGAAGTTTAGACAATCATATTGGAGCGATCAATCCGAACTTAGAGAAGGCTTCTAAAAGCTTAGGACATGGTTTTTTAGGAACGCTTAAGAGAATCTTCTTACCTTTAAGCTCAAAGGCGGCTCTTATTGGAATAGTCTTAGTCTTTATCGAAGTTATTAAAGAAATGCCTATGACTTTGATGTTAAGGCCTCAAATGGAAAATACTCTGGCCATTAAAATATTCGAGTTAACAAGCGAGGGAGAATGGGAAAGAGCGAGTATTTCCTCTGTTTTTCTTGTTTGTTTAGGCCTTATATCCGTTTACGTGGTGAATAAACTTAGTGTAGAAAAGAATTGATGAATGTTTTAGAACTAGAATCCATTTTTCAAAAATATGAGGATAAAGAAGTTTTATCTGATCTTACTTTTCAAGTTGAAAAGGGTGAGCTCTTTTGTATCTTAGGAAAAAGTGGATGCGGTAAAAGTACTCTCCTTCATAGCATTGCTGGGTTTACTAATCCCTACCAAGGTTCAATTTCTATCAATGGAAAAACAGTTTTTGATAAAAGAACTAATATTGCTCCGGAAAAAAGAAATATTGGGTTAGTCTTTCAAGACTTTTCACTTTTTCCTCACTTAAGTGTCAAAGAAAATATCGAATATGGTCTTGATACTAAATCAAGTGCTGATAAAACGAAACGTTCATGTGAGCTATTAGAACTAGTTGGACTTCAAGGTTTTGAATCGAAATTCCCTAATGAACTTTCTGGTGGTGAGCAACAAAGAGTGGCCATTGCAAGGGCCTTAGCTCCTTCACCTGAACTTATACTTTTAGATGAGCCTTTTAGTAACTTAGATCCAGATAAGAGGATTCACCTTAGAGCAGAGATTAAAGAGATTTTTAAGAAAGCGGGAATAACTTCTATCTTTATCACCCATGATCAACATGAAGCTTTTGAACTTGCTGATCGTATTGGTCTTATTTCAGCAGGAAAATTTCTTCAAATTGGTACGCCTGAAGAAATCTTTAACTCTCCTGTTAATCAGCATGTTGTGTCTTTCTTAGATAATGGAATTATCATTGAAGATGCGAAGAAATTAAGTGAACTACAACTAATGAATACTCCACACTTCTTTCCTTATCATTCACTTAGTCTTACCCATGACAAAGCCGAAAATACATTACAAGGGAAGATTTCAAGAAAAGTTTTCCAAGGGGATCATCACCAATATTCTGTAATGATTGATACATTGGACTTACATATCAATACAGCAAAGCAATTTGATCTTAATCAAAGTATTTTTGTAAAATTTGATTTGGAAAAAGCTAAGAAAATTTAGTTTTCTTCTTCAACTAAATGCTTATCACCCATTTGGCTCTCAACAAAATCATCCGATGTTTTGAATTGGCATAGGTCTAATGTTGTTTTGAATTGGAATGAATCAGGAAGCTTTCCTCCTGCATCAGAGATATTCTCACATGTACAGGCCAGGTTCTTCATAAATTCAAAAAACTTCGCTGAAGTTTCTTCACTCATTAAGTGTTCCATCTGACAGCTGTCATTCTCAGCAATCTCTTCAGACACTCCAACAAAGTCTCTTAAGAAATAAAAGAGAAGTGTTCTGCTTGAGAGAATTCTATGAACTTCATCATGACCTTTTTCACTAAGAAGAAGAAACTTACTATCATCCTCTTCACTTACATAACCCTTCTTCTTTAAGTTATTGATTGCCGTAGAAACAGATCCTTTAGTCAGGCCTAGATCTTTTGCAATATCAGTAACTCGAGCATACCCCTTACCTTCCTTAAGCTTGTGGATAGTAAGTAGGTAGTGAACCATATTATGGCTTAGTTCTGGGTCATTCAGATGATTTTTGTCAGTTGTTTTGTTCATACTTCATTTTTAGAACCTTGGACCACACTAGTCAATCGACAATTTTTTATTGCACCCTCTTGTTTAGCCCCGAGCCCTTAACTATCTAAAATTACTAGGCAAAAGTGGCGAATCTATTTTCCTATCTCCTTAAAAATACATTCAATGATAAAATCAATTTAGGAGATAAGTTATGAGAATTTTAAGAGTGCTTGCTGTTGTAGTAGTTAGTCTGATGCTAAGTATTCAAGCAGAAGACAATGCTGTGGGACATACACGTAGCGGAAATACCAATAATACTGAAAATCTAAATCTAACGGATAGAGACCGTTGGGAATCTCAAACTTATATTCACGAAGGAAAAGCTCAAAGAGTCATGCAAGAGGAGTGTGCCAAGTTAGAGGACTCGAGAGTATGTCAGGGTTCCGACCCTGGTTTTAAGCATATGGGAATGGACTCGAGTATGGTGAAAGCCGTCTCTAAAGTTTACTCCATGGTTCTTGGTTTTACTGATGGCTCATTTAAAGCTGGTGAAAATGCTCCAACGACTACAACTGAAACGACAAAAACTGTTAATGGAGAAAAGGTAACCGAAACAACTGAAGAAAAAGAAGACCAACAAGATTACTGTAAGTACGTGGCCCTCGGTGGAGAGATGATCGCCATGTTTCAACAGCAAGCGGCTCAACAGAATCTTCAAAATATCGATGGTCATGGTGATAACAAGAGTGTTCAAAAGAAAACTCTTATGAAGGCGGCAAGATCACATAGTGAAAGAGCAAAGACGGCGAAGATGCAAGCAACAACTTGGGGAGCTACTGGAGTTTGCTACACTTGGTATGCTGCTCAAGCCTTCATGGGAAATATTCAACATAGCTGGGGACTTTGGCTTAAGTTAGCTGGAGCTTACTTCCTCGCTGATTTCTATAATAAAGAAAAGAAAGCTCAAGAAGAGTATGCCAAGCAAGTAAAGGCCATTGCTGATAAACTTCCTGGCCCAGGTGACTGTAACGCGATTACTGATAAAGATTGTTACTGTGCTGAAAAGTCGACCATGTATGATCCTCGCTGTATGCCAGAGATGCACAAGCGTCGCATGGCCAATACAAGTTATGCCGTTCCCTGTTTAGATGATCAAACGAAGATCGATAAAGAATGTAAGTGTATTAGTTCTGATTCATGTTTTGATTCAAGATTCTTTCAAGATATCAAAGGTCCTGGTTTAGGAAACTTTTTAAACACACCTGCAGGTGCTCAATTTAAATCTCTAACTCGTGGAGAATTTAAAGGTGGTAAGGTCGATAGTACTTCTGACAATGCTGTTAATGCCGTTAAAAAAGCGATGGATGATCTTATGGATAAGAAAGGTGGACCAGCAGATCCTGATCTTAATAAGAAAGAACTTGATGAAGCAAAACTTATCGCGAGTACAGGTATTCCACTGGCCCTTGCAAAAACAATCGCCAAGTCACCTTTTGATAAGAATGCTCAAAGGCAATATGCAAAACTTCAAAAGAGATTTAATAGTGGTAAGTATGTAGCGAAAGGTAAGAAAGCAGGGCCGAAAGTTCTTTCTTTTACAGGAGGGAGTGGCTTAAGACCAAAGACTTCTCGTAAAAGTAATAACGGAATAGACTTTGCTAAAATGTTTGGCAAAAAGAAAAAGAAGAAAGGTAATGGTCGTGGCAAAGTTATGAAGTTTGCTGATCAAGCCGCAAGGTCTGCACAGATTAATAAAAATGCAGATCGCCCTATTTTTGAAATTATCAGTAGAAGATATCAAGTTTCAGGATGGAGAAGACTTGATATTGAATAGCCTTTAGAAAAATTGGAGTTCTCATGGAAGAGAATAAAAAAGAAAGTTTAAATTTTCCTGTTGTCCTCTTTGATTCAAAATGTCCTATGTGTGTTCGCTTTGCTCAAGGGATTTCAAAACTCGATCCAGAATCTGAAAAAATTAATGTCGTAGATCTTCATCAGCGTTGGATATATGAAAACCATTCATTCTTAGATTATGAAAAGGTCCAAGAAGATATTCACTTTATCAATGAAGACCATAAGATTTTTATTGGAAAAGAAGCTATTTCACAGATGGCCATGCTCATTCCCCAAGTTAAGAAATTCAACTGGCTCATAGAGTCAGAAAGTGGCCAGAAAGCCCTTGAATACTTCTATAACGCGACTAATCGTTTAAAAACTTCATTGCGAAAGTCTTGTCCGGAGTGTACAAAAAGAGTTCGTTAATTATTAGCTACTTAGCAGTTTGGTATTTATATGGACTATAGCTCACTTCCTTTCGATAAAACGTTAATCATCATTCCTACGTATAATGAAATTGATAATATTGAGAGAATGGTAACGACTCTTTTTACAAAGTATCCTGCAATCTCTCTACTAATTATCGAAGATGGATCTCCTGATGGGACGGCTGAGGTTGTAAAGAAACTTCAAGACACTCACCAAAACCTTCATATGATTCAAAGAACTGGAAAGCTTGGTCTTGGAACAGCTTATATCACTGGTTTTAAGTGGGCCCTTGAACGTGAGTATGACTTTGTATTCGAAATGGATTGTGACTTCTCTCACGACCCTGATCATGTAAAAGAGTTATTAGCAGCAGCTCAAGATAATCATCTTGTGATTGGCTCACGTTATATCAATGGAATCAGAATCATTAACTGGCCATTTAAGAGACTTCTTCTTAGTTATCTCGCAAGTATTTACACTCGCTTTGTAACAGGACTCCCTATTCAAGATACAACAGGTGGTTTTAAGTGCTTTACTAGAAAGGCCCTAGAATCACTCAATCTCGATAATATCATCGCAAAAGGATATATCTTCCAATTAGAACTTAACTACAAAGTTTGGAGTAACGGACTTAAGGTTAAGGAAGTACCAATTGTTTTCTATGAAAGACAGCAAGGTGTTTCTAAAATGGGTGGAGGAATTATCTTTGAAGCACTCTTCACTGTTTTAAAGCTTAGATTTAAGAAGATGCTTGGAGCCCTTAACTAGTTAGAGTTTAGAAAGGCTTATCTTCCGAAGAGGCCTCTAAACGGATTTCCAATACCTCCGCCACCATTATTATTTTGTCCTTGCTCAGCACGTTGAGCGGCTTGTATTGCTCTATTATTGGCCTCTATCGCCTCTTGATTATCACCCTGCTTTCCACGCCAGTATTCAATCGAGGCACGCACATCCCTTCTTCTTTCTTCTTCAGGAGTTCTTTCAAAGATTTCTATAATCCTATTGATGGCAGTTGCCCTACCAGCTAACTCATTTCCTCTTTGCTCTAAAGTTAGATTCGTTAAATCACGATTCATCACTCGAGCATAAACTGTAAGAGCTCTTCTTACATCAGGCTTATGATTTTTATTTCCATGTCCTTCTTCTAGAAAGTTTCCTAAATGGAGCAATGACAGAATATTGAATTCTTCATATTCAAGAATTTCAGGGTGGGCCCTAATAAATTCTTCAACCTTGCTATATTCTCCTCTGGCCAAGTGCTGATTTACTCTCTGAAGGGTATAGGCATTAACACCTTCTTCAACAGTTAAACCTTCTTCAGAATGATTAAGAAGCATTGATACCCCAGGCATCATAAGATCAGATAGAGAACGATAGAAGTTTCCAAATAGTTCACCAAAGCATTCTGAAAGTGAATGGTGTTGATCAGTGACATCTTCATTAATACCATTCCAAATATAATCACTATTATCAATGCCCGTATGACTCAATCTCATTTGAATATTTTCGACTCCTGGAATGGCCGAAGAATGAAGTTTATCATCTTCATCTTGCCAGTAGTTCTTCCATGTTTTCACTTTATCTTTTAGGCCCTGAATCCTTTGTGCCGTAAAATCTCTCGGATACCTTAAGCAATCAGGAGAAGAAGCTCCAAAAATTCCATAATCAGAAATTCCACAATGAACTTTTGAGATAGGGTCAATGGTATAGAGATTATTAATCGGAATCGATTCATCTAAACCTTCGGCCATGGTCATGGCCAACCAACCGCCATGACTGTGACCAACAAGATTCACCTTGTGAACTCCATCCTCTTTCTTATTGTTGTACATTCTTTCAATAGCATCTTTAAAAGAGTCTTCTCTATTTTCAAGAGGTGGTTTTTTTAGTTCGATAACATTATTAGGATCATCAGAAGAGACATAGTAAATATTCCCTCCCATATCATGGCAACTAACGATATAAGGGTTTTGAGAGATAGAAACTTGACCTTCAGCCTGCTCTTCAAAAAGCTTGGCATGCATATCACTAAGGACTGGAGTGACTCTCGTTCCAGTTGTTTCCCCTGCTTCATTTTTGATGGCCTGAAATCCACAAGAGTTAAATCCTCCCATGATGACACTCATCGATTGAGCATAAGTAGAAACTGAAATAAATGAAAATAAGATAACTAGTAACTTCACCGATAAAACCCCTTTCTCCCTAGTAGTCTTATCGGATTTTGAAGTCCTAAAGTTCAATAAAATTCATGTTTTTCTTGATTATCTTTCTTCTAATGTACGAGAAAAGATCTCTCTATTGGCAGGCTCAAAACACATCAAAAGCACGATCCAACAGCCCCCAAATTCGAGGATTTCGCCCTTTTTTCCACCACTTATGAACTCTGCAAGAATCGCAAGACTGACATAAGCAATGATGTGGTAGCCACGAGGCAATGGGAGAGCAAATGAATCAACTAAATTTTTGACCTTCTCAAATTTCTTATAAAGAAATGGAAGGATGAGAAAATAGAAAACAATACAAATTCCAAGAAATGTCCCAAAGATAATTTTATTAATTTTGGCACCTCCAAACTGAAGATTATGGAGGTTCATTTCTTGTTGAGAATTATACTTAACGAAGAACTCTGGCACCTGAAAGTCTGTAAAGTGTTGAATGATTCTTTGACCCCAGCTTATTTCTTCGGCCATTCCAAAGAAGAAAACAAAGGCCATAAAATAGAGGCCAAAGATAAATTTTCCACTTCTAAATGGTTTTAAAATTCTTGCACGATAGATATTCATGGTAATTCCCACGAATAATGCAATCACAGTTAACCATTCAAGAGGGCCATCTTCACGGACGTATGATCCTTCAAAGAAGGCCAAATCTGTTCTAGAAAAATACACTCCAAGAATAACGAGTGTGAAAATAAATAAGAATCCAATTTGTTCTAATATCTTTCTTGGGGCCGAAATCACAGACCACTCTCCTATTCACCTAAATCAGTAAACATAGCAACACGTTCGGCATGTCTGCCACCACTAAACTCAGTAGTGAGCCAAACATCAACCATTGCTTTTATCTCTTCAATTGTATTAATTCTTGCTCCAACACACAAGATATTACTATTGTTATGAGATCTAGAAAGTTCTGCATCCGTAGTTGAGCGACAAAGAGCTGCACTCACTTTCTTATATCGATTGGCCACAATACTCACACCAATACCTGATCCACAAAGAAGAATTCCTCTCTCACCAGTATCTCTTACATTCTTAGCAACAGCACTAGCATAGTCAGGATAGTCACATCTTTCTCCATTAAAAGGTCCACAATCCTCAACTTCAATTTCTTTACTTTTTAAATGCTCAATAACAACAAGTTTTTCATCATAAGCTGCGTGATCACATCCGATATAAATTTTCATAATAACCTCAATTAAAGAAAAAAAAAGCCCACCATTAGGTGGGCTTCTCTATTTTAGTATCTGTAGTGCTCTGGTTTGTAAGGACCTTCTGGATTAATACCTAGGTAATCAGCTTGTTCCTTAGAAAGAGTATCAATCTTCACACCAATTTTATCTAGGTGAAAGAAAGCAACTTTTTCATCAAGGTGCTTAGGAAGCATGTAAACTTCATTACCGTAGTTAGCAGAGTTTGCCCAAAGCTCCATTTGTGCAAGAACTTGGTTTGTAAATGAGTTAGACATTACAAAACTTGGGTGTCCAGTTGCACAACCTAAGTTAACAAGTCTTCCTTCAGCAAGAAGAATTAGTCTTCTTCCATCTTTAGAAACATACTCATCAACCTGTGGCTTAATATTGATTTTGTCGTAGTTATTATTTAAGTGAGCAACTTGGATTTCATTATCGAAGTGACCAATATTAGAAATGATCGCCCCGTCTTTCATTGAATCAAGGTGCTTAGCTGTAATTACGTCATAACATCCAGTAGTTGTTACGAAGATATCACCGATCTTAGCAGCGTCATCCATTCTCATTACTTCGAAACCTTCCATTGCAGCTTGAAGTGCACAAATTGGATCGATTTCAGTAACGATAACTCTACCACCTAAACCTTTAAGTGACTGAGCTGAACCTTTACCAACATCACCGTAACCAGCAACAACACAAGTTTTACCAGCGATCATGATATCAGTAGCTCTTTTAATTCCGTCTACTAGAGACTCTCTACAACCATAAAGGTTATCAAATTTTGATTTTGTTACAGAGTCGTTGATGTTGATAGCAGGCATTGGAAGAGTTCCTTTCTTAACTCTTTCATATAGTCTGTGAACACCTGTAGTAGTTTCTTCAGAAAGACCTTTGATTCCAGGAACCATATCAGGGTTCTTATCAAGAACCATATTCGTAAGGTCACCACCATCATCAAGGATCATGTTAAGAGGTGAACCATCTGGCCATCTAAGAGTTTGCTCGATACACCAATCAAATTCTTCGTCGTTCATTCCTTTCCAAGCAAATACTGGAACACCAGTAGCAGCAATAGCTGCAGCAGCGTGATCTTGAGTTGAGAAGATGTTACATGATGACCATCTTACTTCAGCACCAAGAGCTGTAAGTGTTTCAATAAGAACTGCAGTTTGAATTGTCATGTGAAGACAACCAGCGATTTTCGCACCTTTAAGTGGTTGGCTTGGACCATACTGTTTTCTTAGTTCCATTAGTCCTGGCATTTCAGCTTCAGCTAATGTGATTTCTTTACGTCCCCAATCAGCAAGGCTGATATCTTTTACTTTATAATCTGTACTCATGTTTTCTCCTCATGACAGTAAGCAATATAAATTAAATAAAAACAGGCAAAAATATATCACTGTCCTCCCATCACTACAACCTTTTGAGTAGTTGACAAGTAGCTCCAAATGGACGATTTTCTCCCTCACATAGAATTTGAAGGAAATGATATGGGAGATTACACCAAATTATCTAAAGAGCGCTCGCAGGAGATTCTCAATTTATACTTTGACGAAGAAGTTTTAGAGATTAGTGCCCTTTCTTTAGGTATTTCAAATTCTAATTACTCTCTTATTACAAAAGAAAATCACTATCTTTTAAAAGTTAGTAACGACAAGAACGCCGAAGAAGTGAATGCGGAAATGGTGCTCCTAGACAAGCTTAGCGAGCTTAACTTTCCTTATAGCCTCACTCCTTTTCACACCAAAGAAAATAAACTGGTTTATGAATATCAAGAGTTCTTTGGAGTTCTCTTTCCATTTCTTGATGGAATCCCTCCTGGACCAAGTGATCAAACATGCTACGAAGTTGGGAAAGGACTAGGTCTTCTTCATTCGTTAAAAGTTCCAAAAGGAAGTATTCGAGATCATGGAGACGTTGGTTACGATGCCGAAGATATAATTAACTATGCCGATGACGAAAATTGTCCTGAAGACTTTAGAGATGTCGTTAAGGAATTTTTCCCGCAAGGAATGAAGTCCTATGTGGCCAATGTTCCAGAAGGAGTTACCCATGGAGACCTCTACTATGACAATACACTTTTTAAGAACGAAAAACTTCAGGCGCTCCTCGATTTCGAACAAGGAGGCTGGGGAGATCAGCTTCTCGATTTAGGTATTTCTCTCTCAGGAACTTGTTTAGAAAAAGGAAGAATTCATCCTGAACTTATTAAATCTTTTCTAGCTGGATATTACGAAGAATCGACTTATATGAGTTTCACAGAAGAAGAAATAAATAAAAGTATTATATTAGGCCTTCTTTCAATCGCTCTATGGAGAATTGAAAGATTTAATATCAAAAAAATTAATCCACATATGGTAGACTCTTATAAAGAACTTATTAGAAAGATCCATATCTTTGCACAAACCAAGGGAATATAATCATGGCAAAACCACAAAAGAATCGCTTCTTCTTTGCGAGTTGCCCTCGTTCCCTCGAAGAGATGCTTGAGCAGGAACTCATCGATAGTGGAATCACAAAAACAAGAATATCGAATGGTGGTGTTCAGTTCCAAACAGATATTAGCCGAGGGTTAAAGTTTCTGATCAACACAAGAATTGCCTCAAGAGTTTATCTTGAGTTTCATCAATTCACTTTAAATAGAGAACAAGATCTCTACAAAGATGCCAGAAAAGTAAACTGGGATAAAGTCCTAGATAATAATCAAACATTTAGAATTACTACTCTTGTTAACAGATTCGCCTTATCAACATTCAAAAACCCTCTTCACTATTCTCTCGTTTTAAAAGATGCCTTAGTTGATCACTTCAGAGATAGAGATGGTGTAAGACCTGATGTTGATAAGAAAGATGCCGAAGTTTCAATTTTAATGAGAGTTGATAAAACAGGAAACCGTCATGGTTACTGGGTTTCACTTTACTATGACTTAAGTGGAACTCCTCTTAGTAACCGCGGTTATCGCCTTCCAGGTCATGGAGCTCCTCTTAGAGAGAACCTAGCAGCCGCTCTTCTTTATAAGATGAATTATCATAATGATAAACCTGACTTCTGTGACTCAATGTGTGGATCGGGGACTCTTCTCTCTGAAGCTCTCTTAATGCTTCATGATCTACCACCAAGTCTTTTAAGAATTAAGAATCACTCAGAAGATACTCCAGCTTTCGCTTTCTTTAATCATAAGTGGTTTTATGAAAATAAAGATGTGAAATCTAAATTTGAAAATGAAATGCATCATGTGATGAAACGGTTTAATTCTGTGGATGTTTCTTCTCGAATAGTTTACGGACAAGATAATAATCCTCGAAACCTTACTCAAACAAAAGAAAGTCTCGACCTTCTTTTTCCTCTTAATAAGAATGTAACTCTTAACTACGGTGACTCAACAAAGCTTGTACCACCTAAAGAATTTAAGGGAATCATTTTCTGTAATCCTCCTTATGGAGAAAGACTTGGAGAAGCGCAAGAGCTCGCTGATCTCTACTACAATTACGGAGAAAATCTTAAGAATAACTGGAAGGAAAACACGGCCTATATTCTTACGGGAAATCCAGAGCTAAGAAAGAAGATCTCTCTCCAAACAAGTAAGAGAACTCCTTTCTACAACGGCAAAATCGAATGCCGCCTTCTTCGCTATAACTTATATTGATCACTCAATTCAAAAATACTTGAGGATAAAGTAACTTTCTCATAATAAAAGAACTTGGAGAAAACCGAAGTTCAAGGAACTAGAGAAATGAAGAACCGAGGCTTACATTGAGTAAGCCGCAGGTTAAGCATTTCTCGGTGACGTAGAAATTCGGTTTAAATACAAGTTCGTAATTAACTAAACTGTTCGGCGATCTTCATGGCAAACATCGGTGTTCCGTAACGCAATAATGCTGAACTATTGGCAACTTTGTTTACGTGTTTGCTTGAGTTACTAAAGAAGTATTGCCCAACATCTGCATCTTTTAAGAAGATGGTGTGACCTTTTCCAGAGAACTTTCTAATGATGAAGTCTGAATCTAGAAAACAGATTTCTCTGATTGTTAAATTTCTAGCGATATACATGACAACGCAGTAATCACTTAGTTCAACAAGAGATTTTCTGATTTTTACACCTTTAGGTGATGAGGCATCTCCCCAAGTAACTTTAATTTCTACTCTTTTACCGTCGAGGTAGAAATCAAATCCTCTTTGGGAAGAAGACTTTACTTGCTTTAGACCAAAGACAGTTTTGGCGTACCATTCACCGAGTTGGACTGGAAGATTTTTATTATTGAGAAGGATATGTTGTTCTCTTAGTACTTCGAAACATTTGTTAACTGTTTCAATCGCATCAAAAATATTCTTATTATCTGGTAAATAGAAAATAGAAATATTCTTAGAGAAAGCACGTGTGAGCTTTCTAGAGAACTGATGTTCATACCATTTTTGAAATTCATTTTGATCGTACAGCGTATAGCTATCGCAGACGAGTCCTTCTTTACTTAGTTGATCTGAGTCTTCAAATCCTTCTATTCTTTTAAGTAAATACTTCAAAGGAGCATACTGGCCTTCACCTTCACCTTTTACAAAAATTTCTTCTTTGTAATAGTCAGAACTACCGTGTGTCTCCTTTGAAAAGACTTCAATCTCCTCCTGGAGTCTTTTCAAATTCATGTTTAACCTTATATTTTAAAATTTAAATCTTAATTAGCTTAACAGCATTTTTCTTAAAGTTCTATTCCGTCTAAGTCTTGACCGAAATTTAAGATGCTCTGTGCAATACCTGTGTTTCTTGTCAGACAATGCTGAGCAAACACCTTGAAATCAGTAATCTTCGATTCGTAGAAGGCTTTTTCATCACCTGAAGAACTTCCTAATTTCTCACTAGCAATGAGGGCCGATTCTAATAAACGCCAAGCAACAATTAAGTTTCCACAGAAAGAAAGAAAATCTGTGGCACTTGAAAGAACCTGATTAAACTTCTTTTCACCAGCAAGACTCGCGTAACCTTGAACAATTTCACCGGCTTTCATTGCTGATTTACCAAGTGTCGTTACTTCGTTGTCCCATCCCTTACCTGCGGCTGCTTTTAAAGTGGCTTCAATTTTTGCACCAAGAGCTTGGAATGTTTTTCCACCATCTTTAAGAATTTTTCTCATAACAAAGTCGATGGCCTGAATACCATTTGTCCCTTCATAGATAGTGGCAATTTTTGTATCTCTCGCAAATTGCTCAATTCCATATTCTGTACAAAAGCCATAACCGCCATGAACTTGAATGGCGTCTACTGAAACATTAAAACCTTCGTCTGAACAATAGGCCTTACAAACAGGAGTTAAGAAAGCTACTTCTGCAGAGGCTTCACTATCTCCTGCATGCTCTTTATCAAAGAGATCAGCTGTGTACAGAATTAGTGATCTCATTCCTCTTGAGAGAGCTCTCATTCTAAGGAGCATTCTCTTTACATCAGGAAGATTCACAATCTCTGAACCAAACTGAGATCTTTCTTTTGCGTATTGAAGAGTTAACTCATAAGCAAGATTGGCCTGAGCTTCACCTTGAATTCCGCAAAGTAGTCTGGCTTCATTCATCATGATGAACATATTGGCCATCCCTTCATGCTCTTTACCAATCAGATAACCTTTACAATCACCTTCTCCACCAAAAGTCATTTCACAAGTTGCACTTCCGTGGATGCCCATCTTCTCTTCAATCTTTGTACACTTAACACTATTACCTTCTCCGTTATCATTAAGAGTTGGGACAATGAAAAGAGAAATCCCTTTTGATCCTTCCGGAGAACCAGGAGTTCTTGCAAGAACAAGATGAATATTATTTTCATAAATGTCACTATCACCAGAACTGATGAAGATCTTCACACCTTTAATATTATATGATCCATCGTCATTTGGAGTTGCTGTAGTTTTACAAGCACCTACATCTGAACCAGCACCTGCTTCAGTCAGACACATTGTTCCGCCCCAACGGCCTTCCATCATTGGCGGAATATATTTTTCTTTTTGTTCATCGGAACCAACTTGAAGAATAACATTCATGGCACCGGCAGTAAGACCTGGGTACATTGAGAGAGCAACGTTAGCCCCAACACTCAGTGATGTACACGCAAGTTTAATACTATGAGGTGAAGGCATTCCTCCAATTTCTTCAGGATAGCCAAGAGCGTACCAACCATTTTGATAGAATTGCTCCATCGCTTTCTTAAATGACTCAGGAACTTTAACTCCTTCATCAGTCAGAGTTACACCTTTCTCATCACCTTCCATTCGAGTTGGGAAAATTTCACTTTCTACAAATTTATCAAATTGAGTAAGAATTTCTTTGAGGTCTTGTTCACCTAAATCTTTCACATGATCTTGAACTTTTAAAACCTCAAAAAGATTGAAGTTAATGTCCGCCATGTCCGTTGAATACTTTGCCATTAAATGACTCCTTCTTAAATTTTATACAGAAGTATTATAACCCAAGTTAGGAGTTTGAAGGTTGAAAAAGTATTTGGATCGGGTATTTATAAAAATAAAAGAACCCCTCATTTGAGGGGTTATAAGCTTCACACTTTTTATTTACAGTAATAGAAAGGGGGGATTTCTATTATTGTCCTCTAATTCTATCGATTTTAACTAATGTGTTCTCTGACTCATCAAATACTGAAACAGGGTTAGCTGCGATTGGAGCACATAGGTTAAATCCGTATACATCACCGTTATTATCAACTACTTCAATTAAAGAAGAAGAATAAATTCTGATATCAAATGGGCTTACTCTATTAAGTACTGCTAAAGTATTTAATCTAATACCTTCTTTTGAACCACCAAATTCTGACTGAGCAGTACTTGAATCTTTAGTCGTCGTTCTTTTGAAGCTATCTTTGAAATCAAGAGTTGTGTAATCAAAGATCCACGCTGATTTCTCTTTTAGTTCATACTCACCCATTGTATATTCTTCATAAGTATATTTTTGCTTAGGAAGCGTATAGTTACTTGTACTCCAGTTATTATAGATCGCTTTAAGTTGATCTAAGTTTTGAGCGCTGGCACAAGTTCCTTCACCTACAACACTAGTTACAGGGTTAGATGTTGTTGTCGTTGTTGTGTTTGTCGTTGCTGATGATTTCTCATTATCTTTACCGCATGAGGCTGCACCAGCTACTAGTAATGATAATACTAATACTTTTGTAAGTTGCTTTTTCATAGTCGTCTCCCGGACCCTAAAATTCATTAAAAATACATTCACAGTATTAGAAGCAATATGGGTGCCAAAAAGAGATATTATTTATCAATGAGTTAGGGGGTCTCAAGTGTCTAAAGTTTAAACACCTGTTGGAAATGACTATCTATAATGTAGACAGAAACTGTTCTAGCTGATCACAACCATATTTTAGCTGTGGGCAGTACTTCTCTAAGAAAGCATCATCAACTTGGGCGTCTGTGATATTTTCAAGGACAGTTTCTCCCTCGTAATCCACACTGGCCACACGACATCCAAGATAATCTTCATCCATATAGAAGTCAGAACCTGGAAGCATGGCCACCTTATAGTTGTCATAGATATAGTCGCAAAGTTGGGCAGAGGTTGTTATGCCTTTTGCTTTTAGCTTGTCTTTATAGTCTTCAAAATCTGGAAAGAGATAGAATGCACCTTCTGGTTTTGGGCAATTTAGTCCCATGCTTGTAAAACGACGGTGGAGATAATTCCCTGCTGCCTTATGCACTCTTTCACAGTCGGCTACATACTTATCTAATTCTTCATTATTCTGATAAGCACCCAAAGCAGCGAATTGAATAGGTGCACTCACTGCAGAGTATGTTTCTGAAATCATCGAACAAAGAGCTTTAAGAAGACTTTCCATTTTTTCAGGAAGGGCGATAAACCCTAAGCGATATCCACCAGCACCATGACTTTTTGAGAGCCCACCGGTGACAATTGTTCTATCAGGACAAATTTCAAAAAGACTCGTATATTTTTGTTCTGTGAAATTAACTAATGAATAGATTTCATCTGAAATAATAATGATATTTTCTTCCTCGCAAACTTTTCCAATTTCAACAAGCTCTTCTCTTGAATAGAGAGCTCCTGTTGGATTGCTTGGATTATTAAGAATCAGAAGTTTTTGATCATCTTCTAAATCCTTACTACTTTCTTTTAACTGCTGTGCTGTAATTTTATAATTATTATCTCTCTTCGTGATAACTCTCACGAGATCTTTTCCTCTGATATTTAGCTGAGGGCCATAACTTACCCAGCTTGGAGCAGGAACGATTACGGGACCTTCTAAAACATAGAGTACCTGAAAGATTAATTCTTTAGAGCCTGGGCTGATTAGAATTGATTCTTCATTAAGTGAAAAACCATAATTATCCTTATAGTACTTAGCAATTTGTTTACAAAGTTCTGGTAAGCCTTTAGTTGGTAAGTAAGCTTTTTGATGGGTATTCTTTTTTAATTCTTCTTGAATAATTTGAGGAACAGGAAAAGGACTTTGCCCAAAACCAAAGTGGGCCACATTCTCACCTTTTTTACGGTCGCCCTTGGCCTTTAAATTTATCGCTAATGTTGCACTTTCTTTTAGATTTGTTATTGAAGTATTTAATCTAAGATTTTTCATTGAGGTTTACCAATAGTCCTATTAATCATATTAAAGTCTTGATTACGAGAATTTCGAATTTGTTTTCCTCGTAAATCATCAGATACATCTGAAGCGATTTCTCTTTTATTCAGTTTTTCTAATTCAACTTTAGACTTTGACTTTGCAAGAAGCTTAGCCTTTTTACTAAAGTGAGCGGCAAACTTTTTTAAAGAAGAATTCACTAGCTCATATGATACCGTAGGTGCTATTTCATTCAAATATTTTTTTGATTGATTCATTGACTGAATCTTTGCGTGAAGATCAGAATATCTTTTAGAAAGCTCTAAAACTGCCAACTTCATTTCTGGCTTATACTTAAGCCCTGAAGTCTTTAAAGTTGAGGCTAAAATCTCTGCCCCTTTCTTCACCCCAAAGGAATAAGAATAATCTTTCACTTCTTTAAAAACTTCTGGAGCTAAATAGTCGATTATATCTTTTCTGATTACTTCTTCACTAGCCTTTGATAGTTGCTTTCTTCCTTCAAAGACGCCTCTATTTGTTCTCACAAATGCAATCTCTTGAGCAGAGAATGTTGCCACATTTGCATCAATCCTATCTTCTTCATTCTTTACATAATCTTCAAGACTTCTTTTTACCGCCATATCAACTTCAGAGAACATCACACTCTTACCAATGCCATAAGTTTTCTCAATGAGAATCTCAGGCATAATCTCTGAAATAATTTGCGGAGCTTTATCTTGGGCCACTTCATAAGCCTTCTTAGAAATCATTCTGACAATCTCTCTTTCAATACCAACTCTAAGGGAATCTAGAATAAGCTCATGAACAATAATCTTCTTGGCTTCCATTTTACGATCAGCATTTAACTCATCTTCAATAGAAGCCGGTTTTCGAACTTCTTCAAAGAGCCTCTTATTTTGAGAGATTCGATATTCATTCTTAGAAAAGTCATACTTTTCTTTGTAGAGAGCACGATTCACATCTTTAAAGTAAGTTGCACTTTTATACTGATCAACATTTTCAATAAAGTTAATATCTTTGAGTGTTATTCCTTTCTTATCATTCCAAGAAAATGAATAAATCCTTAATGGTTTTAATTCCGTTTCATTTAATTTTGTCTTCCCATGGAGGAGCATCACATGACATTCGAGTGTCCTACAATCTAAGAATGTCACACCTGAATCAACAACCAACTCTCCCACTTTAGTCTTAATAGTAATTTTCTTTTTTTCTAGGTTGTTAATTTTAAGATTTCCCACTTTGAGTTCATAAACAAGATTTTCAAAATCTTTAACCTCAAGAAAACTAGATCCTGACATTGATAAAGAAATGAAATTAGAAAGAGAAAGTCCTACATTCTCCCCTTCACCAAAGAGGACTCCATTATTCTTTATGACCTCTCCACCTCTAAGTTCATATTCTTTTTCTCTACTATCGATGAAAGTAAATTTACCATTCACTTCAAAGACATCGGTCTTCGAAAATGTCGAAATTGAAAGAAAGAAAATAGTGAAAGCATAGATAAGCTTTTTCATAACTAAGTTATCGGAATTTTATAGATTTCATTTACAATAGCCGAGTAAGTTCGTCCGGAAAATAACGCTCTTAAGTTACTGATTTCCTGATTCGCTTTAAAATAAAAGAGTGAAAAAATTCTTATCTTTATTATTCATGATCTGCACATTGTGCTTTTCCTTTATTATTGAAGGCCAGACTGTAGATCAGGTATTGGATCTACGCCTATCCAAGGCCAAACTTCTCACTTCCAGAGGAAAATATAAAAGTGCCTATTTACTTTTGATTAAGAATCTTGAGGCCAAGAAAGTTCATCCTGCTAGTTATTATTATTTATCAAAGCTTTATTCGGAAAAAGGAAGTTTAAAAAAGTCTTTTCAAGTTCTCTATATGCTTATTAAAAAACAACATCGACAAAACTTTCTTAATAAGAGATTCGATGAAGTTAAATTTGATAAGGAACTAAGTAAGGAAGCTCTGCAAACATACTTTCTCATTGCACAGAAGTATTTAAAAGAATCAGAAGACGGGGTTTATTCTAAAGAGTTTCAAACCAAACTTCTTCTCCTTGCTAAGAAATATTTTACGGTCTGTGAAATTCATAATTATAAAATCGCTAGTTCAAAAGCTAATATTGGAAAGATCTACATTGGACTTAATAACTCTGAACAAGCTATTCGAAAACTCTTGGATGCTACGAAGAATATTCCCGATGAAAGAAACAAATCTTTTAAAACTGAAAAGTTAACAAAGGAAGATATTAATCTTCTTATTGGTCAAAGTCTTATCAAAGAAGGACAGGTGGAAGCAGGTAAACTTTATCTCAGACAAGTTTCGAACTCCCCTTCGAGCTCTACTTCATTGAAAGAATATTCTAAGACGATGCAAGACTTTCTAAAGAAAGAGTATATTGATTTAGACTTCAGTTATCTAGTGAACAATAGCACAAATATCTTTGAATTTAGGGATACAGAAAAACAAAGTTTTCAAACTTTGAATCCAGATAATAGTGAAAGCGGAATCTATCATAATAGGAATATTAACTTTCTTATGAATAAGAATTTCTTTGAAAAATGGCATGTTAAGTTCAATGCTTCTTATGGAGATAAGGTGGCGACGGACTCTCTTCAAAAAGCGGCTAATGAAAGATCACTTACGATGGGTATAGAAACTGGAATTCATGAAAGTAGTACTTCAACGATTAACTTAAAGTATGAGCTAGAAAGTTTTTATTCCAGTCCTAGTACTACGAATACTACCATTCTTAAAGAATATTCAATCGCTAAGTTTGTCGCCAGTTGGATTAAGGCTTCATCAAAGGCCACATATATTTTTCGCTTTCCTTATGAAAAGTATGTCTATGATCGAACAGATAACACCGGCTCTGGTCTGGGTGTAACATTCAGCTATATTCCTTTTAAAAAGACGCAGTATTGGAATCCTCAATATTATGGAAGCTACAAAAATATTTATGAGGCCGATGCTTCAACCTCTACTTCTCTAATTGGCGGGATAACTAATAAAAGTATTATTAATGATAATTGGGACTTAGTTTCAAGTTTTGACTTTGAGAATCGCTCAAATGAGCTCTCTTCTTTAAGCTATACTCAGTTAGATTTTAGATTGAATTTCACTTACTACTATCAATTTCTCAAGGACCTAAGAAGTGATCTTGGCCTTAAATCAATCCAACGCTCTTATTCTGACAATGACAAAATGGGCCAAATAGATATCTACGCTGGGGTCGGTTACACATTTTAGTTTCCAACAAAATATGTTAAGTTCCTAGCGGGAAGGCAAAATATGACAACACTACGCAATATATCGAATAAAACATTACTCGTTATCTTAGATGGTTTTGGAATTAATTCAAATGACCATAAGAATGCAATTAAAGATGCAAAGACGCCTCACCTCGATGAACTCTTTGCTAATTATCCTTTCACTACAATTGAAGCTGGCGGAGTTAGCGTTGGTCTTCCAAAGGGAGTTGCTGGTAATTCTGAAGTTGGTCACATGAACCTCGGAGCAGGAAGACCTGTTCGCCAGGACCTAGTGAGAATCAATGAAAGTATTGAGCAAGGCAAGTTTGCAGATCTTGAGTTACTTCAAACATTTAAAAAGAGCTCGCTTGATACAAATAAGAGAATTCATATTGTTGGTCTTTTAAGTGATGGTGGAGTTCATTCTCACATCGACCATATCAAAGAAACAATTAAGGCCCTTCAAGATGAAAACCTAGAGATTTTCTTCCATGCTTTTATGGATGGTCGAGATACTCAAAAAGATATTGGTGGAAAATATATTGAAGACCTTATGAGTGTTCCAGGTTTTACCTTTGCTTCAATGCAAGGGCGCTCAATTGGAATGGATCGAGATCGTCGCTGGGAAAAAATTAAAGCTTGCTATGACATGATGATTGGAAATGCTGCCGTGACTGATCAGTCTCCTTCAGAATACCTCGCAGCTGAGTATCAGCAAGGGCGTTTTGATGAGTTCATTAGCCCTGCTCTTTTTGGAAAAGATAATGCGATAAAAGATGGCGACTCTATTTTCTTTATCAACTTTAGACCTGATCGTGCCATTCAATTCACATTGGCCATGACAGATCCTAAGTTTGATCACTTTGAAAGAACAGCTCTGCCGAAGCATTATCTTTGTATGACTCCTTACTGTCCGGAAGAAGTAGAACTCCCAATTCTCTTTGACAAAGAAAAAATTGAAGGTGTTCTTAGTGAGTATTTATCAAAGAAGAATTTAAAACAACTCAAGATTGCTGAGACTGAAAAGTATGCTCACGTAACTTTCTTTTTTAATGGTGGTCAAAAGCAACCATTTCCAAATGAAGATCATATTCTTATAAACTCTCCGAAAGAAGTGGCTACTTATGATGAGAAGCCAGAAATGAGTGCACCTGAAGTGACTGAAAAACTTCTTGCGGCCCTTGATCAAGACTATGATTTTCTCTTAGTTAATTTTGCAAATAGCGATATGGTTGGTCACACTGGAAATTATGAGGCAGCAGTGAAAGCGGTTGAAACTCTTGATCATAGTGTGAAACAACTTCTCGATAAATGCCAAGAAAATGGTATCACTCTTCTTTTAACAGCTGATCACGGTAATAGCGATCAGATGGTTTATGATGATGGATCTCCCCATACTTCCCATACTGGAGCTCCTGTACCATTCGTTGCTTATCATCCAACACTTAAAGGAGTTGATCTTTCCAAAGAAGGTCACTTTGCTTTAAAGGATGTTGCTTCAACTGTTCTTTACTCTCTTGGTATTGAAGCCCCTTCAAACTTTTCTGGTGAATCAATTTTTAAATAGGAATTTTTATGACTTCAAATGGTGGAATTAAAAAGCTCGGTATTCTATGTAGTGGTGGAGATAGCCCAGGGATGAACTGTGCTATTCGTTCTTTAGTAAGAACTGCGATCGGTGACGGAATCGAAGTTTATGGTATTCGTCGTGGATATTCTGGTCTTCTCGAAGGTGCCATTGAAAAAATGAATGAAAGTTCCGTCGGGAATATTCTTCATTATGGTGGAACGATTCTTCAGACAAGTCGTTGTCCAGAATTTCATGAAGCAGAAATTAGAAAAGAAGCTTTTAATATTCTTAAAAGAAAGAAGATTGATGCCCTTGCTGTTATTGGAGGGAATGGCTCTTTCAACGGAGCTCATGCTCTTCATACAGAACACGGAATTCCTATTGCTGCTCTTCCAGGAACAATTGATAACGATATCACGGGTACTAATTATACTATCGGTTTTGATACCGCCGTTCAAACAGCTGTAGATGCTGTCGATAAAATTAGAGACACGGCCTCTTCACATGCTAGAACATTTATTGTTGAAGTTATGGGAAGAAGTTCTGCCGCTATCGCTCTTCATGTAGGAGTTTGTACAGGTGCTGAAAATGTTGTCGTTCCAAGCGATAATATTCCATTTGATCAGATTGCCTCTGATATTAAAAGAGGGATTAAACGTGGAAAGAATAGCTCTATTATTATCTGTGCCGAAGGTAAGGTTCCAGGGCTAAGTTATAAAATCCAAGAAAACCTCAAAGACAATCACGATATCGACGCCCATGTTTGTATCCTTGGACATATTCAACGTGGTGGTAATCCTTCTGCCCTAGATCGCTTCATTGCAAGTCGTATGGGTTACGTGGCAATCAAAGAACTTCTTGCAGGAAATCAAGCTTTTGTAACTGCTTTCGTTGAAGGCGAAGTTACTCCTGCTCCATTAAAAGATTGTTTGGCCAAGAGAAATGAGTATCTTCCTCATACTGTTGATCTTGTTAGAGCTCTCTCAATTTAAGCAGAGACTTTTACTTCTCTTAGTAAATCATAAGCATTGAAATAACTTAAATCTGTAAAGGCCTCATTTCTGAGGCCTATGTATTTCTTAGCACCTAAGACTTTCAATCTCTCCTCATTAAAGACCTTTGCTGAATCTTCAAGAATCCCTCCTCTTAAATTCACTCGAGCACTACAAAAGCAATCATCAAGTTTTTGAATGGGCAAATTCTTAGTCAAGCTCCAAAACAACAACAACATTGGAAGCTCCAACCAAGAAAGATCACCTTCCTTATTGATCACCTTCACATCCTCGTCAGGTAAGTCGACACACAATTTAAATCTCTTCGCGGGGAAAGATAATCCCTTCTCTCGAGATAAATACACAAACTTCTCTTTAATAACTTTGCCAGTGTTACCGAGACCAACTATCTCCAAACCAGGAACAGACTTAGAACAATAGCCAAAAATCTCAACATAGTAGTCTTTTTTTAAACAAGGAACTAATGAAATTATCTTCGTATGCATGCGAGTACTATTGCAGACATAGACAAAAAAAGGCTCGCATAATTTATTGTTTTTTAAAGAGGTTTTTAAAAGGAAATTCAGTATCTGATCTTAAAGATTCAGCATTTCATCAATAGGAAATTCTTCTTTAATAGAGTCACCCAACTTATCAGGATTAGTGAGCGAAGCATCGGCTGAGCGACTTCGAGACTGGAAGATACAATTGAGCTGATCATCAACATCTTTTTTCACAAATGAAACAAATTCAACTTTGTGATTGAAAGCAAAGATATTCTTTAGATTGAGACACCCCATCTTTGGGTTCTTGCAAAATGGAAGATGTTTCTTATCACATGAAAGTGAGACCTCTAACATGCTTCCCTTCTCACAAACAACTTCTTTAAGCTTCTTTGAAATAAATCCTCTTAGAAGTTTAGGATCATCTTTAAATTTGTTCTGACAAAACTCTTGAACATTGACAGTCTTCCCCATGCAATCAAGTTCATAAGTATTTAAAGCAGAAACTAATGGAAGATGTTTTACTCCATTAGCCATACAAACTTGATGGTAGGTAAAAATAGAACGGGAACGGTCAGTAATTTGGTGCTTGAGTAATTTGGCCCAAGCACCTAGTGATAATACAAAAAATAATAACGATATTAGTATTTTCTTATTCATTCATCCTTAAGCAGGGAAAAGACCTCTTAGTCTCATCGCCTTATCTAATCTCTTAAGTGCTCCAATGAATGCCGCTTTCTTCATATCCACTTCAAATTCATTGGCACAGTCAACAACTCTGTCAAAAGACTCTTTAAGTATATCATGAAGTTTACGATTAATTTGATCGAGGTCCCAGAAAAAGTTCTGAAGTCCTTGTACCCACTCAAAGTAAGAAACAATCACACCACCAGCGTTACATAGAATATCTGGAATAATGAATGCACCCTGACCTGATAAGTACTCAATCGCTTCTTTAGTTAATGGACCGTTGGCACCTTCAGCAATAATCTTTGCCTTAACATTCTTCATGTTCTTTTCAGTCACAACTCCATCAATGGCTGCTGGGATAAGAACATCAACATCAAGAGCAAGAAGCTCTTCGTTAGTGATGGCTTCAGTTCCTGGCATGTCTTTTACAAAACCAGTTTCTTTCACATAACGTTTAGCTTCTTCGATATTGATCCCGTCTCCACAGAAAACAGCCCCACTAACATCACCAATGGCTGTAATCTTTGCACCTTGAGCACTTAGATCTTCAGCAGCTGGGATACCCACTTTACCAAAACCGTGGATAGCAATTGTTGTCTTTTCATTAATAGGAACTCCAGCAACATGACTTGCAAAGTTCACACAGTAAGCAACACCTTTACCAGTTGATTCCGCTCTTCCTAAAGAACCACCAATCGCAATTGGCTTACCAGTAACAACACCTGGAACAGTGTAACCTTTTAATTGTGAGTAAGTATCCATGAACCAAGCCATTGTCTGTCCGTTAGTTCCAATATCTGGAGCAGGAACATCAATATTTGGTCCAACAATCATTGAGATTTCTGTTGTGAATCTTCTTGTTAATGATTGAAGTTCTTGTCTTGAAAGATCGTTAGGATCAACTTGAATACCACCTTTTGCTCCACCAAGCGGAAGACCAACAAGCGCACACTTAAAAGTCATAAGCATCGCAAGGGCAGCAGTTTCAGAAAGATCAACGTTAGGGTGAAAACGAATCCCACCTTTACCAGGACCTAAAGTCATATTGTGCTGAACACGGAAACCTTGAAAAGTTTTAACCGTACCGTCATCAAGACGAATTGGAACAGCAACTTGTAATGCTCTTTTTGGATATTTTAAACGTTCAACAATATTTGGATCTAATCCACCTAAGTTACCCGCTAATTCTAATTGATTGAATGAATCTTGAAATAAAGGACTTTCGAATAGGCTCATAAATACTCCGCCGAATTTCAGTAAAATTATAATTCCAAGTAATTTACCTAAATTTGCGGAGTAATAATAGAGCTATTTAGAAACTTTTATTAAAAAGTAATTGAAGTTTTTTATCTGCGTCACCAGAGAAGGCAACGTCTTTGTCGCTTTGCTCAGAGCTCACACGACCGATCCAGTTCTCAACTAATTGCTTATCAAACCAAGCAATATATTGACCTTCGTTAACCTGATATCTCACGTTAGCGTTGGCCCCAAGTTGACTGAAATCTCTCTTAAAGTTCATTTGAATATGTCCCTTAGCATTGAGCTCTGTGTTATGCTCAACCCATGGGTTATCTACTCTAACGATGGCCTTCGCCTGAAGAACTCTGGCCTTCACCTTAATCTTGATTCTCTTTGATACTTGAGCCTCTACTTTAGGTCTTAGAGCTTTCTCAAGTTGTCCTACTCTGTGTAGAGTAGATCCTTCGTCAGCTTTCTTAATTTCACCAGATAATCTCTTATCCGCATACTTTAGAAGCTTCTTAGAAAGATACGATTTCTTATAAGCACGAGATGGTGTCTCGTAAGTTTTAATTGATTCGATATTCCAGTTCTTAGCGTATTCTTCTTTCTCTTCCCAGTCTTTGAAGTTTTCGCGAATTGATTTAAGAACCCCAGCATCATCTTCTACAAGGATAGATTGAAGCCAGATTTTTTGCTCTTCTGGTGCTTGGACAAATTCATCAGTTGGAATGAAAGAACCTGGTGCTCTAATAACAGACTTCTGATAAGGATTCAGTTGATTAAGCATAAAGCTTGAACCAGCGTCTGCATCAGCTGCTTGCAGATTTAAGGCAATAGAAAAGGCGAAGCTAATATGTATTAACTTTTTACACACCTGTTTAAAATCTTGCCATTTAATAACCATGATAAATCTCCCAACTATGGATTTTTCTGTTTTCTCACGGTTTAAGTTGCAATAGTCATACCAAATTGACACACCGCACATCAGCTCGTGAGAAAGATTTACACGGCTTCTTAGTATATTTTAGAGGGTCTTCAACGAATTTCAAGGAAGTTAGAAAATATTAAAAAAGGGCACTTTCGTGCCCCCTAGACGGTATGTAATATCAATTACTTACTCTAATACTTGTTTGGTTTCCTCAACTAAGGCCTTGATTTGCTTAAGAGTGTCCTTATCGAGATCAAGATCTTTGGTCTTAGAATTCATGATTTTTAAGAAGGCGTTGGCCGTTAGACCATGTGGAAGAGCTGCCTTCTTTTTCGTCTTCACTGCACCTTTTTTGGCAGCAACTACTGAACCTTGGCTGATTAATTTCTTCAGCTGTGCTCTCTTTGTCACTTCACCAGCAAGGATTTTCTTTTCAACTTTCTTTCTGAAAGTTCCTTTATCTAAAGCATCAAACTCAAGAAGAACATACTTCTCAATATTATGAAGCTTTGCTGCTTCTTTAATTTTCTTTGGCATCTTCGCAATCATTAAGCTTCTATGAACTTCTGATTTTGAAATCCCTAGAGCTGCTGTGATTTTTCTCTCACTTTGCTTAGTTGCTTTTTGATAATTAAGAATTCCATCGGCCTTATCAATATAATGAAGAGCCTCTCTTGAAGAGTTTTCAGAGAACTGAATCGCCATTAACTCTTCAGGTGACTTGTCATCTAGAATAAAACAAGGACACTTTGGCATTTCAATAGAGCTCATTGCTCTAAATCTTCTTTCACCACAGATTAAAACATAGCGACCTTTTCCATCCGCATGAAGAACAAGCGGTTGAATAAGACCATTGGCCTTAATGTTAGCGGCAAGTTCTTTGATACTTGAATCATTAAACTTTGTTCTAACCTGTTCTTTAACGATGATATCTTTTAAACGAACTTCTTCTAAACGAGCACCTTCTAAAAGTTTCTCGTCAGTAAGATCAAGAAGATCTCTTTGAAGCTTGCTAGAAAGGTCAATCGTCTTTCTATCTTTCTTAGATTGTCTTGCTGCAAATTTTTTTGCCATTACTTACCTCTCTTTCAAAAAACTCTTATAAGCTAAGTGCTTCCCAAAGTGCCTTATAATCTTTAAGGCCTTCAGACTTTTTCCCCATTAAGAAAATTGGTGTCTTCATAGAGATAGACTCTTGCATTTGCACCAAGTTCCTAACTGGAGGAGTAATTTGAAATGATTGAGAAAGTTCTTCCAATCTTTGCTTTTCGATTTTTCTTCTCTTGTTAACCATAGAAGGAATAATCGCAAATTCAAGCGCAGGGTTTTCTGTTTCGCGGATAATTTCGAATGTATCCATTAATTCTTCAAGACCATCAATACTGAAGTCTTGTGCTTGAGTAGGAATTAAAATTCTATTTGAACTAACAAGTGCCATAATTAACTCATCACCTAACATTGGTGGAGTATCAATCACAACGTAGTCGAAGAAATCTTCAGCATCTTTTAATCTCTTCTTAAGAAGTCTTTCCTTACGACCGGCGTTTCTTCTAATTTCTTGTTCAGATAAAATTAAAAGTTTACTTAGGTTCGCGAGGTGACGACTAGAAGGGATAACTGAAATATTATCGTAGAATTCTTGCTCACCTTCTGCGGCAACAAGAACGTCTTCTAATTCAACATCCCCAATTAACCATTCAGGGATAAGAGTTCTTTGAATCTGAACTCCAAAAGTTGAACTTAAATTCGCTTGTGAATCTAGATCGATAACAAGGACCTTCTTACCCTTGTTAGCAAGGTGGCAAACTAGCTGGTATGCGTTAGTTGTTTTGCCTACACCACCCTTATTATTGGCAATAGTGATGACTTCCATGGACCCTCCTTAAGTTCCCGAACTTTCGTCGTGGAACATCTCTTCCGTGATGGAGAAGTTATTTAACCTATTAAAAATTGTATTGAATCGTTAAACACTTCGTCAAAAAATCTTGTCACTTTTTTTCAAAGCGTTGGCCCAGTGAGTCGTTCGAAGTTTTTCAGACCTGTAGTGCCATGACAGTACGGGCAAAAATTTGCAATAAATCCCCTATAAATTTTAAATTCGGGAGAAAGCTCATGATTGGTTCAATGACCGTCCAGGAACTGCAAGAGAAAATTCAAAACAATGAAGATATCGTTCTTATTGATGTCCGTGAACAGAATGAATGGGATGAAGCTCATATTGAGCAAGCTCTCTTTCTTCCACTAAGTAATTTTGAAGATGAGACCAAGAAATTGGTCGAGCAATTAAATAATGAGTTAAGCAAAACTATTATATGCCAATGTCGTAGTGGTAAGAGATCTTTAACAGCAGCGACTCACTTAATGGGTGAAGGTTTTGAAAATCTTTATAACCTTGAGGGTGGAATTCTTGCTTGGATCGAAGCAGGTTACCCTACAGTTTAAAAACTTTTTAAAAAGAATTAACTATGCTGAACTTTCACGAAAGTCATGAAAGTCCACTTGCTCCAATTCCTGAAAGTGAATTAAGTGATGAGCAAGTTCTTTCAGAACTACACAAACTTAAAGAAGAACTTAAAGATCAAGTTGTTGTTCTAGGACATCACTATCAACAAGATGATGTTATTCAATTTGCAGACTTCACTGGTGATAGTCTTGCTCTCGCAAAAGACGCTGAAAAACTTGATAAGCCATATGTTATGTTTTGTGGTGTTCACTTTATGGCCGAGACAGCAGACATTCTTACTAGCGATGAACAACAAGTGATCCTTCCTGATATGAGAGCTGGTTGTTCCATGGCAGACATGGCCAATCGTGAAGATATTGATCGTGCATGGGATTTCATGAACTCATGTACCGATGAAAAAATTGTCCCTATTACGTACATTAATTGTGCCGCTTCACTAAAAGCTTTTGTTGGTGATAACGGTGGAAGTATTTGTACCAGTTCAAATGCTGAAGAAGTTATCAAGTGGGCTTTTTCGCAAGGACAAAAACTTCTCTTCTTTCCTGACCAACACTTAGGAAGAAATACTTGTGCGAAAATGGGAATCTCTCTCGATGAGATGGTTATCTATAATCCAAATATGTACAACGGTGGACTTAAGCCAGAACAAATTGCGAAGGCCAAAGTTATTCTTTGGTATGGTTACTGTTCAGTTCATCAAGGTTTCACTAAAGCTCAAGTAGATTCATTGAAAGAAACTCGCCCAGAGGTGAATGTGATCGTTCACCCTGAGTGTAGCTATGAAGTTGTGCAAGCTGCTGACGATGCAGGCTCAACTGCTTATATCATTAACAAAATTAAAGACGCTCCTGCTGGAACAAAATGGGCGGTAGGAACAGAAATTAATTTAGTAAATCGCTTAGCGCAAAAGTTTCCAGATAAAGAAATCTTCTCTCTTTCACCGTACCAGTGTTTATGCACAACAATGTATCGTGTAAGACCAAGATGGTTGCTTGCCAGTTTCAAAGCAATTAAGGAAAATAAACCTATAAATATAATTAAAGTTGATGAACAAACTGCCGCTTCTTCTAAAGTTGCTTTAGAAAGAATGCTTGCGATTAAGTAAAAGGAATTAATCTATGATTTATGCTGATTACAACGGAAGTGCCCCGATTTGTGCCGATGTAAAAGAGTATCTTGTTAATCGTTTAGAGAATGGTCCTTTTGCCAATCCAAATTCAATTCATCAACTTGGACAAAAGACTTTAATGGGAATGGAGAATGCAAGGGCCATGAGTGCGAAGCTTCTCGGTTGTCTCCCAAAGAATATTATTTTTAACTCTGGTTCTACTGAAGGCATCAGTCATGTTTTCTACTCAGTTCTTAATGACGCTGAAGAAGGACAGATTTTAATCTCTTCAGGTATTGAACACTCAGCTGTTGTTAAAGTTTGTCAGCACTGGGCAGAAAAAAGAAAGCTGGAACTTAAAATTATTCCTACACTAGAAAATGGTGTAATTGATCTTAATACTCTCCAGGGTTGGATCAATGAATACGGAAAAAGAATTGCGGCTGTTACATGTATGGCCGCGAATAATGAAACAGGTGCCGTTCAACCATTCCAAGAAATTTCAAAAGCTGCCCAAAAAGACAGCATTCCTTTTATTTGCGATACAACTCAAATCATTGGAAAAGAAGTTTTTAGTTTTAAAGAATGTGGAGCAGACTTTGCTTTCTTAAGTGGACATAAGATCGGGGCTCTAACTGGTAGTGGTCTTATCATGGCCAAAGATGTAACGAGACTTAAGCCATTCATTATCGGTGGAGGTCAGGAAAAAGATCTTCGTGGTGGAACTCAAAATTATCTAGGAAATGAAACAATTGCAGTTGGTCTTTCTTACTTTGAGAAAATGTCACAAAAACTTCAAAACTTAAGAGAAGCTCGTGATAATTTTGAAAAACGTATTAAAGACAAGTTTCCAGAAGTCGTTATTATTTCAGAAAGTGCTCCAAGACTTGCGAGTACATCTTATATTTCATTCCCAGGAATACATGGACAAGCCGTTCAGATCGAGCTTGAGAGCCAAGGGATTTTTGTGACAACTTCGTCAGCTTGCTCAGACAATGAGCCATCTACTTCTAAAGTATTGAAAGCAATGGGAGTTACTGATGACGTTGGACGTGGTGTCGTAAGAATCAGTTTAGGACTTTGTTCTCCAATTGAGTGGTATGAAACTATAGGTAATGCTATGATAGCAGCCTATGAAAAACTGTCTAAAATCAAAAGTTACTAAATCAATTTTTGTTTTAAGCATTCTCATCTTAAGTTCTTGTAAACAACAAGCTCCTTTCACTTTTATCGAAAGTGTTCCTCAGTGGAATCAAATTAAGGTTGAAAATAATCAACACTTTATTCCAATTGCTGCCACTTTTGGGCTTAAAGGGCGAATCAGTCCTCTCGTCTCAGAGGTTCCTTTTAAAAGACAGAAAGAAAGTGAAAATAAACTTCCTCCTATGATTGAATACGGAGGTGTTCAAAACCTTTCAGGATATCTTTCAATTCTTAATAAGAGATTTGGCGATGACCGACTTCTTATCGATACAGGAGATATCTTTTCTCACAAACTACCAAAAGTTCATCGTGAAAAAATTGAACAATTCTATGATCAGCAAAAGTATGACGTGGTTAACTTTACAGAGAATGAAATTTTTCACTTTCAAAAGAATGACTTCACTCTACCTAAACTTCAAACTCTTAAATATCTTTCAAGTAATATCATTGAAATTAAAAAGAATCGCTTTCTTGAAAGAGAAAGTATTAAACCTTTTGTTATCAAACAAATTAATGATCTTAAAGTTGGAATTATCGGACTTACTTCTTATAGTTCAACCAATCCAGAGATTAGAAACAAACTCAAAGGTGTCTACTTCCAAGATCCAGTGCTCTCTTTTATTAAAAATAGAAATGCTTTAAATAAGAGGGGTGTCGATATCATCATTATGATTAATCACCTTGAATCAAAGTGTACCGGAAAATCTCACAAGATCATTAAGATGGGAACTGATTGGAAGAACCGTCAACTTAATTGTCCGAAGAATGATCCGTTAAAGAAATTTATTGATCGCCTGCCACCAAACTCTGTTCATGCCATCATCAGTACAGGAACGAGTCACACTAGTGGCTTTATTGGAAATATCCCGATTCTAGGAGGCTATCCTCGCGGTGGAAATATTGGTCTAATGGGACTTTTCATTGATAAAGATAAGAAAGAAATTATTCCAGAGAAAACTATTCTCTTTCCGTTAATTAAGACCTGTACTCTTCATTTTGTAGGAACATGGGATTGCCATATTGAACAAAGTGACAAAAAGATGATTGGTGAAAGAAAAGAGTTACTTCTTAAAACAAATTATCAAATGACTAATGCAAAATTTCTAGGTTATGAAGTTGAACCGAAAGAGACCACCGAAGTTTTAAATACAAACTAGGACCTTTTGGGAATTGCACATCAACTGAAGTCCGTTCTTGCAATAGGCCGTGCTTGATTCAGGACTACAAACATCATTCTTTGACTTTAAACGTTTGTGAATAAAACCTCGCTGGCAGGCAGGTTCATTCTTGTGACCGCAACGATCGACTCCACAAAATTTACGAGTCCCCTCTTCACAGCCTCTCCCAACAACAGAAAACCAACCATAGCGACATTGATCACATTCAAAGGCCATGGTTTCAACACATTTAGAATTAAAATCATGGCAAACTTTTGTATTCCCCTTCGAGTAACGATCAGTAAGCTCTCCCATTAACTCATTCTTACGATCAGACTTTTCCTGAGGAAGTACGAGTACTCCTGGAAAGCGTCTTTTCACCTTTTCACTGGCAAGTACTTCAGAATCAAAGGTCTCATCTTTTGACCAAAGAGAGAGAGGAATATTTAAGAATGGAATATAGACTTGTTCAAATTTCCCCTTATTAATAAAAGAAATCTCAGCCGTATTTTCTTCCTTCACAATTTTAAAGGTAACATTATTTAGCTTAGGGATAATAAATTCAAAGTTTTTCTCCAGCTTATTCGCACAATTAAACCTTACCGGTGAAGACAAATAGGCCAGCTTTTCTTCCTTAGTTTGACTATCTTTGAAATAGCTTAAACAGACATAGTATTTCTTACGATCAGCAATATCCACTTTACCTTCAAGGATCGGTGTCCATGAATTAGGAATGATTAATGGATTTTTATCCTTCAAGATTTTTAGCGTTGATAGTTGGGTAACCAAACTTAGAATGGCAATAATACTAGAAAGACTCATGATAGTATTGCTCCTTCATACAACGAAAAGTTACACCAAAATTTCGAAATTCTTTTAAGGGATCTTCACCTCGCCAATTAAAGTTACGAAATGAAAAACCATCTCCATCCCAAAAAGCTCTCTCCCCTAGTCGAAACCAAGGACTTAATCTCTCAAAATACATTGAACTGACTTTTAAATTTCTGCGAGGATGGATCATATTGACCATATATTCAAGGTAGCCCCCCATCACCATATAGTGACCGGTCCAAGACGGGTTTCGAAAATGCGCCAGCTCTTTTTCTTCTAGTTTACATTCTGATGACACAGCTTTTTTACAAGGATCTTTTTTAATTTTCTGCCATGCTTTTGAAACACTCTGCTCTTTTCTTGACCATGGAACGATTGAATTAAATTCTTGGGCCCGATCAACGACAGCATTATCAAAAGGGAGAATGGAAATTGCATCAAAGACTTCCGCCTTGAGAACTTTCTTACCTCGATAGCGACAAAAGTTTTCCATCTGCTCAGAAGTTAAATATAAAGAAGGAAGGTGAAGTTCACTTTCGTTGAATTTAATATTTTTAACTTCTGTTTGATCGACCCATTCGCGAATATCACGATTTGTTACCACATGCTTATCAACAAAAATATGACGATCAAAATTATCCCAATTCCATTTCTGAGTCAGCTTTCCGTAATGATAGACTCTTCTCGGTAAATAAAGTGAGCGACATTCATCGGTTAAGAGAATCTCCCGACTCAACTTTGGATCTTCGATATTTTTTAGTTCAACTAATAATGCATAGTCTGGCCAATTACCATCACTCTCTTCACTCTTTGAATAAATTTTAAATTCTTTGCCGTGCTTAGAAAGATTAATCCGATAACCATGAAGGACCTTATCTTGAAGAGCACACTTAAGGAAGTCTGGATTGCACTGATAAAAAGTATTAGGGATTTCTTCTTTGGTACATTTTTTTACTGTCGCTTGCTCTAACTGACTAGCTCCGCTCATCCATGTGCGACTAATTTGATCAAGTACCTTTTCAAAAGAAACTACTCCCGCTCCTGCCTGAACCTTTGTATCAGGGACATTTTGACCATTGAAAAAGGCAAAAAAAGTGCCTATTCCAATGATGAACAAAAAAAGTATGACAATGTGGTTTTTCTTCATGGGCAAATGTCTCATCTTAATGCAAAAGGCATCGGAACATATTAAAATTATAGAGGAGACACCACGTCTTTGAAATAAAATTAAGGAGCCTATATGTTTGATTGGATGGAAGAAGTCGCACGGGAAGATTCCGCAAAGAATGAGATTCTATCGTTTCAAGATTACATGGAAATTTTAAAGACGGATGCTCGTCGTGAGCTAAGGCCAACTTTTCAATATTTGGCCGATATGATTGAGCACTTTGGAAAATCTGAAGACGGTAGTTATAAAATTTTTCAAACTGAGCATCATGACTCTCCGGCCGTTTATGGCCAGAAGAAAGTTCAAGAAAGTCTTATTCAAAACCTTCATAACTTTCAAGAAGAAGGTTTCAATAATAAGTTTATTTTACTTGTAGGTCCTAATGGAAGTTCAAAGAGTTCTCTTGTTAAGAAACTCATGAAGGGGGCTGAAGACTATAGTGATACTGAAGAAGGTATGCTCTATACATTTAGCTGGATCTTTCCTATTGATAATTTTGTTAAAGGTGGACTTGGTTTTTCAAATGAGAGTGTTAAGTCTGACTTAAACTCATTTGCCTACCTTGAAGACAAAGATATTTCAGCAATCATAGATTCAGAGCTAAAAGATCATCCTGTTCTTCTTATTCCTATCGATGCCAGAAGAAAAATTATTGAAGAGTCTTTAGAAGACTTTCCACAAGTTCTTGATGGAGTGAAGAAGTCATGGCTCTATAATGGAGACCTCTCAAAGAGAAATCGTATGATCTACGATGCTCTTCTTAAGAATCATAAAGGTCGTCATATTGATGTACTAAAACATATTCGTGTGGAGCGTTTTAGAATCAGTAAGCGTTATTCAAACGGAGCAGTTACAGTAGAGCCACAAATGCATGTTGATGCTCAAATGCAGCAGATTACCATGGATAAGCGACTTGGTAGTCTTCCTCCAAGTCTTCAATCACTCAATCTCTTTTCACTAAAAGGACAAGCTGTTCTGGCGAACAGAGGGATTTTAGAATACTCAGATCTTTTAAAGAGACCACTGGATGCCTATAAATATCTACTCATGACTATGGAAACAAAGAATCTTAACCTTTCGGGGATTCTTACAGAGCTTGATATTTTCTTTATTGGAACATCGAATGAGATTCATCTGGCGGCTTTCAAACAACACCCAGACTTTAATAGTTTTAAGGGAAGATTTAACTTTGTTAAGGTTCCTTACCTACTCAATTATAAAGAAGAAGAACAAATTTATAAGAATCAAATTGAAGGTCTCGCCGACCGAGTAACTTTTGAGCCTCATGCACTTTCGGCCCTCTGTCTCTTTGCTGTCATGACTCGTCTTCGTGCACCTCAAGTGAAAAATTACGATGACAAAAAGCTGGCCAATATTGCGACGAATCTCAACCCAATGGACAAGGCCCTTTTCTTTAGTGATGTTAGGACTCCTGAAAGATTAGACTCTGAGGCCAAGCAAATCCTTAATCAAAGTAAGAAAGAACTTCTCAATGAGTTTGAAGGTGAAAATCTCTATGAAGGTAAATTTGGTATTTCACCGAGAGATATGAAGAATATTATTTATAAACTTAGCTCTCGTCATAAGAATATTACCTTTCTTGAGATTGTTGATTATCTTCAAAAGCTAATTACGAAAAAGAATGATTATGATTTCTTAAATATGACTCCTCAAGCAGACTATCATCACCCAGCAAGATTTGTGGCCCTTATTAAAGAGTACTGCCTCGATATTGCTGATCGTGAAGTTCGTGACTCACTAGGAATGGTAGATAACAGAAGTTATGAGAAATATATTAGAAAATATATTGAGAATATCACTGCCTATATCAAGAAAGAAAAGGTGAAGAACCCAATCACTGGAAGATACGAAGAATGTGACACATACTTTATTCAAGAGTTTGAAAATAATATCAGTCTTAAAGAAAAGCCTGATACTTTTAGAGGACATCTTCTTTCTAAGCTAGGCGCTTACTCGCTCGATAACCCTGGTAAAGATCTAAACTATATAAAAGTTTTTCCAGATCTTTCTGATCGTCTTAAAGAATCTTTCAGAAATGAGCAGAAGAAAGTTCTTCAAGTTGTCTCTAGAAATCTTGTTTTCTTTGAAGCAGAGCTTTCTGATGAGAGTAAGAAAGTAAATACTCCTCTTTCTGAAGAAAATAAGAATCAAATTCAGACGATTGTAAGTAACTTAATGGATAGATTTGGTTATAGTCAAAACGGTGCGATCTCTGTTATGAAGTTTGTTATTAAGGAGAGATACTAACTCTAAGGCAAACTTGTGAGCACGATTAAGAAAATCTTTAAGCCCGATCGCTATATTGCGACCTATTCTGTAGAAGAAGCTCACCATGCTATGCGCTTGGATCAGTTTCTTCTTATTTATATGACCAGCTTTTCAAGGGAACAAATCAAAGAAAAGATCAAAGATGGCCATGCCCTGATTTTAGGTCGTCCTGGAAAGCATCGACCAAATACTAAAGTTCACTATGGTGACACTGTTGAATTAACAATTCATAAAACAGAACACGAAGATGAGTATTGGCGAGGTGAAAAAATTAAACTCGTCGAACATCCAGAAATTCTTTTCGAAGATGAGGATACTTATATCATTAGTAAGCCTCCTTATATGTCGACTCACCCAACTGGAAAGCATCTCTTCTATTGTGCCACTGTTTATCTTGAACAACTTAATGGAAGAACCGTTCATTCTGTACACCGTTTAGATCGTGAAACTTCCGGTGTTCTTTTACTTGGTAAGAATCCTAGCTCGGCCAATAAACTCACCAGTGCTTTTGAAAATGATAAAGTTAAAAAATGCTATTTCTTTATTGGAAAAATCAATGAAGACTTCAAAGGGGAATATACTCTTGATGCCCATGAGAGACTTGATGGTGGTGGTGAAGGAAGAATGAGAGTTTATATTAATGCTCATCCCGAAAATTCAACAGAAGGTAAGAGGGCCTATACTCACTTTAAAATTCTTCATGAAGAAAGCGGCTATGTCACTGGCCTGGCCTTTCCTCAAACGGGAAGGCAGCATCAAATTCGTAAACATGCTCAAGTTCATGGCTTTCCTCTTATTGGAGATAAGCAATATCTTGGTGGTTATCCTCTTTTTCAACGCTTTAAAGATAATATTACCAATCCTGAAGATCATGACCTCATGGAAATTTCTCGTCATGCACTTCATGCCATGGCCTTAAACTTTCCTTATAATGACGAAAGAAAAACTCAATCCTCTCCTATTCCACTCGATCTCAAGGAATGGATGAAAGAGAAAATGACTTTAAACTTAGAAGATTTTGAAAAGAAACTTAATCAAGTGATTGAAGATTATTTTAGTACGCTTGATAAGTAATTTATAACACCTAATGGTCCGCGATTATCTTCGCCCTCTAAAATAACCTTAGGCTTATCAACCAATTTATCAAGAACTTTAGAAACATTACTCACACCAACAGAAGGAAACATTCCAAACATTGATTCATCATTCATGCTGTCACCAAAGAAGAGACAGTCATCAATTCCAATCCCTTCATACTGCTCTTTAAGAATTCTTTGACAGGCCCTGGCCTTAGAAATATTTCCAACCCAGAAATTTAAATGAACACTTGAAGTTGAATAACAAATATCATGATCATCCATGCACTTCTCAATTTTTTCCTTTAACCCTGGAGTCTTGGATAAAACATCGAGATCAATAGCACGATCAACATGTCTTCCCCAACTATCCGCAGTTAAAGGCAGGTCTGGATGCTCAATCTTAAGATACTCTACAAAAGAAACAATGCGATCCACTTGTGACTGCTCAACATAGAGAATATCTTCTAGATCAGCTTCTCCTCTCTTCGTTAGCACAGCACCGTTCTCACTTATCACATAATCAATATGCTCAATATGAGTCATAAAGAAATGTCCCCATGACTTTGAACGTCCAGTAACAATTACGAGTGGAATACCATTTTTCTTGAGAAGTTCGATGAAGGTAAAAAAAGAAGGCCCAAGCTCATCTCCCAAAGTCAACGTACCGTCGAAATCTGAGAAAACTAACTTAGGCCTTTTATGATTCATTACTTTTAATTTTAGTTTAACGGGTAAGAAACACCGAAAAATACACCAGTGTAACTATCCTTAACACCAATAGTTGCTTCCGCAGTCGCTACTAAATGTCTGTAACCTTCAACTGGAATATTACCAGCAATACCAGTACTTAAGTTTACAAGAGACTCATAAGTTTTAGACTCTCCATTTAAACTAAGACCGATTGGAAGTGAAACAAATGGGTAAGCTTCTGTTCCCCAGAAACTAAAACCTTTCGAAACAACTGGAGCAAGAGTTAAAACATTTCTTCTCACATCAAATTCTTTCGCATTTTCAAAGTTAAGCTTAAGACTTACCTTCGGTTGCTTCATATAATCTGGAATAAGTTCATAATCTGCACCTAAAAAGAAACGACTATCTCTTTCTCCTGCACCGATACCTAAACCACCATCAACAATCGTCTTCTCATTAATCTTATGAGTATAACGACCTTGAAGACCAACACCGCCACCAGTAGACGTAATCCCAGTGAACTCTGTCGACACTAAGCGTTTCTCTGGCATGAGAGGGTAAGAACTTGTACCTGTTCCGTAAGAATAAGCAGTTCCAGAAACTAAAAGAGCTGCTAATGAAATTAAAGACTTAAAACGATTCATATCACCTATCCTTGGTTTGTATGATTCCTAAATAAACACTAAAATTTTACTCGGAATTCTCGCTCATCGTCAAAGTTTTCTCTACGACACATCGAGCAATTATTACTCATCTATTCAAATTTATTGACGACAGCGTCCTTCTCAACTATAAAAGTTTCACCAAATTATTTGTGGTGGCCGTAGTTCAGTTGGTAGAGCGCCAGATTGTGATTCTGGTTGTCGCCGGTTCGAGCCCGGTCGGCCACCCCATTACTAGGTATTAAAAACCCATCTTTTGATGGGTTTTTTTGTAACTTTTTAAAATCACTCGCAATTTTGGATTAGTCTTTTCAAATACTTCTGTGACCATCAATCACTAGAAGTCACAACAAATCACAACTCGTCACTAAAATAGTCCAATTTTAGTCCAACGATGGAAAACCTCTTAGGATTCTACCTCTTCCTTGCGGTCTCATTTTCTACCAACTGAAGGTATTGAGATCATTCGATTAACAAAGAGTTTCGATGAAAAGTTTCTACCAATTGAACAAAGGAGAAATTTGAAATGAAACTTCAAAGGAAAAGCCCTAGTGCTGTAAAACTGGTCACACGAGAAGCGACGATTTTAATGTTCATGAGAACATCAAGAAAAAATCTGTCGGCTGCAAAATTAGGAAAAATAGTAGGCCTCTCAGGAAGCTACATTTTTCACATGGAGAAGGTCCATTCCGGACACATCGTTTACACTTTATACCGGAGACATCGTTTACACTTCTAAATAAAACGGTCAGTTATAATTTTCTTGTAACAGGAGGTTATAGCTATGCCGTGGATGGAGTGCAAAGTCATGGATCAAAAAC
>JAAEST010000041.1 GCA_024229115.1 Oligoflexia bacterium
AGCATTGGAACTTTTCGTAATTTTTTAAAAGTATTGGCGGAAGATATAAACGAATAAGAAAAAGGTGTAAAAAAAGCCCTGATTCTGATATCTATAATTTTAAATTAGAGCAATTATCTACATTAGAGAAACTTTCTCAAGCAGGAAAAATTGATCTTTTTTATGGAGATGAGAGTCATTTTTGTAGTGAAGGTTATGTTCCTTATGGTTGGCAATTTCCTAATGAAAATGTATTTACAGGAGTAGATAAAAGTTACAGAATCAACTGTTTTGGATTAATTGATAGAAAAAACAAAGGCCATTGGTCAATGACAGAAAATACAGTTAATTCCGATTATGTATGCGATTTTCTCGATCGATTTAGTCTTACACTTTTAAAAGAAACATTTGTGGTATTAGATAATGCATCACTTCATAAATCAAAAAAATTCAAAGCAAGAAAACTAGAATGGGAAAATAGGGGGCTTTATATATTTTATTTGCCAACTTATTCACCTCACCTAAATATCGCGGAAACCTTATGGCGAAAATTGAAAAAAGAATGGCTAAGACCTCAAGATTATGAAACATCAGAAAAATTGACCTATTCATTAACTCAATGTTTAATGAGTATGGGAAGAGATATTGGAATTATTTTTTCTGACTTCAGAATAGTATAACTTAAATTATGTTGAGTACTTATAATTTATTATTTTCTTGTCTCTTCAATTCTAAGTGTAAGATCTATAAAATCTTCAACACTTAATTCTTCAGCTCTTTTCTTAAAGATAGGATCTTCTAAAAGTTCAGCTGGTAAACCATAAGGTTTTAAAGCATTTCGAAGTGTTTTTCTTCTTGTACTAAATGCTTGTTTCACAACTTTAAAGAAAG
>JAAEST010000042.1 GCA_024229115.1 Oligoflexia bacterium
AATGGTGGATTCACTAGTATTTCCACTATTGCCGGATACACTGACAGAGAGACCTGAAGTCAGCAAACCGGTGACCCCTGGAAATGTTTTTATAGTTGTCCAGGTCGGAGTGGTGGCCGGAGTGTATAGGTCGGTAGATCTCTTCAAGAGGGTGTTGCTTCCTGAAACTTCAAGCCGATATCCATACCCCGTGATTTTGTGGCTCTTCAAAAATATCTGTGGGTTAATTTCGTAGTTTTAAAGAAAAAATCTTCCTGATTTTGATCGGCCAGAATGCTCCCATCCTGGTCGCACCCTACGGGCAGGTTCTTGCCAATTTATTACTAAAATTCAAAGTGCATCTTGGCTTCAAATGTTGAATAATTGTTTTGCTACAAACCACTATTAACATGAGAGACCAAGATGCTACTCAAGACTATTTTAAATTCAATAGAAAAGCACCCTCTATTTATTTATGGAACCCCAAAAATTATCACTAATGATGGAGAAAAGAGAATCGAGATACCAATAAGGGCAAGGAAGGGAAGTAAGGGAAGTTGCTCATCTTGTCATAAACCTGCCCCAGGATATGACACCTTAGCAAATAGACGCTTTTCCTTTATTCCCTTATGGGGATTCTTGGTATTTTTTCTCTACGCTCCGAGAAGAGTTGACTGCCCAGACTGTGGTGTAAAAGTAGAAATTATCCCATGGGCCAACGGTAAATCTAACCAAACAAAAAGTTACGCCTGGTTCCTAGCAGATTGGGCCAAGGTTTTAAACTGGAAAGAGGTGGCCACCCATTTTAAAACTTCCTGGTATCACGTCTTCACTGCCGTCAAGATGGCAGTGGCCTGGGGCAGAGATAGGATGGATATAGATAATATCACTGCAATTGGAGTCGATGAGGTAAAATGGCAAAAGGGTATATTTGTGACATTGGTATATCAAATTGACAATAACTGTAAACGCCTCCTGTGGGTACAGAAACATCGCACTAAATATGCTCTCAGAACATTCTTTAATTGGATAAAGAAGGAGAGAAGTCATCGTATCAAGTACGTTTGTAGTGACATGTGGAAACCTTACCTTACAGTAATAAAGGAAAGGGCCATAAATGCGCTCAATATTTTGGATCGATATCATGTAGCTGCAAAAATGAACAAGGCAATTGATAAAGTGAGAGCGGCAGAGACTAAGAAAGCAAAAAGAGAGGCCCCTAAGGGGGCAGAAGTCATCCTTACTAACTCGAGATGGTGTCTACTAAAGAATAAGAAGAATCTGACATTGAAACAAGGAGTCAAGTTGAAAGATCTATTAAAGGTGAATTTACAAACAGTCAGGGCATATCTTTTAAAAGAGGAGTTTCAGCACTTTTGGCAATACCAATCTCCAACTTGGGCAAGAAAGTTTATGAAAACGTGGTGTACCAAAACGATGAGATCCAAGATTGAACCAATGAAGAAAATTGCTAAGATGCTAAGGGCCCACGAAGATCTTATAATGAACTGGTTTGAAGTGAAAGGGGCAATTTCTCTAGGTGCAGTGGAGGGATTAAATAACAAATTGAAAGCGAGTGTGAGAAATTCTTATGGATTTAAGACCTTTGATGCGCTTCAAATTGCCCTATACCACCGACTTGGGAAATTGCCTGAGCCGGAAAAGACCCACAGATATTTTTGAACAAGCATTTTTAGATCCAGATGGCTCAATTTTCGTTGCTGGTGCTTCATATGGAACATTAAAAGGAGTTGTTAAATTCTCTTCCAAGGGTGTTTTAGATACTAATTTTGGAGAAAAGGGAATCGCAATCCCCAAACCGCCGGCAGTCGTAATCAG
>JAAEST010000043.1 GCA_024229115.1 Oligoflexia bacterium
GGAATATAACCATGTAAGACCACATAGTTCTCTTGGCTACCGTGTACCAGTCCCACTGGCCACATTACCTAGCTATGAGGTAGAGATGATGAAAACTGAGATTGTATGATTTGTCTCGGACCTAATCGTGGGGTCACGTCATAATGAGCAATTAGTTCATGAAGCGGAAATGCTCGACGCTACAATAAATGCTCTGAATGAAAAATGTAGTTTTACGCCAATTGGCGAAAGCATAATGAAAGAATTGGAATATATTAACGACCTAACTAAAAGGGGGAAAAATGAAAAGTAGAGAAAAGACAGTAACACTTGGAATTTTAGCAGCATTAAGTATGAGTGCAACTCCTGTACTTGGAGATGATGTGCTTAATGTTCCACAAGCAACAGAATCCATCGTTTCCTTGAAGTCTGGCGACTTGACGCTTGATTATACAGGAAAGCAATTTCAATCAGCAATCAAGATTGCGGAAGGCCTCGACTCTGAATTAAGCAAAGCTGATATTGAAGACGGGTTAGTTTTCTTAAGTGACCTAGAGGCATTAAGAAATGGAACTGCTGAAATTGTGATTTTGGGTTCTGATAGTATCTCAGAAGATTTGATCTCTGGTGCAATCGAAAACCCGATGTTGTCAGAGGAAGTTAGAGAATCATTGGCAGCAGTTGTGTTTCAAAAAGAGTAGGAAGAAATGATTTTTAGATTTCAATTTTTCGTACTATTAGGTTTAGGCATACTCTTTTCGCTAAAGGGATATGCCTTTACCTATTATAGACCAGCTCCATCTAGTCCAGTTTTAGAAAAAAGCATTAATGAGATAAGTGATAGTGTCACTTATAGCTTAATTATGCAGGTTCATCGTGGACTTTTTAAGTTCGACGGGAACTCCCAGCCTATACCAGACTTGGTTGAAGATTTTGAAGTCGAAAACAAAGGTCGAAAGTATATATTTAACTTGAAGGGGAAGTTACGCTTTCATAGTGGAAAAGAGTTAACAACTCCCATTATATTAAGTTCTTTACGACGGTCGCTTACAAGTAACAATAGTCACTTGGCCAACAAGTTTGGGTTTGGAAAGATACTAACATCAAAAAATAAAAAAGATCGTCTTAAAAAATGGATGCGCTTATCAGAAAGTAATGGCTCTTTAATTGTGGAACTTTCTCAGCCAGTTCCAAAACTTATTCACTTCTTAGCTGACCCTAGAATGTCTATAACGATCAATGGCCTAACGACAAACGGACTAGGAGCCTTTAAAGTTGATGAAGTTAAAAAAGATCAAATTATCCTTAGCAAAGTCAAGCATAAGGGGAATGAAGTTTCAAAATTGATTTACCTTATGCGATCAAAAGACGAAGCTATAGGATTAATGAAAAAAAGACAGGTTCATGACCTTAGCCTTTATGACCTGTCTGCAAAAGATATAAAATCAATCTCTTCGCAATCCTATGTTGTTAAGACACTCTTTCCTAGAACATACTCTTTCTTTCTAAATGCCGATAAAATGAACATAGAAGCGAGAAAGTCTGTTACCAAGTTAATCTTAGACCTTAATCTTACGGATTCTTGTAAACTTTCAGGGAAAAGGAATGAGGCCCTTGTTCCTCGTGGATTTGCTGGTCATTCAAAGATAACTTCGCCGTCTAAAGTAACGGTAAAGAAAAAGACGGTTTTATCTGTTTATATACCTAAAGAAGTTGGTAATGAAGAATGTATCAGGGATGCTTTAAGCAAAATAGAAAATAAGTATTTAAAGCTTCAAGTCACAATTCAACCTTTTCCCGAAGTCGCTGCAAAGTGGATTAAACGAGAAATAGATATTTATTATGGGTATATCGAAGGGGAATCGGATTTCTCTTTTTTTGAACATTTCCTACCATCCAGTACATTTCCTCTAGGGTCAAAGAAAGACTTAAAAACTGAAATGATACATCGTCAATTAACGGAAGCAACAAGCTTAAAACAAAGACACTCTATTTCAGCAGAGTTAAGTCGTCATTTGAATAACCAATATTATTTTGTGCCAATTTACTCACCTGTGGGGCGGCTTCTTTTCAAGAAAGGCGTTCAAATAAATAAGAATGTAATGCAAGCTGCTTATCAAATAGATTTCTCAAAGGTGACGGAGGATAAATGAATACATATCAAAGAATCCAAAAAGATGAAGCTCACCTATGGGAAAAAGTCTTTGAAACAAAAAACTTAGGTGATGAATCTATACTGACTTATAGCATGGCCAGTCCTGATAACCCTAACTCTAATCAGCTATTTTATTGGGGAGACGACAAAGGTTTTAATGAAACGATAAAACAAGCAGCCCAACTTTATAGGGATATTGGGTGTAATGGATATTTTAGAACAACAACTCCCTTAACTTCTCCTAACAAGAAGGAAGCTTTAAGAGAGTCGTACTTGATTTCATCTAAAGAAAGTGTTGTTTCTATTGATGAGGATAAATCACATAAGATCGTTTTTTATGAAGACGTTTTGAATAACGATGATTTTTTGAGAGTATTTTGTGCTGCTTTTGATATGAGTAAGAAGGGCGGTGAACAATTTGCTGAGAGGATGAAAGGTATCGCTTCCAAAATCAAAGGAAGTCGATTCTTTACAGTGTACTGCGGTAATGAAGCCGTCACTGTTGGAGGGGTGTTCCCCACAGAGAATTATGATTTTTTAATGAACCTTGGCACATTACCATCTCTTCAAAATAAGGGACACGCAAGGGAAACTCTGCTACAACTCGTGAAACTCACAGAAAAAGATATAGTTTTTAGAACTGCAAATGATGCTCTTATTAAAGGTATCGCTCCTAAGTGTGGTTTTCGCCAGGTTGCCGAAACATTTATTTACTCAATGTCGGGTTCGGAATAAATGACATGAGTTCAAAGCTATCAAAGGTTCTTTTTTACATTTTTTCGATATTAATTCTTTTTATGGCATTATCTTCGACTTATATTCTTCATCTTGAGGAGAAAAGAATAAGCGAAGTAAAAAAAGAGTCTTTCAATGCTCACCTAGTCGAATTAGCGCGGCAGTTGTCAATTCCCGTAAAAGTAAATGATATTGCAGGGACAAATGACATTATCTCAACCTCAGCTCTTACGAATATGACGAGTTGGGTACAAGTTGAAAACTCATTCGGGGAAATACTTTATTCTGATAAGGACAGCACCGTTAGCTGTGATTCAGAAGTAGCGAGTATGAATATTTTGTATAATGGATCTAGGGCTGGCCAAATCGTTTCATGCCTCAAGGATCAAGAATTTAGCAATAGCAATATTTATATAACTATTGCTATCGTGTGGGCCATGTTCTTGAGTGTTATCCTACTCCTTGGGATAATTGCAAGAAAAAGTATTCGTCAAATGAACGAAGTTGAGGAGTTCGTTCAAAATATTGATCCTGACAACCTGGATAAGTCTATCGCAAAGAATTTTGATGATGATTTAAGCCCGATTTACGGGCAAATGTTTAAGTTGATGGAGAGGGTGAAAAATAGCCGTGAGAGAGAAGAAGAATTAAAAGTATATGAAGCCTTGGCCAAACAAGCGCGGCAGTTACATCATAATATCCAGCATCCACTAAATAACCTCAAGGAGTTAATTAGAGACATTTCTCCAAGCATTTTGGATGGGCAAAGAAGTTCTCTTCGTGGGAACTATAACTCTATCGTTGATACTGTGAACAATCTAAAGACAGATAGTAACTCAAAGCTTGTAAGTGATGATAAGGCAAAGACCTATGTTAATATGTCCTTAGACTATATCGTGTCGTGGAACAGGGCTAATTGGAGAAGCAAAGACGTAGAAATTGTTTATGAGGAAGAGAATGTCGATAAAGGTATCTTCATAGATATTCCGCAAAGTATCTTTCCGAGTATTATGCATAACCTTATTAAAAATGCCGTTGAGGCTGGCGAAAGCGACGAAGAAACGACAGTCATTAGAATTGAGCTTAAGAAATTAGGGACATTTTGTGAGTTGAAAATTTCTGATAACGGTTGCGGTATCTCAAAAGATGATTTACCTGAAATCTTCGACGAAGACTTTTCTAAGGGAAAAATTGGTGGCAGTGGGATTGGCCTTTCCCATGCAAAAGAATTTGTATCAAAAGTAAAGGGGAGTATTAAGGTTGATTCAACTCCTGGTGAGGGAAGTTGCTTTACAATAACAGTGCCTCTTTCCGAGACTCCGAATTGGTATATTGATGAAATAATAGTGAAACACAAGGGAGGGGTCATTGTTCTTGATGATGAGTACCATTATTACAGAAAGCTAAAAAAGCGATTAGAACCGCTTGGGATAGAGTCATTATACTTTAAGGATAAAGAGAGTTTTGAGAGCAAATTTTCACCCTCTGCTGAGTTAATGAGTGACTATCTCTTCATTGTTGATTATGAGTTCTCTGGAAAGAACTACAATGGCATAGAGATCATTCAAGAGTTAGAAATCTTTGATAATGCTGTTTTGATGACAAATATGGCTGACGAACATAGTGTTATTAAGAGTTGCGAAGAGTGTGATGTTTCCCTTGTTCCAAAAAAACTTGCGGCTAATATTGAGATAAGAAAAGCAACTAAAAATATTCAAGACTTAAAAGTGAAGTTCCTCGATGACAGCAAGCATATTATGAGAAACTTTAAAGTAAAAGCGGAGAAGTACGGTCTTGATGCTGATTTTTATACTTGTCCAAATGAATTATATGAGAGTTGTAAAACAGACACAGATAAGAATACTGTATTTTTCATTGATTACGATTTAGGAAAAATTACAGGTGATAAAGTAATTTACGAACTTCGAGAAAGAGGATTTGAGAACTTTCACTTATTAACAGGCTATTCTGCCAGCGATTTATCTCTTAATGTTGAAGTTACCTCTATTGAACCTAAAAAATTTCCTCGAAAGATAATTGATAGTTATTTATAGTGGATTTTGAGAGGGGAAGAAGTTTTCCCCTCTCAAAATTCTTACGTGACACGCTTTGCTTCTGGATTTATCAATGCGGAAAGCATCGTGTAAGCAGTCGTCATTTTGTCCTCACACAGATTTTTAAGCATGGAAAGGCTATCGTTTAAATGATCTTCTGGAAGTTCTATTTCGAGGTTTTTGTACGTTAAAAACTCTTCCATCGTGTAGCCACAGGCTTCAACTATTTGAAGGATTCTTGTTTCGATGATTTTAAACTTCCCTTTTTCAATGTGAGTAATATAGCTAGGATCTACTTTAATCGTTTGGGCCAATGCCTTAATGGATAACGGGGTTGGTTTTGCATTTAAGCGAAAAAACTTAAGAATTTTCGCCTCAATCGAAATTGGCCCTTCTAAACCTTGCTCTCCAAAGAGAACCTTTATCATCGTATGTGCTGTGCGCAAGTTCTCGTTAGCCAAACTTTTTACAATTGAAAGGCACTCTTTTTTCCAATTTATTGGGATGGGCTTGCCGTCTAAATATTCAAAATATTCATCCATTGTGTAGCCACAAGCTTCAACAATTAGAGAGAGTTTTTTCTTTGGGATGGCATCCCTTCCATTCTGTCCTTCCTGAGACAAGGTTTACACTTTATTCTTAAGACATCGTTTACACTCCGTTCTTAATATATAAACCAAATGGATCCTCAATAGGCTCCACTCTTCTTCCCTTATCGTCAAAATAACCTAAATCATAATCTAAAAA
>JAAEST010000044.1 GCA_024229115.1 Oligoflexia bacterium
CTTTGGCCAGATCAATAGCCGATTGTTTAAAGTCTTCTGGGTAATGTCTTTTTGTTCTTTTCTGTGTCTTTTTCATAACGCACTCCTTATCACATAAGTCGTGCTGTTAAAAGAGTGTCCGTTAAACTAAGGGAAGGTCAGAAGAGGATCACCGGCTCTGATTTTACCAATCCCCCATTCTCTATTTTCACTGATATTATCTTCTCTAAAGCGAGCGACAGTAAAAGTGTACCCAAGCTTAATAGGAAAACTAAACTTTCCAGCATTAAGTGTATGACTCGCTATTGATTCCAAACCATAGATCTCAGCTTTTCCGCCATTATATTGAGTATCAAGATCAGCTCCAGTACATCCCCCTGAAAAACTACACGTACCTTTTATATTCGAATAATCACTATAGAAACCTATTGCTTCAACATAAACAGGGGCTTTTATTCTAAAACCTAGTTCATAATTAATTGCTTCTTCGGGATCAACATTATCATTTTGCCCTGGCCCAACTAAAGTTACACCCTTATTAACACCTGCAAGTACAACAGCATTATTTGTCAGTGAATAATTTACGCCAATACCAGGAACAAAAACAGACTCTGAATTTTCTTTTCTTATTGTTCCATCACGAGCATCACTTGTATTGTTGATAAACTCAGTCCTTGCACCAACTTTAATTGAAAGTTTATCAATCATCACTTCATCTTCAGCAAAGAAAGCAATGGCCGTTGCAGTATCCTCTAATCTATTCGTGATGGTATTAGTTGAAGCATCATAGACAAGAAGTTTATTAACCATAGCGGCTTCTACTTCACTATGATTTCTACTTACCTGATCACGATGAATTCTTACTCCAATATTAGCTTCGTGATAAACAGTTCCCGTATCGAAAGAGATCTTCGCTTTAGATTGGAATCCTTGAGAAAAATATTCTCTATCATTCGCACCAATAGTGATATTTTCGAGAGCACCATTAGAGTTACGTTCACCTTTTAGTAATTGAATTAGTTCATTATCGTTATTACCTGCAAGTGCTGTTCTAAAATCTTGTTCTCCTGCAATTTTATTAAATTTAGTCCAATTTCTTTTCATTTGATGATGATAAACAGTATTTGAGACTTTAATATTTGATCTTGGAGAAAAATCGTAGGAAGTTGTTACTCCATATCTTTCCCATTTCATATTATCATCTTGAGAAGCCGCATATCTCTGATCAGAATTTGCATTAAAGTCCTGAGCAGTTGTCCCAAGATAAGTTTCATCAGAATCTTCATCAGCATATGAAAATTTAAATGAAAGTTTTTGATCAAATGAATTAAATTTCTTTGAAAATTTCATCAATAGATCATTCTGTTCAATCTCAAGCTCTTTTCCTGTAGGTAACTTCTTAAAAAGCTCTCCTTCTTTATGATTCGCCTGAACAAACCAAGAATATGATCCAGCATTGCCATGATTCGAAATTTTTAGATCACTAACTTGACCACCATTCATTTCGACATCTGAAATATTACCCTTCCTAAAAAGTGTTGGAGTCACCATATTAATTGCTCCACCAATAGAGTTTGGTCCATACTGTACCGAGCTTGGTCCTTTAAAAACTTCCATCGAATCAATTCGGCTTGTACTTGGAAAGTAATAAGCGGCAGGTGCAGCATAAGGAGCTGGCCCAACGAGAATGCCATCTTCCATTAAAGTGACCTTTCTTGAGCGATGTGGATGAGCCCCTCTCAAGCCAATATTTGGTCTAAGTCCAAGACCGTCTTCCTCTTGAATATAAACTCCAGGGACTTTATCAAGTACCCTATTTACATCTGTATAGTTAAAAGTTTCTAGTTCTTTTTTATCTATAAAATGGGCACTACCTGGAATAAAAAATGCTTTTTCTTTCGAACCAATCACATAGATCGTATCATCGAGCATCGTTGAAGAAACACCCTGAGCAAGAATTGTAAGAGGAAATAAAAATAGAACGACAAATTTTTTCATTAGTCATTATCTCCCTGAGCTTGCCTAGGAGCACTTAGTTCTGCAAGGGCCACTAAGTAATCATTCTTTAAAAGATCTGTAATTTTTCGAAGATCCCAAACAAAAGCACAAGCCTGTGCTAATCTATTATCTGAACGTGTGTTTTCACATTTTTCAATCGTCACTTCACTTAGTAATTGCTTAAATGAAGATGATTTATTGGCCATTTCTAATTTTTCTAATACAAAATCGGAATTTCTCACCATTTCATTGGCCAAAGTCGAGAATCCTCTTTGTGACAGAAAATCGTCAAAGCCAAAACCGTCAATTCCAGTGTTTAAATCAATTCCTTGAAAAATTGCCTTGAAGCCTTTTACTGACTCGATCAGTGATTCAAGTGCATAGTCTGAATAGAAATGTTCTGAATTTCTCGGGCAAGATGCTTGATTACATTTTTTAAGTTCACCATCCATTCGAATTTCAAAACCTGCAGGAAATGCCACCTTCTTATCTTTAATTACTGTATCTAAAACAAATAATGCCTGCGAGATACTATTTACGATCTCTATCGGTGCTCCGACCTGACCTTTTAACATTCTTGCTGAATAGTTTTTCAATCGAGGAGACCATTCTTTTTTTAACTCATCAGATTTTTTAGAAATATCTGTAAGATTATGAAGCATTAACTTACAAGAAACTTTTTCTTTTTCTAAAATAGGTTTTGCAAAGTAGGCCTGAATTCGTGCACTTCTTCTTTGGCATCTACTCTTATCATGCTCCCCAAACAGAAGAGGCTCAATACTGTCTAATCCTCTTACTTGATAATTACTAATAATATCAAAACGAGGAAGGCGCCCTCTTTCTACTTGTAATAAAGTTAAATCAACTTTACATTTATCTTCACCGTCAAAATAGTAAATAGATTTCTGAGCAGTTGATGTTTCAATAGCAGCTGGACCAAACTTCATAATCTCAATTCTATGAAATGTAGAAACGGCTTTTTTCCAACTTTCTTGCATTGGTTTTCTGAGTATATTTAATTGTTCTGCAGTAAGCTCACTATATGTGGCAAGCGATGAACAATACTGAGAGATACTAGACTTTAAATCTAAGATCTCTTCGTTTAATTTTTCGATTTGAGGGCTAACAACAAATATCCCAATATTTGCGATAAGCTTTTCTATAGAGAATTCGCCAGCATTTATTTTATCTGTTTGACCTAATAACAGCTCAATACCTTGATCTTTATTATCAATGGCAGGTGCAGTTGTTAAATTCTTCTCTGTAAATTCATTACATGAAGAAATACAAAGTAGAGTGACAATCATTAAAATATTTTTCATTTTCTATCCATAAATTAAGACGGCCACTCCCGAAGGAGTGGCCAAGTACCATTGAGCATTACCAGTTTTGAGTGTTTTCATCAGAGAAGTTATATACTTCTTGAAGAAGATTTCTCGCTTTTAGAAGTTTCGCTTTGTAAGCTTCAACTTTAGATTTGTTAGAATGAGGAAGTACTGGTGCTTCTCCCATGAGAGCGTGGAGCTCATCAAATTGTGAATCTGTCATAATTCCTTTTGGATTGAATTGAAATGCAAAGGCATATCCCTTCATCTCAGACCAGAATTTAACAAAATTAGTATATAAGTATCCTTCTTGCCCATATTCATCATATTCACCAATCGTCCAGTTAATATAATGAACAACGACAGCAGCAATTGTTTTTTCCCAAGCGCCTAATGCTACTCTTGCATTAGCCACTACATAATCAATATAACCAGCTGGCTTTTGAGTAATAAGAGTTCTACCTGCTAAGAAGGCATCAATTGCTTCTTTTGAAAAGTTCACTTTCCCATCTCTTGCTGCGAAATCAATCTTCGCTGCATTCATTGCAATTCCAATTGTTTTCTCAGAAAGCATCGAGATGAAGCCATCATTATTTGAGTCGATAGATTTCTTTGATCTTGTTTGAGCATCTGTATAAGCGGCATAGTCCCTTGCTGCTCCAAAATAACCAAATGCTTCATCAAAATGATGCTCAAGTGCTGTGTAACTTGCACCTTGCTTTGCTGGCTTTGTATTATCAGCATTTAGTCCTTTCTTTGGTGAAAGATCTGTTGATAAATAATCTCTTGCCGCTTGAGAGTATGATACAGCTCCATGAAGAAACTTCTGAGTTAATTGAGCTAGATCAACACCATAATCTGTAACATTTGAAAGTGTAATCGTTTGAGGAGAATAAGATCCATTAGGAACTGTAAATGCTGCTCCAGTCACTGCATTAGTGGCAAATTCATTAAAGTAACTCTTTATTAATCCATCAGGAGTTTGTGCTCTTGTTGTTCCATAAAGCTTTCCTCTTCTAAGAGGATTATCAACTCCTGCAATTTTCCCTGATAAGTTTTTACCTGGTGACTGAATATCTGCATAAACGAATCCTTCAGAAAATTCAGCAGGTGTTCCATTCATTAGCTTTGCACTTACTTTAAATTCACTAAGACCATCAATAACTCCAGTTCCAACAAGATCCGTATTTTCGTTATAAGCATAATGACTAAGTAACATATTATAAGCATTCTCTTCTGAACCATTGTAAGAACCTCTTGGTTGAGAAGCCATGACTGCTTTAATATCAGAAATTAAAACCTGTCTAAAAATTTGCCCGGTATAACTAACAGAGCTTGCTCTATTAAACTGACTAGCAAAGTTATAAGTTGAGTTTGCATTAGCGATAATATTCTTAATTTCTTGTGGGGCGTTTTTAAGTGTGTTTCTTGCTGCTTGATATTCGCTAGCTTGAGTAGAAACAAGACCTCCAAGCAGTGCGGTTGTAATTGCAATTGATTTCATTCAAATATCTCCGTTGAATAGTAAATTATTTCGTCAGTGAGGTGATAGCAACATAAGTTTGATAGGTCAAACTTTTAATTGATCTTATAAACTATTCTTTTTGAGATACTGAGAAGTTGGCCTTCTCGAGTGAGATTTTCTTTAAATTTCCATTGCTTAGAAGCAGATAAGGCCGATTCATCAAGGATTTCCTTGCCAGAACTCTGGGCCAAGAGAACTTCTACGACTGTTCCTAGATGATTAACCTTAAGCTCTAAAACAACAACTCCTGTAATCCCTCTTCTTATGGCCACACGAGGATAATCAGGTTCTACATAGTTTAAAATTGATGATTCAAAGGAGGCACTTTGCTCTATTGCTCTGGCCTTTGTTGTCTCCTTAACTTCATTGGTTTTTTCTTCGACAACTTTTTTAACTTCAGACTTATCAATGACTTTTTTCTTTTCTCTTTTCAGAGGAACAGACTTTTTTTGTTTTTGCTGATTAAGACTTACCTTTACCGTTAACTCACCTTTCTTAAATGCATCTGAAATAAAAAAGCTTGTAGTCGTAAGAGGAGAATAAAAAATAAGTACATGAATCACTATCGTTATAGCGAGAGCAATGAGCTTCTTATTTGATTCAGACTTTTGTTTATTCATTATAAGCTAACTTATCGCTATATCTAAGAAGAGTAAAGAAGGTGACCACAGAACATGGTCACCTTTGTGCTTTTTTATAGTTTAAAGTTTGAAATAGTTTCTTTAATTAACTTTCTTCTTTTTTCTGGAGAAAGCTTTAGTACTTCTGGATCTTCAGCCTGCTTAAAGTGAATAGAGTGAAGCTTACTTCCTCTATAAGAACCTTTTAAAGTTATTGATTGCTCTCTAAAAAGTTCATTCCAAACATGACGAACATCTGCCCAATATTTCTTTGTTCTTTCCCAGTACTCAAGCCCAGCACTCCAATCAAAGTTCTTAATTCTTTTATAAGAGTTTTGTCCTACTTCTCTTGCCAAAAGTTTTCCTGCGAACTTTCCATTTATCAAGTTTCCTTCATGCTTAAAAGCTTTTTGCTCGTGGTACCAAGAGTTCGCCGTTAGCACGAGAGTTTCTTGTCCCATCAGAAGCTTGTAATCACCTCTTACAGAGAATTCTCTTCTTGGTAGCGGGCGAGACATTGTGTTTGTATTAAAAATTGAAGCAGACTCTAAGTGTTGCCATTCACCAAGACCTGTATATCTTGGAGAATCATCTACTTGATAAACATTCCAAGACCATTTTCCTTGAGCACTTTCAATTCCGGTCATATTCCATTTCTTTGAGCCTTGATAAACAAATCTTTCACTTGGATTAAATTGCCAGTCTTGTCTCCAATGCTTAGTTACAAAGGGTCCCATAGTCTGACCGTCTTGAACGATAAACATAACTAGAATATGTTGTAGTGAAATAAAGTCTCCACGATCTTCAATTACCTTAACGAGTTCAGTAGCTTTACTAAAATAAGGTGTATCTAAATTTTTTGGAGTATCAATTAAAAAAGATTCTAAAAACTCAAAGCTCACTTCAAATTCACCTTGAAGACCTAGAATCGCACGACGATCTCTTTCAAATTTTGTTAACCCAGATTCTCTTAGAGCTGTCCAAGTTGCAGGAATGCTCTTATCAAATTCAACGGCAGGACCTGTTGTTGTCCCTCCTCTAGGACCCTTTACGAGTTCTCTTGTGAAAGTATAGTTTTGGTTTGCTGAGGCGATACTTGTAAATAAGAATGCCAGTACAAGAATAGTATTTTTCATTTCTCTCCCTTTGTTTGATATGTGAAACTTTTTTATAATAGATCAAACTAAAGAGACAAGATTAGGTGTGTTAAAAAATAAAGGCCAAAAATACGAAAGCCCAGCAAAAAAGCTGGGCCTTACGTATTATCAAAGCTCAGGAGTCCTACTGACAATCGAGCCCGACATATTTGCGTATTAATTAGTTTTTAAGAAACATATCCTTGTTGCTTTCTAGATAGCTGATCATCTTTGATCTCAGGTCTTCCATAGAAATGCTTTCTTCATCAACGAGAAGTTCTTTCTTAATAAAGTCTACAGGGAATCCAGTTAGTTCAGAAAGGTTCTCAACTTGTACTTTCTCTGCAGTATTTTCCGTCTTTGCTTCCATTACAAACACTCCTTTGTCTGTCTGGCCTATCTCTCAAGTTTGTGGTGTGGACACTTGCAAAAGAAATAAATTCCTTGGCCTATAAGTTACAAAAAATCTTACGCGACTCAAAAATGATATCTAGCCTCTTTTATGCATGTCAACTTAAGCAGAGCAAAATGGTCGTAATGTAAGTTTTTATTAGATACTTAAATGACCGAAATTATTGGTATTTTTATTTAGGTTGGAAGCTTTTATTTGATCAATTGGCCCATGAGAAAAGGCGCTAACGAAACTTTTTACTTTTGAAATCATCTCTAGATATTCACTTTCCCAATTACTTTTAACAGTGATTCCTCCACCGGCATGATAAGAAAGTAAACCATCTTCAAGATTAATAAACGAAGTTCTGATATTAATAGAACACTGCTTAGTATTTTTATAATTTAAAAAAGTCGAGCCACAATAGAACCCTCTCTTTTCTTCTTCAATCTTTTTTAAGATTTGAAAAACTCTCTTCTTAGGAGCACCAGTAATACTTCCTCCAGGAAAAAGAGCTTCCATCATTTGAAATAAATTTAAATTAGAAACTTTTTCTCTTGGTAAAATAATTTCAGAATACTGATGAATAAGTTCAGGGACATCAAGCCTTACTTTCTTATTCGCCACTTTAACATAAGGACTAAGTTTATTAAGATCATTTCTAAGAAGATCAGAGATCATATAAAGTTCTGCCTGATCCTTTGAACTATTCTTAAGATCTTCCCAAGCCGCTTCTTCATTTTCAAAATGAGAAACTCTTCTTGTTCCTTTAATTGGTCTTGTTTCTATATGATCTTCACTGATTTTAAATAAGCATTCAGGGCTATTAGAAGCCAAAACCCCTATTGGTCCTAGGTTTGTGACCATTGCAAATTCACCTAAGTTCTTTCTTTTCAGAAAGAGACTATTAGCAACTTCTTCAAAGCATTTTAAGTTTGTTTTAAATTTAAAAGGAAAAGTTAGGTTGAATTGATAACAATCACCTTTTAATAAATGATCATAACCTTTTTGAAATGCCTTATTATAGTTTTTTTCAAGAGGTGCATCCAAAAGTTCAAGTTGAGATTCAACTTCATCTGGAGACCATTCTTCTGAATGTGAAAATTCTAGCCAAACACCTAACAAACTATCTTCATCTATATGATCAAGAAAACTTGCTCCATATTCATAGCAAAAATGAGCAACAATATATCTGTCATCATTATTAAAAAGATCAGTATTACGTTGAAGACTATTGAGCTCTTCAATTCCTTGCTTAGACCATTTATTTGAGATTAAGTTTAATGATTTATTCTTATAGAAAGCGATTGCCTTTACTGGAAGACTCAATTTAATAAATGAATCGTCTTTTAGAAAAATGCTTTCAATCATCTTATGAATCTTGATCAGTGAATGCTAAGTTTTCGAAAGTTGTGTATGACCCAACCCAAGCAAGTTTAGCCGTACCAGTTTCACCACCACGGTTCTTACCAACGATGATTTCAGCAATACCAGGCTCTTTAGTATCAGGATTATAATACTCATCACGATAAACAAACATAACAACGTCGGCATCCTGCTCAATCGCACCAGATTCACGAAGGTCAGCAGTATTTGGACGCTTATTTGGTCTCGCTTCAACCCCACGGTTAAGCTGAGAAAGTGCAATCACTGGACACTGAAGTTCCTTTGCCATTTGCTTAAGACCACGAGACATTTCTGAAATCTGTTGTTCCCTTGATAGTGCTTTATTTGTTGGACTCATAAGCTGAAGGTAATCAATAACAACGAGACCTAACCCATGCTCAGCTTGAATCTTTCTACACTGACTTTGAATATCAAGAACTGTTGTATCACCACTATCATTAATAAAAATTGGAAGACCTGAAAGTTCTTGAACAGCACGTCCAATATTTCTTAGGTCTGTATCTAAGAAGTTCTTTGTTCTAATTCTTTTTGAATCAACTTTTGCTTTAGAACTTAAAAGACGTTTTGAAAGTTCAGCCGCTAACATTTCCAGCGAGAAAACAGCAACAGGAAGACTGTGCTTTTCACAAACATTCATCGCCATATTTAGGGCAAGAGCAGTTTTCCCCATGGCTGGACGAGCTGCAAGAATGATAAGTTGCCCAGGCTGCATTCCTAAAAGTAACTCATCTAATTTTGGATAACCTGTACTTTGTCCCTGAATATCCCCAGGGTTCTTACTCATATCTTCAAGTTCTTTTAAGTTTTCTTTTAGGCAAGAGTTAAGCTTCACCATCTTTCCAGACTTGGCTTCATTGGTAAGCTTGAAGAAAGCTCCCTCCACTTCTTGAATAAAGTCTTCGGCTTTTCCTTGAAAAGACATTCCCATTTCCGTCACTCTCATAGAGGTACGAACAAGCTCTCTTAAACTTGATTTATCTTTAACTGTCTTTCCGTAATGATAAATATTGGCCGATGAAGCCTGGTCATGATTAATCTCAGAGAGAGCACTTGCTCCACCAATGTCTTCTAGTTTTCCTAGTTCATTAAGGCGAGAACTCACTGTGACATAATCAATTGGCTTATTTTCTACGGCTAGGTCGTGAATGGCATCAAAGATAACGCCATATTGAGGATGGTAAAAATCTGGAGACCCAATTTTAAGGTCAGAAATTTCATCGAACGCTTCACCATCAATAAGGAGACAACCAATTAAAGAACGTTCCGCTAAAATATCATGCGGTAATTCTCTTGTGGCATTTGGCTTCGTATTTGTATTTTGCGTTTGTTCCATGAAATCCATTAGTACCCCTTAATCTTCGCTCGCTAAAAAAGAAAAGCCTCCCAAAAGGGAGGCTTTATAAAATCGAAAACTTAGCTTCTTAATAGAGCATCTGCTTCTTGAGCTAGCTTCTCATCATCAGTAAGTTCCTTCTTCTCAGTCGGTTCACCTTCTTCAGATGTAGCTTCGTCAGCTTTAGCTTCAGCTTGCTTTTTCTTCTTTGCAGCTGCTGCTTCAGCTTTCTTCTTAAGCTCTTCAGCTTGCTTAGGATCCATTTCAACTTTTACGTTGAAATCAGCTTCAACACCGCTGAAAAGTTTTGCTTTAGCACCAAAAGTACCAAGACCTTTGATTGGGTTTTCAAGAATGATAACTCTTCTTTCAACTGTAATTCCTTTCTTCTCTAGCTCTGCAGAGATTTCTTGAGTTGTTACAGCTCCAAAAAGCTTTCCATCAACTCCAGCTTTCTTTACGAAATCAAGAGTAAGACCATCAAGTTGACCCTTTACGCTTTCAGCAGCTGACTTTTCTTCAGCAACTTTTTTTCCAAGCATTTTGTTATAGTGATTCATTTGTGCAGTATTACTTTCATCAGCAACAACTGCTTTTCTTTGTGGAAGTAGGAAGTTTCTTGCGTATCCAGCAGAAACATTAACTACTTCACCAACGTTTCCTAACGTAGCTACTTTTTCAGTTAAAATAACTTTCATTTTATATCTCCTTCATCATTTTTTTTATTTAGAAATTTTCTGAAGTTAATCCAAGTGTCAAAGACACCAACAACAGCTAAAACTTGCCATGCCATATAAACGGTCATGAGTACGAGCATGTTTCTAAAGAACCCAAAAACTCTCATTCTATTTAAAAGAGCAATGTACACTCCAAAACCTTGGAAGAAATAGAAAACACCTAAGCCACCTAAGAGGGTAAATCCTACAAGAGAAATATTATCCCATGCAGCTGTAGTGAACATTTCACCAAAGTATTCTTGGTAACTACCCGCCACTCCAAGAACAAGACCAACAATCAAAACCCAAACAGCATTGTATGGAACTTTGAAGTTTGCCAGATCCTTTGAGAGATATGGATAGATATGTACCGTCTTCCAAACTAAGGCGTTTTTAAGAACGATAAACATGCTGGCCCAAAAAGTAATGAAAACAGTTGCAAATAAGTATAGCGGAGACCAACGTAAAACTTCTCGTGCCGTCTCTTTCGGAGCAGATAATTGATCTATCATCAATAAACCTTGCTCACCTTGCGACTCTAGAACAGCTCTATTCTTTTCCAATAACTCAGAAAATAGAGTTGTCGTGTAGTTTTCTACATAAGTCACAATTGAAGTTGAACTTAACATTTCGAAAGCAAAAACACCGAATGCAATCAGAACTACAAAGAAGCCTCCATTTTGAATAACAATTCTTGAAGGACTCCACCTTTTAGTGACACCTTCAGAAATAGCCCAACCAAAAATGAGAGCAAGTGTGTAGATCATAGCAACTTGTCCCATCAGATTAAAGCGAACCCCAAGAGCTCCTAATGCCACAAGGACAATAAGACCTACACTGAAACTTCTCTGTCTTCCATAAAGAAGAAATCCGATAGAAATAAAAGCCGGTGCGAAAACTGCTACAAATGGAATGATACAAGCAATGACTGCTTGAACAAATAAGAATACGAGTCTTCCAAGCGTCAGTTCAGACACTTTGAAGAACTTATCGTTTCTTCCATTTGTCATGTTTTGGTTTTCCGTCATGTTATTTGCCATTATTACTTTTTAGTTACCTAGTTTAATTTACTATCTCGGAAGCTCAGCAAGTCTACCAGATACGTAAGACGCAATACCGATTTGACGAGCTCTCTTAATAGCAGTTGTTGCAATTCTTTGATGCTTTCTTGAAACACCAGAGATTCTTGCTGGAGAAATTTTCCCAAATTCATTAACTAACCATCTGTAAGTTTCTGGATCTTTCCAATCAGCTGCAATATTGTTTGACTTGAACCAACAAGCTTTTCTTCTTGCAAATCTTTTTGGGTTATCACCTTCGTTCTCTTTTAGTTCGTCAGTGATTGAACCATTGTAGTTTTTTGAAAATGGTGTTTTGTAAGCTTTAACTACAGCTTCTTGTTCATCATCCTCACCTTTTTTAACAACTAGAGAACGCATAACGTCTTCGTTAATTCTGAAACGACGAGCAAGCTCTACGTTTGCAGTGTTGTTAGCTTTAAGTAGGAAATAAACAAAATGACCAGCTTTCGTTCCGTTTGAAGTTGGCTGAGCTAGAGTAATTCTTCCCCAGTCGTCTTCTAATAGGATTTCACCTTCGTAAGCTGATGCAACGTCGTGAACGATCTTCTTGATAGATGCAACTGCATCCTCATTAAGATCCGCTTTTGTCACTAGTGACAATTCATAGATCATAAAAACCTCCTGAACCTATGGCCCTATACTCGTATGTTATAGAGCGAGTTTTTTGGTAAATGTAAGGGCTGAAAAATAGCACTAAACCTATGGAATTCATAGGAAAATAAAGTGCTATAAAGAAGATTTTTAGTGTCTCGCGTTACCTAAAATCAGTACTTTAGCGGATAGTAGTTAATACTAGCTCTACCGCCACGCTCCATACACAGGAGTGTATAGGCCCAAAGCCCATCTACAGGTCTTGCAACTGGATCAATCAACGCACACTGCCTTGGGATTGAAAAAGTCAGAGCAACTGGACGGTAGAACTTCTCTCCATCAAAAACCATGTGATAAAGACGGTCACCAAATATTAAAGTTGAATCAATATGGAGAGCTGGCATTTTCTTTCCATCTCTTTCTACCGCAACAGGTTTTAATGTTTCACTAAAGTTCACACCAGGAAAAGCAGAATCTCTGTTAATTGGTAGAACATGGTTCTTCGCATTTCCATCAGATCCCTTTGCACTTACTTGAACATGGTATCTCGTTTCAAGAAGTAGTGATTCAAGCTCATCATCAAATTGAGTAATTGTATTGAAAACAGGGTTATTCCATCCTGATGACTTAAAGTTTTGATCTTCAACCCCTTCACTACTTTCTTTAACGTAACGTCCATTTTGACGATCATACATAACTAAGAAGCTAGCATCTCCATTCGGAACACTTAAGTTCTCAAGAGAAATTACTTCAAGAAGATTATTTCCCGCTACAAGTTTTCCAGGAAAAAATTTAGGTCTAACGTTATAAGCATTTACTTCTTTTACATTGATATTGAAGTAATTTCTTCTAAACTCACTTCCTACGCTGATAAAGAAATTTAGTTCTCCACTTAATCTTTGCTTCTTTGTTTGAGGAAGAAGTTTTTCTACAGCACTTGGATCCCAATCATTCATCACACCTTGCATGATTAGATCTTCATTGAAATTAAAGTTATCAATCACTCGATATTCGACAACAACTTCATTCCCTACAACTTTTGGGTTTAAGTAATAGATATGTTGTCCAGGTTCTGGACGATAATCAAGAATATCACTTCCATTATCAATCTCAGGAATTGTGAATAGTTTTAGAAAACTTGGAACTAAAACATTTCCTAAATCTGATTTTACTTTGACCCAAGAAAAAGCTTCTTCAAATCCATCTTTAAGAGGAAGGCCTTCGAATTCACTAATTGGAAATTTCCATGCAGAATGCTCAGCTTTAAAAAGTCTTGTTCCATCTTTTTTAAAGAAATCTAGATAGATATTCTCTTGGTTCTTTCCGAGAGAATAAACCATGTAGTCCATCTCACCATCAAGATTCGTGTCATTGATGAATACTGAAAGAATATCATCTCTTTTTGGGAAGAATAAATCGACTTTCTTATAAGTTTTACCTTCCTCTTGGAAAAGAGAGAGTGAAGACTGCTCGTCTGACTTATTTCTAGAATCGATAAACCAAAATTGCGGAGTATCAGATAAGTGATATTTGTCACTGACTCTTTTAATATTTGTTAATTTTCTAGTTTGTGTAATTTTAAGTAGAGCTCTAGCTGGAACATTTCCAAAGCTAACTTTAGTAATGTGGCTAGGATCAATTTTTTCCCATTCTCTAGCAAACATGACTGATGTAGCAGTTTCAGAAATAACTTTTTCATTGTGAATAATCTCAATCTGAACTTTCGCGTTACTATCGACATCAAGACTTGATAATTTACCAACAAGAAGCAACGAGTGTGACTGTCCTTCTTTTAGTGATGGAATTTCGAACTCATCTTTCATGAAAGAAACATATTCTTTATCTGAAGTTACTTTCACTTTAACGTTCTCTACAGTTCCAATAAAGTTCTTTACTGGAATTGCAAGTGAAAATGTATTTGAAGATCCTTTCACTTTCACATCGAGAGTATTCTTAAAATCTGGAGCAATAAAAGTTTTGACTTCGTTTTTAAGAAGTTTTTTCATATTCACAAGTCCAAACTTCGTGAATTTCTCTTCACCCTTGATAGAGTCAGCTGTTCCATAAAGCTGTGCTTTAAATTGATCAATTGTAGACTCTGGATGAGCAAGCTTATATGAAGCGGCTATCCCAGCTATAAAAGGAGAAGCTTGAGAAGTTCCTTTCTTAGATTCATAGCCATTAATTCTTAAGATACGACTCTCAACTTTCTCTGTTGGATAAGTAGAAACAATAAATTCACCTGGAGCAAGAATATCGACCTTTCCTCCAAAGTTAGAAAAAGAAGTAACAGCTCCTGTATTGTCTACAGCTCCAACACAAATGATTCCAGAAGTTGAACATGGGAATGTTGGAATTTCTTTATTATTATTACCACTTGCTACAACAACGATAACATTCTTATCGATAGCATTTTTAAGAGCAATTTTAATTTTCTTTGTTTCAAGAATTGAGGGCCATCCTAATGATAGGTTTAGAACTTGTGCTCCTCTTTCTACCGCATAACGAATTCCATCAGCAATAATATCTGTCATAAGACGATTCTTATAAATGAAACTCTTTGTTTCACGACTAAGAACTTTAACAGGCATGATCTTAATTTGTGGATGGGCCAAACCAGCAACACCAAATCCATTCCTATTGGCAGCAATGATTCCCGCAACGTGAGTTCCGTGACCAGTGTCATCTTCTAAGTTTCCATTTCTATCAAGAGCGTTATATCCATTACAAACACCTTTAGAGGTATCTTCTCCAGGACATCTTTCTTCGTCTTTCCAAATACGACCTTTTAAATCAGGGTGATGAATATCAACACCACTATCAATAACTGCAACGATAACTTCTCTATCTTTAGGAATATTATAATTTTCTAAGCTATCCCAACGAATGTCTTTACCAGCGATACCATCAAAGCTTTCTTTCGTAAGATCATCTTTAGTTCTAGGAATAGACTGACCTTCATTCACAAGTCCCCATTGCTTAGGAAATTGTGTGTCAGTAATTTCTACTGAATGAACAGGAGTACTCAAAAGAACTGAAAGAGATAAGAGTGATAATAGCTTTTTCATTATAGACTCTCCCTTATCCAGCTTCCGTGGAATTCTCCACCTTGTACGTTTAAGATATCTCTAATCACATCAATTGGACCATTCCAGTAACGAGACTTAACTTTTCCAATTGTGTCAGACTTAATTGGGTTATTTAAGATTTCTGAATTCTTTCTGAAACCATTGATTGCTCCATAAACAAACATATTATCTTCACCAATAATTTTCTTAAAGTCTTCGAATTCTAAGTACTGATATAATTTAGAAGCAAGATCAAGGTAACACTTACCCTTTTCTTCAATCGAAGATTCTTTGTCTGCTTCAGTCTTTTTACACTCTTTAATTTTTGCAGAAACAAGATTTAAATTTCCACACTCTATTAGAGTTTGAGCTGTTCTCATCTGGTGAGCACGTCCTCTTCTTACACGACAATTAGGGTTTGTACGGCTTCTTGCTGTCACATAGCTTCTTTGAATTCGTGTAACTTCTTTCTCTTTAAGATTTCTTAACCTCTGAATTCCACTTTCATAGAGATTTGTATTTACTGTGATCTCATATAAAGACAATTTTGTGAGATCCTCTAAAGACCTTTGATCAAAAATTACTTTTCCAAATTTTTCGTTAGTCTTCTTAACAAGTTTCTTCATTTTACTTTGAGAAGCACTCCAACCTTCTCGTTTCCAAGTAAGTCCAACAAAAGGTCTTCTCGCCATTTGAACTTCCTGACCGTCAACTTCTCTTCTCACAACTTGAGCTTCATAACGTCCACTATAAGTCTCAGCAACACCTTTAAAGGTATGCGCTGGGTTCTTCCATCTTTCAGGATTTAAACTAAAATTGATATCAATCTCTTCTTCTCTTAAAAACTTTCCAAGATAAAAGTTAATGACATCTTTAACAAAGCTTTCGTAGTTAATTCCACTTTGCCCATCATAAGTAACAGAAACAAGTTCTTGCTCTCTTCCACGCTGATCCTTGATATTGATACGAGACTCTTTGTTGAGATACTTACTTCTCCAAACCAGGAAAGATAGTTTTGTCGCTTTATCATGAAATCCAGCATCAATCTCAATTGGCTTCTCAATAGCTTCTAATAATTCTGTTGAATCTTCAGACATTAAGCTCAATAAAGCTGTCGCATATTCATAGAACTTTGGATTACTCTTCGGGTCAGAGTTAATATTAACATTATGAACTTTAACTCCATACTTTCCACGAGTGTTCTTTAGATCAAGTCTGATAATAGGAATTTTATTATCAATTCCTGCATTCATACTTAGTGAAAAAGCACGTCCACGATCATCATATACCTGAATCGTGTCTGGGTTCTTACGATAAAAGTGCATTCTTTTTAAGAAAACTTTATCAGTCCCAAAACCAAGGCTTACACCCGTATCTGCAATATTTAATCTTCCATTAAGCATCGCCGCTGGAACAATTCTTGAAGTTGTAATTAGAGACTCACCTACTCCAAGATTTCTATCGATGACTTCGATAATTCTAGCAAGCTCTTGTGCCCTAGCTTCTTCATCAAGTTCACCATTTTCAACTTCCATCTGAGAAATTTTTTCTAATTCTTTTTTAATATTTCTCTTCAAAAGAGGAACATACATATTCTTATAAGGCTCTTTAAAAGAGGCCTTGAGTGTTTTTACAGGCTTTAAGTGAGTAAAGCTCTTTACGTAAGCAAGTGTTGCTCTAAAAGAAGCATTAGGCCAATAATCAATATTCTCAATTCCTACATGAGCACCAAGAGTCACTCCATACCCAACAGTGTCAGCAAGTTGAACCATATTGTCAGTCCCTAAGTAGTTACCAACTACGATATCTCTACTTAGAATTAAATTTCCATCTACAATTGGGCTTACCCAAGCATCAATTTTAAAATCTTTAAACTCTCCTGTTTCAACAAAGTGATCTAAACCTTCTTGAAATTGAGCTTCGTGAAATTTTATTTTTTCGTCTGTTGGGTCAAAAGCACTAAGATATTCATTGGCCTTTGCAATTAAGTTATCAATTGTAGCTGATTGAAGTTTTGAAAGAATAAAATAACCAATATCTTTGAAAGGACTATCAGGATCTCCATGAGCAAAACGAGAGGCGTATCCGTCCCATTCTTCTTTTAACAGCTTTCCTTCTTTCAAGTCTTCTTTAAGACTAATTTTATAATTTACTTCTTCATTCTTATGGTCAATTTGAAGAATTTCTAGAATAGCGTTTTTTCTACTTAATAGCTTTTCAATAACAAGAGCTTCAACCTCTTGAGGAAAAAAAGCATTCTTTACAACTTCAACAATATCTTCTTTTGAAAGTTTTGCTAGTTTTCTTCCTATCCAAAGTACATCATCAATCGTTGTATCAAAATCTGATGACGTAAAATGAGGAAGAACAATATGGTCATTATCAATACGTCCAACTTTCCATTCAAACTTATTTACTGACTCTTTAAGATCAACAAGTGCGTATGGAATAATAAGGGCCCTAAGAGTTCTTGTCGTTAGTCTGTTAGGTGGAATCATAACGGCAGTATTGTAGTGATCATATTCATTTGGCTCTGTGGCCACAACATCATAGAACTCTACAACCAGTTGGTCATCTTTGAATTCTGTAGGATCAATCTTTGTCCATCTCTTCGATGTTCCATAAGTTGACTCTGGAATTGAACGAGTAATAAAACGATCTCTTTGTTCTTTATTCTCAAATTGAACCTTAATCTTTTTATACCACTTCATTTTTGGAACTTTATATCCAAGTTTACGAAGTAAATTCTTTCTTAATAAGTAAGTATGAAGTGTTTTATCTAGGTGAATGGTATAAACATTCTCTTTATTCTGCGAAAGAACATTGAATCTTTGAAGACCGCTGTGTGAAGCGATAGCTGACATAAAATCAAAAGTCTGCTCAATATTTAAAGAGACATTATCATCTTGAGAAACTGCTTCAGAACTATAGAGACTTGAAGTTGCAGGCTCTAACAAGCTTAGATCTAAGTTAACCTGAGGATCATTGGCCAATTCCCAAGCTTGTTCACTTGTTAATTTCTTACCATTATAAAGAAGGTCACGACTTGGTTGTCTTACTCCATCCAAAGGAATACGAGCTTCTTGAGCTACCAGCCCACTTATAAAAGAAGCAAATAAGACACAAATAAATAGTTGTCGCCGAACTTTGTTCACCAAATTAATCCTTAAAATGTTGGTTATCCTTTTTATTAGTTGCAACTCCAAGGCCATCAAATTTTTGAATAAACAGGTAGTTACGCAGTGAGAAATGTCTACTATTTAGACACCCCCTTAAAGCCAGATCAGGGCCAAACCGAACCAAAAGCATCGGGCATTTTGGCCCCGGTTACCTTGTGACCCGCAGAAATTTTTACACGGCACCTAGCGTCAAATCTAAAAATGTGGTTTAACCCGCCTAGTCAAAAACTTTAATCACAGATCCCAAACAGGAGAGGATTATGAAAATTAATATGAAGAAATTGGCCACATCTGCACTACTTCTAGGTTCAATGGCAACTCTAGTAGGTTGTGGTGGTTCATCTGGTGGAAGTTCTAGCTGGGGTGCGTACTCATCACCTTACGTAACAGCTGATCAGTTCGTAAACGCTCTTAATAGAATTGACCCACAATTAGCGGCTTCTGACGTTATTCTTTATGAAGACGAAACAATCAGATCTGCAGACTTCTTCGAAGATGACTGGTTTGTTATCTACGATGCTAAGTATGACGAGAACAAAGCTTTTAACCTAGATTGGCTAAGAACTGTTGTTTATTACGATTACTACTCAAACTCTACAGGTCTTGCTGAGGAGTTCAGAGACAGAGAAGGTGACGATATCTTCGCTGGTGACGTAAATGGTGATTTCTGGGGAGATAAGTACGAAGTTGTTGATCCTGTATATAACTTCTTCGGAGACTTCCTATACTTCCGTGGACGTAACTCTGGTTGGGAATACAACGAGGGTGACGAGACTACTGACGCTTCACTAATGGTTAAAGAGAAGACTAGAGACGAAATCCTTAAGAAAGGTGCTGCGATCTCTTACGAATTCTCAATGCCAATCGAAGAAGCGATCTCAGTTGCTTCACTTGGTAAGAAGTTAGAGAAAATGGTTTCTAAAGGACGTTCATTAGAAGAACTTACTCCTGAAGATCAATCAGCAATTACTAAAGATCTTGAGCACTTAACTGGTGTTTCAGTTGAGGAAGTAATGGCCGCTGCACTAAGCGACGACCTTAAGATCGAAGTTAACAAGAAGATTGCTAAGAAGCTTAAAGTTTCTTCTCAAACTCTTGAAGGAAGAATTCTTCCTGAGCTACTAGGTATCAAATAGTTTAGTGAGAGAAAATATTTGAATAATGCAGCCTCCCGAATGGGAGGCTTTTTTTTTGGCACACTTCTTGTATATCCCCCCCCCCATAAGCTTAAAACCAAAACGGATTATGGTTTTCGCAAAGCAAAAGCATAATCCAATCTAATTTTCGAGAGAGGGAGAAATTTTATGGAACGTTTTTGGAAAAAATCATTAGTAGCACTTACACTTGGTTCAGCACTTCTTACAGGATGTGGTGGCGGAGGTGGTTCATCTTCAGGTGGTGGAAGTAGCTCAGGTGGTGGGTCAACTTCAACTTGGGGACTTTACAACTCTGCATACATCACAGCTGACGGTTTCGTTAATGCACTTAATGATGTTGACGGACTTATCGCAGACTCAGATGTAATTCTTTATACGGATGAAACATTCCGCTCAATGGAACCAGGTGAAGATGACTGGTTTGTAATCTACGATGCTAAGTATGATGAGAACAAAGCTGTAAGTCTTCAGTATGTACGTTCTCTTTATTACTATGACTATTACTCAAACAACTATGCAACGGGTGATGAATTCCGTGCTCAAGAAGATTCAGATATCTTTAACGGTGATATCAACGGAGACTTCTGGGGAGATAATTACGAAGTTGTTGATTATGATGACTTCACAGGATCTTTCTGGGGTAGAAACTCTGGTTTCGAATATGAAGATGAAGATTCAACAACAGATGCTTCTTTAATGGTAGCAGACAAAGAACAACTTAAGTTCTTCAAGAAAGCTTCAAAAGTATCTTTCGCATTCAGCGTATCAATGGAAACAGCAATGTCTCTAGTAACATTAGGAAACAAAGTTGAAGGTCTTGTAGCTAAATCACAAGAGCAACTTACAGCTGAAGATCAAATGGCCCTTATGGGAGATCTTGAAAACCTTACAGGTGTAACTCTTGGTGAAATGATGGAAGCATCACAAGACAATGCTAAGAAAGACGCTGTTGTTAGCAAGATCGCAGAAAAAATCGGAACTTCTGCACAAAACTTAGAATCAAAGCTTCTTCCTGAACTTTTCGGGTTAGAGATTTAAGCTTATAAAAGTCAGTTTTCAAAAGCCTCCTTTTTAGGAGGCTTTTTTTTTAGGTAAAGATCTCAAACTGCTCAATATGATAATGATTTTCAGAACGAATAATCAGAGAGTTTCCAAAAGTCTCTTCTAGAGTTTCAATCATATCCATTTCTTGATCACAAAGTTTAGCTGTCACTTCAGGATGGGCATAGATATAAACTTTCTTCGTTTCTGGTTTCTGCTTTAACGTCTTAATAAGTTCTCTCACCAACTCAAAACAAACAGTCATCGTCGACTTCACTTTTCCTGTTCCTTCACAATAAGGACAAGGCTCACACATAATTCTTGTGAGAGTATCTCTCGTTCTCTTTCTCGTCATTTCGACAAGGCCAAGGCCTGAGATTGGAAGAACATTAGTTTTAGAGCGGTCTTTCTTAAGGGCATCGAGAAGAAGTGAATAAACTTGGTCTCTATGCTCTTCTTTTTCCATATCGATGAAATCAATAATAATGATCCCACCACAATTTCTTAAACGTAATTGATAAGCAATTTCTCTAACGGCTTCCAAGTTTGTTTTAAGAATTGTTTCTTCAAGGTTTTTACGACCGACAAATTTCCCTGTGTTAACATCGATACTTACGAGGGCTTCTGTCTGATCAATATTAAGTGATCCCCCACTTCTTAAAAAGACTTTATTACTTAGACCTCTTTCAATCTCAATATCAATACTAAACTTCTCAAAAAGAGGAATGTCCTCTGCATAGTGCTCAGTCTTTCCTTTCATATTAGGAAGGAACTTTCCAGCAAACTTCTCTACTTCCTTTAGGTTGTTTTTATCATCAACAATAATTTTAGAAACATCTTCATCAGTGATATCTCTAAGAACTCTTTGAACAAAAGTTAGGTCGCGATAACAAAGAGATGGAGCTTTTAATGTCTCACCCCTCTTTGAAACCTCTTTCCAAATTTTATTCATCATATTGTAGTCGGCCTTAAGAGTTTTATAAGACTGACCTTCAGCAACTGTTCTTGCGATAATACCTTTACCATCAGGGCGAATTGTCTCTAGAATTTCTTTAAGGCGATCTCTCTCCCCTTCATTCTCAATTCTACGACTCACTCCTGTGTGTTCAATGAATGGCATGAAAACCACATGCCTACCTGCTAGTGTTACATGTCTTGTAACTCGAGGGCCCTTAGTTGAAATTGGTTCCTTGGCCACTTGAACGAGAATCTCATCTCCCTCTTTTAAGAAAGACTCAATTGAAATATCAGGACGAAAACGCATATTCACGTGATCACTTAAAGTACTGAGCTCATCAGGGATGACTTCTCCTACTCGTGCTCGCTTCTCTAGCTCCGACTTAGTTTTTTCAGCAATCTCTCTTTGCTCTTCAATAGTTGGAATGTAAGCATCATCTACATAGAGAAAGGCAGCTTTAGTAAAACCAATATCGACGAATGCTGACTGCATTCCTGGTAATACTCTTAATACTTTTCCTTTGTAGATATTTCCGACAGACGGGAAATCTTCTTGTTGTTCGGCACCTCTTTCCATCAGGAAATCGAGGATTTCTCCATTTTCAACAAGAGCTGCTCGACACTCGTTAAGTGTCTTGTTGATAAATAGCTCTTTACTCATTGTAATATCCTAAATTTTTAAATTCTAAATCTCTTTAATGGTAGCAAATTAGAACATCGCGTTCTAGAGAGAGTGAATTGCCTGCTTAAAACCTGAGAAAAAAACTTTAGTTAGATAAAGATCCCAGCAATACAGGCAGTCATAAAGCAAGCTAACGTTCCGCCGATCAAAGACTTCACACCTAGCAGGGCCAAGTCTCTTCTTCTTGTCGGGGCTATAGTCCCAATTCCACCAATTTGAATGGCGATTGAACTAAAGTTAGCAAAACCACAAAGGGCGTAAGTTGAAATAACGAAACTTCTCTCCCCAATTTTTCCACTGAGGGCCTGAAGATCTAAATATGCTACAAATTCATTAATAATTAATTTCTTTCCTAAGAGAGTTCCAACATTCATACAATCTTCCCAAGGAACCCCTAGTAAGAATGCAATTGGAGCAAATAGGTAACCAGTAATAAGCTCAAGTGAAAGTTGTGGATAATCAAAAAGTCCTCCACCCCAAGAGAGCATACCATTTACAAGTGCAATGAGAGCGATAAAGGCTAAGAGCATGGCCCCAACATTAAGTGAAAGTTTTAAACCATCACTCGCACCTGTTGCCGCAGCATCGATAATATTTGCTGTTGTCTTTTTTAATTCTACTTTGACTACACCTTCAGTTTCTGATGACTCAACTTCTGGAACCATAAGCTTGGCACAAACTAAAGCTGCAGGTGCCGACATAACTGAAGCGGCTAATAAGTGACCGGCGTCAACACCCATCCCTACATAAGCAGCAAGAACTCCCCCAGCAACAGTGGCCATTCCCCCAGTCATCAGGGCCATTAATTCTGAACGAGTCATCTTATCAATAAATGGTTTAACCACGAGAGGAGCTTCCGTTTGTCCGGCAAAAATATTGGCAGCAGCCGATAGTGATTCAGCCCCACTTGTCCCCATTACTTTCACCATAACTTTAGCCGTGGCCTTAATTACAATTTGCATGATCCCAATGTGATAAAGAATCGACATTAGTGATGACATAAAAATAATTGTCGGAAGAACCATCACGAAGAAGATAAATCCCATCTTTGGAACATTCGTGAGATCACCAAAAATAAACTTAGAACCCTCATTGGTATAATTTAAAATTCCCGTAAAGAACTCACGAGCTCCTTCAAAAACCGCCTGACCTGTAGATGTTTTTAAAATAAGAAGGCCAAATGTAATCTGAAGAAGAATACCAGTCCCTACAGTCTTCCAGCGAATATTTTTGCGGTTATCGCTTAAAGCAAAAGCAATCCCAATCATTACAACTAGGCCAATGAGTGAAATAAATCTTTCCATGGAGGTTCCTTAAATTTTTAGAATGTGAAGTTGTATCCAACTTGAACTGGTGAAGAACTAAAAGAATTTAGATTTGAATGAGAGTTCTTATGCCAAGATAGTCTCTCTTTCGTATTAAAATCTTTAGGATTAAAACTATATCCACTTTCATAAAGATTTTGAGATTTTGTTGCTTGTTGCCATGCCACAATCCCAACACCAATAATAATCCCAACAGCTCCACCAACAACAATGTTTTTTAAATGGTCTTTCGGCTCTTCAACAAATGATAGTGTTGAAAGACCTAGAACAGCTCCAGCTGTCCCCATGGCCGCAACAGTGAGAATGTCACGCATAGATTCTTGAAGTATATCCTCACTTCCAGCTGCCGCTTGTGCTTTTGCCACAGGACTAACTAAAAAACATAGAAGTGAAAATGTAAGTAAAATCTTTTTCATGCAGGCTCCCATTATTACGCTGCGTTTCTTTTAGAATAAGAATAACTCTACTAAAACTATTAAGTTTTTTTCCTAATGAGTCAAGGAGCGCGGTCTCCCTAAGGACGTAAAAAGATGTTAAGTGCCTACAAAATAATAGCTAAGAAAAGAGATGGTTTAGAACTAAGCCAAGAAGAAATTAAGTGGTTCCTAGAGGGCCTTATTGCCGGAGAGGTGGCCGACTATCAAATGTCTGCCCTTTTGATGGCCATTTACCTCCAAGGGATGACGACTTCTGAAACAGCAGCTCTGACAGACTGTATGCTCTATTCTGGAGAAGTTCTCGAGTTCACAGATGACACTATTATCGACAAGCACTCAACTGGTGGAGTTGGAGATAAGACTAGCTTTATCTTGGCCCCTATCGCTGCTGCTTGTGGCGTAAAAGTTCCTATGATCGCGGGACGTGGTCTCGGCCATACTGGTGGAACCGTTGATAAAATTGAAGCCGTCAAAGGTTTCAAGACAGATCTTGGCCTCAAGTTTTTTAAGAAACAATTAATGGAAAACTCTGTTGTCCTCATTGGGCAAACTGGAGAAATCGCCCCTGCTGATAAACGACTTTATGCTCTTAGAGATGTGACAGCAACGATCGAAAGTATTCCTCTTATCACAGCGTCGATTATGAGTAAGAAGCTTGCTGAAGGTGCTCGTGGAATCGTCATGGATATAAAATATGGCAACGGTGCTTTCATGAAGAAAAAGTCCGATGCTAAAAAGCTTGCTACAAGTATTCGTCAGACTGGACTTCGTTTCGACAGAAATATGATGACTGTTCTTACTGATATGAACCAACCATTAGGTTTTGCTGTTGGAAATAGTATTGAGCTTATTGAATGTGTTGAAGTTCTTAAAGGAAAAGGTCCTAAGGATCTTATTGATTGCTCAATTCATTTGGCCGCGGGAATGATTCATATCGCAGGTCTTGCCAGTACGATGGCGAAGGCCAAGACGATGGCCAAGAAAGTGGTTAAAAATGGAGAAGCGTTAAAGAAGTTTAGAGAACTTATTGAGCTACAAGGTGGAGACAGCAGCTTTATCGATGATTACAAAAAGCTCCCTCTGGCCAAGAATATTTATCAAGTGAAAGCACCTGCCGCTGGCTACTTAAAGTCAGTTGATAATACTCAACTAGGTCTTCATTGTGTTTCACTTGGTGGTGGACGAATGAAGAAAGAAGATAAGATCGACTTCGGCGTAGGATTCTATTTCTATAAAAAGCTCGGTCAGAAAATAAAGAAGGGTGAAGTTATTGCTGAGATTTATCACAATGACGAGCAAATCAAATTAGTCGAAGATATCGCTGAACTTATGGTTACAAGAGATATGAAACTTTCGAAAACAAAACCAAAAGTTGGTGACCTAATCGACGAAACTAAAATTAGCTGGAGAAAGTAATGAATCAAACGGATGTGATTTTAAATAATCTTATCGAATCAGTTAAATATATTCAGGATAAAATTTCTGAAGTCCCTAAAACAGCTGTTGTGCTAGGAAGTGGGCTTGGACTTTTTGCCGACAAAATCGAAGACAAAGTTGTTATTCCTTATGCTGAAATTCCTCACTTCTTTGGAACAACTGTAAAAGGTCATAAAGGGCAATTTGTTTGTGGCAAGATTGACGGAACTCCAGTCATAGCTATGCAAGGAAGAATTCATCGTTATGAAGGACATGAGCAATACGAAGTTGTTCACCCAGTAAGAACTCTTGCCAAGCTTGGTGTAGAAAATATTATTTTAACGAATGCTTCAGGCGGAATAAACGAAGCCTATAAGCCAGGTGAATTGGTTATCATTGAAGACCATATTAACCTTACTGGGAATAACCCACTTCTTGGTCCAAATATTGAAGAATTTGGTCCTCGCTTCCCTGATATGTCAGAAACATATAATAAAGAAATAATCACATTTATTAAAAAAGCAGCGAAAGACTTAGGGACAGATATTAAAACTGGAATTTATGCTGGAGTTCTTGGTCCAACTTATGAAACACCTGCAGAAGTGAGAATGCTCAAGACAGTTGGTGGAGATATGGTAGGTATGAGTACTGTTCCAGAGGCAATCGCAGCCAACCATATGGGCGTTAAGTTAGGTGGAATAAGCTGTATTACTAATATGGCCGCAGGTATTGAAAAAGGGAAACTGAGCCACGACGACATTAAAGATCAGGCGAATAAGGCCATGGAATTCTTTGTAAACCTATTAACTAAAACAGTTGGTTATTTAAATTCGTAAACTAGGAAAATTATTTTAAGTATATTTATTTTTCCTAATGCATTAAAATAAATCTACTGATTCAAAACTATCGAGCGAATGTTCGAAGCAGGTAATAAATGAATAAATTATTTGAAAGACATCCAGAATCCTATCAATTATTAAATGACTTATCTTTTTGTGTATTTGACCTTGAAACAACAGGTGGAAACCACAAAAACGATAAGATCATTGAAATCGGATTAGTAAAAATTAAGAATCTTGAAATTGTTGAGAAAAAAGATTTTCTTATTAATCCAGAAATTAAAATTCCAGAATTTATTCAAAAGCTAACCAATATTAAGCAAGCTGATGTTGAAGATGCACAAACCATTGAAGAAGTTATTGATGAGATTGTTGAGTTTATGGGCGACTCTATTCTCGTGGCACATAATATTTCTTTTGATGTTCCCTTCTTTAACTCTGTCCTAAGAAGATTAAAGAAGAAGGAATTAGAAAACAAAAGTCTTTGTACTAACTTAATGACGAAATATCTGATTCCAGATCTTCTTAATAGTAATTTAAATTATATGAGTAGAATTTTTGGAATTCGCCACAAGAAAGCTCACCGAGCATTAGATGATGCCTTAGCGACGGCAGAACTATTGATTAAATATCTTCATATTTATATTAGTAAAAATATTTCGAAAATAAATCATCTCTACTATCCAAGAAATAGATTTGAACTAGATCGTTTCCACTTTAAAAGCGATGCTGGAGACATAGAGCAATTAGATGATATCTTAGAGAAACTTGGAAAGGTAAAGACAAGCCATCTTGTAACACTTAAAGGTGAAAATGGAGTAATCCTCTTTTCTCTTCCTTGTGTTGGGCACCCTGATGAAAAGAGGTTTATATCAGAAAAAGTTCGTGAACTTCCTTGGAAAACGACAACGATTAAAATTTTTGGTCCATTTATAGAAACACTTGTTAAGTATAATAACCTCTATACTAAAATTGACCCGGCCTTAAGAGGTGAAATTTTCCAATTTCTTTGGAAAACTCACCTTCCAGATAGAAAAATGCCACCAAGAGAAGCAGACCTCATGAATGAGAAAGTTCTTACACGTGAGTTTGGAGACTTCTTAATTGTTAATCATTTAGTTCCAGAGCAAATGATTGTTTATCCAGTGCAGGCCATGCATGTCAAAATGCAACTTGTCTTCAGGTATCCAGGTCATAAGAAAAAGCTTCTCCAGTTCATTAACTCAAAGTCTCAGAGACTAAGTAATAACAAATTGAAAGCTGCTCATTATCATCCACTGTTAAAAAACTTCATTGATAACTATCTTCTCGATGTAAAAGAAAAAGAAGGTGATATTTTTATATTTAAGAAATCACTGCCGATGCAAAAACCTGAAGATTTTATTAATATCTTAAATGAATTTTTAGCGAAGCATCCAAATCCCAATAAATACCCCAAAGAGTATATTTAGAGAGAGTACAAGTCCTGCTTCAAGAAAGTTACCAGACTTTAAAAGATCAACTATTTCGAAAGCAAAAGCAGAAAAAGTCGTTAAGCTACTTATAAGACCTATCTTTATTAGAAAATTCATTTCTCTTGTATGAAAATGAGCAAACTTCACCCCAAAATAAAGAGCAATACAGCCGATGATATTTACAAAAAGTGTGCCCGCCCAGGCTTTCTGGGTAAACTGAACCACAATAACTGAGAGCAAGAAGCGTAAAGTGGCTCCAATACCACCACCAAGAAAAACCAGAGGAATATATTGGATAAGACCTTTCACAGTAATTTCCAATCACTTAAAATAATCTTTCCATATTGAAATTCTAAGAAAAGACCTTCCCTTTCCAAAAGATATTGAATCAATTTAGAACTTTTAATACTGTCTAAAACTTTAATTTGCTTGGTAAATGAGATCTCAATCTTTCTTTCAAGTTCAGTAATTTTGGCCTTGAGAAGGTTTCCAGTATTTTCGATTAAACGATAGTGACCAAATTGAGTAAGAACCTCACTAAAGAGTAAGTAGAAAATCATCGACGACATCGATGGATTAACATCTTTTCCAAATCGTCCTTCGCCGACATATTCAAAATCAAGCTTCATATTATTTTCAACCATCCTAGCTCTGAGAAGTTCAATCGCCTGCTCTACCGAATAAGAGAGCTTTCCAGATGAGACTTCACCTTCTCTAGCACGAGAAAAACCTAAGAAAATTTGTACTAAATTTTTACAACGAGTGGCCCCTTCTTTCATCTCACTTAGGGCCTGTTGTTCATCTTCTTCCCAATCTTCTAATTCTAATAGGGTAATCGCCGCCAGAATTCCCGCCAAAGGATTATTAAGTTCATGGGCAATTGAACTAGAAATAATACCCAGTTCCTCATTCGTCACTTGTCTCATTATTGATTCATCATTTTCATTAAGTGAGTCATAAATAAAAACAAAGAGAAGAAGTCCCTCTGGATTAATGATTCTTTTTACTTGAAAGACTTTACCATTTCTCTCTAAGTGATCTCCATTTTCAAGGCTGAGACATTCTTTAGGTAGAATATTGGTCTTACTAAAATGAGAGTTATGAAGAAGGACATCACCCTTTTGAGACATCAGAACAAGTGGATATGGAAGAGAATTAAATGGCTCTTCCCATAGATCGATACCTTCTTTTTCAATAGTCATTGAGTCAAAAATATAATTGATTCTTTGGAGGAGCTCAAAGAGAAAGAGAATAAAGATATTCTCATCACTATCTTGATAGTTTGAAATAATTAAATATGTATCGTGTTCAACATCAGTCAGAGGAAAAACAATCTGATTATTAGAGTATATTTCTCCCCAATCAATTTCACTTTCCATTTTATAGTAGAACTTAAGCGATGTTTTAAATTGAGAACAGAAATCCTTAATTAGCTTTTTTACTTGCTGAATATTCTTCAAAGTAGAAATCTGAGCCTCAGATGCTTCAAAGATTTTCACTTGCTCTTGAAGTGCTTCTCCTTGATCTAATAGCTTAATCGTTCTTCGCTTCACTCTTTCAGTCAACTCAAAGCATTGTTGCTTGAAATAGTCTTCAATGAACTGTTTTTGAGCATTCTTATAATAAGGAAGTTCTTCATGACAGAACTTTTCAATATTATCTATCTTTATAATATTTGGAAGAGGATGATCACAGGCCTTATCCGTTACCATTATTGGACAGTGACGATATTCTTCTTCGAAAATTTTCTTATTATCAACTCTTGTAATATCACTAACAAAAATAAAGTGCCTATCTCCTTCTTTTCCTTGTGGAAAAGAGGAAAGTGAAAAAGTATTTTCGGAGAATAAAGATTCAATTGATGATTGAGTTTCTTCATCAAAGTAATAAATGTCTTTACGACCTAAATGTGAATCAAATAACCCTAAATCCAACTTATTTTTCTTCTAAAAAAAGACTATTTTCAACGAGAGACTCTCCATTAATGGCCTGTCCATTAACAGTAACACCCCAATGAAGATGCGGTCCCGTTACTCTTCCTGTTGCCCCAGCAAGCCCGATCACAGTACCCAGAGGAACTCTCTCCCCTTCCGAAACCATTAGTTTACTTAAATGAGCATAGATAGTGAAAATATCGAGACCATGATCAATTACGACAGTATATCCGGTATAGAAAAGATCCCTCGCAATTACGACCTTACCCGTATTGGAAGCCTTAATAGGAGTTCCTACAGCAGCCCTATAATCAACCCCTAAATGAGAAGATTTTTTCTTTCCATTATAAACTCTTTGAGTTCCATACTCACTTGTCTTTACAGCTTCGATAGGAAGTTGAAATGAGTATTCAAAATATGGTCGAGCGGGGCTCGAGGCATAGATTTTATCTTTGAATTTTCTCTCTTTTGCTACAATCGCTTGATCTTTTTTACTTAAGAAAACTCTCTTCTTATCGACATAAATTCTTTCCGCTGGGTATTTCTTATCAAGAACATTAAATGTCGTGACTAAATAATCGATTCCATTAACAATCCAAAAGCAATTGATCTGCTTAACTTTACTATTAAAGTAACCCGCTGAAACAAATCCAACATAAGCTTGTTGACGATAAAATGTTTTAATCTTCTTATCATTACAGCTTAAGTATCCCGGCATCTCAGGAATAAGAACTTCTACAAAATTAGATTCACCACGAAATACTTCTTTGGTCATGGCCGAGTATTTTTCAAGATATTGTAAATCATCTGAATTTACTTCTGATTTAATTTCTGTCGAGCTTTGATCATTTGAAATTGATCTCTTTGTAAAAAGTGAACAACTTGTTATAAAAAATGTGAGCAATACAACAATTATTGTCTGCATGGACGAACCTCTCCTTTACCATCCCTGAAATGTATTTCTAATTTATCATTTTCAGTTAGATTATTAAAATCTTTCTGGTTAGAAATTACATTTTGACCTTCTTTGGTCCTAACATAGGAATATCCTCGCTCAAGTACATTATTTGGATCGAGAACTTTTAAAACATGATTATTTCTTTCTAATTTATCTGATAATTCTTTTAATCTTTTCGGAAGACTATCCTTCAATTGAGTTGAACAATCTTCTAGCCTCATTAACTTTTCATGGTAGCCAGTCAACTCTACTAAACGATTATCCAATCGACATTCTCCTAAGCGATCTTTAAGCTCCCCTAGTCTTTGATAAAAAATCCCTAGAAGTTTTTCAGGGCTTAATGGAGCCACTTTCTCTCTCATTTCTCCTAAAATGGAATCGCCATAGTAGGATAATATTTTCTTATTACTCTCTAGTTTGGATAGTAAGGTATTCTGAGTATTAGATAATATTTCTGCTGCCGCAGAAGGAGTTTCACATCGAAGATCTGCCACCATATCTGATATTGAGAAATCAACTTCGTGTCCTACAGCAGAAATAATAGGAATAGGACAATTATAAATATCCCAAGCAAGAGCTTCATCATTAAAGGCCCATAAGTCTTCTAATGAACCTCCCCCTCTAGTAAGAACAATAACGTCAAACTTCTTATCTTCTGTTGCTTGAAGATGGTATTTAATTGCCTTTGTTAAAGCATGGCGAATTGACTCAGGAGCCCTATCACCCTGTACAAGTGCGGGTATAACTACCACATCCATCCATAATGATCTTCGAGATGTAACTTGAAGAAAGTCTTGTAGAGCTGCACCATGTTCAGCAGTAATAACTGCAATTCTTTTAGGAAGTGTGGGAATAGAAACTTTATGATCGATATCAAAAAGACCTTCTCCCGCTAATCTCTTTTTTAAAATTTCAAATTGTTCTTTAAGGTCACCTTTTCCAACAGGAGCAATTGACTTAACAACTAACTGAAAAGTACCTCTCTTAGCGTAGACCCCAATCGGTCCACTACAGATAACTTTGTCTCCATCCTTGATATTTTTAATCGCTGGATTTCTAAAAGCATCCATCTTAAAGAGGGCACAACTTAAAGCGGCCTGAGAATCAGAAAGAGTAAAATAAACATGGCCAGTGGCACTACGAGATAGGTTAGTCACCTCTCCCGCAACTGAGATATTTCTGAAAGAACCTTCAATTAAATTTTTAACTTTTCCGATGACTTGAGCAACGGACGGGGTCGCATTTCGCATACCATATTCTAGCGTCCGTTACTTAAGATGCCCAGTAAACTTCTGGTTAAGATTTGTCTTTGACCATATGCTCAATAAGCTTGTAACCCTTTAAAAAGTTTACAGCTCTTAGCACTTGGTAATCTGTGGCAGGGTTATATCTCTTACGACCTTGGTTCTTCTTCTTATCAGAAGAAGTATTCTTTTTACGATTGGCCAACTCAATGCGCTTCTTTCTCTCTTCTTTTTCTCTTTTTAAACGCTCTTCTTTTTCTTTCTTGGTTTCAATTGTTGCCGTTAAGTGGTTTCTAAGATCTTTCTCTCTTACAAAACGACTTGGCTTTTTATTTTCAGCAACCCACTCTGATTCAAACTCATCAATTTCAATATCAGGAGTCACGCCCTTCGCCTGAATCTTACGACCAGATGGAGTCATATACTGAGCAATCGTTAACTTCACCGCCTGAACATCGTCAATCTTTGCAACACTTTGAACACTTCCTTTTCCAAATGTCTGTGTTCCCATAACGACAGCTCTTTTAGAGTCTTGAAGAGCTCCAGCAACAATTTCAGAAGCTGAAGCAGAACCACCATTAACAAGAACAACAACAGGAAGTTCCGTTTCTTTGAATCCTGATTTTTTTACATAACGAATTTCTTTATGTTTTGGATCCCTTCCTTCAGTCGAAACGACAATTCCATCTTTCATAAAAATACTTGAGACATCAACCGCTTGATCGAGAAGTCCCCCAGGGTTATTTCTGAGATCGAGAACAATTCCTTTGAGTCCCCCTTTCTTTTTAGACTGGCTTCTTAACTTTTTTAAGGCCTTAATAAGAGCACTGGTACTATTCTTTTGGAATTGAGTGAGTCTCACATAAGCATAGTGATCTTTAATTAGTTTCGACTTTACTGGTGAGATTTTAATAATTTGTCTTTTAAGAGTATATCTCTTAACGCCCTCTACACCTGCTCTTAAAATACCAATTGTAATTTTTTGACCAGCTTTCCCTCTCATTTTGTCGACAGCTTCTTCAAGAGTTAAACCGATGGTTCGATCTCCGTCAATCTCAACAATCTTATCACCGGCCATGAGTCCTGCTTTAAATGCTGGCGTATCATCAATCGGAGTCACAATCACGATCACTCCATCTTTTTGCTGAACTTCAATTCCTAAACCACCAAACTCACCTTTTGTATCTTCTTGCATTTTGGCAAAAACATCTTCATCAAGAAAAGTACTGTGAGGATCTAATGTATTCATCATTCCTCTAATCGCTCCTTGAATAAGCTTTTCGACATCTACATCACGATAATATTGGCTTTCAACTAAGAATAGGACTTTATTAAATAGCTCTAGTTTTTCAAATCTAGATTTTTTCTTGGCTGCTCCGACACTGACTGAAACTAAACCCACAAATGCGAGTAGCACGATTAATTTTTTCATTGATTCCTCTTATATAAATTAAATTTTTGCTAATTTTTCTAATTCTTTCTTATCTAACAAGTAGATCGTATTTTGAGCTTTGTTTTTCTTTCTTACCTCAAAATAAACTTTTCCAGCTTTTTCTCCAGTGACTTTAGTTTCACCTACAATATCACCTACTTTAAGCACCTGATTTTTGCGAACACTTGGAGTAAACTCTCCTAGGAAAACAGAACGGGTTTCTTTTCCATGATCGATCACAACGACATTACCATAGCTCGAAAGTTTCCCAGTATGGGCAACTCTTCCACCTCTACCTAAACGAATGAAATCTTGTTCATCAAAATGAAATGTTACCCCTTTCTTTCGATATTCAAACTTAGTGAATCTTGTAATTGGAGTACTAAACATACCGAGTTTTGATCTAAGGCTTTGGCTTTCCTTATTCCTTACTCTTGAAATTTTTATCTGGCTTGATTTCTTTAAAAGCTTTTTCTGTTCATCTTGAAGATCTAAGTATTTTTCAGCATAGCTCTTCTTTCTTATTTCCATTTCAGACATGGCCGAAAGAAGACTTGATTCAATATTATGATATTCATTAAATCTTTCTTCTAGTTTCGTTAATTCTCTTTTTTGAAGGTTTAACTGAACTAATTTTTGCTTTAGCCCTTTAATCTTTTTCTGAGCAGCCTTAAGGAGAACTTTTTGTGAATAAAGATCTTGTGCTGACTGATCACCACCAAGAGAGTTGGCTAAAGTAGCTCTCACTAATGAACGAGCTTCCTTTAATTGATTATTAACAGCCGTAGTATTATCAAGAACAAGTTGTTTCATTTTATAGATACTTGTTTCAATACTATTTTTTCTCTTAAGTGTTCTCAGATATTTCTTATTTGATTTGGCCAATCGACTTTCTAGCATATCAATATTTTTAGAAAGCTTTCCAATTTCTTTTTTATTCTTAGAAATATGTCCTGTGAGCTGCTTATAAGTTGGGGCAGCACTTTCTATTTGAAAGCTTAAAGCAAGGAAAGTAATAATTGATAATAGTTTTAATTTTCCCATTGATACTTTCTAGAAAAATGAACGACACCGATAACAAGTGGTGCGAATAAAAATAGTGTGGCAAAACTAAATTTTCCCACTAATAAATAAAATGAAATAAATGAAGCCACACTAATAACTGAAAATGAAGCGATAAATGTTTTTAGTGATACATAGCTTCTTCTTTGAAATTGCTCAACAAGGTAGCTAGACTTCTCGAAACTTTCAACCATGAATAAGAAACAGAGATACCATAAGGCCAAAATAAGAAATGTTACGATATCCCCACCCCATTTTGAGATGAAGAAAAGAAACTTCTTCGTTTGAACCTTTTCAACAATGGCCTTCACTGCCCCCAACGAGACATTATTTTTTCCAACTAATCGAACAAGGTAATCTCTAATGAGTTCCTGTGAACGAGCGCTAAGTCCTGTTGCAAATTCAACTTTAATCCCGACCATATCAAGGTCAAAAAGAGAAGAATCAAGATTCAGCTGATCTGCTTGAACAATATCTTTGATTTGTTTCTTTATTTCTCTTTGACCAACAAGATTTACAGCTTTTACTCCTGGCAATCCTTTTAATTTTCTAGATACTCGAGATGAGTTCTGCTCGGCAGAAAGAAGAGCATGAAAATATGGTCCAGTATTTTTTTGCTTTAAAACTTGTGTGACATATGAATTAATTTCTTTATTAAAGAAAACACTCATCACAACAGCAAGAGTAAGGAAACAAAAAACTAATCCCCTAAAAGCTTTAAAAGTAATTACATTAAAGAAATGCTTTAAATAAAACATGCGTGCCCCGAATAAATGATTTTACCTTTATCAATATGAACGATTCGACCGTTAAACTTTTTAACCAGGTCTTTATTATGACTGGCCCAAATAACAGTCAGTCCTCGCTTCGTATTATATAAATTTAAAATGTCATAAATCTTTTTGGCATTCTCATAATCAAGAGATGAAGTTGGCTCATCAGCAATGATCACTGAAGGACGACAGAGCATGGCCCTGATGAAAGCAACTTTCTGCTTGAGACCACCATTCGCATCTTTAATCTTTAGCCCTAGTCTATCTTTAATTCCTAGTACTTCAGCAAACTCCATCATTTCTTTATGAAACTCATTCTTACTACGATAAATTTTTGGATCATATGAAACCCAAAGATTATCTTCACAAGACTTACGTTCTATAAATCTATGATCTTGAAATATCATGGAAACAAAATTATCAGCACCAGGCCTTTTAATCTTTCCTTTTGTCAGATCCGTATGACCAGCTAGAAGTTTTAAAAGAGTAGTTTTTCCAGCACCACTTGCCCCTGTTAAAAAGACAATCTCGCCTAAAGAAACCTTAAATTGAACATTATCCAAGGCCTTTATTTTTCCATATTCTATAGTGGCATCTTGAATAGAGAACAAAGTCCCAATTCCTGAAACACTCTGATTTTGAAATTGATTTTTCTTGGCGTTAAATTGCTGTTGCAACATGGTCGACACTTCCTTTCGTCTAATGGTCAAATCTTCCTGATTTGAAGGGGTTAGAACCCCAATATCTCCATTAATTTTACCCCATTTTACGGACTGAAGTAAAGTTTGAAGGTCAGATTTAAACTTACAGTGAATGAATTACACATTACCCGAGGCTATTACTCAATTTTATTGTCCTCAATGATGCCTTCTTTCAGTAATAAATTGTAGGCAGACTCAGAGAGAAAGACATTAGGAATATAATTATTTGTGCTATTTAGCCTAGAAATCACCGAGTTTTGAATATCGGCGAGAAGTTTTACATCACCATTTTCAAAGCTAATCTTAACAGGATCCCTTTCAAGCAGAACATTAGTAGAATTATTCTTAACGAGACTCTTCTTTGACTTAACAAATATAATCTCTTTGCTAGGAAGGTCAGGAATAATCCAATCCGACTTACTTCCCTTCTTCTTAAGAACTTCTTCAATTTCTGCAACTTTCGCCTGAGCTTTTTTTCTTACTCGCTCACTCTCTTTTGGATCATCTTGATTAAGAAGTGTTTGTTTAAGATCTGCACAGTAAGCATGTCGAGCTCCACGAGCAAAGAGCAAAGTTTCGGCCATATCTTTTATAGCCGGATCTTTATCTAGCGTTCCATCCATAAAGGTTCTATGAACAATTCCCATAAAGTAGCTATCATTGAATCCCCAGAATTTTTCTGGAGACTTAGAAATCATATCCAACAGATCAGAATAACGATAAATCAAACCTTTTTCTAAGAAATAGAAACAAAGTCTCTGTGCAATTGCATCGTACTTAGCACCTCTAGGACTTCTAATAACTTGTGAATACCAAGAAAATCGAGACATTAAAAAGTCTTCAATACAATGAAGAGCATTGGCCTTTATCGTCAGGATATCGTGATTTCCTACTCTATGTGGTTTGAAGTGATAGAGAAGATAATCTCTATCATAAGAACCATATTTAAGTCCGGTATAGTGAGCATCTCTTAAGAGATAGTCCATTCGATCACAATCGATTTCTGAATGAAGAATTTGATTGGCCATGATTGAAGGATCAACACCCTTTACCAAATCTGAAATATTCTGAGGGTCTAATCCATATTTTTTAAGTATATGAGTGATACCACCAGGGTAATCCGTATTCTTAATAATAAATGAACCTAGGTTTTCATGGTCGTCACTAAGACCCTTCCCACCTTTTACATTCGTGGTATCTCCAAATTGAATATAAGCCGCTTCCGTTGTATGAGAAAAACAAAAAGTCCCAAGGTCATGAAGGAGTGCTCCCATTCTGACGCCCTGATGATACATCTTTTCTTTTGATCTATTGCTCGGATTCATAAGGTCATGATCGGAAACTGCTCGACCACAACTTTGGAGAATTTTATGCGCATTGAACATCACTCCAATTGAATGTCCATAACGAGAATGCTCCGCTCCTGGGAAAACATAGAATGAAAATCCTAATTGCTTAATCCAACGGAGCCTTTGATAAAAAGGACTTCTAACAATTTCACTTTCAACTGGAGTAAGATGGATAAACCCATAGAGAGGGTCATAGATAACTTGAGTTTTTGTACTCACGTCCTTGTTCGCAGCTTGGTTCATTTTCTTCCTTAAAAACTAAAAAGGCCTTCTTCAATGAAGGCCTTAAAATTAATTTCTTATTGTAAAACTTTTTTGGCTCTTCCTCTTTTCTTAGGAGCAGGTTTAATTTTATCCACTAAGTACTCAAGGGCCATTTTCGCTTCTCTTCTTAGATCATTTTCATGAACAAATCTGTAGAAAGCTTCTAGTTCATCTGACGTTCTGAAAGACTTAAAATTCTTTCCAGCTTCTGTCTTTGTATTTGTTTCTTTTACTTTTGCTGTTCTTGGCATATATCCTCCGAGGGATTCATTTTACTTACTAAATTACATTTATTCAAATATTACACTTCTTTTGCTTGAATCATTCCGTAGCTGTGAAGCTTGTTGTAGAGCGTCTTCACAGTAATTCCTAGAGTTTTAGCAGTCTTAGTCTTGTTTCCACCAAGTCTTTCTAGTGTGTGACAGATATGTCTCTTCTCTAATTCATCAAGAGTAAGCTCACCAAATGTAATATTCTCTTCTTTATCTTCGCTCTCACAAGGCTCTGCTTTGAACTCAACAACATGATCAGAGATGTGGTTTTTCTCTACGATCATTCCATCTGAAAGAATGAAAGCTCTTTCAATAATGTTCTGAAGTTCACGAACATTTCCTGGCCAGTTGTAAGTTTTAAGTGCAGAAATCGCCCCTGGGCTTAGTGATTTCTGCTCGTCTTGTGCACGGCTAGCATTTAAAAAGTGAGTCGCTAGAGTTTCAATATCTTCTACTCTTTCTCTAAGTGAAGGAACTCTAATGCTCATTGTATTAAGGATAAAATATAGATCTTCTCTAAAATCACCAGACTTAACTTTTTCTGATAACTCAAGATTTGATGCTGCAACAATTTTTACATCTGATTTAAATGGCTTTTGAGCACCAACTCTATAAGCGGCTTTCTCATTAATCATCGTACAGATTTTTGATTGAAGGTGAATTGTAAGTTTCTCAATATTACTTAGAAATACTGTTCCACCATTAGCTATTTCAAAAACACCATTCTTAACATGAATACCATTGAAGTCTACAATCTCATGTCCAAATAGTTCTTTTTCTAAACTTAGTTCATCTAAAGAAGAACAGTCTACTGACATAAATGGACGCTTCTTTCTTTCACTTCGACAGTGAATTCTTCTAGCCACCATTTCTTTTCCAACACCTTTCTCACCTTCAACGAAGAAACATACGTCGATTTGAGAAAGCTTGTCTGCCACTCTCAGAACTTCTTTCATTGATTCAGACTTTCCTACGATCTCTTTCTCTTCAATTAAATAAGAGTCAGATACTGCGTGTCCTTCACCTTTATTAGCAAGCTCTTTTTCCTTAAGTTCAATCTTCTTCATAAGAGATTCATTAAGATGCTTTGCTGAAAGGTACATTTTCATATTTGATAGAGGTTGCTTAATTTGCTCTAGAACCTCTTGAAGTTTTTTAATGTCTTCCATTGAGTATTCGATTTCAGAATCTTTTACTTGGAAGTGTGCTGTCGCAATCACGATCCCTTCGTGAGAGATTGGCATAATTAATTCACATTGAATTCCTTCTTCTTTTTGTGAGGCAAAAAGAGGATCTCTTTGTGCACTATTTGAGAAGTATGGACGTCTTGTTTTGATAACATGTCCAGCTGGTCCGTGTCCTCTATCAAGCTTCGCTGACTTCTTTGCTTTCTTTCCATCGTTTGAAATAAGAACTGCTGAGTTATCATCTCTTACGATATAAATCTTTGAATGATCACAAGCAATTTCGTTTTTTAAGAATTTATCTAATGAGCTAAAGAAAAGTTTCTCATCTAAAGTTGTTAACAAGATAGACATTAGCTTTTCAATCTTTGCTTCTTTTTTAGACACGGCTTGGTTCATCGTTTATCTCCTAGACAGTAAATAGTGTAATTTTTAGTCGTAACGCTATGCGAAATCTAGATTTATGATACAGTGTGTCTGAATTTTTTACAAGACTAAAATGCTCGGTTGTTCATTTTTTTGACTATTTTTGTGTGATTATAACTACTTAGACCATCTAGGAGTTATACAATTTCCAAATCCCTTCGTAACTTGGCCTATAACCTCCCCATCTCTGGTCATAATGTATATATTTTGAACGGCCTGAGTCCTAGAAATGACTCTTTGAGAGCTAAAAGCAATGAATTGTCCATCATTTGAATAAGTAGGGTCCTCATTTGAGCCAAAATCCTTGGTTAAGCGGTAGAGTCCCGTTCCATCAGCATTGATACGAAAGATATCAAATCTATTATCAAGCCAGCTAGAAAATGCAATTTCATCACCTGTAGGGTTAAAACGTGGTGTAGCGTTGAATTGGCCAATAAAGCTCACTCTCTTCACTGACTTTTCTAAACCAGACGGGTCCATTGTGTAAATCATCGGCTTTCCAGGTCTTCCAGAAAGAAAAGCAAGTTTAGTCCCTTGGACATTAATTGAAGGGTCAACATCAGGAGCATAGGACTTCGTTAGTCTTCTAGCTTCTTTAGTATTAATATCCATCTCATAAATTTCTGCGTTTCCTTGATGACTAAGAGTCAAAATCACTTTTCCTGGCTTGGGAGAAAAGACAGCTCCAGTATTTAGTCCTCGCCTGCTTGATAATAACGAAGACTTTCTTGTAGCAAGATCCATTACGTAGAGGTTCACATTTCTTTTTTTATTCCCACCACGAATAAGACTATAGAGAACCTGTTTCCCATCAAGACTAATCGCTGGTCCAATAACTGTCCCTCGGTGATTCGTTAACTTTCTTGTGTTCTTCCCGTCAAAATCCATAATATAGAGTTCTTTAAATGGATTACGACGTGTACTTCCAGTGTCAGAGACAAAAATTATTTTTGATTGGAAAATTGAATCTTTTCCAATGATTGATTTATAGATGTCATTACTTAACTCATGAGCCAATGTTCTAAGATTTTCTTTAAAGATGCTCTTTTTAAAACTACCTGATGCTCCCTTTTGTGAAACGTTGATAATCTTAGCTTCAGCAACTAAAGGATTTCCAGAGAAGCTTAAGTCAATCACATAGCTTAATCCTTTCTTTTTATAAAAATCAAAATCATCAAACTTCGCCCCTTCATAATCAGAGCTATTCATTACTTTGAATGTATTCTTATAAAAACTAAAATCATTTTCGAGAATACTCTTTACTTGTTTTCCAAGTTCATTTGATAATCCTTTGCTAACAAAAGTAATTTTTTGTTGCTCCAGTTCAGCATCTCCTACTGCAACAACTGTCAGATTATCTTGAGCTGATAAACTAAGAGTTGATAGAACGAAAGTCACTATAAAGAGTAATTTTGAAAACATTTTAAATCCTTTTAAAACTTAAAGAGGAAAACCAAGTACAATATCCCCTCTTGCCGCTTGCTTACTTACAGTTTCAGGCGGGGCAGGAAATCTTGTTTCCTTAACGGCCTTTAAGGCCCTATTATCATATTCTGAATCTCCACTTGATTCAATTATTTCAGAGCGTAACAGTTTTCCATTGGCTGATAAATATATTCTTATTCGACAACGAAGGTCCTTATCAATAAGGTAACTCGGAAGTTTCCATTGAGGACGAATTGCATCAGGTATTTTTTCACTAAACTCTTGAAGAATACCAGCAGACTCTCCTCCGTTATCACCGTATAGAGAAGTTCCATCGTTAATTTTATTTCCAGCGTAAACAAGATCTTTTAATTTATTTCTCATCTTAGCAGAAATCTCTTTCTGCCCATTACTACCCTTTAATTGTTTCTTTGATTTTTTCTTTTTCGAAGTACCAACAGATTTATCAGAGTATTGTTTGAGAAGATCACTGAGGCTCTTCTTTGGTTTTGTTTCAGTCTTCTTAATAAACTCTTTTCCAGTATCGGGGGTGGTATCTTTGGGAGCGGGATCAGCTTTAGGTTCTGAAATATCACCATCAATCTGCCCTTTGACCTTCGCCAATTCTTTTAACTCTGGGAGTGAAAGTTTAGGCATGGCCACCACATCAACCTTAACAGAACGACTGGCCAAGCTTAAATTGTAATTCTTAACCTTGTTAAGCTTTATTAGTTGGAAAGCACTTATTCCCATCCCAAGGGCAACAAGTACTGAATGGATAATCAGAGATTTTCCCGTATAAAACTTTAATGTTGGTAACTTTAACTGCTTCACTTCTTCTGCTCAGTCTCCGTGACTAAAGATATTTTTTCTATCCCACCTCTTCTTAACTGGGACATAACTCTTGCAACATCTCCATATTTAAGAGCAAAGTCAGCTCTCAAATAAAGAGTATCAACTTTGGACTCTTTGAATTTTGCCATAATGATTTTAACAATTTCATCTTGTAGAACTTTATCCTTTCCAATGAAGAAGCCACCATTTGTAGTCATCGACAAAACTATTTGCTCTGTCGTCAGGTTCATAGGATTAACTTCTTTAGTTTTTGGAAGATCTAGTTTAATTCCATTAAGCATTAAAGGAGCTGTCACCATAAAGATAACAAGGAGAACAAGCATAACATCTACTAACGGAGTTACGTTTATTTCCGAAATTGCTCCCTTCTTTTTTTGGCCACCCATTCCCATAATCTATCCTAGTGTTCTTTCTACAACATTAATGAATTCTTTTTCGAAGTTATCCATCTGTGCTTGCATTAATTCATTTTGTGAATTGAATTGGTTATAAAACCAAACAGCAGGAATAGCGGCTGCTAAACCAACTGCTGTTGCAACAAGTGCTTCCGCAATACCAGGAGCGACCGCATCAATCGTAGCTCCACCACTCGCCAATCCTGTAAATGAATCAATAATCCCCCAAACCGTTCCAAAGAGACCAACAAATGGAGTTACTGAACCAATGGAAGCTAAAGTAGAAAGTGATTTTTCAAGTTCTAAGTGTGCTTCGTGTTGTCCCAGCTTTAGTGACCGGATAATAGCGTCGAAACCAAATTTTTCAAAATGCTTCTTTAGCTTTTCGTCACTCGCAAAATGAGAGTTCATTTTCTGAAGCTCTTTATATCCAGAGGCAAACATCGATTTATAAGGACTAAAAGGCAACTGAGCTATTTTCTCTCCTACATCGTTGAGACTAGAAGAGTTATCGTAAACATCTTTAAAAAGCTGATTATTTGACTGGAGCTCCTTAATGAGTTTTTTCTTCATCATAACTATTGCCCATGAAACAATTGAAGCAATAATGAGTAGGATTAAAACTCCTTTCACCACAATTCCTGATTCTAAAATAATTTTTAAAATATCGAGTTCACCATTCATATTTAACTCCCAAACTTATACAAGTTGTTTTTTTCTCTTTTCACGCATTATATTTTTATAAACAAAGTAACCTAAAACTATTACTGCCAGTGCTAGAAACTCTAATGACGTTATCCCGGTTTCTAAAACAAAAGGGCTATATAAACTTTCCCAAATTGGATCTGTTCCAAAGAATGCATTGAGTGTACATTGCACAACTACGGAATAAAGCATCACGCTATTCCAAGCTGGCTTACCATTCAAAGAAGTTATAAAGATCATTAAATAGCCCATTACAAAATGAATAAAGGTAATCGTATCCACATTTCTTCCATAGAGAATAAATGTTTGAATAAAAAGCAGGCTTAAAATAGGAAAAGCAAAGATAGCAATATAGCGTTGCCTTTTTTCTAGTGGATAGAAAATATTCAATGAAAACCAGAGAAAGGCATCACTGAGTAAAAACACAAGGTTTCCTACAAATGAACTAGAGACACGTAGAAAATAAAAATCCACATCATTTCCAACAGGCCTTCCAATAAAAAGAGCGATAAAGAGAAGAAAGATTAGACCGACCGATAATTCTGGATAATCTATCTCATCCCCTAGATTGAGAACATCGTTAAAAGGCCTTCTAAAATTCCCTTTAACAGAAAGAAAGCGAAAGATAACAAATAACGAGCTAAGTTTAGCAATACTTAAAATCTCCCACTGATGTTCCAGCATCCAATCTTCAACATCAGGAAGGCGATGTCCTAACTCAAAATGAAAGAATGCAACTGTTGATGCAAGAGAGATATGTATTAAGAAAATTAATACAATATAGAAAGATAAATAAGTCGCATGTTTAAATAAGTTCTTCATTAAAAAGGCTTAATATCTGATTTCGGCCTCAACCAATTTAGTTGCATCTCTGGTGATGGATAAATCTTAAGATACTTTTGATAAAGAATATTAGTCTTCACTAAGTTATCGATTTTCTGAATCATCCTATAATAAGAATTCCACAATTTATTATCATCTTTAAGAATCTTGTTCATCTTAGAAGTAATTGCAAATTGCTGTTGATAATCAAATCCTTTATCTGAAGTCATTTGATCATATTTCGCGAGAGTATCTTTAAGCACCTTGCTATCAAACTTTTTTTGATAAAAATTACTACCAATCATTTTGTTAAGAGCCGGAAATTTCACATATTCTTTAAAATAACCTTCTTCCCATCTTAAATAATCTTCAAACATTAGAAGAGCAATCTCAAGCTTAGATAAATCTAAAGTTCTAATAAAAGGTACTGATAGTAGGAAAATAATCTCATCTTTATTTGAAGGAAGAGCGAAGTGAGTTATTTCAGGTGTGTTTAATAAGAGTATCTTAAACTTCTTCTCATAAACTCCCATTCTTTCTAGAAATTCCTGAAATGCTTTTACAAGTCCATAATCAGGTTTTTGAAAGTCCCATTTTAAAAATATAACATTCTTTATTAACCAATACTCAGACATAAATGTCCAAAAAGTATACTCGCTAGGAATATTATATTTTTTTATACGATTTACTTTAATCTTCTGTTTCTTTTCAACTTTCTTCTTTATCTTTTTGTCGACTTCATCACTAAGTTTGTCATTCTTCAGCACGTCTTGAATATTTTCAAAGTTTACAACATCTGAAGTATCTTCACTTTTCTTTCCACTATTCTCTTGAGAATAGGTACTGAAATTTAAAATCAATAAGATACTAATTAAAACACTCTTCATTACTGTACCTTTGATCTTCCATATTCATATTGATCGTAAAGTTTTCCCCAATGATACATTTCCGCGAGATCAAGATTTAAGTGATCAAAAAATCTCGGATAACGATCCTGAAAACAAGTAGGTTTACGATCTGTTAAATATGATTTGTTAATATATCCTTTATAAGGACCTACTGAGATATAGTTAAAGTGCTTATTAAATACTTCTTGATATTTCTTCTTCCCCACAGACTTCTTTAGAATTCTTACTGGGTATCCACAACTAATTGTCGATATTGACTCGCTATACTTTGAAGGATTGCGATGAATATGACCAAAGAGTGTTTTGAAGTAAGCAACTCTTACTACTTTATCTTTAGCAAAAGCAGAAATTGAAAATATTAAAACCAATATGAAAGCTAAATTTCTCATTACACCTTCCATCTAAATTGAATCGTTTCCCATTCATGACATTGTGGACATCTCCAAAAAATTTCATCTGAGTTGTAACCACAATTACTACAATAATGCTTTGTATGAGATTGATTTAAATTACTTAAAAAATCAGCAGTTGTTTTCATCACTTCATCTTTTAAGTCTAAGTCAATAAGTAGTTTTATATATTCTACTTTCATGACCTCATTATGAATTTCATTTGATTCCATATAAGAATTTAAACTCTTATAGGCTTCATCTGACATTCCTTTTTCTTTCTGTAAGCGAACCTTTGACAATATCACTGATGGACTTTCAAACAAGTCTTTTTCATCCATCACAAGGAAGAAGTCCTTCAAATGCCTAACTCTTTCAAAGTATGAGTTAATAGTGTCCTCAGGAGCATTAAACTTCTCTGTTAAAGATTCAAAAATAAAAGAGGCATACATTGGGTGCTCTTTTAATAATTCTAATAATAAATTCTTTGCTTCTTCTATACTTCCACTTGTCAGAAAAAGTTTCAGCCTTAAAATTTTAGCCGACACAGAAGGAGCAAAACGAAAAGCATCTTCAAGATCTTCATGGCATTTTGCGAACTCACCTTTTGAAAAGTAGATCTTAGCTTTTTGAACAAGGATGTGAGAAATCGTTTCGGCTTGATTCTCGTGCCCAACTTTAGAGAGCATAATTCTATAATTATAGGCTTGATCCCAATCTTCAATATCTTCAAAAATACGACAAAGAGATTGAATCACTTCATATTGATCACGATTGATTTTCAAAACGTCTTTATATGTTTCGATTGCTTTTTCAATAAAGCCACCTTTATCAAAGTCAATCGCTAACTCTTTAAGAGACCTAAGACGATCGGACTCCGAAATATTTTCTCTCGCTATGAGAGAGCGGTGAATAGAGATCGCTTTTTCAATTTCTCCATTACTTCGAAATAGCCCGCCTAAGGCGAAATATGTATCAATTGTCTCTCTATTAATATCAACGGCATTTAAGAATTCTCTAATGGCCAAATCTCGATTTCCAGAAATAAGGTATTGAGTGGCATTTAAAAACACCTTCGATTGAGCTTCGAAAATAGAATTCCTATATCTCTTACTAAGCTTAACACCAGAGTCTTTCTCAATCAGATAATGATAAACAAGAACTAAAGTTAAGCAGACCGCCACTACGGCAAGTAAATGATCTTGAAGCCAATTAATATATATTTCCATTGTCTTCCTTAGTTTCTATACATCAAGGCTGGAGATTCAGCTTGGTTTAATAGCGATTTAACTTTTCCAAAAATACCTTCTAAATCTTCAACCAAACTCCAAATATTCGTTTTCTTCTTTTCTTTTATAAATTTAAATTCAAACTCACCATCTAGTTTGAGTTCTTCATGAATTTTTCTTCCCGCGCTCCACATACCAGCAATCTCATCAACAAGACCAAGTTTGAAGGCTTCTTCACCACTAAAGATTTGTCCTTGAGCAAGATCAAAAAGCTCTTTCTTAATCTTTCCTTTTCTAGTCTTTTGAATGTCGACCATAAATTGCTCATGAACACCTTTAACAGTAGTGTTAAGCATATCAATCTCTTCTTGGGTCATTCCTCTCGTTGGTTGACCAAAGTCCTTGAAGCGACCTGACTTAATAGTCTCTTGCTTAACTTTTGCTAATTCATAGAGCTTACTCAAATCAAGAAATTGCATAATAACGCCAATTGAACCTGTGATTGTTCCAGCATTAGAAAAGATTTTTCTTGTTGCTGCTCCAACATAGTAACCACCACTCGCGGCTATACTTCCAAAGCTAGCGTAAACTGGTTTTCCCTCTTTACCTTCAGACGTTTGATAGAGCTCATCGATACGACGAATCTCCTCATAAATTTCTTGAGTTGGACCTACAGCCCCACCAGGAGAATTCACTCTCATCAGTATCGCTTTAGTATCTTTATCTTCATAGGCCTTATGGATTAACTCTACTGTTTTCTTTGATTCCATGATCACGCCATTTATTTCAACCACGGCCACTGTAGGCTTCCCTTTATTATTTAAAGAAGAAAAAGAACTCGAGCCACCTTCCCCGCTAAAAATTTTCAATGTATAAGTTGCAAAAATCATGAGAACAATAAAGAAGAAGAACACCATGATTAAAATTCCGAAAACCGCTCTATTTTTCTTTTCCACCTAAAACTCCAAAAAACGCCGTAAGCTATTGTAAAAATTCATCTAATATACTCTCAAATCCTGCTCCAACCGTAAACTTTTACACCTTTCCCGAGCTTTTCACTCGGTTTTCATATCTAATAAATTCAACACCTTAAGAAGCTAAAGTATTTTCGCTTAATGACCGACAAGTAAGGTAGGAAACTGGAGAAAGTTATGAAGAACTTATTTTTTATTGTCGCTTTATTATTATTTGTAAATGTTGTTGCTAAGGACATGTACCAAGGACCAAAATTTAAGATGAAAAAACATCATGTAAAACCACCAAAGGTTCATGTTGTTGAAGAAGGTCATGAGCATGGATTTAAACTAGAAGATCCTCAGGAAAGGGATGTTGCCAGTTCACCTTCCGAAGATAAGAAGAAGCCTTCGAAGCCAGAAGTTCCTTATTGGAAATATAAGAAATAAATTTACAACCCAGTTATTAACTGGGTTTTTTTTCGTCTACTTTTTTCTAGGGATAGAGACTAAATCCAATCAGCTGATTTATCGATGAATCTAAACCTGCACAAGCACCGGCCATCGCTTTTTCAAAAGACTCTACTGCTTCAAAGCGAGAACAAAGAGAGAGAATCTCACCTTCACTATTTAGCACTTCAACTTGAAAACTGTAATAATCAGGAGAGCTCGCTCTTAAGGTCCAGATGATACGGGCCTGATACTCTCCTTCTTTAATAAGAAGACGAGTGAAGCTATTTACTTCAGGCTTAGCAAGCTCGTAAGCTTTAACTTCAGATAACTTCTTTGGAAGACATTCTGGTGTTAAATCATTGCATAAGTTCTTAGACCAAAAACTACCTTTAATAGTCATAGCATTGGCAGAAGAAATAAATATTAGTGTTAAAAATATTGTCTTAAACATGTGCATCGTCATCCCATAGATTGAGTTTTTCGTATTCACTTTTTAACTGCCCACAAGCCGCTAAAATGTCATCCCCTTTAGTGACACGAACAGTACAAATATAATCGTTATTTAACAACTGCTTTTGAAACCAACGAATTCTTTGTTCACTAGGACGTTTAAAATCACTTCCAGGATACTCATTAAATGGAATGATATTTACTTTTGATTCTTTCTTATCGAGAAGTTCCATCAGGGCGTCGAGATCTTCCTGACGGTCATTAAGGTCTTTAATCAAAATATACTCATAAGTAATACGACGGTGAGCTTTGAGAGGAACTTTTTTAATGGCCTCAAAAAGTTTTTGCAGATCATAGGCCTTATTAATAGGCATTAATTCTGTACGAATATCATTATGAGCCGCGTGAAGAGAGATCGCGATATTCACAGGAGGAAAGTCCCAAAGCTTTTCAATTTGAGGAACAAGTCCTGAAGTTGAAAGAGTCACTCTTCTTTGGCTTAAACCAATTCCTTTTTCTTCTAAAAATATTTGAGCTGACTTGCGAACATTTTCATAGTTATGAAGAGGTTCACCTTGGCCCATGTAGACGATGTTAGTTAGCCTCTCTTCTTGAAGTCCCTCTTCAGTTTCCTTTCGTGCATTCTTATTCAACCAATCTTGAACAGCTAACCACTGTCCTACGATTTCACCAGTCGTAAGATGTCTTTTGAGTCCCATCGTTCCGGTGTGACAGAAAGTACATCCAATAGCACAACCAACCTGAGAAGAAATACAAAGAGTCAGTCTATCTCTGGCATTAATCGCCACAGTCTCAACAGTATTTCCATCTCCCATTCCAACTAAGAATTTACGAGTTCCGTCTTTACTAAGACCATTCCAAACAATTTTTGGAATCGATAAATCATAGTTTTCAAAGAAGAAAGCTTTTACTTTCTTCCCAACATTAGACCATTGTCCCATGTCGAATACATAGTGTTTGTAAATCCACTGATAGACTTGATCAGCGGCAAAACGAGGAAACCCGTTCTCCTTGAGAACAGTTCTCATATCATCGAGATTTAATGAATATAGCGAGGGTAAAGATGGGGTCTTCACCAGGGCACCTCTTTTAACTTAAGTTCCCGCAATTTCTACAGGTTATTGGCTAAGAGTTCAATGCCCTGGGAAGATTTTCCACACTTAAGGAGAGGTCGCCTAATCTCTTTTTAGCGAGAGATGCACTTCCATCGCCTTATGATCTGAGCCCTCTACATCTCCATAAACTATTGATTTATTTACGTTGAAGCCCTTTACGAAGACATAATCGAGGACTTTTCCAAAAGTCTTCATTCTTCCGTCCTTCGCAAAATGAACTTCATCCATTCCAAGTCTTTTTATCGACTCTTTCATGTATCTTGTTTTCTTCTTTGACCATGTATTGAAATCCCCAGCATAAACGATTGGTCCATCATGTTTGGCCAGAACTTTTTCAATCTCAACCAGCATATGCTTAAGTTTTCTCGCGCTCACAAAGTTGATCGCATGTATTGTGACTGTCATTAATGTCTTATCATAATCTTTGATCGCAAACTCATTAAAGAGGGCCATCTTTGGTGTTCTAATAAATGGCTCTTTGTAATGACTTCTTTGCCAGAAAGCATTGACAGGTTTGGCATAACTAGCAATACCAACTCCAGAGGGAACATCTAGTTTCTTTGTATCAATAAAACTAGCTGCCATATGATAGCCTCTTCCCACATCTCCAAAGAAAGTGAAGAGCATATCTGGTGAAAGATATAATTCTTGAAGTAAAAGAATATCCATACCTCGAGCAAGACGAACATAGTCTCTACTCCAAGAAGGCATATCACCTTTATACATATTCCATGTGAGGACTTTTAAATTATCACCATCAACTTCAGACTCGGTGTATTCATTCATATAAATATCAACTTCGTGGTCTTTAGCGTTGACGTACCTTTTAGCAAAAATATTTTGTGTAATGAGAAGTGCGAGAAATGCAATCGCAGCCGAACTTCTTTTGAGAGTAAACATCCTGTTTCCTTTGTTGAGGGGTTCAGGATATTTATCGGAACTCTCAGGGTGAGAGCATAAATGAATCTAGTTTTTCACAGAATTATCAGAAAATTTTGCCTTAGTTCTTAAAGAACTTCCCTAATAAACCTTTGGAATTTTGTGCATCAGGATTATCCATACGATTACCTGACTCCCATAGTCCGTTGATAAAATCGGTCGTGCTAAAAGATTTATCAAGGGCCTTATTAACATCTTCTGAGTTGAGAATTTGAACACAAGGGGAATCCAATTCTTGGCAAACTCTGAAAGCGAACTTCTGAACAAGTTCCATCGAGCTAAACGGGCCAATTCGCCCTTCAGAAATGAGAGCAGGCTCCAATGATGTGACTTCTTTATAAGAACTAAATAATGTTTCTTCGTCAGCATAACCTCTATCATCGAAGATATAGCTCACAACATATTCATTAGAAATAGAACCTTTATTTAGTAGTTCAGTGATGACAAGTAACCCTTCCTGAGTTTTCATGAAAACACTCCAAATTCAAAAGTAACACTTCCATCTGGAAGTAGCTCTAACTCAATCTCATGGGGCTGAGTTTTTAATGTTACATTTCTTTCATCAATTATTTTTAATAAGCTAAAAGTCTTAGGCACTTGTAACTTAAATTTTCTCTTATAAGAACTAGGATTATAAATTCCTAGTCTTCTCACCTCTTCAAATGAAAGCTCATTGTGACTTGAAGGACGATATCGCCAAAGAAACTGAATTCCCTCAGGAACAGAGATCTTCATATGATTATAATGGAAAGTTGAAAAAACTTTTTTCCAAAAATCAAAACACTTATCTTCAGATAACTCTGATAACTTACTTCCATCAAAGATAAGCATTCTTCCTTGACCAAGAGTCACGTTATGAATTGTCGTATGGAGATTAACTTTTTCAACATTAAGAGAGTTTTCCAATAGAAAAGTCTCTAGCCTTCTCAATAGGTCAGTCGATAGACCGCTTCTATTAAGGATCACTTTCCCACCATTTAAAAATGCTTTTAATAAGTTATTAAAAAGCTTCTTACTCATGTCATGACCATGAAAGAAGAAAGTAATTTTAGGAGCTTCAATCGACTCATCGAAGATAAAATCTTTCTCTCCTAAATCGGCATAACACCAACGATAATCTTGTTGAAGGAAGTCCCATAAACTTAGATCGGCCCAGTTCGGAACATCAGCTGGAGCATCGTCTTGAATATCGAAAACTTCAAAGAATCTCAAAGGCTGAAAGAAGCCAACATTATCATCTTCATAATAAGAAGTTCTAAAGCTTAATTCACTAATTCCTTTATTCACAGAATCATCTAAAAGTTTACCAAGAACACCTTCTTTTAAACGAGAAGGGATTAATACCGATGAAGGAAGGACATCTAAACTAATCGATTCCAAAGTATCATTACAATATCCTGAAATTGATTCCACATGATTGGCCCTTCTAAAAAGATCTTTTGGAGATCCCCCTAGAAAACTTGTACGAATATGTCCTTCAAAATTTCCAGCCAAGTATGTTTCTACTTGTCCTTGATAGAGTGAGTGAATTGTTTCATAGAACTCTTGGTGAAGTTCTTCTTCTTTTTGAATTGAAGAAACTTCCTCACTTTCATTTTCCTTCTTCGTCTCTAAAAATTTTCCAAAGCCTTGTTCATAAGTCGATGAGTAGTCTTTAAAATAAGTTTGAAATCCTTCATCATCAACATAGCCACACTCAAGACCCCAAACATCACAAGGAATCCCAGCTGAGCTAATATAATTTCCTAGATCTCTTAGAAATTGCCCATAGGCCTTAAAAATTCGAGTATCAAAGAAAGAGTAAAGTTTATTTATCGATTGGTCTGGGTCAACAACTGCAACTTGCACCCCATCAGATCCCACAAGTGGTGACCTGGCCATCAAATGAGGAACACCGCCATTGGCCAAAAATGGAACAGGACCTGTAGGAACAAGAAAAACTGCTTCTCTTCCTAAAGAAATACAAATATCGGACAATTTTTTAAGGTCCGTTTCCGGTCTTTGCTCTGCGAAATCGTAAGATTCCCCAGTTTCTGTATGAAAAGACCAGTTAATTGGGATAATTATCTTCCCATTTCCCGCGAAATTTTCAATTTTCGAGCGCCATAGTGAAGCTGATGTTTTCCAATAAAAAAACCAAGATTCCCCAGGGAAAGCTGTGTCATGGTCGCGTGGAACGGGAGTGGTTAAGCTCAAAGATACCTCATGTTGCATCATATAATCGACAATCCTTTATCATTCTAAATAATTTTAACAATTTGCCCAAAATAATGGCAAGTCTTCATCGCTACATTCCTTGTCATCAATCAGCTGATTTTGATATATTTCCTCCCTAAAATGCACTATTTACCTAAAGGAACCGCCATGTGGTACTTCACTGAAGAAGAAAGACAAATTCAAGACGTTTGCCGTGATTTCGCAAGAAATGAACTCGCTCCAGTCGCTGAAAAGCACGATACTGACGAAACATTCAACCTGGATGCTTTTAAGAAGATGGGAGAGCTCGGAGTTCTAGGGATTACCGCAGATCCAAACTATGGTGGAGCTGGAATGGGTTGCTTAGCTGCAACTATCGTCATGGAAGAATTTGGAAAGGCCTGTGCAAGTTCAACTCTAAGTTACCTCGCCCATTCAATTCTTTGTGTGAATAATATTCAAAACAATGCTTCTGAAGAACAAAAACAAAAGTATCTTCCAAAACTTATCACTGGTGAACATATCGGTTGTATGGGAATGAGTGAACCAGAGTATGGAAGTGATGCTGTTGGTATTCAGACGCGAGCTAAAAAAGATGGAAGTGATTACATTCTTAACGGAACAAAAATGTGGATCACCAACGCACAATACTCAGACATCGCTTATGTTTATACAAGAACTGGTGATGAGAGAAAAAATCTTTCTACATTTATTTTAGAAAAGGATAAGGGACATTTTGATGTTGGAAAGCCAATCCACAAAATGGGAATGAGAGCTTCTCCTACAGGTGAACTTATTTTTGATAACACAAAAGTGGCCGGTGAACATCTTGTTGGTAATGAAGGTGATTCAATTTATCACATGATGAAAAACTTAGAGATTGAAAGAATCACAATCGCAGGGATTAGTTTAGGTATCGCTCAAGCATGTGTTGATCAATGTATTAAGTACGCCAATGAAAGACAGCAATTTGGAAAGAATATTGGTGAATTCCAAATGATTCAAAGAATGATCGCAGAAATGGCTTCTGAAACTGAAATGATGAGATCATTTCTTTACAACACTGCTTACCAATATGATCAAGGTGTTAAAGGAGCAACAGTCGCAGCTATGGTTAAACTCGTTATTCCAAAGCTTGCAACTAAAATTGCTCTTGATGCGATTCAACTTCATGGTGGTTATGGTTACTCGAGAGAATTCCCTGTTGAAAGAATGATGAGAGATAACAAGCTTAATGAAATTGGTGCTGGTACTAACGAAGTAATGGTGATGATCATCGCTAAGAACTTATTAAATGAAGCTTTAAAATAATCGAGAAAAATATGAATGAAATTCAAACAGAACTTAAGAACCAACTAGAAAAATATCGTCTTCAAAAGATTGAACCATTTATGGAAGAAGATGATCATAATGAAAATTTCCGTATGGATATTTTTAGAGAACTTGGTTCATTAGGTTTCTGTGGAATGACTCTTCCGGCACAATATGGAGGATCAGAGCTTTCTTACCAAGACCTCTGTGTGGCCCTTAATGAAATTGCAAAATCATCAGTAAGTTATTCAGTTACAATTTCGGTTTCGGCCATGGTTCAAAATATTATTAATGAATTTGGTAATGAAGAACAAAAACAAAAGTACTTACCTGAGTTAACAAGCGGCCAAGAGATTGGAGCATTCTGTTTAAGTGAATCTGGTTCAGGTTCTGATGCTGCCAGCTTAAAAACAACGGCCAAGAAAGTCGACGGTCCCACCGGGCCGGGGTATGTATTAAATGGAGCTAAGATGTGGATCACATCTGGTGGAATCGCTAAGACATATATTGTGATGGCAAGAACAGGAGCTGAAGGCTCAAAAGGTGTTTCAGCATTCATCGTTGAAGATGGAACAGAAGGCTTAAGCTTTGGTAAAAAAGAAAAGAAAATGGGCTGGAAAGTAAGCCCTACTCGTGAAGTTCTTTTCCAAAACTGTTTTGTTCCAGAAGCAAATCTTCTTCAATCAGAGGGAGATGGATTTAAAATCGCCATGGCAGGATTAGATAGAGGTAGAATTACTATTGGATCGATTGCCTGTGGACTAGCAGAACGTGCTCTCGATGAAGCGACAAAATATGCTCTTGATCGTCAGCAATTTAAGCAACCAATCTTTGATTTCCAAGGACTTCAATTTATGCTTGCCGATATGGCCACAGAAACTGAAGCTTCAAAGCTTTTAGTAGATCGTGCAGCCTATCTCTATGACAATGGCGTTTCAGATCAAAAGCTCGCTTCAATGGCCAAATTAAAATCAACAGACACAGCGATGAAAGTCACAACTGATGCGGTTCAAATTCTTGGTGGTGTTGGCTACACAAGTGAATACCCTGTAGAAAGAATGATGAGAGATGCAAAGGTTCTTCAAATCGTTGAAGGTACAAACCAAATTCAAAGAGTTGTCATCGCTCGTAGTCTTAAAAAAGCATATCAAAAATAAGGAAGTAAAATGGCCCTCTCAATATCATTCAATGGTTTAAAAAATAAAGAATTTGATTTTTCAAATCTTGGATCTGACCTCGATGCTTTCAAAGAAATTATCAATGATGAGAAATATGGATTCTTTCACGTTACAGATAGAAAAGAATTATTAGATCAATGTAAAGCAGCTCATCAAAAGTTTTCTCAATTTAAAACTTTTGTTCAGGTTGGTATTGGTGGTTCAAGCTTAGGACCAGAGATGCTTATCAGTGCTCTACAAAAAAATGATGTGCACTTTGAATTCTTAAATAATATTGATCCAGATAAAATTCACCAACAGCTTTCAAATATCAATTTGAAAGAAACTCTTTTTTACTTTGTAAGTAAATCAGGAGGAACAGCAGAAACAATGGCTTCTCTGGCGATTGTCGTCAATGAGCTAAAAAAGCTAGGTGTTGAAAAAGAAGATCTTAAAAAGCAGTTTATCTTTGCAACAGACCCACTAAAGAGTGACCTCTTAAATCTTGGAAGAGAATTAGGAATTGAAACTCTTGAAATACCTTCTAATGTCGGTGGTAGGTTTAGTGTCTTTACTCCTGTTGGTTATCTTCCTGCAATCTTCGCAGGAATTGATATTGAAGGTCTTGCAAGTGGAGCTAATGACCTTAAAGAAGAATTGCTAAAGAGTAATAGTGATTTTTTAAAAGCAACTCAATCTCTTTTTGAGTTAAAAGAAAAAGAAAATATTAATCAAACTGTTCTTATGCCTTACTCATCAAAACTAAGAGATCTTAGTTTCTGGTTTGTACAATTATGGGCAGAAAGTCTTGGAAAGAAGTTGAATAAGAATGGCGAAGTTGTTGAAACTGGTTTTACGCCAATTCCAGGGTATGGAGCAACTGACCAACACAGTCAGGTTCAGCTCTTTATGGAAGGTACGAGAGACAAGATAATTTGTCTTATCGAAGTCGAGAAATTTGCAAATGACTACTCTCTTGCCAATGACTTAGATGTACCAGCTCTTAAAAGACTTAATAACTCAAGTTTAGCCCAGCTCATGAAGGCTGAACTTGAAGGAACAATGAAGGCCCTTGAGGCCCAGAATAGACCTTACTTACTGTTTAAAATAGAAGAATTAAATGAAGTTGCTATTGGTGAGCTAGTTCTCCTATTTGAGTCGATGACTGCTCTTATGGGACACAAATTAAATATTGACCCTTTTGATCAACCAGGTGTTGAAGCAGGTAAAATATTTGCATTTGAATGGCTTGCCCAATTGAAATAAATTCCTGTAGGGATTACAATTTTGCTTAGTAATTTTATTAATTTATGAAGGATTATAGAAGATGGGTGATGATGCTACGGTCGTACTGACTGATATCAAAGCAGCTCTTGCAAGTGCAGAAAAAGAAGCCGAAAAAAAGCCAGCAGCTCTCCTTGTAGTTGGTGGAGATCTTAACGGAACAATTTTTGACCTTAAAGGTGAAGAAGTTGGAGCAGGTCGAAATGCTGATAACGCAATTCCATTAGACTTCAATGGTATTTCTCGCTACCACTTCAAAATTACTTGTATCTCAGACGAAGAGCATATGGTTGAAGATGCTGGTTCTAAAAACGGTACATTCGTAAATAATAAAAAGATTGAAGGTAAACTACTTTTAAATAAAGGTGACATGGTTAAGATCGGGAGTATTGCCCTTAAGTATCTTCCAAAAGGTGATCCTGAAAGACTTACTTACGATAAGCTTCAACATGAAGCCAATACTGATAGCCATACAGGATGTTACAACAAAGGTTACTTTAACAACGCCTTAGATCTTGAAGTTAAGAAATCTAAGATTACAGGTAACCCACTTTCACTCGTTGTTTTCGACCTTGATCACTTCAAAAAACTTAATGATAACTATGGTCACGATGCTGGTGATTACGTTCTCAAAGTTGTGGCTGAGTTAATTAGAAGTCATGGTGTAAGAGAGAATGATATTTTTGCCCGCTACGGTGGTGAAGAATTTGTAATCTTACTCCCTAAAACAAATCTTAAGCAGTCATTTGAAATTTCTGAAAGACTTAGAAAGCTCTTAGAAACTCATGACTTTATCTATGATAATCAAAAGCTTCCTGTAACTGCATCTATTGGTGTTGCGGATTACCGTCAAGGAGTGACAACAGGAACTGAATTATTCAAAAGAGCAGATGAAGCCGTTTACAAATCCAAGGAGGGTGGTCGAAACCAGGTTAATTTCTTTAGACCAAAATGACCACTCAAACTGAAACGACGAAAAATCGCCAAAAGATTCATCTCTTACCAGAACATTTAATCGATCAAATTAAAGCCGGCGAAGTCATTGAAAGACCGGCTTCTATAATCAAAGAACTTCTAGAAAATTCAATTGATGCAGGCTCAACTAAGATTGATATTCAAATTATCAATAATGGTATGGACCTCATTGCTGTTACAGATAATGGCCATGGTATTTATTTTGAAGATCTCCCCTACGCTTTTTGTCGGCACGCCACAAGTAAGATTACAAAATTTGAAGATCTCTATAAGCTCCACTCTTATGGTTTTAGAGGAGAAGCCCTTGCTAGTATGTCGGCCATCGGTCGTGTCACATGTACATCCACTCCAGCTGAAGATTTTGAAAATGGTGGAAAAATTGAGATTCACGGTGGTGAAGTTAAGCATCATACGAAAGTTCCTAATAATAAATCAGGAACCGCTATTTTTGTAAAAGATCTTTTCTTTAATACTCCTGCGAGATTAAAGTTTGTAAAGTCACAACAATCAGAAAAGAATTCCTTAAAGAGAATGGTTAATTCATTCATTCTCTGCTCTCCTCATATTTCTTTCACTATTCAGTGGGATGATAAGGAGAAAGAAATTTATCAGGCCTGTGCAGACCAGCCAGAAAAAAGAATTAAAGATGTACTTCTCAAGGGAAGGCACGGTAGTAAAGATTTAGAATTTATTCAAGGTGAGTATGAAGGCCATAAAATCACAGGTTACTACTCTCACCTAAGCTCTCGCGGAAATGCGGGTAAAGCGCAATATCTCTTTGCTAATGGGCGTATTTTTACTGATAAACAAATACATCAAACTATTTTAAGATCTCTTGAAGTATTTTGGGGTTTTGGAATGACAGGACATTACTGCTTCTTTATTGATGTTCCTACCGATAAGATTGATGTTAATGTTCACCCTAATAAGACTCAGATAAAGTTCTTCAAACTTAATTTGATTACATCTTATCTGTCGAGCTTAATTAAGCAACATAATGAAGACATTATTACTCCTGATGATGAAGCAGAATATAAACAAATCGAATTTCAGCACAAACAGCAAGGAGAATTAGGGCAACAAAGTTCTAATAATTTCTTTCCTGGTTACAACAGCTCAGACTTCTTACATAAATACGATCAGGACAAAGGAGACTTTGAAGAAAAGTCATTTTCAATACAGGGAAGTCAAAATAGCTCTTCCCAGTTCATCCAGCAAGGCGAATACCTTCTTTTAAAAAATGAAGAGAATGAACTTAAGGCCTTTAAGATTTCTAAGCTTCTTGGTTTATTATTACAAAATGAAAACCCGTTACTCGAAAATGATACGACCCCACTTTTAATTAGTGAACCATTTCAATTTGATTCGAATAAAGTGCAACCCTATCTCAAAGTTCTTAAAGAAATGGGATTTAGCCTTGATAAAATTGATTCTACGATGAGTGTCCTTAGAACTGTTCCTAATAGCGTTAATAAACTACCACCAAGGGCCTGCTTACTTTTTACAGTAAAATATCTATTGAATATGACAGAAATCTCTTCAAATATTTCTGACAATGATATTTATACGAACTCTTTGGCAAGTTCATTAGTTTCTCTCATAACTCAAAGCCATGAACTAGAAAATACTGGACAAATTCTTTCGATAAATCAAATTGAGGCCTTATTTAACTAATTACCTATGACCACTGTATCAGTAAAACCACTTATTATTGTTTCAGGTCCAACAGCTTCAGGTAAGACAAGTACAAGTATCGCTATTGCTAAAAATCTTATTGCTAACCAATTCCAATGCGAAATTGTTAATTACGATTCACTCTATTTTTACAAAGAACTTTCTATCGGCACAGCAAAACCTACGTTGCAAGAGATGGATGGAATTCCTCATCATGGAATTAGTATCACCAGTATATCGAATAATTTTAATGCTGCAGACTTTGTCGACTTTGCTCTTCCTAAACTTAATGAACTATGGACGAAAGATATTATTCCTATTCTTGTTGGAGGTTCTCCCTTTTACATACGGGCCCTCATAAAAGGAATGTATGACTCTCCAACGATTTCAGATGATGTCACTGAAAAAGTAAAGAGAATATATAAAGAAGAAGGCATTGGTAAAATTATTAATGAATTAAAGATTAATGACCCAAACTGTCTAGATTATCTTCATGAAAATGATCATTATCGATTAACAAGGGCCTTAGAATTCTTTTATCAAACAGGTCAAAAGATTAGTGATCATAAAAAGAAAACAGATGAGAAAGACCCTTTTGATTTTAGTGAAAATCAAATTGAAGGACTAAAGCAATACCATTGCTACCTTGATCTCCCTAAAGAAGATCATTTTGAAATTATAAAAAGTCGCGCATCACAAATGCTAAAAGATGGTCTCTTAGAAGAAGTTAAAGCCCTCTTAGCAAAAGGATTTAAAGATGAGAAGGCCCTCGGCTCTATTGGGTATAAAGAAACAATCCAATATCTTGCTGACGAGTTTGACTCACAAGAAGAGTATTTAGAGCGTATTAGTATCTCAACAAGACAATTGGCCAAGTCTCAGAGGACATTCTATAAGAAAATAAGACCAAAAGTTGAATATCACCCAGTAAGAGATCGTGATAAAATATTGAAAGAAACATTAGAATTTATAAAGAGCAAATAATGGATAAAACAAAAAGAGTTAAGATTATTATTATATCTGATGGTACAGGTGAAACAGCAACTGGTGTCTCAAGAGCTGTCATGACTCAGTTCCAAGACAGAGATGTTTATTTTACTCGCTATAAAAATGTAAGAACGAAAGATCAAATCGATGCTATTTTCACTGAGGCGGCAATTCATCATGACCTCGTGATCTACACTATTGTTAGTGGTGACCTCAGAGAATATATTCAACAATTAAGTAGAAAGAAGCATGTGAGATCTCTTGATGTATTAGGTCCAGCCATCACAGCATTTTCTAACTTCTTCAATCAAGAGCCTTTATCAGAGCCTGGTCTTCTTCACCAAGTAAATGATGACTATTTTAAAAGAGTTGATGCAGTTGAATTTACTCTTAATCATGATGATGGAAGAAATATTAAACAGCTGCATCTTGCGGATGTAGTCTTAGTGGGAATTAGTAGAACTTCAAAAACACCACTTAGTGTTTTCCTTAGTCTTCATGGCCTCAAAGTTGTTAACGTTCCCCTTGTTTACGGAACACCTTTACCAGAAGAGTTATTTAAAATAGATCAGAGAAAGATTTTTGCTCTTACAATTGATCCTGATGCCCTACTTTCGATACGCCTTAACAGACTGAATCGTCTTGGAGCAGGAAATATTACTGGTGATTACGCCGAAAAGAGCCAAGTTATTCAAGAGCTTGAATGGGCCAATTCAATATTTAAAGAAAATAAGAGATGGCCAGTTTTTAATGTGACGGATAAGGCCCTTGAAGAAACAGCATCTGAAATTGTAAAGCTCATTAACATGAGAAAGAATAATATCTTTAAGCAATTGCAAGCAGAAAGAGCTGAGTCTGATGATGAGAAAGCGTAAGCTTTCGAGCAGTCTTTTTTTATAATGAGCAGAGATCAAGTCTTTGGTCAGCAGAATTAAACTTAAATTGTAATTTACGCTGAATCTTCTCACCAGATCTTTGGAAATACATTGTGTATTCAGCATTCCCACTTTCATCTGCAGGAAAACGACCATCACCCTGAACAGGTAACACAATCCCCAGTCTTGATTTCACAGGAAGTTGCTCAACACGCTTCTCTCCATAGAGTTCAAAATGAAGTGTCCCAATCATACGACATCCACGAGATGTGAAGACATAACCATGTTTTTGATCAGGCATCTCAGGGATATTTATTGAAAATGCTTCTTCACTTTCAGGACTAACTGAAGTTACAAAGTGCTTTTTCCCTGGTGTTTCAACTCTAATATAAGAAGTCTCTCCAAGTGGTACTGATATACTTGAAAGAAAGTCTGGTTTAACCTTCTTGCTATTAACATAAACATTCTGTGTATGTTTCGAAAATGGAGAAAGACGAACTTTCACATAGCCACCGTCATTAACCGGTTCTTCAATAACTGGCTCATTTTTCTTAACCACAGGATTCTTTTTCACTGGCTGAGTGACACTAGTCGGAACTCTCTCTTGACCTATATATTTATTTATAAAAGGAATATCATCTTTACCAAAATAGACTGCAAGAACAAGAGAAGCAACGACTGCAATTGAAGTCATTGAGCTCTTCTTCTTCTTCTTCATTTTGATCTTGGCCCTTGTTGTACCACTTTTTGTTTTGGTACCGGACTTTTTCTTTCTAGCTCGAGTTTTAGTCTTACTTCGACTTTCAGTAGGAGCATGAGTTTCCTCATCATCTTCACGAACAACTTTACGAGACTTGGCTTCCATTTTAAGAGAGTCATCACCTAACTTTCTTTTCAGATTTAGTGTCTTCGTCCCTTCTTTATTCTTTCTAGCAGCTCTAGCAGCTGCCATAACATTTGTATCGTCGCCTCCATCTTCGTCATCAAAACCAAAATCAAGAACAACTTCTTCACGTTTTTTAGCTTGGCCACCTTCTGATGATGCCGCAGTAGCTCCACCGCCACTTCCGCCGGCTTGTTCTCTTTTTAGATCCTCTAGATAAGGCTTAATATCGATCTTTCCGTATTCGAAAAGCTTTTCTCTATCTTTCTTAATTTCTTCTTTGAATAGTTCTTTCGCAAAGTAACTTAAATCTGATGCGTTGAACTCAGGAAAGTTCGCATAAAGGAACTTAATAAGAGCTCTGTTGAACTTATCCATATTTTCAAAACGCTTATTCCTGTCCTTGCTTAAAGACTTCATAACAATCTTATCTAGTTCCTCTGGAACATTTGGATTAATTGATGATGGAGGTGGAATTTTACATTCTTGAATTTTCTTTAATACAGCAAGATCGTTAGCGGCTTTGAAGAGTTTTCTACTACAAAGCATTTCCCATAGAGTAATACCTACAGCAAATTGATCATATCTGTGATCAAGCTCCATACCTTCTAAATATTCTGGAGCAAGATAACTTAATTTACCTTTAATCGTCCCGGCTTGAGTCGCTTCACTATTTGATTCAGCTTTAGCAATACCAAAGTCAATTACCTTAATCGCACCATCATAAGTTAACATGATGTTGTGAGGTGAAATATCTCTGTGAATAATATTGGCTTCTTTACCGGTAAGTTTATCAGTTAATGTGTGAGCATAATGCAGCCCCTGACAAACTTGGGAAATGATATATGATGAGATCTCTACAGGAAAAACAAATTTCTTCTGTTTCAATCTATCTAAATATTCTTTTAAGTTACGACCATCACAATACTCCATAGCAACATAGAGTTGTTCATTATGAAGACCATAATCATAAGTTTGAACAATATTGGGATGAAGGAGACCAAAAGTTACTTTAATCTCATCCATAAACATTGTTTTAAAAGATTCATCCTGAGAGAACTGTGGCTGTACCATTTTAATGGCAACAATTTTGTCTGCTTGTTCACCAAGAAACCTAGCACGACAAATTTTTGCCATACCACCATCTACTAAGTGATCTAAAATAAGATATCGGCCAAACCGATCTTTCTTTTCTTCTTCAGACATATATCAAGTCTCCTCATCTAGCTGATCGGACTTTTTTCATTTTTTATAAAGGGAAATGTTCTACAGAAATTATAGAAACTAATAATTTTAACTACTTAGTCAGCAAAAGGATAGATTTCATTAAATCCAGGGAACCTAATTACAAACCTTTTTGATGAGAGAGGCTTCCTACAGGCTCCAATGATTTTATATAGTTGTAAGCTTAGGCTTTCATAATTTGGATGCATTTTTAAGTGCCTACCAAAATCAACTAAAGAGAACATTTCAAAGTCCATTTTAGTCAACTGTTCTTTAAGTAGAGACTGAGGAATATTATCGTCTGTCATGTTGTAGGCGGCCATCACATAGCATTTATTATATTTATTTTGAAATTCAATCTCTCTTTCTGAGAACCACTGATAGAAAGGAGAATCTTTAGAAACATGAGTGATTAGAAGATCAAACTCAAGAGATAACTCTTTGTACCAACTAATTCTTTCGAAACGAATATTATCTTTCCAACTAGCACTATTAAAGACACCACCTCTTAGGTAAAGAGAGCCTTTTTTGACCACGTTCTTACTCAATGAAGTACAACTAAAAAAAAGAATGATGCTAAGGAGAACAACTGATATTCTTTTCATTTTTATTATGCCTTTTTTAGCCAGTTATTTATTTCTTCAACAATTTTCTCATGCCCCTCTTCATTAAACAAGTCGAGCTTTAAACTTGAGAATTCTAGAACAGTTCTATACTTTCGAGGAATCCCCTTTGAGTACTTCAAACTATTTTTCAAATCATATACTGAAGAATGCCCCCCAAGTATCACGAGAGAAGGTACATCGATATAATAAGATGAGACTAGTGCACTCTGTCCTAAATCGTTGACAATATTCCAATATCCCATCGATAACGTTTTTACGACGAGTGGATCAGACGTTTGTTCTGCTGCACTGGCAAAGTCTGCAATAGGCATTCTCTTATCTAAATTTGCAAATGGATATTTAAGTTTTAATAGTTTCTTATCAATTCCAAAGAGAAATTTAGAAGCCATTTTAGGAGCTTCCGATTTCATACTAATAGCAGGATTAAATAGAATAGTTCCTGCTACTTTTTCAGAAAATTTATGAGAAAAATCTTTTAACAATTCTAAACTAAGAGTTGCACCAATCCCTTCTCCAGCTAAAATAACTTTCTTTCCAGGATTTTTTTCGAAAACACTTTGTACAAATTTAAAACATGAATCAACTAAGTAATTCAAAGATTCGAAGTGCCCTCTCACTCCATAGCTTAGCCCATGTCCAGGTAGGTCCATTCCAATATACGAGATCGAAGTATTTTTTTTCTGTAGTTTTTTAAAAAATTTTGAATAGCGTTTGAAGTGGCTACCGCCATCATGAAGAAAGCAGATTATAGTCTCACATTGTTCACTATACTTAGCACTATAGAAAAGAGGCTTATTATATAAGTCGAAGACAAAACCTTCTTCGTTTAAGAAGTGATCTTTCTTTTCTGTATAGGTAACTTCTGTTTTTATCATGAGTTGTTAGTAATATATTTATCAATAGACCCTTTGGCCTGATCTGATAAATCAACGAAACGAAGACTAAATCCTTGATTACCATCCAAGAGTCTCACAATTTCTCCTTTAGCAGTAAAGCAAAAGTCTGTGTTTTCTGGATGAACATTCATCGTGATAACATCACCGACCTCACGATTGTTTGTGGCCACAAGTATTTGTAACCCTCCAATGGAAACATCTCGACAAATACCTTCATAGAGCTCATTCTCATCATGAAAAAATAGTCTCGCTACAAATGGTTTCCTTGGATCTCTTCTTCGATCAACATCTTGAACAGCCGGAGGTAATCCACCACAAATTGTTTCAAAGATAGGGGCATCAATGAGATACATCCAGTTTTCTAAACCTGTCGTAAAAATATAAGTTTTTTCATTAATTCTACTTTCGTTATAAGCTTTTCTTAGTTGCTTAATAGAGTATGGACCATATTCTCTTTCATCAGCCCCTCTATCTTGACCAATTTTAATATGAAAAATTTTATGGTCTTCAGAAACACTATTCCAATCAAACTCTTTAATAAGCGGAGGAGCATTTTGAATCATAGGAATATCTTCAATTTCCTCATCAGGATCACTAAAAGATGTTTCTCCAAAAGAAGGAGTATCTGGTTCTGAAGTAACAGGCTCAGGAGCATTTAACAAATGCTTTAGTTCATTTACTTCTGCAAGTCTTTCCCAATTTTCAAAGCCTTTTGTCCAAACATATGACTGGTCATTAAGTGTTTGATTTTTAAAAAGTGCTTCAAGCTCTTCTTGAGAAACTGGTCCTACCTTCTCAGAACCCTGAACATAAAACCACATTAGTCCTCTCCTTTAATGATTTTCTATACTTAATACTCTTATTTTACTTAATATTGGCCAGAAACTTCAGGGTCAAAAATTTCCCATTTACAGCTATTTAGGCAATACTCAACAAATCTCCTCCATTATTCCCTTAATCTTTTTCACTTTCAGACCGATAAACAATTGAATAGTAATACTCCCGGACGGATATATGAAAAGTTTATTAAAAAAATCTTTTATTCTAATCACCTTTATGGCCCTCTTTCTCGCCAGTTGTGGAGAAGAACAAGTAAAAGTTAAAAATAGAAGCGAAGTTAGTAGCTCAAATCCTGTTTCCTTTAATACTATTCAATCATGTGCGGCCTTTTCATTAGTAAAGCCAAAGGTAGACTTCCTCTTTCTTTGGGACAACTCGACAAGTTCCGCTTTTATTAATTCAAGCACAAGATCAGCTCTTAATAATACGATCAATCAAATTAGTAATACTTTTGATTATCACATTATGATCGCTCCTCTTATTGGAACGGGAAATAATGAAGCCAAATTTATTTCTGAAACTCCAGATGGTTTAAGCTCATCTGCCCTTAGTATTAAAATCGATAGATCACTAGCGGCTCAATCTCTGAACTTTACTTACGCTCAAGGTAACCAAGAAAAAGGTGTTACGAGAGCGATTGACCTAATCAAAAGTAATATAAACAATGGAATCTTTAGACCAAACTCATACTTAGCAGTTGTGGTTATGTCTAACGAAGATGATAATTTTTGGGCGGTTAGTTTTCCAGAAGTCGAAGCTGAAAGAACTGCTTATGTTTCTCAAAAGCTACACGAACTAAATTGTTTAAGAGGAAACTACAACGATCCACAAGGAAGAAGTTGTACAGGTGCAAACTTAAATCTTAATCAGCTAAGATTCATGTCAATTGTGGCATACAGCGGTTCAAACTCATGTCCAACTGTAAGCTATTCTAAGCAAAACCTTACATATAAAGAGATTTCTTCAAGAGTCTACTCTACTCCTTATACTAATGGGACTATCGTTTATGATAACGAAACAAGATCTGATTTAGAGTATGATCAATTTCTAAAACTTAATAATTACGACAGTTACAATATTTGTAATATTAGTGATTTTAGTAAAATTTTTGATGGTATCAATAGTTCAATCACAGATCAGTTGATTCAGCATGAATACAACTTCTGGCCAGTGGCAAGCCCAGGAGCTTCATTTAACCCTGATCAAATTAAAGTTGTTAAAAATGGTGTTGAGTATTCAGAAATTTCATTCCCTGTCTCTAATGGACAGAGTGGTTACACATACTCGAATGTTGTTCAAACTGTAAATACAAGATATGCACCAACACCTGGTGAACCATTTACAGGTTATGTTGTTCAACTTCACGGAGACGCAAGAGTTAAGTATCCTGATTGTATTCAAGTAACAACACAAACACCTACTGAATTCTTTGGCTATATCAATTTACAAAACAAACCTTTTGAAGGGTCAATTGTTGTTAAAATTGATGGCCAGACAATTCCTCAAGGTGGAGCAAATGGTTGGGAACTTGTAAAAGAAAATGGACAGCCTAAGTACTACAATAGTTTTAATATTAAAATACAAGGTCCAGGGAATTACAATCCTGGAACACCTGCTGTTAATAAGTCCGGTTACTTTATTAAGCTAAATGGTAATGCCATTTACAGTAACGGTTCTCAGATTGAAGTTTCATACGATCCTCTTGGGACTTAATGAGACTTCTCTCTCCCCCAAAATTATCTCCTGAAGAAACATGCCCTTATCTTGAGAGTCGCATGTCACGTCATGAGTTTTTCTTAGCTTCTAGTTTATCTGAAGAAGAGTTAGAAGTTTGTCTTAGCAAAGGTTATAGAAAATTCGGTATCTATTACTTCAGACCAGCTTGCTCTAAATGCCAACTCTGCCTCCCCCTGAGAGTAAGGGTTGATCTTTTTAAACCAAGTAAGTCACAAAAAAGAATCTTAAAGAAGAATAAAGATCTTGAAATAAAATATCGAACTCTTACTTTTAAAGAAGAGTTATATCAACTCTACCGTCTTCATTCAAAAGTACGCTTTGATTACAATGATGAGAAGATTGGCTCAAGAGAAGAATTTATTCAAACTCACTTCACACCTTCCGCTCCTGGCATGATTGTGGAATACTGGCTGAAAGACCAGCTTATAGCCGCTGGATTTATCGACATTTCATCTGAAGCAATTAGTAGCGTCTACTTCATTTATCATCCTGATTACAAGGACAGAGGACTTGGAATATTTGGAGCTTTAAAAGAAATCGAATACGCCAAGGCCTTATCGAAAAAGTATTTTTATCTTGGTTATTTTGTGAAGGAAAATAACTTCATGAATTATAAAGATCAATTTCGACCATTTGAAATCTATGACTGGAAAAAAGAAGACTGGAACCTCTGCGAGGAAAGACTCTAATAACCACCTCGACCATCTTTGGCCTTAGCTTCATTAACTTTCTTTACAGCATTCATCATCCTTAAAGCTGGAAACATCTTATCGAGTTTATCAATATTCACGACACTCGTAAGTTTATTCCCCTCTCCTACGATTATATCTTCACAAAGACCTGCTTTAACTGCATCTTTTAAGTCTTCATCTACGACTGGAATATTCTGTTGCTCGAAAGCTTTTAATATCGATGAGATATCAGAAACTTCTTGAGGATTCTTAATTCCATTTGCTTTTAGCTGACTAAGAATCGCTCCAAGAAATGTTTCACATTTATCAGAAATCTGAACTTTCTTAGCATCATCCACAAGCCTCTGGGTATTGAAGAAAACTGTCATCGCTCTAAACTGATCTGGGTTTGCTAATGAAAGTAGTTTTGGTAGACCATCTTCATCCATACCAACTTCAATGATCTTAAGATTCTTTAAGATATTTAAGAACTCTTCGTACTTAACTTCATGAATCGCGAAGATATCTAGAATATAAAATTTAAGTTTATTCTTATGAATAAAATACTTCCCTTCATTCTGATCGCCATGGTTTTTCACAATCAAATAGAAAAGAGACATCATTTTTAAAATATCAGTTGTATGAAAGAAAACATAGTCAGCAACTTTACCACCGGCTCCAAAGCCAACCGAATTTGACTCTAACTCTTTAACTCGTTCATTTGTCTTTCTTAGACGCGTGGCCAATGTATTAATAATTGTCTTAAACCATGGATTTAAGTTCTCCATAGTTTTAGAAAAAGCATTAAAAGAAATTTCGATAATATCTGTACTTGTTATTGCGGCAGCTGAGCACGACCTTCTTCTATTCTTCTCATCAAAGTAGGCCATCTCACCAATAACCTCACCAGTTCTTAGAATTGCAAGGTCAACAAAGCCTCTTCCTTTAGGGCGATATAATCGCAGCTGTCCCTTTTGAATAATATAAAGAGATTCAGCTGCATCATTTTCATGAAATAAAACTTCCCCCGGTGCCAGGGTTCGAATTCCAGATTTTTTTGCGGGTGCCTTCGTGGCAGACATAAATTAAGACTCCATTCTAATTTCTATATATTTTACATCTTTTCTAAAATTAATGCCAAGGCTTCTCCACCACCAATACAAATTGAGGCCATACCATACTTTGATTGTTGGTTTTCCATAGCAGTCATGAGCGTAACAATGATTCGAGTTCCTGAACATCCGATTGGATGACCAAGACTAACTCCACCACCGTAGATATTTACTTTAGCGTGATCAAGATCAAACTCTTTCATTGCAGCCATTGGTACAACAGCAAAAGCTTCATTAATTTCAAAGAGATCAATATCCGAAACATTTAAGTTGGCTTTTTCAAAACACTTCTTCATAGCTTCAACAGGTGCTGTCGTGAACCATGTTGGATCTTGTGCGTGATTTGCATAAGCAACAATTTTAAATTTTGCTTGATCTTTATATTCTTCTCCACCAAGAACAACGGCTGCTGCACCATCATTAATAGTTGAGGCATTAGCTGCAGTAATCGTTCCGTCTTTTTCAAAAGCCGGTCTTAATTGTGGAATTTTCTCGAAGTTTGCTTTAAAAGCTCCTTCATCAGAATCAACAACCGTCTCACCTTTTCTACCTTTAACAGTAACAGGAGCGATCTCTGATTTAAAAATTCCTTCTTCAATAGCTCTTTGAGCTCGCTTGAAAGACTCAATTGCAAAAGTGTCTTGCTCTTCTCTAGTAAATTTATATTTTGATACACATTCTTCAGCACAATTTCCCATCGGACGATCTGAATAAACATCCCAAAGTCCATCCCACTGCATGGCATCTTTCATCTTAGTTTCACCAAATTTGAATCCACCACGCGAGTTAGGAAGTAAGTGAGGAGCTAAAGACATATTCTCCATTCCACCAGCAACAACGAGCTTATTATCTCCGGCCTTAATAGTTTGAGCTGCAGTAATAATAGTTTTTAATCCTGAACCACATACTTTATTCATCGTAGTACAAGGAGTTGATTGAGGAAGCTCAGCAAATAAAGCTGCTTGTCTGGCAGGAGCTTGTCCGACGCCAGCAGAAACAACATTACCCATAAACACTTCTTCAACTTTTGAAGGATCTATTTTAGCTTTTTCAAGTGCTCCTTTAATTGCTGTAGCTCCTAACTTTGGAGCCGATACACTTGATAACGAACCAAGAAAACTTCCACTTGGTGTTCTAGCACCTGATAAAATATAAACTGACATATGATCCTCCACGAGATTGTAAATTGCTGGAATTAAAGCATAATTGAATTGTTTCGTGAAGGTACAGTGTCTAAGTTAACACTGTGCTATAGAAAGGTCTTTCTCGAATTTGAATTTCTCTGAATCATTAAATATAGGTGCTAAGCCTTTAATATTACCGCTTTCTGCTTCAATCCAGTCCCAATTATAAATCTCATGCTCATGCCATTTTGAACCTGTATTAAAACTTATAGTTAAGCCTTTAAGACTCGCTGCTTCATTCAATTGTAGCTCTGAGGTGAAGAAAATTTCCTTTTCATTAAGTTTAGAAACTTCTGGAATTGAAGCCTCAGGACCCGCCCAAGTTAAAAAAGTTTTCATTCTCACAGAGTTTTTATCTACAGTTTTCATAACATCCTCAAAGAATTAGCAAAGTTGAGAGTTCTTTCTTTATAGTGTAAATTGCCGAGAATTAAGAATACAGGGGAAAAAAATGCTCTCAAGACATGAACAAGAAAAGCCAGGAATTCCATTACCAAAAGAATGGTCAGACAAAGTAGAAGAGCTTTTATTCAATCTTTATCAGAAAGAATGTGATGACATGGGAAGATCATTTCAGGCCCATGGATTTACCTATCCAAATGAACTATGGATTGCCATCGGACTCATTGACGGAAACAATCTTGATCAGTCACCTATTACCTATAAAGCTTCTGCAGATATTGTTGATAAAACAAAGCCTGAAGTTGTCCTTAATACATTAGTCGATAGCGTAGGTGTTTTCTTTGATAATTTTTTCTCAAACCCAGCAGGTCTTGAATATATTGCGACATGGGAAGAAGCTGAAATCAAAAATCAGAAAATTTTTTATACAGTAAGTAGAGAAAATATTGAGTTAACAATTCAAGCTGATTACTTATTGAATCAGTAATTGTTATCAACCACCACCAGTACCATTTCCATTTATTAGTCTCAAAATTTCTATTTGAGCTGGATCTAATAAAGTTCCTGGATTGATTTGAAATGGATTATTTGGATTAATCACTGGTTTAAAATCATTAAGATCAATTTTTCCACCATTGAGATTAATTACAGGTTTCTTTCTTTCTGGTTTCACAAATTGAGAGAAATCTACAACAGCAGTATTTGTTTGCTCAACTGGCTTTTGCTGAACTCTCAGAACAGGTTTGGCCGAAGCATTAAAAGCATTCGCAAGATCAAATGTTTCAACCTTAACAATCTCTTCTTCGTAAATCACATCACCAGACTTAAGCTCAACCGAAACAATTTCGCTTACAATCTCTTTATCACTATGATGAACAAAACCTTTAATTGTGTCTCTTTTAAATTCTTTCTTATCAATAGTCTTTAGAGACTTAATAAGTGCAGTTGGTAACTTGTTAGACTTCCAAGTGTTAGCAATGCTACCAAAAAGAATTTGGTTATTGGCCATCAACGTAGAAGAAAGCATTGAAATGATAATGAATGTCAGTGTTCTTAAATTATTCATTGTCATCCTTTAAGACATCAAAACTATCCATTGCTGCTAATGCGAAGCAAGGAATATCACCTTGATATTTACTGTCTTTGTAAAGCTTTTGCAATTCATTATGGAAATTTTGAAAAATTTCCTGTTCTTTCTCAACTCCATCCTGATTTAAAGCACCAGAAAAAGTAAGAATGTAATTTCTTTTTTTACCAAAATGACTTGGACTATAGAATCTTAAGAAGTTCTGAGCCACTTTATGGCAAGTTTCAATAGTCGTATAGAAAGTTTCTTTCGATTTACCGAGATAAAACTTTGAAACTTTTTCTAGAAGTCCTCTTTTCTCTAATGATTTGAGGGCATTAACACCTTTATTACCGAGAATACTTGCACACTTCTCTTCTGTTACACCAACAGGAGTGTGGGCCAAGTGATAAGCAATACAATGATCTTCACTCTCATTAAGAGCAAGTTCAAGCTCTTTACCAGATAGCTCAATCTCATATTGACCAGAAACTTTATAAGCCTCTTTTAGATATTCTGCGATAGTTCCTTCAAAACTTAAAAGAACTTCAGATAGTTTTTCTTTTCGTGAAATAAGTTGAAGAACCCTAAGAACCTTGTCTTTATTAAGTTTTTCATCAGGAATAAGAGCCTGAGATAACTTTCTAACATATTCACGGGATACATTCTCATCAGCGTGAGCAATAGAACGTAGAGAGAGGTTTGGATTACTCTCTATATACGCAGTAATAACTTTTGCTATCTCAAAAGCCACAACAAAACTATACGCACCATTTGAAATGGCTTCAGTTTTTAAGCTATTTTCTGTGTGTTCAGAAGTAATGTTCAAGATTTAATCTCCCTGTCATGTGTTCTAGAAAGTGCTGTGACATTTGTAAAGTCAAAATATTTCACAGTTTCAGTACTTTAATTATTCTAGGGACTTAGGCCGACATCGAGCATGTCAAAAATACAGACCAATTTGTGAAAAAGCATTTTAAAAGCATTAGGGAGTGATTACTAATGGCTCATCCGAAAACAAAAACTTTCCTAAGGAGGAAAAAATGAGAAACTTATTAAAAACAATTTTAGCTGTATCAATCGTACTTCCACTAGCTGCCGGTGAAGCAAATTTAGAAGATTGGAGAAAACTTCTTGAGAATCAAGCGAATCAAGAAGAAGAAACTTCAATCAACCTTCATAAGAAACCAGCTCTTTATTCTCACCTTTACAGAAACCTTTCTGAAGAGCAAAAAGCAGAGCTTTTTGAAGCTAAAAGAAAGTTCATGGATGAAGGTGGAATTGTTCCAGACATGACTGCTGCATGTTCACGTTGGGTAAGCATCTCTACTGTTGTTAGAGCAGACATGACTGCTAACAAAGTTCAAGAAGTTTACTTTGACATCGACAGACTTTAATCAATTAACTGCAGGGAGAATCTCGTGAAGAACTTTACTATCATTATAATGTTGTTAGTGGGAGGGGCTCACCTCTCCCTGCAAGTCCTGAAACTACTTCCTACAAATCCATTAACTAATTACTATAATGGATTTGTAGCGAAGTACGACCTTGGGTTTATTCCACAAAAGTGGCTATTATTTGCACCTGAGCCACCAAAATTTTCACATCGATTTCATTATCGTTGTGGAATTAATCAAAAAGAATGGAGTTATTGGAATGACCCTGTAGAAGAAAATCTACAAACTCATCATCGAAACCGTTTGAGCCCAGCTCAGTATAAGGTTAGATTCTTTAAGGACTCAATTCGAGTTTTAAATAACGCCCATTCAAATATTGGTAAAGGATTAAATTGTCCCAAAACAAAGAACCAAGAATGCTACAAAGAAAGCATTAAAAAACTTATCGATACTAAACCATATGAAGCAATGGCCTTTATTGTGACGGACCTTTGCAAGGAGAAATACGGAGAAGGTATTAACTTAATACAATTTCGTTCTCTTACAATTCATCCAGTTTCATATTCAAAAAGAAATGATCCTAATGCTAAAACAAATGTTAACAGCAGGCTTTATCCTGTAACTAAAACAATGAGCTTATAATGATTAAGAAATATTTTGAAAAAGATAATACATTTACAACTAACCTCTTTATGACTCTCGTTTATGCTATTGCACTCATCGAAATTATTATTCGATTACCAAATGCAAAACTCTTTTATGGGAGTCTCCATAAGGTCACTGAAATTGGGGATCTTAATGGTGTTAACTATATCTTTGATATTTTTCACTTAATTCCTAATGCTTATATTGTAGTTCTCTCTTTATATATCGCTTCATTATTAATAAATTTAACTAATCTAAAAAATATCTTCTCAAAAACTTCAGCATGGTACCTATGTGGTGTTTTGAATTTCTATAATCCCTCAATTGCGGATGGTGGTAGTGCCGTCATTCTTATTTTTATGTTCTATGCAATCTTTCTTAATGATAGCAAAAACTACTATTTGAAAGCATTGAACAACATGTTCCTACTTCTTATTCAGCTTCAAGTTTGTTTTATCTATTTATCAGCAGGTTTAACAAAACTGAATGGACAACTTTGGACAAGAGGCGTCGCTACTTATTATGCTCTCCAAGTAGATCAATTCTCTCATCCTATTTTACAACAATATTTTGCCAAGAATGCATTCTTTGTAACTTTATCAAGTCTAGGAACGTTGGCCTTTCAGTTAAGTTTTCCTTACCTGATCTGGAATAAGAAAACGAGGCCATATGTTGCAGCACTTGGTTCACTTATTCATCTTCAAATTTCTTTTGGTATGGGACTTGTAACTTTTGGACTTATCATGAGTGTTTCATATTTCAGCTTCTACAATGAAGAAGAGATTAAAAAAGTACTAAATAGATTTAAACTTTCACAAGTTTCCGTCTTCTTTGATCATGAATGTATAAACTGTATGAGATTTGCAAGACTTATGAGAATACTTATACCTAAAAAGTCTCTTATTATTAAAGATGCAAACAAAAAAGATCCTTCATTTCTTGAAACACTTCACCTCACTGATGGTCAGAGAGTATATCAAGGTTTTTCAGCTATTTGCCAGATGGTTTATCGAGCCCCAATCCTTAAAATAGCAAGTCCAGTCTTCTATCTTATAGAAAAGTCTGGTCTCGGTGCTTACTTTTATGATCAGTATATATTAAAATCTAATTGGAGAAACAACTGTCGAGAAGGTGTATGTACCCTCAACTATATAAAGTAATTTTAATTTTCTGTATTACTATGACAACAACGAAAGCAACCTTCTTAGATCAATCTAAATTATCGATTAAGAGTTTAATTGATAGAAAAAAAGTGGTTAATCTTGTTGCCTATATAAAGGACGGAGATAAGGAAGAGTTTATCTCTTTAGGCCCTAAGAATTACTCAAAAGATCAAAGACTTGCTCTTTGTTCTGTCAGCAAGGGATATCTTGGTACACTTTTCAAAATTCTAGAACTCAAAGGTCTTGTCTCATTAGATGACCATATTGATATTAAAGGAAGAAAGATTAGCGTCTCAAAGATAATGGGACATATATCAGGTCTAGAAGCGAATCCTGATAATCTATATGATCGTGATAATCCCTTTAAAGATTTTACAAAAGATCATTTTTTAAAAAATATGAAATTTGATGAAGACTATATTGATGACTTTGCATATTCAAATCAAGGCCCTGTTGTCCTTGCCTATTACCTAGAGTCTAAATTATCTAAGCCTTATCACGAAATAGTAAGTGAATACCTTGAGAAGCCACTTGGTATTAGCTTATTAAATCAAGAGGATATTCCTGATGGTTATTCTAGTTGGATGAATAAAAAGTCTTTTTGGAAGACTAATTACATTCTGCCAGCTGGTGGCATGACCAGTACCATCACAGATATTTCAATTTTTGCAAAATATCTGCTTGATAACTTTGAAGGAAAGTTTCAATCTCAATTCAATAGAGATGACTTTGGTGTTGGTTATTTTTGGGGCATGATAGAAAAAGGAAATATTCTTTCTCATACAGGGCTCATGTCTGGTCATAGCAGCTATCTTGCCCTCGACTTCAAGAGAAAAAGGATTCTTGCGATAATGACTGATACCGAGTACGAGTTCAGCCGTTTTTTAAATCTCTTTGAGAATAAGCCTGTCAAAATTAAAGAGGATTTTTTCATCAAAAAGTTTTTTAAGAAACATAACCTAAAATGATATAAAAAAAGGGACTGTCACAGTCCCTTTCTTATTTTACAATTTTATTTTATTCTACTCATCAAATACTGGCTTTGCATTAGATTTTGTTTCAAATGCAATATCCTGATCATCATCAAGCTCACCATCCATATCATCAAAGCTATCCTCTTCAGCATCAATATCTAATTCTTTCAATACTGAGAAAAAGTTCTTCTCATCAGTAAGATCTGTTACTAATGATTCAATAAACTTGATTGGATATTTTTCAACTAATTCTGCAATCATATTCTGAAGATTCCCTTCTTCCATGATTTTCTCTTTCTTTTTTACGTCTTTCCAATTTTTAATATAGTGGAAACGACAATAAATTCCTGTACTGGCAGGGTTGTCACAATTTCTCGCGTAACACTCATCTGAATCAGAAGCAAAGAAATCTAACTCTTCTAAGGCAGAAATAATATCTTTTACTTCAAAGTCCTCACTTAAAGTAACAACTTCTTCAACGATTTGTTCTTTAGCCGCATCTAACTCAAGAGCTAACTGAGCTTTCTCTTCAGCCTTCGTTAACTTTTTTGCCTTCTTTGTTTTTTCTTTTTTTGCTTTAGCTTCTTTAGCAGGAGTAGCCTTTTTAGCTGGAGCCGCTTTTTTCGCTACTTTCTTCGTCTTCTTCTTTGCAGAAGAAGTCGCTACCTTTTTCTTCGTCTGCTTCTTAGCAGTCTTCTTCGCGGTTTTCTTAGCTGTCTTCTTCGCAGTTTTCTTAGCTGTCTTCTTCGCAGTTTTCTTAGCTGTCTTCTTCGCAGTTTTCTTAGCTGTCTTCTTCGCAGTTTTCTTAGCTGTCTTCTTCGCAGTTTTCTTAGCTGTC
>JAAEST010000045.1 GCA_024229115.1 Oligoflexia bacterium
CGTAACAGGATCGATCAAGTTAGCAGATGGTGTAGAGATGATTATGCCAGGTGATAACACTTCTTTCGAGGTAGAGTTAATTACTTCAATCGCGATGGAAAAAGGTCTTAAGTTCGCAATCCGTGAGGGTGGTAGAACAATTGGTGCTGGTACAGTATCTGACATTATTGAATAGTAATAAATAAGAAGCATTGGGCCCAGGCATAAATCTGGGTCTTTTTGTAAAAAAATTGGGCCTAGCATAAAAAAATGCAAAAAAAAGTTTGACAAAGGGCCCTATATTTTTCTAAAAGAGTGCTTCAATTTGCAAAATTTTTTTTAGGAATAGGTAATTGATGAAAGCAACAAGGTTGAGAATTAAGTTAAGAGCGTACGATTATAAGTTGCTAGACAACTCAGTTAATGAGATTGTTCAAACTGCTAAAGAGACAGGTGCTAGAGTAGCCGGTCCTATTCCACTTCCAACAGAAGTGAATAAATTCACAGTCCTAAGAGGACCACACGTGAATAAGAAGTCTCGTGAGCAATTTGAAATGAGAACACACAAAAGATTAATCGACATCGTCGATCCTACACAACAAACCGTAGATAGCCTAATGAAGTTAGACCTATCATCAGGTGTTGATGTAGAAATTAAGTACTAAATAGACAGTTTTAGAGCAATCTAAGACATACAATTAACCAATTAACCATGCTTGCATCCCTGAGGTCAGGGTGATGCTGTGGAGGTAGAATGGCTGAAGAAAACAAGCCAGCAGAGCAGGAAACTGCTGAAACTGCTGCTGAAAACACAACTTCAAGTGGTCTTGCACTACCAGCTTTTTATGGTGTTAAAGCTGGAATGACAAGAATCTTTGACGAAGCTGGAAATCACGTTCCAGTAACTGTTATCAAACTAATTAACAACTACGTATCTCAAGTTAAAACGACTGAGAAGGATGGATACGAAGCTTATCAAATCGCTTATGGAGCGAAGAGAGGAAAGCTAGTAAACAAGCCAACTAAAGGTCGTCTTGCTAAGGCAAAGATCGAAGAATTCAACACTAAATTCTCTGAGCTTAGAACTGAGGGCGTAGATGAAGCAAATCTAGGTAAGACACTTTCACTAGACGAGTTCCCAGCGGCAACTATGGTTGACGTTACAGGAACTTCAAAAGGTAGAGGTTTCCAAGGTGTTATTAAGCGTTGGAACTTTGCTTGTGGTCCAATGTCTCACGGGTCTAAATTCCATAGAACTGGTGGTTCTATTGGTAACAGAGCGACTCCTGGACGTGTTTGGAAGAACAAGAAAATGCCTGGTCACATGGGTGTAGTTAAGAAAACAATCCAAAACCTACAAGTAGTAGAAGTTAACCAAGATAAGGGTTACATGCTAATTAAAGGATCAGTACCTGGTTCTAAAAATGGTTTTGTAAGAATAGCTAAAGCTATCAAGAAGTAATTGAAGGGGTTTAGCATGACAGATATTACAGTATTAAATGAAAAATTTGAATCAGCTGGAAAACTTACTACTAAAGTTGAGCTTACTGCTGATGATATTAATGTTCCTGTAGTTCACCAAGTTGTTAAAGCAACACTTGCTGGAAGAAGACAAGGTAATGCTTGTACAAAAACTAGAGGAAAAGTTAGAGGTGGTGGAGCTAAGCCATTTAAGCAAAAAGGTACAGGTAGAGCACGTCAAGGTTCTACAAGATCGTCTATCATGGTAGGCGGTGGTACTGCTTTTGGGCCACAACCAAGAGACTACGACCAAAAAGTTAATAAGAAAGTAATGCTTAAAGCAATTAAAGCAGTACTAGCTGACAAGCTTGAGGCCGGAAAGTTAACAGTTGTTGAAAAGCTAAGCACTTCTGGAAAGACAAAAGATATGTACGGACTTCTTAACGGTAAAGGACTTTTACCTGCATTAGTTGTAGCTGCTGACAAAAATGCACCAGCTATCAAAGCAACTAAGAACTTAAGAAATGGTAAAGCTCTTGCTGCTGAAGGTTTCAGCGTTTATGAAGCTGTTAAGTACGAAAATCTAGTGATCGAAAAAGAAGCATTAGAAAACCTTTTAAATAAGTTGGTGTAGTTATGGCACATTTAGAAGAAATTATTAAAAAACCACTAATCACTGAGAAGACTTCTGAACTAGGAGATCTTGCGAATAGATTTGGTTTTATCGTTGATTTAAAAGCGAACAAGTATCAGATTAAAAACGCAGTTGAAAAACTTTACGATGTAAAAGTTCTTAACGTTAAGACAGCTATTATGCCTGGAAAAATGAAAAGAGTAGGTCGTAGTGTTAGTAAAACATCAAAAACTAAGAAAGCTTTTGTTCAGCTTGCTGAAGGACAAAAGATCGAGTTTTTTAAAGGTGTTTAATAACTAGTTTAAGAACTAAGGAAGATAAAAATGGGAATTCAAAAATTTAAACCTACCACTCCTTCTTTAAGGCAAATGGCAAGGCTTAACAGTGATGACCTTACAAAAGGTGCAAAACTAGTTAAGAGTCTAATCGCTCCTAAGAAAAGAACTGCTGGTAGAAATAACCTAGGTAGAATTACAACACGTCACAGAGGTGGTGGTGTTAAGAGAAGATACAGAATTGTAGACTTCAAAAGAAATAAAGAGAATATTCCAGCGACAGTACAAGCGATTGTTTATGATCCAAACAGAACTTGTAACCTTGCGCTACTGGCTTATGCTGATGGGCTTAAGACTTATATCTTAGCTCCAAACGGTCTAAAAGCTGGTGACAAAGTTATCTCTTCACCAGAAGCAGATATCAAAGTTGGAAACTCTAAAAAACTTAAAGATATTCCAGTTGGTACATTAGTACACAATGTTGAGCTTCACCCAGGCGCTGGTGGCCAGATGGCTAGATCAGCAGGTGCATATGTTCAGGTTATGGCAAAAGAAGGAAGAGAAATTCTTCTAAGAATGCCATCTGGTGAATTAAGAAAAGTTAAAGAGGAATGCCGTGCAACTATTGGTCAGGTTGGTAACTTAGATCATGAAAAGAGAAATCTTGGTAAAGCCGGTGCGAAGAGAAAACTTGGTTTCAGACCTTCAGTTCGTGGTGTTGCCATGAACCCAGTTGATCACCCACATGGTGGTGGTGAAGGTAGAACTTCAGGTGGACGTCATCCTGTTTCTCCTTGGGGTACTCCTACTAAAGGATACAAGACAAGAAAGAACAAGAGAACTGACAGATTCATCGTTAAGAGAAGAAAGTAGGAGTTAATATATGAGTCGTTCACTAAAAAAAGGACCATTTGTTGATCTATCATTAATGAAAAAAGTAATGGCAGTTCAAGACGATGCTAACAAAGCAAGTAAAGTTATTAAGACTTGGTCTAGAAGATCTACAATTGTTCCAGAGTTTATCGGGCTAACTTTTGCTGTTCATAACGGTAAGAAATTTATCCCTGTATACGTTACAGATAATATGATCGGTCACAAACTGGGTGAGTTCGCACTAACAAGAACTTTCAACGGTCACGGTGCTGATAAGAAGAAAAAATAGTAATTGTTGATTTAAATAGGAGAAGGTCACCATGGCCATTACAGTTAAGAACAGTAGAGTAGGAGTTGCACCGAGAAAAGTTGCTCAAGTGTGTGACCTTATTAGAAACAAAAAAGCGTCTGAAGCTCTTAAGATTCTACGTTTTTGTGAGAAAAAAGAAATCGCGATTGTTCTATCAAAGCTTATTAATAGCGGACTAGCTATTGCTTCTGAGTCAGATAAGTATGATCTAGATAATTTAGTTGTAAGTACAATCTATGCTAACGAAGGTCCAACTCTAAAAAGAGTTCAGCCTAGAGCTCAAGGTCGTGCTTTTAGAGTAAGAAAAAGAACAAGTCACGTATTAGTTGAACTGAAGGAAGCGTAGGTAGATTATGGGACAGAAAGTACATCCATACGGATTTAGATTAGGTTATATTAAGGGATGGCAAAGTAATTGGTACTCTGGAAAAGAGAACTATGCTGAACTTCTTCATGAAGATCTTGCTATTCGTAAATATGTAGAGAAAAACATGAAAAACGCAGCTGTTGCTAGCGTTGATATCTCAAGAACTTCTGATCAGGTTAAGGTTACTGTTTATACAGCTAAGCCTGGTGTAGCAATTGGTAAAAAAGGTACTGGAATCGAAAAGATTAGAAATGATCTTAAGAAGCTGACTAAAGGTACTTTAATTTTCAATATTGCTGAAGTTAAGAGACCAGATTCTGAAGCTAAGCTTATTGCTGAAAACATCGCTGGACAGCTTGAAAAGCGTGTTGCTTTCAGAAGAGCAATGAAGAAAGTTATCCAATCAGCATTTAGAGCTGGTGTTAAAGGTATCAGAGTAAGAACTGCTGGACGTCTTGGTGGAGCTGAGATGGCAAGAGCTGAAGGTTACTCAGAAAGAAAGGTTCCTCTACACACTCTTAGAGCGGATATTGACTATAACACTGCAGAAGCACATACAACTTACGGAGTAATCGGAGTTAAAGTATGGGTTTACAAAGGTGAAATTTACAAATAATAACTATTGGGTTGATAACCCATTGAAATAACTAGCAGAGGTTGATCATGCTAAGTCCTAAAAAAGTAAAATGGCGTAAGCAGCAGAAAGGTCGTATGAAGGGAAAGGCTAACCGTGGAAATACTATAACCTTCGGAGAATTAGCTATACAAGCGACTACTTGTGGATATATAACAAACCGCCAAATTGAAGCTGCCCGTATTGCGATGACTCGTAAAATTAAGAGGGGTGGTAACGTTTGGATTAAAATCTTCCCAGATAAGGTTCTAACTAAGAAGCCTGCGGAAGTAAGAATGGGTAAAGGTAAAGGTTCTCCTGACTCATGGGTAGCTGTAGTAAAGCCTGGAAGAGTTCTATTTGAAATTTCTCACGTAGATCTTGACCTTGCAAAAGAAGCTCTAAAGCTTGCTTGCTATAAGCTTCCAGTACAAACAAAGATTATTAAAAAGGAAACAACTGAAGCTAAAGCTTAAGTTGATGTGAGGAAGTTATGGTTGATGTACTAAAGTATAGCGATGTGAAAGGTCTTGATGAAGCGGCTGTTAACGCAAAAGTTGCAGAAGCTAGAAAGCAACTTTTTGATATCAAAATCCAAAAGACTACAAGTGGAATTGAAAAACCACATGAGATTAAGATTATCAAAAAGAATATTGCAAAGCTTTTAACTGCGAAGAATCAGAAGTAAGGATAAATTATGAGTGCTACAGAGCAGACAAGTTTTAAAAGAAGATTAGAAGGTGTTGTTGTTAAAGATGCGAACGACAAGACAATCGTTGTGAATGTTGTAAGAAGATATAAGCACAAGCAGTATAACAAATTCGTTAGTGCTTCAAAGAGATACCATGCACACGATGTTGAGAATAAGGCAAAAGCTGGTGATAAAGTTACTATCATCGAATCAAAGCCATATTCAAAACTAAAGAAATGGGAATTATTAAGTATTAACTAATATAAGTATTTAACGAAGTTTAAATATGGTGCGGAGTTTACCATGATTCAAATGCAGACAAAACTCGATGTTGCAGATAACTCGGGTGCGAAAGTTGTAAAATGTGTAAAAGTGTTAGGCGGATCTAAGAGAATGAGTGCTGGACTTGGTGACATTATTGTTGTTGCTGTTCAACAAGCTCTTCCTGGTGGAAAGATTAAGAAAGGTGACGTGAAGAAAGCCGTTATCGTTCGTACAACTTACCCAATTAGAAGAGAAGATGGATCTTATATTCGTTTTGATAAAAACAGTGTTGTTATTTTGAACCCAAATAATGAGCCAGTTGGAACTCGTATTTTTGGACCTGTAGCGAGAGAGCTTAGAGGTAGAAATTTTACGAAGATCTGTTCATTGGCCCCAGAGGTTCTTTAATTAAAGAGGTAGTGAGCTATGCAAAAGCTAAAATTAAATGATGAAGTTATAGTTACAGCTGGAAAAGACAAGGGTAAAACTGGTCAGCTTGCTAGAATCGACCTTAAGAACAAGAATGTTGTTGTTACTGGTGTGAATCTTGTTAAGAAGGCGATGAAACCTACACAAGAAAACCCAACTGGTGGTTTTGTTGAAGTTGAAAGACCAATTGATCTTTCAAATGTTTCAATCGTTAGTCCTAAGACTAAGAAAGCTACTAGAGTTAGAATTGAAGATAAAGATGGAAAGAAAGTAAGAATCGCCGTAGCTTGCGGATCGGTTCTTAACTAAGCAGAGGCTGATATGAGTAGATTAAAAGATATTTACAATAGTGAAGTTAAGAAAGCCATGCAGGATAAGTTTAACTATAAAAATGTTAATCAAATCCCAAAGGTTGAGAAAGTTATCATTAACTGTGTAACGAAAGATTGTGTTGCTAACTCTAAAACAGTAGATAGCATCATGGCAGATCTTGGAGCGATCACTGGTCAAAAGCCAGTTGTTGCTAAAGCTAAGAAATCAATTGCATCTTTCAAGGTTAGAGAAGGTCAGGCCCTAGGAGCATCAGTAACTCTTAGAGGTGAAAAAATGTATGAATTCCTTGATAGACTTATCTCAATTTCTCTTCCAAGAGTTAGAGACTTTAGAGGTGTTAGTGCAAAAGCATTTGATGGTGCTGGTAACTATACACTTGGTCTTAAGGAACAAATTATTTTCCCAGAAATTAACTACGATAAAATCGACAAAGTTAGAGGAATGGGGATCTCGATCGTTACTTCAGCAACTAACAATGAAGAAGGTCGTGAGTTATTATCAATGTTAGGAATGCCTTTTAGAAAGTAAGGTGAGGTTATAATGGCAAGATTAGCGAAAATCGTTAACAACGAAAAGAAAAGAAAGTTGTCTCAAAAGCACCTTGCTTTGAGAAAAGAATTAAGAAAGAAAGCAAGAGATCTTACTCTTTCTGAAGAGGAAAGATTCGAAGCACAGGTTAAGCTTCAAAAGCTTCCAAAAGCTTCTTGCGCAAATCAAGTAAGAAACAGATGTGAATTAACTGGTAGACCAAGAGGTTTTTATCGTTCATTCCGTCTTTCAAGAATTGCATTTAGAGAATTAGCTCTTAGAGGGATGATTCCTGGTGTAACAAAATCAAGCTGGTAAGGTGGAGTTCGAGTTATGATGACAGATAATATTGCAGACATGCTTACAAGAATTAGAAACGCTTTAATGGCTGGACACGACAGAGTTGAGTTCCCAGCTTCAAAAGCGAAAGCAAATATTTGTAAAGTTTTAAAAGATGAAGGTTACATCAAGTCTTTTAAAATTATTGCAAAAGAGAAAAGTGACATTCGCTTAAAAGTTCTTCTTAAGGAAGACGCGATTGTTGGAATTGAAAGATTTTCAAGACCAGGTCTTCGTCAATACAGAGGGTACGATGATATGCCAAGAGTTCTTAGTGGACTAGGGATTTCAATTGTATCTACTTCTCAAGGTGTTATGTCATCTAGAGAGTGTAAGAAGAAGAAAGTTGGTGGTGAAGTTCTTTGTAACGTTTGGTAATTAGGAAAAAAGGATATAACGATGTCACGTATTGGTAAAAATCCAGTTGTTGTTCCAGACAAAGTTGAAGTTAAGGTTAATGGCGGACATGTATCTGTTAAAGGACCTAACGGGTTACTGGAGCATACATTTAATAATACAGTAAGCATTGAAATGAACGGAAAAGAAGTAACTGTTAAGCCAGTTGATGATTCTAAAACGTCTAGATCAATGTGGGGAACTGCAAGAACACTTATTAACAACATGGTTATTGGTGTTTCAGAAGGTTTCACGAAGCAATTAGAGTTTAACGGTGTTGGTTATAAGGCTGCTGCTAAAGGTACAACTTTAACATTAAACCTTGGTTACTCTCACCCAATCGATTATCAACTACCTGAAGGTATTACAGCGAAGGTAAATAAAAACGTAATCGATATTTCAGGTGCTAACAAAGAACTAGTAGGTTTCGTTGCTGCGAAAGTTAGATCTTTCAGACCACCGGAGCCATATAAAGGTAAAGGTGTTAAGTACGCTGATGAACATATTATCAGAAAAGCTGGTAAAGCTGGTGGTAAGAAGTAGTAGAAGCTAGAAGGGTGAAAAAATGAGAAAGCCATTAGGAAAAGTAAAAAATGAATCTGCAAACAGAAAGCTAAGAAGAAGACTTTCTATTAGAGCAAAGGTTGCAGGTACAGAAAGTAAACCAAGAATTAGTGTTTTTAGAAGTAATAAGCACATCCGAGTTCAGGTTATTAACGACGATACAAGCAAGACGTTATTTTCTGTTCAAACATTTGGTAAAAATGCTGTTGCAGCAAAAGCAAATGTTGAAGGTGCTAAACTTGTTGGAGCAAAAGTTGCTGAACAATTAAAAGGTGCGAACGTAACGGGTGCAGTATTTGATAGATCTGGATACAGATATCACGGTGTTGTTGCTGCTTTGGCTGATTCAATTAGAGAAAACGGAATCCAGGTTTAATTAGAGGTTGCATATGTCAGAAGAAACTAAAGTAGAAGAAACAAAAACAGAAGCTGCTGCTGAAACTAAAGAGAAGAAAGCTCCTCGTAAGAAAGCTGCTCCTCGCAAGAAAGCTCAAGCTGCTCAACAAGAGCAAGAATTCGAAGAAAGAGTTGTTGCTGTAAACAGAGTTGCTAAAGTTGTTAAAGGTGGACGTAGATTTTCATTCTCAGCTCTTATGATCGTTGGTGATAAAAGAGGGAGAGTAGGTTACGGACTTGGTAAAGCTAAGGAAGTTCCTGAGGCAATTAGAAAAGCTACTCAAGCTGCTCACAAGAACCTTGTAAATGTTCCTCTTGATGGTGGAACAATTCCTCACCAAATTTTAGGTGAGTTCGATGCTGGAAAGATTCTTTTCAAACCAGCTGGGAAAGGTACAGGGGTTAAGGCTGCTGGTGCATGTCGTACAATTATGGAACTTGCTGGTGTTAAAGACGTACTAACAAAATCATTAAGAGGAACTAACCCTCACAATGTTGTTAAGGCGACTTTTACGGCTCTTAAGCAATTAAGATCAGCTGAAAAAATTGCTAGTCTTCGTGGTAGAGACGCGAAAGACCTAAGAATTTAATAAAGAGAGTAAGTTATGAGTAAAACTATTACTGTAAAACTAAAGAAAAGTACTATTACATGTACAGAGAAGCAAAAGGCTTGTGTACGTGGATTAGGTTTAAGAAAAACTGGAACTACTAAAACATTAGAGAATACTCCAGCAGTAAGAGGGATGATTAAAAAAGTTATCCACTTACTAGAGATCTCTGAATAATTTGTAGCGGATTGGTGAGGAAGCTATGTTAACGTTGAATAATCTTAAAAGTCCAAAAGGCGCTCATAGAAACACAAAAAGAATTGGCCGTGGTCAAGGTTCAGGTTGGGGTACCCAAGCTGCTAAAGGTCACAAAGGTCAAAAAGCTAGATCTGGCGGTGGTGTTAGAACTGGTTTCGAAGGTGGGGCTATGCCACTATATATGAGATTACCTAAAAAAGGTTTCTCTAACGCACCTTTTAAAACTGAATATGCAATCATTAGCCTTGGGCAATTAGATGCTAAATTTGACTCTGGTGAAGTTACTAGAGAGGCTCTAATTGAAAAAGGTCTATTAAGCGGTATCAATAAAAGAAGACCTATTAAAATTTTAGGGACTGGGGAGCTTACAAAGAAGCTTACTTTTGTTAAAATCGACAAGTTTTCAAAATCAGCTAAAGAAGTAATTGAAAAGCTTGGTGGCGAAATAAAGTAATATAGTCTTTTTTAAAAAAAGGAAGTTCCGCAATGTCATCCGCTCAAGGAAAAATCGAAGAGCTCAAGAAGAAGATTTTCTTCACACTTTTATTACTATTTGTATTTAGAATGGCAGCCCAGATACCTGTACCAGGTGTTGATGGGTCTGCTATTCAAGCATACTTCGCAGAAGGTGGAGGTGGGATTTTTGATCTTATCAATACTTTCTCTGGTGGTGCGTTCAAAAGATTCTCTGTTCTTGCACTTGGAATCATGCCTTACATTACAACTTCAATTATTTTCAGTCTTTTAGGGGAAGTTATTCCTCAACTTGCTGAAATGCAGGAAGATCAAGAAGGGCATAAGAAGATTCAAAAGTGGACAAGATACGCGACTGTAATTCTTTGCTGTATTCAAGGATACGGTATGGCAGCAGTTTTCGAATCTTTTAAAAGTCCAGGTGGTATTCCGGTTATTCCAGAGCCAGGGATGTTATTTCGTTTAACTACCATGATTACTCTAGCAGCTGGGACAATGTTCCTTCTATGGCTTGGTGAGAGAATTACTGAATTTGGTTTAGAAAACGGTGTTTCTCTAATTATATTTGCAGGTATTGCAGTTGAGCTACCTTCAGAGATCATTCAAAAAATTACTCTATTTAGAAATGGTGAACTTTCAGGTTTAAGTTTTCTAATTTTCTTACTGGTAATTCTTGTAGCCTTCTATATAGTCGCCTTTATTGAAAGGTCCTTTAGAGCGGTTCCAGTCCAGTACGCGAAGAAAGTTGTTCATAATAGAGTATATGGTGGAGCTCAAACTCTTCCAATGAGAGTTGATACTGGTGGTGTTATGCCTCCAATTCTAGCGTCTTCTTTATTAGCAGCTCCAGCAACATTTGCTAGTTTTGTTAGTGAGGAAAACCCATTAAAGCCTTACCTGGATACTATCCAGCAGTCGCTTTATCCTGGGCAGCTGCTTTTCAATATACTCTTTGGTCTATTAATTGTTTATATGGCGTATTTCTATGCCCCAATTCAGTTTAAAACAAAGAAAATCTCTGAAATGCTACAAAAGAATAATGCGTTTATTCCAGGTCTTAGGCCAGGAGCTCAGACAAAAGAATATTTAGATTACATGCTTAATAGATTAACTTTCTTCGGGTCAATATATTTAATTGTAATCTGTATTTCACCAACTTTAATTACTGGTGCGAATACAAACTTTGGAGGAACAGCTCTACTTATCCTAGTTTCTGTTTCGATTAGAGTAATGATGAATATTCAGTCATTTATGTATGCAGATAAGTACGAGACAGCTTATAAATCTCGTGGGAAATATAAAGGTTCAAATAGAAGGTTCTAAATGAAGCCACAATTAATACTATTAGGTGCACCAGGATCAGGAAAAGGTACTCAGGCAGCAAGGCTTGTTTCTGAGTTATCTTACAATCATGTATCAACTGGTGACCTTTTAAGAAAAGAAATCAGCTCTGGATCAGATCTTGGAAATAAAGTTCAAGGGATCATGAACAGAGGTGAGCTAGTTGATGATAATACAGTTCTAGAACTTCTAAGTTCAAACTGTGATGTAACTAGTGCTGCTTTCATATTTGACGGTTTTCCTAGAAATATTGAACAAGCTAAGCTTTTAGATGAGGCCCTTATAAAGGAAAACGCATCTAAAGCAGTATATTTTGATATTGATCTAGATATGCTTGCTCAAAGGCTAGTAAATAGAAGAACTTGTGGTGATTGTGGTGAAATCTACAACTTAATTAGTAAAGCTCCTGCAAAAGAAGGGACTTGTGATAAGTGTGGTGGAACAAATCTCCAACAAAGAAAAGATGATAATGAAGAGACTGTAAAAACTCGCCTAGACGTGTTTAAGAACACGATTACTCCAGTGCTTGAGTATTACGAGTCTCAAGGTAGACTAGCTCGCTTAGACGCTTCAGCAGGGGCTGAAGAGGTTTTTGGCCAGCTTGAAAAAACTGTTAAAAATTAATTTAAAAACTTTGTTTTAATAACTTGCATTATAGCTTGGGCCCAGATATACAAGCTAGACGCAAAATTTTTGTGAACGGATAGGAATGGCTGAAAAAGACACTATTGAAGTAGAGGGTGAAGTGATGGAACTTCTGCCTAATACGAAATTTAAAGTGAAACTCCCAAATGGGCACTCAATTATTGCACACATTAGTGGAAAAATGAGAATGCACTTTATTAAAATCCTACCTGGCGACAAGGTTTTGGTTGAGATTAGTAAATATGATCTTACGAAGGGAAGAATTACTTACCGAAGTAAGGGAAGATAAATAGATAGCGAAAGCAGAATTTGTTAAGAAAGGACGTTGAAATGAAAGTTCGTGCATCTGTAAAAAAGATCTGTAAAGACTGTAAAGTAGTAAAAAGAAGAGGAATCCTTAGAGTTGTTTGCAAGGCAAGCCCAAAGCATAAGCAAAGACAAGGATAATAATTTAAAATAGGAGTGTAGCTATGGCGCGTATTCTTGGTGTTGATATTCCTAGAAACAAAGTAATGAGAGTCGCTCTAACATCTCTATATGGTGTTGGACCTCAAGTTGCTGTTGAAGTTCTAGAAAAAGCGAATATCGAATTAAACAGAAATTCAAACGAACTGACTGAAGAGGAAGTTCAAACAATCAGAAAGATTCTTGAGGAAGAGTATACTGTAGAAGGTGACCTTCGTAGAGAAGTTGGACTGAACATTAAAAGATTAAAAGATTTAGGTTGCTACCGTGGTATCCGTCACAGAAGAGGCCTTCCAGTTCGTGGGCAAAGAACAAGTACAAATGCCAGAACTAGGAAAGGTAAAGCTGTTGCGATTGCTGGTAAGAAGTCCGTTAAGTCGATGAAGTAAGGTGGGGGCTAATCATGGTTAAGAAAACAACTAAGAAAAAAGTTAAAAAGAATATTACAAGTGGAATTTGCCATATTCAGGCATCTTTCAATAACACAATTGTGACGTTTACTGATACTCAAGGAAACGCAATTGCATGGGCATCTGCTGGGCAATTAGGTTTCAGAGGATCTAAAAAATCAACTCCATTTGCTGCACAGTCTGCTTCTTTAGAAGCTGCTAAGAAAGCAATGGAACATGGTCTAAGTACTGTTGAAGTTCGTGTAAAAGGTCCAGGTGCGGGACGTGAAAATGCTATCCGTGCTCTACTTCAGGCTGGTTTAAAAGTTACATCTGTTGCCGACAGAAGTCCGATTCCACATAACGGATGTCGTGCACCTAAGAGAAGAAGAGTTTAAGACTTATTAAAGGAGAGCCTTAGAATGGATACTTTTGTAGAAAAAAACTGGAATAGCATGATTAGACCAGTGGCTTTAGAGTCAGACCATGATGCTACACAAGCAGCATATGGTAAATTCGTAGCAAAACCTCTTGAAAGAGGATACGGACAAACTCTTGGTAACTCTTTAAGAAGAGTTTTACTTTCATCACTTCAAGGTGCTGGTATCGTTGCTATCAGAATCGACGGTGTTGATCACGAGTTTGGAACAATTAATAACGTAAAAGAAGAAGTTTCAGAAATTATCCTTAACCTTAAAGAAGTATACTTCTCAATTAAAGGTAAGGAAGATGTTGTACTTACACTTGAGAAATCAGGTGAAGGTCCAGTTAAGGCTGGTGACATCGCTGAAAACCCAAGTGTTGAAGTTTTAAACCCAGATCACGTTATTTGTAACGTATCATCTGGTGGTTCTATTAAAATGGAACTTAAGATCGCTAGAGGGAAAGGTTATGTAACTGCTCTTGATAATAAAGAGACTTTTGATCTTCCTGTTGGTTGGGTTTATTTAGATACACTTTTCTCACCTGTTCACAGAGTTAACTACACAGTAACTAACTCACGTGTTGGTAAGAGAACTGACTTCGATAAGCTTACACTAGAAGTTTGGACAAACTCTGGTATTGATCCTCATGATGCTGTTGCTTACTCAGCAAAAATCTTAAGAGATCAACTTACAGTTTTCCTTAACTTTGAAGATGAAGAAGAAGTAGTGAGAATGGAGAGCAAGCCAGCTCAAACTCAATCTCCTACTAATAACTTCCTTCTTAAGCCTGTTTCAGAGCTTGAGCTATCTGTACGTTCAGCAAACTGTTTACAGAATGCAAACATTAAGTACATTTACGAGCTTGTATCTAAGACAGAAGGTGAAATGCTAAGAACGAAGAACTTTGGACGTAAATCATTAAATGAAATTAAAGAGATTCTTTCGCAAATGGGTCTTGGTCTTGGAATGAAAGTAGATAACATCATGAAAGACCTTCAAGACAAAGATGGTGAGTAGAAGCTGAGTTGTAGGAGTTGAAGTTATGAGACATCAAAATAGAAAATATAGAATCGGGACAAACCCTTCTCATAGAAAGTCTCTTATGAGAAACCTTGCTATTGAAGTTATTGATCACGGAAAAATCAAAACTACACATGCAAAATGTAAAGCAATCCAGGGATTTGTTGAAAAACTAATCACACTTGCTAAAAACGATAGTGTTGCTAACAGAAGACTAGCATTCAAAAAACTTAACAATAAAGATGCTGTTAAGAGACTTTTTGATGATGTTGCTCCGAAGTTTAAGGAAAGAAATGGTGGATACACTAGAATTCTTAAGCTTGCTGATGGGCGTGTTGGTGACAACGCTAAGATGAGTTTTATCGCATTAGTAGACTAATTTTAAATTAGTTCAACTATTCGATTTGGACATCTTAAAAAAACACAGTTATAAAAAGACCTCCTGAATGGGAGGTCTTTTTTATTATGAGCTCTATGGAAACAACCGCAAAAAATCAAAATATTCCTTGGTCTACTAAGATTTCAATCTTAGCTTTAATTTTTGCTATTACCTTGGGTTATGCTCTTGTATCAAAAAAAGAAATCGATCGTATTACAAATCAAGAAGATCATTTAATTTTAAAGAAACTACCTGGTTTTCAATTAAAAGAATTTAAAAAAGACAATGTTGTGAATCCTGAGACAATGTTCAGAGGTGGGGCGAAGCTTGCTTTTGTACACTTCTGGGGAACTTGGTGTGCACCTTGTGAAGCGGAGTTACCTGACTTTATTGAATTTATGAAGTCGCAACAAGGCAAAGGGATTAATGCTGTCTTATTAGCTGTTAATGATAAAGATAATAAGATTGCAAAGTTTATGAAACGCTTTGGTGATTTACCTGACAATATTATTCTTACTCATGATGAATCAGGAAAGTTACTGTCTGAATTTGGTACAGTGAAGGTTCCTGAGACATATTTATTTCGAAAAGATGGAAAAAGTTTAAACAAATACATTGGTGCTCAAGACTGGAACCATCGCTCTTTTACCCAAAGAATGGACTTTTATTTGGGTACAATAGAGTAAATCGTAAAAAAATAATCCACATGTAAGCATCTGTTTTTATTGAAAAATAGGCAAGATTTGTCCATCTCTTGATCAATTTAGGGTCAAAACCTCAAGGAAATTTATCTTACTGCCGAAAAGTTAAACACTGCTGATAAATATTTATTCAGTGGCCCCAAATTTTTTCATCAGGAGAAGGTAATGATTAACTGGAAAGAAATGAAAAATTTGCATGTGATTTCAAAGCTCGAGCAAATTTTAAATAAGTGGTATGGAGTTGAACTTTTATGGGCAGACTCTCACTCTAAAATTCAAAGTTCACATCTTGATAAGGGATATGAGTTTAAGAATCATTTCTTTAAAGTACAGATGGGAATGTCTATTGGGCATGAATATATTCAGCAAGACTTTGAAAAAGTTTCTGCGGTATTTAGTGATGTTTCAGATCAGACAATTGTTTTTGAATCATTCTTTAAGCATATCAAATTTGTAGCTTCAAAGGTTGTGGTAGACGGAGAGTTTTTGGGGACCGTGATGGCCTATCCTTTTGTAAGTGACAGCATTACTGATGAAGAAAAAGATGAATTAATTAAGCAAATGGTTGATTGTGGGGCATCTGAGTCTGACGCTAAGTCAGCATTTAGTCACCTGAAGAAAATGTCTGCGGTTGATGTTGAATATCTTGAGGAACTTGTAGAGCTTGTATCTGAAGAGATTATTGAGTTCCATGAAGAGATTTCTAAAAGGGAAGAAAGAATTAATGAACTTAACTCTGAGTTAGGAGATAAGTACAGATATCATATGATGATTGGTAAATCGAAGAAGATGCAGCAAATTTATCGTCTTCTTGAGAAGGTTTCATCATCAGAAGCAAGTGTGTTTATTCAAGGTGAAAACGGTACTGGTAAGGAACTTGTGGCCAAAGCAATTCATTACTACTCACCAAGAAAAGATAATATGTTCTTAGCTGTAAACTGTTCGGCCTTTAACGATAACCTTCTTGATTCAGAATTATTTGGTCATATGAAGGGAGCGTTTACTGGTGCGATTAAAGATAAGAAAGGTCTTTTTGAAAGTGCCAATGGTGGAACACTGTTCCTAGATGAAATTGGTGATACATCACTTTCAATGCAGGTTAAACTTCTTCGTGTTCTTCAAGAAGGAACATTCCTTCCAGTAGGTGCAAACTCACCAAAGAGAACGGATGTAAGAATTATCGCTGCTACAAATAAGAATATTAAAGAGATGATGCAAAAAGGTGAATTTAGAGAAGACCTTTATTATAGAATCAACGTAATTAACGTAAATCTTCCAGGTCTTAAAGACAGAAGTGAAGATATTCCGATTCTTATGGATCACTTCCTTAAGAAGAGATGTGATGAGATGGGACTTCCACTTAAGACATTTTCAAAGAAGTGTATGGAAAAGATGCTTGATTACCACTGGCCTGGAAATGTTCGTGAACTTGAAAATGAAATTGAAAGAGTTGTGGTACTTGCTGGTGATGACAAGATCATTACTCCAGACCTACTAAGTCCAAGAATCCTAGAGGCTGTTGGAAGTGTTCGTGGTGGATCATCAGGTGGAATGGTTTCTGGAATCAATACTAATGGAACACTAAAAGCTGCACTTGAAGAGCTGGAATCAATTATGATTCGTGAAGGTCTGAAGCGCTGCAACTTTAACAAGTCAAAGCTTGCAAAAGAGCTTGGTGTTTCTCGTGCTAGTCTTATCATGAAAGTAGATAAATACGGATTAGATAAGAGGAAAAAAGCAGCTAACGAATAGCATTAAATTAACGCAAAGAAATAGCCTCCTAAGAGCCAAAAATGTATATTATCAAGGCTTTTAGGAGGTTTTTTTATGTCTGAATTGCTGGAGACAAAGCGCCAGACTCTTGTTCAATTACGCGAACAATCTGAACAGGGTGGTGGTGAAGCTCGAATTGAAAAACAACATTCCCAAGGAAAATTTACCGCGAGAGAAAGAATCGAAAGATTAATCGATCCAGGTTCTTTTATTGAGTTTGATAGATTTGTAACACACAAGTGCACATCTTTTGGAATGGATAAAAATAAATACTTAGGTGATGGAGTTGTTACTGGTGTAGCAGAAATCAACGGACAAAAAGTTGGTATCTATTCACAAGATTTTACATGTTGGGGTGGGGCCCTTGGTGCCGCTCATGCGAAAAAGATTTGTAAGATCATGGACTTTGCACTTGAAAATAGAATTCCAATCATTGGTATTAACGATTCAGGTGGTGCGAGAATTCAAGAAGGTGTTGAGTCTCTTGCTGGTTATGCTGAAATTTTCTACCGTAACGTAAAGTGTTCCGGTGTCATTCCTCAAATCTCTTTAATCATGGGGCCTTGTGCTGGTGGAGCCGTTTATTCACCTGCCATTACAGATTACATTTTCATGGTTGATAAAACTTCATATATGTTTGTAACAGGTCCTGATGTTATTAAGACTGTGACTCACGAAGAAGTTACTAAAGAAGAGCTTGGTGGAGCTTCAACACATAATGAGAAATCAGGTGTGGCTCAATTTAAGTGTTCTGATGAAAATGAATGTTTTGAAAGAGTGAGAGAGTTAATGACTTATCTTCCTTCTTCAAACTTCAGAAAGCCAACACTTAAGCATACAAGTGATCCTGTCTTTAGAGATAATAATAAAATTAAAAATACAGTTCCTGCGAATCCTAAGAAGCCATACGATATGAAAGAAATTATTCTTGAAATCGTAGATGATAGTCACTTCCTAGAAGTTCATAAGGATTACGCGAAAAATATTATTTGTGGATACGCTTCAATCGGTGGAATTAAAGTTGGTATTGTTGCTAACCAACCACAAGTTTTAGCAGGTGTTCTTGATATTGATTCTTCAAGAAAGGCCGCGAGATTTGTTAGATTCTGTGATGCTTTTGATATTCCAATACTGACACTAGTTGATGTTCCAGGTTTCTTACCTGGAACAGTTCAAGAGTATGGAGGGATTATCACTCACGGTTCTAAACTTCTTTACGCTTATGCTGAAGCTACAGTTCCAATGATCACATTAATTACACGTAAGGCCTACGGTGGTGCTTATGACGTAATGGCATCAAAGCATATTCGTTCAGACATTAACCTCTCTTACCCAACTGGTGAAATTGCGGTAATGGGAGCAGACGGTGCCGTTAATATTATTTTTAGAAATGAGCTAAAAGGTCTTGAAGGTGAAGCTTTTGATAAGAAGAAAGCTGAGCTTGTAAAGAGCTACGAAGATCAATTTGCTAATCCATATAGAGCGGCTGAACTTGGATATGTTGATTCAGTCATTCTTCCTGAAGAAACAAGAATGAGAATCTATGAATATCTAAAAATGTTAAAAGATAAGCAGGTTGAGTTACCTAGCCGTAAACATGGGAACATCCAGCTATGAATATTCGTCTTAAAGATTGTAAAAGAAGAAGAATACTTATCGCTAACCGTGGAGAGATCGCATCCCGAGTTGCCAGAGCTTGTCGCGAGTTAGGTCATGTGGCCGTTGGTATTTGGACTGACAATGAACCTAATGCGGCTCACTTAGAATTTTGTGATGAGTGGGTCCATCTTGAAGGTTCAACAAATGCAGAAACTTATCTCAATGTTGAGAAGATTTTAAAAGTTGTTGAAGATAATAAAATCGATGGAGTTCATCCTGGTTATGGATTCTTATCTGAAAATGGTGCTTTTGCGAAAGCTTTAACTGACAAAGGAATTGCTTTTATTGGTCCACATCCTGAAGCGATAAGAGTGATGGGTGATAAAGCAACTTCAAAAGCTCTCGCCAAAGAAGCAGGTGTACCAGTTGTTCCAGGAACGGCTGAAGCTGTACCAACTGTTGAAAAAGCAATAGAAGTTGCTGGTGAAATTGGGTATCCAGTTCTTTTGAAAGCGGTTGCCGGTGGTGGTGGTCGTGGAATGAGAGCCTGTAATAGTGAGCAGGAAGTAAAAGATCAGTTTGAGGCCGTTGGAAGAGAATCTTTAGCCGCTTTTGGAAATGGTGATCTTTTAGTAGAAAAGCTAATTGTAAATCCTCACCATATTGAAGTTCAGATCTTAGCAGATAAGAATGGAAATGTTTTTCACTTTTTCGAAAGAGAATGCTCTATTCAAAGAAGACATCAAAAAATTATTGAAGAAGCTCCATCACCTTTTATTGGAGAGGATGATGAGTTAAGAAAAAATGTTTGTGATACGGCCGTGAAACTTGCAAAAGCTGTTAACTACGATAGTGCAGGAACAGTTGAGTTTATCATGGGAGAAGACAAAAAATTCTACTTCTTAGAGATGAACACACGTATTCAAGTTGAACACCCTATCACTGAAGAAATTACGGGAATGGATTTAATCGTTTGTATGATTCAATCTGCTTTTGGTGAAGATCTTCAGATTCCTAGTCAAGAATGGATCACGAGAACAGGTCACTCAATTGAATGTCGTATTTGTGCAGAAGATCCAATTACAATGCTTCCTGCTCCTGGAAGCGTGACTGGTTTTGAAACAAATTTCCCTCAAGGAATCAGATTCGATCATTGTCTCTATAGAGGTCTAGAAGTAACACCTGACTTTGACCCAATGGTTGGAAAATTGATTTCAAAGGGGCTTGTTAGAGATGTTGCTGTTAGAAAAATGAGAGCTGCTCTTGATGGGCTTTATATCGAAGGATTAAAAACAAATATTCCACTTCATAAAGTGATTCTTGATGATCCAGTTTTTAAAGAAGGTATTTACTCCACAAGTTACATTGGAGAAGTGAAACCACAAGAAAGAGTTGAAACGGATCTTGATTATGTGTCTCTTTATAAAAAACTTGCGACAGTTGAAGCAAGAAGGATGGGATTATAATGAGAACTTATCTAATTGATACGAATAAAGATGAAGTAATTGTAGATCTAACGAAAACTATTGTTCACAATTCTGATCTTATTGAATTTGAATTCAGTACTTGTGTGGATAATAAGTTAGTAAATAGCGAAAATATATTTGTAAGAAGACTCGCAAATAATTATTTTTCATCTACAGATGGTAAATCATGGAGAAAATTGGCCAGACAGAACTTGCCTAAGAAAATTCTTAATGTAGATAGAGTATTTGATATTTATCGTGGTTATAAACCAAGTGGATTATCTGGTGGAGCTGAAGGTGAGCTTCTGACTCAAATGCCAGGTAAGATTGTTAAGATCATGGTGAAAGAAGGTGATGAAGTTAAAAAGGGACAAACTCTCATAATTTTAGAGGCCATGAAGATGGAAAATGAAATTAAGTGTGGAATGGATGGAACTGTAAAAGCTATTCATGTCAATGAGGGGGATGCTCTTGAGTCAGGTGTTCTGATGATGGAGGTTGAATAATGAATAATGAATGGAATAAAGCCAAAGCTGATATCCAAAAAAATGGAAAGGCCGTAGTTAGTATATTTCTCCTCGCTGCTCTTTTAGTGCTTGGTAAGACTTCTTTTTATACGGTTGAACCTGATGAAGAAGCTATTGTAATTAGATTTGGTAAGTATATTGGTACTTATCCTCCAGGTCTTCACTTTAAACTCCCTTTCAATATTGATAAGGCAATTAGGGTTAAGACAAAAAGAGTTCTTCAAGAAGAGTTTGGATTTAGAACAGCTAATGTAAATACTCGTCGTACAACTTACTCAAGTGATCGTTTTGATGATGAAAGTCTCATCTTAACAGGTGACCTTAACGTTGCTGATGTGGAGTGGGTTGTTCAATATCAAATATCAGATCCTTTTAAGTATCTTTTTCAAACAAGTGATCCAATCTCAAATATTCGTGATGTTTCAGAATCAATCATGAGAAGAGTTGTTGGTGACAGACTTGTAACGGAAGTACTTACTACTGGAAGGGTAGAGATTGCGAACCAAGCAGAAGTACTTATGCAAGATGTTCTTGATAAGTACGATATGGGTGTGAAAATTGTGAGTGTAAAACTTCAAGATGTTAACCCTCCTGAAGTTGTAAAAAAATCCTTCAACGAAGTGAACGAAGCGAAGCAAGAACAAGAAAAAATGATCAATCAAGCTGAGAGAGCATATAACGAAGTTATTTTCGAAGCGAATGGAAAGGCTGAAAAAGTTATTAATCAAGCCGAAGGTTTTTCTCAAGCTCTTATTAACCGTGCAAAAGGTGACGCTTCAAGATTTACTCAGATGTTAGTTGAATACAGAAGAGCTCCTAGTATTACAAAGAGAAGAATCTATTTAGAAACAATGGAAGATATCTTTAAAGAAATGAAAGATATCACTATTGTTGATTCAAGAGTTAAAGGCCTCTTACCTGTTTTTGGTAAGGATCTGACAGGAGGACAAAGTGGGAAGTAAAATTACAGGTTTTCTAGTTATTGGTTTTGTTTCTCTCGTTCTCTTTGCTAGTAGTGCATTCATTGTAAGAGAAGGTCGCCAGGCAATCATTACTCAATTTGGTAAACCAATTGGTGATCCAATCACTAAAGCAGGACTTCATTTCAAGAAGCCTTTTGTTAACGATGTTCGTTTTGTTGATAAGAGAATTTTAAATTGGGATGGTTATCCAAATGAAATTCCTACGAAAGATAAGAAGTATATTAAAGTAGACACAACAGCTCGTTGGAGAGTAATTGATGCTCTTAAATTTATCCAAACAGTAAGAAGTGAGTCTGGAGCTAAAGCTAGACTAGACGCGGTTCTTGACTCTGCTACTAGAGATGTTATCTCAAATAACAATCTTGTTGAGGCGGTAAGAAACTCAAACTCTATTTTTGAACAAATTGATCTTAAGAAAAAAGAGATCAAAGAAAAAGAAAGTAGAGGAGAGTCAATCATTGAAGAAGAAGTTTCTGGTGAAGTAGAAAAAATTGATACGGGACGTGAGAAGCTTAGTCTTAAGATTGCAGAAGTGGCAGGAAAAGAACTACAGGCTTTCGGAATTGAATTAATTGACGTTCAGTTAAGACGTATTAGTTACGAGAAAAATGTTGAGAAGAAAGTTTACGAGAGAATGATTTCTGAACGTAGAAGAATTGCTCAAAAGATTCGTTCTATTGGTAAAGGTGAGAAGGCAAAGATTGAAGGTCGTTTAGAAAAAGATCTTAAGAAGATTCAATCAGAAGCCTATCGTGAATCTCAAATTTTAAAAGGTAAGGCAGAAGCATCGGCTGCCTCTATTTATGCAAAAGCTCTTTCTAAAGATCCTAAATTCTATGATTTTATGAAGAGTATGGAAGCGTATAAGAAATCGTTAAAGTCTCGTACTAAATTCTTATTAAGTTCAGATTCTGAATTCTTAAAATTCCTTAAAGATTTAAAATAAACCAGTTGAAGTAGTGAAAAAGCAGCATTAGCTGTATAAAAGCAGCCTTAGCAGTATAAAAGCAGCCTTAGCAGTATAAAAGCAGCCTTAGCAGTATAAAAGCAGCCTTAGCTGCTTTTATTTATTACCAATTAAGATATGTGTAATCAGCTAGGCAATCTTCGTAGAAGTCAACTAGCTTCACACCAATTCTTGGTGCAATCTTTCCGCGAACTACTTCTTTGTTAATAAGCTTTTTAAGAGATTGGGCCATGTACTCAGGGTTATATTGCATTGTCGTGAGAACTTGGCTTGAAGAGTTCCCTTTAATAATCTCTTCAATATAGAAACCTTGTGGATCATCAGCATCACTAAAAACATGTACTTCATTGAGACGACCAAAGAGGTTGTGATTATCTCCCATAACGTCTTGATAGGCTCCAGTTAGAAAAAGTCCTACAATATATTTTCCTTCATCACCTTCTTTAATTTCGTGAAGAGGAACTGTTTTATTATGTCCTTCAGGACCAATAAAGCGATCAATCTTTCCATCAGAGTCACAAGTAATATCAGCGATGCCACATTGAACAGTTGGTTCTTCGTTAAGTCTTGTTATTGGAACTAGTGGAAGAATTTGATCAATGGCCCAATGGTCGGCAGCAGATTGAAAAACACTAAAGTTACATAGGTATTGGGGAGCAATATCCTCGTTAAGGCTTTTAAACTCTTCAGGAACAAATGACTCTGATACATCAGCCCACTTCATGATCTTTTCCATGATACGCCAATGAATTGTTTCCATCTTGGCCCTTTCATCAAGACCAATAACTCCTAATTTGAATGCATTTAAACATTCACTCTTCAATTGAACAGCTTCATTAAAGATTGTTTGGAAGTTTTCTTTTGAAATTTTGCAAGCTTCTGTTTCAAGATCTCGCATATTCTCAACCATGATATGTTCGCCAGTAGATTTCTTAGTATTGAAACTACTTTGGTAGCGATCAATCTTATCAATAACATTTGTGATAACACATGAGTGGTGAGCTGTTATAGCTCGTCCACTTTCAGTGACAATATTTGGGTGAGGAACACTTTCAATATCACAAATTTGTTTCAATCCATAAACAAGGTCTTCAGCATAGTCAGAGAGATTATAGTTACGAGAACTATCATTTGAGCTTTTGCTCCCATCATAGTCGATACCAAGGCCGCCACCAGCATCGAAATATTCTAGCTTGCAACCCATTTGGTAAAGCTTGGCATAGATTCTGCCACCTTCATTAATGGCATCTTTAAAAGTACGAATATCACTAATTTGTGAGCCTATGTGATAATGAAAAAGTTTAATTGAAGACTTAAGATCATGTTCTTCCATTAACTTTACTGCATTTAATATTTCTGCTGTTGTTAATCCAAACTTTGCTTTATCTCCAGATGAGTTGGCCCAGCGACCTTTTCCTGGAACACTCATTTTTCCACGAAGTCCAATAAGTGGAGTGACATTCATTTCCTCAGAAAGACGGAGGATGTTTTTAAGTTCTGAAAATTTCTCAATAACAATAATTATTTTACGATCAAGTTTTCTGCCAAGAAGAGCTAAGCGTAAGTAGTCTTCATCTTTATAGCCGTTAAGAATTGTTAAAGAATTTGGGTTTTCATTATAAACGAGTGCTGCTAAAAGCTCAGATTTCGATCCAGCTTCTAGTCCATAATCATATGATGAGCCAGCATCAATAATCTCTTCAACTACTTCACGCATTTGATTTACTTTTACAGGGTAAACACCAAGATATCTTCCTTCATATTCTGCTTCATCAATCGTATTTCTAAAAGTACGGTTTATTTTCTTAACTTGGCTTCTTAAAATATCATGAAAACGAATAACGGCAGGAAGTTTTACTCCCTGAGATTTCATCTCTTCCACAACCTTAACAATTTCAATTTCAGACTTCTTTTTAGAAGTGGGAAGTACCGTTAGGTTACCATTGGCATTGATTCCAAAGTAGCCATCACTCCAGTTTTTAACCCGATATGTCTCTTCGGCTTTGTCTAGTGTCCAATCATTATTGCTCATATTTATTACCTGCTCATGGCCAATGAAACTTCTCTAATTACTTTAGCGGCAAAGACACTGCTATTGCCACTAGAATCTAGTGAAGGAGATAACTCAACAACGTCGGCACCAACGAAGTTTTTCTGATTTAATATTTTCATTAAACTAATGAATGAATGAAATGTTTCTCCACCTGGTTCAGGTGTTCCAGTACCAGGAAAGAAGCTTGGATCAAAATAATCCAGATCTAAAGTTAAATAAATTGGTCGTTGATCATCAATATCTTCAACCGATTGAAGAAAATCGTTAAGGGACTTTTTGATAGTCTTAGTTTCATTCATATATTGGTATTCTTCTTTAGTTCCACTACGAATACCATATTGTATTAACTGATGTGTGTCCTTGAAATGGTCAAGTGATCTTCTAATGATAGAAGCATGACTATAGTGATGTCCTTCGTATCCATCACGTAAATCTGCATGAGCATCAAGATGAAGTAAAACTAAATTATCAAAAGCCTCTAGGTAGGTTTTAATAGGAGCATAACTGATAGAGTGTTCTCCACCGATAGTTAGAATTTGTGTACCACTTTTAACAGCATCTAAATTTATAGCTTCAAAGAAGTTATCAGTTCCAATTTGCCAGTTCTTATCTATATCTTCTGTTTCTCCAACAATAACGTTTCCAAGATCGTAGATAGTTTTTTCTTCTTCTAAATCTTTATCAAGGTAAGGACTATAAGATTCAATTCCATATGAAATGTCTCTTAATGCATTTGGACCTTCAACTGTCCCTTTTCTAAAACAAGCTGTGCCATCAAATTCAAAGCCAATCATATTAATAGAGTTAGAAACCAATTGATTACTTGGTTTAAAAAATTCATAGGCCGTTGGAGCTGGTTTTAGAATGCTCATTTTATCTCTTACCTCTGTCTTCTAAAAAGATGAGATAAACTAATTAAAATAAGTACTTACGTCAATATTGTGATGTAATAATTTCCAAGTTCGTGAGGTCTAAGTATTTGAAAATACTTTGCTAAGAAGGCTTGCCACGGCATTTGGAACAAAGGCTTTCTGATCAATAATATCTCTTTGGAACTTTTCTAGTTCCTTCTTAAGAGATTCATTACTTCTAATATGCTCTAGAAGGTTTTCAGTAAGAAGAGATTCAAACCATTTTAAGTTCTGGTCCTTTCGTTTTTTCTCCCAGTTTCCAGATTTATTTTTAACTTCTTTAAAGTCTAAAATATTTTTCCAGATTTCTTCAATTCCTTGATTATGAAGAGCACTACAAGTAAGAACTTTTGGAGACCAATCAGATTTCTTCTCAACAATGTGAAGAGCGTTTTCATAACCTTGCTTTGAAATTTCAGCAAGCGTTTTAAGGTCCCCATCGGCTTTATTGATAACAAGCATATCGGAAATTTCGATGATCCCTTTTTTAATACCTTGAAGTTCATCACCAGCTGAAGGAACCATAAGGACTAAGAAGAAATCTACCATATTAGAAACTTCATATTCACTTTGGCCAACACCAACAGTTTCAACTAAGGTGATGTCGTAACCAGCACTTTCACAGATAATCATTGCTTCTTTTGTTCTTCTAGAAACTCCACCAAGAGAGCCATCCGTTGGGGTTGGTCTGATGTAGGCCTTATCACTTTGTGAGAGTTTTTCCATTCTTGTTTTATCGCCAAGAATAGATCCACCACTAACAGGGCTTGAAGGATCTACTGCTAGAACTGAAACTTTGTGCCCTCGAGAGATAAGGTAGAGACCAAAGGCTTCAATAAAGGTTGATTTACCAACACCGGGAACGCCGCTGATTCCTATTCGAATACTTTTCCCACTATGCGGAGTAAGTTCCTCTAAGAGTCTTGTGGCTTCAGTTTTGTGTTGTTCTTTTTTTGATTCAATTAAAGTGATTGCCTTCGCAAGAGATCTTACGTTGCCAGCTAATATATCTTTAACTTCAATTTTCACTTAACCAATCACCTTATTGATTTCTTCAAGAATAGCTCTTGCACTATCAAGTATTGGTGTTCCAGGTCCAAAAATTCCTTTGACACCAGCTTTGTTTAAAAAATCATAATCTTGTTTAGGAATAACTCCGCCAACAATGACAATAATATCTTCAGCTTTTTGTTTCTTAAGCTCAGCAATTAAGTCGGGAACAAGTGTCTTGTGACCAGCGGCTAGTGAAGAGACACCGATGACATGAACATCATTTTCAATTGCTTGCTTGGCAACTTCTTCTGGTGTTGAGAAAAGGGGAGAAAGATCAATGTCGAAACCAATATCTGCATAAGCTGTAGCAACAATTTTTGCACCACGATCATGACCATCTTGACCCATTTTGGCGACAAGCATTCTTGGACGACGACCATGCTCAGAAATAAAATTTTCAATATCACCTTTTAGCACTTTCCAATCCTCATCTGTTTCATAAGCTGAACCATAAACACCTGAAACAGTTTGTGAGTTAGCATTGTAGCGCCCCCAGTGTTTCTCAAGTGCATATGTAATCTCTCCAATAGAACATTTAGCTCTTGCAGCTTTCACAGCTAGATCAAGACCATTTCCATTACCGCTTTGAGCATACTCTTCGAGATCTGCAAGAGCTTTATCTACAGCAGCTTGATCACGGTTAGATCTAAGAGTATTAAGTCTTTCTAATTGTGATTTTAACACAGCTTCATTATCAATTTCTAAAATTTCAATTTCGTCTTCTTTTTCAAGTTTATACTTATTCACACCAACAATAGTGTCAGTCCCCTTATCAATTTTAGCTTGTTTTAAAGCTGCAGACTTTTCGATATTAAGTTTTGGGATGCCTTTTTCAATGGCCTTTACCATTCCTCCAAGTTCATCAACTTCTTTCATGATTTCTTTTGCTCTTGTCGCAATATCTTGTGTGAGCTTTTCCATCATATATGATCCACCCCAAGGGTCGACAACACTAGTAATTCCAGTTTCTTCTTGAAGAATAAGTTGAGTGTTTCTAGCAATTCTTGCAGAAAACTCAGTCGGTAGTGCAATGGCTTCATCAAAACTATTTGTATGAAGAGATTGAGTTCCACCAAATACCGCAGCCATAGCTTCAATAGTTGTTCTTACAACATTGTTATATGGGTCTTGTTCAGTAAGTGACCATCCTGAAGTTTGGCAGTGAGTTCTAAGCATTTTAGATTTTTCAGACTTAGGATTATATTTTTCAATAATTTCAGACCAAAGCATTCTTGCAGCTCTTAACTTTGCAATCTCCATGTAAAAGTTCATTCCAATTCCAAAGAAGAAAGATAGTCTAGGAGCGAAAGCATCAATATCAAGTCCAGCATTAAGGGCCGTCTCAACATATTCTTTCCCATCAGCAAGAGTGTAAGCTAATTCAAGAGCTGCATCAGCTCCAGCTTCCTGCATGTGATAACCAGAAATAGAGATGCTATTGAACTTCGGCATATTTTCTGCGGTATAAGCAATAATATCGCTGATAACTTTAATCGAAGGAGTCGGTGGAAAGATATAGGTATTTCTCACCATAAATTCTTTGAGAATATCATTTTGAATTGTTCCACTTAGTTTATCTTGTGAAACACCTTGTTCTTCAGCGGCGACGATATAGTTAGCAAGAATTGGAAGAACAGCCCCATTCATCGTCATAGATACTGAAACTTTATCTAGTGGAATAGAGTTGAAGAGAATTTTCATATCTTCAACACTATCGATAGCTACACCAGCTTTACCAACATCGCCTTTTACTCTCGGGTGATCTGAATCGTATCCCCTATGAGTGGCAAGATCAAAAGCAACGGAGACTCCTTGGCCACCAGCTGCGAGAGCTTTTTTATAAAAAGCATTTGATTCTTCAGCAGTAGAAAATCCAGCATATTGTCTAATAGTCCAAGGACGACCAGCATACATTGTTGCTCGAGGTCCACGAACAAAGGGAGCAAAACCTGGAAGTGAATCTAAGTGGTCAAGGTCGTTTAGATCTTCTTTAGTGTAGAGAGGTTTGATATCAATATTTTCAGGAGAAGTTTTTGTTAAATCTTCTACTGGTTTACCTTTACGTTCTTTTTCAGCTAACTGTTTCCAATTATCTAAACTCATAGTTCTTACCCTTTACTCACCCTTATAATGATGTGGTCAACCTATCAAAACTGTCTCATAAGTGCCAATAATTACTGATTTATATTCGAATTTTCAAGAGGTTAGCTACACAAATCTAGGAATAAAATACCCGGTAAATGAGTATTTTCATCCAATGATAAAATAGTAAGAGATGGAGGTGTTGTGACGAAAGCTAATTCCAAAGAATCTAACCTTATCGAGTCTGCTTCATTGCAAGGCTATTTCTTCGATCAACTTCATTCAGTGAATGAAAAATCAATTTCCCCGCTCCCAAAAGAAGCACTTTTCTATAGTTCTATCGTTATGGATAAAATGGGGGAAAGTAGTGAGTACTTTGATATTAGAGAAGGAAAAGTAAGAGAGAAAGTTCTAGGAATGAAGCTTTTAGAAGCAACTCACTTATCAACGGAAAAGAGAAAAAGAGTTTATCAAGATATTGGTGACACTGCTCTTCTGCTTTGCGGTTATTTTTCTCAAAGCCTTAATCAGAAAATTGTGGATGAAAGTTACTATCAAAAATTAGGTGTTCAGGCCTATAGTCATTTGAATAACATTGTTCCAGAAGTTTATGATATTGCTTCTTTTTTTGAAAAGATGTCACATTCATTTAGTCGAATCACTCAGTTAATGAGTGTCGTGAGTCAGAACTTAATGAGTAATGACCCACATGAAAATCTCTTAATAATTGTTGATCCAACGAAGATAAAAGCAAGCTAGTTTCAATTAATTTTTTCGTCCAACAATAACAGTATTAAATTTCTTTGAAAGTATTTTCTTAATTCCTTTTTGGAATTCTTCGTAATCAAGTTCTTTAATACGTTTGTTATTTAGATGATAGAAATCAAGACCGTGACCTTGAAGAGTTGTGACTGAATAAATATTGGCATAATCATCATTCGTTTGAATATTAAGTAATGCTTGTCCTTCAATCATTTTTTTGATGCGATTGAATTCACTTTTATCAAGTCCATTCTCTTTAATTTTGTCGATAATAGCTTTTATTGCCTTGATGGCAGCATCTACTTTGTCATGACCACTGGCCATGTAGATTCCCCAATATCCCGCTTCCATTGCAGAGAAGTGAATTGGCTGAGCTGCATAGCAAAGACCTTGGCGATCACGAACTTCAACAAAGAGTTCACTACTTTGTCCAGAAAGCATAGTGGTTAACATTTTCAGATAAACATTCTCTTTCGAGCCAAGAGGCTGACTTGGAATTCCATAGAAAATTTGAGTTTGTTCACGATCAAACTCAATAAACTCATAGCCATTTGTGATAGGCTTTAATTTTTTCTTTATCAGTTTCTTTTCGGTGCGTGGCTTTAATTGATCAAGAACTGGTTGAAGTTTCTCGATAACTTCTTCAAGTTCTTTGTCTCCACAATAAGTGAAAAGTATCTCTTTCGTTTTAAGACTTGATTGATGTTTTTCTGTAATTGCTTTTTTCGTGAGTTTCTTGATCGTTGTCGGTGTCCCTTGAATATTCATCGCATAAGGATGACCATTAAAATGCATTTGACTGACTTTCTTAAAACATTGCTTGATTGGGTCTTCTGTTTGATTTTCTAAGTTACGAAGAGTTATTTCTTTTTCATGCTTTACTCTTTCATTAGGAAAATCAGGTTTTAATAGTGTTCCACAAAAATGAAACATCAGTTCATCAAAATGTTCACTTTGGCCATGCATAGTAAGACCATAAGCATTCTTCCCTGAAAAACCAGAAAGACTAGCACTTCGATCTTCAAGAGTTGCCTTGAATTTTTTATATGGAATTTTGCTATGTCCTTTAGAGAGAACAGCACTCATCACTTGATAAATTCCATTGTTATTCTTATTTTCTTCTGTGATACCACCTTTAATATATGCGTGGGCAACAAAAGTAGGATTCATAGTATTTTGACGATAAAGAAGCTTAATACCTTTCTTTAAAGTATAGCATTTTACCTGCGGATCAAACTTTGAAGTTTGAACTTTATATTTTGATTTTGCTGGACTTGTTACTTTCTTTTGAAGAGTTGCCAGTTTCTTTTGAAAAGCTTCAATATCTTTCTTCGCGGGTTCAAGTTTAACTTCTTTTGGAAGTTGAAGACTAATATGAGTTGGCTTTCCAAAAACACTTTTAATAGCATTATTAACTTTAGCTTTGGTTGATTTTTTGATGTTTTCAATAAATTCTTCTTCACCATTAATATCACCAGTTTGTGCAAAAGAATGTCCCAGGCTAAATGAAAAAGACTCCAACGACTCCATATCGTAGACTTTTGAGGCAATATATTGATTCTTAATTTTAGATAATTCCTGATCAGAGAAACCTTCATCAACGGCATTGTTAATAACTTGATAAACTCTGCCTAGAACTTTCTTAAGATGACTAGGTGGAAATACAACTCTAATGAAGTGAACACCACCGTCATTCATAAACATAGTTGAACCAGCACAACTGTTGGCTAGACTATCTTTGGCCACAAGGCCTTGATAGAGTCTTGAAGATTCACCATGTCCAAGACAATTGATTGCAAGATCTTCTTCAACAGCAATCTTTTGTCTAAACTCAGGTGCCTGAATACAAAGTGTCAGCTGACCCATTCGAACATCTTTATGATGAACTTCATTCGTCGATTTATTTTTTAATTTAAATTTGGGAAATTTTGACTCTGGACCTTCAGGCATTTTGAAGCTCTCAATCGTTTTAATAATATCTTCTTTTTGATTGAGATCACCAGAGACTACAAGGAGTGCATTCGAAAGATTGTAGAAATTACTTCTGAAATCTTTTAATTGCTCTTGAGTAAAATTTAAGATTGTATCTTCTCTTCCTAAAATAGGATGAGCATATCCTCCAGTAAAAGAAGACTTCTGAAGTTTATGAAAACTATATTGTCCTGGATTATCAATTGATCTTCTGTATTCTTCAAAAACAACTTGTCTCTCTGGAAGAAGGTCATCCATTTTGAACTGCGGGTTTGAAACCATGTCCATCAAGATTTCAGTTGTATTCTTTAAATAACTATTAGGAGTGTTGATATAGTAACAAGTGTAATCAAAAGAAGTGAAAGCATTAATTTCACCACCGAAAGATTCAACTTCATGAGCAATAGCAGAACCAGGTCTCTTTTCTGTTCCCTTAAAAAACATATGTTCTAAGAAGTGAGCAATACCTTCATTCGAATTTTCTTCTAATGCACTACCTGCACGAAACCAAATCTGTACAGAAGCAGCAGTGCTTCCTGGAGAGTCGATGAAAAGAGTTTTTAAGTTATTATTAAGAGTACGAATTTCATTTTGCATTATGTGTTAAACCTTAATCGAGTTTTCTAATAGTGATCAATATTATAGTCTTTGATAAGGTCTAACTCCACTAAAAAGGAACGTCTTGAAGCCTGTAGAGTCTATTTATTTACATTTTCCTTTCTGCAGACATCGCTGTAACTATTGTGACTTTTTTAAACAAGTTCCAGAAGATAAAGATCAGTCTTTCACAAGCTTTGAATCACAATTTCTTGAATCTTTTGATGTTCATAAGAAATTTCTGGCTGATTATGATTATCAGTTTATGCCTCTTAAAACACTTTATATCGGAGGAGGGACACCAAGTCTTTGGGGATCTCGTGGTGCAGAGTTCTTGGCCGATCTTTTTGCTAAGGAAGGAGTTACTTTCGACAAAGATTGTGAATTTACTCTTGAGGTTAATCCTGGAACATGGACAGAGGAATCTCTCCAGAGTTGGATTGATATTGGAGTGAATCGTTTTTCTCTTGGTGTACAAAGTCTTGATTCACGATTTATGAAGGCCTTAGATCGAGTTCATTCTCTTAATGATGCATTAAATACTATTGAGTTCTTCTCTCAAAAGAAATGGAACTACAGTGTTGATTTTATGTTGGGGCTTCCTTATTCAGTTGAATGGAACAGAGATATTGAAAAAGAATTGAACGAAATTTTAAAGTTTAGTCCTAATCATCTGAGCCTTTATATTTTAACTGTGAAAGAAAACTATCCTCACTTTGATAAACTGCCAGATGATGAATTTATCTCGCGAGAATATTTAAAAGTCTCTGATATCCTTGCTAGTAAGGGGATGCATCATTATGAAGTATCAAACTTTTCAAAACCTGGCCTTGAATCAAAACACAATCTTCGCTATTGGGAATCATTAACTGTTGGGGCAATTGGGCCAAGTGCAACAGGTTTTCTATTTGAAGATAAGATTAGATATAAATGGAAAACCAAGTCGTCCGAATTTGAAACTGAAGTTTTAACTGAAGAAGAGTATCAATTAGAAAAAGTTTATATGAAGTTGAGAACGAATCTTCTATTAGATTCAAAAGAGCTTGATATAGATGATGAAATTCTTAGAAAGTGGAGCGAGCTATCCTATATAAAGCATGTTTCAACAGCTAAGTTTCAGGTGACATCACAAGGGTTCTTGATGCTTGACAGCATGATGGGCGATCTCTTTAAAGAGTGAAAAACCTCTTAATAATTAGGCACTTACGGCCACGCGAAAAAACTTTCAAATCATAACATTGACAATAATATAAAGCATCCCATCTTAAGTTCTGGAAACAGAATAACCAGTACTTGTTGGAGTTATAAGAAATGAATACTGATGGAAACGAGGATGTAAAAGTGGACGAGAACGTTGAGATCGAGATCGAGACTGAAGCTACTGCGGAAACTGAAACAAATTCTGAAATTGACAACGCTGAGGATAATGTTGAGGTTTTAGATTCACAAGAAAAGCAAGAGGATGATTTTAAAGAGAAGTATTATTACCTTGCGGCTGAAATGGACAATCTAAGAAAGAGATTTGACCGTGAAAAAGAAGGCCTGCTTAAATTTGGTAGTGAGAAGATCTTAGGTTCTCTTATTGAAGTTGTAGATAATCTGGATAGAACGATTGATGCTACTTCAGGTGAAACAGATGAAAAAGTTGTAAAGATTGTGGAAGGAATTGAAATGGTTCGTAAGCAATTTTTAGATGTTTTAAAAAATAATGGTTTAGAAAGAGTTGAGGCCTTAGGAAAAACATTTGATCCTAATTTTCATGAGGCTCTTTCACAGGTGGCTGACGATACTAAACAAGATGAAGAGATCGTTCAGGAATACCAAAAAGGTTATGTTCTTAATGGAAGACTTTTAAGAGCAGCAAAAGTAGTAATAGCAAAAAATTAATTTATAGAAGGAGTTCATCATGGGAAAAATTATTGGAATTGACTTAGGTACAACTAACTCATGTGTTGCTGTATTAGAAGACGGAACATATAAAATTATACCAAACGCAGAAGGGCATAATACTACGCCATCTGTAATTGCTTTTGGTAAAGACGACGAAGTTCTTGTAGGACAGGTTGCTAAAAGACAAGCTGTTACTAATCCTACGAAAACTTTATACGGTATTAAAAGACTAATCGGAAGAAAAGCGGACGCTCCAGAAGTTAAGAAATTTCTAGAAGTTGCTCCATTTGATATTCTTGCCAATAAAAACGGAGATGCTTGGGTAAAAGTTGATGGTCAGGAAATGGCTCCTCAAGAAATCTCTGCAAAGGTTTTAGCTAAGATGAAGAAGTCTGCCGAAGACTACTTAGGTGAAACAGTTTCTGAAGCAGTAATTACAGTACCTGCATACTTTAACGATGCTCAGAGGCAAGCGACGAAAGATGCCGGTAGAATTGCTGGACTTGAAGTAAAAAGAATTATCAACGAGCCAACGGCTGCTGCTCTTGCCTACGGGTTAGACTCTAAAACAGATAAGAATATCGCGGTATTCGACCTTGGTGGTGGTACTTTCGATATCTCAATTCTTGAAATCACTTCCGATGGTGTATTCGAAGTAAAAGCAACGAACGGAGATACTTTCCTTGGTGGGGAAGACTTCGATGAAGCAATTATTGAATGGCTTGCAGAAGAGTTTAAAAAGCAAGAAGGAATTGATCTTAAGAAAGATCAAATGGCCCTACAAAGATTAAAAGAAGCTGCCGAGAAAGCGAAGCATGAGCTTTCAAATGTAACTTCAACGAATATTAATCTTCCGTTTATTACGGCTGACCAGTCAGGTCCTAAACACTTAACTTTAGATCTTTCGAGAGCGAAGTTTGAAGATCTTATTGGAAACTTATTAAGTAGAGTTAAAGCTCCATGTGAGACATGTATTACTGACTCTGGTTTAACAAAGAATGAGATTCATGAAGTAATTCTTGTTGGTGGATCGACTAGAATCCCTCTTGTTCAAGAAAGAGTAAAAGAAATCTTTGGAAAAGAACCTTCAAAAGGTGTTAACCCTGATGAAGTTGTTGCTTCTGGTGCTGCCATCCAGGGTGGTGTATTAGCTGGTGACGTAAAAGACGTTCTTCTTCTTGACGTAACTCCGTTATCACTAGGGATTGAAACTCTTGGTGGAGTTATGACTAAGATTATTGAGAAAAACACAACGATTCCTACTAAGAAATCACAAGTTTTCTCTACAGCTCAAGATAATCAACCAGCAGTATCAATTCACGTTCTTCAAGGTGAAAGAGAGTTCTCAAAAGATAACAAGACACTTGGACGTTTTGATCTAACAGGAATTTCTCCAGCTCCAAGAGGAGTACCTCAAATCGAAGTAACTTTTGATATCGATGCTAACGGTATTGTAAATGTTAATGCTGTAGATAAAGCTACTGGTCAATCTCAAGAGATTAAGATTACTGCAGGTTCAGGTCTTACTGATGAAGAGATTGAAAAAATGGTTAAAGAAGCTGAGCTTCATAAAGAAGAAGATCAAAAGAGAAGAGAAGTTATCGATACTAGAAATAGTTTAGATGCTATGATTCTTGCTTGTGAAAAAACAATTAAAGAAGGTGAAGGAAAAATTTCTGATGCTTCAAAAGGTGAGCTTGAAGAAGCAATCACTGAAGCAAAGACTAAGCTTGAAAGTGAAAATATTGATGAGCTAAAAGCTGCTACAGAAAGACTTCAAAACGTATCTCATAAAGTTGCGACAGAAATGTATCAACAAGCAGGTGGACAGCCTGGAGCAGAAGGTGCTGCTGGAGCTGGGCCTGAGGCCGGTGCTGGAGCAGGTGCTGAGCAAAAGAAAGATGATGATGACGTTGTAGACGCTGACTTTAAGGAAGTTTAATCTCTAAGTATAATTATCCTAAGGCCTCTCTTTATCGGGAGGCCTTAGTTATTTTAGGAAAAACAAATGAGTAAAAGAGATTATTATCAGGTACTAGGAGTTGAGAAATCTTCTTCTAAAGATGAAATTAAAAAAGCTTACCGAAAGCTTGCAATGAAGTATCACCCTGATAGAAACCCAGATGATGCTGAAGCAGAAGCAAAATTTAAAGAAGCCAGTGAAGCTGCGGAAGTTCTTTTAAATGATGAGAAAAAACAAAGATACGATCAGTTTGGACACGCAGGCGTAGACGGACAAGGTGGTGGCTTTGGCGGAGGTTTCCAAGGTGGTGACTTTGGAGATCTTGGTGATATTTTTGGAGACATCTTTGGAGATATTCTAGGAGGAGGTCGCCGCGGTGGTGGTCGTCGTCGTAGAGGACGTCCTGGAAACGATCTTCAAATGGCCGTTGATATTACTTTTGAAGAGGCGGCTTTTGGTATTGAGAAGAATATTAATCTTTCACGCTTTGTAGAGTGTAAGGAATGTAATGGTAGTGGTGCTGAAAAAGGTTCATCACCAACAAACTGTGATATGTGCCATGGAGCTGGGGAAGTAAGACGTCAGCAAGGTTTCTTTACGGTTGCTACGACATGTCCTAAGTGTCAGGGATCGGGGCAAATTATTACTAATCCTTGTAAGCCATGTAGTGGACAAGGAAGAAATAAGAAGAAAGTCGAGCTTGAAGTGAAAATTCCAGCAGGGATTGATGATGGCCAAAGGTTAAAACTTTCTGGTGAAGGTGATTCTGGAACACAAGGTGCACCTTCTGGTGATCTCTATGTTGTGATTAATATCAATGAGCATGACTTCTTTGAAAGAGATGGTTTTGATGTTCATTGCCAAGTTCCTATCAGCTTTTCACAGGCCACTTTAGGTGCAGAGATTGAAGTTCCTACTTTAACTGGGAAAGTGAAAGTTGATCTTCCGGAAGGAACTCAGTCTGGAAAGAAAATGAGGCTTAAAGGAAAAGGAATTCAGAGACTTGGTGGCTATGGACAAGGTGATCAGATTTTAACAATCCATGTTGAAACTCCGACTAAGCTATCAGCTGAACAAAAAGAAATTTTTGAAAGGTTAGCTGAACTTGAGGGAAGCTCTGGGAGTAACCCAATGAGTCGAGGCTTTTTTGATAAGGTAAAAGACCTATTTCATTAAATATCGTTTAAAAAGAACAGTTTTAGTTAGTTAAGGGAGCTTGTCGAGCTCCCTTTTTACTTTTATGGGATAAGTTACTAAAATACGGAGTAATAATTATTAAGGAAAGTGGATAAATATATGAAGAAATTCGGATGTTTAGTCTTAGTTTTAACACTATTAATTCTTCAGGGATGTTCTGGAATTAGTATGCTTGGTGGAACTAGTCGTAGTGATCTTTACTCGGCAAAATTTCTCTCTGATGTAAAAGTAATCAAAGAGAGTTATCGTGCAGGTGATTCAAAGAAAGCATTGGCCCTACTTCAGCAAATGGATGATCAAACTTTATTGCCTACAGAAAGAGGTTTCAGAAGAAACTTAATTGGTGTGATTTACTTTGCGGAAGGTAATTTCGAGCAAGCTGTCTTTAATTTTGATCAGGCCCTGACTACTTCAAGGCTTGATGAATCATTAACATCTCAAATCTATTTAAACTTAGCAGGATCATATTTTAAATTAGGCTTTACTGAAAAGGCCTACGCTTCCATTGTTTCTGGAAAGCCTGAATCGCTTCAAGAAAAGGAAAGAGAGAAATATTTCAAACTAAGATTTAAACTTGCTCAAGAGCTTGGTCATGAGAACGATATTATTGTATCACTCATTAATTTTTTAGGACCGAAGAAGACAATCAACGAACTTAAATCTAGCTCGTATTATGAGAGTATGCTTTCAAAATATTTAAGATTAGAGTCTTCTGAAAAGATGAAAGTCTTAGAACAATTTGAAGAATCTGGTTATCTTCTTGTTGGGTATCTTGCTTACCTTGAAGCTGAAAAGTATTACTACTCTGGTTCAAAAGGTGAAGCAAATGATGTTCTTTATTGGGTGAAAAAATACTTTGGAAATCATAGTGAAGTAGTAACTCTCGTAGATAATTTTACGAATAGAGTAGAGAACTATGCCAAACTCGAACTAAATAATATTGGAGTTGTTCTCCCGCTATCTGGTAAGAATAAAGTTTATGGTGAAAGGGCCTTACTAGGAATTGATTCAGCATTAAAGCGTTTTCAACAACAAAATGGAGGTCAACCTCTTCCTTTCAAACTCTTTGTGAAGGATAGTCAGGCCAGCGGTGTTGTTGGTGCCCATGCTGTTCAGGAACTAATTGATAAGAACTTTGTTTCAGTTGTTATAGGGGGATTATTCTCTGGTGAAGCTCTTGAGGAATATAAGGAAGCTCGAAGCAAGGGTGTAATTTTTATTTCATTAAGCCAAGTATATTTACCAAGACAGGAAAAAGATCATCTTCTCGTTGAGATTCCAGGGTCTATTGAATCACAAATTGCTGAACTTTTTACAGATGAAATGCTTAATCACTTTGGTAGAAGAGCAGCGATTATTTATCCAGAAAATTCAAAAGGAAGAGCTTATGTTGATGAGTTTTGGAGAGTGGCAAAAACAAGAGGGGTAGAGCTCAATAATGTCATGCCTTTTAAAGATGAAAAGATTAAAGACTTTAGAGATCCTGTAAGTAAGATTCTTGGTCTTAAATATAAGAGAATGAGACAAGAAGAATATGATCTAATGCAAGAGGTATTTGATCTTGAAAAGAAAAGGTCAATTCGAAGAGTACAAGTTCTTAAGCCTGATGTAGACTTTGATTGGGTGTTTGTTCCAGTGAAGCCTCTCAATGCACTTCAAATTATTCCATCGTTTACTTACTTCGATGTTTCTAGCAAGTTGCCTATTATTGGAGGCTCAAGCTGGAGAAGTAATAGCCTTTCTAGGGCCTCTGATAAGTTTAGGAATATTTATTTTGTCGGTGATGATGTCACAAGTATTTCATCAAATTTTACGAGCTGGTTTTATAATAAGTACAAACAACCTCCACGTCTGATTGAGTTAAGAGGACATGATTCTGTTGTTGTATTAAACAATATTCTTTCTAATCAAAATATTTCAAATCGAAACGACTTAGACATTTACTTAAGAAGTAAGAATGAAGTTGTTGGCCTAACTGGAAAATGGTTTCAGGATGAAGGTGTTTGGTTAAAGAAATTAACGAGTCACCATCTCAGACGCGGAAAGATTATAAAAGTTCAGGATGAAATTGCTGCTAAAAAAATGAATCAATAAAAAAAATGCTGGTGATTATTTACCAGCATTTTTTCTTTTTTCAATTCTAGCTTTTTTCTTAGCTTGACCCTTTTTTCTTTTCATTTTTAGGATCGTCTTTTTTCTACCCATTCCCATGATGTGTCCTTCTGCTTTGTGTTAACTTCAACTGAGAACGCTTATACTATGCAAATAGAGGCCTAATGACAAGGGCCGAAGGTTAAAAACGCTAATGTAATATTAGTATGTTGCGAATTTATTACGGCAAAGTATCTTTATAACCTTGTCATAAAATTGCTCTAAGTGGTAAATTTTACGATAGATTTATCCATGGAAGATAACCTCGCAAGAGGAATGACAACGGTAGTCAATATGAGTGTTAAAAAGAAAGTAGCAAAGAAGAAGGCGAAGAAAACAACTGCTTCGTCTAAGGCTTCGAAGAAGACTAAAAAATCTAAAGTAAAACCTGAAAAAGAAGAACCAATTCTTGTTGAAGGTGTCGATTATTCAAATCCATACAATGTAAAAAAAGCATTTCTTAAAGGTCTTAGAATTCATGGTAATGAAGAGAAGAGACGAATCGCGATTGATATGCTTGAGAGATATACAGGCCATAATTTTGAAGACTTTCAAAAGCAAGTGATCCTCACAAACTTTCATTACTACGTAGAAAGATTTAATGGTCTACTTGATGATTCTCACTATACACAAGGGTCGGCTTTTAAGGCTTCGTCTTCAAAGAAAGCTCAGGTAACAATTATTGAGTTTGGAGTAGGCTCGGCTATGGCCGCACTTATTGGTGAGCTACTTGCTGTTATTCAACCAAAGGCCGTTTTATTTTTAGGTCTTTGTGGGGCAGTTCACCCTTCACTTAAAGTAGGTGACTTTGTTCTGCCAATTGCTTCAATCAGAGCTGAAGGTGTTACTCGCCACTTCTTACCAGAGCAAGTGCCAGCACTACCAACATTTAAAGTTCAAAAATTTGTGTCTCAGATTTTAGTTGAGCATGGATATGATTATAGAACAGGTACGATTCATTCAACTGATTTCAGATTCTGGGAATTTGATGACAAGTTTAAGATGAATCTTATTGAAGAAAGAGTTCTTGCTGTTGAGATGGAAACAGCTGCACTGTTTACAACATGTTTTGTAAGTAAGGTAAATATTGGAGCACTCTTATTAGTTAGTGATTGCCCGATGAAGCCAGGTGGAATTAAAACGAAGAACTCAGCAAAGTCAGTATTTAAAAAGTATACGGATATACATATTGAACTTGGTATTGAAGCCATGGCGGATATCGCAGACCGTGGTGAAAATATCAGACACTATCATTGGTAATATAAAAGGATTTATAAGATGTTTAAGAAATTTCTAGACTGGTTTTCTAATGATTTAGCAATTGACCTTGGGACAGCAAACTGTCTTGTTTATGCCAAAGATAGAGGCATTATTGTGAATGAGCCTTCTGTTGTAGCTGTTCACCAAGGAATGAAAGGTGTTTCTAAAGTACTTGCTGTAGGTAAGGAAGCAAAAGAAATGCTCGGTAGAACACCTGGTTCAATTAAAGCAATTAGACCAATGAAGGATGGTGTTATTGCTGACTTTGAAGTGACTCAAGCAATGCTTAGATATTTTATCCAAAAATCATTAGCGGGATCGAAATTAGTTAAGCCAAGAATTATTATCTGTATTCCTTTTGGAATTACTCAAGTTGAAAAGAGAGCAGTTAAAGAATCGGCGGAACAAGCTGGAGCTAGAGAAGTTTACCTAATTGAAGAACCAATGGCCGCAGCAATTGGGGCTGGTCTTCCTATTACAGAGCCTTCAGGGAATATGATTGTAGATATCGGTGGGGGGACAACAGAAGTTGCTGTTATCTCTCTTGGTGGTATTGTATTTTCTAAATCAGTAAGAGTTGCTGGTGATAAATTTGATGAAGCAATCACTCAATATGTTAAGAAAAAATATTCTCTTCTAATTGGAGAGAGAACTGCTGAAGCGATTAAAATCTCTATCGGAAATGCGTACCCATTTGATGAAGAAGTAAAAACTTTTGAAGTTAAGGGACGTGACTTAATTGCTGGTGCTCCAAAAATTATTGAAGTTACATCTGATGAAATTAGAGATGCTTTAAGTGACCCAATTTCTGAAGTTGTGGAGGCCATCAAAATTTCTCTTGAGAAAACACCTCCAGAGTTAGCGGCAGATATTGTGGATAATGGAATTATTCTTGCTGGTGGTGGTTCACTTCTAGCAAACTTAGATGTTCTTATTAAAGAGAAAACAGGTCTTCCAGTTTCTCTTGCTGAAGATCCACTTACTTGTGTTGTTCGTGGGTGTGGTAAGGCTTTAGAGTCTATTGATCTACTTAAGCAGGTTACAACTCTGAGTTAATATGACGATTGTATTTTCTAACTTTATTAAACTGACTGAGGATGAGGCTTTTCCAAAGTTCTCTCTTCTTGCTCGTAAAGGAGCGAAAGTAAAAGTTTGGATAAAGGGAAAAGAATCTCATATTTATAAAGTAAAAGATGCTCAGAAGCTTAAGGGAGAATTAACTCAAATACTTCTTTCTCTTTTTCCTGAAGGGGAGCCTGATAAACCATTTATTGATCAGAAAGTATTTATCGGCTTTAGTATTAAAGACGTAGATTACTTTACTGAAGGAAAGCTTTCTTTGAACGAAGAAGATGATGAGCTCTTTGTTTCAATAGAAGGCAATACATATCGTTCAGAGAAAAGAGCTAATGAAAGGTTGCTAACTTTTCCACACCATCAAGTTTACGCATATTTTAAAATCGATAAGAATGAAAATGCTGAAAATGTTATTCCTTTAGGGAAAACAGATGATAAGGAATATATCAACTATAAAGCTCGTCAAAAAGAAGAGCAGCTTAAAGATCTTTCCAAGTATGTAGATGACATCTCAAATTTAGTAGGCTTTAGGGCCATGGATGTTTCAAGTTCTGGTGTTGCTTTTACAATTACATCAGAAAACAAGTCTTTCTTTGATGATAATTCGAAATTTGATTTCTACATTATGTTCAATGGTGAAGTTTTCAATGTTGTGAATGCGAAACTCGTTTATGTAGTAGACTTTGTAAGTAGAGGCAATAGTGGTCCTCGTTATAAAGTCGGATTAAACTTTAATCCAATTGTTGAGCTCTCAACACTGGTGAACAAAATACTAACAAGCTCGAATGGTATTGATGCTATTCAAAAGGAGTTTGAAGATTTTGTTGATTCGTAAATTCTTTCTATTCTTATTAATAACGGTTGTTTCTTCTTGTTCACTTTTAAGAGATAAGGATAGCTCTGGTGGTGGATTTTTAAAATACAAAGAAAAGTATTCTTTGACTGATAAGTCAGGCTCATTTGTCGTAGAAAGAGAAGTTGGTCCTTATTCAAAACAAAAAAAGTATGTGACTAAGTATCGAGTCTTATCAAAGCAAGATACAAGTAAAGTTTTAGAGCAAAGTACTGCGATTAGTACTCCAGGGGTGCTAGGAAAGAAGTTTAGAGTTCTTCGACCTTTTAAAAGCCAGTACAATGTTTGGTTTGAAAAAAAGAAATATAGTAATCTGATGTGGATAGATCTTAAGCGTAAAGGTCTAATGGTTAAGATGAGTAGTCCTGAAAAACAGTGGAATGGGACTAAATTCTTTCGTTTTCCCAGAGGGACAGGACTTTATTGCTATTACACTCAAGTTATAGAGTGTGCCCAATTCACTGGATTCCTAAATAAAGCGATTAAGAATAAAGGTGGAGAGATGAATTTCCACCTTATTTGGGATGGATATCCATATATTCAAGAGCAGTTTCTTAATTTGGCCAATAATCCTTTTGAAAACGCCATCCTAAAATATGATGGTGCAACTGGAGATGGACTTAAGAGATTCAGCTTAAATGTGGGAGCAAATGTTATTATTTATTTTGTAAATAATGACTTACAATTAAGTAAAGTCTTCTGGGTAAGCCAGGGACTATCAATGGTAGCAGAGTAGGTAAGCTTGGCTTCAAAGTTTAGGAAATTTCTATATTCTCTCTTTACTATTTTCTTAGCAATTACTGCGATCTTTTTTGTTATTCGTTTAAGTCCAGGTGACCCGGTAGAAAAAATTCTTGGACCAGAAGCTTCTCAAGTAGAAATAACAAAATATAGAGAACAGTTAGGGCTAAATCTTTCTGTGGGAACTCAGTACCTTAATTATATGAAAGGCTTTTTGACGGGGGATTTAGGACAATCACTTTTTAAAAAGAAGAGTGTCGTTGAACTTCTTAAAACTCATCTACCACCATCTATCATTCTTGCAATAGTTGCGACCATGTTTTCATCTATTTTGGGAGTCTTATTTGGAGTTATTTCTGCTGCTAGAAAATCAAGTGGTTTTGATTTTACCTTTAGGTTTATATCATTGATTGCTCTTAGCTTTCCTATTTTCTCTTTGGCCCCAATCTTAGTTCTTATTTTTTCAATTAAGCTTAATCTTTTACCCGTAAGCGAATGGACGAGCATCGCTCATGGAGTTCTTCCTTGTTTAACATTAATAATTCCTCTTAGCTCTGTTCTCTCGCGAGTAACTAGAAATAAGTTTCTTGAAGAAGAGCATGGACCTTGGGTACGAGTGTTAACAGCAAAAGGCTTAAGTGATTATGCAGTCATTTGGAGAGTGGCAAAAGTTTGTCTCCCTTCAGTTTTCAATGTTGTGGCAATCCAGCTTTCAGTTGTTTTAGCTGGAACGATGATTACAGAAACTATTTTTGATATTCCTGGAATAGGAAGTCTTCTCTTTGAAGGAATTCAAAATAGAGACTATCCGGTTGTTCAAGGAATAATTATTTATTCTACTGTGATTTATATGGGAGTTTACTTCTTTATAGATATTATTAACGAGTTTATTGATCCAAGGATTAGATCCTAATGAGTTCACTTGCGGCCAATAGAAAAATTAATACAGAAATGAAAATCGGAGCAGCGATTTGCTCTGTTTATTTAGTATGGGCACTTGGTTGGTTTGTTTATCAATATCTAATCGCAGGTTCTATCACGGAACCTTATTATCCTTCTTACGATATTACTCAAGAGCTATTACCACTGGGTGGAAAATATGTCTTGGGGACAGATATTTATGGAAGAAGTATCTTTGAAGTTCTTTCCAGTGGATTGATTTATTCTTTGGTGGTTGCCTTAACTGTGAGTCTTTCATGTGCCGCTATTGGAATTGTTATGGGCTACTTTAGTGTAACAGCTCATTCTTCTATAGCAGTTCTTCTAGATTTAACGATCAATCTTATCTTTGTATTCCCGAGTATTTTGATCGCCATTTTAATTATGAGTGTTTCTGGCCAGTCATTTACAGGACTTGTCTTTGCACTGATTATCACTGGTTGGCCAGGTTATGCCAGGATTGCTCGCGGAGAAACCATGAGAGTCATGGGACTTAGTTATGTAGAGGCTTCAAAGGCGATTGGTGTCGGTAAAGTACGCTTGTTTATCAAAACGGTCCTACCGGCAATTCTTCCTCTATTGCTGATTCATATTGTTTTAGGGATCAGTGGAGTTATAATAAGTGAATCATCTCTAGGTTTTTTAGGCCTTGGAGGTAGTGAGTATAGTTGGGGCTCAATGCTGGCAGTGGCAAAGACAGTATTACTTGAGGCTCCACATATGGTTGTGATTCTAAGTTTAGCTATGGCAGGCTTAATCATAGGTCTCAACCTTCTAGGGGATGGATTAAGAGATTATCTAGATCCTCAGAATAAAGATTAGGTGGTGGGTGATGAGTAGCGAATTAGGTCAATTGATTTTCACTGGTATCAGTGGGACATCCTTAACTTCAGAAGAACAAAGTTTTATTGAAAAAGAAAATATCGGTGGAGTCATTCTCTTTTCTGAGAATTTTGAATCTCCTGCTCAGCTTGCTGAACTTGTTAATAGTATCCAAGTTTTAAGAAAAGAATATCCATTATATATTGCTGTTGATCAAGAAGGTGGAAGAGTTTGGAGATTCAAAGAACACTTCACTCAGATTCCTTCAATGTATGAACTCTCGAGTCTTAATAGTCCAAAAATTTTATTTCATGTTGCAAAGATCATTGCTGAAGAGCTAACGGCTTGTGGAGTGAATCTCAATCTTGCACCAGTGTGTGATGTATGGACTAACCCGAATAACAAAGTTATTGGTGATAGGGCATTTGGGACAAATGCTGATGACGTAGAAAAATATTGTTCAGCAGTTATTAGAGGATTACAAACAAATGGTGTGCTTGCCTGTGCAAAACATTTTCCAGGACATGGATCAACGACAAAAGATAGTCACTTTGATCTTCCGATTGTTAAAACACCCATTGATCAATTAAGAGCTGTCGATTTTGCTCCATTTAACAAAGCTGTAAAAAGTAGAGTTGAATTTGTGATGATGGCCCATTTAGTTGTTGATGCTATTGACGAAGAATTACCTTGTTCACTCAGTGAGAAAGCTCATAAAATTTTAAGAGATGAACTTAGATTCAATAAAGTGATTATTTCAGATGATATGGAAATGCATGCTATCACAAAGCACTTTGGTGCTGGAGAAGCAGCTGTGAAAGCAATTCTCGCGGGAACAAATATCATTGAATACAGATCGATGGAAGGAGCCAAGGAAGCTCTTGAAGGTCTTAAGGAAGCTCATAAAACAAAGAGATTAAAGAACGAAGTTCTTAATCAAAGACTAGCTCAAATTATGGAGTCAAAGAAGACTAATTTGGGCGAGTATAATCCAGTTTATATTCCAGAAATTAGTAAAAAGGTTGGAGTTGCCGCCAATAAATCCTTCATGGATGAAATTCTTGAGAAGTTAGCACAAGTAAATGGGCAAACTGCCTAGGCTAACTTTTCCCGCTGCGAAAAAATATTAAGTCCTTTGATATTCTATACTTACGATAAATGTAAGGAGGAAATCCCATGTTAATGTGGGCTGCCGTCATTTCAATTGGCATAGCTGTATTTTTAGTCACCAGTCTCATGTTCTTAGAAGAAGATGAATTCAAGGCTCAAGAAAAACTTGATGATGGTACTGACAAAAATACATTGAAGAAGCACGGTATAGTACTTCAATACTCTAGACCATTCTTCAGAAGGTATGTAACGCCAGTTGTATCTTCAATGAAAAATAAAAAGAAGATTAAAGAAAGATATAAGAGAAAACTCGCTGGTGCAGGATTAACAAATGTTTTAACGCCTGAAGATTTTTTCTCTTTTAAATTATTTCTAATTGTTGGGTTTCCGATTGTCTTTCTAGGGATACGTACTTTCTTAGAAGAGACATGGCCGATGAGTTATATACCAATTATTGCAGTTGTTGGATTTTTCTATCCGGACTTTTGGATTAAAGGAAAGATTGAAGAAAGACAAAAAGATGTCATGAGAAATATGCCTTTCAGTGTTGATATGTTGGCCTTGTCTGTTGAAGCAGGTCTCGATTTTATCGCAGCAATGACAAAGGTTGTAGAGAAAGCAAGGCCAAGTGCTCTGACAGAAGAATTTGAAATTCTATTAAAAGAAATTAAGATTGGTGCAACTAGAGCTGAGGCCTTAAGAAATATGGCCTGGAGAATTGATTTGATTCCAATTTCTAGTTTCTGTGCCACTCTCATTGCTGCTGATTCAGTCGGTGCATCGATTGGCCCAATTCTAAAATCATTAAGTGAAGAGATTAGACAAAAGAGATCTTCAGAAGTTGAAAAGGCCGGAGCAACAGCGGCCACAAAGATTTTATTTCCAATGTTATTTTTGATTGTACCTGCCGTATTTATAGTTGTGGCAGCTCCAATTATTTTGGAATCGATAGCAGGATAATGAATGCTAGAAATATGGAGAGGAGAGGACATTATTGCAAGGAAAGTTGGAGAAGCTAAATCAATGTTTTCAAGAATGAAAGGACTGATGTTCAGTGAATCGCTTGGAGAATATGATGGCTTACTTATAGCCCCTTGTAACTCAATACATACCTTTTTTATGAGGTACCCAATTGATGTTCTATTCTTAACGAAAGATTTTAAAGTCGTGAAGGCATGTAGAAATATTAAACCTTGGAGAATGACGAGAATTTATTTTGGTGCTTATCAAGTTTTAGAAATGGAAGCTGGCAAAATGAATGAAGAGTTAAAACCAGGTGATCAATTAGAGGTAAAATGTATAAACTAGTCGTCGTCGCTGGAAAATTAAGAGGTAAGGAGTACGTTCTCGAAGATGGTGAGAATGTTCTTGGGCGTGACTCAGGTTGTGACGTACATTTTCCAGTTCAGGGTGTTTCGAAAAAGCATATGGCCATTACAGTAACCGGTGATACTTGTTATGTTCAAGATCTGGGTAGTTCAAATGGAACATTTCTTAATGGAAAAATTATTAAAAGAGCAACAGCTAAGAATGGTGACAAGATTGCTCTACCAGATACTATTATTCAAGTTGTTCATGTAGAAGAAAAGAAAGTAATTGTAAAAAAGAGAAAAATTGAAGACGAGGAAGAAGAAGATGACTTCTTATCTGGGGGAACGCCTCCTGAAGCTCTTCCACAAAAAGTTCTTTGGATGTTTAAATATAAGTTCATGAACTTTCTTCATGGAATTAATGAAGAGTATGAATGGAAACATCTGATTCCTATTCTCTTATTTATATTTTGTATCGCTTCAATTACTTTTACGATTTTACCTGTTCTTGATGATACGAAATCGATACTACTTTATGAGACGTCGAAAAGAGCAGAGTCTTATGCGAAACATGTTGCAAGGATGAATAATAAAGTTCTTGCACAAAAGAAACTTGATCAAACAGATACAAAGTTTATTAGAGATGAAGACGGGGTTAAAGATTATAGGCTTATGGATTTTGCTGGACGTATTGTTCAGCCATTAGAAAAAAGAAATGAGTATGTAAATGATCCTTTCTTTGTTGCTTCAAGAGAATACTACTCAGTAGAGCAAAATAAGCTGAAGGTTTATCGTGCTTTCCTAAAAGAAGGTGGAATTGGTATTGCAAAACTTATTACCGCCTTCAATCCTCAAACCTCAAATGAGGAGCCTGTAGGAATTATTGCTATTAAGTTTGATCCAGCTGCTCTAAAAGCTGAAGCGGCTAACCAAAGAAAGGCCTATATGGAGGCTCTCGTAACCACAGTTCTCGTGGCCATTATTTTCTTTGGAATGGTTTATTACCTAACATTAAGGCCTATCGAAGAAATGAGGCATCAAATTGAAGAAGCGGTAAGAGGAAAGAGAAAAAGTCTAGAATCAAATTATTTGATGGAAGAATTAAATCCTCTTAGAAGTAGTGTGAATACGATTTTACAAAGAATGCGTGAACTGAATAACGAAGACGATGGTGAATTTGCTGAAGAAGAAAATGATGACGTTTATGTAGATTCATTAAGAGAATTCATGATGGGGGCCAATGGAGCTGTCATTGTTTTAGATAGTCAAAAGAATGTTTGCCATATGAATTCTGAAGCCGAAGACCTGTGTGGTTTTAGAGAGAATGCTTCTCAAGGGATGAATCTCATGGATGTTTCAAGAGAAGCAGGCTTTTCTGGTACCGTGATTGAACTTTGTGATAACTCAGCAAATAACATGGGAACAAATCAATCAGCAGAATATGAATTAGCAGGTATTCCACATATTGTGAATGTAGTTTCGTTAATGGGGAAGGATGGTTTTGCAAAAGCATTCTATTTAACTTTTGTGAGGGCGGATTAGAAATAGATGAAAGAACAAGCGGTTAAAATTGTAAAAAATTATAAGCTGCCTACTTCCCCAGGGAAGTATTACCGTCTAGTGTGCCTAACTGGAAAGAATAAAGGAATATCTTACTTCATTCAAAGAAAGAGAATTGTCTTAGGAAGAAGTGATAAAGCAGATATTCAAGTTCTAGATACAAAGAGCTCGAGAGAACATGCTGAACTTGCTCTCATCGACAATAAATATGTTCTTACTGATCTTGGAAGTCAAAATGGAGTTGTAGTAAATGACTTAAAAGTGAGTCAGCATACACTCGAAGATAATGACAAAATAATCATCGGCTCGACTATCTTTAAATATAATATCATCAAAGTTGAGGACCTTCTTCCGGCTGAGGTTGATGATGAGGACGAGGAAGCGTCCGAGCTGGAGGAATACGAAGACGAAGAAGAAGAGGAGTCCGAGCCTGACAAACCTTCTAAGAAAAACAAGAAAGGCGAAAAGAAAAATAATAAGATAATGATTTATGCAGCGATTATTTTATTAGTCGCTTTAATGCTTCCCTCTGAAGAAAGCGGTGGTGATAAGAAACCTAAAAAGGCACCTGCGAAAGGTGATGTGATAGGAACTGTTGACTTTGGAATTGGTAAAGCTGTTGATGGAGATATTGACCCAGAAAATGCACGTAAGGTGGCAGCCTTTATTCATCGTGGACAAAGAGAATTTAGAGAAGGAAATTATTTTAGAGCTTTAGAACAATTCAGAAATGCTTTGAACTTTGCTCCTGATCATCCTAATGCTGGATTCTATTTTAAGAAAACTGAAACAAGGCTGAACGAACATATTGAACAGATGTTCGAAGAAGCAGCAAAAGAAGTAGCTTCTCTAAAGTATAAGAAAGCATTAGTGAGCTACTGTGCCATTGTTACATATCTTCAGGATTATCCTGATAGGCAAGAATATAAAGATGCTGAAACAAATATTGCTAGAGTAGAAGAACTAGCTGGGATGAAGAAAGGTGAACATAAGTGTTTCTAAAAATCATCAAGTCATAAGTACGATTGACTTGAAAAAAGAAGTTGAAGGGAGCAAAGGCCCTTTGAGTTTCTTTATTGGGCGTGGAGATGATTGCCATGTTCAGCTTGATGATATGCAAATTTCTAGAGAACACGCCAAGATTACATTTAATGATAATGCATGGACGTTAGAGAAACTTAGCGAGTTTAAAGAGATGTCTGTGAATGGAAGTACCGCTCAAAGTGTTGTGTTAAAGAATGGAGACACTATAGCAATTGGTCCTTTTTTATTAACAACAGAAATCGAAATTATCGAAACAAATGATGATGAGGATCCGGAAGGATTCGAGCATTTAGAGTCAGAGCAAACGGAAGAATCTCCTGAACTTTCAGGAGCTCCTACGGATGATGATCTTGAAGACCTTGAGAGTAGCGATAGTGAGTTAGAAGATTTTGATGAAACAGATGATGACTCGTTAGATTCCGAGCTTGCGGATGATGATGAGACAGAGCTATTAGCTGATGATGATGCGGAAGCATCCGAGCAGTTGGGTGAAGAACTAGGTGATTCGGAAACAGAAGCCTTCGATGATGGTTTCGATGGAGACGACGAGTTTGCTTCTGATGGTGATGACTCGGAAACGGAAGCTTTCGATGATGGTTTCGATGGAGACGACGAGTTTGCCTCAGATGAATCATATGATGATGAATATAACGAAGACTCCTATGATTTGGATGCTATAGATGATGATGACGGTAGTACGAAAGTCATACAGGCCTTTGCAAAAATAGAATTAAATTTAAGTGGTGAATTTGCTCCATATGATAAGTTCACTGTAGAAGATGGTGAATACACTATTGGACGTGACCCTGAAAAATGTAATGTTGTCCTCGCAGATCCAGAGGTGTCAGGAACTCACGCCAAAATTAAAAAAACAAAAATTAGTTGTACCATTGAAGATTTGCAGTCCGGTAACGGAACGCTTGTGAATGGTGAAAGAGTTAATTCTCATGAACTACACAATGGTGATGAAATTGTTATTGGTAGTACGACATTTTCTGTTGTGATTGCTTCTGATTTCCTTCAACAAGAACAAGATCGTCTTATGCCTGTTGAGGAAAATCAAGTTGTTGAAGTTGAAGAGATTGTTGAAGTCGATACTAACTTTGATGATGATATGGTTGAGTTTGATGGTGAAGAGGGAGACGGTTTCGGTGAAAAAACTGCAGCTGCTGGACCGCAATCTCTTATGGATAAAATAAAAGATCCTAAAAATAGAATTAAGGTTATTATCGGAGCCGTTCTACTAGTTTTCCTACTCTTACCAGCTGAAGAAGAAGGAAACAAAAATAAAGGAAAACAAGACGATAAGAAAAAGTCTCGTGTCCTTGGTGGTGATAAAAAAGATGACAAGAAAGTAACCGGAAAGGACAAAAAACCACTTACGCCAGAGCAAATTGAAGAAGTAGAACAGAACTATCTTCTTGGAAAAGAACTTTATGATCGTGGTGATTATGCTGGGGCAATGTTCGAATTAGAAAAAATATTTAGGCTAACTGACACATATAAGAACTCTCGTGAAATTTATGAATTTTCTAAAGAAGGTCTGGCCAACCTAGAGCGAATTAAAAAGAAAGAACAGGAAGAAAAAGAAAAGAGAGAACTTCAGTTAAGAGTAAAAGAGCTTGTAAAGAAAGCTGATGGAGCAGTTAAGGAAAGAAGAGTTGAGTATGCGGAAAGTCTCTTTGCAGAAATTATGAAGCTTGATCCTGAGAATTTTGATGTTCCGAAGTTAAAACAAGATCTAGAAGCATATAAGCGTGAACAAGAGAGAATTGCTGTAGAAAAGGCTCAGAAGAAAGCCGAAAGAGATCGCCAGCTAAATGGACTTAAGCCTGGTGAAAAGTTTTATATTGCGAAAGAGTGGTATAAAGCGATTAATAAATTAGAGGAGTACCTAAAAGATAATAATCTTGATGAGGATTTGAGAACGAAAGCTACTAAAATGCTTACGGAGTCTCGAACTAATTTATCCAATATTGTTGATCCTCTTGTTGGGAAAGCTCGTTCTTTGAAAGAAGGACAGGACTTGAAGACGGCCTATGAAACTTATAAAGAGATCATGAAATATGATCCTAATAATATTGAAGCGATTGAAGAAATGAATAAGATAAACGATACGCTCACTTTAAGATCAAAGAAGGTTTATCGTGAAGCTATTATCGCAGAGTCTCTAAGTTTATTTGATGATGCGAAAGAAAAGTTTCAGGAAGTTCAACAAATTTCACCAACAGATAGTGAATATTATAAGAAGGCCACTGAGAAGTTGAAGAACTTTTTAGAGTAGAGAGAAGAATTATGATTGAGTTGAAAGCTTATACAGCCATTAGTGATCAGGGACCATATCTTCAAATTAATGAGGATTTAGTTGATGTTGATCTAAAAAATAATCTTTTTATTCTTCTTGATGGATTTGGCGGGTCAAATGTTGGTGATAAGGCAGCAATACTTTTAAAAGACACAATTCGAAAATTCTATACTCGCTTTGGTGAAGATCCAGAAGCCACGTTACCATTTTTCTATAGTCCTCAATTTTTATTGGAAGGAAATGCTCTTGTGAATTGTGCAAAGTATGCACATGAAGTTCTAATGAAGGATAATATCGATAAAGAAATGAATAATCGAGGTGGAGCGAGTGGTGTAATCGTTTCTCAATCAGAAAATGTCATCAATATTTTTTCAACCGGAAACTGTGTTGTTTATCATTACTCAAAAGGTAAAAGTAAGAGATTGGTAGCACCAAAAAACTATGAAAATCTTGGGCTTGATCACTTTGATCGTAGTTTTCAAACTTTTCCAACCTCGGCCTTTGGATTATATGCAGACCTGTATTATGAAATGACTGAAGTCAAAGTGACTGATGGAGATATGCTTATTCTTCTTACTGATGGAGCCTATGGAAGAATGAGTGCGAATGAGTTAGATCATATTATGAAGAATCAAAAAGTTTCTCTTAGAGAATACGCAGATGAAATATTTTCGCTCAATAATTCCCGTGGAAATCTTGATAATCAGAGCTGTATTATCCTCAATTATTAATACCATATCTTTTTAATCATCTATTATTATTTGGTCCAAATTGTTGCCGTCTTGTCTTCTTTATTAGAGAATATTCAAGAGGTTATGTATGGCAAAGAAAGTTTTAATTGCAGATGATAGTTTAACAATTCAGAAAGTTATCGGGATTACGCTTGCTAATGGTGACTATGAATTAGTGTCAGCTCACTCTGAGTCTGAGCTTCAGTCTGCTATTGAAAATGATAACTTCGATCTTGTTCTTCTCGACTTTAAACTTAGCGATAGTAAAACTGGTTATGATTTGGCCAAAGAGATTCGTGGCAAAAATAATGACTCAAGAGTGATTGTTATGCTTGGAACTTTCGATTCTGTTGAAGATCAAGAACTAGAGTCTGCTGGTATCAGTGACAAAGTGATCAAGCCTTTTGAATCTGCTAAATTTATTGAAAAATGTGAAAATGCTCTTGCTGGAGATGCTGTCGATTTTGAACCAGGGGAAAGTTCTGGTCTCGAGTCTTTAACTGATGAAGATGCCACGAGTGAGTGGGTACTAGATTCTTCGGCCATGCAAAGTGATGATAGTAGTACTTCATCAGACTCTGAGGAGTCAGTTGGTTTAGAATTAGAAAGTGAAGCAGCAAACCCTCTTCAAGCTGAAGTTGAAGGGTGGGGAATAGAGGTTCCAGGTGTTATTGGTGCTCAAAATGAAAATGGAGAAATCCCTCCTGTAATTGATGGAGAGACACCACAATCAGTTTCTGCAGACCAAGAGAATGAAGCTCTTCCTTCAGATGATGATCTAGATTTTCCAGATGACCCGGAATCGATAGATTTCGGGAATCAAAATACTTTTGATCAAGCGACTCAACCAACAATGGAGTCCTCGACAGATGATATGTCTCTATCTATTGAATCAGAAAAATCGTCTGATGATTTTTGGGCAGTGGATGAAGATACTCCTCAAGAGTTTTCAGGCTCTGAGGAACCTGCTGAACAATCAGATACACCACGTTTAGAACTTAATGAACTTGCTGATGTCGATCCGGAAGAATCTTTTTCTCTAGAAGAGGAAATGACTGAAGAAACAATTTCAGAAGTAACAACGGCTGAGCCTAAAATGCTTCAATCCGAATTTAATATCGAAGGTATTTTAGAACAACTTCGTCCTATGATTGAACAAATGGTTGAAGAAGCTATTGAAAAGAAATTAAACGACAAAGCAGAAAGTGTTGCTTGGGAAGTGATTCCTGATCTAGCTGAAAATTTGATTAAAAAAGAAATTGAGTCACTAAGCTCACAGGTTAGGAAATAAATAAACTTCCTGAAACGACCTTATGAATTTTTTCATCGTCTTGAATAAGGGCACAACCTAGTTCATCAATTCCTAAAAAGATTCCTTCAAGTTCTGATTTCCCATCTTTGATGATAACCTCACTATTAAGGTGCAAGCAGTTTTGATTCCAGCTATTAATTACATCAATTGAGGATAGACGATTATCTAAAATATATTGATAAATATCTTTTGGAACGACCTCGCTATACTGATCTCCAAACTTTGAGATTACTTCGTCTCTGTCTAAATAAAGTGATTGAGCTTGATATCTTTCATTAACCTTAATTGAGCCTGATAGATTAATTCCTACACCAACAACAATCTTCTTGGGATTAATCATATGACAGATAACTCCACCACACTTTGAATAAGGGTCGAGCATAAGGTCATTAGGCCACTTTAATTTGATCTTATCTGAACAATGTTTTTGAAAGAACATTGCTAAAAGAGCACCAATTTCTAATGATGTGAGAGTTGTTTCTTTGTTCGGAGTCAGGCTAAATGAAAAGGCCAATGAGCTTTCTGTTTGCAACCACTTGTTATCACTTCTTCCAACACCTTGTGTCTGAGATGAAGTAGAAATAAGAATATTTTCGTCATTCTCAAAACTTGAAAATTCTTTTTTAAGATAGAGTTGTGTTGACTCGCAACTTTCAAAATGCACATGTTTCATGGTAGTTTTCTAACACATATTTAATTAAGCGGGGAGCAAAAATGTCACTAATTAAAAGAGCTGAACCAAGAAAAATTACAATCACACCAAATACCAATCCTTATGCTGCTGGTAGTGTTATTGCAGAATTTGGAAATACAAAAGTTCATATAACTGCAACAGTTGAAGAATCGGTACCTGGTTGGATGAAAGGTAAAGGTTCTGGATGGGTGACTGGAGAATATTCAATGCTTCCTAGTTCTACACATACAAGATCTAGAAGAGAGAGAAGTAAAGTTTCAGGAAGAACACAAGAGATTCAAAGATTAATTGGTAGAAGTTTGAGATCAGTTGTCGACCTTGAAGCTCTTGGAGAAAGATCTATTGTTGTTGATTGTGATGTTCTAGTTGCTGATGGCGGGACGAGAACTACTTCTATTTCAGGAGCCTACGTTGCTCTGGCACTTGCGGTAAAAAAATTAATGACTGAAGGACAGCTTGAAAAAACTCCAATTACAGAACAGCTAGCAGCTATTAGTGTTGGTGTAGATACTGAAGGTAAAGTTATTGCTGATTTAAATTATGAAGAAGATAGTTCATGCGAAACAGACATGAATATTGTTATGACAAAAAGTGGAAAGTTTATTGAAATCCAGGGAACGGCCGAAGAAGCACCTTTTTCTAGAGAGCAATTAGACGCCCTTCTTGAGGTTGCAGAGTCTTCACTTAAATATGTTTTCAACGAGCAAGATAGAGTACTCAATGGCTAAAGAATTTTTACTCGCTACAGGAAATCCTCATAAGGCCGAAGAGTTTAATGAACTTTTTCCTGCTGAAGTTTTAAAAATCAAAAGTGCACCTGAAAAAATTGAAGTTGTAGAAGACGGAAAAACTTTTAACGACAATGCTTTGTTAAAGGCTAAGGCTTATCACGATAAATTTGGTGGACCAGTCCTTGCTGATGATTCAGGACTTGTTGTTAATGCTCTTCCTGAAGAGCTGGGCATCTATTCTGCCCGTTTTGGAGGCGACGGCCTCTCGGATAAAGAGAGGGCCTTACTTCTTCTAGAAAAGTTAAAAGAAACTGAAGACCGCTCAGCTTACTTTGTTTGTGTTCTCTGTTTTTACATCAATGAAAATGAAATTTATTTCTTTGAGGGTAGAGTTGAAGGCAATATCGGGACAGAATATGTAGGAGAAACTGGTTTTGGCTATGATCCTGTTTTTATTCCAACTGATGGAAAAGACGAGCTAACAATGGCCCAGCTACCAGAATGGAAGAATATCCACTCTCATAGAGCGGTTGCGTCGCGTTATGCCTTGGATTTTTTTCAACAATCATAAGAAAGAAATTGCCAAACTACGGAATATTTTTTATATCTTGTCTCCACGCATTTCATGAATCGGAGAGTAGCGCAGCTTGGTAGCGCACTTGCTTTGGGAGCAAGGGGTCGCAGGTTCAAATCCTGTCTCTCCGACCATTTCTCGATCCCTTTTTCAATTTCAATACGTCAAACTTTAAAAAACATCGGTCACGTACTTATATGTACGCTCCCTCATTTTTTCTCATTTTCCTTTTGAAATTGAAAAATTGATTCGAGAAATAGATTAGATTGATTGGATTAGAAACTGCGAGCCTCAGGGATTGCTGGTTCACTGGAGCTAGAGAAGTTGCCAGTGGCAAGTTCGGATAGCGACAGCTGTCTCTCCGTAAATTGAAAATTTAGCAGTGAGTCTTAAGTAATGCTCTATGTGTTGAATTTGGTATGGCTGTAGGACCAAAAATGGCCAAAACCCTTATATTAAAAGACCTTACAGGGCGCAGAAAAGTGCATTAAATCTTGTACTAATCGAGAAAATCGTCATAAAATTTCGATTACACACAAAACACACAACACGGCAAAGGATGCGCGCGTGAAATTAAAGAGACTCATAGTACAAGGCTTTAAATCATTTAAAGATCGAACAGTTATCAATTTTGACGATGGTATTACAGGAATTGTCGGACCTAACGGGTGCGGGAAGTCTAATATTGTTGATGCTCTATTCTGGGTAATGGGGGCAATGTCAGCAAAACACCTTCGTGGTAATTCAATGAAAGACCTGATTTTTGCAGGTTCTTCTAAATATTCTCCAGGTAGCTTTGCTGAAGCGACTCTTGTTTTAGAGAACGACGAAGGAAAGCATATTCATATTGGAAATAAGGTTTCATCGCCTTCTGAAATTCAGCTGACGAGAAAGCTTTATAGAAATGGTGAAACTGAATACAGAATCAATAACGAGCCTGCACGTTTAAAAGATATTCAAGAAGTTTTCATGGATACTGGTGCTGGTGCGAAGTCATACTCAATTATTGCTCAGGGTGAGATCAACAGACTTGTTCAATCAAAGCCTGAAGAAAGAAGAACAATGATTGAAGACGTAGCTGGTATTACGAAGTTTAAAGTAAGAAAGCGCGAGTCGATGAGAAAGATTGAGGCCACTCAGTCAAACCTTTCACGTCTTAATGATCTTCAAGTAGAAATTGAAAAGAATTTAAGAGCTCTTCAGAAGCAAGCTGAAAAGGCTGAGCGTGCAAGAAGCTTAAGAACAAAAGTTCAAAGAAATGATCTTGTTGTTAATTCTCACAAAGTATTTGATCACCTTCGTGAATACAGAGAAGAAAAGAATATTATCAATGAGAAGAATTTAGAAGTAGAAGGGTGGAAGACTCAGAAAGAAGCTTTAGAAATTGGTCTTGAAGATGAAAGACTTCAAAAAGATGAGAAGACAGAGAAGATTGAAGAGCTTCAAAAAGAATATAACGAAATCTCAAAGAAGCTTGCTGCTGCTGAAGAGAAGTTAAATTATCTTTGTAAGAGTCAAACAGAAAAAGAAAATCTTATTGAGCAAAAACAAAAAGAGATCACAGAAATTGAAACGGAAATTGAAAACCGTTCAACAAGATTAGAAGAACTTAATAAGAATAAAGAAGATATTGAAGCTTCTCAAGCTGAGGAATTCGACTTTGCAGGTCTTGAAGAAAAGGTTGAGTCTCTTAAGGAAGAACTTGAATTTAAGCAAGATGAGCATTCTCAATTATCTGATGAAGTTGAAGAGTCAAGAAATTCTCTTACTGAAGTAGAGCAAACGATTTCAAGAAATAATCAAAGAATGGAAGACTTCTCTGCAAGTCTTCAAGATATCACGGCTGAGATTGAAGCCTTAGAAAAGCAATATTCTGGAGTTTCTCAAGAGCTATCTAATGAAAGAGATGCTGTTGCTACAGCGCAGGCGAAAGTAACTGAGCTTGAGGAAAGAGAGTCTACTCTTAGAACTCAGGTTGAAGAGCTTAAAGTTTCTTATAAGGAAAATAATGATTCGCTTAACGCTAAATCGAAAGAATTTATCCAGAAAGAATCAAAGCTTCAGTCACTGATTGAGATTAATGAATCTCTTGAAGGTGCGAAAGAAGGTGCGATTAACTTTATCAACACAACTGAGTCAGAAGATTTTAAATTATTTGGATCTTTAATTAAGTGTGATGAGAAATACACTCAAGCTGCACAATTAGTTTTCAATGACTTCATGAATGTGATCGTGTCTGCTGGATCAGATATGACTGAGTTCTGGTCATGGGCCAATGATCAAGCCGATCAAGGTATTGATCTTTTAATCCCTGCAACTGAGAAAGTAATTTCTGAGGAAACAATTGAAAGACTTAGATTAAAAGGTTGTGATGGCCTTACATCTTTCAACGATATAATCGAATTAGAAGATGAGTTTAAAGCTAAACTTGCCCCTGTATTAGAAGGTTACTTTGTAGTTAACAATGTAGATCAAGCTCTTTTTGATAATCTTTCACCAGAGATTAACTTCAGAGCGATTGTTGATATTAACGGTCGTGGAGTGATTAAGAATATTGGTGGAGCAAAGATTCTTGAGAAGCGTGGAAATACTGAAAATACTCAAGGTGTTGTTGAAAGAAATAATATGATTGAAGAGCTGAAGGAAACAATTGAAGTACTTCAGGCTGAAATATCTGAACTTGAGCAACTTGTAGAAACTCAAAAAACTGACCTTGATCTAATTGCAGATCAACATGATCAGACAAGAACGGAACTAGCGGATGAGAGAGCCAATCATGCTTCTAAGAAGTCTGCTCTTGAGTCACGCCTTGCTGGAATGGAGTCAGGTACAACAAGACTAGAAATTCTAAAAAATAGAAAGAATGAAGTTTCTAAGCAAAGACTTGAGCTTATTGAAAGTGAAGAGAGTCTTGAAAATAGAAAGAATGATCTTGATGAGAAAACGACTGAGCTGATTGATCGTCAAGAGAGTCTTTCTGATAATCTTGAAATGCTTAGAAATACTTACAACGAAAATAAAGAGGAGCTTGTTGAGAAGCAAGTAGAAGCAAGAAGTTTTAACGAAAGAGTTGAAAGTATTGTTTCTCAAATTACTGATGTTGAAGGTGTTTTAGAAAGATTAGGTCAAAGACTTGATTCTGCTAATGAAGTAATTACAAATTACGAAGAAGAAATTACGAATATTGAAGAAGAGCTTTCAACACTTGAAGAATCGAATCAAGATACGGCAAATCTTCTTCTAGAAAAAGAGGAAGTTCTTAATCTCTTTAAAGATGATCTTGTTCAACTTCTACAGAATATGCAAGAACGCGAAGACGAAGTTAAGAAGCTTTCAAAGAGTATTAACGAAAACGAAAAAGGTGTTGCTGCACTTGAAGCAAAGCTTGAGATTCATCTTTCTGAAGAAGAGCAAATTGTTAGAAATATCTTTGAGAAATACAGAATTGATCTTCGTGATGTTCTTGGGAAGTTCCTTGAGTACACAGAGGAAGACTATCAAGAGCTTACAGATATCTCGAGCATGTACTTCATGGAAACAGAAGAAGGGACGAAAGAGATTGAAAAAGAATCTTATGAGTTCCATAGAAGATATGGGCAAGACCTTAAGGACTGTGCTCAAAAATATAAGAACTACAAGAATGAGCTTGCTCGTCTTGGAGAAATCAACTGGCAGGCCATCGAAGATTATGAAAGACAAAAACTTCGTTTTGATTTCTTAAGAGTGCAAGAGCAAGAGCTCAAGCAATCTTTAGAAGATCTAGAAAAAGCAATTAGTCATATTGATGAGAAATCAAGAAAGCGTTTTGCTACTGCCTTTGAGGAAGTAAATACAAGATTCCAAAAAGTTTTCCCTATTATCTTTGGTGGAGGGAATGCTCAGCTTAAAGTTAAGGGTGATCTTGATGATCCAGAATGTGGTATCGAGATTATTGCTCAACCTCCAGGGAAGAAAATGCAGAATATTAACTTAATGTCAGGTGGTGAAAAGGCCATGACCGCAGTAAGTTTAATCTTCTCAATTTTTCTCGTGAAGCCATCACCATTCTGTTTACTGGATGAGGTTGATGCTCCACTTGATGATGCGAACGTTGGTAGATTTAATGAACTACTTAGAGAAATGTCTTCTGAGTCTCAGTTCATTCTTATCACTCACAATAAGAAAACAATGGAACTTAATGACACTCTCTATGGTGTGACTATGCAAGAGCCTGGTGTTTCTAAAGCAGTAAGTGTACAGCTTCACTAATATGAAAAGTCGTCTTATTAGCATTTTAAAAGTTGTGGCCTTTGTAGCGGTATTGCTTTCGAGCTTATCGTCTAAGGTTACAGCTTTTGTTCCTAAAACTTTCTCTGCTCAATATACACAAACTTATAAGAGTAAAATTTCAAAGAAAGTAAAAGAGGTTAAAGGTAATATTACCTATAAGTATCCTGGTAATATTAAAATTGAAGACCCTTCTTTAACATTAGTTATAAATCCAATTAAAACTTTTAATTATCAGCCCCCTTCGATTCCGGGAGAGCCTGGAGAGTTGAATGTTTTCCGTACTAAGAAACATTTCTTTGTCGAAGCCTTTGATTCTCTTAATAAAGGCCTGAAGGGTACAGAGTATTATAAAGTTATAAAGAAGAAGGGAAGCTTAGAACTTGTTTACAATGAGAAGTATGCTAAGAAAATTCAAAAAAAATCATTAATAATGATGTTTGATGGTGATACAAAATTTAAGAACTTGAATCAAATTGTTGATGTCGATATCAATGGAAAGAAAAAGGTTTGGAAAATTTCTAAGCTTAATGAAAACGTGAAGCTTTCAAAAGGGACCTTTGATTTTAAGGCCCCTGCTAACACAAGAACTAATCAGTAGTTTTTCCCGAGTAGAGAAAATCTTTTGTGATTTTAAATTCACCCTTGTGAAGTCGATTATATGTAACAAAGTTTCTAAAAACTAGTTTTACATATCCCTTTGTTTCTTCATAAGGAATCATTTCAATAAACTCAACGGGATCTTTTCTGAATTTAGTACGAAACCATCGGTTAACAACACTCTTACTTGCGTTATAACTGGCCACATATTTCACGAAGTTATTCTTATTCTTTCTAATAAGTTCCTGAAGTATCTTAGAACCAAACTGCACATTCTTTTCTGGAGAGTAGAGATCGCTAAAGTCATCGTAAGGAATTTTGTAGCGTTTACTTAACTCGTTAGCTCTTTCAGGAGTCACTTGCATTAGTCCGAAGGCATCGGCCCAAGATCTGATAGTTGGATTAAAGGCCGACTCTTGCCTCATGATACTGTAGATAAGTTCGAGTGAAACTTTCTCTTTAGCACTTACATAAGAGAGTTTTTCTTTATAAGGAGAAGGAAAAATAATAGGGGAGAGATCTTTTAAGAGCTCGTCACGTTCTTCAGATTTTAATTTGAAAAAGTAAAAAAGTGCTCCTTCAAACCATCCACTATGAAAGAGTAACTCTAAAGACTCAGTATTAGATAGATCCTTATGAATGGATTTATTTTTTTCTAAGTATTTTTTAGCATATTCGTACTCATCAAGAGCAAGAAGCCAATGGAGTTCTTTATTTGGTGGATTGAACTCCTCGATGTCACTATCAATTTCAGGAAAATCTCCATCAATCTCAACCTTGGCCATAATCCCGTAGTAACCATAGGGATCTTCTTCCCAAAGTTCTTTCCAATAATGTTGAGCTTCAGACATCATTTGCTCTTTTTCAAAAGTTTTGGCCACCCAAAATTTAAACTTTCTTTTGGTATAAACACTTTCGAGATCTTCTATCCCTTGATAGAGAAATTCACGAGATTCTTTGAAGTTTTTCTTAAGATAGTGAGACCAAGCTAAGGCCCAGTAAAATCTTTCTTTGTAATCTTCTCTTTTATCTTTAAGCTCGATCCCTTTTTTAAACCATGCTTGTGATTCTTTAATTTTCTTTTTCTCTAAGGCCATCTTTCCAAGTACAAAATAGATTTCCTCAAGAAAACTGTCAGGGATATTATCAACTCTCTTAAGGAGTGTAAGTAGTCTCTTTCTTCCTTCCTCTAAGTTTTGTTGAGTCCATGTCGCTCTAGAGAAGACAATCGAATATTTGATATAAGCATTCTTGAGTTCATCTGAAGAAGGATCTTTCTTCCAAAGACTTTTTAACCACCAGACCATATTCTTCATTTTTTCAGTATAAGTATCTTTGTCTCGCTGTAGTTTAAAGGTAAAACCATAGCGATAGTATGACTTAATTCGAGTTCCTAAATCGAGAGACTTTCGATTAATGGCCCTTAAATAATATTTGCGTGCTTTCTTGAATTGACGACTTTTCTCTAAGTCTCTAGCTACTTTGTAGTAATCATTAGGCTCTACTTTTCTTAAAAAGCGAGCAAAGGTCGACTCTCTTTGCGATTTAACTTTTTCTAGATAATCAGATTGTTTAAGTTTGCTCGCTGACTTAAGGGCAATTTTATAAAGATCATTCTTTTCTTTTCTCGTCTTCTTAAACTGGACGAGCTCCAGTGCCGAATCAATAACAACTTCGTGATAGTCCTTAAGTTGTGCTTGGTAGAGAATATAGTTGAGAGCCTCTTCGTAGAGATAATTAGGATAGTTTTTACGATAGTCCTTAAGCTCAACTTCAAGTTTAGTTTTGTCTGCTTTACAGTATTTTAATTTCTTAACGTTAACGAGCTTTTGAAGAGGGAATGATTCATCTCTTGAGAGATAGTGATGCCTTTGACAGGCGTGAGAATTCTTTCCAACACGTCCTAACGAGCGAGCCTGAATGAAGACCGCCGCTTGTCTTTCATTTTCCTCAACTTTATTGAGTTCTGGATAGTGTGTCCCTTCGTAAAGGGATTTTATATATTCACTGCTTGGCGGGTCTGTATATTTTGAAGAGCAAGAGACTAGCAAAAGGCATAGTACGATCCATCTCATAGAAACATCCTTGTTATGTATAAAGTGTATAACTACTTAAAAAAAGGTTCAATAACCGTCTAAGTAGGCGTTTATTTCCCAGTATTTTGGTCCTGTAAAAACTACTTAACACTTTGAAATTTGGATAAAACAAAAGTATAAGCCCTAGATTACTAAATTTAGGAAAAGTATATGAATGAAACAACAGAAGTTAATAATAGTAGTTTTGTAGAGAAATCGGTTTATTTCACCAGTCTTGGTTGTTCAAAAAACCTTGTCGACTCACAAGTGATGCTTGGATACATGGGACTTGATGGTTTTACTATTTCTCAAGAGCCACAAAACGCCGAGGTTATCATTGTTAACACTTGTTCATTTGTTGAAGCAGCGAAAGCAGAGTCGATTGAAACAATTCTTGAGTTAGCTGATTATAAAGATCCTGAAATTGGTAACTGTCGTGCTCTTGTTGTTTCAGGTTGTATGGCCCAGAGATATAGTGAAGCTCTTGAAGCTGACCTTCCTGAAGTTGATCTTATTATCGGAACAGGTGAGTATAATAAAATAGTGAAGCTTCTTAAGGCCTTTGATGATGGTAAGCTAGATGCTAAAAGCCATGTTGAAATTCCAAAATTTATTCACACCGAATATGATCCAAGACTAAATACCTCACCATTCTATACAGCATGGTTAAAAATATCTGAAGGTTGTAATAGAAATTGTACTTTCTGTATTATTCCTACTTTGAGAGGAAGATTAAGAAGTCGTTCTGTTGAATCTCTAATCTCTGAAGCAAGAAGACTAGCAGAAGGCGGAGTAAGGGAGTTAAATCTTATTTCCCAAGATCTTTCGGACTATGGTGTTGATCTTAGTGATGAGAATAATATCTATGAGTTATTAACTGGTCTTGAGCAAATTGAGGACGTTGATTGGATTCGTCTTTTCTATTTCTATCCAGATGAATTAACTGATGAAGTAATTGAGCTAATGGCCAATTCAAAAAAGATTTGTTCTTACCTTGATATGCCAGTTCAGCACTTCAGTGATCATGTTCTTAAGCGAATGAATAGAAAGATTACGGGTGAAAAAATCTTAGAGAGAATCTCTCGATTAAGAGAAAAGAATCCAGATATTGTTTTAAGAACAAGTATCATCGTTGGTTTCCCTGGAGAGACTGATGAAGACTTTGAGAAACTATTGGAAGGTGTGAAGCAATCTCGTTTCAATCACCTTGGAATTTTTAGATATTCTGATGAAGAGGGAACACCAGCTTTTAGATTAAAAGATAAGGTACCTCAGGAAGTGATTGAAGAAAGATTTGATATTCTTCATGAAGCTCAAAGAGAGATTTCTCGTGAACTTAATCAAAAGTTTGTTGGTCAAACAGTGATGGCCATTGTGGAAGGGGAGCACCCTGAAACAGAATTGTTGATTCAAGCTCGTCACGAAGGTCAAGCTCCTGATATCGATGGGAACGTTTTGATTAATGACTTCAATGGTTTCGATATAAAAATCGGAGACCTGGTTGAAGTCCAGGTCTCAGAAGTTCTTGATTATGATTTAATTGGAAGTGTTGTTAGAATCCACTAACTGGATACTTATATCCTCTTACAACTGTCGCCGCCACACCTGCACTTGTTGTCAGCGACTTACTCATGATTGTGAGTGAAGTGTTACTGTTAACAGCACCTACTAGATATTGATTACCTGAAATTGTGATAACTGCTCCTACTGCTACTTCTGTTAAGAATGCAGTACCAACACCTGTTACACGTTGAGATCCCGTATTTACTGAAACAGTTCCCGTTAAGGCTCCATCAGCAGATCTCGTTCCACAAGTTGCAAAACTTGTATCCGTTGTACTATCCCAATCAGTGTACTGATCATAAGGAAGACCAAATACCGGATCATTACCCGTGATATCCATCAGTGTTGTACCTGGATCAGAACGGTCGATATTACTTGAAGCTGTAAATGGAGCGTTCCAGTCTCTGATATGGAATCTAATTCTAGCTTTCGTATTAAATGAACCATCAACACATCTAACTTCATAGAATGGGAATCCACCTCTAAGAGGATCATCCATCGTTGTTGAGTTCGCATAAGCGTCGAGGTTCGTAAAATCATAAGTATATGTTCCAGCGTTGTCACAAAGAGATGTATTTGAATAACTAGCTAGATACTTATTTGTAGATAGAGGAGTAAATCCTAAATAGTTAGCCTGAGCTTCAGGAGCATTATATCCCACTGAAATATCAGTTCCATTACTTTTCGCATGAATGAACTGTGCTCTACCTTGGATATTCGTTGCAAAGCGATCATCTTGAGGACCTCTTACACAAGCATTTCCTTCACCACCACACTCTTCGATCGTTTGCTCAACGTTTGTTTGAAGAAGACAGTACTGTCCAAAAACACCAGCTGTAGGTGTCCACGTACCATTGTCAGCTTCACAAGTTGCTCTTGTCGTAAAAGCGGTACAAGGAGCAGTATCACAACCTGAACAATCTCCATTCGCATCCTGACAAGCAGTCGCATCAGTTCCACCACCTTCAGGGGCCCAAGTACCACCGTCTCCAACACATGAGTTATAGTCTAACCATTGACTACAAGGAGCAGTACCACATCCAGTACACGCGTCTGCTAAACACGATGATGAACTTGTATCGTAGGCATTCTCTTGGATGATGAATGTCCCTTCGTCACAGTTTCTACCAGTCGCTCCAGAGATACCAAGAGCTTCTCTAATTTTATTTGCTGTGTAGTCACCAATACACATTTCACTTGCTGATGAAATTTGTTCAGCTGTTGCAAGCGAAGCGTTGATAGGGAATCTTTCTATGTTTGTTCCACCGTTGTAACGGTCAGTACAAAGGCTATTCGTTAACGATCCCGTATTTTCAATTAGTGTAAATCCAGTTGTTGAAGCTGTCGGCTTAAGCTCGTTGAATCCAAATGGTCTTTCTGTAATGTACTGACACATATCGTTTCCTGAAGTGAAAACAAAGTCTGTTCCATTTTGCCATAGGTCTAATTGTCCCGCTTCAAGATAACAAGTAATATCTACTGGTGTACCATTAGCGGCATTGGCCATTTGCTCTTTTGTCACACGACAAGGAGCTCTACCCATACCTTGGGCTCCACGGTGGAAGATATAAGAGTAAGGACGATTCGTATCATCAAGTTTGACTTCAAAGTGATCAATAACTTGAATACCAAAAGTCGTAGAAACAGAACCACTTGGTGTCGTTGCTGTAAGTGTATATTGAATTAGAGCAGAAGCATCATCAGGAGTCCCTGAAATAATACCTGTTGCTGTATCTAAAGTTAGTCCTGAAGGAAGAGACTCGTTACCAGCACCTTTAACAGAGTAAGTTACGTCAAGAGTTTCTCCAGCTGCAAGCGCTCTGGTTGAGTCAAGTTGAGCGTAAATCACAGCTTCTTCATCTCTATAAAGATAGTAGTTATCATCATACTCTACAGAAGTAGTCGTTACTGTAGCACCACCAGTAAGTGGACTCACATATTCAATCTCGTTACCACCACCAATGTCAAAAGTTGTCCCAGCTGATAGGTGGGTAACAGTTACATTTGTCCCACTGATATTTTGGATAGTTCCTACCGCACCATTATTTGAACCAATATCTTGGCCAATAACAGCTGTGGCTGGAACACTTGAAACTCCATTAAGGATCACATTATTGGCTTTAAGATCATTGATCGTCGCTGATCCACCTGCATCTGACTGAGCAGTTTGAGCACCTGAATTTAAGAAGCTTCCTTGTTCAGCCATCACATAAACATTAAGTCCGTTGATGAACTGAATAGTTCCTCTCGTTGTCGAGGCAGAATATGATCCACCACCGACCCAAATATCATTCGAGCCTGAAGTTGATGAGAAGTTTGTGACGTTGGCTAATGCAAGTTCCGTATTATATGGAATAGCTCCATTATCATAGATATAAGTTCTTTGAGTTTGAAATTGATCTCTATTATCAATATCGTCAAATTCTTCAAATGTACCACTGAGTACTTTGATTTTAACGTAGTCATTCATTGCACTTACGTTAAATGTTTCGAGCACGATTCCTTTACCACCACTTGAAGACGAGATGAAGTCACCTGCTGTGAAGGCTGAGCGTGAAGGAACGTTAAGAAGCATCGCTCTTGTTGTGGCAAGACCAACTGGTGCTCTAAAAGCTCCCATCTTAACTGATGTTTCAGCAGTTCTTCCAAAGAGATCGGTTGCTGTAACTGTAAATTCCTGTTGAGGAAAAATTGTCGAAACAGGGTTAATTGTCATCGTTCCTGGATTCGTGGCATCAGTATTTAAGAAAGAGAATCCTCCACCAAAGGCAATAGCTGGATCTGGGGAGATACTATAGGTATGTGTTCCTCTTTCATCAACCTGATCAATTACAGAAGCTTTATAAGGTTGATTTGTTCCACTTGAAGCTGCTGGAGCAGCAAGTGTAAGTGAAGTTGCACTATTAACTGAAGCAATTGTGTAAGCCGTACCTGCAAGAATAATAACGGCATTGGCCCCACCAATTAATTCTTCATCAAACTTTGTTTGAAAACCAGTTACTGCAGCAGAGGCAGCAGTAAAAGTTACAAGACCAGAAAGTTCATTTTCAACACTACTTAGAACATTTGGATCTGGAATTAAGCTTAGTGCAGTAGCTCCGTCACTCGGATAAACAAAGTAAACATCGTTTACCGTTGTTGCTGCTGTTAGAAATGTTGCTTGATCATCGATTTCTCTTTTTGCCGTTGTGTCTGTCCCGATATAACCATAGGTTGCACCTGAAGCAGCAGTTGTAACAAAAAGTCTAGCGTTCGCTGTATCAATTGAATCAATCGTTGCTTGAAAACCGTGTCTATTTGAAACAGTTTCTCCAACAGTAAATGGAGTGATAGAAGCAACATCTAGAACCATTTTTGTACTTGCTGGAATTCTATAATTCGTTGAAGTTAATTTCTTTGGAAGAGGGTAGTCGAGAACACTTATACCAATTTGTTTTGAATAAGTAGAAGTCGAAGATGAAGGTCCACTCTTTGCTGTAATTGTATAAGTAGTAGGAAGTAAGCTTTCACCCGTGTTACTTAAGAAACCTGAAATCGTTCCGTTTCCACCAAAACCACCACCGGCAGTTACTGAACCGATTGTTCCTGAATCAATAGTAAGAGCACCAATTGCAGGATTCGGAAGTTCTGGAGAAATAGACCATGTAATCCAGTCTGCAAGCTCTGTAGAAGCGTTCAGTGTTGAAGGCGTAAGTGATGGTGAGAATGCTGCTGGAACACCTGGAAGAGCGTTAGAAGCGGCAGCTTCAGTTTGAAAAGCATAAGTTACTTTTCCAACATAAGCTCTTTCTGTCGCGAATGTTCCTGAATTATCAATTGAGCCTTTTGTTGTTGCATCTGGCTCTAAAATATCAATATAGCTAGATGAAGGATTCGCTGTAATTTCAACATAAATTGAACTTGTGTCAGTGTCATACCATCTAACTGTGGCTGTTACTCCTGAAGCATTTGAGATTGTAGTTCCAAGTGGAAAATCTTCAAGAAGAGCTTCTTCTGGTAATGGACCGTAAATCGCAGGGGATGTAATATTCCCATCTGGATCAACAACTGCTTCCGCAGTTCTTTCTTGAAGTTCAATAATTAAACTTTGCCCAACTGATTGAGGAAAGTTGAAGTTTTCAATTTTTGAAAAAGCTCCAATTTGAATTGAAACCGGAGTGAGTGGAGTTGAACTATAAATAGTAGTACTTGTTGGCGAATGTGTTGCCGTAATTTGAAAAGTAGTCATCGGGTAAAATTGTTGAGGTTGCCCTGAAATTATTCCCGTCGAAGTATCAAAACTCATGTCTGCTGGAAGAGTTGGAGTAATGCTATAAATAACTTCGCCATCAACAGCTGTTCCACCGATCGCTTCAAAAACAATAGTCTGTGGTGCTACTTCATTACCATCAGCATCTACTGCTACCTCATAAGGGTAATAAATAAATGTAGAGTCACCACCCACTACTTGAATATGAGTTGGGGCAGTTGTTGGGGTTGGAGTCGCTGCTGCACCTCCGCCACCAGAGCCTGAGCCCGAACCAGAGCCGGCACTACCGCCATTAGCACTGGTTTTCTTGGCCGGTGGATCTTCCTTAAATTTTGTAAAGGAATCCGGCATACAAGAAGTAAGCAGTAATAGAAGTGTCGTTAATGTAAGCAATGGTCTTATAGTCTTCATACGTCTACTTTATCGTCCATTTAAAATAAACATTTAGGTTTTATGGTTTTCTCTTTAATTTCCGAGGTTTAAGGCAAAAATTGCCGGTTATTTTACTCAATTTTTATCCTGAAATTGCCTGCATATTAGGGCATAATATTAAAAATGATTAACTAAATACTTGAATTTCTTAGTGGGAAACAGGCTTATTTTTGGTCTTCATTTTTTACAAATACTCGCCTAGAAATGTTTAAAATCCTTCACATTTGGCTATTTATGTGAAGATTTATTGAAGAAAGGGGTTGAAGTTGAAAATTTCTAAAATTCACATAGTTGGAATGGTTCTTTTGCTTTCATTGAGTCAACCAATAAACGCAGGCTTACGTGAGGACTTAGAGAAGAGTTTAAGGCCGTTGATATCAAAATACTTAGGAGAGTCGCTAGCGAATTCACTTTTTGGAGTGAAAGAAGAAGAGTTAGAGCTTCCTCCAATCCCTAAAATTGTGAAGAATGCCAAGGCCGTTGTCGTTGAAAGTGAAGCAGAAACTAAAGATAAGTTAAATCTAAGTAGTGAGGAGATCGCAGTTTATCATGCTGGTTTTATTAAGGAGCTTTATCAGGTTGTTCTTTCTCAGAAAGCTAGCCGAAATGATATTTCCACATGGATGAATACTCTAATGAATGGCGGTTCACGTGAAGGAATCTATAGAAACCTTGTTCTTGGAAAAGTTTATCTTTCAATGGAGAGTATGAAGTCTGGAATTACTGAAGGAACAGTGAACTTTGCTCAATTTGTCCTCAAAGACTTTATTAACTACGAAACAACTCAAGAAAAACTTTCTCGTCTCAGTGTTTATACTATAAAGAGGCTGGTAACTGAAAAAGCACTCAACGTTTTTGATGCTCTCATTAGAAGTAATGAAGATGATGCCTATAAGTGGTATGGAATTCTTAGCGGGAGAATGGCTTCTGTTTATGGAGGAGCTTTAGGAAATAATAAAATTAGAGTTAATCCAAGTTCACATTTTCATTATAATTGGGCCAAAGACGTGAATGTTCAAATGATTAAGAGTGAACTCATAATCAAAATCCACAAAATTTTTAATACAACTATTCCTTAATCAAAGAAAGGTTGTTTATTAGGAGTGAGAGACATAAGAAGTCTTTCTACTCCTAAGGCGATACCTGATGATTTTGGATAACCATTCTCTAGAGTTTCTAAAAATCTCTTAGGCCATGGAAGAGAATACTTATAAAGAGACTCTTTTTTCATCTCTTCTTCTTTAAACCGTTGAACTTGCTTTTTATAGTCGGTTAATTCATTAAAGCAATTCGCAACTTCAATACCTTCAATATAAAGTTCAAATCGATCGCATACTTTTTCATTTTGAGAATTCAATGTTGAAAGTGCAGCAAGGGGAGCAGGATATTCATAGACAAGAGCAAGAGGAATTTTTTTAAGCTCAGGCTCAATTTTATTTAAAAAGAGAAGAAAGAAATAATCTTCCCAAGGCCATAGGTCTTCATGTTCTGAATAGAGTTCACTAAAATCTTTTTTAATTTTCTCTTTTAATTGATGAGCCTCTAAAAAATCTAAAATTGAAAAACCAAGGATCTTTTTAAAAAGATCATCGACTTTTAACTTTTCAATACTCTGTTTTTCTAAAGATTCTTTTATTGAAATATTCTTCTCTTTCAAAAATTGAAGTGAGTAATGAATTAATTCTTCACAGTCATTCATGATAGAAGAATAAAACTCATCTCTTCGATACCACTCAAGCATAAGAAATTGAGGACGATGTGTTTCACTCTTAGGTTCATCACGAAAACAATAAGAGAGAGTAAAAATTTTCTCATGACCATTGGCCAAGAGTTCTTTCATAAAAAATTCAGGGGAGCTATGAAGATAGCCCGGAGAGTTTTTAAAATTTGGATTCGAACTTTCAACCTTAAAGGGATGGATGTGAGCTTCCATTCCTGGATTCTCTACTACGGGAGGCGTCAACACATCGAGGAAACCTTTTTCATTAAAGAAATTTCTAATTCCTTGAATAAGGATAAATAGGTCGTAATGTTTAGCGTTATTCATAGTAGTTCCTGATTGATTTTTAGTATGAGAGGTGTAATATGGCCATCTCAATTACTGAATACCGAGGAAATTATGACTGGAGATATGATTGGATTTATTGCTGCTGGAGGGATTGTACTAGCAGGTATTTTGAACTTCTTTGTTTTCTCATCAACTGAAGAGGTTACGACAAAGAGTGAACCTAAGATTGAAGTTGATACAAGTGAAACACCAGTTGCGACACCTCAGCCGGCCACACCTCAGCCGGACGCACCGACAATTTCATGGGCCCAAAGGTTAACTAAAGGTTTGTCGGCTTCTCGTGAACAAGTTTGGGGAAAACTTGGAAATATATTTTCAGGCTCTGCCCTTAATGATGATCAAATTGAAGAAGTAGAAGAACTTCTTTATGGAGCAGATATTGGCCCTAACACAGTAATGGAAATAATGGATGAGCTTCAGGCACAGGCTAAGAAAGAGGGCTTTGGTGAAGAGGCCTTTAAGGAATTTCTTTATAACTTCTTAAAAAATAAAATGAGTGGTGTTCAAACTACTCTTGATCAAGATCTTTTTAAACATTCTCCAAGTGAGAGTGGCGAAAAGAAAACAAAAGTAATTATGATCGTTGGTGTGAACGGTGCTGGTAAGACAACTACTATTGGAAAGCTTGCCACTAAGTTAACAAATCAAGGGGCCAATGTTGTTGTTGGTGCTTGTGATACTTTTAGAGCGGCAGCAGTTGACCAACTTCAAGTTTGGTGTGATCGCGCTGGAGCTACAATGATTAGAGCGAAAGAGGGGGCGAATCCAAGTGGAGTTGGTTATGAGGCCCTTCAAAAAGCTCTTTCTATGAAAGCAGACTATTGTCTTCTCGATACAGCGGGAAGATTACATACAAAAGAAAATTTAATGGATGAGCTGGCCAAGAGTAAGAATGTTCTGGCCAAGCTTGACCAGTCTGCCCCTGATCATGTGCTTCTCGTTTTAGATGCCATTACAGGGCAGAATGCTTTACGCCAAGCAGAAGAGTTTCATAAAACTCTGGGACTTACCGGACTTATTTTTACTAAGTGCGATGGGTCATCAAAAGCAGGGAGTGCGGTAGGAATTGTCGAAAAACTACAAGTTCCAATTACCTATATTGGGGTAGGGGAATCAGTTGAAGATTTGAATGAATTTAGGCTTGAGGACTACCTTGGTGCACTGCTTGATTATCGCGTAAATGCATAGCGGTAATTTTGACTGAAAAGGTATTTAGAGATACCCTTTTAAGATATGGATATTAATAAAGAAATCTTAGAATTTGAAGTGTTGGGTCTTAAGCTAAAGCTTCGTAGAAATGAAGCTGAAAAAGTAGATCCAGAAACAGTTGTTAAACTTGTTAGAGAAAAATCTAATGAGATCATTGATAAGATGCCTTCTTTGAAAAGAGAAGAAATCGCAATTTTACTTTCACTAGAATTAGCAAAAGAAAAACTTGAGCTAGAAAGAGAATATCGCGATAACGTCGATCATTTACATGCTGTCGCTGGAGATGCCCTTCAATTTATTGAAGAAGTTTCACCAACAACTCTTTAAATTTTAGATGCATAAGCAGGATATACGAAAGGCTCTGAAAGAGAAGTTGCACGCAATTTCTCCTGAGAAGAAAGAGATAAAGCAGCAAAAGATTTTCTCTAGGCTTTCACCACTTATTCATTCTCTAAATTTTCGATATTTATTATCCAATGAATTTTGTGCGGGCTTATTTGCACCTTTAGCTGATGAAGTTAATTGTGTGGAATACAAAGAGTGGAAAGTAATCTCATTTCCTTCTTTTAGCTCCAACGACTCGATGACTTTTAAGAAATGTTCCTTCGAAGATTTAAAAGAGTCAGATGAATTTGGCGTCAAGCTACTTTGTCCTCCAAGTGAACTTGAGGATGTAGTGCCAGAACTATTAGTTGTCCCAGGACTAGGGTTTACAAAGAATGGTGAAAGGCTTGGAAGAGGGAAAGGATTCTACGATAGGTTTTTAGAAAGTTATCAGGGGATCAAGATAGCTCTTGTATTTGAAGAACAGATACTTGAAAAGCTTCCTGTAGAAGAACACGATGTGAATGTTGATTACGTTGTTAGTGAAAAAGGTGTTTGGAAACAGGGAGAGGCTTTAAAGTTATAAATATTTAAGGAGAAAAAAATGGACATGACAGCGATATTAGCCTCTGTTTTATTTCTCATTCTTGGTGTGATTGCGGGATATGTTGTTAGAAACATGGCCGCTCAAAAAGAAATCAAAGAAAGAGAAACAAAAGGGGATGAGATCATTAACAAGGCGAAAGAGTCTGCTAATGAGATCAAGTATAAAGCTCGTAAAGAAGCGAAAGAGATTGCAAAAGAAGAAAGAGAGCAGCACGAAAATGAAATGCGTAAGCGTGAAAAAGATGTGAAGTCTCAAGAAAAAGAAATCACTTCTCGTGAAGCTAAACTTGAAACAAAGATTGAAGAGAATAAAAAAGAAAGTGATCGTCTAAAGCAAAGAGAAGACGAAGTTAAGCGTGGTCTTGATAGAGTTGAATCTGAAGTAAGCAAATACAAAGAAAGACAAAACGAGTTATCAGCGAAGCTAAGTGAAGTTGCTAACATGACTCAAGAGCAAGCGAAGCAAGAGCTTATTAAAAACATGGAAGAAGAAGCTCGTGTTGATTTTGCGAAAGTGGCCAGAAGAATTGAAGAAGAAGCCAAAGAAGAAGCGGAAAACAAAGCAAAGAGATTAGTAGGAATTGCTATTCAGAGATTTGCTGGTGAGTACGTAGCAGAAAAAACAATTAGTACAGTTGATCTTCCTTCAGATGATGTGAAGGGAAGGTTAATCGGTAGAGAAGGTCGTAACATTAGAGCTTTCGAGCAAATTTGTGGTGTTGACCTTATTATTGACGATACTCCTGAGGTTGTTGTTGTTTCATCTTTCAACGTTATCAGAAGAGAAGTTGCAAGAAGAACAATTGATAAGCTGATTCAAGATGGGCGTATTCACCCAGCGAAAATTGAAGAACTTCATGAGAAAGCTAGATCTGAAATGGATAAGCAATTACTTGATCTTGGTCAGAAAGCTCAAATGGAAATTGGTGTTCACGGTATTCACCCAGAGATTTTAAAACTCGTTGGTGCTCTTAACTGGAGAACGTCTTATACACAAAACCAATATCAGCATGCTCTTGAAGCCGCATTTATTTGTGGGGCCATGGCCGCAGAGATGGGACTAAATGTTAAGCAAGCTCGTCGTGCAGGTCTTCTTCATGATATTGGAAAAGTTCTTGATGCTTCAGCTGAAGGATCGCACGCAGTTATTGGTGCAGACTTTGCGAAGAAATATGGAGAAGCTCCAGATATCGTTCACGCGATTAGAGCTCACCATGATGATGAGAAACCAGAATCAGTTCTTGCTCACTTAGTTGCGGCGGGAGATGCTCTTTCTGGTGCGAGACCAGGTGCTCGTAAGGCGATGGTTGAATCTTATGTTTCAAGACTGACAGATATCGAAGAGATCGTTAACTCATTTGATGGTGTTTCAAGATCATTCGCAATTTCTGGTGGTCGAGAAGTAAGAGTTTTTGTTGAAAATGATAAGGTAAATGATGAAGAAACAGTTCTTCTTTCAAGAGATATTGCAAAGAAAATTGAATCTGAAATGTCTTATCCAGGAACAATTAAGATTACTGTTGTTCGTGAGACTAAATCAGTAGGTGTTGCGAAATAGATTCGAGAACAAAAGATAACAAAATCAGTACATTGCCCCTCAAAAGAGGGGCTTTTTTTTTGCCAATTCTCTATCAGAACACGTGTCTGTATTAATTTCCCACTTCATTGCTCAGAACACTGAAAAAAGATACAAAGAGGCGATTTTAATTTTAATAAGAAGGCCTTATGAAATCTAAAAAGTTTTTATCGATTTTAGCAATTGCTGCTGTGATGGCAGGTTGTGCTCCAAAAGATGAGAAAGTTGAAAACCCATATTTCACATCAGATGCTGATGTTGAGGCTGAGTTTGGAACTCTCTTTCCTGAGAATGATCAATATGACATGGAAGTGGCCTTAACAGCTACAGACAAGGTTGCCGAAGCTGCGAGGCTTTTAGAATTTGCCCTCAATTCTGATTTTCAACAAAGACAGTATGAAAAAGAAGTAGAGCGTGATCGTAAAGGTGAGCGTGCGAAGAGATATGTTCTTTGTCGTAAGATTAAGTCAGCGAAGAAAAATAATGGCGATAAGAAAGTATTTATTGATTGGGATGGGTGTAAAGACACTATTTCTTCAGAAAGAGTGATTACAGAAGTTCGTGGGCAAGAGTCTTTTGAAATTGAATATAAAGAACTTGAAGGTGGTAAGAAAGTTGTATCTTATGTAGAAGGGCAAACAACACCTGGTTTTAATATGAGACTTTCTAAGAAGAAAGGGAAGAGAACTGACCGTGGTTATAGAGGGGATCTAAGAGAAGATAGAAATGTGATGTATCGTTTAGTTGACGAGGAAAAGAGAATTTATCAATTCACTTACAGAGCACTAACAAGTCACGATATCCAATCTAGCCCAGTAAGATATAAGGGTTATACTGATGGTGGAGAAATTCAGGCCATTGCTGAAGGTCAGTTTCAAGTAAAGGAATTAGGAAGTGGTGAGCTTGTTGTTTCTAAGTATATCCAACAAAGAAATGATTCAGTTTCACTTACGATTAAGTCTACAAGACATGATATTGAAGAAAAGATTAAGCCTAAATTCTATATCTTAATCTCGAATGTAAATCTTAAAGATAAAGAATCTCTTTTTAATCAGCCAGGAAGAACATCAACTGTGCAAGTTCAAACAGGAACGAATGATGATGGAACTCCGACTTATGAAGAAAAGAAAGTGAAATTCTGTGGACAATTTAGAAGTAATTTTAAACTTTCAAATATGTGGTTAACAGGAATGCCAAGAACGATGAATAATAGAAGTCGTGGGGAATTAAACTTCGCTGAAGGGGATATTTCTGTTGCTGTTGAAAAGAAAAGATCTTTAAGAAGAGCTTGTATGAGAAGAACTGGGATTGCACCACTTCTTAATAGAGATAAGTTCTATTTCAGATAATTGATAAAATTTGCGGGAGTTGTTTTTGAAGAAGTTGTTATTAGTTTTATCAGTCTTTATATCGTCGAATCTTCTAGCGGGATCATTTAGCTGTAGTGTTTATACAAACTACGCTAAGACTAAGGACTTAGTTCAAGTTACTTTTGCTCATGAAGATCCAGAAGAAGAGTATGAAGAATATGAACTCGTAGTTGATTCAAATATTTATGCCTTTGTGGGATACCTACCTTATCAAGATGGTTTATTCTTAAGTCTTGATGATAAAGAATCTGGAGTTTCAGTTGAAGCTGACTTCGATCAAGATTCAGATGAAAATGCCAATATTACAATGAATAAAAATGGTAGAAGGTATACACTCGCTTGTTCTAAGAATTAGTGTCAATCTGACACTGACCTTTTGACTCCAGTAACTCTTTGCTTTTATTGTCGTTCGCGTTAAGAGTTTGTAATTTTTACAAACTCTTTTGGCACATCATTTGCTCAAGACTCTTTTAAAAAACCTACACGGGAGAGAGAAATGGGTAAATTCACATTCATGGCAATGGCCATGATCACACTTGCATCATGTAAATCAATGAAGGGAAACTTATCAATTAGTGATGATGCTTCTTTTAAAAGAAAAACTATTTTTGGGAATGAGAAAACAATCAAAGTTCCAGCTGGTAATTATCAAGCGAAGTTAAAGATTGCCGGTAAAGATTCTTTAAAACTAAAGCTGAAGAATAATGACAAGTCATTCAAAACGATTAAATTTTCAGCAGAAGAAGAGATTAAAATTCCAGCTTATGAAGGTGAGGTCACGATCAAAGTTGATCAAATGGGAACAAACTATGATCTTGATGTGAAAGTTGCTACCGATACAAGCTCATCAACTTATAACACAACAGAGTCATGTATCTCAGGCTATCGTTCTGAAGAGGTTTGTCGTTATATCCCTCGTAGAACTGTTTGTAAGGGAAATAAGGACGTTGTGAGAGATCGTAGAGATGTGAACTGGGATGCTCGTCGTGATCGTCAAAACGACAGAGATGACGATAATGATACAACAGTTTGCTATGAAGAAGGTGGTTACACTTCTTGTTCAATTGAATCAGTGCCTATCTATGGTTCACAGTCTGTGACATATGCACTTGAAACGACAACTAGAAATGTAAGAGCTGCACTTAAACTAGAAGGCAAAAAGATAATCGCTAAGTTTGCTCATTCGGATACTGATACAGACAAGACGAGATTATCGTCAGGCGTGTGTTACTAGAAACATAGTAAATTCTAAGGGCCTATTGGGCCCTTAGTCTTAAATTTGCAGCAATTGGAAGGTGATCAGAAACACCTTCTACACTTGATCCCGAACCAAATCTAGCAGGGGCAAAGTTATTTGATCTAAGCTGATATTTACTATTGTTAGGAGTTCTTACTGATGCAGGAACAACTTCGTAAGTAGCAGATTTATTTGTTAAGTTCTTACTGAAAAAAATCATATCAAGAAAAGACCATTTCCCTCTGTAGTTATGAGTTCCATCACAACTTTTACAACCGATATTATGAGAAACGACGAAGTCATTAAGAAGAGTTTCCTCTAATAACTTCTCTCTTACATTTTCAAGCTTAGTAATATTGAAGTCACCAGCAGCGACAATCATACGATCATTAGGAAGCTTTGAAATAGCTTTTTTAAGAGTCCCTAACACCTGTCTACGGGCTTCACTAGGAGATCTTTGTGAAGGTAAGTGAAGGCTAAAGGCTGTGAGTAAATCGCCATTAGGTAGCTTAAATGTGGCCTCAAGAATACCTCTGGTTGGAGAGTGAGAGCTCTTAACTTTTCCTCTCGATACAAATTTTGTTGTATGAATCTTTGGTTTACCTGCGAGAGGGAATTTACTAATAAAAGCAGTGTCGATCCCTCTTCTATCAGGCCCTTCAATAAGGACAGATTTGTACTTATAGCCATGCTTAGCAAGATAGCCTTTTCTTAGCATTTCAAGAACTTTAATATTCTCTACTTCCTGAAGGAAAATAATATGTGGGTGGATATCTTCTTGAAGAATAACGTCAGCAAGTCTGGCCATCTTACGCTTCAAAATCTTTGGACTCCAGTCATTATAGAGACACTCATCACGCCATCTCTTTACTTTGATCCCTTCACATTCAGCTCTATGAGCGAGGCCTTTTTTATCTTTCAAAGGGAGGTAACTCAGGTCATTTTTACCTTTGTCATGAGAGGTATCAAAGAGATTTTCTACGTTGTAACTGAAGAGAACAACGTCATTTTTTTCGGTCTTAAATTGGCCTGTACTACAAGATACCAATAGGATAGCAAGGACACATGTCTGTAAAAACTTCATCTTTTCCTCTCTTATGTTGAGATCAATTCTAATATCAACTAACATCCAACGGAATTGATCAATAGTAAAGACCAGATTGTCTTTATTTTACATTTAAGGTGAACTCATGAGAGCTCTAAAAATTTCTTTTTTAACATTTCTTTTAAGTGCGAGCTCGTTTGCTGCCACATCACTTTATGATCGTAATAATAATGATCGTGGAGGTTGGAGCCCTTGGAAAGTGAGTTACTTTAACCTTGCTAGTCGTCCAATGGAAAACCCTGATGAAGGACGTGCTCAAATTTTTACTTATAACTATTTCAGTATCGATTATAAATTAAGTGGTGGGAAGAAGTACTCTATTCGTCCCGTTTTCTTCTATGAAACTTCTGGTTTTGATGACTATGGAGCTTATCAAAAACCTAAGGCTGAAATTGGTGATATCTATGTTCAATATGTAGATTATGATCTTGCTTATCTTCCAGGTGACGTGAGTCTTTCTGGACAGTTTAGATTTCACCTACCAACAAGTAAGCAATCGAAAAAAGTAAATCAAATTGCTATGGTTGAAGGTGTTTTTACTTTCGAAAAGCTTTTAGCAAAAATGTGGTCAATCAATTATGAGATTAGACCTAAATATTATATCCATTCTCAAACAAGTTACCTTAATGAATTTACTTACACTCGTGGTTCTAGAGCTGGTCAACAAGGCGGTTCTGTATCTCAAAATAAAGAGTATAAGTTAGAGCATGGGGTAGAAATCGAAAGAAAATTTAATAAGCTTTTTGGGATGGCCCTCTCTGTTGGGATGGAACATCAAGGTTGGCACGCTTCTGAAGTTAATGGGCGTCCAGAAGCAAGACATACTGATGATTTAAATGTTGCGATCGCTGGTGTTTTTGATGTTTCTTATAGAGCCAACTTCATTCTTTCTGTAGAGCACTCAGCTCCAGTTCATAACGCTAGAAGAAACTACAAGTTAGGTAGAGGCGATGAAATGGGTGTTAGTCTTCTAACTTTCGTAAGATTCTAAAATATTCTAAATACTTTTCATAATTACTCTTTCTTGTCACAATATGATTGGAGGCAAGAATGAGTAAAAAGTATGCCCTGGTAACAGGTTCTTCTTCAGGCTTAGGCCTAGAGATCACTCAATATTTATTAGAAGAAAACTATATCGTTTATGGCGGAAGTCGTAGAGGGACAGATATTTCTCATCCTAATTTTATTGATCTTGAACTCGATGTGACTGATGAAGAAAGTGTCGCCAATATGTTTGATGAAATAGGAAAAGATACATTCGGATTAAATTTGATTGTTAATAATGCCGGTATCTTTGAAATGGGAAGTGTGAATGAAACAGATTCTGAAATGTTTAACGATCATCTTCAAACTAATGTGCTTGGATGCTTTCATATTTTAAAACATAGTTATGATTTTCTAATTGAAAATAAAACACATGTGATTAGCATTTCTTCGATTGCTTCAAAAAGAGGTTTTCCTAATGTTGCCGCTTACTGTGCTTCAAAGTTTGGATTAAATGGTCTGATTGAGAGTACGAGAGAAGAGTGGAAAAGCTTAGGAATTAAATTCTCAACACTCATGCCCGGTGCGATAGATACTCCGATCTGGGAATCTATTTCAGATGACTTCGAAAGAAGTAAAATGCTCGATCCTGAAGACTTTATTCATGTTTTTGATATGGTGGTTAAAGCTCCTATTGATATGCAATTTCCAGAAGTCAGGTTTCTTCATCGAAGTGGGGCCATTGAGTGAGTAGCTTAAGGCCTTTCTATCTATGGTCTCTTTGCCCAATTCTCTTTCTATTAGGAGTTCTCTCATTTGTTAAAGTGATTCCTCCAATCGTGATTCTTGCCACTTTAGTAGGCTATATGTGGCCGCTTGTTTTTCTTACTCCGGGAGCGAGGGAAAAGTTTGTGGGACGACGTTATAAATTTTCTGTTATCGGTTTAAGCTTTAAATATTATCTTCAATGGTCAAAGAGTCTAGGTGAGTTGAAGGCTCGTTATGTATTTCCATTACTTTTTATTTTAATTCTTTCTGGGATTATGATGAGCCCATGGCCATTACTAGGGCTTCTAGGAATTATTATCTTCCATTTTTGGTGTCAGTTTATTCTTCTTCCGAAATTTGACTTAGATGTTGGTAAAATTCCTGAAGAGAGCGTGAACGAAGAAAGAGACTTCTTAGCTCAGGACCACGTTGAAAGTCATCATACAGATATCGACTAAAGGCTTTAAATCTTCTTAGTAGAGCATCCTCTTTAATTCCTCTTTTCATATAATGTTTTTCAAGAGTGTAAAAATAGAGATCGAGATTATTCTTTCTTAGGCGAAGAAGATCTTCTTTATCGAGACTTTCTAAGCGATTGATATTTTCTTTATAGATACTGGCCAGCCATGGCGTCTTAAGTGCACCTCTTCCGAGCATAACTCCATGACATCCTGTTTGATCAAAAATATTTTTGATATCGATTGGCTCCCAAATATCTCCGTTACCAATAATAGGAAGGTTTGAATTTTGAACAGCTTTTTCGATATAGTCCCAATTGGCCCTTCCATCATACATTTGATCTCTCGTTCTTCCGTGGAGAGTAATAGCTTCAGCACCTTCATCTTCAAATAGTTTTAAAAGATCGAGAAAATTCTTATCATCTCGGTAGCCAATCCTAATTTTTACTGTAAATAGTCCTTCAAAATTATCTCGAATAGTTTTAAGTATTTCTCTCAAGGCAGGAAGATCACTTAAGAGATAAGCCCCACCTTTGTGGCTATTCACTTTTTTGCTTGGACATCCTAAGTTCAAATCAAGATAGTCAAAACCTAGTTCTTTAATTTTATCTATATGTTCTTTTGTTCGCGCCCTATGGGACGTGAGAATCTGAAATCCTGTTTTCTTTCTTAAGGATGAATTCGAATTAACTTTCTCGCCAAAGTGATCAGTGATCTTTTTATTTTGATACATTCCTGTTGAAGGAATTCTCAAAAAGTCAGTAAAGTAGTGATCCCATTCAGGAAATGCTTCATTGAGTGCCAAACGATAAGGCTCATCGGTAATGCCCTCCATTGGGGCAAAAAGTAGGCTTCCTTTAGGTATTCTTTCAGTAAAACGAGACATTGTGCTTTAACCCTTGTGGGCCTTAATATAAGACGTAGAGCATCAAATCGTCTAGTCTAAGTTGTGAAGAATGTGATAAAGATCATTCATGCTAATTCCTGTTTCAGTTGTTATTCCTATATATAAAGAAGGTGAAGATATTTTTCTTTGGATGCAAAAGCGTGAAGAAGAAGGACATCTTGACCAGAAATGGGAATTCCCTGGAGGGAAGTGGGAGAAGAACGAGCTTCCAGAAGATTGTGCTAAAAGAGAGCTTCAAGAGGAAACTGGTGTGAAGGCCCAGAAGGTTGAGTTTCTAAGGGCCTACCCATTTGAGTATAGTGATCGATCAGTTAGCCTCTTTGCCCATGTTTTTTATTGCAACAAAGAGACATTTAAAACTGGAAGTTGGTTTCATTTGAATGAAGTTAATTTAAATGATATTCCAGAAGCTAATATTGAAATGATTGGTGATTTAAAAAAGTATTTTTATTAATAGGTGAGCCTTGTTTTCTAACGTTATTCAATTCTATTTATTAACACTTTCACTTGGACTTGGTTTCTTTTGCTATCTTGCAAATACAAAGGAAACTGGAGCGGGCTTCATCAGAGTGGTGATGAGTCTTTGTGCTGTTAGTACAGGGATTGCTCTCGCTTTTCACCTCGTGAATGTTGGCTCAATCACTTTAGAAACGATTCTCTATGCCGTTTCATTTATTTCCTTTGTGCTTGTTTATTTAAAGCACGAAGATAAGAAGTCGAAGGCCATGTGGTTTCTCTATGGCTTAAGTAATCTTTGCTTATTAGGCGGCTTCTATCTCTTTATGAATAAAGATCTTGTGAATACGCTCTTCGCTTATGCCACGACTGGTTTTGTTGGTAGTGTGACGTACGCCATGGTCATGGGCCATTGGTATCTTGTGACTCCAAAGCTTAGTGAGAAGCCGCTTAAGATTGCGACTCTCTTTATCTGGGCGACAATCCTTATAAAGTTAGCTTGGACTGGTTATGAGTATTATCAAAATATGGACATGTTTGAGCAGGGAACGACTAAAGGTGCTGGCTACATGTTTAATTGGGTGATGTTGACTATGCGTGTCGGCTGGGTGTATTTAGGTGTAGGAATCATGAGCATTTTTGGTTGGAGATTGGTGAAGATGAGATCAATCCAGTCAGCCACTGGTATCTTTTATGCCATGACTTTCTTTGTTTTTGGAGGAGAGCTTTTTAGCATTTACTTCTTCTTTAAATATGGACTTTACCTATGATGGAAATAACTTTTACTTGTCCTGAATGTGGTTCAGGAATTCATGTGAAGCCAAGTGTAGAAGCAACAGTTGCTCAGTGTGATGTTTGTTCCCATAAGCTTCCAGTAAAGTTTAATAAAGATCATGAACAAGGAATTGTAAAAGATTGTCCTTGTTGTGAGAGAAAAGATTTTTATAAGCAAAAAGACTTCAACCGTAAGATCGGAGTTGTTCTTTTTGTGATAGCGGCTATCTTAAGTATTTGGACCTATGGGATAAGTTTTATTGTCCTTTACTTATTTGACCTAATTCTTTACAAGATTTTGGGTGACGTGGTTGCTTGTTATAAGTGTAATACGTTATTTAGAAAAGTTAGTAATATCAGTGAGATACATGGCTTTGATCACGAAATGAATGACAGGATCGTTTATTCGGACCATGATTTTCAGGGACAAGCTCCAACTCACTAAGTTATTGATTTTTCGAAAAGCATACGAAATATAGACAGTATTTGCGTTGCATTGTAAAATAGAGTTATAGAAGGCTGAATTAAGCTAAACGTTAAAAAGGATTTCGAATATAGAACCTCCGTCATTCACCGGCCAACTTCTTAAAAGAAGGACAACTTTGGCCACCCTTACCTTAAAATTTTTAAAACTAAACAGGATGTATTTTCATGCCAGCTAATCTTCCTGTGTCTTATTTAGAGATCTTTTCTTTGCTCTCTTGTTTTATTCTTTCTGGATTCTTCTCAGGTTCGGAAGCTGTTCTTATGTCTCTTGGAGTCGATAGAGCTCAGCAGTTAATTGAAGAAGGTGGACGTCGTTCTAAAGCGATGATGTTCATGGTTGAAAGACCAAATGAATTATTAGCGACAATCCTTGTTGGTAATAACGTTGTAAATATTTTAGCTGCTTCATTAACGACAACAATTACAACGAGAATTGTTCAAAGTGATGCCATTGGTATTTCTACTGGTTTAACAACTCTTGTAATTCTTTTCTTTGGGGAAATTATTCCTAAAACTTTTGCGAGAACTCATGCAGAGAAACTTTCTGTTTTTATTATCTGGGTTCTTAGAGCGAAGTATTACATCATGTTCCCTATTATCAAGGGAATGGTTTATATCATTAAGGCCATTCTTGGAGATAGTGCAGAGTTATCGGGAAGGCTCGTTACTAAGAATGATATTGAATATATGATTAGTAAGGCGGAGCAAGATCAGTCGATGGACTCAAAACAAATTGATCTTTTAAACTCTATTCTTGAATTCCCAACGATTAAAGTTAAGGACATTATGATTCCTCGACTTGAAGTTAAGTATGTACAAGACAAGTGGTCATTCCAAGATATTATTAAGTTTGTAAAAGAAGATGGTTATTCTCGTTATCCTGTTTGTGATGGAGAGCTTGAAAATACAATTGGTTTTATGCACGTAAAAGACCTTGCTTTTGTAAGGGGTGCTGAAAAAGGTAGTTTTGATATTCAACCTTTACTTAAGGAACCATTCTTTGTTTATGAGCATATGAAAATTCAAGCGGTCTTTGATTATATGAACCGTAAAAAGAATCACCTTGCTCTAGTAAAAGATGAAAACGGTGTTGTCGTAGGTATTGTGACTCTTGAAGATATCGTAGAAGAAATTTTAGGTGAGATTCAGGATGAGCACGATGAAGATGAGCTAGCAGCAGCAGCTAATGGTGAAGAGGCTGATCTTGGAGAAGGTATTTTTATTGAAGGCTCTATGTCTCTTAGAGATTTATATAATGAATACGATATTAAAATTCCTCTGAACGATAACTACTCAACTGTTGCGGGATTTATTCTTGATATGCTTGGGAACACTTTTCCAGAGCAAGGACAAATGATTGTTTGGGAAGGCTTTAGTTTTGAACTCGTTTCGGTTGAAGATTATGAAATCAAAGAAGTTAAAGTTAAAGACCTTGATGGTGAAAAACACCTTTACTCAAAGAACGGTTCTTCAGAAAAAGATAGCGAAAGTCATGAGAAGAATGACGGAATCGATACAAGCTTAACGGCAGATTTCAATAGCTCAAAGTAGTGCTTTTTTAGATTGCACTACTTGAGATTCGCGAACTTTACGTCCCCTTCACCCTTAATTTTGGCACGACATGAGAGTCTGATAGATTTATCTGAGAAAAATTCTTCACCAAATTTTTCAATATAGGGATCAGAAATATGGCTAATTGTATCTCTTTCAATGGCCGAAGGGCTCGATAAATTTTCTTCACCTTCGATGACTAAAATACGACAAGAGCCACAAGAGCCCGCTAAACAGCCATGTGGGAGCTCTTGACCAGCGTCATCAGCACAGTCATAGAGAGTCGCGTGCTCTTTTCCTTCAAATTCAGCTTCAGTTTTGCCGGTTATTTGACCAGCGTCATTTAGTTCCATTAGTGACACAGTGGGCATACAGATTTCGTCCTTGATTACTTAATTTAAGCTAATTTTAAATCAAACTAGAGCTCATGTCTTTAGATATTCCTCAAAGGAGATTATATGTTAACTTTTGATAGACTTTATTCTGAAGGACACGAAGAAGTTGTTTTCTTTAGTGACCCTTCTTGTAACCTAAAAGCTATCGTTGCTATTCACGATACAACTTTAGGTCCAGCTTTAGGTGGAACAAGAATGTGGCCATACGCAAGCATTGACGATGCTGTTGAAGATGTTCTTCGTTTATCAAAAGGTATGACTTATAAAGCGGCAGTATCTGGACTTAACCTTGGTGGTGGTAAAGCAGTTATCATTGGTGATCCAAAAGAAGATAAGTCGGAAGCTCTTTTTCGTTCTTACGGTAGATACTTAGAGTCTCTTAACGGGCGTTACATCACAGCTGAAGATGTGAACATCGGTGTAGAAGATATTGAACACGTATTCACTGAAACTTCTAACGTAGTTGGTGTTGCTAAGATTCATGGTGGATCAGGTAACCCTTCTCCATACACAGCACGTGGTGTTTTCAAAGGTATCGAAGCAAGTTGTAATAAAGTTTACGGAGACCGTTCGGTAAAAGGTAAAGTTGTAGCTCTTCAAGGTGCTGGTTCAGTTGGTAGAAACTTAGGTTCTTACCTTGAGAAAGCTGGTGCAAAAGTTCTTTTCACTGATATCAATGAAACAAATATTGAACTATTTAAAGAAAAAGTTCCAACATCAGAATTTGTAGGTGTTGATGATATTTATGATGTTAATTGTGACATCTATGCTCCATGTGCATTAGGTGCAACTGTTAATGATAAAACAATCGATAGACTAAAGTGTAAGATCGTAGCTGGTGCAGCTAACAACCAATTAGCTGAATCAAGACACGGTGATATCCTTAAAGAAAAAGGAATTCTTTACGCCCCAGATTACCTAATCAATGCTGGTGGTTTAATGAACGTTTCTATTGAATTTGAAGGTTGGTCAGATGAGAAGGCAATCAGAATGGTTGATTCAATCTACGATACAACGATGAAAATTTTCAAACTTTCTGATGAAGAAAATGTAGCAGTTCACAAAGCAACAGATATGCTTGCTGAAAAGAGAATTGAATCTATCAGAAACTTAAAAGGCGGGTATTTAGGTAACCTTCGCCACAGATTCCCTGGTCGTAAGGTTAGGTAATCGGCAAAATTTGCCTACCTCTCCTTAAGAGTTCGGGCAAATGGTGCTCTCTTACATTCAAGTAGCTAAAAAAAGTACAATAGAGGGGTGAAATTAATATCTTTTATTACATTTCTCCTCTCTATTTTTTTGTTCACTGAGCAAGCATACGGACTCATTTCATTTGAAGATGGTGTTTTTCCTGAACTTGGTGTTTCAGGCCGTGCCCTCGCTATGGGGAATGCTTATATTTCAAAAGTAGATGATAGTGCAGCAGTATTCTATAACCCAGCCGGGCTAGGAACTGTACGATATCCACACCTTCACATTTCTAATATTCATCTTGAAGTGAATAAAGACTGGGTTGATCTAGGAACAGGGGGAACTCTCTCTAATGCTGGTGGAAACTTTATGAAAGGTTTCAAGGTTGATGGCACAAGACAACTCCTAAAAGATTCTCCAGGAAAGTTTGCTCACTCTCGTTTTCAAATCATGCCTAACTTCACGGCCAGATATATTTCCTTTGGTTATCTTTTTTCAAAACAAGCAAGAGGATATTTAGGTGAGGCGACAACTGATCTCTTTCAATATGCAGATAGAAGAGACCATGGTCCCTATGCTGCTTTAAACCTTTCAATCTTTGGGGGAATTTTCAAAGTAGGTGCTTCTGTTATTTATCTCAATAGAAAAGAAGCTTTTGGAGAAGGTGATAGAAATACAACAATCACTTTAGATGATAGTGATTATAATTCTGGTAGTGCGACTATTTTTACAACAGGGGCAAAACTAACTTTGCCTGTTGCTGCACTTCCAACTTTTTCAATTAAGATTAATAACTCAGCTTCGCAAGAGTTTAAGCAATCAAGTGGTTCAGCAGCTGCACCTGATAAAATTAAACCCTCCGTAGATCTTGGTTTTTCACTTACACCTCAAGTTGGAAAAGTTGTAAGAACTCACTTAGAAGTTAATTACAAAGACTCGACTCAAAAGCATTCAGATGTTGGTAGTGCACGTCGTGTTGCCTTTGGAATGGAAGTCGATATCGCTCGTCGTTTCTTTGTACGAGCTGGTTATGGTGATGGTTTTGGTTCTGGTGGAATTGGCATTCGTACCAAGAAATTAGAGTTTGACCTCACGACCTATGCAGTTGATACCACAACGAGTCAATTTAGAGGAAAAGAAGATCGTCGCTTCTCATTGACTCTCTCAAGTGGATTCTAATAGAAATCTAATATAAGTCATTAAAATTACATCATTATTTAATGCTCCCTCTTTAGACAGAAGGCCCTCATTTATGTAATCTGTTTTCAAAAAAATTAAGGATTTACCTAAGGAAATCATATGTTGGAAAAAACACGTTCGACAAAGAAAGAAGCTAAAGGGAAGGGCGCTGTGAACGAAAAAGCACTTGAGAGAAAATTAAAAATTGCTAAGAAGTACGATCTTAAAAAAGAAGATCTCGTAAAAATGCTTAGAAATATTTTTGTGTCGAGAAAAGTTGATGACACTGAAATCTCAATGAAGAAACAGTCAAAGGCATTCTTTCAAATTAGTGGTGCTGGACACGAGGGGATTTTAACGGGAGCTGCTTTTGCGATGAAGCCAGCTTACGATTGGTTTGTTCCTTACTATCGTGACCGTGCTCTTTGTACAGGTCTTGGAGTGACTCCCTATGAAATGCTTTGCCAAGCCAATGGTAACGTTGGTGATACAGCTTCTCACGGACGTCAAATGCCAGCTCACTGGGGTAACGTAAAGTTAAATATTCTTAATAAGTCTTCTTGTACTGGAACTCAATTTCTTCAGGCCTGTGGTCTTGCTGAAGGTGGGATGTATCTTCAAAGTTTAAAAGATCAAGGTGTAGAGACTCCAGATGTTCCTTTTGAGAAAGACGAAGTTGTATATGTTTCAACAGGTGATGGGACAACTTCTCAAGGTGAATTTTGGGAAGGACTGACAACGGCTTGTGTAAATAAGCTTCCTGTAATTTTTGTCGTTGAAGATAATGGTTATGCTATTTCAACTCCAACATTCGTACAGACTCCAGGTGGATCAATTTCAAAAGCACTTGATGAATTCCCAGGTCTAAAAGTTTTAAAGACTAACGGAAATTGTCCAATTGAATCATACGCAACAATGACTGAAGCTGTAGCTCACGCCAGAAAGAGAAAAGGAGCTGTTCTTGTACACGCAAGTACAACGAGACCATATTCTCACTCTCTATCTGATGATCAATCTATGTATAGAACAAAAGAAGAGTTAGCTGAAGAAAAAGAAATTGATGTATTCAATTCTTATCCTAAGTTTCTTGTTGATTCAGGAATCATGAAGCAAGAAGAAGTTGATGCTCTTCTTGAAGAAGTATCTAACGAAGTTAGAGAAGCTATGAATAAAGCGATTGAAACGCCATGGCCTGCGCCTGAGACTTCGCTTGATCATATTTATAGTGAAAATGTAGATATCACATCAACTGATTTTGAAACGGAAGGTTCATTCACTGGAAAAGATGATGTTCCAATGGCCGGAGCAATTAATAAAGTTTTAAAAGATGAGTTCAAAAAGAATCCTCTTCTTAGAATGTTTGGTGAAGACGTTGCCGACTTTTCTCAATTAGAAAAACTAGATAACCCAGACCTTAAAGGAAAGGGCGGGGTTTTTAAGATCTCATCTGGTGTTCAAAGAGTTTCAAGAGATGGACAAGTTTTTAATTCACCACTTGCTGAAGCGAATATTGTTGGACGTGCTATCGGTATGGCCTCAAGAGGTTTAAAGCCAGTAGTTGAGATTCAATTTTTTGATTATATTTGGACTGCTTACATGCAACTAAAGAATGAAATGGCGACACTAAGATATAGATCTGGTGGAGACTTCTCATGTCCAATGGTTGTAAGAGTTCCAATCGGTGGTTATCTTCGTGGTGGAGCTATGTACCACTCACAATCAGGGGAAACTCTTTTCACTCACATTCCAGGAATTAGAGTTGCTTATCCATCGAATGCAAAAGATGCTGCTGGTCTTTTAAAGACGGCGATCAGAGCTGACGATCCAGTTCTTTTCTTAGAGCATAAGCACTTATACTACCAAGGTTACAATAGAAGTCAGACAGCTGATGAAGAATATATGATCCCATTTGGTAAAGCTCGTACAGCACTTGAAGGTGCAGATGCGACTGTTGTTACTTGGGGAGCTCTTGTTCAAAAATCAATAGACGCTGCTAAGAAAATCAATGCTGATACTGGGAAGACTGTAGAAGTAATTGATCTTAGAACGCTTGCACCATTTGATATGGATGCGATTAAAGAATCTCTTAAGAAGACAAATAGACTTCTTATCGCTCACGAGGATGTTAAGACTTGTGGTTTTGCGGGAGAGATTGCTGCAAGAGTTAACGAAGAATGTTTTGAATCACTAGACGCTCCAATTTTAAGAGTGGCGGCTAAAGATTCTCATATTGCTTACTGTCCATCTTCTGAAGATTATATTCTTCCACAAGTTGATGATGTTTATCAGCAGATCAGTAAGCTTCTTCAATACTAGTTTGGCGGCAGTGGGTGCTCCATCCGTTGCCTACAAATAAGTTAGAACAAACAATTCCATGAGGGTGATAGCTAATCACCCTTTTTTTATGCTCTCTTAGATAAAGATACTCCTTTGGCGGAGGAGAGTAGAATCCCTTTCTAATATTTGAGTGATTAAAGTTATAGAGCGGCTTTGGGAAAAGCTGAAAGCAGAGAATACCTGCTGTGATAAAAGTAATCTTAAATCTTTGATCTAATTTAAAAACAAAATAGCAAATGAGAAGAACTATTAAGTAATACCAATCAAACTTTATTTTTATAATAGCGAGTTTTGAAAACCAAATTAAAGCTTCTTGAAAGTAATCAACTATACTTTGGTTAATAAAATTAAAGAAGCTTAGTACAGGGAAAATAATAAAAAGAATTGGTGTTAAAAAGAAGTTCGCAATAGATCCAATCGGATAGAAGTGTCCCGAGAAATAACTCTGAGTAAAGAGCTGAAGAATATAAAGTCTCAAAATATTTGAAGAATGAAATTGATTAGAAAAGTAGAAGAGACTAATAAAGCTAAGACTAAGAAAGAAACCAACTGGAGATTTCAGAAAGTTTCCATTAAGAAGGCAGATGATCACCATTAAAGAAAAGGAGATAAGCTTTTTCTTGTTTTTACTCTCAAAATAATCAAATTGAAGAAAGAAGGTAAGCCAAGAAACTCGCTCTAAGCTTGTGAGATTAGTTTGCCCTAGTGCCATAGAAGTTAGAAATAAAAGAATCTTAAGGGGAAGACTTTGCTTCTTAAAAAGAAAGAGTAGAAAGAAGAAGATCACACCAAAGTGAAGACCTGAGGGAGTCATCCAATGCTTTATTCCTAAAACTTCATGGGCTCTAACAGTCTTACGATCTAGGCCTCTCTTTTTACCCAGAATATAGGAATCAAGGAGAGGATGATTTGTAGAGAGAGTGATCCTTGATGAGCTTCTTTCGTGCTTCTTTTGAAGTCTTTGGGGCATTAAATCTCCAAGGAGGGTATTCCAAGAGAGAAAGAGAGTAAAAAAGAGGATTGTGACTTTGTGAAAACCCATGAAATCAATGAGTTAGCAGGTCTAACAAGCCTAGAAAGCACTTAACTAATTGAAATGAATTGGATAGAAAGAGGGAGAATCTATTTTTGATAGAGGGTTGGTTTAAAAATGATCGATAATGCCATTAAAACAGATATTGAAAGATACTTCCAAGAAGACGATCTAGGAAGAAATCCATTTTATATTTCAAATCTACCAAGTGAAACTGTGAAGTGTGAACTTAAACTTAAAGATGACCTGATCCTTTCGGGACTTCCTTGGTTTGTAAGTGCTTTTCAATATTTGGGAGCGAAGAATCTTGAAGGACTCTTAGAGTTTGAAGGAAAGACTTTTAAAAAGTCTGATGGGGCCATTATTAAGTTTGAGCTTCCTTTTAATATTGCCCTTACAGGTGAACGAATTGCTCTTAATCTTCTTCAACATTCAAGTTCGATTGCAACTTATACAAATCAATTTGTTGAAATCGCGAAGCTTAAGAATATTAAAATTTTAGATACAAGAAAAACGACTCCAGGTCTTAGAGGATTAGAGAAATACTCTGTAAGACAAGGTGGTGGATATAATCATCGTCTTGGTCAAACAGATATGTGGATGATTAAAGATAATCACAAGAGCTTCTTTGGTGGAGTTGAACAGGCCCTCGACTTTTTTAAGTCTCAAGGTGGATTCTATACTCCAATTGAATTAGAAGTTCATGATCTTGATGAACTCATTCAAGCAATTGAGCTTAAGGTTGGTCATGTGATGCTTGATAACTTCTCTCCAGAAGATATTAAGAAAGCGATAGAGGTGAAGCCTGACTTCATGACCTATGAAGTTTCAGGTGGAGTTAATTTAAAAACATTAGAAACATATTTAATAGAAGGTGTTGATGCCATTAGTATTGGTCGAATTACTTATGGGGCACCTCCTGTGGATATCTCTTTAAAATATAAAAAATGAGTACAGTCTATTTTGATACATTGATTATCGGTTGTGGTGTTGCTGGTCTTGCAGCAGGAATCAAACTTGCCGAAGCAGGCAAGAAAGTTGGAATTGTTACCAGAGAAACAGATCCAAATGTATCAAATACATACTGGGCCCAAGGTGGAATTATCTTTCCTAATGCCAATGAAGAAAATGGTAGTTCCCTTAAAACAGATATTCTTAAAGCAAGTTCTCAAACAGCGTCAGAAAGAGCGACTGAAGTTCTTGAAACTGAAGGAGAAAGACTTGTTAAGGAGCTTCTCTTAGGAAAGGTGAATACACCTTTTGAGAAATCGAGTGAGGGAGAACTTCTTTTTACTAAAGAAGCCGCACACTCAAGTGAGAGAATTCTTTTTAAAGGTGATTACACTGGAAGAGAGATTCAAGTTTCCATGCTTAATTTTTTAAAAGATAAGAAACGTTTTCCTAATGTTTCTTTTCTTACGGGACATACGGCAGTTGATTTACTAACTCCTCTGCATCACGGAGTTTCTCTTCAGCAAAGATATGAAGATCCTCAAGTGATTGGTGCTTATGTTTTTAATCAGGCCAAGAAAAATATTGGAAAGGTGATTGCGAAGAAAACTATTCTTGCTACTGGGGGAATTGGTTCTCTTTATCTTCACCATTCCAATAGTGAAGGAGCTCGTGGTGATGGTCATGCTATGGCCAAAAGAGCTGGCGCATACCTTACAAATATGGAGTTCATTCAATTTCATCCAACAACATTCTACGACAAGAGCTCTCATCGAAGATTTTTAATTTCTGAAGCTCTTAGGGGTGAAGGGGGAGTACTTCTGAACTGTCAGGGTGAAGCTTTCATGGAAATGTATCATCCTGATAGAGAGCTTGCTCCAAGAGATGTTGTAGCTCGAAGTATTGATGAAGAAATGATTCGTACCAAGCATGATTGTGTCTATCTTGATATTAGTTTCAAAGATCCTGAATGGATTAAAGAAAGATTTCCAACGATCTATGATCATTGCTTAAAAAATAATGTGGATATAACAAAACAAGCGATCCCTGTCGTTCCCGCTGCTCATTATACATGTGGAGGAGTGAAGACTGATCTTAAGGGAAGAACGAATCTTCAAAATCTCTATGCTGTGGGTGAGGTTGCTTGTACTGGACTTCATGGGGCCAATCGACTGGCCAGTACTTCTCTTCTTGAAGGACTGACTTGGGGAGCTCTGGCAGCCGAAGATATTATTGAAAGTTCTGATTCAGAATTTTACGAAGATCATAAAATTAAAGATTGGGTTAAGGGGACAGAGCCTGTCGATCCAGCCCTGATCCATCAAGACTGGGTAACTCTTAAACATACAATGTGGAATTATGTTGGCTTAACTCGAAGTCATAACCGTCTTAAAAGAGCCGAGGCCATGTTTCGTGAACTCTATGATGAAATTCAACGTTTCTACAGAGACGCCGAGTTAGTTGATGATCTAATCGGACTTCGTAATGCTGTTGAAATAGGACAACAAGTATTAGCTGCGAGTAATAGAAATAAAAAATCTATTGGTTGCTTTTTTCGAAAATAACCTCGGCAATTTTTCTGAAGCTAAAGTGCTGAAATGTTTCATATGCATCCATTTCTCTATTGTCGAGAGTCTGACTAGTTCCGTTGCCATCGGTGTAGTACTCGGTCATGAACATCCCAAACCCCGTTTCTGTTGAAAATGGTTTGGCAAAAGTCATATGCTGATCCATCACAAGACCTTTATAGTTCTTAAATTCTAAGATAAGCTCATTTGAAACGACACAACTTTTAATCACGCGATTAACACCACTACCTTGAATGACTTCATAGCTATAGATTCCAGTATGACCTTGAACTTTTGTGATTTGAACTTTCTTAATTGGAACATAGTGGCCGTTAGAAAGTTCTTTTTGAATGTAGACACCTTCAATTGGAGTATCTACTAATGAGTTAGAGTTACATATCGACTTTTGATATGTTCCTACACAGCTCGTGAAAAAAATTGCTAAGATCATCATTAAGAAAACATTCTTCATGTCCACTCCTTCTGTGACCCGCACACCCAAGCGAATACTAGCAGATACTGAGTGACACTCAAGGAAACCTGGAATTTTTTCAATTTTGGCCCAAATCACACCCATTTTGGGCACCTCCTAGGTGACTAAATAATTGTAATTACATTGTAGAGAAAAAAACTCAGGTTTTACGCCTAAATAGCCGATAATATAAGCATGAAAGCTTGTTATCAGACTCTATTCTTTGCTCTTTTCTTCCTATTCTCAGCAACAGGTTTTGCTAGTGATGCAGAAGACTTAACTCCCAATGGAGAGTTTCTAAGTAAGGATGGATTTGAAGAAAAGCTAGATGAAAGGTCTTCTTTTCAAGAAGATGAAGATGATCAGCTAGAGAAATTAGCAGAGATTCCAAAAGTAAAAGCTCAGATAGATGCTTGTAAGGCACTTAAGGAAAGTGGAACACCTATAGGAAAGATCGAAGACTGTGTTTGGAATGGTGTGACCGGTTCTAGCATAACTGCACTTGATCAAACAACAAAAGATGAAATCTACGCCAAGTTAAAAGTGGGTGATGATCAAGGTGCGGATAAAGAAAACGCAAGTCAGTATGAAGGCGTTGGTCTCTCAAATATTAATCAAAAAAGATCAAAATCATTGAAGGCCTTAGAGAAGTTTTACGGGAATATGTTTAAAGAAGCTATCGGTGAAGATACTACTGATGGAAAGGGTGGAGATGATAGTTCAAAGAATACATTTGTAAATGTTGATCAAAAGAAATTTCATGATATTCAGCAATCTCATATTTCAAAAACTATTATTGATTCAATTTCTCAATTCTGTGTTGATGCTGAAAGTATTCAAGAAGGAAATAATATACGTGTTTCTATTTCAGCGGATCCAGGAGTACGAAAAAATCAAAGAGATGCCAATATCAATTTACTTGCAACTCCAAATGGAGGTCCTGGTCAGAACCAGCACTGGACACGTTGTACAGCTGCTTTGCAAAGAGTGTGTAAAAACCCAACGGACTACTATAGTGTTCTCACAAATAAGCCTGATCAAGCCGATCAAACTGAAACTCAAAATAGGGCCTGTATTACTGTGACCTATCTTAAAGGAAAGAGGCAGGAGCTTGTTCGTGTTGAAGAAATTCAAGAACAGTGGAAGACTCACTTCAATAAGAATAAACAACTTGGTCGATATGAAATTAAAAACTTTAAGTATGCTAAGAAAGTAGATACTGAGAATATTGTTAATGTGACCTCTGGACAGATTGCCAATTCAGAAGAATTAAAAGAAGCAAAGAAAGAAGAGATAGCACTCTTAGAAAAATGTAAGCAAGATTATCAAGGGAATAAAGAAGCTTGTGATGAATATCTTGTCGGTCAAGAAGACTCTGAAAAGCTTGAAGAAGAATTTGCCATTCGTAATAAAGCTGCGACTGAAAAGTTGAAAGATACAGTGAAAGACAAAGAATCATTAGAGAAATATCTAAAAGAGCAAAACTATACGGAAGAACAAATTGCTAAGATGACAAAAGATGATCAGACAATTCAAAGGTCAATCGCAAATATTACTCAATCATATGATAATCAAAGAAAGGCTCTTGTAGAAAAGATGCGAAAGAAACTTGCGAACTCTACAAGAACGAAGAATCAACAAGGTCAAGAAGTTCCAGGAAACTTTACAGAACTTAAGAAAGAGCTAGAGCAAAATCATGATGATTGGGTACAAGTTACTCACTTCTCCAATGTCGTTTCTGGTTATCTTACTTTTAAAGACCCTAATGGTGGTCAAAGTGGCGGAGCAAATAATGGTACACCTCCTGGTCAAAACACGAGAGCATTAACTCGAGAGTTAGGTAACTCTGCTTATGCCAGTGATCGTGGACCAGCTTCAGGAACTGTAAACCAGGATTATTTTGATAATTTACAAAATAATAATAAGGTTGAGGAGACTGAGTCTAACGATGATGGAACCACTAAGAACACTCTCATTGACAGTGATACTTTAAATAAGAGTATTCTTAATGAAAGTGGTGAGGATCTCAATTAATAACTGATGCATAAAATCAGTTATGTTTATACTTCAGCTATAATTCTTTGATTGCACTTAGCTCTCTTCAGAGCGATAATAAGTACTAGAAATTATGATCAATATGGAGATGCAAGGATGACTCTTTTCGAATATGTTCAACGTGGTGGCCCGATTATGTATATCTTAATCTTGGCCAATATCATTAGCTTTACAATTATTATTTGGAAGTACTTAGTTCTGAGTGGTGAGAAGAAGAATATCAATGCTCTTGCAGATAATCTTTTAAATTCAATGAAAAGTGAAAGTGAAGGGCAACTTAGTTTTGAGTATGCCAAAGAAAGAATTGAGCATCATGTTCACTCTCTTGAAAAAGGTTTAAATATTGTAAAGATCACAGCGACGACTTCTCCATTATTGGGACTACTAGGAACGGTTCTTGGTATTCTTGTGGCCTTCGAAACAATTTCTGCTCAAGGTTTAGGTAAGCCTGAACTCTTTGCCAGTGGGATTGCCATGGCCCTTATTACTACGGCTGGTGGTCTTCTTGTGGCTATCCCAAATAATATTTTTTATAACTTCTTAACAAGCTCACTTAATAATATTCAGATGAAGCTTGAAGAAATTCTTATTCCAAAAATTAATAACTCTGGAAAATAATTGTGAGAAGAAAGAAAAGAGAATTTTTAGAAACGGAATTAACATCACTGATTGATGTTGTATTTCTTCTTCTTATCTTCTTTATGGCCACCAGTGTATTTAAAAAAGATGAGTTAAAGCTTTCTTTGACTTTACCTTCAGCTGGAAAAGGTGAAGCTGTTAATCAGCAAATTGAAATTATTCGTCTCGAAGTTACCAAAGATAAGATGTCGATGAATGGTCAGGATATTACTTTAGAAGGACTTAAAGAAAAAGTAAGTTCAATTAAAGATAAGAAGATTCCTATCGAGCTTAGAATTGATAAAGTTGTTCAGTATCAGAGGGTTGTCGACGTTCTGAACCTGCTTAAAAGCTCAGGGTTTTACAACTTAGATTTAATTACACAAAAGCAGTAATATCAACTAATTACATCCTTACAGTTTTTTGCGATTTTGACCGATAAGTCTATCGTATGAGTCGTGTATATCTAAAGGTTTTAGGCCTTTTCTTACTTTCATTTCAAATTAGCCAACATGCGATGGGGGCCAGTTTACCTTCATGTGAATGGAAGGCTCCTTCAGATTCAATGAAAAATGGTATTTGTGATCCACTCCAAGGCTCAGATCTACTTGGCTATAACAGTTGTTACGAGTCAGTGAAAGTTTATAAAGATTCTATTGGTAGAGTGAAGTTCTATAAGTATGACGAACCTATGGGAGCAAGTGATCTTAGCGAAGCTCAGAATACTTGTAGTGATTTTCAAGGCTCTGATAAAAATGCTTGTATGAGAATGGTCTCTTGCTCTATGACTGTTGATGAAGGTGAGTTAAAGAAATCATGCCAGGCACCTTCAAGTATTCCTGAAGAAATAAAAGCGATTCTCTCAATGCCACTTAATAAGCAACTACCTATTGCTTATGTTAATGGAAAGGCGTTGATGGGAGAAGCTCAGATTAAAGCAGAACTTTGTAATGGCCAAGATGATTCATGTCTTTCTGATCTGGAAATTAATATCGATGATAGTGGGCTTGTTACTTCGAAATCAAAAATACAATCAGGAACTCCTGATCAGCCTGCTGTTTCTAAAGCAAAAGAAGAATGTAAAAAAAGATATGATGAAGGGACATTCAATTACAATCACTGTGTCAGAATGATTAAGTGTCCTGCTTCTGGATGTGTTTATCCGGAAGCTATCTCACCCGATAGTGATGATATGGGCTTAGGTTCTGAACTAACTGTAAGTTGTCTTGATGAAGGTGATAGTGAAGGAGATGTTGTTACTGTTGAAAGCAATGACAATGTTGCTACTGCTATGACTAGTCCTTCTACTCATAGACAAACAGCTAACGAGCAGGCCTTTGAAAATTGTGAAAGTAAAAAAGGTAGAAGTAAGTTCTTATGTTATATGGCCAGCCTTGGTCAGCGTCCGGAAAAGCTTATTGAAGCCTGTAGTATTTCTCAGGAAAGATACGAAGACTTCCTAGAATCTCTTGATGAGAGAGATGGTGCGAACGCAGCAAATAGATAATCTTAGCTAACTCATTGAAAAATCATTCTTACTATTAGTTTCATTAATGAAATGGCCATTGACCATGAGTGTTTCATTTACAAAAATAGTTATTATTTATCATTTACAATAACGAACTAGGTTTTTATGAAGCATCTCGTTGTAGCTTTCTCTATTCTTTTATCCTTTACTATTAACGCTGAAGATATGATTACCTTTGATGTTGATAAGCTCTTCGTTCAAAATAGTTCAGCCGATCTTCCACAAGGAAGTTTAATTGCGCGTAGTCTTCAAGTTGTTACAGGCAAAGACCTTGTTTCTGTTTCTCCTGACCAAGGACCATTTAGATCTCAACTTATTTTAAGTGATAAAAAACTTCTTCTTAAAGGTGAGACATTTAGCTTAGCGACTGACTGGGACTTTTTTCCAAAAGGTGGTTTCTCTTTCACTTTGAGTGATTCTGAATTTGTTAAAAAGCCTAAGCTCTTTCAATTAGAGGGGGGGCAAGCTGTAGCTCAAGTAGGAACACTGTATGCTTCACTAATTTCGCCGAGTTTAAAATGTAATTTTATTGAATCAACAGGTATTGGTTGTGGAGATGGAAGTCATGTTATTTTTGATTCTCTTTACGCAAAAACTGAATCAAGTGAATTTACAGTAAAGAATGGAAGAATAAATTTCTTAAAAAGACTCATTAAAATAAATAGCGATGACATTACATTTACTATTGATGATAAGACAATTGTTCAGTCACCTCATATCGAATGTGCCGTAGATACTGAGAATGAAATTAATGAGCAAGCGATTATTCAGGGGTGTATTGATCATGCTTTTGGAACTTTCAAAAGAATTGATTCTGCTAAGAAATCACTTTTCTTAGATGATCAGAAAGGCTTTGTAGACGTTGATGATCTGAAAGAAGTTGAATTTAGCATGAAGAAAGGAGAGTATGCCCTCACTGGTAAAGTAAAAGTTCTCTTTAGTGTTTCATTTAAAGTTAAAGGCCGTGCCGATTTTAATTCAGAGTGGATTAATCTCCACGTAGATAAGGCCAAGATTGCTGGAATTATTCCTGCAAGAAAGTTTCTTATTCATTTCTTAAAGAAATTTATAAGTTCAGATGCTGTAATAGTTCAGGATAATACTATTCAGGTAAGAATCTAAAAAACTAGGGAGGAGACGGCACTTTCCCCCCCCTAAGCGTAGTCCCATACTAGGTCTCGCCAAAGAGACTCTAATCAAAGAAATGACGTCCTCTTTTAGAGTTACTTAAATTCTCAACTATTTAACTCAAAAATACAAATTTATAATTTTTAAGAATAGGTTAGCCAAAAGAAATGAGGCCTCGCTATTAACGAGGCCCTTAAGGAAGTGAAAAAGAAGTGCCCAGTGAAATCCATTCCAGTAATCTGGGTTTAGGTCGTTTATCGCTATCTCTCAAAACGGCAGGGTTTAAGAAGATAAATCCATGAGATAGCCGTGTTCATCTTTGTCTTAAGCAGCTTTTGTAAATCTACTAACAAGGTCTTCGAAGAAAGATGTAGAAGCTTTCGATTCCGAACGATCAGTCATTTCATTCTTCGAAGACGAGCTTGTTGTAAGGGCCGCTTCCCACGATGAGGGAGTCGGTGGAAGTGTTTCCCAAAAGTAGTTCACTGTTGAATCGATAAATTGGTAAGCTAGTTCATCAATTACACAGTAGTTCAGTTTATTTCTTTTAAATGTTGAGTAACTCCATTTAGTATTGTTGAAGTCACAGTTATTAAAATTGCAGTGAGAAACCGAAGAGAATTCAAACTTGCAATTTACGAAGTTGCACCCAATGAAAGTGCAATTTTCGATTTTCGATCCATAAAAGACACAGTTCTCGAAAGTTACATGATCGAAGGTTGTGAGAGAAAACAAAGAGCCAGATACTGTTAAGTCTTCGAATTTACATGCTTTTAGAGTTTCATTTTCAATCACCTCGTATTCTGCATGGTTCAGAGACTCAATAATCTCAATCTTAAGGTGTGAGTCAGTGTGGGTGAAGTTGTTAAGATTAAGATCCAGAAATTTGGTTAATGAGTTCATGTTACCTCCGAGAGCTGTGCCCGTTTTGTGCTTCAGAAGTTTCCCTCTCAAGCTCAATTCCATATTACAATACCTGACTCATTGCGTCAAGAAATAAAATTGCATAAAGAAATATTTTTTCAATCCGATAATGATATTGAGGACTTAATTTGCAATTTTTATGATTGCAGATGTTGCAAATGATTAAAATCACGTGCAATTGATGAAAGGAGGGGCTTATGGCCCAATTTGATCGTGCAAATTTAGACGTTTTTTTAGGTGCTGTGCGCAAGTATATGCAAATGAGAGGTGGGATGAGCCAGAAAGATCTCGCTGAAATCACTGATACAGGGGTCTCAACTATGAGTAGATTCCTTAATCAGCAGACAAAAGAGCTAAATCCGCAATTAATTGCCAATATAACCGCAAAACTCAATATTCCACTTCATGAGATCATCGATTTTGTCGAAGAGGGTTATACAGAGCAGTTTGTAAGGCTGGTGAAGTTTTACAAGGGTGAGAATCCAAATGCTCAGGTGGCACAAGGACTCCCGGCTGAAGAGCCTCCTGTGGATGATGGTGCAGATGATGATTCATTTGCTCAGGCCTTAGGCGAGGATGAGGCAGCGAGTGCTAGAAAGACGACAACGGCTTCAATCACTTCGGGTGGGAAGACGAGAAATATCTCTTTTATGAGTGGAGGTCAAAGAAGTGGAGATCTTAGCGTAAAAGAAAAGATGAAGAACTTAACAGCGAGGCAGAGGGCCTTCCTTAATGACTTCTTAAGTTTGGATACAGATGGAAGAGATCTAGTTGTTGATATTGGAAAAAATATAATTAGTTACCTAAGACAAAAAGGTATAGATTTTTGAGTAAGAAAAAACTTTTAACATTTATCTTCTTTGTATTTTCATTCTATGGAAATACGTTCGCAAATTTAGATAAAGTAGAAGTTTATTTTCTTTCCCAACCGAAAGTTACTTTTCTAAATCAAGTACTAGAAAAATATACCTTTAGTACTGAATTACAATTTAAATCTATTGCAAGTAATGAAGAGGAATACGAGTGTGTTCCCATGGGGGATGGTTGCTTTCATCCTCAGTTAGGACTTATTCCTCTTGATGAAGCTAAGAAGAAAGTGAATAAAGATGTTGAGCCTCAGCCAATTGAAACTTTTAAAACATTTAACTCTGAAGAAGTAGACTTAGTAGACTGCAAGAAGGGAAATTACTTTGATATCTTTTGTGGTAAATCCTCTGGTTCTTCTGAAGGTTCTGTTAATGAATCTAAATATCAAATTTGGGTGGATACTTCATCGAGTATGAAAGGGATTGACTATAATAAAGACGCTGATTATTGCGAGCGTCGTTATATGGTTTCAAAGGTTAAGAACTCTTGTTCAGATAGTCTTCAGGTTTTTACCTTTGATACGGCGATTAAAACATTAAGTGATGAATCTAATCTTTGTATGAACTACGGAATGAATGATGGTCATCGAATGGTTGATTGGATGAAGCGTTCAAAAGCAAAGCATCTCATAATTATTACCGATGTAGATGAATACAACGGCCAGTTTAGAGATTATCTCAATTTAATTGGAGCTAAGATCCACGGTATTGGGACGACTCCTATCTATGCCTCAGATCTGTCTAAACTAACTCCGAAAATTTCAAAATTTTGTCAGTAGATACTGATTGAAATTAGCATCCTGTTAAGTTAAAAAACCACATGTACAAAAAATTGATTCAATGGTCATTGAAGGAATTCTCTCATCTTCCTTGGAGGAAGAAGCGTTCACTCTATACTACTTTAGTCAGTGAAATAATGTTGCAACAAACAACAGTGAGTACTGTGCTCAAGCATTATCCTGACTTCATAAAAAAATATCCGACAGTAAAATCACTAGCGAAACTTTCAGAAGAGGAGATTTGTGTTGCTTGGAAAGGACTTGGTTACTATCGAAGAGCGAGAAATCTTAGAAAAGCAGTTATTGAAATTGATAAGAAAGGAAAGTTTCCCAAAACACTTGAAGAGTTGAAAGAAATTCCAGGTATTGGTGACTACACAGCAAGTGCTTTATTGGCCATGGGAAAAGATGAAGAAGCGATGGCCATTGATGCTAATCTCGAAAGGGTTCTTGCTCGTATCTACGGGATTAAAGAAAAGAAAGGTCCTAAGCTCCATAAGAAGATACGAGAAGTGGTAGGTAAAGATTTATCTAGTTTTTCAGCAAGAGAAGTTAATGAAGCACTTATGGATCTGGGAAGAGTATACTGTCAGGCCCGTAAAGCGGATTGCCTTATTTGCCCAATGAAAAGTAAATGTGTGGCCACAAAGAAGAATCCCCTTGAGTACCCTGAGCCATTGAAAGCTAAAGGAGCGACAAAGTATTATGAGCTTCATTTAGCTAGATTTGTTGTGATTCATCAGAATAAAGTACTCGGGGTTATAAGAGACGAAGATAAATGGTTAAGTGGGCAGGTGGAAATTCCTACCTTCATTTTAAATAGTGAAGATAAAGATTTAGATCAATATCCAAGGCTCCGAAAAACTAAGATAGCTACTGCTGATGGTGTGATTAAGAGCTCGATAACCAAATATCGAATAACTAATAGCTTTTGGGTTGTAACGAAAGCTGAGTTTGAAGCAATTTCAGGCACTTCGAAAGGTTATAAATATTTCATGTTGGATCGCCAAAAGGGTAACTTCTCTACTACAACATTAAAGATACTGAAAAAGGTCCTAGGGGATAATTAATGAATAAAACTTTAACTATGATTTTCGTACTAATTTTGAGCATCTTCGCGAATGCTGAAGGTACTAAGAAGGAATCATTGAAAGTTGTTTCATATAATCTAGGCCTCGCTCATACTTTTGTTCCCCTTGCTAAAGAAAGACTTCCTTTTTTAAAAGAAACCCTTTCAAAATCAGATGCAGATGTTCTTTGTCTTCAAGAAGTTTGGAAGAAGAAAGATAGAAAGAAAATTGAAAAAGAATTAAAAGATATTTTTCCACATTCTTACTTTGAAAAAATTAAGAACGTGAAGTCTAAGAGAAGACCTACTTGTAAAATTAAAGAACTTTTCGGAGAAGGAAAGTTTGTTGGTTGTATGCAGAAGAACTGTAGTGGTAAAGAAGGCGATGACTTTACGGATTGTATTATTCAAACATGTGGTGGTGCTTTAAGAAGTCTTAAAGAATCAAATAGAGAATGTGCCACAAGTCTTATGGCCCAAGTAGGTAAGAGTACACTAGGGGCGATGGTTACAATTCTTAATCCTTTTAAAAGAGCAGGACTTTTTGCTTATAAAGGTTCTGATGGGCTGATGCTTCTTTCAAAGCATCCACTAAAGAATACGAAATATTTAGATCTATCGAAAATCTCAACTCTAAATAGAAGAGCTGCTCTTATTGCGGAAATTGAGATTAATAATCAAACGCATAAAGTGGGATGTACTCATATTTCTTCTGACTTAGAGGCAACTGTTCCTTATACGGGGACTTTTAAAAACTGGGGAGAAGAAAACAAAGAGCAGTTGAAGGTATTACTTACAGAAATGGATGAATTTAAAGATTCATCAATTCTGATGGGTGATCTAAATTGTGGATTTGCAAATCCGACACTCGGTTTAACTGGTGAGCTCGAAGAATCGTGTGAGCAAATCTCGCAGTTTCAATTTTCTAACGCGCTACTTGAAAGCGGAAATGAAGAATGTACTTTCTGTTCAACAAATCGCCTTAATGAGGGTGAAACGACAGATAAGATTATTGATCATGTCCTATTGAAAGGGGTGAACTTTTCAGCGGCTAAGGTTATATATACCGAAGAAATAGAAGTGGAAAAAGAAAAGGGAGAGTTGGTGAAAACAAACCTCTCTGACCACTATGGAATCGAAGTTACCATTCCCCTAAAAAACTAATCTTTAATTGACATTATTTTTTAAATTTCAGACACTTAATGTACATGGAGGTTTCATGAAATCAGTATTTTTAAGTGTTGTTACAGCACTCTTTTTAGTTTCATCATGTTCATCAATTAATAAGTCACATATGAATAGTTCAGTGAATATCACGATCGATAGCCCAATGAAGGCTAAGATTGATGTTGATATGACAAGAAAGCTTACAGGTTATGCCTCAGGCGGATATCTCTTCCATCTTTTAAAGATCTCTGGGGATAATAAATATGCTGATGGTATTGCATTTAACGGAAATGAGCCTTCAGTCTTTTCAATGTTAAGCAAGGTTAATGCTGTTAAGGCAGCCGCTTCATATAATGCTATCAGAACAAGTGAAGCTGATGTTTTAGTTAATCCACAGTATGTAGTTGAAGAAAGTAATTGGAATCCATTCTATAAAATAATTAAAGTAAAGGTTACTGGTTATCCAGGAAAGGTTGTAAGAATTAGAAATGTTCAATAAATTTTTAATTTTAACACTTTTATCTTCTCAATTATCAGCGATGGAAATCGATAGAAAGTTCGTCGCTGGTATTCTTAGTATGAGTGATACTAAGAAAACGATTCTTGTGGCTAAAGGTGAAGAATCAGGATTGAAAGTTGGTGACCATGCCAAGATTTCTACAAATAATGGAATGGTTGCAAGGGCCATCGTTGCGAAACTAAGTCCTTCTCGTTCAATTTGGTCAGTCTATCGATTTTTTGAAAAGAGTGCTCTTAAATCTCAAGCATCATATGTTTTTAAAATTGCTTCAGCTGTTGTTTTAACAGAAGATGAATCAAAGTCATTAGGAACACTTGCGCAGAAGTATGGAAAGTCTGATAAGGAAGTTATCGAGATTCCAACAAAAGAGAAAATCGAACAAAAGAGATTACAAAATAATTTTATTAGAAAAGATAGAGTCGTATCACAGTTTGATAAAGAAGATTATTCAACACTTGAAGATGATGGAGCACCGAGAAGATTAGATGTTGATATTGATTGGACGGCTCTTGATGGTAAAAAAGATTTAGAAAATTACGATTCCAACGTCGATTATTCAGCTCTTAAATAAACTCAATATCCATAACCGGAATACTCCATTTATTTGAAATCTTCTTCATAAGCTCTCTCGGTGCAAGAGTTAGAATGAATCCACCTCCACCACTTCCAAGTAGTTTAGATCCATAAACTCCTTCTTTTTCAAGCAGAGTAATAATTTGGTCAACAGCTTCATTACTGATATGAGGATTGATTCCCTTCTTTGCTTTCCAAGTTTTATTAAGAAGATTTCCAATAGTCTCTAATGATGGAGTGTTTGTTTCTAAATGAGCTTGGGCTTCTTTAGCGATTTCATGAATTTCTTGTACTGAGTGAGAACTTGTTTTTCGAATTGACTGACTTGTAATATTGGGAAAAGATCTCGCAACATTAGTATCAATAAGAAAAAGACAAGAATTTAAATGATCTCTAAAACTATCACTGAGATTAAAAATAGAGCTCGTCCATTGACCATTTTTTAAAAATTTAACCCATCTGAAACCTGGTGTATTCGTTAAAATTTGATCTTGATCTCCTGAATCTTTACCAAGAAAGTCTCTCTCAAACTCAGTAACTTTTCTTATGATCTCTTCGGGAGAGTATTCATCATTTGAAAGTAGTTTAAGAAGACTTGAAAGTGAAGCCGAGCTTGCACCAAGTCCCTTACCAATAAAAAGGTGAGCATTATTTTCGTAATTAAGAATAGTGTCGGAGTATCCAAGATAGCTTTTTAACTTTTGGATAATTTCAGCTTCTTCGTGAGTACATAAGTTTTCACCAATATCTTCCCAGCGTATAAAGAAATTGATAGCACCACCGATGGTGAGACCTTCATTGTCTTTATACCACGCAGGGTAGTCTGTCCCGCCTCCAAAGAGGGATACTCGTAATGGCGTCTTGTATTCACTCATAATTTAAATCTAACATAGAACCTAATTATTTGATAAAATAAGGATAATAAAGAGAAGGGAATATGGCCAACATATTAATAACAGGTGGGGCTGGCTACATAGGGAGTAAGCTCACAAAATTCTTGCTAGATGAAGGACACCATGTTGTTGTCTTCGATCTGCTTGAACACGGATCTTCTTCTTTAGAAAGCTTCACTCATCATTCAAATTTTCAGTTAATCGAAGGTGACGTGCGAGACATCAATAGTCTTAAACCACATATTGATAAAGCTGATTTTATTTTTCCTTTAGCCGCCCTCGTTGGAGCACCTCTTTGTGATGAAAGACCAGATGATGCTGTAGAAATTAATCAAAAAAGTATTGAGTTACTTTTGGAAAATACTTCAGATAACCATAAAATCATATATCCAACGACAAATAGTGGCTATGGAACAAAGTCTGGAGAGACCTATTGCACTGAAGAGACTCCGCTAGAACCAATTAGTCTCTATGGTAAAACAAAGGTTGAAGCCGAAAGTTTGATCATAGCATCAAAGAAGGGGATTACTCTTCGACTCGCCACCATTTTTGGAACATCTTTTCGAACTAGATTTGATTTAATGGTTAATAACTTTGTCATGGAAGCGGTCAAAACTGGAAAACTTGAAATTTTTGAAGGTCACTTTAAAAGAAACTTTATTCATATCGATGATGTTTGTTCATGCTTCCTCTTTTTAATGAAGAATTTTTCTACCCTAAAAGGTGAGGTCTTTAATCTTGGTCAAGATCAGGCGAATATGAGTAAGCTAGAGCTTGCCCAGGAAATAAAGAAGCAACTTCCAGAATTGGTTATCACGGAAAATGAGTTTGCTAAAGATATTGATAAAAGAAACTACATCGTCTCGAGTGATAAACTGAGATTGGCAGGCTTTGAGGCCAAGATATCTTTAGAGTCTGGAATAAAAGAGATGATTGCTATGGCGAGAAAAGTTCTCGACTCATCAGAAAGTTTTCATAGGAATTATTAATGGAAACATTTGTTATTCTTGCTGGTGGGCTCGGGACAAGATTTAAGGAAGTTGATCAAGATATCTCTAAGATCGTTTTTCCTGTTCTACAGAAACCTTTTATTTCTTTTATTATAGACTCTATAAATAGTACTAAAGTAAATAGTAAAATAATTGTTTCTTTGAATAAGGAAGATAAAGAGGTTGAAAGAATAATCTCTCACACATATCCAGAGGTAGAGTTTCTTATTGAAGATGAAAGACTCGGAACTGGTGGTGCCGTTCAATATGCTTTTAAAAATTTAAAATTAAATTGCTTGAATATAATCAATGGTGATTCATTTGTTGAAATAGATTGGAGTTTATTTTTATCATACAAGACTACAACTATTGCTCTCGTTAAAAAAGAAATGACGATTAATCAAAACCAAAAGGGAAATGTTGAGGTCTCTAATGATATTATTTCTAGTTTTAAAGAGAAGTCTGATGAATTAAGTAGCTTTATAAATGCTGGGATATATCGTGTTTATCATAATGAAATAGAATCTTGTTTTAGAGAAGGCCCTTGGTCAATAGAGCGAGATTTTTTAGCACAGAGAGAAGGTATCAAAGCATATATACTTAACTCATCCCTCTATGATATCGGGACTTCGGAAGGATTAAAGCATTTTGAAGATTATTTAAGAAAGTTAAGTATGTCGTCAGAACCTAATCCATAATACTTTTGAAGTTCTTCTCTTCCTCCATAGGTATAACAGAATGACTCCTGACCTGCATCTAGTCTTTGAACAATCTTATTCACACCGTTTTCATTGAGAGTTTCTAAAATAGAACTTCCTAGACCCCCATGACTGAAGTGTTCTTCAAGAGTATAGATATGATCATAATTACTTAAAGTGCTTGCAAGGCCTTTCTTATCATATGGAAACCTGAAGACATCGATGATATCTACGTTGAGGCCATTATCAGAAATAATATCTTTGGCTTTTAAAGTCATATAACCAGTAGTAACAAGTACTGATTTGTTTCCTTTTGTTATTTGTTCAAAGCCCTTTGAAAAATCAAATGATTGATTTTCATAAATGTGACCAATTGGCTGTCTTTCAAGACGAATATAACTAGGTGCTCGATGCTCAATTGATTGTCCTACTAATTCTTTCGCCATAAAACTATCAGTGCAATTATAAATATTAAAATTAGGAAGTGCTCTCATGATCGAAAGGTCTTCGAGGAGATGATGGGTCGGCCCACTATCTGGATAACTAAGACCTCCTCCAACTCCAACAAGGTTAATTGGAATGGCCATCATAGAGTTTTGAACACGAATTTTTTCAATACAATTAAGAATAAGAAAACTTGCAATAGCATAAACGTAGACTGTCTTACCTTCTTTCGCTAAACCTGAAGCAACGAGAATTGAATTTTGTTCAGCAATACCTGTATTCACAAACTGGCTTGGTAGATCAGTTCTAATCTTATCTAGAGAAGGAGCACCCATATCGGCAGAGACGATAATGATATTTCGATCCTCTTTAGCTCTTAAATAAAGCTCATCCCAGAAAGCATCTCTTTGAGTAATGTCTTTATTCATATTTTAAGTTCCTTCTTGGCCTTATCAATATTCTCTTGCCCTTTCGGAGGAACTCCATGAAAGAGAGGATCATGGCTCATAGATTTTAGACCTTTTCCTTTCGTCGTTTCAGCAATGATCATTGTTGGTTTACGACTTTTTCTATTACGAAGGTCTTTTAGAGAATCATCTATTTGATTAAGGTTATGACCATCAATTTTTACACAATTCCAACCGAAGCTTTCAATCTTCTTATCAAGCGGCTCTAGCTCAATAAGATTCTCTGTGAAATCAGTAGTACAAAGAAAGTTACGATCGATAATTCCAACGAGATTATTTAAATTGTGATGAGAGGCGAACTTCATACTTTCCCAGATACTTCCTTCGTAGAGCTCTCCATCACCGAGAATTGTATAGGTAAGAAATAGCTTACGGTCCATCTTTGCTCTAAGGGCAATTCCACTGGCAAGGCCAAGTCCGTGACCTAAAGCTCCAGCTGTTGTTTCAACACCCTTAACAGTATTTTGAAGATGGACTCCAAAAGGGCCATCTTTTTGTGCAAATAAATCGAGATCTTTTTTATCGTAGTATCCAAGGTCTGCTAGAATAGCGTAGAGGAGTGGACTGGCTTGGGCCTTAGAAAGAATGAGTCTATCACGATCATCCCAGTTTGGATTACTTGAATCGTGATTGATATAATCTCTATAGTAGAGGCTTGCGAGTAGTTCAACGACTGAGAACGAACTTGTTACATGACCAGTGTTAGCTTTTAAACACATTCGTAAAACTGTTTGTCTTAATTCAAAACACTTATCTTCAAGTTCCTTAAAGTTGAGCAATATTGTCATCCTTACGTTTTAATATTTCTATAATTATGATTTAATCAAATAATCAATAACTTATCTACAGGGCAAAAAATATGACTAAGTTTATAGATTGTAAAAACCTTAGTGAAATTGTTGAGAATAAAAAAGCACAAGGACTTAAGGTCGGCCTTGCCCATGGTTGCTTTGACTTTATCCACCTAGGTCATATTCGACACTTCAAAAGTGCTAAGAGCTTATGTGATTTCTTAATAGTTAGTCTTACAGCTGATGAATTTATTTCGAAAGGTGAGAATAGACCTTTTTATAAACAAGATGAAAGAGTTGAATTTCTTGAAAATCTAGAAATGATTGATGTCATAACAATTAATCCTGATAAAACATCAATTGAACTTCTTAAAATGTTGAAGCCTAATATTTATATAAAAGGGCAAGATTATAAAGACTTTAGTAAAGACCCTACTGGAATGATTGAGCTCGAAGCACAAGCGATAAAGTCAGTAGGAGGAACTATTGAATTTACAGATGATGAGAAAATGAGTTCGACAAAAATATTAAAAGACTTTGGACTTTCTTAAGGGGCTAGTCCTTCTTTAAATACTTAAACCAGTTCTTAGTTTCGGCCTTTATTGATTCTTCATCCCATAAAGGGGCATCTTTCCAAAAGTTCTTATTCTCTAAAATAATAGCAATACCGTCATCAAAAGAAACTTGAGGATTCCACCCTAGCGCTTTTAGTTTTTTATTATCGGCCCAAGTACATCTTGGCTCGCCTGGGCGATCAGGAATATGATTTCTTTCTCCACCTATTAAATCTGCAAGATGATTAATCGTTATTGGTTCATTTGCTCCAACATTATAAATCTCATTATCACTTCCATTTAAAGCAACAGAGAGAAAGGCATTGGCCACATCAGTCACATAGATAAAGTCTCTTTTCTGATTTCCATCACCAACAATAGTTAGTGGTTTTTCTTCAAGATGTTGTTTGATAAAAACACCAATAACTGCTCCATAGGCCTTGTTTGTTCTACTTCGAGGACCGTAAGCATTGAATATTCTCACACTAGAAACAGGAAGATTATAAACTTTTCCCCAGTGTAAAACCTCTTCCTCTCCAAGATACTTTGAAAGAGCGTAGGGATATTGTGGATTAATGGTTGAAGATTCATTGGTTGGAGTTTCTGGTTCATCTCCGTAGCAAGAAGAACTAGCAGCATAAACAAATCTTTTAAGACATTCAGATGATCTTGCAAGTTCTAAAATATTACTTGTTCCATATACGTTGTTAAGAATATAAGGAGAAGGGGAATCAATACTTGGTACAATGTCTCCTATACCTGCAAAATGAAAAATATAATCAAGGTTATCTAGTTGTGAATTATTATCAAATGGTTCACAAATATCCTTTTCTATAAAACTGAAGTTTGAATTCTTTTTTGCTTCTTCAAGATTTGAAATATTACCTCGTGAAAGATTATCTAAACCAATAACCTCATGACCTTCTTTTAAAAGAAGATCAACCATATGAGAACCAATGAAACCTGCTGCTCCAGTTACAAGAGATTTAGGCATCTAAAATCTCCTTCATTTGCTTGATGTTAAAATACTTAGGATCTTCAAAAGAGTTAGGTAACTTTCCTTGATCAAAAACATCAAAAAGTTCTGAAACTGCATCTTTAATAGATCTTTTTGGAGTAAATCCTAAAACATCTTTAATTTTGTCTGAGCAAATATGATAAGAACGTATATCATCCGAAGGTGTGATTTCTAGATTAATTTTCTTATTTGTTTTTTCTTCAAAATATTCTGCAATCGTTTGTGCAACATTCATCACAGATTGATTATCGTAGCCAGCATTAAAAATTTCACCATTAACTTGTGAAAGATCTCTTTCGATAAGATTCACATATAGGTCGGTTATATCCTCGATATGAATATGTGGTCTTAATTGTGATCCCCCAAAAACAAGGATTTTTCCATTATGAAAAGCGTGGTTTGTAAGAATATTAACTGTCAGATCTAAGCGCATTCTCGATGAGTAACCACATACTGTCGCTGGACGAATCGTAATGGTATGGAAGCTATCATCTTTGTACTTGTTTAGAATTGGCTCACAAAGACCTTTGTATTTGTTGTAATCAGTAATCGGCTTTAGCGGATGAGTTTCAGTAATATTTTGAGCATCACTAATCCCATAAACGCTAGAAGTTGAAGCATAGATGAATTTTTTTACTTTTGATTCTTTTGATATTTGAACTAAAGGCTCAAAGGCATCAAAGTTAATCGCTTTACTAAGGTCAGGATCAAGTTCAAAACTTGGATCATTTGAGATACAGGCCAAATGAAGAACTGTATCATGGCCAGGTAAGATATCTTTTAGTAATTGAACATCTCTAATGTCACCTTTCACTATTTTCAACTTCTCATGTTCTTCAAGGTGATCTTTACCAAAATAAAGAATGTCTAAAATGGTAACACTGTGACCCAGCTCCAAAAGTTTAGGAACAAGACAAGAGCCAACATAGCCAGCACCACCAGTTATCAAGATATTTGCCATCAAATCTCCGTATCCTGTTATAATAAACCCTATGTCTATAAAAGTCACAATCATTAATGGTGCAAGGCTATGAAAATAGGCTTCGACCTAGACAATACAATCATTGATTATCGAACTTCCTTAGAGTTACTTGCTAAAGAGAAGTTTAATCTTTCATTAGAGAGCTATGAAAAAGCAGCAGTCAAAGAAGCACTTACACAAAAAGGTGGCAATGATCTCTGGCGAGAAGCACAATCTCTTCTCTATTCTGATTATGTTGAAAAAGGTGTTATCCATAAGGAATTAATTGATCTTTTAAGCAGGCTTAAAGATGAAGGGCACAATCTCATTATCATTTCGCACAAAACAAAAACATCCAACTGGGATAAATCTAAAAACTTTCATCAACCAGCTTTAAAGTTTCTTGAATCGAAATTGGATCTTAAAGTTTTCGATGAAGTGGTTTTTTGTGAAAGTTTTGATGAAAAAGTTAAGAAAATTTGTGACGTTGAGTGTGATTACTTTATTGATGATCTAAAAGAAATCATGCAGGCATTAGGGCCTCTAGATCCGCAAGGTGTTTTATTTAGCGGCAAGCCATTTTTTTGGAACTTATTAGATCGTATTATCTCTATGGAGCTAAAAGATTTTACAAATTTCTCATCGAATAGTTCTGAGATAGTGAAAGATAAGAACTACTGTTACAAGTTTCATTCACGAAGAGATCGATACGAACGAGAGGAGCAATTTTATCTACATGTGAAGCTTGATCGTATCTGTGATTACCAGTTATTTAACAAGTGGGATTGTTTAAGGCTTGAGTTATTAGCAGAACGTGAATCTACATTACCCTTTAGTGAAAGAGTTGATTTCTTAAAGAGCATTCAGGAATTTAAGTATGATTACTTATCTGAAAGAGGAAGAAGGTCGAGTCACGACTATATAATCTATATCGATGAGAGGATGAAAGATCTCGGAGCTTTTTCAAAGTTGATTGATCTCGCAAAAAGCCTTAAGGAAGGGAATAAAAAAATAGGAAGAGAATATTCTGACGAGGAGTTAATTCTATCCCCAAGTGATTTTGGGCAACAAAACTCAGGAGTATTCGGTGATAAGAAAAAGTTTTATGATTTTGAATCAGCTGGCCTTGATCATTATGCTAAATTATTTTCTGATTTAACACTTCATCCGCGTGAGGATTGGGCCAATAGAAATGTCATTGCTGAACTTTGCTTACTCTTAAAGTCATTTAAACTAACTAAAAAAGTCTGTTTTACTGAATTAGAAATCAATTTCAAATCAATATATCTAGAGTGGTTGGCCACAATTTATAATGCTAATAATAAAAAAGAGGTAAAACTCTTTAAAACTTACTATGAATCTTTGATGAATAATGAGTTACCTTTTAAAATAAATGGGAACAATATTAAAATAGACGACTTCTTTAGTCAGTTAGAAAGTAAGTTTAATGAGTGATCAAAAATTAGAATTAGAAATCAAGAAAATGATTTTAGAATCATTTCATCATGGTGGGAGAGGTCATGTGCCTTCCGCTTTTTCTATTACTAAGATTTTAATTTCACTTTATTGTCACTATTTAAATCTCGATAAAAACAATTATGGGTCTGATGATAGAGATCGATTTATTTTATCCAAAGGGCATGGTTGCTTAGCACTTTATGCGATGCTCGCTCATAAAGAAATCTTTTCGAAAGAAGAACTTCTTAAGTTTTGCCATTTTAATTCTTTGCTAGGAGGACATCCTAACGCTGAAAAGATTCCAGGAGTTGAATATAGCTCTGGCTCTTTAGGGCATGGGTTAAGTTTCTCAGTAGGTATTGCAAAAGCTCTAAAGATAAAAAAGAAAAAAAATAAAGTAGTTTGTCTTGTTGGGGATGGGGAAATTAATGAAGGGTCTGTATGGGAAGCTTTATTAAGTGCAAACCTTCATCAACTAGATAATTTAACGATACTTGTTGATTATAATAAGGTGCAATCATTTGGAAATGTGAAAGATGTTATGCCTTTAGAACCACTTGAAGATAAATTCAAATCTTTTGGGATGGCAGTTTCACATGTTGAAGATCTAAAGATTTCTAATATTAATAATGAACTTCAGAAAACATCTTCGGCTCCACGAGTAATTATCTGTCACACATTAAAAGGTGAAGGCATAGATGAGATGGAGAAAGATTTTTCTTGGCATCATAAAGGAAAAATCTCAGAAGAGAAGTACCAAGAATTAGTAGGAAAACTGGAGGCGACATATGCGTAGTCAGTTTTATAATACTATGCTGGAAGTTCTACCTCGTTTAGAGAACACAATCTTTATCGGAAGTGATCTTGGGGCGGGAACATTAGATGAACTGAAAGAAAAGATTGGTGATCGATTTATCATGGAAGGGGTGAATGAATCCCATATGGTGACGATGGCTTCAGGTCTATCTTCAGAAGGGTTTACTGTTTTTTGTTCAACAATTACACCATTCTTATTAAGAAGAGCTTATGAACATATCTATTTGGATGTGGGATGTCGTAACTCAAGTGTGAAGTTAATGGGCAATGGAGGAGGATTAGTTTATGCTCCTCTTGGAACAACTCACTTAGCAATTGAAGATATTCATCTAATGAAGGGAATCCCTAATATTAGAATCTATACTCCCTCAGACAAACAACAAATAGATGCTATTATTAAATTTGAAGCTAAAACAGATGGGCCTTGTTATATCAGAATGATCAAAGGGAAGGACAAGAGTTATCTTCCTGAAAATTATGTTTTCGATCCACAAAATATAGATATCTTAAAAGATTTAAAAGATACGAATATCATTACTTATGGTGAAACATTAAGTATTGCCAATGAGATATACAAAGATTCTAAGGTCACTGGGCTAGTAAACATCCCTGTAATAAAACCTTTTCCAGAGAAAGAAGTTCTTAAAGTTCTAGAGCGCTCTCAAAAAATCTTTTGTCCGGAAGTTCATATAAAAGAAGGAAGTCTTTACACTGATCTTATTCAACTAGCTCAAGAAAAGAAGATCGAATGCGAAATTATCCCATGGCATCTCCCTAATCAAAAAATAGACTTATATGGTTCAGAGCGAGAAATTCTTAATCACTTTGGAATCACAGATTTTCTGAAAAGGAATATCGATGAGTGATTTCAATAAATATGGTTATCAAATTTTAGATATTAAAGACAGTTTTATCGACAGTTATATTGATAATGATTTTTTAAATATTCATGAAAGTATCAATGATATTAATGAATATCGGTTAGGACTAATTTCTAAATTTAATAATGATGAGCTTCATAAGAAAATTGCACAATCTCTGAAAATCGAATTGAATAATTTGCTTGGTCCAGACCTGGCCATTCAAAGGTCTCTAAATGCTACAGTTCAGACGCCTGAAAATGATGAAGGTATTCTGGCAGAACACTCAGACACATGGTGTGGAAACTCCCATTATGAAATTGTCATCTGGGTACCGCTGACTAAATGTATTGGGACAAGGTCAATGTATGTTTATGATTTAAGTTACTCTCTATCTTTTTGGAAAGATTATATTAAGGGTAATAAGAAAATGAGTGATTTAGATAGAAATGAAAAGAAGTATCTCGAGATCAATCCGGGGCAGGCGTTGATCTTCTCTCCTAATATAATTCACGGAAGCGATGTCAATAAAACAACTGAGACAAGAGTTAGTTTAAACTTTAGGATGAAAAATCTATTTTCACCTTATGGAGATAAAGATCTTTTTAATTATTTTGAAGTTTTTACTAGAAGTTCTGTAACTGAACTAAGTCAGAGCTTCTTAAGGTGTATGAAATGAAAATAATTCCTGTCATTGGTACATCTTCTATACTTCCTCAACAAAAAGTACAAAACGTCTTTCTAAGAAGCTATTGTTCCGAAAAGGGTTACGAATTCAAACTGTCCCATACTCTTTTTAATGAGGGAAAAATTGATCAACAGAAAATTAGTGAATTTAAAAAATCACATATACTTCTATACTCCTTCGAGTTGTTTGTTAATTTGGGTGATGCTCAGATCTTAATAGATAATGGAAACATTATTGAAGGTGCCGTAGAGGGAATTGTTGTTAAAAATAGTGAGGATATTCAAGAACTACAATTAAAATTAGAAATTCAAAATAGTAATAATGTAATTCTTGGAGAAGAGGTTGATTTTACGACTGATCTACATAGTAAGGCCAAAAGAGATTATGTTGCACGAGTAACAAATTTTCCTAAAGGAGAATGTGCCACAATTGCAAAACAATTTGGTGAAGATTACTGGGATGGAGATCGAAAATATGGCTATGGTGGTTATCGATATGATGGTCGTTGGAAAGTAGTAGCACAGCGAATGATTTCAAAATACTCTCTTAAAGATGGCGATACTATTCTTGATGTGGGATGTGGTAAAGGATATTTACTATATGAATTTAAGAAATTACTTCCAAATTCAAAAGTATTTGGTGTGGATATATCTAAGTATGCAATCGAAAATGCTCATGAAGAAATAAAGGATTGTTTAAGATTAGGAAATGCCACAAACCTTACCTTTGAAAGGGACTCAATTGATCTTGTGATTAGTAATACAACACTTCATAATTTGAAAATTAATGAACTTGAGATGGCAATATCTGAAATTCAGAGAGTCTCTAGAGGAAATAGCTGGATCTGTGTTGAGTCATATCGAAATGAAAATGAAAAAGCGAACTTACTATATTGGCAGTTAACATGTGAGTCTTTCTATTCACCAGAAGAATGGAAGTACCTCTATACAAAGCAAGGATATACTGGAGATTACCAGTTTATTTATTTTGAATGAAGATACCGTATTTAAACTTAACAATTGATAAAGATGAAAAGAGTGATCTAATAAGTGAGATCTCAAATCTCATGAGCAAAGGTCGTTTCGTTGGAGGTGATGAAATCACTTCTTACGAAAAGGCACTCGAAAAGTATCTTAATACAAAAAATATATTAGGAGTCGCTAGCGGTAATTCATCTTTATACTTAGCCTTGAAGACGCTTAATCTCAAAAAAGATGACGAAGTTATTATTCCGAATATTTCATGGGTAGCAACAGCCCATGCAGTAGAGATTGCAGGCGGAACATGTGTCTTTGCTGATGTAAATGATGATCTTACAATAGATTGTAGTTCAGTGGAACGATTAGTAACGGATAAAACAAAGGCGATCATTTGCGTTCATTTTATGGGCATTCCTTGTGATATTGAAAAGCTTGTACAGATTAGCCAAAAAAAGAACTTAAAGCTAATTGAAGATTGCTCTCAAGCATTTGGTCTTAAGTATGGTGAAAAAGCTGTTGGAACATTTGGGGATTTTGGTTGTTACTCAACTAACTGTATGAAGATATTAGCCGGACTTGGAGATAGTGGTTTTTTAATTTCAAGAAATGAATTAGATCACAAAAGAATAAAGCCTTGGCTATACAACGGTGTTGATGAAAATAAGCAAGTTGTAGATATTGAACTATGTCACCGAATTGATACTATTCAAGCAGCGATACTGAAATTTCGACTTTCAAAAGTTGATTTTATAATTAGTCAGAGAAAAAGTAATGCCTTGAAGATCATCAAGGAAACTAATAATAACAAGATTGCATTTATAGATTCTCGTGAACGAGTTTATTATGGTCTTACTTTAATGATCAATGAAGACAGAGCTAGGCTGATTGATCATCTAAACAAGTATGATATTGAGGTGAAGGTAGAGCATGAGCCCTGCTTGAGTGATTTAACACCTTATAAGTCTCATAAGTCAGAATTTGAGAATGCAGCTAAATTAAGTAAATCAATCGTTAATATACCTATTTCTGAGGCCTTAAGTACTGAAAATATCGACCATATTATCCAGTCTATTAACTCTTGGAATCCTTAAAGCATGTTATTATAAGTTATGGAAAATATTTATAAATTAACTCATGAGCAGATAAGTTCTTATGAAGAAAATGGTTTTCTAATTATAAAAAACTTTCTTGAAAATCATGAAGTAGAAAGTTTAGTCAAAGCAGCTCATGATTATGCCGGTGACAATATTCATAATTACTTAAATTTTCATCGAGATCTAACAGAGTTTAATCAAACAATTCTTAGAAGTGATCTTCACGATATTTGTGACCAGTTAAATAACTTTAGAATGATTCCTATTGGAAGTGTCTTCTTTTTTTGTAAACCGAATAATCCATTAGAAAATGGAAGTAATCCCCATCAAGATAATTATGTCGCTAAAGCACCATTTGGAAGTTACTTTGTAGCTTCTATTGCTCTTGATGATGCTAGTGCTACTAATGGTGCACTTAAAGTGTGGCCTAAGTCTCATAAGTTAGGTGAACTTCCATTTAAAGACACGAAAAATTTTGAGTTTGATAACGATGGTAAGTTGTTAAAGGCTTATCCTATAGGAAGTGAGTGCCAAATTCCTGATGGATTTGAGGAAATTGTGTTGGAATATCAAAAGGGAGATTTGATTTTACTACACTCCCATATTATTCATGCCGCAGATAAGAATATCTCAGCAGAAGGTAAATGGAGAAGGCAGGTGTATTTCCACTTTATTCGTGAAGGTGATCCTTTTTGGCCAGGGTGGAATGCAAGAAGACAGATAATGGATAGAGGACCTAGAAGAGTTTAAAATAGGGTGAGAGGACTTATTGAATAATAAAGTTGTTACACGTAAGAAAAATTTTTTCTCTTTTCGAAATCAATTATTACTAACACTATTGATTGGTTTTTTTATTGGTTATTTTCATATAGGGGCTATCCAAGATATCGTCGAAAATGCTCAAGTCATAGCCGGTCTCATTAATTATGAAAACCTAACTCCTCAGATCTATTTTCAAAAAAATCTTTGGAGTTTACCTCCTCAGATTTGTTCGCTGTTCCTATTTTTAGGAATGAGTGAAGAGCAGTTGAATCTTCTTGTGACAGGAGGAGTTGGGGCGTTATCTTTTCTTTCGATATTCATTCTCTTCACCAGTTTTAAAAAAGAATTATCATGGTATGATTTTTTATTCCCCGTAATTTTCTTTTCGTATAAATTATTTAACTTTGCCCCGACTTACGATATCTCATTAATGGATACTTTTGCGACATCAGGTGTTATCGGATTTTCAGTAAGTGTTCTGATTATTGGCCTTTTCTTAAGAAGAAGTTTTAGGTCAGGTCTATTTCTATTAGGGCTTCTTCCTTCGATACATCCGGTATGGTCCTTCTGGATGGCCATTATTTGCTTAATAATGTTGTTTACGAATAGGTACGACTATTGGCTTTCTGTCGTTAAAAATAAGTGGTATCTCATTACAGGTCTTATCTTATCGCTAATCAGTGCTCTTATATTTCTTAAATTCCAAATGGTAGAAAGTCCTTGGGTTAGTGATCAAAGTGAGAGATTAATCGCCATTTTTAAAAGAGACTGGGAGGTTCATCGTGTTGGTTTTGATCTTAAAAACTACATCACTCTTTTTTGGGGAATCGGTATATATTCTTTTTTAATTAGTTCTATTGAAAAAAAGCCTGTTAGAAGAATTCTTCAAATTCTAACTTATACCAGTATATTGTTCTATCTTATTTCTTTTATCTTTCATTCTATGAATACAAGCTCATTAATGTTTCAAAGATTTCATAATTTACCTATCTTTATAATGAGCATCTACGTATTCTCTTGCTTATTCTCCAGCCGAGTTTATACATCTTTAATGTTGGTCGGATTTAGCTTTTTAGCATTTTACTATAGTGGTTATAAGAGATCTGATGAGCTGATTAATATCTTTAAGTTTAATGCCATTGTCTATACGACTGTATTATACCTATTCTTCACTTTAATGAAGGTGAAAGGATTAGTTTTTAAATTTGATGATAAATCTGACATCGCAATAAATAGAGGTATGAATAGTTTCTTAGCAATTTTGATCATCGTCGTCCTTTATAAAGGCTATGGAGTAGAAATAATTAATACTGATTTAGCTTTCTCATACAACAAAAAAGCCATTAGTAATTATCATTCAAATGCATTCTTTAAACAGGTATCTGAAGAGAATGGAGTTATCGTAAGTTGTCCAAATTGTCGTCATGTTCAATATCTCACCAAAAATCCTGTATTAATTGAAGTGGACACAATGGATGACCTTTCATATTTTCCCTCAATATCTTCTAGATTTAATGAAATTATGAAAGATATTTATGGGTACGGATTCGCTGATCGTCCAGATAGTTGGGGTAATCAAGTTCATATTCCTGAAAACGCCATCCAAGAACTATGGGAAAAAAGAAGTAAGGAAGATTGGAAAAGACTTTCATATGCCTATACTTTTAAAGGTATAATCACACCGATAGAATGGAATTTAAAATTAGATATTACATATAAAGATGCGAAGTATATTTATTATAGGATAGAAAATTGAAAAGATCTGTTTTGCTTGCTGTATATAATGAAGGGCCGACAGTTGGTCCAATGATAAGAGGGCTTAAAGAAGCTCTTGGAGAAGATTGTGAACTAGTTGTTGTTGATGATGGTAGTCAGGATGATACCGTCGCAAATATTCCACAAGACCTCTGTCGTTTGATAAGACATGAATTCAATAAAGGCAAAGGAGCGGCAATAAGGACAGGTGTTCAGCAATGTCGTGGTGATGTCATTGGATTCATAGACGGTGATGGTCAAGATGATCCTAAAGATTTAATAGAGGTCTTTAAACAAGTTGAAAACGGGAAGGACTTTGTTATTGGATCACGTTTTATTAATAGTGATGATCGATATAATGATGAAGCTGTTCAGCCGATAAATGAATTTGGTAACAAGTCACTCACTAAAATTATAAATTTATTATTTGATGGAAAGTTAACAGACACTCAAGCTTCGATAAAGGCCATCAGAAAAGAACTAATTTCAGATTATGATCTTATAAGTGATAAGTATGAAATTGAAACAGAAATTGTTATAAAGTCTCTTTGTAGAGGTCTTGAAATTTCTGAGGTGCCTGTATATAGATTTAAAAGAGAGCATGGTATATCAAATCTTTTTGACATACCTCTCGGTAGATTTCGTTTTGCTTTAAGAGCATTGCGAATAATAGCGTTAGGATTTTTATATTGGAAACCAGTATAGAAGAGAAATACATTGATGATTTAGATTTCATAAGAAATTTGAAATTCTGTCATCCAGAGGGCGGTGTCTTTGACTATTTTGTCAATGGAGTTGAACCCAACGCGATTTATCCTGAAATATCAGGTTACTATCTCACATTGATCTCATATTTAAAAATGCTAGGTCTTAACTTAGAGGAAGAGATAATAACTCATTGTGAAAGGACAATTTCCTTTCTTGAAAAACATATTTCTGAAGATGGACTACCTTCAAAAGTTTTTCTTAATAACACCTCAAGTAAAAAATATTATTTCTTTGATGTTTCGATGGTTGGATTAGGCCTCGTTAATTACTACCAAGTTTTTAACAATAGAAAAGCCCTTGATTTGGCCTTGGAGATTGAAAATATAGTCCATAATAAGTTTTTTGATGAAAGAGGTAACTTTAAACCTCACTTAAACTGCGATGATAAAGTCAGTACATGGTCACAAGTATTTGGACCTTATCATCTTAAATGTAGCATTTTCCTGCATAAAGTTTCTCAGTACTCTTCAAGATGTTGGAATCAAACGATTGAAAGACAATTAGATTATATCTTAGAAAAGAATGTCATTAATAATATTGTTTATAATCAGCCAGAAGTACTTGGATATCATTCTCACCCAATGTGTTATTTTCTCGAAGGTCTCCTTTATTTCAATCTGAAAACGAACCTTATTTGTAAAGATAGATTCAAGAGCATTATGAATAGGTTCTTTAAATTGGAACAACCTTTGAGGTATAGATCTAATACAGGTGAAAATAAAACTATTCGTAATGATGTAGTCGCTCAAGTTCTCCGATTACATAATATATGTGATTCATATCCAGAGATTGAGACATTCAATTCAGAGACTTTCAATACAATGAATAAAATAATTGAAGAGGCAAGAATTGGTGGTCAAGGATACTCCTTTGGGCAATTTTCTTGCGGAGAAATTAGCCAGGATATAAATTCTTGGGTTAGTTTTATGGCCTTACAAAATAAACATTCGGACAGCAATGCTGACTTAGCAATAGAGTTTATCGTATGAATAAGGTACTAATATGTAATCCGCCATCTAAAGGTGCGGATAAAATTATTAGAGAAGGGCGATGTACACAAAGAAGCTCATTCTGGTCACTTAATTACCCGCCCCTCACATTAGCTCAGTTAACTTCTCTTCTAAGAAGAGATTCAGATGTCATTGTAGAGACACATGATTTTGGAGTTGGTGTTGGTTTTGAACAGGCCTTTGATAAGATTAATATCACACCCAACTATGCCATTGTGAACATTGGAAGTACTCAATTTGATTCAGATATAGAATTCTGTCGATTACTTAATAAAAAATATCAATGTGAAATCATTGTAATTGGAACTCATGTTTCAAGCTTTGCTCAAGAGGTTCTAAACGAATTTCCATTTATTAAATATGTGTGTATTAATGAGCCTGAATTCACTATTCTTAAGTTTTTCAAAAAACCTATGGATGATTCAGTTTTTGTGAGCAAAGAAAACACTAATGTAGCTAATAATTTTGACAATAGTATTGAAGAACTACCAGCACCAGACTGGTCATCGTTTGAACTAGCGAATTATAAACTTCCATCAACTGGTGAGAAGTTTCTCATGGTGAATCCCACAAGGGGATGCCCTTGGAAATGCTCTTTTTGTACGGCTCCGTTGTTTTATGGTAATCGACTTCGTACTCGGAGTGTGGATAAAGTGGTCAAAGAAATAAAAGACTTAAAAGATAAGTACGGAATAGATAACTTCCTATTATGGAGCGATACTTTTACTGCCAATAAAAAATATGTCAAAGACTTATGTTACGAACTGAAAAAACTAAACATTAGATGGGTTTCTAATTCACGTGTTGATACACTTGATTATGAAACAGCAAAGGTGATGAAAGAATCTGGGTGCTGGTTACTAACTTTTGGTATTGAAACTCATAATGATAAAACTCTTAGTCGAATCCAGAAAGGCTATAAAGAGGTTGATATTACAAGAGGCGTGAATGCTGCTAAGGATGCTGGGATTTTAACAGTCGGTCATTATATTCTTGGGCTACCAGGAGAATCTTGTGAAGATATGAGGAGAACTTATCAGAAGTCGAAAGAACTTGGACTGGACTATTCACAATTCTATTACGCGACTCCTTTTCCAGGAACAAAACTCTATAGGGAATTGTCGCAATATAATAATCTAACACCTTTTGATAATTATTCTCAAGATCATTGTTATTACAACGGTATCGTGCCAGTCAGAGATTTAAAGAAATTGAAAGACGAGTTTTCTATTAAGTCTCTCTTTCGTGTTGAGACAGTTAATTTTGTAGGGCGTTCATTTACGATAAGACAAATACTGAAAACACTTCTTCAGATACGTACACACTTGAGAATTTAGTTAAGCAATATCTTTTTTGTGATCTCTCCAAAGTGTACAATCAATACAGAGTGGGAACTTGTCTCGCTCACCATTTAATTGAGCTTGGCGAGCTTTTTTAAATTCCTCAGAACTCCATACATCTTGAATACTATTGGTTCTAAGATCCCCCATTAAATATTCAGTTTCACTGTCAATGCAGCACAATGGAACGTCGCCATTTGAATGAATGACCATTGTTCCAAAGGGGGCAATGCATGGAATTTGGTTGATGCTTTCTTCATCACCCCATTTCTTAACGACAACTTTCTTTCCCCAGTTATGGCTATACTGAATAACAATTTCATCATCATCTTTAAGATACTTCTTCCAATATCTTATGAATTCATCTTTTTCTTCAAAGTTTAATTCTTGCAAGATTATCTGAAGTCTTATTTTTAAAGGATGACCTGACTCGTTTCTCTGCGAGATGAGATGGTGAGTATTTTCCATAACTTCATTGAAGTTAAGTCTCTTTCTGATTTTCTCAAAAATCTTGGGCTTGAGACTATCGATAGAAATATATATTTCATCGAGCCCAGAATTTAAAATCTCTTTGCAATGCTTTTGGTTCATGAGGCTGGCATTAGTGGCAATATTAACAATGGGAATGTCGATATCTTTGAGGTCCTTAATTCTTTTTGAAATAGTAGGATCTAGAAAGGGTTCCCCGTCTAAGTAAGGCATGACTTTTTTTACAAATTGACAATTTTCTTTGAGGTCGTTGAGTATTTTTGAGTAAAGCTCATTGGTCATGATTAATTTCTTCTTTTTATCAAAATCAATACCGCACATAATACATCGAGCATTACAACTATTTACAGTTTCGATATGAAAGAATTGAGGATATTTTTCTAATTCTGCAAGTGTAGAGTTTAGCCTCTTTTCAATATATTGGCTCATTTTATCCTACCTGTTGCTAGGTTGAAGATGAAATGAATAACTCCTAGGATATTTCTTATTTTAAAAGCATTTGTTTTTCTCTTATTACTAAAATCATCAATAATACCAATCTCTTCATAAGAGTGACCTTGATTAAGGAGCTTTATGAGGACTTCTGCTTGAAAAGCGTAGCTAGAAGTATTTATTTCTATATTACGTAATAGCTTGCTTTCCACTAATACATAATGATTGTAGTAATTTAATTGATGACCAGATAGAAGATTAAGTACTTGGACAAATTTTTTCGAAAGAAGGATCCTATACCATTGTCTTTCGTTAGTATTCATCTGATAGGGTATAACTATTGAGGAAGTAGAATTAAAAACTTTAGCGAGACTATTTGATGTAATATCATTTTGCCCATGGATCATCATGTAATAATCAGTCGAACAATTCTTAAAACAGTTATTATAAATAAAACCAATGTTTTTTGGCCTTTTATGATGAACTACCTGAACACACTCATGGGTGTCCGCTAAGTTTTGAGCTATTTTCCCCGTATCATCAGAACTTCCATCATTGTAAATCACTATTTTGAACTTCCTGAAATACCCTGGAAGAATATTTAACAAATTTTCTATGGTTGGGGCTATTCCTTCTTCTTCGTTGAGAGCAGGAACAACTATTGTAATACTATTTCTCATCTTCTTCCTGCATTAATTCTTTACTTTTATTTTTGAACCATTCAACCAAGAACTTTTTATCAGAATCATTAAATTGTAAATCTAAATGAGGGTATTTAAAATAATAGGGAGGCATCCTATCACTTTCTATGCTTCTTGCTATCGACCAGTAGATATCAGCTTGTGAGCCCTTTCCTTTAAAGAAGCTATCATTTGTTAAATCTAGCTTCGATTTAGCTTCTTTTTGATGATCTTTAATTATATTTTCGATTATTGGAAGTCCTCTATACCATGTTTCAAGATGATAATCGCCATGACATGACAAACAGTTCTTCTCTAAGAGAGGTTTGACCCTCTCTAAGTAAACACTGTCGGCCGCAAGACTAAGTGATATGAATGTTAAGCTAACGAGTAACTTCAAAATTAATATCCTGATAAATAACAGAGTTTAAAATATTATTCGCTAGACTGACTAGGCTTTTATTCTTTTTTAACTTCTTAGACTCAGCAATGATAAATCTTTTTAGATATGCTTCAGTTGAGTTCTCAGATTCAAAGTATAATGTATCAATATTGATATCATGACCTGTGAAATGTTTTACATATCGCTTTGTCACACATTCATAGAAATCATCAAGCTCAAGTAAGTAGTCACTTAATTGATCAAGGTTTTGTACTTCCTTATTGTGAAGCTTTCCTTTATTGTCGCGATAATAGAACTGACCTGTCGATTTATTTTGGCTGTACTTGGTTAAGATGGTCTTATCTAAGACTTCGTTGGTGTTGATTGGAACAGTAACTTGCAGGTGTATGGCTTTATTTGATTCTGGATCAACAGATTCAGCAATTAAGTTATTTAGTCCAAGAGTAAAGTTTCGAGTTGTCCCAGCCAATGTATCAATTGAAGCATGACATCTCAAACAACTTTGATTTCTTCTAAAACTTAAAGAAGACTCTTCTTCAATGAAAGAAACAGAGTCTTGCCCATTAACAACAGGGAGGTCGCGGCAAAGAAACTCTTTGAATACGGCTTTTGACCAGCTTCTCATAACTTTAGCTTCACCATCCATAATTGTTCCTGATGAGTGACCAAAATTTAATGTTAGATATGTCTTATCACCAAGAACTCCTCCACCTAATCCACGATGAAAGTCAGCATTTACTTTAATAGGCTCTCTTTCTAGGTCGTTTTTATAGTAATTATCGATCTTGGCCTGAGTTGGAAGCCAGTTGCCTATATTAGTTAATATACCAGTTTGTATAAGAGAGGGCTTTGGTAACCACTTTTGAGGTGCTGTCTTATCGTTTCCAACTGAAAGCATCCTTCTTTTAATATCTACTTTGTAATTATCTGACGGTTTAAATATTAGGTATTCTTGTTGTTTATCCGAACGAATTGCCTTGGGGGAATACTGTCTCTTAAATAAGTTATCGATAGATTTGTTGTATATAAAAGTATCAGTAAGATAGAGAGCTGGAGTATTAACATCTAAAATTTCATACGTTCCCCAGTTTTCATTATTGGTATGAAAGTTATAACTATTAAACCAACCTGTATGTAGCTGATGGATACTTCTTATAACCTCATGTGCGTATTTATTTTTCTTTGTCGTTAATCCTAGGAATAAATCATCACATGATTTTAGTTGTGTACTTGCCTGAAGAGGAAGTTGGGTAATTTGCTCGAAGCATCTTTGTTTTACTGCATTCTTACTTAATGGTTTAGTGCTTTTAAAATTCTCTAGGCTAAAGTCTGTAATTTTGATTTGTTTTCGATTTGTCTTGGCTTCAAGACCACTAATCCAAGTATAGAGTACCTCAATCTCTTGAGGTGTTAGAGACCTGTTTGGAGTTGGTGGCATATTTCTCTTGCCACCATGATGAAAGCCTTTCAGAGATCTCATTAGAGGGCTTTTCTCTGGGATTCCTGGAATTACAAGTCCTACATTTATCCAGTCTTGGTTAGAATAATTTGAATAATCCTTATGACAAGAGAAACAGTTGCTCTGCAATACTTCTTGATGGTTGTAACTGCTTGTAACAACTTTGCTTTCGCTAAACTTTTTATTACAGCCTACAATGAGTAGTAGTATTAATATTATATTCGCTGCCATCTTTCACTCATACATAACGAGTAACTAATATCATAGTTACTTGTGCCTTCTTCATAAATTTTATTAAACGCAGGTAGTTCTTCCAAAGGGTAATACTTTTTGAAGAGATAGGAATAAAGCTTCTTGCCATCATTAAAATCTTTTATAAAACTGGTTTTGCTTAAGTTAGAACATATTGAATTAAGTTTATAAACTTTTAAATTACTCGATTTCGTAAATGATGGTGCTATATATTCATGTATTCCATTATTACATTCAAAGAGTGAAAACTCATTGATCTTCTTTTGCTCATAAGGATTGCAAGGTCCGCCAAAGAGATAGGCGTCTTTGCTTAAGCTTTCTTGAAGAATGGCTTGAGAGTCTTTCCCATAAATTGAGTATAGCTTGTTATAAAGAAAGAAGCGCGTATTATAAATTGGAGCAGAGATTATATTAACCTGCAATAGAATTAGGAAAAGAGCAAATTTCGTTTTATCCATCAGCAATATTCTCGGCCTTAAAAATTGGTTTCCAATAGTTTTTTTCTTTAAAAATTAGACTGGCATCAGTTTTACTCATCCTCGGAACTTTTAAGATGTCACATATCGAATTGAGGACATTTCTGTAGCTAATTGTCCTATTTCCTAAACCTTTAATAGGAGAGGCCATTCCCCAGGTTCCATTATCATTGTTTAGAACATGTTTCGAGCGACTGTTCGTAACAATATTTCCAGTGAGACTCAAGTCTTTAAACATTCCACCAATGAATGTTGATGTATGACCTTGGAATCCATGATCACTTCCAGCAAGGTTGTATTTAGGTGTTCTTTCAAATTCACTTACGATATGAATAAGTGATTGATCAAAACTATTATTGTCTTTTAAAAATGCTCTAAATTGATCAATACAATTAGCCAGTGTATAGAAGAATGCATTGTTGATTAAATATTCAAGAGCGAGACCATGATCATGTGTATCAAAAGTAAAGTTAATACTTTCTTCAAAAATGAGAGAAGGGTCTCTTAGGCCAACTACATTTTTACTATTTTGACTTTTAAATTGTAAATTATCGAGATTGGTTATCTTCTTAAAAAGTATTTCTTCAGGTGGCAGTAACATTAGAACAAAAGATTTAGTGAGCTTGTTTTCCATAAGGAGTTCTGTCATGGCAAACTGATCAGCAAGCCTTGGGAAAACAATAGTATCGAGAGCTGTTAACAAATCATTATCAAGTATAACCTTACCATCTGAATGATAAGGACCAACAGCATTAAGGATTATTTCTGTAGAATCATATTCTTTCTTATTAATTTTATAGCCACTTATGGGATTAGAAAATACGAGTAAGTTTTTAAAATTATGACGACATTTTGCTATGAGATCGTTATAGCTATTCAGCTTTTTTTCATAGTTCTTTTTTAAGGCTTGAATATCTAATTGATTTAGTTTCGATAACCTATTTAGGGTTAATTCTGTAATTCCAAACATTTTGTTAATACGTTTAATAAATTGCTTTGGTTTATCTTGAATTTTAGGGGAGTCTATGAAAATAGCTTCAAAATAATCTTGATTCTCAAAAAGGTTAATAGCGGCTTTATTTTGCTTAGAAGAAAAAGCACCAGGTGTTGAGCTTAGGGGCGACGATTCTTGAAGAAATTGTACCGTTGGCAATGGAGTATTTGATAAATCAGTAAGTCTGCCTGTTAAGCTCTCTCCTCCTTGGAATGGAGTGACAAGCTTCCTACTGATATTTTCATGCCCATCTAAAATCATGTCACAACCTCTTACTATGAGGGCCTGATCAAAAATTGAAGAGAGCTTTTCTTTGGAGGAAATAAGTTTTTCATTCCAAAGTCTTGGCACATTCAATCCTTTATATTTGATAGTTTTATATTCTGATTTAAAGTTAATTCCATCAGAGCTGAAAGATGTCGTGATCATTTTGTTCTTTGAAACGAAAGGTGATTCATCGTAAGGCTTCAATATCGAATCGAAGTACCAACGACTTGGTGATCCGAACATATTGATTTGAATGTAGTTCATTTCTTGATGTGAGTTTTCAAGTGCGTAACTCAACTGATTAGTTGAGAGAGCAAGATATCCTGTTGGAATTAGTTTATTGAAAGCTCTACGAGAAATTTTCATTATGTTATTTTAGCATCTTATGAGTTTTCTCCAAATTTATCTGTTCTATATTTTAACTTACCAAAATAGTTGGCAATTTTAGTGATGACTATCTATTGGAATAAGGTACTTGATAAATGATATCAGGCATTTATCCCATGATATTAGTCATACATAACTTTCTTGCTAGTAAAAAATCCAAATAGCCAATATCATTTAGATAATAAATTATTAAAATTCTTAGGAGATTTCTGTGAAAACGAAATTAAATTTATTGCTTGTAGGACTTTTAATTATTGGTTTTTCTTCTTGTTCAAAGAAAGTGAATACTGATAATGCTTTTCATCAAGGGACACCTGAAGATGGTTTAAATCTTTTAAAGTTTCTTCAAAAGAATCTTAAGCCAGACGAAGTAGATGTAAATAGTGTTTCAGAATATTTTGGTGGAAAGAGTACGAAGCATTTTCATAGTTATAAGGATATTAATAATCTCTGTGCTGTAGATGAGACAGATTTTGAAGTGATTAGAAGACAAGTAATCTATCCTTTTCAAGAGGGTGTTCGTGTTAAGAAAGCCTTTGATTTTAATAAAATTGTAAAAAATGGAAGTTCTAAGATTGTAAATATCGATGGTCTACTTTCTCCACATGCTAGAAGTAAGAGAGAGGGTGTTTATGAGTATTCTTGGCTCAAGTTAAATGACCTTGAGGGAGTTGTAAAAGGCCAAGAGTCTTTTAATAACTACCTTGCGCAGTTTGATAAGATCGATGACTTTCAACTTGCTTCAGTTAAGTTCATTTCTCCATCGAAGTATAGAAGTAAGAAAGACCTAAGAATGGAGAGAGCAAAAATTGTCACTCGTTTTGATCTTAGAGGTACTCATAAGAAAATGCGCCGTAACGATAGAGGTGTATTTACATTTGATGTTGTTAAGACTGCTTCTGGTTGGAAGCTTGATGAGCTAAATGTTATTCAAGGTGAAACTCTAACAAAAGCGAAGCCAACATTTAGAGAGATTACTAGTACAGCGATTGGTGATCAGGTTCCTACTTATTTAAGACAAGAAGCGATCAGAAGAGGTGGATATGCAATTTCTGTTAGTGACTTTGATAATGATGGAAATAATGATCTTTATGTAGGAACGATGGGTAATGGTGTTCTTCTTAGAGGTGATACAGAAGGAAACTTTAGAAAGATTAATGGTCTAGGACCAGAGAATAATAAGCTTGTTAAGACTGCTATCTTTGGGGACTTCTTTAATACTGGTAAGCAAGATTTAGTTCTTGTTAGATTTGTACCGAACCATTTAAAGTTAACAAAAACAGATGCTAATAATGATGAATATAGTTTTTCAGATGTTATTTTTTATGAAAATAAGGGTAACGGTGAGTTTAAGAAAGTTGAAAATCTAATTGAAAACAGAAATATGTCAGGGAATGCCATGCCAGCGGCAGTTGCTGATTTTAATGGTGATGATAAGTTAGATTTCTATATTGGATTCCCTGGACCTCTTGATTTCACATTTGTTGGTGGAAACTCTGGTATTCAACAGGGTGCTCAGGTTCAAGGCCTTTATATTAATGACGGAAAGAGAAAGAAATTTATTGATAGAACTCAAGAAAACATTAAATACACAGAAAATGAGTTTCTCTTTGCTCACTCTAGTATGTCTGCTGACTTAGACATGGATGGAGATATGGACTTAATTGTTCTTGATGATAGAGGAAACTTAAGTCCGGTTTATTTAAATGATGGAACAGGGAAATTCACTGAGTCTGCAAAGAAAACAGGGATTACTAACTCGGATCTTTCAATGGGCGTTGCTGGTGGCGATATTGATAATGATGGAGTTCTCGACTTTGCAGTATCAAATGTAAACTTTGTTGCGAGTGAAAGATGGTCACAGTCATGTGCTCAGAACTGGAGAAGTGAATTTAAAGATTATGCTCGTGAGGGGCTAAAGCTCTTTAAGGGAGCTGGTAAAGGTAAGTTTATCGAAACGACAGAAGTTGCTGGCCTTGATTGGGTTGGTGAAGGTGTCGCAGGTGTTGAATTCATTGATTATAATAATGATGGTAATCTTGATATTTATGTAGCGACTGGTCTTTGGTCAGGAACTGATAGAACTCAAGATATTTCAAGTTTGTTCATTAAAGCTCTTCAAGCTGAAAAATATTACTTCAATGTTGAGATGACTGAAGAAGGAACTGCTTCTGATTTTATGAAAGTACTCAACTCATTTGTTGGTGACATTTATAACCCTGAGAAGAAGCAAGATAAGGTAATGAAGCCACACATGGCTGGATTCCAGAGAAATAGACTCTTTAGAAATGACGGGAATGGTAAATTTACTGAAGTGGGATACCTTGAAGGAATCGACAGTATTGCTGACGGTTATGTAATGTCTAAAACTGATATTAATAAAGATGGAAAGATGGATCTAATTCTTAGAAATGGTGACCCTGGTGTAAAAGAAGTTGCTTTTAAGCCAGTTCAGGTTTTCTTAAACGAGAGTCCGGAGAAATCGAATAGTTTAATTGTTAAGCTAAAAGGTAAGAAATCAAATAGAGACGCTGTTGGTTCTTTTGTAAGAGCTAAAGTCGGAAATGAAAAATATGTTAGACACCTTATTGCTAATAACGGTACTGCTCAAAGTGAAAAAATTCTTCACTTCGGTTTGGGGAAAGCCAATCAAGTAGATCGTTTAGAAGTAACTTGGCCAAATGGAAATAGACAAGTTCTTACAAATGTACCTGCAGGTAAAATTGTTATTGAAGAAAAGGTTGGAAACGGGAAGTTTGCTAACAACTAATTATCTAAGAGAATATCCATATTACAGACTGGAATTAGCTTTTGAGAATCTGGGAAATCATCTAATTGGATGAGTATTTCTGGATTCTCAACTTTTGTCTTAAAGAAATTGGCCTGATCCCAATCCTTGAGCATGCAATAAGTATCCTTTCCATTAGAATAGTATAAGGTTTCTTTAACCGTGAAGAATCCCTTGGCCACAATAGAGAGCTTATTTTCAGAAGCATCAGGTAGTTCTTCTTTGGGCTTCTTTACAAGGCAACTCGAAAGACTAGCAGTAAGTAAGATAAAAGTTAAAAGCTTAAGCATAGAGACCTCTCAATTACTAAACTATAAGTGTCCACTTTTTGAGTCAATTATATTTCATAATTTACGCTATTTTAGATATTTAGAATAGGTAATTAAGATCACTTTAAATTAACTCTCAATAAAAACGGCTTTATGTTAAAATATTAAGTACTTATATATTGACATAAAAACCAATGATTTTGGAGAGTTAAAATGAAATTTTCAATTAGTTTGTTAATGTTACTTTCACCTTTAAGTCTACTTGCAATTGACCATGGTCAACAGGAAGGACAGAAGCGACTTAATGCGATCGTTAAATCAGTTGAAGTTAAAGAGAAGATTACTGCTGATAAAGTATTTAAGTTCTTTGGTGGTAAAGCTGACCAAATGAAGGGAAGTATTGATCCGCAAAAAATGTGTCATGTGGATGAGTCAGATTTTGTAGAGATTAGAAAGCAAACGGTTTATCCTCTCGTTCGTGCAATGAAGGCAAAAAATATTGAGCCTCTAAAAAAGATTGTATCAAAAAGTTTTGCGGTTTCAGATTTTGAAAAGGTTATTGGGAAAAGAGCAGCACATTCTTTTGGAGCTATTAAGCAATATAATTGGGAAGGGCAAGCAGCCTCTTTGAAAGGTGATAAAGCTCTTAAGTCTTTAAATAATTATCTTAATAAATTTTCACAGGTTGATGACGTTGAGTTTAGAACAGTGAAGTATCTTTCTTATCAAAAAGATAGAAACCCTGAAAATTTTAAAATGAATTCTACAATCCTTTTGACTCGTTATGATCTAAGAGCGAAAAATTCAAAAGGTTTAAGAGTTAACGATCGTGGTTTTGCAAAGATTGCAGTAAGCAAAATAGGAAATGATTGGAAGATGAATTCGATTGAGTTCTTGAGTGGAGAAACAGTAACTTCATCCAAGCCTTCATTTACTGAAACAACAATTGATTCAGGATTAGCTTCGATTCCTGTTTATACAAGAAATGAAGCAATTAGACGTGGTGGTTACGCCATTGCAGTTGGAGATTATAACGGCGACAATCATCAAGACGTTTATGTAGGGTCTTGGGGTGCTGGACACCTACTTGAAGGTAACGGAAAAGGAAACTTTAAAGTTGTTAAAGATAGTGGGCTAGAAAAAGAAACACTAGTTAAGACTGCAGTGTTTGGAGACTTCTTTAATACTGGTAGACAAGATCTTCTTCTAGTTCGTTTTGTTCCTACAAATACAGATGGAAAGAAGAGTGACACTGATAAGTTTAGTGACATTGTTTTCTATAAGAATAATGGAAAGGGTAAATTCTCTAAGATGCCTTCTCCTGTAACGAATAGAGTTGTTGCCTCAAATGCAATGCCTGGTGCTGTCTCTGATATGAATGGTGATGGACTTCTTGACTTCTATGTTGGATTTCCAGGAAGTTTAGACTTTACATTCATTGGGGACGCTTCAAAAATTATGCAAGGAGCGAAGGTTCAAGGTCTTTTCCTAAATAATGGAAAAGGTAGCTTTACTGATACAACAAATCACAGTCTCTATAGAAACAGTTCTGAAGGGCAGGGACTTTTCCCTCACAGTGCTCTTTCATATGACTATGACCAAGATGGTGACATGGACATTATCGTTCTTGATGATAGAGGAAATCTCTCTCCAATCTATAAGAACGTAGAGAATGGAAAGTTTGTAGAGGTTGCTGATAACACTGGGATGACAAATAACGATCTTGCTATGGGAGCCGCTGGTGGTGACTTAGACAACGACGGTGTTGTTGATTTCGCTATGACAAATGTAAATTTCGTTGCAGCAGAAAGATGGCAAGAATCCTGTGCTGCTAACTGGCATATGAAAAAAGTTACTATGGGTAATAATGGTCTGAGACTTTATAAAGGTCATGGAGCAGGTAACTTTGTAGAGATGACTAAGTTAAGTGGTCTTGATTGGGCCGGTGAAGGTATGGCCGGTGTAGAATTCATCGACTATGACAATGATGGTTTATTAGATATCTATGTTGCTAACGGACTATGGTCAGGGACGAGTAAAGAACAAGATCTTTCAAGTGTTTTCTTTAGATCACTTGTTGAGAATCATAAGTACTTAATTGATGAGATGTATTTTGGAGAAACAGAATCAGACTTTATGAGAGTACTTAATTCTTATAAGGGTGATATCTATGGTGGAAATCTTGTAGAAAGACCATCAATGGCCGGTTATCAAAGAAATAGACTTTTCAGAAATATGGGGAAAGGGAAGTTCTTAGAAGTTGGATATCTTGAAGGTGTTGATAGTATTGCTGACGGATATGTAATTTCTAAAGCTGATATCAATGAAGATGGGAAGATGGATATTGTTTTAAGAAATGGTGACCCGGGTATTAAAGAAGTTAATTACCCAGCGGTTCAACTATTTATTAATAACTCAAAAAATAAGAACTCACTTCTTGTTGAACTTGAAGGTACTAAATCAAATAAAGATGGTGTGGGAGCATTTGTTGAAGCAACAATTGGAAAGAATAAAATCATTCGTCACATGATTGCTAACAATGGTACTGCTCAATCTCAAAAAGCACTACACTTTGGACTTGGTAAAGCTAAAAAAGTTAATAAGCTTGTAGTAAGTTGGCCATCAGGTGAAAAACAAGTGCTTAAGAATGTGAAGAAAGGGAAGATTAAGATTGTTGAAACTAAATCTTCTAAGTTTGCAGTTAAATAATTAAACGAATGGCCTGTAGAGTAAATTGGTTTCCACTTGGCAATTCCAATAACACTCTCTACAGGCTTTTATTTTTTCTCTTTTAATTTTTAAATCATAAGAATCCCAAAAAGCTTTAAGACCCTTTTCTTTAATATTTCCCCATGATTTTTTCATTTCATAAAAGGCAAAACAAGGAAAAACCTCGCCGTAACAATCCACGACTAGAGTAGTATATCCAGCTAAACATGGTATAGGCAGCTTTTCATTCTGATAGAATGACTTAAACATTTTAAGGTAAGCCACTGACGTCTCTATAAAATCATCTTCTTTTTTTATTTTGATAAGCTGATCAACAGTTTTAAATAGTGATTCGAGATCACTTTCATTATTTAAAGAATAATCATGATTATCTAAGTCCGGAGCAATTTCGTGAACAGGCATAAAGCCAATATAGTCAGCACCTAGACTCTTTGCTAACTGAACAAGTTCTATAGCTTCAGAGTAGTTATTCTTACCTAGAGTACTAGAGATATTAATCTTAAAGCTAGCATTATTCTTAGTCCTTACTTGGTTGAGAATTTTAATTGCTTCAATGGCTTTTTGGAATGACTGTTCATTTTTTCGGATTTTATTATGAGTTTGGGCAGTTGCCCCATCTAGTGAAATTGAAATAACATTAATTCCTGATTGATAAAGCTCTTGTGCAGTATCAGGTGTTATAAACCATCCATTAGTGGTCATTTGAACCATCATTTCATTCTTACGAATATATTTAATAATTTGATAAAGATCCTTGTGAAGCATGGGCTCTCCACCTGAAATGGCCATGCCAGATGTTCCGATTGCTGCAAAATCATCAATGATTTTATAGTATTGATCTAAATTAAATGATTCATTTTTAGCTTCTAAATTTTTATGTCGAAGTGGGAGATCACACATTTCACAATGTAGATTACAATTATAAGTTAGACAAAGAGTCCCCTGTATCGGTCCTGAAATTGATTCGCCAAGCTTATATCCAGCAAAAGTGCCAAAATAACGAAACGGGTACTTGAGAACAGTAGTGAAGCTGTTGTGCTTAAATCCTTGAAAAATATAAGATAAGTAGCTTTTTCTAATGATCATAATTTTAATGAGTTATATAATAATAACTAATGAAGTGTAATCGTAGAGACCTTATTAAATTAGCAATACTTAGCAGCTGCTTTTCAACAAAGTCGATCTTTAGTTATACTCCTAATACATCATATCATACAAACTTAAAGTATGTTCACTTGAATATCGCGGGTGGCCCATGTCGATGGCTATTCGACAACCCGATTGCTCCTTTTAAAGAATCTAAAATTGATAAGCATCCTATGATCGTCAATACTTTTGCGAATAAGGGGAATGAGGCTAACTTCTCAAATATGATTTATGGACGAACAAAAGTTCAAGATTTCTATATGCCAAAATTTTGGGAGATGGATCTATATACGAGTACAGGGAAGAGGAAGGCAAGTGAACTCTTGGAAAATTGCTTAATTGTTCGCGGTGTTCATATGGGAATTGATGGACACAGTTTAAATAATAGAAGACTTCTTTCACCAGTCCCTGGGAAGCCTAATTTAACAGGACTGCTTGCAGGAAACTCAAATAAAGTCTTTCCTTCTGTTAATCTTGTTGCTGATTCTGGAGTTGCAGGTGTCGCAGGAGGAACTTTTTATTCTGAAAACAATGCTACTCAAGTCGATGTCCCTCAAAATCACGATAATCCATTTCATTACTTACTGAATCCTTTTGTATCGATAAAAGAACAACAGTCATTGTTTGCGAATATTGAGAATGAGTATTCTGATTTGAAAGATGTTTTGAAATTGGATTTTGATTTGCTTAAAAAAAGATATTTAAAACTGAAGAAAATTTATGAGAAAAATATTCATGAAAGTATTAGGACTTTAGATATTGAAGGACTTAGTGACAGAAGTATTAAAGGTTTATCAACTGAAAAAATATCCCTTGGGAATGTTAAGAAAGAGATTTCTTATTTTGCAAACAATGATGTTCATATTGGGAATAAGGATTTTCGAACTACTTTAAAAACATCAGTGATTGAAAATTTAGGAAATGAATTTGCAATCGCCCAGATACTAATTGAGAATGATTTAATATCTACCCTTACTCTAAATATAAATACTCTTACTCATCTCTATTATGAGGATAGCTTTGAGAGCGATAGTTTTGAAAGAGTTATAAAAGGAGTTAAGGATACCTTCTTTAAGGTTAGTAACTTAAAAAAGTATACGAAGAGCATCGATCGAACTCATGAGTTTCAATTGGATTCTCATGATACTGGTCTCCTTACTAATATGTTCTTATCGACTTATTTTTACAGAGGGATTTCTTCTTGCTTACTTGAGATGAAAAGACAACTTCAGTCTTCCAAAAAATGGAATGAGGTTATTTTTCATCTTGCATCGGAGTTTGATCGAGATCCAAGACCTGATGGCTCTGGAAGTGAACATGGATGGAATGGTCATGTAAGTTCTTTCTTTGGTGGTGCAATTGAGGGGCTTCAAGTGGTTGGGAATGTTGAAATAAATTCTAAAGAGAATAGTTATTACAAAGATAATGGAACATGGGGACAAGGGGCTAAGATCTCTGATTTGGACAACCGTTTTCTTGTTTATGGAAACATTATCTCTGGATTATCATCATTCTTTGGGGTGAATACACCAACACCTAATGATAATCCTTTATTCACAAGAAAAGCGGGTAAATTGAAGTTAAATACAAGAGAGTGCCGAAATGTTTAAGCACTTTATTCTAATCAGTCTAATTGTGGCTTCTTTTACAATTAAAGGAGAACCACTAGCGAATAGATTCTATGTAAAGAATTTTCTCTTGGCCAAATTTGGAAAACATCTAGAACCTTTACTAAATGAAACGATAATCAAAAATATAAGTATCTTTAATGGTCCTTGCGATATTTATGGTCAAGTTGTTGTTGAAGAGAAGTCGAAACTAAAAGAAGTATATCCAGAAGCGACTTGTTATAGCGATATATCACAGTCAAAAGTAGATATGAATGGTAAAAAGAGTACCTTGCGAAAAGCATGGATTCTAAAAACTTGCCTGGCAATTTCAAAAAATGAGGAAAGTATAAAAGAAGTAAACTCACAAGATAGAAAAAAATATGTGGAGAGCTACTTTTCATATAAAGAAGATTACAAAGATTTCATAAAATCATTTGATATTAAAAATAGCAAAACAAGTGAACTAATTCTCAAGTTATGTACAAATCAACGATGGCAAAGAATATAATATTCTTTTTGACATTTATTTTGCTGCATTCATGCTCAGAGAACTCTGAACGAGGGTGGCTTATGAAAAAAATGGGGATTGGTTACAGTCCTCAAAATCATCGTGATGTTCTCAACGAAAAATGTCTTCATTGTCATTCCTATTTAGGACAATCAGATGAGGAATTAATATCTCAAAACTTAATTGTGCCAAATAAGCCTGAGAAGAGTCTCGTTTATAGATATTTAAAAGGAAGTAATGTTGGCGGAAAAGAGAATATGCCACCGAAAGCTAGCCTTTCGAACAAAGAGGTGTTGCTAATAAAGAATTGGATCAAAAGCATATCCCCTCAAACTGAAATCGCTAGTAAACCTAGTCAATTTCAAATTTCGAAAACATTGAGCGAGGGTGAAATTTACAAGAGATGTTATTCTAAATTAACAGATCTTCCATTGTCTGCTCAAGATGATAGATTAAAAGAGATTGAAGAAGGGGATCTTTCTGGTGCTGATGCCTGTATGCTTCTCATTGGAAACGCGACTAAGATAAATGATTCTGACATCATTGTTCAGAATGAGCTAGGTTCAAGAATCCTTTTGAACTTTCAAAAACTACATTCTTTTTGGTTTAAAGAATGGAATTTTTTTACGGCCATGAGTACTTGGGGAACATTTGAGTTATTAGACCCGACGAGAACAGGTATTCATTTTAGCTACTCACTTTTTAATCCTCAGTATAGCTTAGCAGATATATTTTCAGGGCAGAGAAGTTTTGAGTTAACTCGACAAAGCAAACAGAAGTCAGAGTTTTTGATTTATAAATTTAAGAATGAGCCAAGATATAAGATTAATGATTATAAATATATTTATGGGCTATCCCAAAAGGATGGCTCATATAAAAGCTGGAATCCTTCACGGGTTCAAACTGGTAAGATAACTGGAATCAAGATGATTGCGAAAAATGAAGATATTTTGCCAATAGTCGTTGATTCGAAAGATAACCAAAAAGAAATTAATCCTGCTACCGAAATAAAATTCAAAAAGAGTATTCATACTGGTCATGGGGGAGGAATCATTGGTGATGAGGCCTATATTTCTCTTAACCTTGGACAGGACCTTGGAAAGAAAATGGATGGGGGAAAGTTACTGCCTAGAAGATGGTCCAATGCTCTTGTCTCTGAATTTCTTTGCCGTGATTTGCCAGTACTAAAAACGGAAGATGTTATTCAATATGTACAGCCTAATAGTACTCTTCCTTTTAGGAAAAATGAGTCGTGCATGAAATGTCATGTCACCATGGATAATATGGCCGGACTTGTTCGCAATGTTCAACAAACCTATAGTGCTGATGCCGGCGGTGACGGCTGGATTCATTCCACTCATTTAAGACGTTTTGAGATTGATGATAAATTAGAATTCCTTAAAACGGCTCCTGATAAAGATGAATATTTTTACAAGAGGCCTTATCGTGCTTTATTTAAGTATCGAGATGTGAATGATAAATTGATAGTAAAAAATCTTTCTAGTTTAGATGAGCTAGGAAAAACGATTTTAGAGATTGATGATTTCTATTACTGTACTTCGAAGAAATATCTAAAGTACTTCACTGGAGTAGATATTCCTTTAACACTGATAAGTAAGAGGAAGAAAAACGCAAAGGAGAGGCTTCAAGTTGAAGTACTTAAAAAGCTCGGTTTAGGCTTTAAGAAATCAAAATCTCTTCGATCTTTAATTCGCTCTATCTATGAAACGCCTTATTTCAAGTCGCTTAACTATGAAGAAGGAATCGTTCTAAAATAGGGTGTAAATAAATGGTGCTAGAGCACTGCCTTTCCCACCAAAGAAGATAAGAGAAACAAAACCTAGGAAAATAATAAACAAAGGGATGAAGATCTTCTTCTTACGATCTTTTATATAGGCCCAGTAATCTCTTAGAAATTCCTTCATATATCCATTCTAAAGGACTATTAACTTGCCAACAATAATTGCCTAAAAATAGGCCGTCATAAATGCCAAGAAAACCTCAAATTTGACAAAATAACCAATAAAAACAGTATGTTATGTGCCAACATTCTTGAAATTTAGGAGGGAAAATAGATCACATTGATGACTCAAATCAGGAATGAATTTATAATTATAGGTACATATGTATTTAAAATTATGAACTTTTAACCTAGGTAATAAAAGTGAAAAAGAAGCATCCTTCAATGTGGAAAACTTTTACAAAACTCTTTAGCCGTCAAAGCGGTTTCTCTTTAGCTGAAATTATGGTTGCAGCTGGCCTCCTTGGAGTTGTTTCCTTAGGGGTTATGCAGGTAATGCAAAATATTTCTAGAGGTTCTAAAAAACTAGAACAAGATCAAGAGAAATCAAATATCAGAGCGACATTAACTAATATTTTTAGAAATAAAGCCAACTGTGATGCTGCCCTTGGTGGACTTACAATTGCTCCACAACCATTGGGGACCAATATTCCAAATGGAAGAATTAAAACTAATCCTGCTGCAGCAACTACTTTTATGGAGCTCGGAACGGAGTTTGGTTCAGGGACTAAAGGTGCTCAAGTTGTAACAGAACTTAAGATATTTGGTTATAGAACTGGCCCTGGTGTAGATGATAACTCTATTGCAGTCGGAGCATTCAACCAATATCAATATACAGATGGTGCTGGTAATCTGCAGACAAGAAGACGAGGAACAATTGAAGTTAGAGTTAGATTACAAAAGGGGCATGCTAACTCCGACGCAGACGCTGCTAAAAGAGGATCTTTTGGTTCTGCTACTTCACTTATTAGGTTGGATGTAGATGTTGTTGCTGATACTGCTAACGTAATTGAATCATGCTTTGGTAGTTCAGATGAGTATGCTTCTGCTGCCTGTAATGCTATGGGGGGATCTCTAGCAACTGATGGTTCATGCCGTAACATTGTTATTCAAAATGATACGAGTTTAGTGCCTCCGGGTAATATTGCTGCTCAGTTTAACCCAGATCCAAATAGGTATTCAATGCTGGTAAAAGGTCCACTATTATTACTTGGGCAAGGTGATGACCTAACGACAGGTGTTGCGGATGATGGAGATGAGAATGGTGGTTTAGTTGTCTCAGTCAACCAAACTTCAATGGGGGGAGGTGCTGAGGCCGGTGCTCTCGCTCCAACACAGGGTCCTGCTGGTGCCAACGTCAATAATGATAGAAGTGCTGGTGACGTTGATGTCGAAGGTAGAGTGAGGATTGGTTTTGGTGCTTATGATACTGCGGCGACAAATACCGCCGCTAGAAGAGCTGTCCAAAACTCAGGTGAGCGAGGGATGCTTCAAGTTCAAAGAAATACAATCCTTCAAGGTAACGTTTCCATTGGTGATGTTGCTGTTCCTGCCTACAATGTTGGAAACGTTGATGACAATGGTTTCTTAACAATTGAAGAAGATATTACAGTTGGCAGACATGGAATTATTTCTATGAACTTAGGTGTTGGTAAAGCGGCGAGAGCTGAAGATACTGTAATACCTGTTGAAAATGGGTTTGTTGATGTCGCCTATGATGTGGATATTGATCGTGACTTAATTGTGAATAGAAATGCGCAAATTGATCAAAACACGAGATCTGAAAACATTAGTGTTGGTAAACCGACAAGAGTATATGACCCTTTAGATGATGGTTATATTGATGCTCTCAGAGATATTAGTACTGACCGCAGCCTCTATGCTGATGTCGATGCAAACATAACTAATGACGTAAATGTCACGAATGGAAATGTTAATATTCAAGGGACAGATGGAGATGGGGATTTAAACTTACTTAATGGAGATATCAATGTTACTCAAGGTTATCTTGATATGGTAAATGGGGCGACTGCAACAAGTTATATTAGATTAAGAGCAACGCCATCATATACAGATACTACAACCTTGGGTCTAGATAAGGTTCCAAATATTAGATGGGTAAGAAACTACGTTGTCGAAGAGATTGCGAAAACTTTTACTGCGAACGGTACAGATCTAGCCAATTTAAGGGCTGATATTTTAAATCTTGCTGATGGTAATGCAGGGATTGATGCGATTAGGGCATATACATGTGATGCTTTAAGATTGAGAACTAAGGCTGGGGGAGTAATCTCAGAAGCGACCGCATCACTAGGAACATGCTCGTTTGCTTCTAATGATACAAATTGTAATTCAAATGATAATACTTGTAATAATGTCTATGCAGGTCTTGTTGGAGGAACGACTGGTGGTACAGTCTTCGCCAGAAGGATTTGTATTGGTGTAAACAGAAACGAGTGTAAGACGACATGGGCCGGTGGACTGACAATCTCTGGTTGTACATATGATTCTTATTATCTATGGGCTCACAGTGGGAACTCAAACGATAGTGCCACAAGTGGATCATATAATAATGACTTTAACTGTAGCGGTAGTAAGGTGATGACTGGTCTTAGAAGAAGTTTTACTAGGGTAAGTAGTGGTGTTTACAACTGGAGATCGTACATTAGATGTTGTACAGCAAGTCCGTAAAAAAAAACTATTTTTTTATCTCATATTTGTAATTATATTCTGGGGAAGCTGGTTGGCTTCCCCTGTTATTTCATCAGATAGTTTTCATGCTGTTCTTAAAAATAAACCAAATATTGTTTTAGAAGTAGAAGAGTCGAAACTTCTATTTTCAGAATATTCTGAGAAAAATAAGAGAAAGAAAAAAGGATTGGTAAAAGATTCAAGTGTTGAACCCTATGTTCAATATAATGGTTTACCTCTTATCTTAAGTGCTAGACATAGTGGTTATTCCTTTTGGCCATTTATTCTTTTGAAGAAGATTACAAACAACTCTTTTGTCCTCTGGCATTTTATAACAATTCTCTCCTTTATTTTTTTACTGTTGAGATGGATTGAAGTAAAAGATCAAAAGATAAATAATGAGGTTTACCTTCTTCTTCTCTGTCCCATAGTAATCTTTCAATTTCCTTTCTTTATTAGTGAACTACTATTACCAATTATTTTTTTAATAATTCTGAATTTGGGAAAGCTTGAAAAGGGGAAAGAATATTTTCTCTATGGACTATTAATAGGTATAGGAGGGCTGGTTAGACCTAATTTTATCTGGTTTATACCAGCTTTATTGATACTCAATCCCATAAATTTTCGAGATATAAAAAAGGTAACCCTAATTTTAATAGGTGCTATCCTCGGAGTATTTCCTTATTTAATCATGATCGACTGGAGCCTTCTCTTTAGTGAAGCAGCAACCTACCAACAGAATCTTTCTTGGAAGTCGCTAGGTATTGAAACTTTTTCGCTTTTAACGCTGGATAAAACTTCAGTAGAAATGATCTATAATGAAAACTATATCGCTAACTTTTTAAGTAAGAACTTTTTTTATAATTTTTCCCCTGCAAGTTATTTCTTAGCAATTATGTTGATTTATTCTATCTATAAAATAAGAATTATTCGTAAGTGGATTCTTCTTGTCCTTAGTTATATAGCACTTATGATATTAACTATTAAAAGTGAACTATCTTATTCAAACTACCTTCATGGGTTAACATTTTTCATATTAATTATATGGTATAAAATTCTTGAAAACTTATTCTCAGAGAATAAGAAATTATATATAGCGACAATAGTATTACTAGCTATTAATATTATTCATGGGCATGCTCGTCTCCTTTCTAATTCCCCGGTCAGTTGGCATAATAAAAATCTTACAGAAAAAGTGATTAATGAAATAAAAGACGATCCTATTGTTTATACTTTAGGTGTTACTGATGTTGGAAAGTATGAACATCTCTCTAACGATGAGCTTTATCCCATACATTTATATCGTATGGTGGAACAAAACAAAGTAAATTCTTATTATGACGTAATAAGATTAACTAAACAAGGAACTCTTATATTTCCTGAGAAAGATGAGTGGAGTCTATGGCCAAAGAAATTTGGTGAATTTAAAGTTAATGATTTCATTGAAAGAGCGAAAAGAGATAGAATAGAAGTAGATATAAGATCTGTATTAAGTGATGATAAGAAGTTCTTTATCGTAAGGTTTGCAGAAAAATGAAACGTAGAGACTTTATTAAAAGTAATTTATTTTTCTTAAGTTCAGGGGCTCTGGGACTAAGTAGCTGTATAAATTCTTCTCATGAGTTCTTTATTGGCTGGAAATCAGAGTTATATAAATTTAAAGTGAGAGATAGTGTCATTAACTTTCTAGGTCACGATGTAGAATCAGTAGAACTAAGTTCTATGTCCCATGATTCATTAAAGCTATCAACGAAGCATCTTTTAACAATACCAAAATGGGGAAAGAATATAGATATCGTAGATCTTGAACAGATGAAGATCATTCACACAATTAAGTCTGAGGGTAATGAAGAGTTTATGGGGCATGGGGTGATCGATCATAAGCGTAAGAGGATTTATGTGAGCGCGATTGAGTTATCTAATGAAAATTATGAAATTGTAGGAACTGGTTATATTCATGAATATGATTTAAATACATATAAATTAGTAAGGAAGTTTTCGTCGAATGGATTTCAACCACATGAGCTAGCTTTAGTAGGGGATGATTTATTAGTTCTCAATCCCGCTCTTGATAATCAGAGAAAATCAAAGAAACCAAATATATCAATTATTAATCTAGAAACTAAGAAAGTTGTGAAAAGCTTTATTCCTGAAGATACAAAGCTTTTATATAGTCATTTGGTAAAAATTGATAATGATAATATTTTTATTATTAATGAAAGGGCTGAGGGAGATGATGATAATAAGATATTGGCAATAAGATATTTTAAAGGTCAGTTTGCTTATGTAAAGGGACCAAATCAAATATTCAGTTCAGGTGGGCTTTTGAGTACTGACTTTGGAAACAATTTGGTTCTCGCAACTGCTCCACAGGATGACAAAGTATTCATTTGGAATAAGAAAGATTATTCATTTGTTAAATCCATAACGATGGACAATCCTAAAGCAATTTCTTTTGATAAGAAAATTAATGGATTTGTGATTGGATGCTCAGATGGGATATATCTATTAAAAGAAAGAAATCTTGAATTGACGAAGCTTTATAAAATTAACTTTGGAGAGTCTGCCTCCAGCCATGGGCTTGTCGTGTGAATGATTTAAGATCTTTAAGAAACTATTTTCATACTTGCTTCTTTCATAATGGAAGAATGGCATTGAAAGAATATTTAACGAATCAAAAGAAGACAACTGTCTTTATTCCTAATATTACGTGTATCGCTTTACCTCAAGTCGCACTTCAAAGTGGCCATGACGTAACGTATTTTAATTGGCTCGAGACACCAAAAGCTAAGCCAGGTGATATTGTTATCGTTCAGGCAGTGTTAGGTGTGCTTCCGAGTTTAAATTTACTAGAAGACTTCATAAAAAGTGGTAACAAAGTAGTTCTTGATATTTCACAGGCCTATTATATACCAGATGAATATATGGGTTTTATCAAAGAGATAGACTTTGTCTTTTCATCCTTTCAAGTCAATAAGCCTCATGCTAGTTCATCAAACTGGGGAGGTGTCGGATTTTTTAAAGAACAAATAAGTGGAGTAAAGAGGATATCTATATACAAGGAGTTAATCTTAAATCTTAAGGGAGTATTAATTGATGTCTTGCCAGAAAAGTACTTAAAAGAGTTCAATAGATATTTTTTAAAACAAGACCATTCTATTAATAATATTGATATCTATTTTACACAAAGAAATTTCTTATCTGAGGCTGAGAGTTCCAACGTCACAATACAGAGTGATATTGATTCTGATCTGAAAGGTATTAATTGTGGTTTTTATTTTCCACTTCTTGTTAAAAATAAGAATGACTTTATTTTGAAGTATGGTGAAAAAGTTAAAATATATAATTGGCCACAGACAGTTTTATCCCCCTATAGAGGAAATCTTGATGAAGTGAACTTTCCAAATGAGTTAATTGAGAAGACACAGTGGTATGCAGATCATTTACTAGGAATAGTTATTAAGAATGAAGAAGATCATGAATGGTTAATCGCGAATATCGGTGAGATCAGGTCTAAATGGTCCATTCGCAATTTCTAAAAAATAAACTTCACCTTCTGGGCATCTTACTTGATGCCATGACCCTTTTTTAAGAAGTATTGTTTCATTTTTCGAAAGCAAGTGAGTATTTTCTATATTTCCTTGATCATCATAAAACAAAATCTCTAGTTTTCCCTTCACAACGGTAAGAGTTTCATCTTTATCATTATGACGGTGAATAGCACCTTTATGGTCGGAATCCATAAGTATCAACATCGTTTGTAAAATAGATTCTAAATCATCATGATAGTTGATTCTTGCAATAGTAGATTCAGATTCTTGTTTAAGCTTTCTCACTGTGTGGTAATCAGCTTCTTCAATGAAATTATTCTCTTTGAACATAAAAGGACTTTTCTTCATTTATAAATCCTTTAATATTGAAGCCACTGTTTTTCCAATATAGTGAATCTCTTCTTCGGTAAGATTTAGTCCTCCAGGAATATAGAATCCGTTAAGAGCTATTTTTTCAGTAATAGGAAGATTGGTAAGATTCAAGTTCATGTTTTCATAAACAGGTTGTTTATTAAGTGGATAGAAGAAAGGTCTTGATCCAATTTTGGCTTCTTTAAGCTTTTTCTGAGCCAGTAAACATTGTTCTTCACTTTCCAGAACTAAACCATAAATCCAGTAGATATTTTCACAGTATTCATTCTTAGAAGGAGCAATTGTGACATGGCTAATATCTTTGAAATATGAATCATAGATCGCGGCCATCTTCTTCTTTTTTTCTATGAATTCTTCAAGTCTTTCCAATTGAGCAAGGCCAACCGCTGCTTGAAGATTTGTCATTCTCATATTGTGACCAATTTCATTGTGAAGAAAACGTCTTTGCGTTTCAAAAGCCTGATCTTTTAAAAACTTTATTTTACTAAAAAGTACTTCGTTATTAGTAAGGGCCATACCACCCTCTCCACAACTAACAAGTTTATTCGCATAGAAACTAAAAATACTAATATCTCCAAATGAACCACATGGTTTTCCTTTATAAGTAAGTCCATGGGCTTCAGCTGCATCTTCAACGATATAGAGATTATGCTTCTTTGCAATTACTAGGATAGGATCCATATCACAGGCCAAACCATAGAGATGAACTGGGAGAATGGCTTTTGTTTTATCTGTGATCTTAGCTTCAAGATCTTTAGGATCAATACAATATGTTACTGGATCAATATCACAAAAAACTGGTTTAGCTCCGGCCTTAATGACAGCGTTAGAGCAAGATATAATTGTAAGTCCTGGAATAATGACTTCATCATCTTCCTTTAGGTCTAAAGCTTTGAAGGCAAGTTCAAGAGCTGAGGTTCCTGAGGAGAGCGCCACTGCGAATTCACGCTGGCATAATTTTGCCATTCCTTCTTCAAACTTTTTAACAAAGGGACCCTCTGATGAGATCCAACCAGTTTCTATACACTCATTAAGATATTTCTTTTCATTGCCATCTAATAAAGGTTCATTAACGGGATAAAATTTACTCATTCGTTTTGATCCTTCACATGGTTATAGATATTAAAGAGAAGTTGCATTGCTCTAATATTAGTATTCAAATTACTTTGATGATTATTACTTAGAATGTTTCTTAGTTCTTCTTCTAGAGAATATTTTGGCTTAAGTTCAATAGAGTTTTCTTTTCCATTTTGCTTAGTAACAATTTTGTCAGTCGTAATTTCACCTTCTATAAGTTTTCCATTATTAAAACGATACTTCAGATGACAGTAACCTTCAGACTTTTGCCATGAACTCATAACTGAAATCTTTGTACTTCCAGATTTCAGAATCACAGATGCTTCTTTTTCAACTGAAGATTGAGTATCTAAATTAAATGAGGTGTCTAGAACTTCAATTGAATTAAATATATGACATAGAAAATTAATGACATGAATTCCATTGTCGATTAATGTCCCACCACCACTTTTCGTTTTCTCTTTACTCCAGTCATTGAGAAGCTCAGGAGTATTGTGTCCAATTGAGATTTCAATTTCATTTACTTGGCAGTAATCAACTTCATGAAGAAGGTGTTGAGTCACAGGAAAGTGTATGAAGTTTTCTCCCATATTAATTCTGTTCTTTTGATCTTTAGATAAAGAGACTAATTGTGAAAGCTCTTCACTCGATTTCACAATTGGCTTTTCGCAGAGAACTTTACCCTCAAAAAGTTGGCACACTTCTTTAATATGTTCGAGATGGAAATGGTTGGGAGAAGAGATTATGACGAGATCAAAATTTCTTTGTTTAACTTCTTCAAAATTATTGAAAATATTCTCATTTTTAAGGGCCTTAAAATCCCTTTTGAGCTCTTCTTTTCTCTGTGCATCTGTTTCTAAGATATAGGTGTCTAAACCCAAATTTTGGGCCACTTTTAGTCTCTTAGAGCCGAATTTACCACAGCCAATGATTAATATTTTCAACAACTTATCCCGTTTTACTTCTTTGAGTCTCTATATCTTTATCATATAATAGTTTTAGGTATTTACTAACATCTTTTTGAGGTTTTTGTGCTAATTAGCGTTGTCTATTCATTCTACAATGAAGAGAAGGTTCTCCCTGAATTGATCGAGAGAACTATCAAGTCTCTTGAGAGCACAGGTCATCAATATGAGATTATCTTCGTAAACGATTCTTCAACAGATGATTCATACAAGTTACTAAAAGAAAAAGCCGCAGAAAATAAATCAATTAAGATCATCAATATGTCTGGAAATTATGGACAAACTCAATGCGTGATCGCAGGACTTAATTATGCTCAAGGTGATGCCGCTATTTATCTCGATGCTGATCTTCAAGATCCTCCAGAACTTTTCCCTAAGTTGATAGAACAATGGCAAAAGGGAAGTGAGGTTGTTCTAACAAAGAGAACACGAAGACTTGGTGAAAATCCTCTAAAGATGCTCTTAACAAAGTTAGGATATGTTTTTTGGAGTAAAGCCGCCAAAGTTAAAATGAATATTGAATGTGGAGATTTTGTTCTTCTTGATAAGAAAGTTTATAAGAAACTATCTGAATTTACTGAAGAAGATCCATTTCTAAGAGGTCTTGTTGCTTGGCTTGGTTATAAACAATCGATTGTAGAATATAAGAGAGAAGCTCGCTTTGCAGGGGAGACCCATTTTCCTTTTTGGGGAGGTAACCCAATCGAGACATTCTTTATCGGTCTTACTTCTTTCAGTATCTTTCCACTTTATATCACTTTCTTTATTGCAGGACTGTTCCTAGTAATGAGTTTACTCAGTTTGATATTATTCTTTTCTGAGTCCTTACTTTTCACAGTGATCACACTTGGCTTTGGAACATTACACTTTTGTCTTGGAATTATCGGGATCTATCTTGCTCGAGTACATTTTCAGTCGAGAAGAAGAAAGCTCTACAATGTTGAGAGCTTAACAAATCTTTAGAGATTAGCTTTGTGCTAAAACATCTTGGATCATTTTTTCAACGAGGGCCTTTCCTTTAAGTTTTGGATCAAAACCAATCATTTTCTTTGCTTTTGAAATATCACCTCGAAGTAATCCCATCTTACCTGGTCTTTCAAATTCCTTGCTGTATTTTACATGATCTTCAAAATTCAGATCAAAGTGAGAAAAAGCAATATCACAAACTTCACGTAAACTAATTGTTTCTCCCGTAGAGATAATAAAATCTTCAGGTGAATCTAGTTCTAAAATTTTATCAAAAGTTTCTACGTACTCTAGAGCGTGACCATAATCAACTTCAACATCAATAGGTCCCAGTGTTAAGTCCTTTTGTTGGCCTTTTGAAATTCGGATAGCTCCACCAACAATTTTATTAAGAACATAATCCTCATCTTTTTTTACAGAAGTATGATTATAAAGTGTGGCAGTTGAGACGAACAGTCCATGAGCATCGCGATAGTAATGGCAAAGACATTTGGCAAAGACCTTTGCCGCCGCATAAGGGCTTTGAGGATTGAAATGAGTCCCTTCGTTTTGAGGAGATACATCTGTCTTACCAAACATATGACTTGATAATGGCTGAAAGTATTTACAGTTAGGTAGAGTTTCTTTAAGTATTTCTAAGATATCGGCAACGGCCTTACCTGTGATGTCACAAGAATAACCTGGTGTCTTATAACTCCAACCAACGTGGTCTTGATCAGCTTCATTGAATATTTTTGTAGGTTGAACTTCTTTAATGACTCGATAAAGAGATATTGGATCACCTAAGTCTCCTTGGTGAAGAGTAATGTCATTTAAAAGATGTTCGATGTTTTTAAAGTTTCCAGTAGAAGTACGTCTATAAAGTCCGTGAACTTCTTTATTTTGATTTAAGAGATGTTCAGCTAGATAACTTCCATCTTGACCAGTAATTCCTAAAATTAATACTTTTTCTTTCATGATAAAACCTTAAACTCTGGAAGAGGAACAAGAAATTTTCCACCTTGATCTCTCCAATCCTTTTCTCTTTCATACATCTCATTAATAAATGTGTAAGGAAGAACTAGAAAATAATCTGGAGAGGCTTTTCTTGCTTCATCTTCTGAAACAATTGGAATTTTCGTACCAATTGTATACTTTCCATATTTCTCAGGGCTTCTTTCAGCTGCCTTTTGAATTAATTTATGATCCAGTCCATAGTACTGAAGGATCGTATTACCTTTAGTTGATGCCCCATAGACCCAAACGCTTTTACCTTCTTCATTGGCCTTTTTTATAAATTGAAGACATTCTTCTTTTGCTTTATCAACTTCTTGGAAGAACTTCTCGAAAGCTTCTTTTGTATTATATTGGCGATCTTCAATAAAAGCGTCTTGTACTCTTTGCTTTGCAAGTTCACTGACTGGATATGTGCCATCTTTTTTCTTAATGAAAATTCTATAACTTTCGTTATTAACCTTGTTGGTTTTTATATCAAAAATTTCGAGTTGATATTTTTCAAAAAGATAATTAAGGGAATCAAGTGAGTAATACTCTAAGTGCTCGTGATTAATATTCCCAAGGTCAATAGTTTGAAGCATATTCTTATTACACATAAGTTGAGCAATAAAAACTCCATCATCACTTAAGCAATCTGAAATATCAGAAATAAACTTATTGGGATCTTCAAGATCATAGAACATTCCAATAGCCGTGATTATTTTAGCTTTCGAGTTACAAAAGTTTTGATAATTTTCTTTTGTCCAAAAATCATTGATGAAGATATCGCAACCTTGTGCTCCTTCTTTTGCAAGATTTTTGGCAGGCTCAACACCAACTTTAATTATATTTGATTGGGTATAAGTACGTATAAGAGTTCCATCATTACTTCCAATATCTAAGACAATGTCTTTGTCTTCTAAAATACCAAGCTCTTCAATTTCTTTTGTGATATCTCTTAGAGCATCTTTCATACTTTGAGTCACACCACTGCGATACCAATAGAACTGACGATAAAGAAGTTCTTGAGGAGCTGTGTGCTCTAGTTGCAAAAGTTTACAGTGAGGACAAAAGACAAGAACAAGAGGAGCGTGAGGAAACTCTTCATGATTCTCCTTCTCAGGGAAATTACTCACATAGTGCATACCCATATCTTTAATCAGCTCTAAGTCTGGATTATGACATGATCGACAATGTTTTATAGTCTTATATTCGTTCAAAGTTTGCCTAAATATGAATAAATCTATGTTAAGCTAGTATACAAGTATTTGATATAAATGAGAAATATGCTTACTAAAAAGAAAGTACACAAAATCGCATTTCTTAATCCTGGAGGAAGATCTTCTTCTTACCAAGATTTAAGTAAAACTCTTACCGCTAAAGAGCCACCATTGTGGGCCTTGCTCTTTGCTGCCCTCACAAGAAATTTAGGCGCCGATGCCAAAGTAATCGACTCAAATATTCTTAACATTGACGAAAAAGAAGTGACCAAAAGAGTAATCGATTACTCACCAGATCTTGTATGTATTCCAGTTTATGGTCACAATCCTTCAGCCTCAACTCAGACTATGCCGGCGCTAAGAAAGTTGGTGACAGAACTTCATAAACAAATGGTAACTGAAATTTTAGTTATTGGTACTCATCCAGCAGCACTTCCTGAGAGAACATTAAGAGAAGAAAAAGTTAAATATGTTTGTACTGGAGAAGGCTTTGTCACTTTAAAAGACTTTATCCAGCAAGATAATCTTTCAGATGTAAGAGGTTTGGCATTTTTAGAAAATGAAAAGTTTCTTAAAACAATGCCAGCACCTTTATTAGAAAATTTAGATGAGGAAATACCAAGTCCTGCTTGGGATCTTGTTCCGATTAGTGAGTATCGTTGTCATAATTGGCATGCCTTTGGAGAGAGTGAGCGATCTCCTTATGTATCGATGCTAACAACACTTGGTTGTCCTTACCAATGTAGCTTTTGTAATATTCAAGCTCCTTTTAGAGAAGGAGAGGCTTTAGCGAAAAACGATAATAATAGTTATCGCTATTGGAGTCCTAAAGTTATTGGAGATCAGCTTGAAGAATTAAATACTAAATATGGTGTTCGTCATATTAAGTTTATGGATGAGATGTTTGTTCTTAATAAAACCCATGTGCTTGGTATTTGTGATGAGATTATAAAAAGAAAACTAGATCTTAATATCTGGGCTTATTCAAGAGTTGATACTTTAAGTGATGAAGTGGCTAAGAAAATGTCTGAAGCTGGAATAAGATGGGTTTGCCTTGGTATTGAAACAGTGAATGAAGATATTGCACAAGGAATTAATAAGAAAACATCGAATGAAAAAGTCTTTAGGGCTATTAATATTCTTAAGGAAAACAATATTAATATTATTGGGAACTTTATCTTTGGGCTTCCTGATGATGATGAAGAAAAACTTCAGAATGTCCTTAAGCTCTCTAAAGAGCTTGAACTTGAATATGTAAACTTCTATTGTACGATGGCACTTCCTGGTTCTGCTCTTTACTCTGAAGATATAAAGAGAGAAGAGAATTGGAATGAATATAGTCAATTAGGTTTTGAAACAAAGCCGATGAATACGAAATATCTTAAAGCAGAAGAAATTCTAAAATTTAGAGATCAGGCCTTTAACGATTACTTTGGTGACGAAAAGTATCTAAACTTTATTGAGAATAAGTTTGGAAAGAAAGATCGTGAAGATATTGAAGAGATGCTAAAAATTCCACTAAAAAGAAAAAATATCTAATTACTTTTTTTGAAAATCAAAGAAGATATCAGGCTTGTCGGCCCAAGTATCGCATCCCTTACAAATTTCACAAAGAGAAGTAAATTTACCCGTCATATGTTCGAGCTGCATTTTCTTCAATTTCTCACCGGTCCATAAGTTATGAATATTCTCCTCAAAAGCATTTCCTATCTTTAGAGAATGATTGGCATCAACACAACAAATCGTCACATCACCTTGGACTGTTACAGTTAGGGTTAAAAAAGGATGATAACAAGGATACCTTTCGCTCTTAACTTTAACTTCGCTCCATCCTTCAATAAAGTTTGCACTATTATCATAGACTTCATTTTCAATATAATATCCAAGGGCTTCAAACTCTTTGATAAGAGTTGGATTATTTTCAGGTTCATTCTTCGTTGAAAAAAGACGAATGATTTTTGTAAGTGACTTGGCCTCAGGATGTTTTGATAACTCTCTTAAGTTTTCGAGAACTTTTTCAAGCTTAATATCTTTTCCAACCCTGAGTTTATATTCTTCTTCATCGAAAGTATGAAGAGAGATGATGAGTTGACTGAGTCCACTTTCAAAAACTTTATTTATATTTGTTTTATTTAAAAGATAACCATTTGTTGTCATCGTAGTACCATGAGCAACAGGTTGATCATGAATGAAGCGAACAATTTTTGGCCACTCAGGGTTCATCAATGGTTCTCCCCACATATGAAGAGCAAAAGTTGTTGGGCCATAATCATTAGCTTCAAGAATAACTTTCTTAGCGAGATCAAAAGGAATATGCATTCCTTCAGGAGCTTCTTTTCTGGCACAAAATGGACAGTCATAATTACATGAACGACTGACCTCGAGATTAATTTGAATAGGGAAGTTCTTATCTTTAAGTGACTGAGTTCCCACTTTATAGAAAACACTTTTAAGACTAGACATAAACGCTTGATCAAAGAACTCATTAGGTGAATTCCCAAGGATAAGGTTTTTGAAAATAGTCCTATTCAGATTGAACATAACTTATTCTAACCTAAGATTAAAAATTAATAAAATCAGCTATTTATCTTATTCGAAAGGCACTAGACGATTCTGAAGATGTGCTTGAATAAGATATTCGGTGAGTTCTTTCTCTGACTTATTTGCCATAGGTATAAGAAAAGGTCTGTGTTTTAATATTTTTAAACGCTCAAATGCTTTGATTTGTTTTTCATGATTATCAAACTTTAAGAAGAAATATATATATGACTTTTGTGGCAACTCAAAAAGACGAACAATCTCATCTATATTTTCATAACTCATTTTTGAATGAGTCAAATGAAAAATTCGGTTACTACTAAAAGCGTATTCATTCTTCATTTTAGTTACAATTTTTGAAACACTCTTATCTATTCGGTCCCTACTATTAGAAACAAGATATATGTTAATTGGATCAGTATCGTGAAAAAACTTATTCCGAATTTCTTTAATCTCTTCCTTAGTAAAAGGAATAACTTTAACTTTTGGTTTAGGCTTTTCTTGGTGGCAGCTAAAAAGAAAGAGAATTGCAAAAAGTAATATCTTCATAAGATCATTATAATATGAAAAGACCGAGATGAGGGATAAGCCGGATTCTGTCATTGAAGTACCATTCGTCTACGACCATGATTACCCATGGTCTTTAGCATCCTACCCGCCTGCTCAGACTGGCCGCCTTTTGGTCAAAGACCGACGCAGGCCTATTTGGATTTGCACCACATAGAGTTTACCTGATTTCACTACTGCGGATCCGAAGACCCCGTACATACTTTCTGCTGCACTTGTCCTCACCTCACGGTGGACGGGCGTTACCCGCTATGTTGCCATGCAGTGTCCGGACTTTCCTCCCGAAAAACCGAAGTTTTTCCAGCGATACTTTCCTCATCTCGGTGTCTAAGTTCTGCATCACACAAAAAGGTTAGTCAAATAAAATGCGAAGTGCTATAAATCCAATAATTTCTAGCCCTTGTAAGTGGAGCAATCTCAATGAGTTGGATGAAGTCTATTATGTTGTCTAAGTTGGCGTTACTTTTTGCTCTTTCCCAAAGTTCACAAGCTTCAATTGTGAAATTATCAGAAGAATTTCTCAATAAGAACTCAACTGTCTTCCAAGAAAAAGCAAAGGCCCAAATCTCCCTTATTGAAAAAGATCTTATCCTAGCAAAGAAAACTTGGGGACTTGAGTATAGTTATCTCAATAACGACAACAAGCTAGAAAATTCTACAACGACTTTTGCAGTGACAGGTCTAGAGACTGAACTTCATTCAATTGGACTTTCAAAGTCTTTTGGATGGGGAGGAACTTTAAGCTTAGATAATAATATGTATAGCTATAAATCAACCAGCAATACCTATCAGTTTAATCAAACGCTTAGCTATAGTCAGAACTTAGGTAAGGACTTCTTTGGAAAGCAGTTTTACAACACTGTTAATCAGTATGAAAACTTAGCGAGACAACAGGAAAGTAGCTCTAAAAATACCATTCAATCTAACTTAAGAACTTTTGCTCTTGTTTTAACTCAAGCACAGCTACAAAAAGGTCTCTATGATCTACAAGTTGAAGCACAGAAAAGAGCTAGTCGTAGACTTTCTCTCATTAGAAAGAAAGTAAGAGACGGTCTTAGGGAAAGAGTTGATCTTCTTCAAGCTCAAACCGATCTTCTTAAGCAAAAAGAACAGGTTGAAGCAACGGATGTGAGTTTTAATAATCAGCTAGAAAACTTAGTTGGTTATCTTGAAAGATCAGTCAATGCTTCTGAAATTTCTAAGCTAGAGATTGAAGCTTGGGAAAAAATGCCAAAAGGAAATGTATCTAATAACTTGAGTAAGGCTCAGTTAGAGTCTTTTAAGAAAGCTAATGAATTGGCCTACGAAAATAGTTCAAGAGACTATCTTCCTGCTGTGACTCTTTCCGCCTCAGTAAAAACTAACGATTACGATATGCAAAGATCTGAAACTATTTCCAATGGCAAAATCGGTGGAGATAATAAAGAAGTCACAGTTGGTCTTAATCTTACTTGGGCCTTAGGTCTTGAGACGGAGAAACTTGAGAAAGCAAAGGCCAGGCTTAACCTTGAAACATCTAAGAAGCTTCTTGCTGGCAAGGAAAGCTCTCTTGATAAGATGGAGCAAATTCTAAGAAAGAATCTGAAGCAACTAGATAAAAATATTGAGTTCTCTAAAGAAAGACTTGTCTTAGCTCAGAAAACTTTAAAAGAATATAACCGTCTCTATAACAGAGGGCGTTCAGACCTTGATCAAGTTATTCGTGCGGAAGAATCTCTTATTAATACCCAAGTTTCTCATTTAAGATACTTGGCCAATAGAAGAGAAGTATTATTTGATTTAGCTTCTCTTTATGGAAATCTAGAAAATTATATTTTAGGTAACTAATGAAGAAAATTATTGAATATTTCATCGACAAAAGCCTCATTGTTAATCTTGTAACAGTGATGATCTTTGTGATTGGTGGATTTTCATTAAACTCTCTTCAAAAGGAAACTTTTCCCTCGGTTGAGTTTGACGTCATTGTCGTGACAACAATTTATCCAGGAAGTTCTTCTGAGGATGTCGAAAAACTCATTACAATTCCATTAGAAAGAGAAATCAAAGGGATCTCTGGGATTAAAGAGCTCAATGCTCTTTCGGCTGAGTCTTCAAGTATTATTTATATTGAAGTCGATCCTGATAGTAACCTAAAAGATGTGCTTGATGATGTGAAAAATTCTGTCGATGCGGTCAATGATTTACCAAGTGATGCAGAAGTACCAGTGATCCGCTCCATTGATAATAAACAAAGAGGAGTCATAAAAATTGCTCTGACAGGAATCAATTATAAAGATTTAAGAACTGCCAGTAAGCACTTACGTGATGAATTAGAAAATATGAAGGAAATGGCCAATATCAATTTGCTTGGTCATTTACCAGATGAAATACGTGTTCAAGTAAATCCGGTTGCAATGAAAGAAAATGAGGTCACGATTGGTGAAGTGGCAAAGGCTCTTCGCGAGAGGAATCTCAATCTTTCATCAGGATCTATTAAGCCTGAAACTGGAGAAGTCTTCGTTCGTACTGTCAGTGAATTTCGAAATCTTGATGAGATTCGTAATTTAGTTCTTGTCTCAAATGAAACAGGTCGCTCAATAACAGTAGGGGATATTGCAACAGTGGAAAGGGGACCTGACCCTGAAGGGATTATTGAAAGAAGTAATAGTAAACCTTCAATTTTTCTTGATGTTAAAATTAAAGAGAAAGCCGACATCTTAAGAACAACAGATAAGCTTAAGAGAAATGTTGAGAAGTTTAAAAAAGAAAATCAGGACAGATATACTGAGAATCTTAATATTGGCTATGTTGATGATGCAAGTTACTACGTAAAGAGAAGATTAAATATTTTAAAAGATAATGGTGTTGTGGGAATGATTCTTGTTTTCATTTGCCTCATGTTCTTTTTAAATGTCAGAACTTCAATTGTGACTTCACTAGGAGCTCCCATAGCTTTTATGGTGAGCTTCGCCATTATGGAAATGATGGGTCTGAGCTTGAACCTCATTTCTATGTTTGCCCTCATCCTTGTTTTGGGGATGCTTGTTGATGATTCAATCATTGTTGCAGAACAGTTCTATCAACATTTAGAAGATGGCAAGAAGCCTCGTGAGGCGGCACGATTAGCAAGCTTTGAAACGATAAAACCAATCTTTGCGACGATTATTACCACAATGGTTGCCTTTGGTGCTCTCTTTTTCATGGGCGGGATCATGGGGAAATTCCTATGGCCGGTTCCTGCGGTTGTTATTATTTGCCTTTTTGCCAGTTTAATAGAATGCTTTTTTATTCTTCCATCTCACCTCGCGGACTTTTGTAAACTAAGTGCAAATGAGAATGCAATGGCATCCGAGGGGGGGAAGCGCTGGTATGAAAAAGCCACTAACATTTATGAATCAGTGTTAAGAGTCGTTCTTAAGAAATATTATCTACCTGTTCTCGCTTTCTTTTTTCTACTTATCGGATCTATCTTTACAGCAACCAAAATGGATTTTGAATTATTCCCTGGTGATGACGTGAGAACAGTTTTCATTCAGTTAAAAGGTAAGGTTGGTGAAAAGCTAGAAACAACTAATAATGTAGCCCTTGCTATCGAGGAGATGATTCTTAAAGATCTTGATAAAACAGAACTTGATCAAATTAAGTCATCTGTTGGATCTCTGCAAGGAGATCAAGGAACAAAGTTAGGAACTCACTATTCATCTATCATTATCTATTTAACTCCTCCGGGAGATCGAGAAAGAACAACAGATGAGATCCTGACGGCCGTCACTGAAAAAGCAAAGACTCTTGCTCCTGGTTATGTTGTTACGACTAAGAAAATTCAAGGGGGACCACCGAAAGGGAAACCTGTTGATATTGAATTACTAGGTGACTCGCTTGAAGAACTAAAATTGGTAAGTACTAAGGTAGAACAAGCGTTGGCCAAAGAAGAAGGAATTGTTTCAACCGAAATCGACTTTGAAGAAGGGAAGAAGCAAATTGTTGTCAATGTTAATGACTTTGAAGCAAGAAGACTTGGCTTAACTACCAGACAAATAGCTCTGGAATTAAGAACAGTATTAAGTGGGGATTCAATTACTGAAATTAGAGAGTCTGATGAAGATATTGAGATTAAACTCTTAATTGAAAATGAAGCTCGTAAATCATTAGAGTCGCTTAAAAATTTTAGTATCCTAAATAATAGAGGAAATAGAATCCCATTAACAAAAGTTGTTAAGTTTGAAGAACAACCAGGAGCTTTTGTTATTCGTCGAAAGAATAGAAAAAGAATCTTTTCAGTATCAGCTGAGATAGATAAAGCAAAAACAACACCGGTGAAGGTTGCTAAAACCTTTGCACCTAAAGTTAGAGAATTAGTTAAAGACTATCCAAATGTGAGATTTCAATTTGGTGGAGAGAACCAGGATACTAAAGAATCGATGATGAGATTATTTAGGTCTTTCTTTATTGCTCTTTCGACAATCTTTTTAATTTTAGTGATTATGTTCAATAGTCTCCTTCATCCTTTTGTGATTATGACTGCAATACCTCTTGGGCTAATCGGAGTTATCTGGACATTCTTAGTTTCAGGCACAGCTCTTGGGTTTATGGCAATGATGGGGGTTGTGGCATTAATGGGGGTTGTTGTTAACGATTCAATTGTTCTCGTGAGCTTTATTAACAATAAGCTTAAAACTAGAGATGACTTATTTGAAGTTGTAATTGAGGCAAGTCGAAGTCGTTTTCGTCCAATTATTTTAACAACTTTTACAACTGTAGCCGGTCTTTTACCTATTGCACACCCTACTGTTTCATTTATTCTATCTTTTGGAACGAATACTGATAGTGATCCATTCCTCCAACCAATGGCCATGAGTTTTGCATGGGGATTATTATTTGCAAGTTTAGTAACTCTCTTCTTTATTCCAGCTTGTTACATCACATTTGAAAATATGAAGAGATGGGTAGTGAAAAAGTTAAAGTCCATGAGAGGGGCAGATAAGTCTTCCACACCCGTGACAATGTAAAATACCTTTTCCAAGTTCAACTTCTCTAGCACTAACTTCATCAACTGAAAGATGACATTCTCTACAGCTATTACTTTGTAGAAACGTTAGAGGGGAGTTGAAGCGATATTTTTGCTGAGCACTTTCAAATGCTTCAAGTAGATTTTTAGGAATTTCATCTAAAAGAAAGATTATTTGCTCTTCCTTCTTCTTGATCTGATCATGAGTCTCTTTGTTTTCGTCGAGAACTTCATCGGTAATCTCTTTTATAGTGTTATCAATTCCTCCAAGGAATCCTTCATACTCTTCTTCGAGTTCAGTCTTTTCATCAACAGACTCGAGAATAGAGAGAACTTTTTCTTGAAGTTCATCAGATTTGGCCTCTAGGTTTTCTTTTTCGTCTGCAAGTTTCTTTTCAGTTTGTTCGTCGAGAATCTGATTTTCGTAACCTTTTATTTGCTCAAGTCTTTTATCAATATCAAAGATATCTTTTTCAATGAGAGCAATCTCTTTATTAAGTTCATTAAGTTGAGCCTTTACCTCTTGATAGGCAGAAATTTTTTGTCGCTTTGTCTTCTCTAAAAACCTTAGCCTATCGTTTTCATCAGATATCTGATCAAGAAGAAGCTTGATCTCTTTGTCTATTGATTGGACTCTAACTAAATTGGAAAAAAATTGATGCATAATGAGGAAGCTTATAGTTCTATGTTGATCTTTTCAAGTGTATAATACTAAAACGAAAGTTTTAGACTTGAGGAATTAATATGCGTGGCAATACATTTGGAAAACTTCTATCAATAACATCATTCGGAGAGTCACATGGTCCTGGTATCGGGGTCGTTGTTGATGGTGTGCCAGGCAATCTAGATTTCTCATTAGAGGACCTTCAAAAGGAATTAGATCGCAGAGCTCCGGGAAAATTGAAAGGAACTACTGCTCGAAATGAAGCAGATAGAGCAAAAATACTCTCAGGTGTCTTTGATGGAAAGACACTTGGTTCTCCCATCGCGGTCTTCATTGAAAATACCAATCAACGCAGTCAAGACTATGACAAACTAAAGCAAGACTTTAGGCCTGGTCATGCTGATGAAACGACTATGCTTAAGTATGGAATTCGTGATCATCGTGGTGGAGGTCGATCATCAGGTAGGGAAACAATTGCAAGAGTGATTGGCGGTTACTTCGCTTCACTTGTTCTTCCTAAGGAAGTCAATTGTCGTGCATTTATCTCTAAACTAGGACCTTATGAATTTAAAGGCGTACCTAATAATATTAATGACGATTTTGGAAAGTACTCATTCCCAGGGAGTGAGAGTGATGATGAGATTGGAAACTACTTAGAAAAATTGAAGAAAGATGGTGATTCAATTGGTGGTCGTGTCAGGGTTGTCGTCGAAGACTGTCCGAAAGGAATTGGAGAACCTTCTTTTGATAAATTAAAAGCAGATCTCGCAAAAGCAGTAATGTCTATTGGAGCTGTTGTTTCTTTTAGCTATGGACTTGGAGAAGAGATGGCGAATATGTCTGGAAAGGAAGTCAGTCAGTCCCGTGATAATTTTGGTGGGATTGAAGGCGGAATTTCTAATGGACGCCAAATTGTCTTAAATCTTACGATCAAGCCTACAACAACCATTGGAGAAAAGGCAAAAGAGGGAAGACATGATCCATGTATTATCCCAAGAGCAATTCCAGTTATTGAATCGATGGTTAAGCTAACTCTTGCTGACCATTATCTTAGACAGAATGCATATCAGGTAAGTAATGACTAAATTATTTTTTAATAAAATTTCTGTAATTGATAAGGAAGTTTTGAAAATTAAAACTGATCAACTTCTTGTGGTTATTGATCAAGACCTATGGTCAAAATATAAGAGTAAATTAACTTTTCTTACTCATAAAGATGATCAAAAGAAAATTTTTATTTGGAAGGCACCAAGTGGTGAGCAAGTTAAAAACCTGAATGATTATAATCAATGCCTAGAGTTCTTCATTGAAAAGGGCATTCATCGTAAGGCCCATATGATTGCGATAGGTGGTGGTGCCACGAGTGATTTTGCAGGGTTCGTTGCTTCAACAATGTTAAGAGGAATTAACTGGAGCATTATCCCAACAACTCTTCTTTCTCAGGTAGATGCAGCGATTGGTGGAAAAGTTGCGGTAAATACCAAAAAGTATAAAAACTTAATCGGAGCTTTCCATACACCAGAGAATGTTTATATTTCAGAAGAATTTTTAGAAACATTGCCAAAAGATGAGCTTGCTAGTGGTTATGGTGAAGTGGCTAAGTATTCATTCTTAGACGCAGATGCATGTACAAGTATTGTAAAAAAGAAGCCACTCATTGAGACTGTTAAAAAATGTGCAGAATACAAGCTTGCTCTCACTGAACGAGACTTAAAAGAAAGTGGCGAAAGGAAGCTTCTCAATTTAGGTCATACCTTTGGTCATGGGATTGAAAAAATTTATAATATCCCACATGGTGTTGCTGTTTTTTGGGGGATGGCCCTTATTTTCAAGGTCTTTGGGTTTGAAAAAGAACTAGGAAAACTAAATGAAGTAAGAGAGAGTCTAGACTGTGATTTTGGTGAAGAACCATGGTTAAATAGAACATTTCCTGTAAAGAAACTAATGGGTCATGTTTCAAAAGATAAGAAAACAACTTCAAATACAAAAATAGATCTAGTCTTGCCAAATAATAAAGATCAAATTGAAATTAAAAGTTACTCGTTAGAAGAGATAGAGAGTAAATTAGAGAGTCAGAAAAATGAGCTCAGAAAATTTAAGCTATAAAGTCAGTCATTCTGAGTTCGTTAAAGAACTAGAAGTGCCCTTTTCTAAAAGTTACGGAAATCGAGTTTTAATTTTAGCTTCTCTAAAAAAAGAACCTGTTACGATAGAGTACCTTCCGACGTCGACAGATGTAGAAACAATGATTACTTGTCTTAAACAAATCGGAATAGAAATTATCAAAGAAGATAATCGACTCTTTATAAAAAACTCATTTCCTGAATGCGAAATTTCTTCAGATGAAGTGATCACGCTTGAGACGGGAGATGGTGGAACGACAAATCGATTTCTGATTGCAATGCTCGCTCTTGGTAAAAATAAATATAAGATAATCCCAAAAGAAAAAATGATTGATCGACCAATGGATGAACTTTGGAGATGCTTTGATTTATGCCAAGTTCAAAATTCTAAGGAAAAAGATCATTGGCTTGTAAAAGGGCCTTATCAATACACAGGGAAATTAGAAGTTGATTGTTCTGAAACTACTCAGATTCTGTCGGGACTTCAAATGGCACTTTCTTTAGATGACAATATCGATGTCGTTCCTAAAGAACTAAGTGCATCTAAAAAGTACCACGAAATGACAGAGCAATTAATAAAAGAGATTAAAGAAGAGAATACATTTCGAGTACCTATTGATTTTTCTTCATTGGGATATCCTCTTGCTTTAGCGTCAACACTTGGCGAAGTTAAGGTTACAAACTTTCGTAAAATTGATCATTACCAGCCAGACTCAATCTTCATTTCAATTCTCATGAATATGGGAGCAAATGTTACGATGAGTGAAGAAGGAATTCATGTAAAAAAACCTGAGGACTTTCTAAGACCAATTAGCATGGATTGTTCTTCTTGTCCTGATCTTGTACCTACTTTAGCTTTTGTGTGTAGTTACGCTAATGGGGTAAGTACTTTAAGTGGGTTAGAGATATTAAAGCATAAAGAAAGTGACAGAGTCGAAGGTATTTTGACTTGTTTAAAAGCTTTCAATGTTCCTCATAAATACAATGATGAAACTTTTGAATTGATTATTAATGGACCTGCTAAGAAAACTGATCCCGTTGAGCTCACTCCTGAACGTGACCATCGTATGGTTATGATGAGTTATATGTTTATGAGAATAAATTCTGGCGGAGTTCTTAATAACTCAGATTGTGTCGATAAATCTTTTTCTAATTTCTATCAAATTATCGATTGAGAAATTCTGTGATTCTATCCTCTGTCCATAGAGGAGCATTTTCCCAACTATCGAGGTGCCTTAATGAAAACTCAACGCCCTTTTCGAGTGAAAAACGAGGAGCCCAATTTGTATCATATTGGATTTTACTTAGATCGGCCCACGTATGATAAAAGGCCTTACTGATATTATTAAGGTAATTTGGCTTTCCTTTAAGAAGGTTCATAAGCTCATTAAGAGTTCTAGGTTTACCACTTCCAACATTATAGCTCTCTGTATTCTTACCTTCTAGAGCAGCAAGATAGAAGGCCTGACAAACATCTTCACAGTAAACAAAGTCCCTCTTTATTTCACCATCTCCAGGCATTGTGAAGGATTGGTCGAGAATCTTTTGCTTCATCCAAATACCAAAAAGGTTATTAAAGCTATTCTTAGAATAGCAGCGAGGCCCGTAAGCATCAAATATTCTAAGGCTACAAGATTCTACACCATAGATATGCGACCAATGAAATACGGCTTGCTCTCCTTGAATCTTACTAAGAGCACTTGGTGAAATAGGCACTAATGAGTCTGATTCAAGAGTGGGGACTCTTGGAACTCCATAACAAGTTGATGATGCTGCATAAAGAAACTTCTTTAAATTTTGTGACTTAGTGGCTTCAAGAACTTTTACAGTTCCGAGGACATTAATCTTAAAATACTCAGTTGGGGAAAGAATAGAACTTTGTTCACTTTCTATACCGGCTAAATGGAAGACATAATTAATATCATCAAGAAATGATGTTTCTGGATTTAAGTCAAAGATGTCCATCTCTTCAAAATGAAATGAAGAGTTATCAATGACATTTTCAAGAGCATTTAAAGTTCCACTACTAAGGTTATCAATGCAGACAACTTCCCAATCTTTGTTAAGAAGATATTCACACAGATGACTACCCAGGAAGCCAGCACCACCAGTCACTAAAGCCTTAATTTTACTCATAAATATATTTTAAGTGAGGAGCACAGTTTCACCTAGAAAAAAGTAACAATTTCAATAAATTAGCCTAAATAGCGGATATTATAGGTAAATTTTATAGGTAGAGCAGATATATAAGGGTTCAAATTCATAATTTTGGTATGAATGCTGGATGAAAATTTTAATCTTTATGTTGTTGTCATTGAACTTGATGGCGGTTGAATTCTACCCTGAATCTGTGAACGAATACTTCTCTTTTGAAAGCTCTACTTTTGAAAAAGATAAATCAAGGCGTTCACACAATCGCTATGCTGTTAAGAAAACTATTTTTGAAGGTACTACGGAACTTCAATTAGATTACTTATTCTTTCAGGCCAAAAGAAAGAGAAAAGAAATGCTTGTTGTTCTCATTCCAACAATCAGTGGAGTAAGTGCTCTTGAAAGATCTGTCGCAAGATACTTTTCCAATAGAGGGATGGACGTCATCGTTCCAGTAGCTTTTGAAACAGAAATTATCTTTGATGAAAATACTGTGAAGTATATGGATCGAGGTTTTCTTAGACCTGTTGCTCAAACAAAGCTAATGGTGGAAGAGTTAAGAGCAAAAACTAATTATAAGAAAACTTTTGTTCTTGGAGCTAGCCAAGGTGGAATTAGAACTTCAATGCTTCTTGGTTACGATCTTGGATTTGATAAAGCATACACATTCGTAGCTGGTGGCGATTTTCCAAAGCTTTATGCAGAAACTACTGTGAAATCATTAATTGAATTTAGAAAAAATCATATGAATGCTCTTGGTTTAACTGATGTGGCAGATTATGAAAAATATCTAAGAGATAATTTAAGCTTTGATCCTAAAGTATCGTGTAGCAAGAGAAAGGCTAAGATGAAAATGCTTGTTGCTACAAAAGATACATCTGTTCCGACATCAACTCAGTATTCACTTTGGAAGGCCTGTGGTGAACCTGACTTGATTGAAGTTAAAGGGGGACATGTAAAAGGTGTCCTTAAAATGTATAGCAAACGAAAAGAAGTACTAAAGTATTTTCTAGAAGAGTAAATCACATATTTGGATAGTGATCTGAATTCATACAGGCGGACTTTTTGCTCTCAATAACATTAAGTTCGCCATTGTTGATGAGCTTTAGTGCCTTCACTTTCCATGATAGTTTTGAAAAAAGAATCTTTTTGGCCTCGAGTCCGTATCTCCATGGGATTGAAATAGTTCTTAATTGAGTTGAAAATTGAATTCCGATCTCATTATTCCTAAGGTCCATTATATTTTCTCTACTTTGTGGCCCTCTATTTTCATGAGCTGTTAGTAGTTCTCTGGCAAAATGCTGACCGTAAAAGGCACTTAACATAGCTGAACCTAGAAAGTGTCTAACGGCATCAACTTCGTCATTCGTTCTTCTTTCATTTACCTGACAGATACTTCTTGATAATCTTTCAGCATCATCATTTGATTTTTTTAAGTAATAAACTGACATTGGCTTTTCGGCCATAATTTCAGACATCTCTTGAGTGAGTTTTCCACCGCCAAGTTTATAAATTAACTTTTGAATGATTTTCTTTTTTAAATCCTTATCATCATTATCAGTTTCAAAATTTTCCATTGAAAAAGAATTGAAAGAAATGAATGAACAAATAAGTAAGATTAAATAAGATTTCATGACTTAATGATAGATGTTAGTATTATAGAATGTCGAATATTATCGGTTATACCATAGGGATTCTGTTTGTTATTGGAATCGTCGCTGGACCAGCGGCTGGTAACTATTTCTTTTCACGTAATATTTATTACGCTTTCGTTGATGCAAAATCAGTTGAGGGTGAAATCTATGATTGTCATGTCTTAAAGTCTCGATCCGGTTCAACAATAAATCGTTCTTGGGCACCTGTTGCTAAGGATGTCGATGGTAATATTGCTAAGGGAAGTTTTGGTTGGAAGAAGAAAAAGAAATGTACTGAGATGTTTGGTGACAAGGTTACGATGACAGTATCTTCTATTTCAAAAGATCGAAATCAAATTAATACATTCTTTCAGCTATGGTTCATGCCACTTATTATGAATAGTATTTGTATTATTCTTTACGGTGCGATGATTAAAGGATTTCTCAAGAAAAAAAGAAAGAAAAGCAGAAAGAGATAGAAGGACAAATCATGAAATACTACGAACTCCATGAAAACTTCTGGCAGTCACTAACAAGTAATGGACACAAAACTTGGGACCGTGAAAATTTAGAGGATATTTTTGATACTCATAGAAACAGAGAATTAAAAACGTTTTTTCCTCATATTAAGAAAGGGAAAGCTCTAGATCTAGGTTGTGGTTCTGGTAATCAAAGTTTCTTTTTAAATAAAGAGGGCTTTGAATGTTTGGGTGTTGATATCTCTCAAACTGCTATCGATATGGCCTTAGTTCTTAATGAAGAATTACAGCAAGATAATCGATTTATTGTAGCCGATGTTTGTCAGTTAGATTTAGCAGAGAAATTTGACCTTATCACAGATAGTTGTCTTCTTCATTGCATTGTCTTTGAAGAACATAGAAGGCAATTCTTTGAATCCATCAAATTACATTTAAACGAAGAGGGAAAAGCCTTTATCTTTACCATGGTTACTGAAAATGGAGAGGATCCTTATAGAGAAAATGATTTTTTCTTTCTAGATAAAGATGGCGTTCTTTGGAGTAAAGGGGCTAAAAATTTTGACGTTGAATCAACTACTTTTGATGGTGAAGAGTACTTTCCTCATCGAAGAATCCTAGATCATAAGAAACAACTAGAGGAGCTTAAATCTTATGGTTTCAATATAATTGTTCATAAAACAGTAACACAAAAAGAGGGACCATCTACATTTGTTGCTCTTATTTCAGATACTTAAGAAATAGAACCTACTTGATTCAAAACTTAGTGTAAAGTATACTTTACACCATGGAAGTGAAGAATAACTTAAAAGAGCTACGTCTTGAAAAAGGTGTGAATCAAACTGAGCTTGCAAGCTTGGTCGGAGTTTCTAGGCAAACAATTCATGCCATTGAAGTGAGTAAATATACTCCCTCAGTGGAATTGGCTTTAAAAATATCAAGAACACTAGAACTTAATGTCGAAGAGATTTTTTCTCTAAAGTAGGTAATTATGATTAAATCAAAATTTTTATATCCAACTAAAAGAAATGTTTTGATTGGTTTTATTTTGTCTCAGTTACTTCCTCTTATTGTTTTGTCTACTGTTGGAAAATTAGGGCAATGGACGAACTGGATTTATTTTGAACTGATCATAATTGGTAATCTCATCCTTTGGAGAACTAAGCCTGACGATGAATTTGATGAAAGGGAAATTGGAATTGTTAATAAGTGGAAAAGTCGTATGCTTGATTATAGTAGTACATTCATTCTTCTCCCTATAATTGTACTAAGCTTTAAGCCTGAAATACCAGGCTGGGACTTATTTTCATGGTCTGCTGTCCCTGTTTATATTGTTTTTGTTCTTTTTTCTTTGTTAGCAAAAAAGGAACTAGGATATTTTTTCTATGAAAAATAAATTATTACTTTTATTTATTCTTCTTCTGTCTTCTTGCACAGAGTTTGAACCAGAGGATTTAATTTTTACAAAAGAGCTATTTTACACAAAACCAAAAGCTATTTTAACAAGTGAAGATATTGAAAAAGATATCGATTTGTTAATTTATGCTTTTAGAACAGGGTATGCCGCACGTTACTACTTAGATAAGAAGTTAGTGAAAGATACATTAAAAAAATTAGTGGCCCTTAAAAATAATTATTTTCTGTCTGAAAAAGATTTCTGTGATCGTATTGGAACAATACTCTGGGATATTCCTGACGGTCACTTATCAGTACGTTCAAGAGGAAAGTATTGTGGAGCTCAAAAATACTGGAGTGAGAGAAAAGGCAATGTCGGAACAAATTTTGGGAAGTCACATTTCAATCAAACAGGGATTCCTTGGAAAATTGAATATAAGAAAGTTGATGGAAAGAATGTTGGCATGATTTCAATTGCTAGTTTTCCTTCCCATAAAGACAAAGTATGGAAAGGGTATAGTGAAGCTATCAAAAAATTGATGTTACAAGATAAGATCATTGTTGATCTTCGGGGTAATGGCGGCGGTGATGATACCACCGGCTTTCAATTGGCTGAATTATTACAAGATCGAAAGTTAAAGCCAGGATGGCATGAAACAATTGTGAGTCAGTCTCCAGAAACTTTTGCACTTCTTCAAAATAACTTAATTATTAGAAAGTTAAATTCAGAGTATCGAAAAACAAAAGTTCCGGATTATGTAATAGAGAACTTGAAGTTTTTTCAAGAGCAAATGGAAAAGGCAAAGTCTGGAAAAGTGAGAGCAGAGAAGGTTTATAAGCATTATGAGTTTGAATATCCATATGGGCCGAATCATTTTAAAGGAAGTTTGTACATTCTAGTCGACAATCTTTGTGGATCAAGTTGCGAAAGTTCTATGGAAATACTTTCAAAGCATCCTCGTGCAAAAATTGTCGGTGAGCAAACAGCCGGAAAATACCATTTCGGGAATGTCGCAACTTTAATTCTTCCGATATCTAAAATAAGTATTGTCTTAGCTTCTAAATATAATAAATATAGAGATGGTAAGAATATTGATAAGAAAGGATTTTTCCCAAATATTAAAGTACCTGCAGGAAAGAATGCATTGGAGTATGCCCTAAATGATTAAATCAATCGTGCTCATTTTTTTAAGTATCTTCTGTATAACAGCACATAGTAAGTTTAACTTACTCTTTGTCACAAAAAGCTATAAGACAGACTTTTTTAAAGAAATTGAAAAGGGGTGCTTAAAGGCGGCTAAGGACTTTAAAGTAAATTGTATCTTCGTAAAAATGAATGATGCTAGTTCTCGTGAGCAGTATCTTGAAATCCAGAAGGCAATGAAAGATAAAAAAATTGATGCACTTGCAATTGCTATCATCAATTCTAAGTTTACTGCGAAACAACTGAAATCTTTAAATATCCCTTACATAACAATTGATGCTGACTATGCTCGTGATGATTTTAAAAAATACGATATCAAAAGACTAAGTTATATTGGGACGAATAACTATGATCTCGGGAGAGTCCTTGCAGATAAGTATCTAAAGATGTTTGATACTGACTATGAAGTTTGCATTATAAGTGGGCATGAATATTCAGATAATTTAAATCATAGAATTCGTGGATTTAAAGATGGGCTAAAGAAAAGTAAAAAGAAGATTGTTCTTTCCCAGAGATGTCCACTTTACTGTAATGAAAATAAAGACAGTGCAATTTCTAAGATGAATTTTATGAGTAAGATTACTTTAAAAGATAAAAGGAAGTTGACCATTGCTTTTATGGGAGGTTGGGCCCAGTTTGATCATGACCTCTATGTAAATACTCTTAAGAAGTATGAAAAGCAGATTAAAGAAAAAAAACTTAATATTATTTCCATTGATACATTAGAAACTCAAAAGCGATTAGTAAGAGAAGGCTGGAGTCATCTCAATGTCGGTCAAGACCCTTGGTCCATGGGATATATGGGAGTAAAAGCCCTCGTTGATATTCTGAATGGAAAGAGAGTGAATGAAATAAAGCACACTCCTATTACAATCTGTACAAAGGATAAATGCTAAGCTCTTATAATTATTCACAAACTTGGGCGTCGCAGAACTAATTTGTTGATCAAGATCATGTACATCTAAACATTAACATACGATAATTTTCAAAAATTATTGAGGAGTTGATATATGGCAAACAAAGATAAGTTAGCGGGTTCGATGGAGTTTCCACCAGAAACACAACAGCCAAATGTTTATCCTTTAAGCTGGGTAAGTAAAACGAAGAAGATGGAAGAGATCTATAGTGCTTCTCAAAGAGAGTGGTGGGATCCTGAAAAACTTCCTTGGGATACTCTCGATGTCGACTCTTATTCTTGGGAAGAAAGAGAGGCTATCGCTTATTGGTGGACAATCCTTTCAGTTTTCGATGCTTCAGCTCCACCTGTATTTGCGGCTGCAATGATCAAAACTTATGAACTCCATGAAGAAGATGCTGTGAGAAGATGTTTCTTTTCAGTAACAAGAGATGAGCAAAATCATGAGCATCTTTGTGGATTAGCAATTACGAAATTTCTAGGTCACACAGATCCTCTAACTTATGAGCCTAAAACTGAACTTGGAAAGAAGCTTCAGAAAAATGCAAAATGGCTATACTACAATGGTGGAAGATATTGGGAAGGTTACAAGAAGGCCGTTCCTAAATATAGTCTTGCGGTTCTTTTCTCTTCATTCTTAATGGGGGAAATTGCCGCTGCTACAATTTTTCATCAAATGGCGGCTGGTTGTACTGAGCCTGTTTTCAAAGAAGGGTTTGCCAGTATTGGTAGAGATGAAGGTCGTCACATGGCCATCTGTATGAGCTTAATGGAAAGAGATTATCCTCACCTTGAACTTGATGATAAGGCGACAATTACAAAACAAATTAGAGCCGGTTACTTATTCTTATCAGCTGTTCTCTTTGAACCACCAGTAGAGTTTTGGGATATTCCTGAAGACTTCATTGCTAATCAAAGAGAAGGTGAAGAAGTTGCTCGTAAAGCAGGATTTCATATTCCAACTTATGAAGCAAAGAAAGAAAATTGGAAGAATGCTATGCTTAACTTAAAAGGTGTTCTTGATAAGTACGATATTCCATTCCCGGCAATTCCTGAGGTTGGTATTTCTGGTGAAGAAATTACTGATATCGATATGGAAGATATCATTCCAGTTTTTTAATGATGAAAAAAATAGTTTTAAAACCTTCGGGTAAAGAAATTGAAGTAGAAGACGGTCAGACAATTCTCTCTGCTCTTGAAGTTGCAGGCTACGCTCTCCCAAATAACTGTAGAGCAGGGGCTTGTGGAGAGTGTAAGGCGAAAGTTTGTTCAGGTGAAATTGATCAAGGCTTTGTTCTCGACATGGCCTTGCCTCAATCAGAAAGAGCTCAAGGGATGGCCCTTACATGTATGGCCAAGGTTCAAAGTGATGTTGTCGAAATCGAGTATGCCACTGAGAACGCTCTTCCAAAACTTTTTCCACCAACAGAAAATCTTCGTTACATTCTCACGGAAAAACTTCAAGTCACACCTTCCATTGTAAAATTAAGAATGAGAACTCTTGGTTCAGTGATGAAGTTTTGGCCGGGACAACATATTACTCTTGGTGACGAAACAAATGGAATTCCAAATCGTCCTTACTCAATAGTAAATACACCGAACCTTGAAGGTGAAATTGTTCTCTATGTAACAAAGAAAGAAGGTGGGCAAACATCTACTTGGATTCATGAAAAAGTTGAAGTAGGTGATATGTTGAAACTGAATGGACCTTACGGAACTTTCATTGGAGATCCATCGATTGAAAGACCTGTATTATGTTTAGCAGCTGGTTCGGGCTTAGCCCCAATTCAGTCTCTTGCCACAGCGGCAATGTTAAGAGGTGGTTTCAAACAACCAGCGACAATACTATTTTCTGCAAGAACAAAAGAAGATCTTATTGATTTAGGACACTTTAAATTTCTTGATACGAAATTTAGAAACTTCTCCTATAAGTACACGCTAACGAAAGACGAAGATCAAGAAGGTCTCAAGGGAAGGATTCCAGAAATTCTAGCAAGTGTTTATCCAGACTTATCAGACTATAGTGTCTATATCGCAGGCTCACCTAACTTTGTAGATAGCTGTGTAGCAGAAGTGAAGAAGCTCGGTACTCCAGAAGAGTTTATCAATACTGAGAGTTATGTTTAGTCTGAATTGATTTGTTTTCGCTCCCTGCCTTTAGGGCCAGATAAGTAGCTGTTTTCAATAAGATTTTTACATAACCCAAATTTGGGTTCTGTAGATAGTTCATTTTTACATTTATCGATAGCTCTCAATAAATGAGCATGAGTCATTTCAAAATGTTCAGCTATTTTTAATGAATCAGTTACAGGACCAAAATTGCATGCTGTTCTCGTGAACCGAAAGTGCGTGCTGCTGTCGTAAACCGAACATGAAATCGTTCATGTTCTCTTACTCCAGTGAATGTCCTTCCTGAGACAAGGTTTACACTTTATTCTTAAGACATCGTTTACACTCCGTTCTTAATATATAAACCAAATGGATCCTCAATAGGCTCCACTCTTCTTCCCTTATCGTCAAAATAACCTAAATCATAATCTAAA